>JAFXTN010000007.1 GCA_017535785.1 Butyrivibrio sp. | reverse complement strand
TACAACGAAAAACGAATAAAAGAGAAACTAGGATGGCTGAGCCCTGTGCAATATAGGCTCAACCTTCTGGCTGCATAAAAAATAAGCGTAGCAGCCATAATACTGCTACGCTTATAAGTCTAACATTTTGGGGGCAGCTCAATTTCTTAAGATTTATCTGATATCATTATTCAGTCGGCGGCTTTTCAACAGCCATTCAATGCCGGCAACAGGGCATACTGCCTATTCTATTTTAATCTGAAAGGAATTATCTAAATGACCGAAGTAAACGGTAAATCAAAAAATTTAACCTACGAAACGGCAACAGGAGAAATTGAATTCACGCTCATGAGCGACATGATGTTCCACTACGTCATGCAAAAATCTGAAAAGGCGCTTATGGGGCTCGTCTGTGCTCTTAAAGGAATCACTCCGAACGATGTCAAAAAGCTGCTAGTCACTAACCCAATCGACCTTAACAGTACAGGTAAAGAAACCATCATGGATATCAAGCTCACTCTAAACAACGATGAAATTCTTAACATTGAGCTTCAAGTATATCCTGATAAATACTGGACTTCACGTTCAATACTGTATCTTTGCCGCGCATATGACAACATCGGCAGCGGAGAAGACTATTCTCTTATAAAGCCAACCACACTGTTTTGCATCACCGATCAAAAGCTTCTTCCAAATGCTACAGAGGAATTTTATTCCAAATATCGTCTTACCAATCTGAAAAGCCACGATTTATACACTGATAAATTCGGTATAAATGTGCTACAATTAAACCACATTGATATTGCGACAGAAGAAGATATCAGCAACAACCTTGTCTTTTGGGCAAATCTTTTCAATGCAACAACTTGGGAAGAATTTAAGGCTCTGGCAAAGGATCATCCCGATATAAAGGAGGTGGGCAACTTGATCTTTGAACTTAATTACGACAACCGCGCAAAAGACCTTCTCGAAGGTCAGCGTCGTTACAGAGAACAGATGAACTCTCAATATACTGCCGGATACACAGATGCAGCAGAGAAGTTCGAACAGGAAATCTCAAAAAAAGATGCCACCATTGCTGATAACAAAGCTATCATTGCCTCCAGAGATGCCACTATTGCCGATAACAAAGCTACCATTGCCGCCAGAGATGCCACTATCGCTGATAAGAATCTTGAAATAGAAACTCTCAAGGCAAAGCTCAAGGAGTATGAGCAATCTAAAAAATAATTTTGATAATAACAGCTAATGAATTACGTCCCTTTCGGTCTATCTTGAAAGGGACGTAATTTGTTTCATGGGATTCATTTTTTATGCATCATTTAGCCCATGTATAACGGTTACAATTACACTATCATTCTTCCGCATCTTCATTCCCTTCAGGCTGCCAGAAATCTCCGTTCGCGATTCTCTCACGAATCTTCTCTTCGCCTTTGGAGAGTTCTTCCATCCAGAGGTCGTAGGACTTCTTCCAAGAATTGTACTCACGGCCGTGTCTTCTGTCGTGCTTACCGAGGATTCCGGGCTTAACATAATATTCCGAAAGATACTCTTCAAACCACACGGTCACCTTATCGGCGCCGACAATATTTGTATGAGTTCCGCCGTCTTTGTAATCGGTAGCCTCATCAAAACCGATTTCATCAAGATGCTTGTTCATATCGAGGAACTTGTATCCTCTTTCGGTTACATACTCACCGATATAATTGATTTTCTTTTGCTCCTCTTCGCTTACGGTAAACGGAGTGATAATAAAGAGCGCATCCTTATTATGCTTATTAAGACATGAAATAAGATCCGCCAGATACTCCTCCTGCTCTGCAGGCATCTTCTCCACACCGGTAACGCTGCTGAAATTTCCTTTTTCAGCAGGTCCTACTTCATCGGAAGGCGTAAAACCTTTCAGATCATCAGGATACTCATAAAAAAACGTACGTAGCTGGCTCCACATTACAAGTGTCTTCCAATTTGAATGATACTTAAAAATATCAAAGTAAAAGTTAATGCGTTTCATATCCTCATTAACTTTGCCATCATCGCCACTCACAGCATTCTCTGCATTATCTTCATCATTCTCTGCATCTTCTTCATCATTCTCAGAATCTTCTGCATCATCTGCATAATCTTCATTTACCATCGCATTGATGGCGCGAATCCTGTTAAGAGAATACTTCATATTATCCGTAACTTCCCTTGTGTGACCCATGTGCTTATCTTTATCTGCATTTATAAGTTGCTCATCCTCTGCCTGCCACATCTTCATCTCAAAGATAAAAAGATCCGGATCCTGCGTCTTAAGAGTCTCTTCCACAAGATACTTTGCCGCAACAGGTCTTTGCATATTTGTAGAAAGAGGATACATGGTTATCCCCATATCCCCGTAGATTCTTGGTGTAGCAATACAATAAGGAACAGGACTTGAACCGATAACAACAGCATCTATCGTATTCTTTTTTTCCGCATAAAAACCGACAAACCTATCCTTCGCATCACTGGGGGTTCTGATACAGTAAGTGATATGAGGGATAAGCCACATAACCGCCACTATGAAAATTATTATCTTAAATATCTGTTTCTTACTCATAGTTTTTTATCTGAAATCCTTATAAACCAACAACCTATAATACTTCCCTTAATTGCATGCAAACCGCACTATTAAAACTTAGAAGTCATCATATATCGAATCCGCAGGATTAAATCCCGGTCCGTACTCGGCAAGTAAAAGTACTGTGAAAAACAGTGCAAAATATACAAGCCATCTGATCACAAGCTTTCTGGATGCAATATACTCTCTTATGCTTGAATATCCTTCAAATCTGCTGCCTGTAATCTTACCGTCACGCGATAGCTCCATTCTGTACTGAATAGTTGAAACCGTAATGAGCACCGCAAGTGATACAAGAAGCACACCCCACTCGTAAATAGTAAGTCCGAGATTCAACAAGCTACCGTCAACAAAGATCTGCGGATTAAACGCACTCACGCTTCTTTTAAGCAATCCAAGCGCATGCGGAATACTCTTTGATCTAAAAAACAGATCTCCGATGCATACAAAGAAAAATGTTCTCACAACCCTGAATCCGTTTGCAAATTTACTCTGCAGATTGATGTGCATCTTCTTTTCAAAAATCCATGTAAAGAACGGAAGTGTCACTTCTCCGAGCACGATATATGCCCAGTGCAAAAGACCTGAACCGATAACAAAAGTTGCCTTTCCTCCGTGCCATAAACCTACAGAAAACCATAAGATGAACATTGCAACGTAAGTAGTGAGCTGCTTACCTTTCTTTTTACCAAAGACTTTCTTAAGCTTCTTTCCAAGCCCCATTATCATCTTGGTTCTAAGAAGCGGATAAAAGACATTGTCCTTCATCCAGATTCCGAGCGTAGCGTGCCACCTTCTCCAATACTCGCTTATGTTCTTAGCAAAGAAAGGAGTCGTAAAGTTTTCTGGAAGAATGATTCCAAGCATCTCGGACAAACCGATCA
This sequence comes from Butyrivibrio sp., assembly GCA_017535785.1. Taxonomy (GTDB): domain Bacteria; phylum Bacillota; class Clostridia; order Lachnospirales; family Lachnospiraceae; genus Butyrivibrio. The sequence goes on along the minus strand of JAFXTN010000007.1, from coordinate 9,099 downwards.
CAATATCTATTCCACCCGAAAAATTCGTATATAACTCAAAAGCAAAACACACAGTCCCCACCCAGACATATGCTCCCGTGTACTCTGCATCAACGGCGTAAATCTTATCAACAACAGTGTGAAGTCTCTGCGAGATAACAAGCATCTTAAAGAAGCCCCAGAGCATTCTCTGCGCTCCGAATGTAAGATTCTTAAAATCAGCTTTGTGATATTCAAACAACTGCCCACTGTGTTCACGGGTTTTTATAATAGGTCCTTGAACCACAAGCGGAAAGAACATACCGATGAGAGTTGTCTCAAGAAGACTGTCTCTTCTAACTCCGATGCCGTTATAAACTTCAATAAAGTATCCCAAAAGAATAAAAGTATAGAATGAAAGTCCCGTAGGAGGTGTAATACCGCCACCTGTTATGAACTTATAGAACTTAAACACGATAAGTATTCCAAGAAGAACAACAAGCTCCGCAACAAGAATCAGCCTTCTTTTTAGAAGCTCTTTTTCTTCTGTCCCGGCCAAAAGCTTTAAAAGCCCCCATGTCGTAAACGAGGCTGCAAGCGGAAATACAATCTGCACATAGTTCCCATTTACGGAAAACAAATAGAAGATGATGCTCGCAAATAAAAGCACCACCCACTGACCTCTTTTTTTGAACAAAAGAGGAATCGTATAATATGCAATTAACACAAGTGCAAAAAAGCACAGAAAATAAAACGAAGTTATACCCATAAAAAATCTTTCATATAACACGCACCCTTCTTATAAAACAGGCGCCTGCCACTAAATATAATTCTTTTATTACTTGATCATATACTCTTTCTCATACCACTGCTGGAACATAAGGATATACCATATCTGTATCCTGTAAATTCCGCGCTGTGTGAAGTCGGTCCAGATTTTCTCTACAACATCGGGATCAAGTATACCCTGCTGCCTTATCTTATCTTTATCAAGAAGAGCTTCTGCCCACTGCCTTATTTTATCATCAAGGAGCCATTTGTCTATCGGAATCGAAAAACCTTTTTTCGGCCTGTTGACCATCTCCTTGGGAACGTACTTATAGAGCACGTTTCGAAGAACCTGCTTTCCGACATTCCCTTCTCTTAAGTAATTCCTTGGAAGGCTCCACGCAAATTCAAGTATATCTCTGTCAAGCATCGGTACTCTCGTTTCAAGTGAAACCGCCATTGCCGTCCTGTCGACTTTGACAAGAATGTCATCGGGATGATAAACAAGCATATCCATAAGCATCGCATTGTGACACGGATCTGCAAGAAGATTCGTATCCATCTCGGTATATTTGTATGAAAGAGATTTTGCTCCGTTCTTAAGTGCGATCTTTTTTACAATAGGATCCCCCTCATGCTCAAGCCTGTGAACATCTCCGGGCCCTTTGGCTCCCATGTACATAGACTTGGCCATCCCGGCTTCACTCTTTGAATAAGGGCTGTTAAGCATAAGAACTGATGCGGGTTTTCTGATGAAGTACGGGAGCTTTCCAACCTTCCCCCACACTCTCTCAACCGATTCATATGATCTGTATCCGGCAAAAAGCTCATCTCCGCCGTCGCCGGAAAGCGATACGGTAACATGCTTTCTTGTCATCTTACTAACAAGATATGTCGGAATCTGTGAAGAATCCGCAAAAGGCTCACCAAACATAAAGGAAAGCTGCGGAATTACTTCTTTTGCATCCTTCTCTGTTATATATTCCTCGGTATGAATTGTTCCCAGATGCCTTGCTATCTCGCCTGCCTGCTCGGCCTCGTTGAACTTCTTATCTTCCATTCCGACGGTAAATGTTCTTACCTTGCCGGGCGCAACCGACTGCATAAGTGCAACGATCGTACTGCTGTCTATTCCCGCTGACAAAAAAGCTCCAAGCGGAACATCGGCAACCATCTGTCCTTTTATAGACTCTTTAAGAAGTCTCTCAAGCTCTTCCGCCGCCTCTTCCTTGCTACCTTTAAAAAGATTGCTCTGCCCTTTTACGGCAGTTTCCGTCATCGAGAAATAACTCTTTGTCTCGGAAGAAAGATCGTCGACATTTACAGTCATGATACATCCCGCTTCTAGCTTATAGATGCCCTTGTAAATCGTATAGGGCGCAGGAATATATCCTTCCGTAAAATAGATATCAAGAACCTCTGTGTTTATCTCATTATCAAAGCCTTCTATCACGCGAAGACAGCCGATATCCGAAGCAAATGCAAAAGCTCCGCCTACCATGCCGTAGTACAAAGGCTTTTCTCCGACTCTGTCACGCGCAAAAGTAACAGTGTTTTTGTCCATATCATAAACGGCAATTCCGAACATTCCCTTGCACATGGTCAAAGTCTCTTCCATGCCATAGGCATCAATTGCCTCTATAAGGATCTCTGTGTCTGAAGTGCCGTTAAATTCTGTAACTTTTCCCTCCGCGATAAGCTTGTCTTTTACCACGGATGCGTTGTATATCTCGCCGTTATAAGCGATTACTTTTCGTCCGGAATGAGACATCATGGGCTGAGCACCTTTTTTTGACAAGTCCACAATAGAAAGGCGCCTGTGCCCAAGCGCCACTTTTCCATTCTCACTTATATAGATTCCTTCGTCGTCGGGGCCTCTGTGAAGCATCCTGTCATTCATCTTCCCGATGTTTCCCTTAAGGTCACCTTTAAACCCGATAAGTCCTGCTATTCCACACATAATGTCTCCATCGATGTCTGATAAAGCTTTCCGCTGATACCACATCAGCCTAAAACCTCATCAATCTTCCACGTCTATAACGTTGTTTTTATTTGTATATCCCGTAAGGTCAAGCTTATAAGTCTTATTCCCCCCTTCATCTTCCTTCACAAGATCAAATCCCTGAAGTGAATAGAAGTCCTTGACCATCTTATTCTTGGCTGTGGGATAATAGTATCCGTAAACGGTCTTTATTCCCCTTTCACCCGCTTTCTTTGCAAGCTCATCCATCATGGCAAATTCCATATCTCTTTTAAGAACTCTACAGCTCATAAGCCAGAGGTCGATATGAAGTTCGTCGCCATCCTGCTTGCCTATCACAAGCGAAACTATTCCGTTATCTCCGAATTTATCCTCAAGACGACCGTAAAGAGTGATGTTGCTGCTGTCATTTGCGGTCTTCTCGATATCATCGGGAGTATATCTCTTTGTTGTAAGATTAAACTGATTGCTCTTGTTTGTAAGCTGCGCAATCCTTGGAATGTACATCTTTTCAAAAGGAGCTATGACAGCCTTCATCTCAAGAGATCTAAGATACTCACTGTAGTCCTTAAAGCTCTCCTGAAGCTCTGTCCTCTTCCTGTTTGCCATGTACATCTCATTTCTTTTTCTGTCATCCTCAGAAATGGATGTTGTCTCAAAAAATCCCGAGTGATCGAGAATCCTTATATAGTGCTCAGGCGTATCGATCTCAGGTGCGTTCACCTTCGGGATCTGTCCCGTAACAATTGCTCTCTCAGCCGGATTGTCATCAACAAAAACAAGAGACTCCGGAAGGACATTGAGCTCTGAAGCGATTGCCTTCATATTCTCACTCTTTGGCTCCCAGTTTGCCTTTATAAATACAAAGTCATCGGGCTTAAGCGCTCCGTCGGGATGATTAAGTCCCGCAAGCGCATTCTCTTCATCGTTCTTCGAATCAACCGCAAGTACGATGCCGAGCTCCTTCTGAGCCTTGATATAATTCTGGAACTCAAGATATACCTGACCTAAATTGGTCTCCTGTCCTATCTCGATTCCGTCAGGTCCGTCGTCACCGACAACGCCGCCCCACAGTGTATTATCAAGATCAAGAACAAGTCCCTTCTTGTTCTTTCCGTAAATTGACTTGATTATATTTGCCACATTGAAGCTCAGCGTAGGTATAGCCTGAATACAGAGCGCATACTTGTACATATGCCATGCAAGAGGATCTGACCACGCATCAAGACCGTAGCAAGTCGAAAGATAATTTATATCATTTATAAAAAAGCTTCCTTCGTCTCCCGAAGCCTTTCTTGCATATTCGGAAAACATGAAATTCAGTCTGTTTATGAACGAAAGCTTTCCGTGAATGTCATATCCGTCCCTGTTTCCCATAAGCCTGTAAAAAGGCGCCTCGAAATTATTCTGGATGATCGGGCAATGATAAAGTTCATGCAGATTGTGCCACATCGTCTCAAAATGCTTAAACATACCGTCTAGCTTATCCTGCACCGCAGCCTCACTGTCATCCAGTGTGGGATAATCGGTTATATTCCTGTTGCTTGTATGGATATAGATAATATCAGGCGCAAACTCTTTTAACTCATCCGATGGAAACATCGCATCCTGCCAGTACTGCCCGTACTCCGACTCATAGAAAACAGGCTCTATATCATAGTTAAGCAAAAAGAGCTCCAGAATCCTAATGATATCGTGAGTTGTGGAGCCTCCGAGCACCGCTATCTTTTTCTTTATCCTGTCCGAACCGTCAGCAAGAAGAGCCTTCTTTATCGACTTTGACTTTTTCATTATGTAACTGTTGTCAAATGGATATTCCAGTTCTTTCATCATAAAAAACTTATCCTCTATTATCCTTCCATTATCTTATCAAAATACTTTTTCCACTTGGCATTGGTAACATCGGGACTGCATATTTCCTGAATCTTGGTAGCCTCTGCTCCGAGCTTCTCAGATAGTTCCTTATCTGACAGTACCTTTGTAATGGCACGTGCCATAGCATCTTTGTCTCCAACGGGAACAAGAAGTCCGTTTACCCCGTCATCAATAAGGTCTCTCGGTCCGCCGCAGGGACAATCCGTCGATATACAGGGAAGTCCCAGTGACATCGCCTCAATAAGAGAATTCGGCATACCTTCATGGTTGGATGCAAGTATGAAAAGAGCAGCCTTCTCGATATGCTCCGCCACATTGCTTACATTTCCCTTAAACTCAACTCTTTTTCTTATTCCGAGTTCCGACGCAAGTCTCTGAAGCTTAATGCTGTCGGGCCCGTCTCCGTAAAAGACAAGTGAATAATCGGGAAATGCATCTCCCGCAGCATCCTTAAACGCTCTCATAACCATTTCCTGGTTCTTGTTGCTGTTGATCCTTGCGACCATTACAATCTTCTTCTCACGATCGCCGATATAGCGCTTCCTGATAAAAGAAGGATTGAGGGAGTTTGGAAGTATTATACATTTTTTCTGAATATATTTGGGGAATTTGGCCTTTGCGCCCTTAGACTGAACAACAACTCCCGCCGCTTTTCCGAAAGTCGCGAGCATGGCCGACTTAAGCCCCACAGTACCGTATTCCATATCGGGATCGGCACGCACGGATACAACAACTTTGATTCCTTCCCTTGTCGCGGTTGAAAGAGCCATTATGTTGTTTTTTCCAAGAAAACTCAGAACCAGATCGGGTTTAAGTTCTTTCCAGATATTACGGAGTTTCTCGTATCTGTTCTTTAGATTTGCCGCTCTGCCTGCCTGTTCTTCTTTAAGAAGTGCGGAAAAGACTCTTCTGATACCGCCCTTTTCTCCGCCTTCAAGGTCAACCCACACAGGGTTTTCATCAAGATCTGCGACATGGACTGCATTGGGTGCCCCCGCGGGAACACGCTTCCATGCTGCATGTTTTACTTCATATTCATTTGCCGCCAGATATGTAGTAACGAGAGTAACTTTATAACCCTGCTCAAAAAAATAATCGGCAAGATTAGACATTACTCTCTCCGCTCCGCCCTTTTCGAGCGAACCTATATACATGGCGATATGCTTTTTATTTTCAGAATTCGACAAGTTCAATTATCCCCATACTGATATTATTAAGAAAAGTCACTTTTTTCCCGTCAATGCACGGTGCGACCGCAGGCTCATGTATCACGGTGTAGTGCTTACCCTCAAGCTCTTCTATAGCCTTGTCCATATCATCCACCTCATAGCAAAAATGATAAGGGGTATTCTTATAGCGCTTAAGAAGCGGGTACATGGGAGAATTTTCGCCCATGGGCTCAATGAGCTCGACTCTGTAATCTCCGTTTCTCAGAAATTCGATCTTAATATCCCTTATCTCATCGTACTTGGTGGGCTGTTCAACCTCATATCCAAGCTCAAAAAATTTTTTCTCCGTCTTGTCTATGCTTTTGGCAAGATATCCGACATGATGTATTTTCATCTTATTAACCCTGTAATTTGCTGATGATTATGTCTGCCATCTCACCGACATTCTTCATTGATACGATCTGTCCCATGTTGAATTTGATATCAAATTCCTGCTCAACGGCATTTATAAGATTGATGTGCTCAAGTGAATCCCAGCCGTCAACATCCGCTGATGTTGTTGAATCATCAACTGTGATATCATCATCCTCAAAAACATCTCTGAATACTTCATTTAATTTCTCAAAAACTGCTTCTCTTGTCATTTCTATCTCCTTTTATCAAATCATATGAAAATTATACCACTGCTGGAATATGTAGAACGACCACGCGATCTTACTGTAATTTGCTCCAGTAGCCGGTCCGCCGTCTCCCTTTACAACATAGTCGTTGATAAATTTCGATACATAATCAACGTCAAAAATATCCTGTTTACGAAGGAATGACGTACTGCTGTAATCAAGGAGCTGCTCCCTTAACGGTCCGCGAAGCCACTCATCCATCGGAACTCCGAATCCTGTCTTAGGTCTTTCAAGAAGTTCCTTAGGTATATAGTCATAAGCGATATCTTTTAGGATATGCTTCTTATCTCCCTTATGATACTTGAATCTATGCGGTATTCTGAATGAATACTCCATTACATCGGTGTCCATTATGGGACATCTTGCTTCAAGCGAATATTTCATGGACGCTCTGTCCATCTTTACAAGGATGTCTTCAGGAAGGTATGTATCCATATCAAGAAGCATCCTTCTTATCTGAAAATCTTTCACGCCGTACAGGCTCTCAACAGGATACAAAACAGGCAGGGAATTGCTTTCAAGATTGTAATCTGTAGAAAGATACTGCTCTGCACTAATCGGAACATCCATCTCCTCATTTCCTGTTATAAAGGCATGCGATGCTCTTATATATCCTTCTGAAACAAGCTGCGTCTTGGTCTCCGGATCTCTGTTATTTGCAACAACCTTTACTCTGAATGGCATCTTATCAAGAAGTGTTCCGTCTCCGCTCTTTATGCCCGAAAGGCTGTGAACCATAGCTCCGGGAATATCCAGAAGCTGCGCTGTTCTTACGTTATCATATATATTGTATCCGCAGAAAAATTCATCTCCGCCGTCTCCCGAAAGAGCTACGGTAACGTCCTGCTTTGCAAGTTTACTTACAAGCATGGACGGAATCTCTGAATTATCCGCGAAAGGTTCATCATAATACTGAGGAATACTGCTCACAAGCTCAAACATCTCTTTTTCGGAAATATAGAGCTCTGTGTGATCGGTTCCAAGATGCTTTGCTATCTCCTTGGCATACTCCGCCTCGTTATATCTCGGAACGTCAAAGCCTATGCAGAATGTCTTTACCGGTCTGTCCGAATGTTCCTGCGCTATTGCTGTGATAAGCGATGAATCATAGCCGCCGGATAAAAAAGTTCCAAGCGGAACATCAGCTATCATTCTCGATGCAACAGACTTTTTAAGTCTCTCTTTCAATCCCTCTTTTGCTTCCGCATAGCTTCTTACGGGATTTTTAGCCATCTCTTTGTAAACTTCTTTTATATTCCAATACTTCTTCTTTGTGATCTTGCCTTCACTAAACTTGATATATGAACCTGCTTCAAGCTTGTACACATCGGTAAAGATCGTATCGGGAGCAGTGATATACTGCTGAAGAAGATATCTTGATATAACCTGCTTTCTTATCTCGGGCTTAAATCCGGGACATTTCATGATAGGCTTAAGCTCCGAAGCAAAAACCAGATTTTCACCGTCAAACCAGTAAAAAAGAGGCTTCTTACCTATTCTGTCTCTTATAAGATAAATATCCGACGTCTCTCTGTCATAGAGTGCGATTGCAAACATTCCGTGGATATGATCCACCATGTCTATTCCCCACTTAAGGTACGCCGCGATTATCGCCTCGGTATCGCAATTTGACTTAAACTCATAGTCAGACAACTCTTCCTTGAGCTCACGGTAATTATAGATCTCACCGTTGTAGACAACAGATATCCTTCCGTTTTCCGAATGCATCGGCTGATGTCCGAGCGGCGACAGATCCATTATGGAAAGACGTCTCTGAGCAAAACCGATCGAATAACCGTTTGATCCGTCGTAAATCTCAACACCGCTGTCGTCAGGTCCTCTGTGATACATGGTATCATTCATGATACGCAGTTGTTCTTCAGTTATTCTCTTTTTTGATATATATCCGCAAATTCCGCACATTCTTTATATTTACAGCTCCACTGGTAGTTTTTCGAAATTATCGCGAAGAGGGCCGAAATCCTTGCACTCATTATCGATAGAGTCAATAAGTTCCACGTACTTTTCATTTACAAGTGTCTTGTAATTCTCGAGATTGTCATATCCCTTCTTGGTCCACGCAAAAGGATGCGTAAGGATCTGCACCTTCTTGTGGGCATTTATCGTCTCTTCATCGGGATAGCCGTATCTCCAGATATGATTGGCATCCGACATATACTTAACTTCAAGCTCAGATTCGGGAGTCGCCTTGGGATCGAATGAGAAGAACTCATCCTGATATGCATTTATAATTCCCGGAATCTTGATATTTTCTGCAAGAACGTCAGGTGACGGTCTGTGTATTGAAAAAGAATTGATTTCAAAGCCGAGCATATTGCTGAGCATATCGATTTCCTGCTTGATCCTCTCTCTTATTACTCTCATATCCGTCATTCCGTTAAGTGCAAAATGAAGGCCGATATGCTGTCCTCTCTCATGCATATCGGAGAGGATATCCCTGTTTTTTCTGGACAGGATGTTATATGAATTGTTTGTCCACTGGAAAAAGAATGTGGATCTAAAGTCCATACTCTCTTCAACCTTGGCAAGAGCATGGGCTCTCTCTACAGAATATTCAACATCGTGTCTCATAATAACAAAGCTGTCTTTTTCAAGAGCTTCCTCGTATGTCGCATATCGTCCCGTAGCTTTTATGGCACGGACTATC
>JAFXTN010000006.1 GCA_017535785.1 Butyrivibrio sp. | reverse complement strand
TACCTCCACAAGCATATGTCTTATCATTTCCGGAGCACTTTCAAGTAATTCCATGGTGTTCTTTATCGTAACAATACTATTATTCTCAATCGATCCTAAATCCCAGCTTTTAAACTCAAAATCAAGTAATTGACTAATTCTGTTTTCAAAACATGTATCATCATAGACATTGGGAATTGAATAAGAACGACCTTTTCTAAGAATATCCATCAAATCTTTATTCTTGGAATATTCACAGAACAAATAATAATTCACAAGATAGCTTTCATGGGAAAATTGCTTCTTTTTCTCAACCATTTCGTCTTTTGTAAGAGTATTATAAAAAGGGGCATATATCTCCCTACAAGAGCAAATATCTGTAAGAATATGAACTATATAGCCCAGAAAAAAATCTCTATCATACTTAGAATGATTATTAACATAGAATTTTTTTACGCAGTCAAACCAGTCCTCTAATTCGTTTTCACTGGTTACTTCTCCCCATTTGAGGCCCTCTGCAAAAATATGGCTCTTCTCTTTTAATTCACGAGAATAATTGGGATCAGCATGAACTGCATCTGGTGCGGTTGCGCCAACCATATATGTAGAATAATCGATAGGACAGTCAATGTAATCCAAAACCTTTTCAGCAATTAAAATATGCGTCATTGTATATGCCATGTTAACACCTTCCCTAATACAAGTATTTTCATCCAGTAATTCATCAATTAGTTGTTTAGTACACAAACTATAGTTTTTTATTACATCGTTAAACTGTATTCCTCAAGCTCAGCTTTCAGACTAGCATTTTCCCAATATTATCATAATCATTCAGGATAACCTTAATATCCGGGCAATACTCTATCAGCAGCTGTCTGCAATTTCCGCAGGGTTCGATAACTTTATTTGGAAAGTCTTTATGGACCGCCACAATAGTGTCAAATGATCTATGAATATTAGGATTCCATGCCATTATTTCAACAGTTTATTTAATTCATCAAGGAGTCTTGCTTTCATATCCTCAAGTTCTTCGTTACTAGGCCTGTTATTATCAGAATACATTTCTTCCCTTGGGTACCACCAAGCAGGTCCTCTACCATTGTTTCCGTAATTGCCTAAATCTCCGGCCCTTCTAGGAAATAAATGCCAGTGTATATGCGCACCACCATCACCGTTTCCCAAACATTCGTAATTCATTTTTTGAGCTCCAAAAGCATTTTTTACAGCTTCGGCAACAACAGTCATTTCATATAAATGCTTTGCTCTTGTTTCCTCATCCAAATCAAACAATTCCACAGCGTGATCCTTATATAGAAAAAGAGTATAACCTTTAAAGTGCTGAAAATCTCCAATCACCACATATCCTGTTTCAAGTTCCTTTACAAGAAATGGATTGTCACCAGCCTTTGTTTCTTTAATTCTTTCACATACTCCACACATAAAAAACCTCCAACAATATTTTATTAGTCTACATCATTCTTCGAACAAAGATAATCATAGCAAGGCTTTCCAGCATACACAATAACTACAATCAAGTATTACTTCCACTACCTGCATGTCTGATAATATTCAAAAATCCCAGAACTTATCATGTTGCTAACATCTACGAAATGACAGATCAGAATAAATACTTCGCGATCATCTGCTTAATTATCTTGTCACTAATTACTACTCCGGATGATTCGTAGGATATTATTAACTGTTCTCCCGGAAATATCCCATTTGCAATGTATGAATTTATCTTGCGAATAGCTTTCTCCGCATAAGCCGGATCATCCATTCTTCCGTCATGCTCCCAGTAGATTTCCTTGCCATCTCTTTTCCTAAGGAATGTAAAATCTGGGTATACGACTCCATAACCTTTTAGCTTCAATGGGCACTCGTACTTATATTCAATTCCCATATCATAGAAGGTATCAGCTAAGATTTTCTCTGACTTAGAGCGAACCCTTTCACCCTTCTTTGTATAGATTTCCGGAATGCCCGGAGCAAACTCTTTTCCTACATATGGAATAGTCTTCCATTCTTCAAGCCGTTGTTCCCACGGGATTTCTACTGGCTTGATCAGCGTCTTTCTATTTGGATGAAGCTTGTTATAGATTTCTTCTATCTCATTGTCTTCGTATTCTTCAGTGAGCTTGTCTAGTTGCTTAAGTCTCCTGTCTACAAGTTTCTGGATTTTTTGGTCGTAGGACTTTTGGGCAAGGCGGTAGGCAAGGGCTATATCTTCTTTCTTGATATATGAAAGCTTATATCCATCTCCATCGTCATCTTCGACACACTGTATGTATTGAACCTTTTTATTTGCCGTGGTTACTCTGACAGTTCCACTAGGTGCATCCTTAAGCCTATCATCCACAAGTTTTTTGATATTATTTAATCGTTTTTCTTCAATTGTCAGCAATTCTTTTAATCTCTGCATTTTTCCTCTTTTCTTTGATTAACGCCTGTATATTTTTCTTTTCCATCTATTACGACCATTTTGCTGGCGTCAGCAAAATGGTCTGGTACTACTATCCTATTGCTCTCACATGAAACTCCTCCTCTTGTTTGTCTGCTGAATTTAATCTTTTGCATATTTTCAACAGGCTATTTTGTTTTTATTTGTCTGTTGATATCACAGTTTTTGGCGATTCCAACAGGCTGTTTTCCCCGCCTTAACCTGTTGAAAATCAAGATATTCACGTTTCCAACAGTATGATTTGTAACTTTTCATCTGTTGGAATGTATAAAAGTTCAAATTCCAACAGATGTATAGCCCAATTTCTTACTGTTGAAATCTTACAAATCAACAATTCCAACAGGTAAAGTCCCAGATTTCAGCCTGTTGAAAAGCATAAAAAGACAAATTTCAACAGTCCAAAAGCACAAATCAATATAAAATAATGGAAATTATCCGATCATAACAGCATCATAAGCTGTTATGTGGAATAGATATGCGGCTGGCCAGACGGCCAGCCACAAAATTTGAATTTAAAATTAATAGATATCGCGTCCCACCACTTTTTCACAAGGAAGTTCCGCTCTCGCAGATAGTCGAAGTTACGCTTCCCGCTGGTCAGCGTAACACGTTCGAACTAGGCTCATAAAAAACTTCGCCAAGTTCTCTCAGCCGCCGGAACAACAGTCGTCTCTAAGCTCAAACTTCCTTATCGGTCGTTTTCGCTAAGAGAACCACCGTCTCTACTCCCCTGGTAAACGGAAACATGTCCACGGGGACGGCTTTCTTGACTTTGTAGCCACCTTTGGTGATGAGGCCCAGATCTCGCGCGAGAGAATCGGGGCTGCAGGATATATACACAACCTTGGCGGGCGCCAGGCTGATCATTGATGAGATAAACTCAGGCGTGGAGCCGGCTCTGGGCGGGTCCATGAAAACGATGTCGACCTTGTCGCCGGAATCGGCCATCTGCTGCATGAATCTGGTCGCGTCGTTCTGATAAACAGTGATGTTCTTCACTTCATTTATCTTCGCATTAAGGATAGCGTCTTTTACCGCGTCCTTGTTGAGCTCGACCGAAATGACCTCTTTAACGTGAGGGCTCATGATGATTCCGATCGTTCCGACGCCGCAGTAACAATCAAGCACAGTTTCTTTTCCCGAAAGCTCAGCCATGTCGATCGCAGTCCTATACAGCAGCTCTGTCTGCACAGGGTTGACCTGATAGAAAGACTTCGGGCTGATCTTGAACTTCATGCCGCAGCAAGTGTCGTAGATAAAGCCGGGGCCGTACATGGGCTTTTCCTTGTCTCCGAGCACCATGCTCGTCTGCTTGTCGTTTACGTTGAGCACGATCGTCGTGATCTCAGGATGCTCTTTCAAAAGAGCTTTCACAAAATTGTTCTTCGACGGAAAAATGGGCGAAACAGTGACAAGCACCACCATGATCTCGCCTGTGTATTTTCCTATTCTTATAAGAACATGGCGCAAAAGCCCATAGCCGTTGTCCTCGTCATAGGTCTTGATCTTGAACGAAGGAAGAAGATTCCTGATCGTTGCGATGATCGCATCGGCCTTCTGATCTTCCAAAAGACATGATTCAACAGGAACAACCTCATGGCTTCCTTCTTTATAAATACCTGAAAGCGGTCTGCCTTTTTTATCATGAGTGAATACCGCATGAACCTTGCATCTGTAATGCTCGGGCTCTTCCATTCCAACAAAAGAAGCAAGCTTTGTGTAGGGCGCAAGAAGTTCCTGAACTCTCTCATGCTTGATGCTAAGCTGCTTCTTATAAGGCGTATCGATCATCTGGCATGCGCCGCACTTCTTGGAATACGGGCAGCGACTGCTCTTTGCAGCAGCGGTGCTGACTTCCTCGCGCCTAAAACCGCGTCCACCGCCGTTCAGAGGCCTGCGGCCCTTGCCATCAGCGGCCTTGAATCTATCATTTCCGCGTCCGGCCTTCTGCGCCGGCTTCTTTCCCTGCGCGGGCGCACCTTTTGCAAATGCCTTCTTTGCCGGTGTATTCTTTTTTGCTCCGGTCTTCTTAATCTCTTTTGCCATAAAAAAACTCCAAAAATTCAAAATAAAAAAGGTAGAAGAACAACTCGCCCCTACCTTAAAAAAGCTCATGATTCACAAAGCCGCCGTCAGGCAACTTCCATCGATCATTACTCGGAATCGCTTCCTGAAATCTCTTCAACTTTGATCTTTGGGATCTCCATATCTGAGCTGTCGTCAGCCTGTTCCTTAACCGCTTCGCTTCTTCTCCTGATGCGGTTCTCAAGGTCGAGATCGCCGTTGTCCTTGAACTTGATCCCCTCGATTCCCTGCGAGAGCTCTTTTGCCTTGGCTGCATCGCTTCTGTTGATACGGAAGGTGCAGACTATCTTGTTGCCGCTTCTGTCAAACAGTCTCTGCAAGAAAGACTTGTCCTGCCACTCGATGAAATATGAAATTCTGTGTGCGAGGAAACGCTCCTCGAGAAGCTTCTTGCTCTCTATGCTGTACACTCTGCAAAATGAAATTTCGTTATTAAAAACCTGATTATTCTGGAGAATTGATGCCATAACTACCTCTCAAAAACTATATATTTTAATCTCTTCAACAAAAGAATTATCTTCAACAAAAAAACAAGCGCGGGGGTGTTCGTGCAAAAAAGCCCGCACAAATATACTAACATTTCACTCCCACGCTCGTCAAATTTGCGATTTAATTAACGTATTTTATTTTCAGTGGAGTATTATCTCATCATCTCCAAATGCACCCGCTCCGGTCTGCGCGTTAACGACCTTCACCTTGATGTCACCGGCGTCGAGCCTTCTGACATAAATTGCGAGATTGCCTTCGAAGCACTTTCTGGAATCGGAGGTAAAGGAGATGTTGTCTGCAAGATCGCCGTTGTCGATCCCGGCAAGTTCACCAGCGCCCGAAACCTCAACGCGGTATTCGGTTTCGCCGCCGCCCGTGATAAGAAGCTGATAGAGATAGCCGATATCGCTCGGATCTTCAGCGTCGCCGCCCGCGTTCGCGCCCTCGGGTTTCCAAAGCGTCATTACAGGCGCCGCCCCGGCCATCGCGCCATTCGTGCCCGCGTCCTCGGCCGTCGCCGTGCCCGGCACGCCACTTCCTCCCCACAGCTGCGCTCTCTCATTAAACTCCTCCTTGGGGAAGCCGGCGGTGGTGATGAAGCCTGCGCCGGAACCGTGGATCGGCCATCCGTGCGCTTCGCCGAGATAGTCGATGCCCGTCCAGAGGAACTGCCCGCAGATGAAGTCGTTGTCCTTTACTGCGTTCCAGGCCTCGAGGCTGTGGCTGTTCTCGCTGCCGACGAAGGGCTTTCCGGGAAAGCGCTTGTGGTCCGCAGCATAGAGGTGCTCCTTGTAGTTGTAGCCGACGACGTCCATGACATCGTTAAAGCCAAGCTTCGATGAAAGCTCGGGAAAAGCCGCAGCAGCCGTAACGGGCTTCGTCGGATCCTCGTCCCTTACGATGTCCGCAAGCTCCCTTGCTATCGCCACAAGCCGCTCCATGTTGGGCTTGTTAACGTCATATTCCATCTCCTTGGCAGGCTTATTGTTGTCGTTGTTGCCCGTCATCTTTGTAAAGATCGGATGACAGTACGGATCGTTCGGATAATCGATCTCGTTACCTATGCTATACATGATGACGCTCGGATGATTCTTGTCGCGCCTTATCATCGTGCGAAGATCCTCTTCGTGCCACGTCGGGAAATCCTCATAGTAGCCCTGGTGCTTGGGCGGATAGACGTTGTGCCCCTGATGCCACTTGTTCTTGGGATTCTCCCACTCATCAAAAGCCTCGTCGATCACAAGAAAACCAAGCTCGTCGCAAAGCTCATAGAGCTCCGGCATGTGCGGATTGTGACTGCACCTGATCGCATTGCAGCCCGCCTTCTTAAGAAGTTCAAGCCTCCTGCGCCACACTTCCTTCTTCATCGCAGCGCCAAGGCAACCGCCGTCGTGATGCACGCAAACGCCCTTGAGCTTCATGTTGATCCCGTTTAATGAAAATCCTTTATCGGGGTCAAAAGATATAGTCCTGATGCCGACCTTCTGCGAATCGGCGAGATACTCCTCCATCCCGATCTTTATAAAAGTATCGAGCGTATAAAGATTCGGCTCGTCCACGGACCAGAGCTTAGGGTACTCGATCGTTCCCCAGAAACGGACATCGCTTACGCCGCCTTCATTCTTCTCAAGCTCTTTTTCCATCGAAAGAACCTGCATGCCCTTGTCGTCGTAGAAAACGCACCTTACGTGCACCTTATCCTCAACTCCAACGCTCGTAAAAATCTTCTGGCTCACGTTAACTTCCGCAACGCTCTTGTCGCCCGAACTTCCGATGATAACCGTGTTAAAAGAAAGTCCGTGCATCACGGGAGCTATCTTCTCCGAAACGACAAGCGAAACCTTCCTAGTGATGCCGCTTCCCGTAAACCACCTCGAATCCGAAATGTCCGTGTGTACAACCTTTACGCAGATGACGGTCGGCTCGTCGCCAAACGAAGCCCTGTCTGAAATGTCATAGACGATCTCCGAGTAGCCGTAAGGTCTTTTGCCCATAAAATAGCTGTTGACCCACACGTAGCTGTTCTTATAGATTCCGTCAAAAACAAGACTGATGCGCTTTCCCTTATACTCCTCCGGGATCTTCACCGAGAGCCTGTACCACGCGATACCGCCGCGAAGATAGCCCGTTCCGCTTGAATATTCCTCGGAAAACGGCGCTGTGACGGCAAAGTCGTGCGGCACCGTGACCACCTCCCAGGAGCTGTCGTCAAAGCCCTTGTACCACGCTTCTTCGCACTCTCCGTAATGAAATTTCCAGCCGCCTGTCAGTATCTTTTTAACAGTATCCATAGCAAAACCTCAGCCGATATCCGGCTCGTCCTTCAATTCTATAAAATCTGTGACCTTGCCCTCCGTCTCGAAGATGACAAGCTCATTCTCCCCATCCTTCAAAAGAGGCGCGGGGATGTACAATCTCTTTTGCGGCCCGATCTCCCAGAAACGTCCGAGATTGAAGCCGTTGATAAATGCCACGCCCTTGCCCCAGCCTGCGAGGTCGAGGAAGGTGTCGCCTTTTTCGCTCACATCAAATTTAAATTTGTAAAAAGAGGGTGTGCCCTCGATGTAATCTTTCTCAAAATCAAGCTTATCGATGTTATCAAGCGGAAGCGGATAGATGTCCCAGTCGTTGTGGATGTGGCCGTTTATCTGCACGCACCTTCCTATTCCCTTGCGCTGCGTCTCCATCCTGGGCCCGAAATTAACGCGTCCCATGTTCTCGACAAGCACGTCAAATCGCTCGTTAAAGCCGTCAAAGCTTCCCGTGTAAATGCCGGGATCGCCCAGCGTCTCATCGATATCCGAAAGCGTAGCGCCACTCTCTTCCATCAGCTCATCCGCCAGCTCTTTTGCGCGAGCGCTTACCGACAGGTATTTCTCGATCGGTATCTCATGCTCTTTTTCCAGTTCATGATCATACAAGGTCAAAAGAGGCTTCTCATCCACAAAGATGTTGGCCCTGTCGAAAGTCTCCCAAAGCCTGATCCTCTCTATTCCTGCCTCGGAGTGAAGCCTTGATCTGTAAAGGATGTAGCCGTAGCTCTGATCAAGTTCCTCCATGTTCACCGTGTACGGAAGATGCGTCTTGGTGCTGATGTCATCGAGCGCGGAGAAAAGACTCACCTTCTCGCTGCACTTTAATTTTCCGTAGCCGGCTCTTTTTATCTTGGGAAGGATCTCTTCCGAAACGGCGTTGTATCCGCCGATAATTTCCTTATAAACTCTGTATTTCTCGGTAATGCGGCCGTCCTCAGTAAGCAGGCCGTCGTAGTCGTAGCTTGTGACGTCGGGAGTCAGCTCGTCGTAGTAGTTGGAGCCGTTCATGAAGCCGAAATTGGTTCCTCCCTCAAACATGTAAATGTTCACGTTTCCCATCTCAAGCATGGTCTTAAGGTCCTCTGCGCTCTTTGCGAGATTTCCTTTTATGTGTCCGCCGTTGCCCCAGTGGTCAAACCAGCCCACCCAGAACTCAGCGCACATCAATGGGCCATCGCCCGTGTAGTGCTTAAGTACGTCGAATCTCTCTTTGGTCTTAGATCCGAAATTACCCGAAGGCAGCACGCCTTCTATGCTTCCTCCCCTGTAGCTGTCATGATAGGGGCCGTCCGAAGTGATGAGCGGAACCTCGATGCCGTACTTTCTCATTATGTCGCGCATCGCAGTGAGGTACTCCTTGTCGTTCGCGTAGTATCCGTACTCGTTCTCGACCTGCATCAGGATGATGTTTCCGCCTTTTGTGATCTGATATTTAGCAAGCTTAGGCAAAAGAACCTGATAATAATCCTCTACAGCATCCATAAAGGGCTTGTAGCTTACCCTGAGGCGCATTCCTCTGTCCTTGAGGAGCCACGCCGGAAGTCCTCCGAATTCCCACTCTGCGCAGATATAAGGTGACGGTCTTATTATGATGTAAAGGCCGATCTCAGTCGCAGTTTCTATGAACTTCTCGATGTCGCAAAAGCCGTCAAAGCAGAAGACGTCTCTCCCCGGCTGCACGAGATTCCACGGTATGTATGTCTCAACCGTGTTGCATCCGAGTGCTTTTAATTTAAGGAGTCTGTCCTTCCAATATTCGGGAACTGTCCTGAAATAGTGGAAAACTCCGGATATGATCTTAAAGGGTTCGTCGTTAAGATAGAATTTATCTTTGATCTCAAATTTCGCCATGATAGTGTCTTTCCAGAATATCCCTCATAAAAAAGTCTTTTTAAAAAAGGGAATACTAATCCCAAAGAAAAGTATTCCCTTTTTATTATTGTGTCTTATTACTTATAAAGCTCGTCAAACTGCTTCTGAAGCTCTGCGGTAACATCGTCGATACCTGCAGACTTAAGAGCTGCCTGCATCTCTGCTACGATGTCTTCAGCGCTTCCGTTGTAGATACCGTAAGAGATCTGCTTCATGTAGTTAGTGTACTGCTCGTTACAGTTGTCGATCTTAGCCTGAATGCTGTCAACCTCGGGAACGAACTGTCCGTAAGGATAGTCGATCTTGATCTTGTCATACTCTGCATAGAGCTTGTCGATTGCATCCCAGTTTCTTGTAGCATCCTTAACTTCAAGGTCGTCGTTTCTGCCCCACCAGTAGTTAGTCATACCGTTGATGTTCTCTGTATCGGGGTTGTAGCTGTCGGGAGTCTTTCTAAGTCCGTTCTCATCGATCTCCCATGACTTTCCTTCGATACCGTAGTTGAAGAGCATGTAGCAATCCTTGTCGTTTCTGATAAGGTCGTAAACCATAAGTGCTCTCTCGGGATTAGCACTTCCTGCAGATACTGCCATAGCACCGTGTGTGATTGAAAGTGCTACTACGTTCTTGGTCTCCTCACCGAAGTAGAAGAAGCCTGTCTCTGCCTTAGGGTCATCCTTATAAATTGTGTTCTGTGCTGTAGCTGAGCAAAGGTCTGTCCATGTCTGTGTGTGGTGCTGCTCAACGCCAACCTGTCCAACTCTGAACTCGTCTCTGTTGCTTCCTGATGTATTGTTAAGAACGTCTGTAGGCCAGATACCTGCCTGTGACCATTCCTTCATGAGCTTAGCGTACTCAACAAGTGAATCTGTCTCTGTCATAACAGGTGTTGTAACCTTGTAGAGGTCTGACTTTGTGCCGCCCCAAAGAGCGCCTGAGCAGATACCGTCGATAGCTACAAAATCTGTATGTGATGCGATCCATCCGTTAGCCATCTGAGCATATTCTGTTCCGTCTGAATCCCAAACATACTTAAGGTCTTTCTTATTCTCTTTTACCCAAAGAACGTACTTGGACATGTCTTCCCAGCTGTGAACGCCGTTCTCAAGTCCGGCTTCCTTAGCCCAGTCAAGTCTGTAGATCCAGCCGTGGTTGGTCCACTGTGCGAAGTTGTCCTCAGGCATGAGATAGATCTCGCCGTTGTATTTGCAAAGATCCCAGTGATCTGCGGGAACGCTCTCCCAAGTCTTGGGTGCGTATGTCTTGAGCATATCCTCTGAAAGTTCGAGGAAAGCACCGTTCTTGGCATTAGGCCAAGCATCGAGCCAGTCGGATGCTGTTCCGATAAGGTCTACGCTGCCGTCCATTCTTGCAAGTGTAAGGTTATAGTTTGAAAGATAATCTGTCCAAGGAATGTAATAGATCTGAATCTCTGCATTACATTTCTCTGTAAGGATCTTATTAAGTTCGCCGAGCATCTCGTTGAGATTGGCTTCCTTCTCTGTTCCTGCCTCCGGGGGATCTCCCGTGGTAAGATAGTTGATAACAACGTGCTCAGAAGTGTCGATCTCCGCAGCAGCTTCATTTGCGGATGCGCCGCTATCATTTCCGCTTGATTCAGGTGCTGAGCCCGTTCCGGCACTTGATCCTGATGAGCCGCAAGCTGCTAACCCAATTACCATGCTTACTGTAAGCAGGGCTGCCAGTAACTTTTTCTTCATTTGAATCCTCCTTCTTTAAATGAAAAAATAAAAAACCTGAACTCATTTCTCTTACCTCAAACGAGGTAACATGAGCATCATTCAACCTTTAACGGCTCCTACTGTGATACCGCCGATGAAGTATTTCTGTACGAAAGGATACAGAAGTACGATGGGTCCCGTTGCCAAAACCGCGTTGGCCATCTTAACGCTCTGCTCCGGAATATCCGTCAGTGTTACGAACTGTCCGGCAACTGAATTCCTGAGAGCATCGAGCTTATTAACAACCTCGTACAATGTGTACTGAAGAGGCTTTACTGCAACCTTGGTCGTAAGGAAAAGAGATGACTGATACCACTCATTCCAATAACCGAGTGCAAGGAAAAGACCTATCGTAGCAAGTGCGGGCTTGATCATGGGAAGGATAAGATGTATGAAAACCGTCATATCTCCCGCTCCGTCGATCTTGCCTGATTCAGTGATCTCGTGAGGTATCTGCTTGATAAAGTTCTTCATCAGGATGATGAGCCATGGCGACATCATAAGAGGAAGAAGTACCGCAAGGTAGTTATCAAGTAGCTTGTATGTCTTGGCCATAAGCAGGTAGTAAGGTGCAAGTCCTGCACTGAAAAGACTCGTGAAGTAGATGTAAAAAGAGATCACGTTCCTGAGCGGAAAGTCTTTTCTCTGAAGGGCATATCCCGTCATCGCTATGATGAGAAGTCCGAGCGTCGTTCCGATGAGTGTCATCGCGATCGTAAGTCCGTATGACTTCCAGATATTGCCGCTTCCTATTACCATGTCGTATCCCTTTGTTGAAAACTCAACGGGGATAAGCTGCACGCCGTGTGTTCTAATATAAGTTTCATCTGTAAATGATGTTCCCAGTATTATGAGGAAAGGGAATACACATGCAAGAGAGTAAAGTGTTATGAGTACATATCCAAAGCCTCTTACTATGTAATCCGACGCTCCTATTTTTATCTTGGTATTGCTGGGTTCAAAATCTATATCTTTTTTCTTAGCCATCTTTATTTCTCCATTTCCGTAGCGATTACTTATCAGGTAAAAGATCTGTCATCAGAACAGAGAGTAGTCGGGGTCGATCTTCTTAACTGCAAGATTGGCCAACATAACTATCACAAATCCTACCAATGACTGATAGAAACCAACTGCCGAAGCAGTGGAGAAATTAAAGTCTGACATTGTTGCTCTGTACACGAACGTCTCGATGATATCCGTAGTAGGATACAATACCGAGTTGGATCCGATAACGTTCCAGAAGAGTCCGAAGTTACCTCTTACGATTCCTCCGAGTGCAAACAGAAGAAGGATTACGATCGTAGGCTTGAGCGAAGGTAAGATGATGTATCTGATCCTCTGGAAAGCATTGGCTCCGTCAACCTTGGCCGCCTCGATTATCTCTGCATCGATTCCGCAGATTGCTGCGAAATATACGACTGAGTTATATCCTGTCTGTTGCCAGAGATGAATGAGAACTATCAGCACCGGCCACACCGACGGATTCGAGTACGGTTGCCACTTCGCTTTTCCGAGTGCTAAGAGGATCTCATTTACAAATCCCGTATCGTAATTGAGTAAGCTGTAAACAAGGAGTCCGACAAGAACCTGTGATATGAAGTAAGGCAGGAACATAAGTGTCTGGGACACCTTCTTGAACATCTTGCTGCGCATCTCGTTAAGTAGTATCGCAACGAGGATCGCAAGGAAATTACCAAGTAAGATAAATGCCAGGTTGTAAAGAATGGTGTTCTTGGTAAGATCGAAGAGCTTTCCGGATTCAGCAAGGAACTTGAAATTATCAAGTCCTATGAACTTACTTCCGAATATGCCCTTTCTGTAGTTGTATTTAACGAATGCCACGTAGATACCGGGCATCGGCATATAACTGAACATAAAGAAGAATAAAACAGCGGGCAGACACATGAGCTCAAGTACTCTGTATCTCCATATAGTCTCCAAAATTCCCCTTTTCCTTATACCCGTTTCGGATGAGGTTTTCTTGCTTTTACTCATTATTCCCTCCGTGTTCGCGTTGCAACTTGTGCATTAATTACTTTTTGCAACCGATTTCATATAATTATTTAAACATATTCAACAAGGCTACGTCAATCTATTTTTGAAACCGATTGCAGTTTTGTGAAAAACCCACAAATACGCAATATATAACTTACACGTTTTCGTGCGCATATATACAAGCAATCAAAAAGAGAAGGTATCAGGCGATACCCTCTCTTTTTTGTGGAATATGACGATTATTATTTTATTTTCTGCTTGATCTCGGAGCCGGTCCCGTGCTGTCTCTCTCTACGATCTCCGGCTGAACCATTCTGACATTTGCAGTATCCTTGCCCTCTGCGGCGCTTGTGGCCGTCTCTATTAAAAGCTTACCGTAATCCTCGTAGTTGTAGTCAACGCTCGTAAGCTTGGGCATTACAAGGTCTGCTATATAAGTATTATCAAAGCTTATTACCGATATATCCTCGGGAACATGAAGCCTGTGCTCTCTTATGCTGCGAAGCGCTCCGCTTGCTGCAAAGTCGTTTATCGCGATGATCGCTGTAGGTCTGTCCTTGAGTTCAAGGATCTTATTGGTCGCCTCGTATCCCGTCTCGGGATCGTAGGTTCCGTTAACGACATACTCACCGTTCTCCTGAATGCCGTACTTGGCAAGTATCTCGCGGTATTTCTGATATTTGAGATAAGTCGAATTAACTCTCATCTCTCCGCCGACAAGCGCTATCTTCTTGTGCCCGAGGCCTATAAGGTGCTCCATTACAAGATTCATACCCATCGCTTCGTCGATGACAACGCTGTGAACGGGCGCTTTATCAAGCTTACCGGTAACGACAACGGGTGTAGTCCTGCAGACGCTCCTGACCTTCTCGGCATACGCATCGTCAGTGATAAGATCGTCGACTCTTCCGCCCATCTGGATAATGGCGTCAACTCTCTGCTGGAGCAAAAGATCCAGCTGCGCCTGCTCTCTCTCTTTTTCTCCGAGAGAATTAGCTAAGCTGACACTGTATCCTGCCTTCTCCGCCGCAACCTCGCATGCTACAAAGAGCGCCGAATAGTACGGGTTTCTTACGTCCGCCGCGATGATACCTATCGTCTTGGTGGATGTATCTGAAAGTCCCTTGGCAAGGGCGTTCGGTTTGAAATTGTATTTTTGGATAATGCTCCGGATGCGTTCCTTCTTATCTTGACGAACTGCCGCGTTGCCCGTAAGGACACGCGAAACGGTGGAAGCTGAAACTCCGGCTTCCTTGGCAATATCGTATATTGTGATTGTCTTTCCAACTCCCGTTCTCTCGTTTTCCATAAATACTCCGTTCATGATCGGTTCAATCTGAAACCGATTTCAATTTTAATATTAAGGAATGAAAAACGTGTTGTCAAGAAAAAGAATCCCCGGAGCGGGGAAAGTGGGGGTGCTCCGAGGATTCAAAAATGGGAATTAGGTAAAAAACCATTTTGTCAGTAATTTAGTATATTTCATTATCAAGTGCCCAACTGTTGAGCGCTCTTTGTTTGGCAGCCATGTACTCTTCAAGCCCGGCGGCCTTAAGTGCCGTCTCAAGCTGCGGAATACCTTCCTCCGGATCGACAAATCCGTGTATGAGCTGCGGTGCAAATTCATCATAAGCGTTCTGAAGATCTTTGCAAACGGACGAGTAATTCCTGTTGTCCCAGGTAAAACCTATTGCCATGGATCTTACTGAACAATTATCGTTAAAGTCGGAAATCTGTTCTCCAAGATCGAGAGGATCTCCTTCCCAAACATGTGCAATGTATTGATTGGGCATAAGCCACGTAACATTCGGAGCGTACTCACTGGTGCTAGCGTCTACGCCGTCAGCGTAAGTGATCGTTCCGCGTGAAGTTATCTTGTAATCAATGTCCTCTTCGCCCCAGCACAGAAGATCCTCTATATATGGATCTGTATAAAGAGCATCAAGAACCTGTAAGGCGGCGATGGGATCCTGAGAGCCCCTGTTAACGCACCAGGGAAAGGTTGAAACCGCCGAAGAGCTCATAAAGCTCTCACCGAGATCAAACACAACCATCTCTCTCCCACACTCACCTGAAATCTGGGTCTTATATCCGGGCTTACATGCAGCCATCATGGACATATACTCTCCGGATCTGACCCTTGCCGAGGCCGCCTGATTGTTTCTCATAGCGTCCTCTGCAATATACCCCTTTTTGTTCCACTCATAAGTTCGCAGACACCACTCCTTGAATATATCCGACGAATAAACATCCTTGACCACCAGAGAATTCTCAGGATCAAGTAACGTTCCGAAATAATCTCCCCCGAGATTATCAACCGTACTTCCTTGGGACAAAAGATTGTCCTGGGTTGCGATCACATATTTGTCAGGATATTGTTCATGGAGCTGTGCGTATATATCGTTTATTTCAGCCCATGTGGCCTTTGGATAGCCTAGCTCCCCAACGGGAAGCAAGTCTGCGTTATATCCAATGCCGTCTAAGTATTCCTTACCGATACATACGGCACATGTCTCTGTTGCGTATTCTTTTATCTGAGGCGTTCCGTACAATACGCCTCCGACGCGGCATGCGTCCAGGTATTCTTCCTTAACCTTATTCTTAAGTCCTGCGCAGTAATCATCAAACATTCCGTTCTGCTCAAGGTCAAGCACATAGCCGTCTCCTATGCATGCACTGTAACCAATGAGAGCTGTGGGAAAAAGATCAACCTTTCCCTCGGAAGACAACAAGATCTTCATATCGTCGCCGTATGTTGACGAATCTATGATCTTAAGCTCAACATCGAGCCCTAATGTCTCCTCAGTGTGTGCTGAAATCGCAGCGTTGATCCTGTCTGTTCCCAAAGGTCTTCCCGTCCAGTCAAAAAACGCAACCGTTACGGTTTGGTACTCACCGTTTTGAAGAGCCAATGCCTTTCTTGCGGTGATAGCCTTTGCAGCCTTTTCAAAATCAATGTCTTTCTCTAAGTCCCCCGACTTAGGTATTACTGCATCCGATTCAAGATCATCGGATCTGGAGCTTAATTTCATGACACATCCTGTCAGAAGTATTGCAAATATAGCGCCGGTAAGAAGTAGTGGTGTAAACTTACCTCTCATCTCCACCTCCGGATAAATATCAGGTTAATTAAACGATTAACCTAACATAATCTGAATATATTTCATTTACGCGAAAATGTCAATACATTATACTTAATACTGTGTATAATATCCAAAAAACGCCCGTTTTAAAACGGGCGTTTTTGTTAGTTATGTCTAAGTTTCATCGTTTAACCAATTAGATTGTATAAAAGCGTTCAATGCCGCAATATACCGCTATCTGCGATCATCTCAGCTTTCCTACGGATTGACGTTTTATCATCTTGCAAGGAACTCTCACGAGCTTCTCTGTCTCTTTTCCGTCAAGCTTATCAAGAAGCATGTTCATCGCTGTTCTTCCGATGCCGATGAGGTCTATCTTGGTGGTCGTAAGTCCCGGCATGAAGTAATCCGATATTACCTGATTGTCGAAGCCGACTACTGAGATATCCTTACCGGCCTGCATCTTGTGTTCAAAGAGATACTGATAGAGGCCTCCCGCTATCTGATCACTCATACAAAATACCGCAGTAACTCCCTTACTGAGGATCTTGGCTGAATCCTTGTAGCCAAACTCCTTACCCCAGCCGGCGTATACCACGAGCTCCGGATCGTACAGTATTCCTGCGTCGTAAAGAGCCTTCTGATAGCCTCTTACACGAAGCTGCGCATGTAGATTGTCTTGCTCACCGGCAAGAACGCCTATCTTCTTGTGTCCGTGATCTATGAGATATTTAACGATAACTCTTGCTGCGTCTTCGTCGTCGATAACGACCGAAGGAACCTCATCATCCTGCGAATATGCATACGCAAGGACGGAAGGGATATTGTATTCTGTCGGGAATCTGCTGATATTTCTCGCGTGTCCCGCAATATATATGATGCCGTCAACGCGGATCGAAGCCATCTCCTGAACCGCGGGTTCCATAACGGAATTACACATCGTCTCATTGTCGAACCAAATATCATTCCATCTTGAATAGAAACGAAGGTTCTGCACAATGGTGCGATATCCGTTCTCTTCACATACTTCCATGACACCCTCGATCATCTCGGGTGTAGTAAACTGACCGATATCTTCTGCTATGATACCAATGGTCTGTGTCTTTTGTTTTCTAAGTCCCTGTGCGATATAGTTGAGTTTGTACCCCGTTCTCTCAACTACAGCCATAACTCTCGCTCTGGTCTCCTCTCCCACATTCTTTTTCCCATTAAGAATGTTAGAGACCGTAGCGGTAGATACGCCGCACTCTTTTGCGATCTCCTTTATAGTTACCAATTTACCTATTTCCTTTCATACCCCGCTAAATACTATTAGCCACCCACTGTTAAACGTTTTATTAATTGTATCGTTTCACGATTTTTTTCGCAAGAACGAAGCTAAATAATAATCGGGCAGGAATAACCCCGCCCGATAATATTTACTGTTTTATTCTGCGCCGGATCATCAGTCGATCTTTACATTTCCCATAGCGCACTCGATCTTGATGTTTCCAAGATCACCGTTCTGACTCGTAGCTGTAGCTCCCTTGGCTTTTAACTCGCCGCACTCTATATTACCAAGCTCAGAGCTAGCTTCAACATTATACTTGCTCACATCCTGCGCAAGATCGATCTCAACATTACCGAGAGTGGATACGATATCAAGATCTTTGAAATCTGCATTCATTGTAAGGTCTCCCTTTACAACCTCTGCTTTGAGACTCTCACCCTTTGCGTTATTGATCCTGACCTCACCTGTAGGAACCTCTATTTCAAGGTCCTTGGCATTTATTGTCTCTATCTCAACATCTGACATAACAGACTCGATCTTAGCTTTATCAAATTCTTTTCCCTTAGGTATAGTAACCGAAAGCTTGTTTTTGTTCTGAGAACCTATTGAAGAAATAGCAAATTCTCTATCACTGTTAGTTATAACAAGTGTATTGCTGTCTGTTTTAACTATGGGCTTATATTTGTCTTTTCCCTCATAATCAACTGAGAAAACTGTGCCCTCTTTAACATCGATCTCAACAAGTGCCATGCTGATCTCAATATTTGAGAAGTCTTTATCGTAAACTTCTCCGAATTTGGTTTTCTTAGAGTCACCACTGTCGGAACTGAATTCATAAGTGAAATGTCCAATTCCGCCGTTCTGACTGCATGAAGCCAGATGAATGACCGATCCGACGATAATCGCAATTACCGTGACGATAGTTAATATATTTATATACTTTTTCACTTTCTTTTATCTCCTTTTATCCGTATAAGAAGTAGAGATCACCCTGTGTATAAGCCAAGCCAAAGGCCAGATTATCCATGTCTTGTACCAATGGAAAGTAAGGAAACTCCATATCAAATAAAGGCATGTTACTGTTTTCCAATAAACAGGCATGATCTTGTTGAATATTTCATTGCCGTAGTCATGCTGTGTTGATTTTACAGCATTGTAGTTACCTGCAACCTTATTGGAATCATTCAGTGAGAGAAGCTTGTGATAAGCTCCTTCTTTTGCTGTTGAAGCAATGATGAGAAATACTCCTATACCTACCATTATGAACAAAGCAGCAGGAGCCATCTCTGCACCGAAGAATGATTTAACCGTGAGCTCATCAAGGATGATCACAGGAATAAACGACAGGATAATACACAAAATACCGATCGTCTTCATAACAGCCTTACTAAACAGATTGTTTCTTAGATTTGCATAAAGGTTGTTGGCAGTTGCATACTCGATAACGCACTTAACATTATCCAAAAAGTCCCATTTACCCATGCGTACAGATGAAAGAATGATAAGAGCAACTCCAAAAGCTATAGTCAGGAAAAATGCTACTATTCCTCCCATGTTAGGGATGATTATGGGGAATGAAGGTGAAACGATAAACATCAGAACAGCTACACCGATAAATAGCTTGTGCTGTGATGCATCAAATACATACTCCATCGACTCTTCTTCACTTATGAATCTTGCATCCTCATCGATATTATTGTTTAATACTTCGCTGATTCCCAATGCATCAGCGATCTCTTCAAGATTTCCAAACTCTGAGATGATGATACCTACCGCCTCATTCTCGTGTTTACCTTCAGCGATAAGCTCTTCGTATTTATCTTCCATCATCTGATAGAGCTCGTTCTTAGCCTTTATAACATCCAATGTATTTGGAAGATTTGCAAACATCGTCTCCAGATAATTTCTTATTGTTTCCATATCACTCGTCTCCTCTGATGAAGTGTTCTACAACTTCTTTGGTAAGCTGCCACTCAGCACATTTATCCTGATAATATGCCTTGCCGGCATCTGTAATCTTATAATATGTTCTTTTCTTTCCGTTATCGGCGTTCTGGCTATATGAAACTACATAGCCGTTCTTCTCCATTCTGGTAAACGCAGAATAGAGAGTTGTCTCCTTGATGATATACTTTTCCTCAGTGAGCGCCCTGATCCTCTTAGCGATCTCATATCCGTAAGAGGGCTCATCCATCAGAATATATAAGATCATCGTGTCATTATACCCCCTAATGACGTCACTACTAATCTCTATCATATTGTCTCTCACATCCTCTCCTCATTTCTTATGTTTTATTTATCTATTCTACATCACCTCGTCTATCGTACTATTCCTGTCGTAGTAAATATACTACGACGAACGAGGTAAGTCAATACTATTTTAAAAAAAATTATTTTTTTCTCAGTTTTTTGTATATAAAGGTGATAAAACCGCACACTGCCATAGATATAAAACAGTACGCAAATGACCTCAGAAGAAGCATTTCACCGTTGTTTCCGTCTCCAATGATAAGTGGCTTAAGGAAATTTCCAACTATCGGATCAAGAAGATAAATTCCGAATGTAAGTCCTCCGACCACTGCGATAAAGCTACCGATCTTCCCCGGCTCTTCACCGGCTCTTTTGCCCATGATAAGTTTGATGAACATGAACACGCCGATAGCCATAAGGAAATCGAAGCCCCTGAAAACGTTATCAAGTCCGGCTATCCAAGTAAGGAAGATCTCGATCACGTTAGCCCCAAGGAACAATAGGACAAAAGAGAAAGCTTTGAGCTTATCAAGCTTATCTTTATCCAAAAGTCTGTCCAGGCCGAAGCCCACAAGCGGGTAAAATACGCAGTCGACGGTGAATATAACCGGTTTAAAATCTTCCGCGATGTATATGTTGGTGTCCATGATCACGTTCAGGAACAGGAATATCATCGGGATAAGTCCCGTTATGATAACTCTTGCGATTATGATATATGCCACATCCTGCGTAGAAAGTCTTGAAGCGATCGATCGCATAAAGGGAAGTATCAAAAGGATCCCGATATACGCATAGAGGTACCAGTAAGGCCCCGCTCCGTCGACCTTTGCAGTCGCAAAGCCTCTTATAAATCCCGGAACATAGATATGTCCCTGATCACAAAAATTGGCTACGATGCTGAATAATAAAAGGATACCGAAAGTCTTCAGAACTTTCCTAAAGACGTAATTGTAATCCCTGTCCTTACCAAGAAGCAGACTTCCGGTTATCATGAAGAATAGCGGGACGTTGATCTTTACCAGCATCCCGATAAAAAGATTCCAGATCAGTCCGATCGTTATGTAGTCTTTGTCATAGACAAAGCAGTTTATGTAGCCTGCCGTATGATTTAATATTACCAGAAAACAGGCGATGATGCGTAAAAGTTCAAGATGTAAATATTTCTCTCCCCGTTTACTTGCGCTCTCCAATGGCACTTAAGTAAATCCCCTTTCGCAAATATTCTGCCGTCAAAAGCCCATGTAGAGCCCGGGAATATCCTCTTCCCTAAGGTGAAGTCTGTCCGATCCGTCCTCGGAATCCGCAGTCTCCATCTTAACAACGTTGACGTATCCGTCATTTATCATATCAACCATGTATACGACTATATCAGGATCAAACTGATTGCCGGAACCCTTCTGGATCTCCTCGATGATCTCATCCTTGTTGAGATGTCGTCTGTACACACGGTTACTGGACATAGCGTCATAAGAATCAGCAACTCCGACTATCCTTGCATAGAGAGGGATCTCCATTCCTCTAAGTCCCTCGGGATAACCAAGTCCGTCAAAGCGCTCATGATGATAAAGAGCTGTCTCACGAACTCCCGGGATTGAGATCTGCTTCAGCATATTACCGCCTGCAACAGTGTGATTGCGAATGGCGCTCATCTCTTCATCCGTAAGCTTTCCGGGCTTATTAAGTACCGCATCGGGAATACTGATCTTACCTGAATCATGCAAAAGGCCTGCATAATAAACGTTCTGAACCTCGTTCTCCGGAAGATGCATTCTCTTGGCTATCTCGGCTGCATACATCGCAACACGCCTTGAATGGCCCCTTGTATAAGGATCCTTGGCATCGATGAAGCTTATGAATGTGTTCATCGACTGAAGGATGATCTTGATATCTGTCTTCTGTTTCTCTCTGTAGCTCCTTGAATTGAGTCTTGCTACGAGGAAGCCTACAAAGAACGCGCCCCAAACGGCCAGTAAAAAGATAATGATCTTGCCGGAAGTTGTCGCTCCGGGAGACATCGTCTTAAAGCCTCTGAGCAAAAGAGAATTGGGAGTATAAGCTCTTCTTGTATGTATGGTGAAACCAAAGCTGACATTGCTCTTGGCAGCTATCGTCATATTGTAGCTGACGGGTGTGATGACAAGATCCTCTCTGTCATCGCGCGCAAGCTCAACATTCCATACATCCGTTACAGATGAACCTCTGGGCATTGCCAAAAAGATGTTCCAATTCTCAAGATCTGTATTGCCCAGGTTATTTATAACGAATTCATATTGTGTTGCATATGTATTGGCAGTTCTTACACTTGAGACCTTCTTGACGTTGGCATAGAACTCGTCGGAAAGCCTTGATCCGTTGAGGCTTATATTACATCTGTAAATAGATGAAAGGTTGTTCCTCATGACTATTCTCTCGACCAAAAGCCCCGTCAAGAGCATCGCCAACACGGAAAAAAGTATAAGAAAAGTATTAGCTGCTTTATCCAGTCTTATATTCAATTTCACGCCCTCATACTGTAAAATATCCTTTTTTAATTATACATAAAACACCGCACATTTTAAACAATGTGCGGTGCCCATATTTGATATTTTATTATTTTTTATCTCTGGATACGTCCTGATCCGTCGCCGCCTGCAAGCTTTTCAACTTCATCTACGGTAACGAGGTTGAAGTCACCTTCGATAGAGTGCTTGAGTGCAGAAGCTGCAACAGCAAACTCGATAGTTGCCTGAGGATCGAATCCGTTCACGCAGCTGTAGATAAGTCCGCCGCCGAATGAATCTCCGCCGCCTACACGGTCAACGATGTGAAGTGCATACTTCTTGGAGAAGTAAGCCTGTCCGTCTGTGTAGAGCATTGCGCTCCAGTTGTTATCATTAGCAGAGATCGACTCACGGAGTGTGATGGCAACCTTCTTAAATCCGAATCTCTCTGTAAGCTTCTGAGCAACTTCGATGTAGCCTTCTCTGTTGAGCTTACCTGTTGTAACGTCTGTTGAAGAAGCCTTGATTCCGAATACGTCATCTGCATCCTCTTCGTTTGCGATGCATACATCAACGTATTTGCAGATCTCGCCCATAACCTTGCCGGCCTTCTCTTTGCTCCAGAGCTTTCCTCTGTAGTTAAGGTCGCATGAAACGGTAAGTCCGAGCTCTTTTGCCTTCTTAACAGCTTCAAGTGTGATATCTGCGAGAGAATCGCTTACAGCGGGAGTGATACCTGTGAAGTGGAACCACTCTGCACCTGCGAAGATCTCATCCCAGTTAAAGTCAGCGGGAACAGCCTCAGCGATAGCTGAATGTGCTCTGTCATAGATGCACTTTGAACCTCTCTGTGAAGCACCCTTCTCGTTGAAGTAGATACCTACTCTGTCTCCGCCTCTTGTGATCTTTGTTGTGTCAACGCCATACTTGCGAAGTGAGTTAACTGCTGCCTGTCCGATCTCGTGCTTGGGAAGCTTTGTAACGTATACGGAATCGAGTCCGTAGTTTGCAAGAGAAACAGAAACGTTAGCCTCTCCGCCTCCGAAAGTAGCCTCAAGATGGT
This sequence comes from Butyrivibrio sp., assembly GCA_017535785.1. Lineage (GTDB taxonomy): Bacteria > Bacillota > Clostridia > Lachnospirales > Lachnospiraceae > Butyrivibrio. The sequence continues at coordinate 56,281 of JAFXTN010000006.1, read as the reverse complement.
CTACCTGTACGAATCTCAAATAATTGTCGGGCTGCAGACGCAGCATGATCTCACCAAAAGTAACAACTTTTTTAGCCATGATTTTATAACCTTTCTTCTATATGATTTGATCTAAGTATTTTTATCTAAGTATCTTCGCTCTTAGAGCTCAGTTCTTTACAAGGTGAACAGCGAAGCCGCCAAACTCGTCTGCAAGGTATGCAACCTTGAGATGGTTGTCAGCGTCATATGCAAATGAAGACTCGTCGAACTTAACGCCCTGCTTACCAAGGTGATAAACCGCTCTGTCAACGTTGTTGGTTCCGATAGCAATATGTCCGTTTGTTCCTCTGCCCTTAGCCTTCATCACTTCGACAACGCTTCCTGCGAATATTGAAGAATTGCCGACCTTCTTGGTGAATCCGAAGAGTGAATCAAACTTATCTGCTGTAGCTTCTGCGGATGCTGCATCGCTCTCGTTGATGCCGATGTGCTTCATTGTGAAGCCGAGCATTGCATTTACCGCATCTCTTGTCATAGCCTCGATCTCATCAAACTTTCCGGCTGAAATGAGATCTTTTTTGACCATCCAGCTGCCACCGCAGCAAAATACCTTATTGAATCCAAGGTAATCATTTAAGTTGTTCTTATTTATACCGCCTGTAGGCATGAAATGCATCTTGGTATAAGGAGCTGCCATAGCCTTGATCTTGGCGATTCCGCCGTTCTGCTCGGCAGGGAAGAATTTTACGCAGTCGAGTCCAAGCTCGATAGCCTGCTCAACCTCACCGGGTGTAGCTGTTCCGGGAACAACCGGTACTCCGATGCTCTTGATGTACTCAACGTTTGAACGATTGAATCCGGGGCTTACGATAAACTTCGCTCCGGCTGCCTTAGCTCTGTCTGCCTGCTCTGCATTGAGCACTGTTCCTGCGCCTACGATCATCTCGGGGAATTTCTCTGAAATGATCTTGATAGCTTCCTCTGCTGCCTCTGTACGGAATGTAACCTCAGCTGCGGGAAGACCGCCCTTGATAAGCGCTTCTGCAAGAGGAGCTGCGTCCTTAGCATCATCAATCGCAATTACGGGTACGATACCAATTTTGTAAAGTTCTTCGCAAATCTTATCCATTTTAATGCCTTTCTTATTACTTAGAAATATTTAATCTTCAAGCTTGCTCGGATCGAGATTGCTTGGATCCTGTCCGATGTAAGCAGTGATACCTCCGTCTATGTAGACAACCTGGCCGTTAATGAAATCAGATGCGGGTGAAGCAAGGAATACCGCAAGTCCCATAAGGTCCTCCGTCTTGCCCCATCTCTGCGCAGGTGTCTTGGAACGAATAAATCTGTCAAAAGGATGCATCGATCCGTCAGGCTGCTTCTCTCTAAGAGGCGCTGTCTGAGGAGTTGCGATATATCCGGGTCCGATGGCGTTGCACTGAATATTGTACTGACCGTACTCGGAACAGATATTTCTTGTGAGCATCTTAAGTCCGCCCTTAGCCGCAGCGTAAGCGGATACTGTCTCTCGTCCGAACTCCGACATCATTGAGCAGGCGTTTATGATCTTGCCGCTACCTTTTTTGATCATAGCGGGAAGAACCGCCTTGGAACAGATAAAAGGTCCCGTAAGATCTACGTTTATTACCTGGTTCCACTCTTCCAATGTCATCTCGGTCATCGGGATCCTCTTGATGATGCCCGCATTGTTTACAAGTATATCAATTGTTCCGACTTTTTTCTCTACATCAGATACAAATTCTTTTACCATGTCTTCATCGGTGACATCGCATACAGCACCGTAAGCTTCGATGCCGAGCTTCTTGTACTCAGCCATTCCTTTGTCGACAAGTTCCTGATTTATATCGTTAAAAACTATCTTGGCACCGCTCTGTGCAAACGCAGTTGCATAAGCAAGTCCAAGTCCGTATGACGCACCTGTTACCCACGCAACCTTACCTTCCAGTGAAAAATTCTTTAAAAAGTCCTGCATTCCTGTAACCTCCTAATACCATCAAATATCGTGCGCTTACAATGTGTCCGTCCGGATCATTTAAGATCTGTCATTGCAACGTCGTCCATGTCGTCAAAATCCTGATTCTCTCCGACCATACCCCAAATGAAGGTATATGCCTGAGATCCGCATCCTGAGTGGATGGACCAGCTGGGACTGATGACTGCCTGTTCATTGCGCATCACAATGTGGCGTGTCTCTGTCGGCTCTCCCATGAAGTGCATAACGATCGCATCTTCCGGAATATCAAAATAGAGGTAAACCTCCATGCGTCTGTCATGTGTGTGACAAGGCATTGTATTCCAGACACTTCCGGGCTTGAGCTCAGTCATTCCCATCTCGAGCTGGCAGGTCTCAACCTGTCCGGGCAAAATATATTTGTTGATAACTCGGTGATTGGATTGCTCCAGGCTTCCCAATTCCTTTTTGTTCTCTTCCTTAATGATGACTACATCGTCCGAAGGAGTTCCCTCTCTCTTGATGAGCACCGTAGGATAGGTTTTGTGAGCGGGCGCGCTGTTAATATAGAATTTGGGCGGATCATTAGGATCCTTAGCGGCAAAAGAAATATCTTTGGCCCCCATTCCTATATACATACCCTCTTTATAACCAACCTCGTAGGTCTTGCCGTCGATGGTGATCGTTCCGGCGCCGCCAATATTGATAACGCCCATTTCGCGTCTCTGTAAAAAGTACTCCGCTCTGAGCTCATCCCCCGCTGTAAGCTTAAGTTCTTTTTCCTTGGGAACCGCTGAACCGGTGATGATCCTGTCAATATGGCTGTATACGAGTTTGATCTCGTCAGGCTTAAAAAGATCGTCGATCAAGAATTCACGGCGCAGTCTCTCAGTATCATAGTGTTTCTCGTCCATTGGTGAGCAAGCTGTTCTAAGTTCCATATATCCTCCGTTCCATTGCATAGCAATAAATACAATCTGATATATGTAATGATACTAGATAAATTTTTCCGTGTCAGTTCAATTACTTTATAAAATCTTGCAAATCTTGACCTGTGTAAGCCCTTTCATACGGTAATATCATAACATAGCCAAAAATGTTTTGTATTGCAAAAGTTGTAGTGTGCAACATTTCGTCACTCCGGATTGTTTATAAGGTATAGCAGCAGAATAACCACACTCAAATGCTGCACGGAGGGACACGTTATGAAAAAGAAAATAGTGAAAGGACTTAAAGTTACGCTGGCAATGACGCTGGCAGCATGCATGATGGCGGGATGCGGTTCATCCAAGGCAACGCAGGCTCCACAGAGCTATGATGGGGCTGCCACAGAGACTGCGCAGTACGCACCCGAATATGAACCCGAGTATGCGCCAACATACTCTGAAGCGGATTATACCTATAATAATCCCACTCCCGAAAACAATGAGATCTATGACAAGCCCGATGAAAACGGTGCGACACTTGTAAGCGTCAATCCTCTCTCAACTTTTGCAATGGATGTTGATACTGCTTCCTATGCAAATGTAAGAAGAATGATCGAGGACGGTTATTCGGCACAAGACATCCCGGCTGAAGCCGTAAGACCTGAGGAATTTATCAATTATTTCCAATATGATCTTAACTCTCCCGACAAGGGCGAGGTTTTTGGCATCACGACCGAGATCGCCGATTGCCCGTGGAACAGCGATCACAAGATGATGTTTGTCGGACTTAAGACTGCAGAAATGAACGGCGAAGAGCTTCCCGCGAGCAATCTCGTTTTCCTCATCGACGTTTCGGGATCGATGCGTTCACAGGATAAGCTTCCTCTTTTGAAAAAGAGCCTTAATGAGCTTGTTGATAATTACTCAGGCGAAGGCACTCTTTCGATCGTAACTTACTCAGGAAAAGAGGAAGTGCTTCTTGAGGGTGAGAACCTTGCCAACAAGAAAAAGATCAAGAAGGCTATCAACAAGCTTTCCGCAGACGGCTGCACCAACGGCGAAAGCGGCATGAGAAAGGCTTACGAGATCGCTTCCGAATACTACATTGAAGGCGGCGTGAATAGAGTCGTTATGGCTACTGACGGCGATCTCAATGTCGGAATCTCAGATCCCGATGAGCTTGAGAACTTTATTAAGGAAAAGAAGGAATCCGGTGTATTTTTATCAGTACTCGGCTTTGGTACCGGTAACCTCAAGGATGCAAGCTTAGAGAGACTTGCTGACTGCGGTAATGGTAACTACTCTTACATCGATTCCATGGTAGAAGCTAAGAAGGTTCTCGTTGACGAGATGAGCTCAACAATGGTGACTGTTGCAAAAGACGCTAAGATCCAGGTTGAGTTTAATCCCAATAAGGTAAACAGCTACAGACTCATCGGTTATGAAAACAGACAGATGGATGCCGCAGACTTTAACGACGACAAGAAGGACGGCGGCGAAGTCGGCGCGGGCCACAGCGTTATCGCTCTTTATGAGGTAACACTTGCTGACAGCGAGAAAGCTATCAACTTAAAGTATCAGGACAACAAGCAGGAGGATTACGGCGACGAATACGCAACCGTAAACATAAGATACAAAGATCCCGAAGCTGAAGAGTCTAAACTTTCAAGTTATGTTGTGACAAATGACGATGAAAAGGAAGAAATGAGTGACAACATGAAATTTGCGCAGATGGTTGCAGAATTTTCACTCATCATTTCAGACAGCGACTACAAGGGCGATTCAAGCTATGAGCACGTTGTAGATACGTATGCAACCGTTGAAAACAAGGATGAATACAAGGATGAATTCGTTCAACTTGTAAGAATGGTGGAAAAAAGAGACTTATAAATGTTATAATACCCATGTTAACGTCTAAAATCAGTATCATTCGGGGAGTAACATGGGAAAGAACAGTGAGCGGGCGGCAACGCTTTTGGAAAAATACGGAAACACCATATTGAGGACAGCGTACTCCTATCTTCACAACATGGAAGACGCTGAGGATATTTTGCAGGATACGCTGATACAATACTTAAAATCGGATTCCGAGTACAACAACGAGGAACATGAGAAGGCATGGCTCATAAGAGTAGCCATAAACCTTAGTAAGAACAAGATTAAATATAATAAAGTAAGAGAAACCGATGAGCTAATGGAGGAAATGGTTTCCGAGGAAAAAGAAGAACTCTCTTTTGTCTGGGAAGCTGTAAAATCCCTTCCGGAGAAGTATGTTGAAGTCATTCACCTCTACTATCAGGAAGGGTACTCCACCGTCGATATATCGGAGATCTTGAATAGGAAAGAATCAACTGTAAGGTCTGACCTAAAAAGAGCCAGAGAGAAACTCAAAATAATTTTGAAGGAGGAATATGACTTTGAGTAAATACAATGATCTCATGAATAATGTTGTCGTTACTGAAGACATGAAAAAAAGAATCCTTCAGAATATAGAGAAGGAGCTTGACGGTAACGAGACTAATTCAGAAAAAGATGACCCCAAAAAATCCTTATCGGATTTAAAAACAAATAAAAAGGTAGTATCGATCTTCAATAATCAGTCAGTTAGAACATTGATGAATGTAGCCGCTGCAGTGCTTGTAGTTACTGTTGCCGGCATCGCGATCAAGAACATTTCGGACGACCGCGTAGCAGGCCGCGATTCCGCTGTGATGAGCGAATCCGCCAAGGATAAGAATCAAGCTACAGAGACAGCATTCGAAGCGCCCAGAGAGGATTCAATGCTTGAAGGTGTCGCTGCAGAAGCTGAGGCTGAAGCCGAAACAACTACTGCCGCAGAGCCTCTTGTTTACAAGACCAATACCAAGGCCGCTGATTACGTCGAGCTGACCGGCGATGAAGCACAGTACAGCGTTGTTGAGGACGTCATGATCAACAACATCACCGCCACCTTCAGAGGTAACGACGACGCATTCAACAGCGCCATGTGGAGCGACGAGAAGAACACCTACGCAGTATTCTTCTACGAGCCCGTTCCCAAAGAGGCAATGATCGAAGAGGTTAAAAACGTAATAGCTGCAAACTGACGCAGTAAACTAAATACGCGGTGCCCGGATCCACTGTTGGCGCCCGCTCATGACTAAAATAAGAAAAGATTCTGTTCCCAAGTTTCGGGAATAGAATCTTTTTTTCAAGTTGTATGAGCAGGACTGTAAGCCGGGTTATGTCGTGGATGATCATCTATCTAGGGCTGCCGTCACCGACAGTCTCAAGCGACCCACCTGAAAGCGAACCGGGCCGGCTCATAGCTTTCTATTCGGTCTTGCTTCGGATGAGGTTTACATGGCTACCGGTGTTACCACCGGCACGGTAGTCTCTTACACTGCCTTTCCACCCTTACGGATCAGTGAGGCGTACTCGGAAAGCTGACGCTTTCCTCGTTACGCGGCATTCGCCGCATGCCCATGTCTTGATATGTCTGATTGCACGCAAGCGTGCATCATCCAATCAATCCATGGTCGCCCGCCTCATTGCTAACGCGGTATATCTCTGTTGCACTATCTCGGGAGTTGCCTCCGCCAGACGTTATCTGGCATCCTGCCCTGCGAAGCCCGGACTTTCCTCTCCCATGCCCTTTCGTCTGCATGGCAGCGATCATCTATCCTGCTCATTTATTTATGCATTTATGGAAGTACTTAACTAATTTAAGGAAAAAGATGGTTTTTGTCAACCGAATTATATTTTAGATTGTAGTTCTTTTTAATGTCCCTCAATATTATCACGGAATGGCGCTCCGGTAATTATTGTAACAGTATAAATATCGTTTTCGCTTCTGAGGTCAAAAAATTCGTAACCCTTATCAAGAATTCCTGCAATTGTCTCCTCGTCCTTTCCTGAAGTAAAAGATATTCTTGTGAGACAGTCCACATGATTTCCGGTTCCGGATGAATTGCCGGTTTCAGACTGTACATCTATGATCTGAGCATCATCTATCTCCTCTGAGATCATATTCCTTATCTCTTTTGTCTGTTTACCCGTAGCCGCATGATTAACTACCGCTCCGAAAACCTCACATACAATAAAAAGTGCGATCAGTAAGAGCGGTATACCCACAACGGCAATTCCGATCCCTTTGATCACACGCATGATTCCTTTTTTCATGCCTTTACTCCCTCCTTATATATGAACATGTTATTATTATAGTGGCGCTTGCGTTTGCGCGCCACCCACATTCCATTTTATCAAAAAGGATAAACCATGTCACAGAAAAAAACCATCGCGCTGCTTACAGCTTTAATAATATTGTGTCTGTCGCCGTTTGCTTACAGGATCTACTCCGTTAGGCCGCAGAGCAGATATATGACAAAAGAGATCACTGCGCCCACAGGGGATATCGGCACAGCCATAGATAATGTTAGCAAGACGGTTGTCTCGGTAAAGAGTGAAGGCGCTGAAGGAAGCGGAAATATTTGGAGAATAAGCCCAACGTATATTGATGTCATAACTGCGGGTCATGTTGCGAACGAAGGCAACGCGGATATCACGTTTTATGACGGTCTTACAGCGCAGGGCTCCGTTATCAGATTCAATGAGGAAAAAGATATAGCTCTTATAAGGATCAAGCAAAAAGAGCTTAAGAAGGCCGCTAAAGAACAAGGATATTCTGAAGACAGCTCTTTTGACTTACCATACGAGAGCGTTAGGACCGCGAAGTACACACCTCTCTCTCACGACGATATTTTTATCATGGACGCAAAAACAGGAACAGCCTCAGTCGGCACGATCGATGCGGTCGATGAGTATATTCCTGATTTTAAAATGAATATGATCTATTGTCTTTGCACAGTTGGTCCCGGAATGTCGGGAAGCGGGCTCTTCGATAACAAAGGCCGCTACTTGGGCATCCTCCTTGGCGGTTCCGAGGAAGGAAGCGTGTGCCTGAGCGTTGATCAATTTGACTTTTGATTCCAGCATTCCACTACTTTCTCTATATACTTTCGCCTATTCTTAGGTATTTCATCCAGTTTCCTTTGAAGATCGATATCTACACCTGCTACTGCTTTTTCTCCTAATGCATCATATACAGGAACATGCATCGTAGTGAAATAGAATTTAAAAAAGTCAGGAAGTTCCATCGACAGCTCCTCTTTGTCAGATTTTTCCGCCAATTGGCGAGCTTCCTGTACACATGCTTTCATCTCTTTTTCCTTCCCAAGACATGAATATAAACAAGCCTTGTCTATCAGAGGCAAAAGTTTAACCTTGTCCATTATAGTGAGCTTTTCTCTGTAACTGCACGCTTCAACAAAACCTAAATGAGCATCAAGAAGCTCTAGGGCTTTCTGATAATCTGCCTTTCTGCCGGTGGTAATGATCGCCCATGCGGTATTGATAGTTACAACCTCCTGCTCCACAAAGTTACGGAAGAGAGCCACCGAAAAATTCTCGAACGCCTCCGTTGTTTTTCCCAGTTGCAAAAGCATCAGCGCGATCTCATTGCAAAGATTGTTTTGGTAATTTATTTCCCGAAGCATCTTAAGCGCTCTCTCATGATCAAATATACTGTACATATGCGCTATCATATATTTTATGGTGAACTCATTTATATCCGGATCCCTATTCTGAGACAGACAGTTTAAAGACGATTGTAAGATACCTATAGCTGTACCTGCATCCGCTGCTTCATGACTCATGTAGGCCTTCCTGTAATACATCTCAGCACAGGTATAAAGCACCTTAAAGTTGTGAGGATAACGGGACATTGCTTCATTGGCCACTTTTACCGCTTCTTCGTCCTTGTGAGCAAAACTGAGCTCATTTATTCTCCGGCACATATCCTCAAGACTCTTGGATGACATATCATAGCCAACCAGCTCATCCATAGATATATTAAAAAAATTGGCCAGATCCATCATAGTGAGGATGTCCGGAACATTGCTCCCGCTTTCCCACTTGGAAACGGCGCCCACAGTGACACCGATAATATCCGCCAGCCCCTTCTGAGTAAGATCCATTTCGATCCTGTATTTTTTGATATTATCCGAAAGCTTAAGATTCATTTGTCACCTCTCCTTTTGCAATTTCATAATCCGCTTTGCTCATAAATACCGGTATCATCATTGCCATGACCATGATACCGAATATTCCGATCAGTACTCCGGGGCCAATATATACCGTAACCAGACTTACCAAAAAAGCTCCCAAGGGAGTAGCCGCCATAGAAGCCGCGCCCAGTACAGCTCCTGCTCTTGCAAGATAGTTTTGGTCACAGCTTTTTTCAAACTGTATATTTACCGTTCCCGCCATGATATTTGAACTCCCTGCAAGCACGATATAACACATGGCCGCCCACAGATATCCCGGTATGGCAGCTCCGCCAAACATCCCTCCCAGAGAAAAAAGAAACATGAATCCGCCAAAGATAACGCCTCCCAGCACAAGAATCTTCTTTACGGGAAACTTCCTCATGATCCACGGTGTAATGGCAGCTCCTATGATCCCTCCAATGGACCCGGCGATTCCGCTAACACTAAGGAACCCGCTTCCAAGCTTATAAACTTCGTCTGCTACAGGTGCCTGCATTGATTGGATAGGGACCGTAAAGAAATTTATAAACACCGCAAAAATGCAAACATCCAGCATTACAGAGTTTCGAAGTACATATTTGATCCCCTCTTTAAGTGAGGAAATATATGATCCGCCTGCTTGTGCCTGATCAACCTGTTCGCCTTCCGGCGCCTCCGGTGTATTGTCTTCTGTTTCTGCCACTGTCTTTACAAACATCATTATAAGTGCCGCAATAAAGAATGTTGCGATATCAATGAACATTGCAGACTGTACACCAAGCCTTGCTATGATCACACCCGCAAGACTGATCCCAACCAGGGATACAGCGCTTGAAAGGCTTGAGTTAAGGCTCATGGCATGAGCCAGTTTTTCTTTTGACACAATAGAAGGAATAATGGCCATTGAAGCAGGTAGGTTAAAGGATTCAATGGTGGTGATAACAAGCGTGAATCCCGTCATGATGTAAGGATTAACCAGCCCTGCCAGGTACATGAGTACAAAAGCCAAAATGACTGATCCTCTTAAAATGTGCGTAAACACAATTACCTTCTTCTTGTTGAGCCTCTCCACTATTGGGCCCAGAAAGGGCTGTATCACAATATTAGGAAGAAGGTTAAGTCCAAAAATAAGCGCTGTCCATGAAGCGCTGTTGGTGATGCGATAAACAAGCCAGGTAAATGCTATAGCATCTATGGAATCTCCGAATCTGTTGATCAGATTGGAGAATAACAATTTCATATATTGAGGATCTCTGAGAACATCCTTGTAAGTTAACTCTTCAGCCACAGTTACTTCTCCTATAAACAATTCATCTACATAAGTTAGTTTCTATGGCTAAAGCTTATCAAGTTTTCAATGAAATTATAACATACCATTTGTATATATTAGAAAAAAGAAACTTTCCGATACGGAAAGTTTCTCACATTTTAATATCACATTTTAATATCACATCTTAATATCCCATCTCAGCAAGCTCTTTTACTACGCCTTCGTAGAAGTCGGTGATATCGGATATGCCATCACCCTTCTTGCGATTAAGCCTGCATCTGCGAAGATCGACCTCGTCGCAGTGCGAGATCCCGCGCCTGTTATTGCTGCGGATGATCCCTCTGAAATTCCCCCACTTAACGGAAGTGGGTGTCAAAAGCCCGTCATTGGCGCCTTCAACCATCCAGACGACAAGACTCGGAAACCACATAAAAATATCGCTAAACGGCGAGCTCATTACAAAAGCATAGCTCTGATAATATGCCCCATCGGCGTCGGGATATTTCTCGTTGAAACGCCTTGCTTCATCTGTTGTAAAGAGCTTGAAAACCTTGTAGGTATCAGGCTTCTTATCTCCGAGGATCCTAAATGCAACATCAGTACATTTAGCCACAAGCCTAACAAGAAAATCCGGAAGCTTTAACAGCTTATCGACAGTGACCGAGCCGTGATGCGGCGTGCTGATCGTCGTGACAGACGCGATCTTTTCGCCGAGTCCGTACTTTGCGATGGCACATCTGATATCAAGGCCGCCCTTGGAATGCGCGATAACATTAAGCTTCGGCGCACCGGTCTCACTTAAGATCTCTTTTACCCTAACCGCAAGCATCTCGGCATTGGACTCCGCCGTTCCGCTGCTGTCCTGATTTCCGTAAAATATTTGGCAGCCTGCCGCCTCAAGCCTTGCCGGTATCCTGCCCCAGTAATTTAAATGTTTATGATCCCTAAAGCCCATCCCGTGGACCATAAGGACCGGGTATTTAAGCATTGTCATTAACTCTTTCCTATAAAACAACCGGCATCAAATCTAATCCTGATGCCATATCACAGATACGAAAGTGTCTTTCGTATTCCCTCTTCAAGTCCGTAAATTCCCTTCCAGCCGAGCGCCTCAAGCTTCGACGCATCGAGCGCGGAATTCTCCATGGTATTGTAGCTGCTCTTTTCCGCATCCGAAGGATTCTCGAATACAACGGAAACGCCACCCGCCTTCGCGAGCGCATCAGCAACGTCCCTTATCGAAACGATCGCATCTTTGTTGGAGATGTTGTACGCTTCGCCGCACTCTCCTTCCAACAATATGGTCAAAAGAGCTGTCGCACAGTCGAGCATGTAGCAGTAAGATCTTTGCTGTTCTCCCCTGCTCTTCATCACGATGTCTCTTCCTGCTGCCGCATCAAACGTAAATGCGGCGGAAGCTCTTTTGTCTGTCTTCTTGATAGTAGGTCCGTAGATATATCCCGGGCGCGCGATCACAACATCTGCGCCGTACTCCGTTATATAGCATGAACACAGCGTTTCTGCGGCTCTCTTTCCGCTTGGATAGCATGACCTTGTGCTGAGAACGTCGACGTAGCCGTAGTCCTTCTCACTTATGAGCTCACTCTTTTTAGGAAGCTCACCGTACACCTCGCTTGAAGATACGTAGAGAAGTCTGCTGCCCTTGTTCTTTACGTTAAGATCGAGCATGGTCTTGACTCCGACAACATTGGAGAAAAGAGTCTCCGCAGGCTCTTTTAAAAACATGCCGTTGTCAGCGTTGCTTGCGGCGTGGATGATGTAGTCGACCTCCACGTTGAGCTTATACATATAGTTGGCATCAAACTCAACGAATTTGATGTCATCTTCGCTCAAAGCACCCTTGAACCTATCTAGCGTCTTCTGCTTGTTTCTGCCAGCGATGATGAGCTTGATACCTGCGTTCTTTTCCCTGTTTAAGAAAGATACAATATCAACAACGGGGGATGCGAGCATGCCCGTAGCCCCCGTTATAAGTAGCTTTTTGTTATATAGTTTTTCTATTTCGGGAACGCTGTCTATGCAAGAAGCGACGTCGTCCCAATATTCTTTTTTATATTTCATGTCCTTACTCTCTAAAGCCTAGTTATACTTTGAAGCAGCTTCCGCCCACGAACTCTCTGCAGATGGAGTTTCTAGGAAGCATTGAGCTGTCAACGCTCACAAAATAATCAAGGAATTTGAGAAGTCTCTTTGCCTCGAAGTACTCGGGCTCACCCTTTTCGATCGAGAAAAGAAGCGGCTCTGCGTAGGGCTTGATAACTGCAAGCTCGTAAATCTGAGCTGAGTTGAACATCTCATCCGCATCCTCCTGGAACGGGAAGATATTCTCCTCTTCTCCTGCACGCACTGAATCCCACATGCTGATGGTCTTCTTTGCGGAAGCACCTCTCGTCCTTGCATCTCTTACGATCCTTCGAAGGAGACGACCGTCCGTTGTCGGGATCCTGTTGTGTGAATCGATGCTCAGCGTTGTGAGTGCGCTTATATAGATCTTGAACTTAGACTCTGCGGGAAGCGCATAAGTCATCTTTTCATTAAGTCCGTGAATACCCTCGATAACAAGGATGTCGTTATCTCCAAGCTGAAGGAACTCGCCGTTCATTTCTCTTTTGCCCGTGATAAAGTTAAACTCAGGCATCTCAACGCGCTCGCCCTTAAGGAGCTTACCCATGTCCTCGTTGAACTTCTCGATGTCCATCGCGCCGAGGCACTCGAAGTTGTAGCTTCCGTCGGCATTTAGCGGAGTATCCTCTCTGTTTACGAAGTAGTTATCAAGGCTTATCGGATGCGGCACAAGTCCGTAAGTACGAAGCTGTATCGAAAGTCTGTTGGCAAAGCTCGTCTTTCCTGAAGAACTCGGGCCCGCGATCATAACGAATTTAACGTCTCTGCGCTCGTGGATCTTGCATGCGATCTCACCGATCCTTCTCTCCTGGAGCGACTCCTGAACGAGGATCATCTCATTGATCCTGCCCTCGCAAACTTTATTGTTGAGGTCACCGACGTTGTCGATACCCATCATTGCGCCCCAATCGCTCGCAAGCTTCATTGTGTTGAACAGCTTGGTCCTGGGCTCGATCATAACGAGCTTATCGGGCTCTGACTTAGGAGGAAGTGTCAGCATAAGACCTTCTCCCTGTCTGCTGATCATGAAGTTCTCGATATATGAAGTGTTCGGGAGCATGTAGCCGTAGAAATAATCGTAGAAATCCTCGATCTTGTAGATGTTGATCTCGGAGCTTCTTCTGTATTTCAAAAGAGCTACCTTATCCGTCATACCCTGCTTCTTAAAAAGCTCGATCGCGTCATCCAAAGGATAAACGTTCTTGACCACAGGGATTGCGGCGTCCACAAGCTCTTTAAATCTTGCGGCAACCTTCTCCACAAACTCATCTGTAACTTCCACGCCGTCGCGAAGCGTGCAGTAATAGCTGTTTCCGATGAGGAACTCTACCTTGGCTGTAGGCGCATTCTTTTTGCCGTCAACGTCTCTTATCGCTTTGATCAGCATCATGACAGCCGTTCTGCGCATGGTCTTGTGACCTATATCATCTCCGAAGGTGATAAAAGAAAGATCTCCGTCCTTCTTGACCTTCTTCATGAGCTCGCAGATCTTGCCGTTAAAGATAACAGCAGCGATCCTGTATCTGAACTCATGCTGATACTCTTTGGCGATCTCCTCAAATGTTGTACCTTTATCGTATTCTTTAGCTGTTCCGTTTATCTTGATCACAGGCACTTTTCTTTCCTCCTTAAGCGTCCTCGGATTTTGTTGTTTAAAATGCTGCTTTTAAAACTGAATCAATATAGAATAACTCTTTTTTTATCTCTGCAAGTCTCTCTGCATGGGCATCCGCGTCAAGGCTCTTTATGATAGAGCTGCTGACCTTCCTGCCATGCTCAAGATAATCATGCAAAAGAGGATCCGCAGATAATATATTATGTTCTCCGTATGCGTTACAGATATCAAGTGCATCTTCCTTGGATACACCGCTTCGATCGCAAAGAAATTTGATCGCATCCGCAAGCGTATCTTTAGGTGCATCTGTACTTGCTGCGTCGAATATCAAGAGCATCGGGAAATAATACTTTCCGTCCTCTAATACTATCTTTTCATCTGCGATGGTATATCCCTTGTCTCGCAGATATGCTCTGAACTGTGAAAGCTCGGACTGCGGCTGCAAAACTCCGGCTTTTATGCCGAGTGCACTTAGGTCCGCATCTTCCAGTATCCGCTTCATGAGATCTCCGCCCATTCCGGCGATGACAACCGAATCAGCTTCGCCTTCCTTTAGCTCTTTTAACCCATCTGAAAGTCTGGTCTCGATGCTGTCTGAAAGCCCGTATTCAGCTATGTTATCGGCCGCCCCTGAAAGAGGTCCCTTCCGGACGTCCATTGCAATAGCGGACTTAGAAATATCTTTTTGCAAAAGATATATCGAAATATACCCGTGGTCACAACCGACATCCGCGGTGCGAAGCGTATCGCCGGCGCCCCGGAGCATCTCAGCGATGGTCACAAGGCGCTCTGACATTTTATTTTCTACTAGGTTCATATTACTCATCAATCAAGATAATCCTTGAGCTTGCGGCTGCGGCTGGGGTGACGGAGCTTTCTGAGCGCTTTTGCTTCGATCTGACGGATACGCTCACGAGTTACGTTGAACTCCTTACCAACCTCTTCAAGTGTTCTTGCTCTTCCGTCGTCGAGACCGAATCTGAGACGAAGAACCTTCTGCTCACGCTCTGTAAGTGTTCCGAGTACTTCAACGAGCTGCTCCTTAAGAAGTGTGAATGCAGCGGCGTCTGCGGGTACCGGTACGTTATCATCCTGAATGAAATCACCAAGATGGCTGTCTTCCTCTTCACCGATAGGTGTCTCGAGGGATACAGGCTCCTGTGAGATCTTGAGGATCTCGCGAACACGCTCAACGGGCATGTTCATCTCTTTTGCAACTTCCTCGGGAAGAGGCTCACGGCCGAGCTCCTGGAGAAGCTGACGGCTTACACGGATGAGCTTGTTGATAGTCTCAACCATGTGCACGGGGATACGAATGGTTCTTGCCTGATCGGCAATGGCTCTTGTGATAGCCTGTCTGATCCACCATGTTGCGTATGTTGAGAACTTGAATCCCTTACGGAAATCGAACTTCTCAACAGCCTTGATAAGACCGAGGTTACCTTCCTGAATAAGGTCAAGGAAGAGCATTCCTCTTCCGACATATCTCTTTGCGATACTTACAACGAGACGGAGGTTAGCCTCTGCAAGGCGCTTCTTGGCTTCTTCTCCCTCGTAGATTATCTGATCAAGCTCTTTTTTCTTGGCTGCTGTGATCTTGCCTTTATCCTTGTCATCGGCGATCTCTTTAAGTGCCTCGATTCCTGCTTCCATTGATTTAGCAAGCTCGATCTCCTGATCTGCTGTAAGAAGCGGAACCTTACCGATCTCCTTGAGGTACATTCTTACGGGATCTTCGATGCTGATTCCGTCGGGAACGGAGAGATCGATATTCTCCATATCAACCTCGTCCTCATCTGTAAGGAGCATATCGTCGTCATCGGGGATCTCATCCTCATCTGACTCTGATACTCTGAGTACGTCGATACCTGAGTTCTCGAGAACCTCAAGAACGTTGTCGAGCTGCTCCTCGTTGAGGTTGAGCTCTGTGAAGAAATCGCTGATCTCTGTATACTCAAGGACGTTTTTCTTTTTCTTTGCAAGTGCGAGGATCTCTTTTATCTTCTGAGCGAAAAGCTCTTTTGTAGCCTCGTCAAGCTCGCCGTCATTATCCTTACCGTCCTGCTCTTTGCCCTTTTCGTCTTTCTTGGTAGCTTTCTTTCCGGCCTTGGTTGTCTTCTCATCCTTGGCCTTTGTAGCCTTCTTGGGAGCGGCCTCCTTAGCCTCGTCCTTCTTGGCTGCTGTCTTCTTGGTCTCTTCTTTCTCAACCTTCTCAGCTGCCTTCTTAGCAGTTTTCTCCTTAGCATCAGCCTTAGCTGCTGTCTTTTTGGTCTCTGCCTTCTTAGCGGGAGCTTCCTTTGCTGTCTCCTTCTTGGCTGTTGTCTTTGCTGCCTCTTTCTTGGCAGGTGCCTTTGCTGCGCTCTTAGCTGCAGTCTTCTTGGTGTCTTCCTTCTTTGCTACTTCCTTCTTGGTAGCTGTCTTCTTTGTTTCTTCCTTCTTTGTTGCCACTTTCTTTGTAACCGTCTCTTTCTTAGTATCTTTCTTTGTATCTTTTGCTGCTGCCTTCTTGGTGTCGGCCTTCTTTGCAGGAGCTTCCTTAGCTGTCTTCTTGGCAGGCGCCTTTGCTGCTGTCTTTGCAGGCGCTTTGGCAGGCGCTTTGGCCGCAGTTTTAGCCGCACTCTTAGCGGGCGCCTTTGCTGCGCTCTTGGTCGCGGTCTTAGACGCGCTCTTTGCAGGTGCTTTTGCTGCGCTCTTTGCCGCAGTCTTAGCCGCGCTCTTTGCAGGCGCTTTCGCTGCTGTCTTAGACGCAGTCTTAGCGGGTGTCTTCGCTGCTGTCTTAGACGCAGTCTTAGCGGGTGTCTTCGCTGCTGTCTTCTTTGCCGTTTCCTTCTTAGCCGTCTCCTTCTTGGTCGATTCCTTCTTAGTCGCTTTTGCCGTCTCCTTCTTGGCAGTAGTCTTTGAAGCAGCCTTAGCTGCTGTCTTCTTTGTCTCTTTTCCCTTACTCTCTACAACTTTTTTAGCCATCGTAATCTTCCTTTTCGAATTTTTTCTCTAACTCTTTAAAGTACTTATGTCTGATAAAAAAGTATGTGATGATGCGTTATGGTCTGCCGTCAATCATCGGGCGATATGTCTGCGTGTGTCAGCTTCTCAAGATCTTTTTTCCCCTGGATCGTCTTTTGCAAAAATTCAGGATCGTCGGGTTTAAGCTCTCTCTTTTGCCTCTCATATCCTGCAAGCTTGACGCCGCATATTATGTCGTGGAATGCCTTCCGCCTCTGTTCCTTGGTCTCGATCTCGACTAAATTGGTGTTGAACATCTCGGCAACCTTGCCGTGTTCCTCTTCGTCGGTGAATCTATCAAGTATCGAAGCAGGTGAAAATGTTCCCTGCGACATTCCTTCAAACAATTCCTTCGCAACGCTCCTGTATAGGTCGTCGGAGAAATCCTCGGGCGTTATCCACTTTGAAACCTTGGGGAAGATCCCGGGTTCGTCGGTAAGCCATGTGAGCAGGAGCCTCTGGTTTTTCTTGGCTCCGTCCTCCGGCGTGTTCTTTTTCTGTATGCCGGATCTTGGCTTATCGTAAGTCTTTATCATGCCGCCCTGTGCTGCGTACGATGTGACCAGCTTTCTAAGATCGTCGATCGCGATGTTGTATCTTGCTGCGACCGCCTCTATGTAATTTTCTCTCTCTAAAGCTTCCTCGAACTCACAGAGTTTTTTTGCTACTTCTTTATAGAAGTCCGTCTTGGATTCGGGATCCGACATGTCGTGAGCCTCTTCCATGATCCGAACCTCAAAGAAGAATGTGTTCTCTGCGTTCTTGATCCGCTCTTCAAAAGCTTCTTTTCCCAGGTTCTTGATGAACTCGTCGGGATCCTTGTACGGCTTCAGGTTCAGCACCTTGCCGCGAAGTCCCGCTTCCTTCAGGATCTTGATCCCTCGAAGAGCCGCTTTGGTTCCGGCTTCGTCGCTGTCGTATGACAGGATGACTTCGTCCGTGTACCGCTTAAGTATCATGGCCTGGCCTGTCGTAAACGCCGTTCCGAGCGATGCGACCGCCATGTTAAAGCCGGCCTGATGCATGGCTATAACGTCCATGTAGCCCTCGCAGATTATCATGTAACCTGCCCTGGCGTTCTTGGCATAGTTAAGTCCGAATAGATTTCTACTCTTATCAAAAATGAGTGTTTCCGGTGAATTGAGATACTTGGGCTTTCCGTCCCCCATGACTCGTCCGCCGAAACCGATAACCTTCTGCGAAGCGTCCTGTATCGGGAACATGACTCTGTTCCAGAACTTGTCATGCGTTCCCATCTTCTCGTCATGCGAAGCAAGTCCCGCATCGATTATCTGTGCATCGGTGTATCCCATCCCCTTTAGATGATCAACAAGGTCGTGGCTCGAGATGTTGGCGTATCCAAGTCCGAAATGCTGCATCGTCTCGTCGGTGAGCTTTCTTTCGCGGAAGTACTCCATTCCCTTCTGCCCCGTCTTACCCCTGAGCTGATAGTAGTAATACTTGGCGGCCTCCTTGTTGATATCAAGAAGAATCTGCTTTTTATCGCGCATGGCCTTTACGGCCGGAGAATCGTCTTCGTCCGGAAGCTTCATGCCGGCTTTCTCCGCCAGCTCTTTTACCGCTTCCTGAAATGTTAAGTTGTCATATTTCATCAAAAAAGTGATGACATTCCCGCCGGCTCCGCATCCGAAGCAGTAGAACATCTGCTTTTGCTGCGATACCGAAAAAGAACCGGATTTCTCATTGTGGAACGGACACAGGCCAAAATAGTTAGCGCCCTTCTTCTGCAGATGGACGTACTGTCCGACTATGTCCACAATGTCATTGCGGGAGCGCACCTCTTCTATAAATTCATCTGAGTAGCGCAAATAGTTGGTCTCCTACACTTGGTTGTATTTAAAGAACTGTCCAGGACTTTGGAATGTAAACCTCTTCAAAGACGGAAACGGCATATCTGTCCGTCATCGAGCTCACATAGTCGCAGACTATCCTCTCTTTGGTCTCGCCCTCATCCATCATTGCTTTGAGGTAATCGGGGAGTTTATCTATATGATCAAGATAATAGCTGTAAAGGATCTTGATCATCTCCTCTACCTTGCCCTCCTGCCCCTTGGCTATCGGGTTCGTGTAGACGTTTGCAAACATAAATTCACGAAGCTCCAAAAATGCTTCGTAGATCTCCGCAGACATCGTTATATCGTCCTTGTCCATGCTGGTCGCGATGATGTCGTGGATAAAGGTGTCAAGCCACTCTCCGTTGGTATGGCCAATCGTCTTGGCGAGTCTCTCGGGGATGTCTTTCTCCTTCATGATACCGCCTCTTATAGCATCGTCCATGTCGTGATGCATGTATGCGATCTTATCGGAAAGCCTTACAACCTTGCCTTCAAGCGTCGCAGGCGTCAAGTTGAGCTCATGATTAAGTATGCCGTCTCTGACTTCCCACGTAAGGTTCATGCCCTTTCCGTAGTTCTCAAGGGTCTCAACTATCCTAAGACTCTGCTCGTTGTGCCTAAAGCCTCCGGGATTGACTTCGTTGAGCGCTCTCTCCCCTGCATGCCCAAAGGGAGTGTGTCCAAGGTCATGTCCGAGTGCGATCGCCTCAGTCAGGTCCTCGTTAAGCAAAAGAGCTTTCGCAATCGTCCTCGCGTTCTGCGAAACCTCCAATGTATGCGTCATGCGGGTTCTGTAATGGTCGCCGTCCGGAGACAAAAAAACCTGCGTCTTATCCTTAAGACGTCTAAAGGACTTGGAATACAAGATCCTGTCCCTGTCTCTCTGGAAGCACGGCCTGATGTCGCATGGCTTTTCTTCTTTTTCTCTTCCTCTGGAATTCATGCTTAGAGTAGCATGCTTACTTAAGAACTTTTTTTCTCTTTCTTCGAGTTGTTTTCGAATTTTCAAAGTAAAGTCTCTTTTCTGTGGGGGTTTTTTAAAAAAAGAAACCCACGTATATAATATTCGACGTGGGTTTGCAAATTCCTTTTTTTATTTTCGTATTTTTTGAAATTATTTGGTCCATTCGGAAATACGGCTCTGATACTGCTCATTGAACCACTCAACGGCCTTCTCAAGCCCTTCCTGCGAAACCTCGAAGTTCTCGCTGGTCTTGAGGCTGTCGTCCGTGTGCGCGTATGCATAGGGCTCGGGCCAAACGGTCGCCATGAGCGTCGCTGGGCTTCTCTGATCCACCGGAACGAATTTGACGTTCTCAAGCGGCTCTCTCGCAAGCCTGTATCTCATTCCTTTATAGCTTCCAAAAAAAGCTTCTCCGTATTCGTAATGTGACAGATTAAAAAAACTGTTTAACTCAATTGCCATAACTATTAAAACTCAACTTTTCCCGTATCTGCGTGATTGACAACATAGTAAGCCGCGTTGTCTGAAGGCTTGATGTAGACCTGGATCTCCTTGATGTCGGTCATCTTGTGGCCCTTTGCGATGTAGTCAGCCTTTGCTCTCTCAACGATGTCCGTTGCCCTCACCTCGTGGTGATTGTACTGAACAAAAACCTCTTCCTTGCATTTGCGCTTAGCTGCTGTCTTGCTTATGTCGTTTCCAACGCTCTTTGCAACGTCAGCGGCCTTCTTAGAGCCTTTTTTAACAGCATCCGCTGCGGGAGCCGCCTTCTCTTTTGCCTTATTGATATAGGGCTCAGCCTTGGTCTTGATGTCGTTGTAGACAGGCTCCGCCTTCGCCTTGATGTCCTTGTACATGGGCTCCGCCTTAGCTTTGATGTCGTTGTAGACGGGCTCTGCTTTGGACTTGATGTCCTTGTAAACCGGCTCTGCCTTTGCTTTAAAGTCATTTATATAAGGCTCAGCCTTGTCCATATAGGGCTTTGCTGCCTCTTTTACATCCTTTATCACGGGCTCAGCTGCCTTTATCACAGGCTCTGCGGCCTTGGTAACTTCCTTTGCGATCTCTTTAAAAGTCTCTTCTGCTGATTTCTTTCCCATAACAATTTCCTCCTGATTCAAGCGTATTCTGCCTTTTCTTCCTGTCAAAAGATATTGCTAATGCGTATCATCCCTTGGCTTATCATCTTCCTCCGCCAAGCTTCTTCATGAGCGACGCCATCGGTCCTACCGCGTCCTGAAGATCGGTGATCGCCTTGTTAAGTCCCTCGAAGTCGATCTCTGAAAGTGATTTAACGGCTGCTGCGAGATTAGATCCGTTGTCATCAACAAGCTTGTTCATGTTTTCGCTGGCCTTTACAATGCTCTCTGTCATGCCGCTGACATCATCGAGTGTAGTCTCCGCCTTGGTTGCCACGCCGTTAACCTTAACGATAGTAGCGTTCACCTTGGGCACGATCACCAGCACGCATATTAGAAGGATTGCCAGCATACCTGCTATGCAACACGTTGATATCTTTTGATAAAAAAGTCTTTTCTTGGAAAGATCCCTTATTTCCGTAAGGATCGCGTCGTTTGAAGTAATGTTCTGCTCTTGATTCTGATTCTCTTCCATGCCATTATCCTCCCTCACCGGCCCATACAAGGGCTCTTTTTTCTGAAAAAACTACAATACTATGATAGCACAGTTACGCACTTTTCTCACCAACAAACATCCACGGCGGCGCGGTTTTTATATAAAAAAACCGACAGGCCATTTATCAGGCATGTCGGTTTGTAAATTCAAGAACATACATCTGCGTAGGTGAATCTGATCACCTTTGAAAGATCCTCCGGTGCGACTTCCACCTGGTATCCCACTTTTCCTGCCGAGAAAAAGATCTTGTCGAAATCCTTCGCAGTCTCGTGAATAACGGTGGTAAAGCTCTTTTTCATCCCGATAGGTGAGCAGCCTCCGTGAACATATCCGGTGAGCGGCAAAAGCTCTTTTAACGGAAGCATCGCTACAGACTTCTCGGATACAGCCTTCGCGGCCTTTTTAAGATCAAGCTCTTTTTCCACGGGGATGACAAAAACATAGTAGGTCTTGGCCTTTCCTTCCGTGACAAGAGTCTTGAACACTCTCTCCTTGGGCTCTCCGAGGATATCCGCTATCTCGCCGCCCGTAAGACTTGAATCGGGCTCGTAGGAATAGCTCTTAAACTCTATCTTTTTTTGCTGCAAAACGCGCATTACATTGGTCTTTTCGTTCATGTTGTATCTTAGAAACAAGCCTTGATCGGCATTATCTCCTAAACTCCACGTTTTCTATCTTGGTATTGAATGTCTCGATAAGCTCTAATCTGTCGTCTCGCACAAGGCCCCTTAGCGTGTTGGCATACTTCTTGGTCGTATGGAACACAACCTTTGAGATCGACCTGATCCCGTTGGGATGCATATAATCGATAGGCTTGGGATCCGTGCCCTCGAAATAAGTCATGAAAAACGGCATATTGTAATCATAAGTATAGTAGCACTTGTACTTTAGATTTCTGTTCTTGGAATCCGTACGATTGCCCTTCTTGACATACATGCCATCAATTCCGATACTTCTCAGATAGTCCACTTCGCCGTCGAGATTGCCCGCGTCCTTTTCTATGCAAAGACAAGCCCAACCTTCCGGTAACTCTGCCAGATCATTGAATCGCTGCGCAAGTGCTTTACCATATCGAAGCGAAACAAGCTTTCTTTGAACCTTACTGAAACCTCCGCCTTCGACCAGCTCTATATATGGTCCTTCGCAGAAATAAATGTAAGCATTGTGTGATTTACACCTCTTACCGTATTCAACTGTAAAACCTCTCTGGGTCCACTCCTTGACCGCCTTATCCAGGTCTTTTACCGCATAAATTACATGCCCTAACCTCATCTGATACTGTCCTCCAAAAAATCATTGCCATACCCCTCGATCGGCATCAGATAAAATATCGTTCTATTTCATCCTTGAAATAGATATGTTCATACTTTACTCCATCCTATGATAATAGTAAAGTATTTTAAAGAGGACAATAATTTGAAGATTAAATTAGAGCAAAAAAATTATAGAGAAGTAGCGGAAATACCCGCTTACAAGAATAAAACTCCAAGAAAACATCGTGCGATCTGGCGCAAACTCATGAAGGTTTTGTCGGCAAAAGACCTTAAGGACTGCCGGTTTACCTATGAGTTTAAGGACATGGAAAATCTCGGTCCTGATGAGCCTTGTCTTTTTCTCATGAATCACTCGTCATTTACGGATCTTGAGATCTTCTCCACGCTCTTTTCAGACAGGCAGTATCACATCGTGATGACTCTTGACGGTTTCATCGGCAAGGAGTGGCTCATGAGGAGCCTCGGCTGCATTCCCGCAAGGAAATTCATCACTGACATGCCTCTGGTAAAAGATATTGTGCATTGCCTTAAGGACCTTGGCAGCTCGGTGCTCATGTACCCGGAAGCAAGCTATAGCTTCGACGGAACCGCAACAGGCCTTCCTTCAAGTGTCGGCAAATGCTTAAAGCTCTTCAATGTGCCCGTCGTGATGATCACAACCGAGGGCGCTTTCCACAGAGATCCGCTCTACAACGGCCTTAGAAAGCGTGATGTCGCTGTAAAGGCTACGGTCAAGTATCTTTTGTCAGCCGAGGATATCAAGTCTAAGAGCGTAAAAGAGCTTAATGAGATCCTTAAACAGGAATTCTCTTTTGACCACTGGAGATGGCAGCGCAAAAACGACGTCAAGATCACCGAGTCCTTCAGGGCCGATGGTCTCGAGCGCGTTCTCTACAAATGCCCCATCTGCGGCAAAGAAAGAACGATGCACTCCTCAGGCTCCGTTCTCACCTGCAAAAGCTGCGGTGCCACCTGGGAACTCGCCGAAGACGGCGCTATGGTACGTAAGGACGCAGTTGCAGGCGGTGACGGCGCAATGGTGCGTAAGGACGCGGTTGCAGGCGACGACGGCGTCGCGGTTTCTAATGCCGACACCGCTGATGGCGAGATTGCGGCTTCCAAAGCAGGCGCCGCCGGGAACGCGGCGCGTTCCTACGACTTCAGCTATGTCTCTGACTGGTATCGCTGGGAGCGCGACATGGTCAAGAAGGAAATCGCCGAAGGAAAGTATTATCTCGATATCCCCGTCGATATCGTGGTTGTAAAGGATACCAAAGCCGCTTATCAAGTCGGCGAAGGCCGCCTTGTTCACTCTCTAAACGGCTTCGAACTTACGGGATGCGGCGGCGAGCTTGAATATCACCAGTCCGCCAAGAATTCCTATTCCCTCTACGCCGATTATTTCTGGTACGAGATCGGTGACATGGTAAGCATCGGTACAATTGATGTCCAGTACTACTGCTTCCCTAAAGACAAGAGCGTGAATGTCGCAAAGGTAAGACTCGCGACAGAAGAAATGTACAAGCTTAGTATCCCTGAAAGACTCAGAGCTTCTGAAGAGGCGATGTGATATTAGATATAAAAGAGTGGTAATCATTTCAAGGCGCCCCGCCTGCGGCGGTGCTTCACAGCCTTGACATTATTACCACTCTTTTATTATTGGTGATCAACCGTATGTAAGCCGGCTAGCGCCGTTTACATGCGGCGATCATAAAACCGCTTCCACTTTCTTTTTTATAGCTTCGAGATTGAGCGGACTTTCTGCGCTTTCTGCAGATAATAACAATGTTTCCCCAAGTATGAGGCCACTCTTTTCATAATCAATAAGCTTCTTTATGTTCTTGATTGCATATTCGGGATTATCAACAAGGCCAAGATGTTCCCAATAGACTGTCTTGTCTTTCCTTACGCTATACAAAGCAAAGTCGGGGTAAACCACTCTTCCGTCATGCAGCATAAAGCTTGATTCATAAGCATAGGGAATCTTGAGATTATAGAAGTAATCAGCAAGTATCTTCTCTGATTTTGATCTGACCATTTCGCCTTTGTTGGTCTTATACAAAGGTGCAGCGCTGATTGTGTTCTTCTGCCCCTGATGTTCATCCAGCCATTTATTCACTCTCATCTCCTGTGTTGGCTTAACCGGCGTCACCAGCTCTTTTCTGCCGGCGCACATATTTTCGTAAATGCTGTCGATTCTGGCGATGTCATGGTTCTTAAGGAATCTTTCCAGTCTTTTTTCTTGCTTATATAGCTCTTTAATAAGCTTTTCATCATATTCTCGCTGAAGCATGAGCCTTACTTGTTCTTTGTTTTGTGAGGAGATGTACTCTTCCTTATTCGACCCAAGGTTTCTTAAGTAATATTGTTTTACGCCACGACACGATGTAACGCGAATACTACCCTTGGGAAGCTTATTGTATTCTTGCCTTCTCTTCTCAACTCTTTTTATCAAATCTCGTAAATCATTCAATTGAGCTGACAACTCTTTCATATAATCTATCATTATTATTCTCCTTAATTCTGTAGTATAACCGGCATACGCACCGCCGCAGCGAAAGTTTTCTTCTGCAAGCGGTACGGACGCTTTGTTTTGCACCGCTGCTGCGCTTGTTTTTCTCTGTAGGCGGTGCGAGCGCTTGTTTTGGCACCGCTGCTACACATGTTTTTCTCTGCAAGCGGTACGGACGCTTTGTTTTGCACCGCTGCTGCGCTTGTTTTTCTCTGTAGGCGGTGCGAGCACTTGTTTTTGCACCGCCCACGCGCAACTTACCCGCCACAAGCGGTGTGGGCGCATAATAATCCCCATTCAATCAATAAATCCATTACAAAAATAATCAAAACATCGAAATAGTCGGCGAATTGCCAACAGAATAAATAGATTTCACATAGCCTCAGAAAAGCTTTGTGATAAGAATTCTCTTGAATAATACTTCAGAAAATGTTTTTTAGCAAGAATAATTATAAAAAACTTGTTTCGCCACGCCCCACATGGGACTTTGAGCAGAGCACTTGGCAAGTGCGAGCCCCCGAAGGGAAAACCCACCGGGTTCAAGTCCCTTTCCGCACAAACAAAAAAGGAATCGATCATCAAATCGATTCCTTTTTTCGTGCGGAAGATGGGACTTGAACCCACACGACATAAACAGTCACAAGATCCTTAGTCTTGCTCGTCTGCCAATTCCGACACTTCCGCAAACCGTCGTCATCTCTCTCGTGGCGACTTGTTTATAATAGCAAAGTCTATGCCTTTCGTCAACAACAATTTTCAAATTTTTTCAGGAAAATTTCCGAGTAACTTTTTCGCGAATATTTTAAATTGAAATAACCAAAAACAAAGGCCGCGGGATCGTCACCCCGCAGCCTTTGTCCGGTAATAATATATCGTTAGAAGGAAGATTATAGCGCTCTATTTGTCCGCGTCCGCACGCCCTAAGCACGCCCTAAGCGCGCCCGGCACTGTAAATCGCATTATCTCGCTGTCGCAATCACTCCTTAACACCACCGAGTGTAAGTCCGCTTACGAAGTACTGCTGTAAGAAAGGATAGATACATACGATAGGAAGCATTGTGATGATAGTTGCTGCCGCACGCATTGAAACGGGTGTGATGGAGCTTGTTGAGTTCTTCATTGACTGAGCTGATGTACTCTGGCTGGTAACTGAAGCAAGGAGTTTCATAAGCTCGTACTGAAGAGTTGTAAGCTTGCTGCTCATTCTGTTGTAGAGCATAACGTCGAACCATGAGTTCCACTGATATACAGCTACGAAAAGAGCTATTGTAGCGTAAACAGGCTTACAAAGAGGTGAAATGATCTTTAGGAAGATCGTCGTATAGCCTGCGCCGTCTAGCTGAGCCGATTCCTCGAAACTGTCAGGGATACCGTTCATGTATGTTCTGATAACGAGCATGTTGAAAGCTGATACCATTCCGGGGATAACGTATACCCAGAATGTGTTGGTAAGATGAAGTCCCTTGTACAAAAGGAAGATCGGGATCATACCACCGTTAACATACATTGTGATAACCCAGAACAGTGAAAGGTGTCTTGCAAAAAGGAAGTTCTTACGGCTTACGATAAATGCAAGGATAGCGCAGGTAACAAGTGAAAGAAGTGTTCCCACTATCGTTCTTGCTACAGAGATGTAAGCACCTACAAGAAGGTCATCCTTCTTCAAAACTGTTATGTAACTCTTGACGCTGAACTTTCTGGGAATGAGGTAAATTCCACCTCTTAACGCATCAAGACCGTCGTTAAACGAAATGGCAAGTGTATTCAAAACAGGATAAAGCGTTACGATAACGAATACTGCCATGAATATCGTATTAAATGTATAGAAAGCGATATCCGCAGTGGATAGCTTCTTTTTCTTAGTTGTTGTTACTTCTGATTTACTCATTGCGGACCTCCTTAGAACAATCTTTCTTCGCCGTGACGCTTAGCGACTTCATTACAGATCAATATCAATACGATACTAACTGCGCTCTTAAAGATACCCGCAGCCGTTCCAAGTGAGTAGTCCATCTGACTGATACCCCATTTAAGAACGTAGATATCAATTGTCTGAGATACTCTCTGAACAAGTCCGTTACCAAGGAGGTACTGGATCTCGAATCCGGCATTAAGTACGTTACCAACATTCATGATGAGAAGAATGATGATGGTTGACTTGATTCCGGGAATAGTTACATATCTGATCTTATCCCATCTTCCGGCACCGTCGATTGCGGCTGCCTCATACAATGAGGGATCGATAGCTGTGATTGCTGCCAAATATATGATTGCATTCCAACCGGTTTCCTTCCAAACATTAGCGAAGGCAACTATCGGCCAGAAATATTCTTCGTGTGCAAAAAAGTTAACGGCCTGAGGAACGAGGTGGAATCTCAATAAAAGCTCGTTAACGATACCTGATCCTGAAAGAGCATCGTGGAGGATACCTGTAACGATGATCCATGATAAAAAGTGAGGAAGGTATGAAATAGTCTGAACTACTTTCTTTTTCTTAACTCCTACGATCTCATTTAAGAGAATGGCAAAAAGGATTGCCATGATAGTTGTAGCTATAAGGTTGATAACACCCATAGCAAGTGTGTTTCTGATTACTCCAAGATATGTTGCATCGGAAAAGAGTGATCTGAACTTCTCAAGTCCGATCCATTTGGAATGTAAAATTCCATCCTTGGGCTTATACTGCTGGAAGCCCATCAGCCAACCTACAAGAGGTGCATAGTAAAACAGAAGTCCGTATGCCACAAAGAAGATCGACCATACGATAAGAACCCACTGTCTCTTTAACTGTTTTACGAATTCAGCCTTCGGTATGTTTGAAAGCTTATCTTTTTTCTGCTGAGCCATAAATCTTACTCCTTAAAATATTATTACCTTAATTTCAAAAAAATAGCGGGCATTCTTTTGAACACCAAGATGCCCGCTATTTATCATTTTAATTAGTTCTCGTACTTAGCTGCTTCAGCAAGTCTTCTGTCGAGCTCTGTCTGCATTTCTGCAAGGAAGTCTTCAGGCTTGCATGCATTGTATGCATCCATGTACTCTTTCCATCCTGCATCGAAGTCATCAGCCATAACAACCTTAGGAAGGTACTGGTGCTTGATGTCTTCCATGTTTCTCCAAGCTGTACCACCGGGTGTAGCTGTTGTCATTGTCTGTGAGAATGTGTACATAGGATACCAAGGTCCGGGTGCAGGTGTTGTTCCGAGCATCTCAACGTATGTCTTAACACCATATGCCTCGAAGCACTTCTTGAGGTCATCAGAAAGTCCATCATAGAACTCTGTCTCCTGCTGCTCAGGCTTCATAGCATTCTTGCCGTCTCTTGAAGTTCCTTCCCACTGAGGGAAATATGCATACTCACACTTGTGAGATGCCTTGTAAGCTGTATCAGCGTCGTTGTCTCTCATATCCTGAGTCTTGGAATACATTCCGTCATCACCAACCTGATAGTCAACGTCCTTAACTCCCCAGAATCTGAGGTCCATGATTTCCTGGCTAAGAAGGTCATCTACGAACTGAAGGGCACCTTCTACGTCCTTACAGCTTGTTGTGATAGCGAGACCTGAACTTGTGTGAACGATTCCGCCAGAGTTGTGCCACTGGTTCTTCATTCCCTTTTCGATTGTGATCGGAAGAGGAACATACTGGCAGCCCTTCTTATCAAGGCCGGCAGCCTTAATAGCATCACCTGCTGTGTATGCGAAATCCCACCACTGATCGATCATACCAAGTACGCAACCTGTTGAAAGCTTTGCGATGTACTCGTCGTATGTCTGTGTGAATGACTCGGGATCAACGATACCCTTCTTGTACTCTTCGTTGAGCTTCTTAAAGTACTTAACAGCAGTATCTGTTGTATTGTAGTCAACGATCTTCATTGTATCTGTATCAACGATAACAGAACCGTCATTCGGATATCCATCAAGGAACTGAGGTGCGTTCTCAAGACAGAAGTATCTCCAGTCCTCACAAAGGATTGTGTAAGGAATGATAGGTGTTCCGTCATCCATTGTAGGATGCTTAGCATAGTAGTCTTCGATAAGTGCGAAGTACTCATCCATTGTCTCGATCTTAGGATAGCCGGCTTCTTCAAGTACTCTTGTCTGGATCCAGAAAGCCTCGTCATTGTGTGCGCAGACTCTCTCTTCACCATAGATGTTAGAGAACTGAGGAATCCAATAGATCTTTCCGTCGCTCTGACGAAGTGAATCCCACTCCTGTTCTGTAAAGAACTCTTTGATGTTAGGATACTTGTCAAGGTAATCATCAAGAGCTACAAGTGCTCCTGCCTCATACATCTGTACGGATCCGTCACCTGCATCTACGAAGTCAGGGTACTCACCGCCAGCGATAAGTGTTCCAACTGCTTCCTCAGCAGTCTGACCTGCAAGCCAAGTCTCTTTTACCTTAACACCGGTCTTCTCTGCAATGATCTGCTGAATCTCATTGTCATCATTGATCTCAGCGTGAGGAACTGAAAAGAATGCTGTAAATTCTTTTACTTTTCCGTCTGATGCAGATCCACCGTTTTCAGATGCAGAAGTAGCGCCCCCACCGGCATTACCATTGCTGCATCCAGCAAGCGCTCCACCAACCATGAGCGTTGCAAGCAACATGCTAATCACTCTCTTTTTCATAAAAAAGAATCCTCCTTGTTTTGATATGACCATTTTATAAAAATATGTCAATCAAAACATGGGAGGAAGTATATAAAAAAGTGGGTCAAATTATAGAACCCTATTTTTGCATAATTTATAAATTTTTCACTGTCATGACTCCTGTTTTCTGTACTTGGCAGGAGTGCAGCCCTTGGCTTCAATGAACTTGTTCACGAAGTAATCAACGTCCTTGTAGCCTACCTTTTCGGCAATAAGATATATCTTTTCATCGGTCTTTCTAAGGAGCATCGCGGCCTCATCGATCCTGTGCCTGTTGAGATAATCCTTAAAAGAGCATCCGTGTTTTTTTCTAAAGAGCTGTCCGAGATAAGCACTGTTTACATAGTACTTTTCGCTGAGTTCTTTTAGAGTTATATTGCTTGCGTAATTGCTTTTTACCTCATCTTCAACCTTGGCGAGGATTCCCTTGGACTCCTTCTTGCGAAGCTGTGAAAGATACTCGCCATACTCGCAGGCCATTCTGTAAAGGTGCGTTTTGGAGCCTCTCTTGATGCCCTCCTCATACGCATTCTCGGAAATGAGCCTTAAGATCTCTTCCTGGTTGACCTCGCTGTCCTGCTCAGTCGCGATGTGGATGAGCTGGAACAAAAGATAATTGATATTGAGGTTCATTGTCTTTCCGGTGATTCCGGTCTTCTTCATCTCGCTGTGGAACTCGTCGACCTTTTTCTTGATCTCGACCTGTTCATTAAGTTCGATCGCGGAGATCAGCTCATCGAGCTTGTTCTTGCAAAGAAGGATTCCCTTGTCCGTTATCTGATACTCTTCTTCATAGAAGTAGATGTCCTTCTTTTCCCTGAAGCCGTGGAGCGAATGGAGCATGCTCACGCTGGTAAAAGATTTTGAGATGGCCTCAACACCGCTTACGGTCCTTCCGACAAGCATTACTATAGGAAGTGCACTCACTCTTTTTAAATGCTCGAGCATCTCTTCCAGATACTCCTCATCGCTCTCCTGCTCCTCTTTTGCCAGATAATTGAGATACAAAAATCCTATGTCGTAGACGTTCTCATCGCCGAAACCGTCTCTTACAAGCAGATAAGAATAATCATCAAGATACTCTGATGCGATGTCGTAAAGCTTGGTGATCTCGCTGTTCTTCTCATCACCGAAGTAATCGCCGTTGTCCGCGCTAAGGTCAAGCTCGATGCCGACGTAGCGCATCTGTCCGTTGTCGGGAAGCTTATCCGTCAGATATCCTATGTGATCTTCGTTGTGCTTTCCTCTAAACGCCGCTCTTAAGTTCTGTTCAAAAAAGGCTTTGACGAGCTTGTTGTTTCTGCTTGCCTCGATCTCTTTATCCTTATTTTTCTCGATGACTTTTTTAAGTACGCCCTCAAGGCTCTCTTTTTCTACAGGCTTTAATATGTAAGCGTTACAGTGGTATCTTAATGCTTCCTGCGCATAAGTAAACTCGGCGTATCCGCTCAGGATGACAAAAAAGACATCGTTTCCGCTCTCACGTATTCTCTTAAGAAGCTCGATCCCATTCATCCCGGGCATCTTGATGTCAGCGATGACAAGATCCATCTTTTCCTTCTCAAGAACTTCAAGCGCACTCACGCCGTCAAGCGCTGTATGTACTTCAAAGCCCTCCTCTTCCCAGTTAAGGAGGACCTTAAGTCCCTGCAATATAAACGGCTCATCATCTACAAGTAAAACTTTCAACATTCTTTAAAAAATTCCTTTCAAGCATTCAGTGGGTATCTTGATCGTGACGATCGTTCCGATGCCCTCTTCCGAATCGATATCGAACATCGTCTTATTATCCGTCACCATCTTAAGTCGAAGCGAGGCGTTGATAACACCGACTCTCCCCTTTTGCTGGAGCATGTCTATGCTTGCGTTTCGCATTGAATCAAGAAGCTTTTTGGCATCCTCCTCCGGCATTCCGTTTCCGGTATCCTCGACTTCGATATATAGCATATCATCTTTTTCATATATTCTAAGGAAGATCCATCCGTTCGTGATCTTACTCTCAATTCCGTGAACGCACGCATTCTCAACAAAAGTAACGAGCGTGAGCTTTGGCACTTTGTACTCGCGGCAGTTCTCGTCGGCTTCCAATGAATATGAAAGTCTGTCTCCGAATCTGTACTTCTGAAGCTCAAGATAGTTCTCGACAAATTCAAGCTCCTGGTCGATCGTAACGTTGTCCTGATCCCATTCCGTATACTGGCGTTGGAGCTTGGCAAGCTTCTCGATCATGTACGCGGTCTCGGACTCTTTTTTTATGATACTGTGCATTCGTAGACTTTCAAGCGCATTAAAAAGAAAATGCGGGTTGATCTGACTGTGCAGTGCATGGAGCTCAGCGTGCTGCCTGGTGAGTACCATCTCCTGCTCTCTTAATTTGTAGCTGTACGCGATCCTGTTGATCCTTGTTATGAGCGCTGCGGGGAGGACTACGTTTATAAGTCCGAGGACGATGAGCTGCCATCCCCAGTTCTTGAGCCATGCCGCCCTACTCTGTCCGTTATCGATGACATGGATCTTGAGCTGCTGATTGTAGATCTGCATGTCCGCAGTGTATCCGATGTTGGTAAGCTCCGAAACCTTTCTGAAAGGCTGTGCGATATTGGAATCCTTTTTATTGGAAAAAAGAATCCTGTCATTGTCGCACACATAGGCTGCAAGATCGTAGTTCATGTTGCCAAGGAGCATGTTGAACTTGGTGTAATCAAGGTTTATCAAAAGAACATTCTTAGAATCGTGATCGAAATAATCGAGCGTCTTTATAAAATATACTCTTCTCGCGCTCTCTGTTGTATTGGCAATATTTCTTCCATAGTAGAAATACAATCCCATTTCAAGGCCGGTGTTTTTGGAGTATAAGTACCAGGGCTGTCCCTTAGCCTTTTCAATCTTCTGGAACTGTGAGCCGTTTACTATAGTATCATTGTCGACATAGATAACGTAATTAACATCACTCTGTCCGGCAACAACATTAATAAGAGTATCGTCAAAAAACTCTTTGTAAGTTTCAAAATACTCGAGCGGAGACGAAAACTTTCTGTTCATGTAATTAAATATGTATCTGCTGGTATAGATGCTTCGAGCAAGTCTCGCAGCCGACTCAACCTCTTGCTGACACGTGTATTTAACGGCGTTTGCGACACTTTCCATCTCATGTAATGACTTGGTCCTTTCGGTACGCACAATACCGCCTATCACGACCGCATCCATTATTACCAGTGGAATTATTACGAAAAACATGTATAGTATAATTAGTTTCTTTTTCATAGAGACTATTTTATCACATGATTTTAGACTAGCGTATATTCAAGGAGGTGAATGCTTTGGAAAAAAGATTCAGAGACTACATCAGACACTTTGAAAAACTTGACTTTGACGTTCTATCCGAGGAAGAAGTTGAACAGGAAAAGGAAGAGATCGGACTTCATGTAGATATACTGCAGCATGAAATGCTCAGAAAGATCATCGCTACTATGGGGATCTTTGTTTGTGCATGTGTTATTTTCTCAGCCGGAATCGTAGCTAACGTACTTTTTGTCGATATCATCGGAATAGCAATGTTTATCGGAGGAATATTCATGGCTTTCAGTTACAAGGAAAGCAGAGATGTTATGGGTAAATTGTGCGTCTTCGTTGATAAACTGACTATGTTATAAAAAGAAAAAACGCAGCGTGGTACTCTTATCTGTTTATGCAGGTAAACCTCTTGACAGAGCCCTAAAAAGTGGGTATCATTAACTACGTTGCTTGCAGGAGTGGCGGAATGGCAGACGCGCATGGTTCAGGTCCATGTGTTGGCAACAACATGAGGGTTCAAGTCCCTTCTCCTGCACTGGAGCTTTCCGGTGCAATGGTGAAGTTCATAAGCCCTTTAAAGGGCGCATATATGCGGAAGTGTCGGAATTGGCAGACGAGCAAGACTAAGGATCTTGTGACTGTTTATGTCGTGTGGGTTCAAGTCCCATCTTCCGCACGATCAAAAGGGATCAACTCGAAAGAGTTGGTCCTTTTTTCATTCGTGCGAAAGATGGACTTGAACCCCTGCAGCTACGTATTCGCGATCGGTCATCGTGAAAATTTGTTAACACTTTGTTGCATTTATTTGCATTAATGTGTGCTTATTTAGTATAATGGTGTGGGGATCATATATTATCGGAAGGAGAATTGATTAACGCTTAAGTAATAAATGGAGGGAAAGAGATGTTTAATTACTACAAGTACAGGAGGTATGCCAAGTACCTCGTTCAATACCTTGGGGAAAGAATAAGAGGTATTGATTTTACCATGCGCGACTTGTCTCTCATCGAGGAATCCGGAGGCGTACTTCACGGTTACTCCAAGACGGATGATAAACACGCAGAAGAAATCTTGGATTGTTTGGACGTTGATTGCAGCAAGAAGCTGTTGGACATCGGTTGCGGAAAGGGCGCATTTTTAAGAGATGCGAGCTATTTTCCGTTTGGTGATATCGCAGGACTTGAGTATTCATCGGACCTTGCTAAGATCGCCGAAAAGAATATGAAAAAGCTCAATCTGCAGAGAAGAGTCAAGGTCATCAGGGGAGATGCTTGCAGATACAACGGCTATGAAAATTTTAATGTCTTTTACTTCTTTAACCCCTTTAACCGAGAGGTGATGAACAGGGTTTTACGAAGGATACTGTACAAAAGATCCGATCCTTTCTGGATCATCCTGCACAATCCCGTTTGTGCGGATGAGGTCTTGGAACACGGACTCATTGAAAAGGAAAGACTTTTTGACGACGTAAAGCAGTATGAGACAGTTATATATAAATGGGAACATGCATAAAATGATAAGCGGCAGGCTGAAAGAAACTTCAGCCTACCGCCTTTTTTATTTAAATAACTCAAGCACTTTAGCATTAAACTCATCATTTCCTGCTATAGCAGCACCGACATCGATACCTTCCTGATCCAAAGCGCATTCTCCGCAGATATCGATCCCGATAAGCCTTCTGTCCGGGGCATTAGCAAGCTCTTTTACCCTCGAAATAAGGTCTTCTGCTTCCATCTCGCCCTGATCCCAGTTTGTGATAAGTTCATCTCTTCTAACAACATCCTTATCAACCGAGAGATAAACCGGATACTCGGTCTTTGGAAGGCCTGTTTTAATGTCATCTAAAGTATAAAAAGAAACTCTCTTTTTATCCTCCTCATCGAGCTCCGAAATAAGCTTCTCGTCCGCGCCGATCACGTGAACATCTCTAACATTCGGATTGTCCTGAAGGACCTTTAGCACCCATCCGCCGCAGGATAAGATATCTCCGAATCTGGGCGGCTGCATGTCGGGATGATGGTCAAAAACGACCAGAGAAAAAGGCTCTTTTATCATGGATAAAAGAATGTAAGACATGTAATGATAGTTGCCGGAATCAATGAAGTGCACGCCGTTTAAGAAGTCGTCGGCATCCGCAAAAGCTTCGCCGCACAAGGCATTTATCCTATCTTTTATCTCCAAAACCGCGCTGTCGTCGCACATGCAATTCGTGCCGGGAACGTCCTTCATATCTAGCAACGAGACTGCCCCGGGCACACAAAAACAAGAGCTTTTATCGCCTCGATAAAAGCTCTCTTGTTCATAAACACCTGAAAAATTAAATACAGTAATCTTGCCGTTCATCCTGTCCTTATCTCGTGAGGTCTGCCAAGTGGACGATCGCGTCGCTGTCTATGATCAATTCGCCCTGTTCCTCAATAAACATTGCCTCGGGGGCGTTTACGAGAAGAATATTGGAATACTCGACTCCGGCTCTCCTCATATCATAGATTATCTCTTCCCTTGCGGACATAAGTCCCGCCAAAATGTAATACATTCCGCTGTATTTGTACAAAACAGAATCAACAATGGGAAGTTTCTGCACAACCTTGGAAAATCTCTCCGCTTCCTCAAGGGTATCAAATTCCAACATGTATCTCGCATATTCAGAAAGAGGTTGATATTTAGCCTTGGGAGCCGATTCGTCCTGCTCCGCCTCATCGCGGCCGTAGATCTTGTTGATCGTATCGGAAACCTTGGTTATCACCTCATTAAAAGCAACGCCCTTATCTCTTCCCGTCTTGGCAAGGATCTCCTCGATCCTCTCTCTGGTCAGAGTATTAAGCACCGTAAGTGCGGCTCCGCGAATCCTCTCGGAAGCCTTTTTGATATCATCATTGGTCATCTTAACGGCGAAAATGCGCACACTTCCGTCCATCATGATATTTTTGCTCATCATCATAACTTCTGTCTCGGGATTGTAGTCAAGCTGCTCTCCTACCTCTTTTCCGAGCTGAGCAAAGAAAGAAGTGGTGTTCTCCGCTCCGTTTATTACCGCCTCAGGAGTAAGACCTATTTCATGAAGTTCTGATGCGGCAATACTGCATTCAACTGTTGTGTCATTCATCTTTACTATAATCACAACGCATCATCTCCTTTCATGATTCTTTCTGTACTGTAATTATAGTGTAATTCATTAGCACTGTCCACATACGAGTGCTAATTATTCTATAAAAAAACAATAAAGCAATTTTCTTATATATAAATATATCGGCTTTTGGAAGGCCTCCGATAACTCAGAGGGCAACCTAAAAGCCGATTTAATAAGTTCTTTATTTTTTCCTTATATGCTTACTTTTTTCCGCAGCATCAATAACATCGGGAACTGTTCCCGTTTCGGATGTCTTTCCGGTCGATTCGCAGCGCACGGTAACACGATTGGCACCACCGATTGTACAGGTAAAAAGAGTCAGATCCCAATCTCCCGCTTCCATCTCTTCCGTATCGTAAGATCCGAGCGTTTCCATATTGGTAACCTCAAAATAAAAGCTCTTTCCGTTCATATCGGTGATTATGACTTCGTCACCGGTCGCAAGCTGATTAAGCTTTCCGAAATGCTCAACATAATTATGTCCCGCTATTATGAGATCGTTCTCATAAACAGAACCCTTATATCGACATACGGATACTTTGGCATTATCTTTGCCCCATTCGCTCTGAATAGGAAGCAAAAGACCAAGACTCGGTATTTCAACCGTTCCGATAAAACTCCTGCCGTCTATGTCAACAACCGGCATGTCGCCTGATTCGTCGGATTCAAGGACCATTCCCGGCATCTGCTCAACAACTCCCTCAAGAAGTTCATCCGAGGCTTCTCCGGCCTCAGCGCTCTCATTGAAGTTATGCCTTATCAAAAAAGCTGCAGCGCATATCAGGATTATTCCTATCGCTATGTAGATGTATCCGGAATATTTCTTCATGCTCATTTCCTCAGTATATTATTTTTTCTGATTCCCTTAACGATGAAAATTATACCGGCGATCAAAAGAATCGGGAGCGGCCACCAAAGCTGACCTGTCTGAGGAAGTCTCCTTGCACCCAATACCGCGGGAAGTTCTCTTATAGCTCCGAGAACATCAGGAAACTGCGGTGGTCCGGGCGGTGTGCTCGGAGGTGTTCCGGGCGGAGTGTTCGGGGGTGTTCCCGGCGGAGGAGGAGTCGTGCCGGTATAGGTATTGGTCATAGTATAAACAACCATCAACCCATCAGCGTTTTCAGTTCTAGTTACAGAAACCGAATAAGGATTATTTCCCTCTATAGTCTCCTCGAACTCCCATATATATCCGGGCTTGTCCTTCCATTCGTAGGACCAGCCGTTATCACTATTTAATGTTACTCTCTTATAATCTTCGCCGTTTCTTCTTATGCGTACTGAAATAGATGTAGGTCTGACATTTTCATTGCCTGAATCATTCCATCTCTTGTGGAGTTCAAATTCAACCTCACGATCTATGTCATATTTCTCACATTTAGCTGTTGCTTCGGAAATATACTGAGCGCCGTCATAGATCCACTCATCATCGTCTCCGAGCTGAGGAACGGTTACAAGGAATGATGAAAATACATATCTGCAATCATCCTTTATAACATCCTCTGTTTCAATGAGATATAATCCCAATTCAATCCCCGTAAATACCGCCTTACCATTCTGTGAAACAGATGTATAAGAAGGTTGGTGCTGTAATATAGCTGTAGGTCTTACCGCATCCAGCACCTGCTTCCACTGTCCCTGTGCCTTGGAAGGGTCATTGATGGAATTGATGGAAATATCAGTAAGATTGGCATAATCCGGATCCAAAGTAAATTCCCCAATTTCGGAAACGCTGCCTATCTTATAAATATGAGATTGTACGCCGTCAAACAGCATGTCATCGCCAAATTTGTATGTTACGGAAAGTGAACCTTTTTTGCTAAGATCCACAGCGTTTCTGGCAAATGCCTCTACGGACAGTAATCCGAGAGTAGCCATAAACACCATTACCGCGATCATTATTCGGCTAAAGATACTCTTTACCTTATTCATATAACAATCCCTCTGAGAGCATTTATTCTGTCTTCGCTCCCTTTGCCTTTTTAGGTTTTCTGGTTCTGATCAAAAAGACAATAAATGCAATTACCAACATCGGAGCACCGATAAAAGGTGCAACGATCAAATTATTGTATCTAATAGCGTCCGCAGGCACTATAAGCCTGTTCTCTTCGTTATAATCAACACGTCTTGCCCTTACAAGCAGCCTGTGAGTATTGATACCGTAGGGTGTGCAAGTTACAAGCGTGACGTATTCCTCACCATCGACTATTGCCAGGTCATTGGTCTCCTCAGGAAGAACAATGTTGATCTTATCAACCTGATATGCAAAAGTCTGATCCAAAATGTGTAAAAGAAATGTATCACCAACGATCATCTGATCAAGGTCTGAAAAAAGCTTTGAGGACGGTAATCCTCTGTGTCCCGAAAGTACAGCATGTGTACTCTTCGTTCCCGTCGGAAAAGATGTTCCTTCAAGATGTCCGATTCCGACCTGAAGTACTGATTCCGTTGTGCTGTGATATATAGGAAGATTAACCCCAATATTCTCTATCTCTATATATCCCATGATTCCTGTTCCGGTGACATCCATGATACTGTTGTATCTATCTAATTCATCACCTTCTAGGGTGAAATTCAGAGGTTTCTTGGCAAGCTCTTCATTATAATCGTAAGCCTCTTGCCACATCTTCGTATAATCCTCCTGAGGGATGTTATGAATTATCTCCTCATAGTTGGATATCGCACGGCTCTGGTTTCTTGAATTGATATAGTTACTGACAGAAGGATATAGGAAAATAACAATCCCTACAAGAAAGATCAGTCCGAATATTAAGTTTGGTAAAATTCTCTTAAGCCCTTTCTTCATCTGTCAGTTCTAACTTCTTCACCTTAATGTATTTTCGAATCTTATATATTCTTCGGGGGAACCCCTTTCCCCCGAAGAATACTGTATTAAACAAGATTCAAATTATATAATAATTTTTTCATACCGATTATAACAATTACTCAGCGTCAACCTTTCTGCGAACGATGAAATATGCAATACCTGCAACGATGAGGATACCGCCAACAATGTAGAAGATTGTTGTTCCGATTCCACCTGTTGAAGGAAGTGTAAGACCTGTTCCATCCTCAACCTTCTCAACCTGTACTGCTTCAACGGTAGAATTCTTGGTTACTACCATCTCCTGAGCGTGCTCATAAGTTGTGCCGCCTACAGTAACTTTGCCTTCAAGAAGATTGTATCCCTTAGGAGCCTGTGTCTCTACAAGAACATACTTCTCAGGTGCAAAACCTTCGATAACAATGTTATCTGCTTCAACAGTTACTATCTCTGTTGTTGTTCCGTCAGGATCAACTCTGTACTTTGTATCAGAAACCTTTGTAAGCTTAACCTGTGAATTATCAAGCTCTCTGTAAATCTCAAACTTAGCATCTTTAAGGAGCTTATCAGCGCCTACTGCAGTCTTTCTGATTGCTACAGGGTATGTGTAATCCTTGATCTCAATATGTGTTCCGTTACCTTCTTTACCATATGTAAGGTAAGCTTCGTTGATATTAGGTGAAGGGTTGATAACCGCATCTTCATTTAATACTGCAGTATATTTAACAGTTACAACAGTATCCTTATTGGGCTCACCGTCAAATACAATTTCAAAGCCCTTTCTTCCGTTATCGTTAACGAAAGAATTGTTGATCGTGTATGTAAGTCCTGCATTGTCGGGAGCAAATGAAATGTTTGCATCCGTAACCTCTTCAAGTGTAAGTCCGTCTGTTACACAGTCATGGATTGCATAATCCTTACCGCCAACCTTAAGATCTGCAGTAACTGTGTACTCAATAGTATCACCGATCTGATGATCTCCACCTGTAAGATCTGTATATACAAGTGCAGCGTTTGTTGCACCTGTCTCTTCCTTGTTAAGATTAGGAATATCGTTCTTTTCCCGAACCTCAACATTAGGAGTTGCTGTATTAACTGCTACAACAGAACCAAGTGATGAATTGATTACATAGTAACCAAACTCGGGAACTGATATTGTTGCATCACCGTCAGCGGTTGCTGTTGTTGATCCGTCAGCTGAAATACCGTTTGCAAGCGCATAAGCAACAGCTGCTCTACCAAAAATAGCTACATTGGCATCTGTTAATCCTGATGCATCAATGATACCATTGTCACCGATCTTAAAGAAATCAGCCATATCTGCGGACTGTGCAGCATCGTTCTCGTCTGTGTAGTTAAATACATAGGACTCGAATCCCGCAAATACAGGATTAAGCTTATAAATTCCGCCTGCGTCTGCATTGCTCTCATCTGCGGGCTCATAATCAAATACGCGATATGCGTTATATTCCTGATTTTCCCTAGCCCCGGTTATTGTAATAGTTCCGCTAGCCGCAAAAGCGGTAATCCCCATTCCCAGTACCATGATCGATACGAGGAGGCCCATTATGAGTTTTCTTAGTGTTTTCATATTCCTCTCCTTCTTTTGAACCTTGTAAATGTGTAATGTTGATAGTGTATCCGGTGCAAATGAGCACCTGTTTTAAAGCTTCCCTGCTTTAAATCCTTTCCTTCGAAGATGAATCTTACTCTTCATCTTCCTTCTTACGTCTCCTTCCGAGGTAGCACGCACCTACTCCCACAAGAGACATCATTGCTGCTCCGGCTCCCGCAACTACATATGGAAGTTCTCCGATTCCTCCTGAATTAGGAAGAACATTGCCGCTTCTCTCATTGGAAACTTCAAGCATTGTATTTATGCCTTCCGCGTAAACATTTTCCCAATTGGTATCAGTCGCTGTCTGCTGATCCTTGATGAATGCGTAATATGTAATCTTAGGTGCAGTTCTATATTCGTTCTGACCGGTAGAATCACACTCAACGATGTGATATCTCACTCTGTCAGGTACAGCCACTTCAGCGGTCCAATCATTACCGGGACTAAGTGCTATAGGTCCCTTAAAGAATTCAAGTGAACCGTCATCATATGACTTATAAAGGTTTACAAATACTGTTCCGAAATCCGATGTCTCAGATGCAGGGATCGGGTTTCCGTT
The DNA here is from genome assembly GCA_017535785.1 of Butyrivibrio sp. GTDB lineage: Bacteria > Bacillota > Clostridia > Lachnospirales > Lachnospiraceae > Butyrivibrio. The sequence goes on along the minus strand of JAFXTN010000006.1, from coordinate 14,976 downwards.
AAGCGTCCATACTTTCTTAAGCTTAATGTATGGTGTATTTGTAAGTGTGATCGTTGTGCTTCCGTCAGCTCCGATATCCGTTCTGTTCTCGGAATTCTTATATCCGTTAACAGTTCCTACGGAATCTTCGCTTGCAGTTGATTCATTGATCACATTTCCTGAAGCATCATATACAACATATCTTAATGGATTGAGCTGTATCAGCTCGCTTCCGTTGTCGTAATACTCATCGACTGCATACTCATATGTATTGCCGTCTGCATCAAAGGCTTCGAGATCATCGAAATTGTATGCCTTGGAGGTAGCCATTCCGCCACTCATATAGTAGTCGGAAGCAGGTATAACAAATCTCTCTACCTCTTCGAACTCTCCACCTGCGATCCGCCTCTTAAGAACTACGGTGATATCCCAGATATCATTTGTGTTGTTCTGATTCCAGTTCTTGATAACGGAAATCTTGGTAGGTGTCTTATTATAGAATCCTGCGTTTACAGGTTCTATGTAATTGGCATCTGTACAATAATCAACTACTCTTGCGTTATTTTCATTGATCGCTTTAATAGCTTCTTCATCGGCAATCCTGTAATATGTACGAACTACATTGGTCTGGTCAACATAGTAGTCAACCTTGACTGCCATTATCGCCTTATCGATCGATGTCTGAACGCTGTTATTACTATCCGCATTGCCTTCTGCAAACATGAAGTAGTATGTCTTTCCGGCTTTCATATCCCAAGCATTGCTGCCTACATCAACAGTGTACTTGATGCTGCTGCCCTGGTTAGAGATATAGTTAGGTACTTTACCTGCACCTGTGCCAAACTTTCTTCTGTCAGTTCCGATAACATTTCCGTTCTCATCGATCATTCTGATCCAGAAATTGAACTTAAGTGTGTTATCACTGAGAAGACTTCCGTTCAGGAACTTAAACATCTCTATATCGAAAGGCTTAAGCTGCTTGTTCCAGAAACCGATATTCTGTCTTAATCTATGAGCATCATTGTAATATCCCTTACTGAAGCTCGATAATATGCTCTGAACTTCCTGCTCATCCGCTCTGTAATAGCAGATCTCATTTATAGGTTCTCCGTTCTTGCCGGGATAATATTTAACCTTAACGAGAATTCCGCTCTTATCTTTAATAAAGTCGCCTGATGTAATATCATTTTCAGTCACCATGAAGTAATAGGTGTTTTCTCCGCCATACTCCATGCCGTACTCTGCGGGATTATTAAAGCTGTATTGGATCTTCTCAGCATTGTTGGTTAAATTGCTGTCTATTACCTTCCATGCACCCTGCTGCTCATCAAACATGCGCAGAGTAAATTTAAACAATCCGGTTGCTCCGCAACCTGCGTAGTACTTATCAATGTACTTCTCTAAATTGATATCAAACGGAATAACCGTATCATCAATGTTAGCGATTTTTACATCAGTAGCTTCATCAAGATGTCTTCTTACTACGATCTTGTGGATCTCACAATCCTTAACAAGCTTATCGGCTATTACCGTTCCGCTGTATGAGCCTGTTGTTGTAACGTGCGCCTTAGGTGCAACAAGTGTACCTGACATTGTGTCAGCAATAAGCTCTCCTGTATAAGGAACGAATTCACCGTTGTCATTTCTCTGAACAGGATTGATGATCACCTGATTTGCGATCTCATTCCAATCGCCTGTTCCCTGGCCGTTGATCTTGATCTTATTAAGCTTGTATTTGCTGATGCCTGTAAGATCGATATTAAGCAGAAGGAATTGATCGCCAATATCTAATCCTGTATTAACCGCATAACCATCATTTATACCCTGCGGATATCCAAAATATCTACGGGTCAGGTCATTCTCAAGATTAGCAGGTCCTGAATACGTAGTTGCACCGCCAACAAGATTTATGACCTTTACACCATTGCCGCTACATGCAGCTTTATTGGCATAAGCCAGTTTTGACGATGCGATTTCCGCATTAGTAAGCATCTGGCTGATGTTTACAGGGAACTCACTGTCATAATGATTATGTTCATACTCTTTTCCGCCGTGCTGTCCATCATGTCCATAAGCCTGATCATAAGTAACGGAATCGTAATTGCTCTTATCCTTCGGGTTCTTCAGGTAATAAATTGTTGCTCCGTCAACCTTTTGAAGAACCAATTCAGGATTATGTCCGCCCATATCCTCAACGAAGCTGTCTGTGAAAAGACTGATGCTGTCGTGAAGACCGTTCATTGAGTTCTTCTCATATTGAACAGTGAACTTTCCGTTCTTTTCACCGTTCTTAAGAGGTCTTCCATAATTATCAAGCTCAAATACATAGAATTTGGAATAAACTCTGTTGTTCTTAATGATCTGAGCAAAATCAAAGGTTGCCGATCCCTCTCCGTTTGCATTGGTAGTGATCGTAAACGGAGCTGAGATTCTGTTTGTACCGGCAGGATCCGAATATACAGCAAATCTAAATGTTCCTACTTTGGTAGGTCCCTTTACCACCTTGTTTACTTTAACTATATAGCTTACAAGATGCTTATAAACCAATTCCGAATTACCTATCGTGTAATTCTGGATCCTTCTGATAACCTTAACTGCAATATTCGCCTCACTGTGCTGGCCCTGCTGATATTGTTCTCCTCCGCCGTAATACTCGTTAGCGACCGCGCCGAAATATGTTGACTCACCAAGCATTTCAACAGCATCTTTAGCGCTGAATGAATTACTTCCATCCCAAGTTTTACCATTATTGCTTATAACAGTACCATACACTGAGAAAGATGATGTGGTAAAGCTGATAACATCGGCATCTTCGCCAAGGCTTACATCGCTCTCAGTGAGGACATCTACATCGATATCGCCTGAGGTGATATCCGTAGCTTCACTTGTGGATGTATATCCTTCCTTGGCATTATCTTTAATAGGAAGATGAAGAACCGATACATCTTCTTCATTCTCTGTTTCCATTTCGGATGAAAGCTGGCTGTCATCGAATGAAACAGATACTGAAACTGTTCCTTCCTTGGGTTCATACTCAACTTCGTCGAGAAGGAATGCTATATCAAAGAGTATTGTATTACTCTCATCATATTCTATTGCTTCTTCTTTGCCGGCTGCCTCTGCAATTGCCTCTGCATTTGCATTGAGTGCATCCATATATGCATCGTAGTTGTATCCGCTTGTAAACCTATCAAGCGGTGTAACGTTAAGCTCAATTCCCTTAGGGAATTCTTCGGGCTTTGAAAGAGTAACCGTTACAGTCATTCCGTTAACTGAGCATACGAACTTATCCTGCGTATTTACTTCTTCATACACGAGCTTAAGATCTGTATCTTCAGTGATCTCAATCTCTTCGCCCTCTTCCGTTACTGCTTCATAATATACATACTCGAGGATCTCTTCTTCACCCTCGGCCAGGGAAGCTGCACTGTCTTCGTTCTCTTCCTGTTCAACAGAAACTTCCTTGGTCTTCTTGATGATCTGAACTACTTCTGTCTCATTTTCACCAAGAAGTGCTTTTGTATAGACGTATCCCTCAAATTTCTTGGCATCGTCTTTTATTTCAAAGGTATTGTTAATAGAAAGTTCGGTAGGATCAGAAATCTCTTCGCCCTTAGGATCCACATAATATACTGTGATCACAACATCCTTAAGCTCTTCGAGATCTTCCTCGTCCAATGATACTTCACTGGAAGCCTCAAGTGATGTCTCACTTGATTCCAGGCTTGACGCATCATCCGCTGCTGCTGTTGTTGCTTCGCTTGAAGCATCGGATGCTGCCTTAGATGAATCTTCATCTGAAGCTTCTTCAGTTGCCCCTTCTCCGAGTGTAGCCTCACCGGCTGCATCTTCATTTCCTTCTACCGGAGTAGTAGGCTCTCCTTCTTTATCATCATCGGTGCCATCATCATCTCCGTTTTCATCTTTACCCTCATCGACACCGTCATTTTCTTTTTCCCCATTTTCATCGCTGCTGTCACCGTTCAGTTCTTCTGACGCATTTTCCCCATCGTCAGTGAACTGCTCGTCCCCATCATCGCTATCGTCGTTTTCATCATTGTACATAGTATCAATAAGTGCTTGTTCTTCCTCTTCACTGTATGTATCGATGATTCCGATCGATCCAAACGCATCTTCAGTCATGGCTACGGCAGGCCTGTTAAGCGTATACAAGGTTACCGTTCCGGTAAGCAACGCTATGCACAGAGCAAAAGCTAACCATTTTCTGTAGTTGCGATGTTTCTTGATGTAGTTTTCTGCGCGATTCTCGACACTTTTGCGCATAATACTTGACCTCTTACCTGTAAAAAACGTTTCGCGGTTACGTTAAGACTGACTATAGCTGTCAAAGCCCTCCCGCTGCATTGAACGGAAAGACTCTAAAGATCACTTTGCCGATAAGCTGTTCTTTGGTAACACAGCCAACGACGCTGCTTCTTGAATCTATAGAAGCGCTCCTGTGATCGCCTAAAACAAAATATCTGTTTTCAGGCACTTGATATGGAAATTTAATATCTGTTGGATCAAAACTTTTTTCAGCGTACGGCTCTTCAAGTTGTTCCCCATTAATTGAGACGTTGCCGTCTGCATCGATATTTATCCAATCACCGGGCGATCCTACGACTCTTTTTACAAGAACTTTATTGTTGTAGTAAAAAGCTATAAGTTCTCCGGGTTCGAACGTTGAACTATTCTGTGCTATCACTATCTGTCCGGTCTCAAGAGTAGGAGTCATGCTGTCTCCTGTAACTCTGAGGACTGTGATATAAAAACTTGATACTAGGACAGCAAGTGCTGCCACGATAACTACCACAAACAATGTCCTCTTAAGTACATTCTTATATTCTTTTTTGCTGTTTTCCCTCTTGAGTTCTTTTCTAAGCTCTACGATTGAGGGTTTTAATTCTTTTTCATTACTCATCTACGTTGTCGCTTTTATTCCTTCTGCCTTGTACGGACGTTTTCTTTTTGGAAGACTTTTTGGAGTTTTCCTCTTTGGAAGCTGTGCTTTTGGGACCCATCCCCATCTGAATCCTTACCTGTTCAAGCTCTCTCTTGAAATCTTCGTATTCGGCTTCAGCCTTTTTCTGAAGAGTCTCAACATATAAGTCTGCAGATTTCTGAGCCGCCTCCATGATGCCTCCGAGTTGGATCGATGCATCTGCAAGAGATTGCGAATTGTCTAACTTAAACATCGCATCGTCTACCTGCTTTTGGATCTCGTCCTTCTCTCTCGTGAGTCTGGCCTTAAGTCCGTTGATGTCCTTATCAAACTTGGCTTGCATCTCAGCCTTCTGCTCATTGAACTTAGCTCTCATCTGATGCTTTTCTTCATCAAATCCCTTGAGCATCCTGGCTCTCTCTTCGGCCATCTCCTTAAGCAACTGCTGCTTCTCTTTCTCGAGTTCTTCCTTCAATTCTTCTTCGTGTTTCTTAGCTGCTTCCGCTTCCTCCGAAAATGTGATCATCATTTCAAGGAGCTCCGCTCTGCTAAGTTTCTTAAGATTAACCTCTGCCATAAGTCCGTCCTTGTTAGTAGTAAAATAAAAAGTACATGCACTGACCGGTTGGTCTTTGCATGTACCTCTTTGTTATTAAATATAGCGGCATCGCAAAGTATCTTAGGCCAGTTGCTCTGTGTAATTACATTCCTTGTACTTGCCGGTTTCCCGACTGTTCATCCCTGAACTGTTATCGTACCGTAATTGAAAAAAAAAGACCGTCTGCTAGTACAGTCCGGCCACCTCATTGGTGCAATCGAACTAGCACCAGCAACTGGCTGTCTTTCACATGTGTGATTAAGACCCTTTAGCTTTGCGTCACCATCTTTCAATGGCTTTGCCCTTTAAACGCTTAGTTTTTCCCCTGGAACAATAATTGCAAAAAAGCTTTGTATTTATAAGTTGATTATAATATAAACTATAGGACACAAAAAAACAACTACTTTTTCACAGAAAGTTCACAGTTTCCATCCAAACGTTCGTAAACCCCAGTAACCATCAATAAAACGAGTGTTCAAAAAAATCAAAAAAGTTTTTCAGTTTCCGTTAATATTGGTCAATATTACAATTTTAAGCTAATATTTAAAGTCAGATTTTATTTAGTTGTGCAGTCATTATAGCAGAAAACAAATGGAAAAAGTATCAGTAAAAATCAAAAAAACAGCCACTTTGGAAAATTAATTTCAAAGTGGCTGACATAAATTTAATTAAAATTTCTTTAGTTTATCTCTTTAACTGTTTAAGGATCTGGAGCATCTCATCTGATGTGATGATAACCTTGCTGTTTGCCTGGAATCCACGCTGTGTTGTGATCATATCCGTAAACTCTTTTGCCAGATCAACGTTACTTGATTCCAAAACTCCCGCAGTCATGTATCCGCCGTCATAGGTGATATCCATGATCATTGCTTCTCCGGAGTTAAGTGACTGAGCATATAAGTTATCTCCTACCTTCTCAAGTCCCATTGCATTATTGAACTCGGCAACTGCGATCTGAGCGATCTTAACAGTCTGGCCGTTTGAATACTTGGAATATACAGATCCGTTATCTGTTACAGAAAGGCCTGTCATAACGCCGTTAGCATATCCCTGATTGAGGCCCATCGAATCTCCTCTGTATCCGTAGAAGGATGAATTATGTGTGCCGTTTAAACTCGCATAATTGGATGTGTTGGAGAAGTCGATATCGAGCGGTCCGATCATTGAAGCCTGTCCGCCAAATGTCATACGTACCATGCCGTTTGCCGCACCGTTAGCGCTCTGAAGTCTTCCGTTATTCTTGCTGTATACAAGATCAACATTGCCGTTGGTTGTATTTGTTATAAGATTTCCGTTGGAATCCTGAATTGACTTAAGTGAAAGTCTGAATGTGTTGTCTGCATCATCTCCGCCGTCGGTAAGACCATACTTAAGAGTATAGATCTCGCCGTCTCTTCCGAAGACCTCAATCCTCAATGTCTTGCCGTCTTCAGTTGAAAGCTCGTGATCGAGACTGTCTATGTTCCCTCTGAAATAAGATGCAGAAGTAGCTGTTCCGCCGATGGTCTTTGTAGCATCGGATATAAGTTTTAAATTAGTGAGATTAACGTTTCCGCCTCTGGGAATATCTCCTTCGCCCATGATACCGAATACATAGAAGCCGTTGTTCTGAGTTACGAGATTTCCGTCAGAATCAATGGTGAACGCACCGTCTCTTGTGAAATTGCGCATTGCGGGATCTGTGCTCGCATCAGAAGAAACCACAAAGAATGAATCCCCTGTGATCATAAGGTCAAATGCATTTCCTGTAGTCTGCATGGAGCCTGACTTTGATACATTTGTATATATGGATGCAACCTTGGATCCGAGTCCTACCTGTGAGACATTGGTTGTAGAGGTTGTATCTCCGGAACCTGTTCCGTTCTTCACAGTTTGATAAAGGATATCGGCAAACCCTGTTGCCTGTGATTTATAAGCAGTTGTATTGACGTTAGCGATGTTGTTACCGATAACATCCATTTCAAGTTGGTGAGTTGTAAGGCCGGCAACGCCTGACCAGAGCGATCTCATCATATAACATTTACCTCCGAAGAGAAAAAAAGGAAATAGCTACACTACTTGCTATTTCCTTTATCGGACGATATCTTATTTTTCTTTATAGTTTTTTGAAAAAAAATTCCAAAAAATTTTTATCAGTTGTTTTTCATGCTGACTCTGCTGCCCTCGGGAACAGAAGCAGTGATAAATGCGTTAGCTCCGATGACCGATCCCTTTCCGATCACAGTCTCGCCGCCAAGAATAGATGCACCTGCATAAATAGTAACATCGTCTTCGATCGTGGGATGTCTCTTGCTTCCCTTGAGCGCCTGTCCGCCTCTTGTAGAAAGACCACCGATAGTAACGCCCTGATAGATCTTGACGTGCTCACCGATAATTGAAGTCTCTCCTATAACAATTCCCGTTCCGTGATCTATCATAAGATACTTGCCGATAGTCGCACCGGGATGAATATCAATACCTGTCTTGGAATGAGCGTACTCAGTCATTATCCTTGGGATAAGCGGCACCTTAAGAAGATACAGCTCATGCGCTATCCTGTTTACTGTCGTCGCAAAAAGACCCGGATAAGAAAGGATGATCTCTTCCTTGCTGTACGCTGCGGGATCGCCGTCGTAGCAAGCCTGCACATCAGTATCAACAAATTCTCTTATCTTAGGGATCTGTTTAAAGAACTCGTGTGTGATGCGCCTTGCTCCGCACTCAAGCGTCTCGTCGGATGATTCCGAATATCCCTCACTGTGTCTGAACGCGATCGCGATCTGCTTCTGAAGATTATAGATAACATCCTCGATGACAACGGCAACTCTGTTGTTGTCATTGTAGCTCTTGTAAACCTTATCCCTGTAGTAACCGGGATAGATGATGCGGACAAGCTTGATCACGATATCTTTTACCGCGTCCCTGTCGGGCTGGTTGAAGATATCCATCTTATCTACGTCTCTGCCCTTCTCGTAATCGGAAAGGATAAGATCCACGATATCTTTTATCTCATTCTTTATGGAATTCTTATCATCATTGCACTTGTAATCCATGACCGTTCCTCATTTTTTCTTTTGACATCTATCTCATATAATACCATAATAACCGTGAATGAAAACAAGTAATTAGGAGAATTTGATCCATGTCGGTCACTAAGTTTTATTTTGCCCCGATGGAGGGCATTACCCAATATACGCTAAGAAACACTCACCGTGCGATGTTCGGTGATGAAATAGCCAAATACTACACACCTTTTCTATCAGCTCCCAAGACACACAAGTTTAAGAAGAGGGAAAAGAACGATATCCTTCCCGTAAACAATTATGTCTTCCCGGATTTCACAGAAAAGGTGGTCCCCCAGATCCTTGCTAACAGCGCAGAGAACTTCCTCTGGGCGGCAAAAGAGATCGCTTCTTTCGGATACAAAGAGATAAACTTAAACCTTGGTTGCCCTGTCGCAACCGTTGTTACCAAGCACAAGGGCTCGGGGCTTCTTGCCGATATCGACTATCTTGATGACATGCTAAAAAAGATCACGGAGGACGAGCTCTTTTCCGAAGGCTCCGCTTCACCCAAGTTCTCGGTAAAGACTAGGCTCGGATTATCTGATGGATCAGAGGCCGATAAACTCATGGAAGTATTTGCGAAGTATCCGATAAGCGAACTTACCATTCACGCGAGAGTCCGTGAGGATTTCTATCAGGGGAAGCCAAGAACAGATGCGTTCAAGAGAGCCGTTAAGCTCTACAGAGAGTGCGGCGGAAGCGCCGATATCTGCTACAACGGAGATATCAATTCTATAGATGATCACAAAAGACTTGTTGAGGAAATGAGTGAACTTTCCGAAGGAGCAAGCTCTTTTGACGGAAAAAGCGGTGTAAATGCGATCATGATAGGCCGCGGACTTCTTAGAAATCCCGCGCTCGCAAGAGATTTATCCACCGGTTCTCTTACTCTGTCAAAAGAAGAATTGAAACAATATCTCGACAAGCTCTACGCCGGATATGAAACTTTTATTCACGAGGATAGAAATGTCATCTTTAAGATGCTTGAGCACTGGGCGTTCTTAAACAGTCATTTTGAGAACTGCGACAAGTATCTGAAGGCAATAAGAAAGGCCAGAAGTAAAGGTGAGTATCTGGCCGCTGTTAGAAATATTTTTTCAAGTTGTGAATTTGTGGGCTAAGCCCGCGCCTTACAGGAAGGGATTGTAAAAGCGATTTCCGTCCATGTAAGTAATTATCATAGTAATTGCAAAGAATGCTACAGAGAACACTATCACGGCCTTGTCAGCTGCAACAAGAGGCCTTTGTGAGTACCACGTTCTCTTTTTCTTTTTACCAAAGCCTCTGAGCTCCATGGCGTTACTGACAACGTCTATTCTCTCCATGGTGGAGAACAAGAGCGGAAATATGATGGCCGCTGTGTTCTTGATCCTATCAAATAGTCTTCCCTTGGAACTCATCTCAATTCCTCTTGCTTCCTGGGCATTCTTGATCTTGTGATACTCATCCTGAATATCCGGTATATATCTGAGAGTGATCTCAAGGGCATATGAAATCGAATAAGGCACACCTATTCCGTTCAGTGAAGACGCCAGTTCGCTTGGATCAGTCGTCACAAGGAAGATAAACACAGAAGGTATGACCGTGAAATACTTGATAAAAACATTGAACTCGTAAAAGAGCTGCTGCTTGGTCAAGGTGTAGTTCCCAAACAGATGCAGGATATCCGTCCTGCTGTCGTAAATCTTACAGCCTTCATATGGTGAAAAAAAGAATATGCACACAAGATTGATCACCATAAAGAACATGATGGCCCAGAAAACTCCGCTCACCTGCTTCCACTTAACGTCTGCAATCCAGTAGATGACGACACCTATTATGATCATAAGTATAAGAATGCGGGTATCAAAAGTAAGGGCACTTGTAAGGCACCACAAAATAAAGAATACCAGCTTGGTAAGACCGCTAAGCTTGTGAATAGGCGTATTCTTTTGTTCATAAGATATCATATTGCTCATATTGCTTACTTCCGCCTTCTCTCATCTTCTATAAATCTTGCGGCAAATTCACTTGCGTCCTCAATTCCGCACTTCATCGCAAGGTCGTACAGAGACGTCCTCTTAAGATATGCCTTGTCGCACACCTTGTTGTCCGTAAGAACCTCTGCAGGAGTGGCATTCATAATAAGCTTGCCATCTGTTAGTACCAGCGTCCTGTCCGTATATTCCAACATCAGATGCATATCATGGGTGATCATTACGATGGTGATAGGCATCTGCCTTCTGATATCGCGTATAAATTCCATGATCTCGGTGTAGTGCTTGTAATCCTGTCCTGCCGTGGGTTCATCCAAGATCAACAGTTCCGGCTTCATCACCAGGATAGAGGCGATTGACACTCTCTTTTTCTGACCAAAAGAAAGAGCTGATACCGGCCAGTTCCTGAAGGGATAAAGGCCGCATATCTTGAGGATCTCATTGACTCTCTCCTTGATCTCTGCCTCGGGAACTCCTCTGGTCACCAGGCCAAGACTCACCTCGTCAAAGATCATGGGTTTACTGATCATCTGATTGGGGCTTTGCATCACGTATCCTATCTTCTCGCCGCGCTGTGCGATGGAAAGATCTGCAATGTCCTCCCCCGCGAAAAGGATCGTACCTTCATCCTGTTTGTTAAAACCGCAGATAAGGGAAGCCAGAGTGGACTTACCTGCTCCGTTCTTACCTACAAGGGATACCAGTTCTCCCTTTTTTATTTCAAAAGAGACATCATCGATCACTTGTCTCGATTCGTCATATCTGTATTTGAGGTTCTTGACCTCCAAAAGATTCTCGGTCTCCCGTCCCACATGCTCAAACTTAGCTTCATGGTACCAGCTGTGAACAGCATCCTTATAGGGGGAGATATCCATAGTCTCTATGTGCTGAGGGTGTGTATCCGGTGATATCTTAACTCCCGCAGCCTTGAGAGCAGAAATATAAAGCGGCTCTCTGATGCCGTTGTCCACAAGAAGATCCGAGCAAAGAAGTTCGTCGGGATGCATATCCGCAACGATCCTTCCGCCGTCCATAAGGACAACTCTGTCAACATCCTTGTACAGTACGTCTTCCAGACGGTGCTCTATTATTACAACAGTCATATCCTCATCGTGCATTATATCGTCGATGAGAGAGATAGTTCTTTTACCTGTAGCAGGATCAAGGTTGGCAAGGGGCTCGTCAAAGAGAAGTATCTTGACATCACATGCCATTACTCCTCCGAGAGAAACTCTCTGCTTCTGTCCCCCTGAAAGAGCTCCGGGAGCGCTTCCGAGGAAATTGGTAAGCTCCAGCTTGTCGGATACCTCCGCCACCTTGGCGATCATCTCATCTCTTGGAACTTCATCGTTCTCAAGGGCAAAGGCAAGGTCCTCCGCAACCGTGAGCGCTATGAATTGTCCGTCCGTGTCCTGGAGCACAGTTCCAACCTTCTGTGACATGCCAAAAACTCCGAGCTTGGCGGGTTCTTTACCGCAAACTCGGAGCGTGCCACTCATATCCCCCGTAAATGAACAGGGGATAAGAGCATTAAGGCAATGTGCCAATGTTGATTTACCGGATCCGGACTGACCGGCGATCAGTATCTTCTCTCCGGGATAGATCTTGAGATTGATATTTTTCAGAGTGGGCTCTTTCTGGGCATGATATTTAAAAGACACATCTGAAAATTCTATTATTGGCGTATCTGTAACCAAAGGATTATTCCTCCGCCTCTAAATTATTGGAGCCGCCCACGACCTTAGAATAAACTAATATAAGAAGTGTTCCGAGGATACCGATAATAATGAAGTTACCAAGGAATGCGAACATACCCTGTGCAAATACTTTATTGGCAGGCTCACTATATATAAGGATATCAAGTACAGGCGCAACCAGTATCCATGCGATCGCGTTGGCTACTATCTGTGTAATGTTGAATACGATTATATTCTTTACGTTATTGAACTTGCCCTCTTTAACAGCGAATTTTTTGGCAAGAGCACCGATACCTGCACCTACAATAAGTTCAGGAAATACCCAGCTCCACCAAACTGATCCGTAGAAAATGGCATCACCAAGGATATGTCCGATAAGGCCGATACCTGCGCCTACAAGTGGTCCGAACACTGCTGCGAAGAATGCAAGGATAGCCATTCTTGGCTGAAGAGCAGTATTGGGAACGATAACAAGCGGAATCTGAACAGTTGTAAGCACAACAAAAAGAGCTGTTCCGATACCTAAAGCAACTACTTCTTTAATACCAAATTTGAGTTTCATACAAGACCCTCCGTTAAAATAGAATTTATGATACTTCCCCTTTTACTCTTTCCCCATTTTATACTTAGCTTCGAATTCGTCTACGGGCATAGGCATATCGAAGTAGTATCCCTGAAACATCTCACATCCCATCTCTTCAAGGAACGCTAGCTGTTCATTGGTCTCTACACCCTCCGTGATGACTCCCATTCCAAGTTCATGTGCCATATCTATTGTGAAGTTAAGGATAACTCTGGCTCTTTTGTGATTCTCGGTTCTCTTAAGGAAGCCCATATCGATCTTTAGGACATCAGCCTTTATGTCTTTTAACATATTTAAAGATGAATAGCCACTTCCGAAATCATCGATCTCAACCAGGAATCCGCTCTTTCTAAGATCAAGGATAAGCTTGGCACACTTGTTTACATCAGTCGTTACCGCTGTCTCCGTGATCTCTATGTTGAGCCTTGCCGGATTGATATCGTATTTCTTTACGAGATCATCGAATTCTTTTTTGATATCGAGATAATATATGTCCTTGGGCGAAACGTTGACAGAAAGTGAGAGTCCTTCCCACTTTGTGCCCTTCCACTTTGCAAGCTGCGCTGCAGCAAGCTCCCAGATATATTTATCAAGCTTATAGATTAGATCTGCTCTCTCAAGAACGCTTATAAATACCTCGGGCTCTATTACGCCATTCTCGGGATGAAGCCATCTTGCAAGGGCCTCAGCTCCGAATATCCTGCCGTCCGAGTAATGCTGCGGCTGAAGGTATATTCCGAACTGCTTATTTATGATAGCAAAGTCAAAGCTTGACAGGATCTCTTTTTCCAAAAGAGCATTTATGAGCATGTCGTCGTTGTACCACGCAACCTCGCACACGTTGTCTCTCTTGATGGTCTTGCAGGCCATGTAAGCTCTGTCGCACATGAAGGATACATCCATTCTTCTGTCATGTATCTTGTAGACGCCGAGCTGAACGTGTATCGAATAGGTCCTGCTGGTAAGACGGCTCGCTCTTTCCTTGATCGCGGCCTTGAACATCTTCTCATCGAAGCGGTCCTCGGGCATGCACAGAGCAAACTGATCTCCGTTGATCCTTCCGTACACATCCTCCTCTTTTACCATCTGCGATAGCATATCCGCCACGCTTATGAGGATGTCGTTGCCTTTATTAAGTCCGAAAAGCTGATTGATCAGCTTGAAATCTTTGATGTTGGAATAAACGATAACATAACTGCGATCGGGATCTGCGTCCGCGAGAAGTTTCTTGACGGCAGTGACAAAGCCCTCTTTGTTATACAGCCTTGTGAGTTCGTCATGAGTGAGCCTGTACTGTTCGCCCTGATCGTTGTCGAGCGACTCGGAAACGTTATGTATAACATACATACTTCCGATGATCTTGCCGTTGTCGTTAAGTATCTTGTATCGCACGTGATAGAGTCTCTCTTTGTCGGATGACTTATAGACTCTGCACCATGAAGTTGTTCCTTCCTCAACGCCGAGGCTTCTGCGCCACGCCTGGAAGGTATCGTATAGAATCGTCAGATTATCGATAACGCGGAACATTTTAAAAGCACGCTTATTAGCGTAAACACATCTTCCGCTTTCATTCAGAAATATAACGCCTTTTTCATCCTGCTGGATGCCGCATGAAATGATCTTCACCAGTTCCTCTACGGAGCTGCTTTTATCATAGTATGATGTTGTACCAAATAAATTTTCAGGATTCATGTTAGCCTTATGTAGTGTCATATTTTGGATTCTTTTCTAATGTACTCAACTACAGTAAGTATACCATTTTGCGCAGGTTTCTAGTAGGCTTTTATTGACGTTTTTATGGTGAATTTTCGACTTGAAGTTGCCCGAAGAAAAAGACATGCCGACAACGAGGAACAAGCGGAGCTTGTTCCTCGTTGTCGCGGCATTCGCCGTATGTGCAAAGCAAAACGGACAGTTGTTTCTGAGTAAACTCAAACAACTGTCCGTTTTGTTTTGCACGCATGTCTCATTTTAACGCGCAAAAAAAGGAACCGCGTAATACGCGATTCCTAAAAGTCGGAGTGACGTGATTCGAACACGCGGCCCCTACCTCCCTAAGATAGTGCTCTACCAACTGAGCCACACCCCGACGACGTTCTCCATTATATCTCGTACAAAATAGAAAAGCAATATCTTTTTCAATAAAAATTTGTATTT
>JAFXTN010000005.1 GCA_017535785.1 Butyrivibrio sp. | reverse complement strand
AGATTTATAGGAAGAAAGTAGGTTAGTTTAAAATGGCAAATCAGAAATCATCAGCAGCAAAGAAATCAGCTGCTAAGAAACGTGTCAAGAAAAACGTTGAACACGGACAGGCACACATCCAGTCATCTTTCAATAACACAATCGTTACATTGACAGATGCTGCAGGTAACGCTCTTAGCTGGGCAAGTGCTGGCGGTCTCGGATTTAAGGGTTCAAGGAAATCTACTCCTTATGCTGCACAGGTAGCTGCAGAGACAGCAACTAAGGCTGCTCTTATTCATGGCCTTAAGACTGTTGATGTATTCGTTAAGGGACCCGGATCAGGAAGAGAGGCTGCAATCAGAGCCCTCGCTGCAAGTGGTCTTACAGTTACATCTATCACAGACGTAACACCTGTACCTCATAACGGATGCCGCCCGCCTAAGCGCCGTAGAGTATAATCGAAGTTCGATCGATACTTTACAAACACAATGTAGTTACATGTGCATATATAGATTTATAGATGTATGTAAAACTCGTTGGATGAAGGTGCGTAAACACTGTAAACAACATCAGATGACCGAGGTTATCTGAGAAAAAGAAAGGAGCCAAACATGGCAGTAAACAGAGTTCCCGTATTAAAGAGATGCAGATCACTCGATCTGGATCCTACATTCCTTGGATATGACAAGAAGTCCAAGAGAGCACCCAGAGCAGGAAGAAAGATGAAGGAGTACGGACTTCAGCTTCGTGAGAAGCAGAAGGCTAAGTTCATCTATGGCGTGCTTGAGAAGCCTTTCAGAAACTACTATGACAGAGCAGATAGAATGAAGGGTCAGACTGGTGCTAACCTTTTAGTCATTCTTGAGACAAGACTTGATAACGTAGTATTCAGAATGGGATTCGCTAGAACAAGAAGAGAGGCTAGACAGGTAGTTCTTCACAAGTTCATCACTGTTAACGGAAAGGTAGTTAATGTACCTTCATACCTTATCAAGGCCGGTGATGTTATCGAAGTTAAGGACGCAGCTAAGAACATCCAGAGATTTAAGGATATCGCTGAAATCACTGCAGCTAGACTCGTTCCTGAGTGGCTTGATGTTAACAAGGAGAGCTTCAAGGGTACAATCAAAGAGCTTCCTTCAAGGGATATTATCGACGTTCCCGTTGACGAAATGCTTATCGTCGAGTTGTACTCTAAGTAATTTGTAGGGCACTTATAATAAATAACTTGTTGACTAAGCACATAAGGAGGGTAAATCAGTGTTTGATTTTGAAAGACCAAATATTGAAGTTGCTGAGATCTCAGATGATAAGAAATATGGTAAATTCGTAGTAGAGCCTCTTGAGAGAGGTTACGGTATTACACTGGGCAATTCCCTTCGTAGGATTATGCTCTCATCACTTCCCGGAGCAGCAGTAAGTCAGGTTAAGATCGAAGGCGTACTGCATGAGTTCAGTTCTATTCCCGGAGTAAAGGAAGATGTAACTGAGATCATCATGAATATCAAGAATCTTTCTATCAAGAATTCTTCAGATACCAATGAGCCTAAGACTGCATATATTGAGTTCAGCGGCGAGGGTGTTGTAAAGGCTTCTGATATTCAGGTTGACCAGGATATTGAGATCATGAATCCCGATCAGGTTATCGCTACACTTTCCGGAAAGGATGCTAAGCTCTACATGGAGCTCACCATCACAAAGGGAAGAGGTTATGTAAGTTCTGACAAGAATAAGTCAGGAGATCTTCCTATCGGAGTGATCGCAATCGATTCTATCTACACACCTGTAGAGAGAGTTAACGTAACTGTAGAGAACACTCGTGTAGGTCAGGTAACTGATTTTGATAAGCTTACACTTGATGTTCACACAGACGGTACACTTGCTCCCGACGAGGCTGTAAGCCTTGCAGCTAAGGTACTCAGTGAGCATTTAAGCCTGTTCATCGATCTTTCCGAGAATGCTAAGACCGCTGAGGTTATGGTAGAGAAGGAAGATGACGAGAAGGGCAAGGTTCTCGAGATGTCAATTGATGAGCTTGAGCTTTCAGTTCGTTCATTCAACTGCCTCAAGAGAGCAGGCATCAATACCGTTCAGGAACTTGCAAACAAGACTCCTGATGATATGATGAAGGTTCGTAATCTTGGACGTAAGTCACTTGAGGAAGTTCTTGCTAAGCTTGATGAGCTCGGACTTTCACTCAGAATAGACAGCGAGCAGTAATATCTATATGAATTGATATGATATCCGCGGAGGGTAAATCCGATGCGTACCAATGCGGATTCTCATAATGGACAATGCAACAACATCATAAAAGTAAGACCGATGCGCATTTTGTGATGTACCACTGCAAGGGGAACCTTGCGAATGAGAAAGGATGTAAATAAACATGGCAATGTACAGAAAGCTTGGAAAAGCAACAAAGCCCAGAAGAGCACTTCTTCGTAACCAGGTAACAGCACTTCTTTACAACGGAAAGATTGTTACCACAGAGGCAAGAGCAAAAGAGATCAAGAAGATCGTAGAGCCTATGATCACTCTTGCAGCTAAGGAAAAAGACAACTTCGAGACACTTACAGTTGATTGCAAAGTTCCTGAGAAGGACAAGGACGGTAAGAGAGTAAAGGAAGTTGTAGACGGTAAGAAGGTTACAAAGTATACAACTGTTAAGAAGGAAATCAAGAAGGATATGCCTTCACGTATGCACGCAAGAAGACAGCTTCTTAAGACTCTTTATCCTGTACTTGATGTTCCTCAGGAGAACAAGGGAAGAAAGAGAAACACTAAGGAAGTTGACCTTGTAGCAAAGCTTTTCGATGAGTACGGACCTAAGTACGCTGATCGTAAGGGTGGTTACACAAGAATCATCAAGATCGGCCAGAGAAAAGGCGATGCAGCTATGATGGTTGTTCTTGAGCTTGTTTAATACTTGCTTGTATATTTAATGAGATTTAAAAAGAGATTTCAGAGCATATGCCCTGAAATCTCTTTTATTTTGCCTAAATTCGATTTTTCTTTTTATCTTATAGAATAATAGATTATTTGTATTGATCGATGTTCTGAGGCGTTATAGGAACAAATGGAACCCATACATACTTAAGGTCTTCTGTTGAACCTGACATCGATGATACGGATCCGCCTTTTGCCAATGTGATGGCACAGTCAACTGATACGTTTGCCTGTGACACGGTATCCTGAAGAACCGTCATATACATATCGCCGCTTCTGATAGCTGCACAGCCGTCTACAGTGGCATCAATACCTGCAACAAGCTTTTTATGAGTATCATATCCGTTATCTTTAAGCCATTTTATGGCGCCTATAGCCATAGGGTCATTGTTGCAGATGATGCAGTCAAAGTCCTGTTTTGTCTTTTTGAATATATCAAGCTGGTTATATGCAACTTCATCAGACCAATCTCCGTGATCTACGAATACGTAATTTACATTTACTCCGTTATCAAGGAAGAAGTATTTAACGGCATTTGTACGCTGTGGAACAGCGGCATGGCCCTTCATTCCTTCTAAGATGATGACATTCATAGACTGAGGCTTTCCAAGGCCGTTCCAGATATATTCAGCCTGGAATCTTCCGGCATCCTGCTCAAAAGATCCGACATATATATATTTATCACCCTTTAGATAATCGGAATCAGGTTCGTTGTTTATGAAGACGATAGGAAGGTTACCCGATGCATTTTCCATCTGTAAGATAGTAGTAGCATCAGCCAGTCTGCATATAATGGCGTTATAGCCTTGGCCTTCTGCATCAGCGATCTGTTGCATCTGAATCTCGGCATCGCCCTGACAATACACCGTATCGATCGTGCAGCCCGTTTCTTTAGCTCTCTGGTCGATCGTCTCGCAAAGAGTATTAAGGAATGTATCTGTATCGTCATGGAGACACATTAGTATTTTGGTGCCGTTTCCGTTAATTGAGCCGGCGGCGGATTTTGCACCGCAACCTGTGACAGAAAGAGCAAGCAGTATGCCGCAAAGCAGAAAAGCCACTGATTTTTTAATTCGATTTTTCATAATTGGTCTCCTTATCAAATCTTGAACTGCTGTACATAGGATGTAAGTGTTTCGGAAGTGCTTGCCAGCTTGTGAGAATTGTCTGCGACATCCTGACTGTGCTGTGTTATGTTGTTGGCCTGCTCGACCATCCTGCGGCTGGTCTCTTGGATTTCATCCGTACTTGCGGCCTGTTCTTCCGAAATGGCTGCTACATTACTTGCAACATCATCAACCTTTTGTACATCCTGTATCATGAGGTCAATAAGTTCATTGGACTTTTCGATGTTCTGATAGATCTGATCGAATGTTTCAACAGCGGTATTGATAAGCTCGCTGTTTGCTTCGATATTCTTGGCACTGGTCTCTGCCTGTTCAACAACGCTGTCGATAGCTCTTCTGACATCATCAATAAGCTTTGCGATATTTTCGGCACTTGCTGCGGAGTTCTGAGCAAGCTTACCTATCTCAGTTGCGACAACCGCAAATCCTTTACCGGTTTCACCCGCACGGGCGGCCTCAATAGAAGCATTGAGTGAAAGAAGGTTTGTTTGTTCGGCAATCTCGGCGATAAGACCAACAATGTTCGTGATCTCTTCCGAAGCTTTTCCTACTTCGTTGATTGAATTTACAAGCTGATCATTACTTGTCTTGATATCTTGCATAGCATCGGCAAGCTGTTCCATGTCGTCTCGGCCTTTTTTACTGATCTCGACGGTTTCTTTCATACTGTCATTGGCCTGCATGGAATTATCACGTGTATCGGAAACGACCATGGCAAGTGTAGTTGCGTTTTGAGCGATCTCATTAACCGCAACTGCAAGCTGGTCAACCGTATTATTAAGATTCTGCATAGCTTCAGATTGTGACTGTGAAGCTTCAAACATGCTCTTGGATACAATATCAGAGTTATCCGACTGCTCTTTTAGCACCTTGGATTCATCGTTGATGGTACTGAGCATCTTTCTCATGGACTGAACGAATTCGTTAACCTTATTGCCCATGACACCGATCTCATCGTTGCTTTCCTGCTTGACATCAATGGTAAAGTCACCTGCTGACATATCTGAGATGTTCTTGGTGATTCCGCCAAGAGGAGCAATGACTTTAGATACCATGAAGTTTATAAGTAAAACGATGAGGATAATAGCTATGACTCCGGCTATTATAAGAGTGGTAACCAGACCGGTCACGTCCTTCATAATGGTGTCTTTATCAACATATGAAACGAGGACCCAATCGGTTCCGGCAATCTGCTTTAAAGCAACTACGTTATTATCTAAGGTGACTGTCATGTAGTTTCTTGCGATGACTCTTTCGGCAATATCAGCCATGAGCTTATCACTGTCACCGGTAGTAAGCTTGGTAGAAACTCTGTTTTTATCTCTGTGAGCAAGGATCGTATTATCCGTAAGATCAACAAGGAAAGAAGAAGCCTGATCCATCTTTACTCGTGAATTAACGATGATACTGATCTGATCGAGTGAAAGATCCGCAGCAATGACTTTAAGATCGTCGGAGCCGTCGTTAATGATACCGGAAGCACTTATAACGTTGACGCCGTTAGCATCTTTATAAGTATTTCCGTAGACCATGTTAACGTGACTGAGACCCTGCTTGAACCAGATCTGTTCGGTTGGATTATCGGTGTTCTTTGTGGATTCCTCAGCTTTAAATACTTTTCCGCTTTGCGTAGCAATATACGGACCGTTTTTGCAATAGGAATTATAACCGTAAAGTTCAGTCATCATCTTAGATAGCTCTTCTTCGGGAAGATGAGCTTTTTCGATCATATGCTTTACGGTTGCGAAATTTTGAAGATTATCATTTAGCCAAGCTTCGATATTGTCGGCCTGATTGGAGATTGAAGAGTTAAGCTGTGATGTGGCCATCGAAGTCATGCTTCTGCTGGTTAGAAATCCTGAAATCAATACCAAAATAAGAATAGTAGCTACTACGGCAGGAACTAAGAACAACAGAAGTTTATTTTTGATCTTTGCATGTCGTTTTTCGTTTACTTTTCCCATTAGTAAGTCTCCTTGAATTTTTAGATAATAACAGAAGTTAATATAATTTTATCTCTTAATTTTATATTTTTGAACGAAATTTCATCAAAATTTATGAAAAAATCATAAAATTCAATTTTGAAATAATCTGTATTGCGTATATAATAGAATCAGACAAATATAAGCTTTCTTACTTTCAAAATTACAAAAGGGGACAACATGGAAGCGATCTACAACAATGCGGATTACATTTTGAGGTATGTGGTTGAATATTCCACACTGTTACTGGAATTCTTTGGAATTTGCATCTTGGTATTTACGGCCGTTAAGTGCTTCATTTTCTGGCTGAAAAAAGATGAATCCATCAGACTTCAGCTTGCGCAAGGAATAGCACTGGCTCTGGAATTTAAGCTTGGAGGGGAGGTGCTTAGGACAGTTGTTGTAAGAGAATGGGCCGAGCTTGGGATTTTGGGCGCAATAATCCTTTTAAGAGCAACTCTCACATTCCTTATCCATTGGGAGATAAAGAATGAAAAAGAGGCACTTGAACCCGGGGAAAAGAAAGAGTGATCAGCCGTTCTTCTTTTCGAAGTGCTGATAATCTTTGGAAGAATTCCAATTTCCGCCCCAAGAAAAACCATGGCTTGTAAAGAGTTTGTAAGCTAGGTCATTTTGATCGATCTTATATGGAAAATCAGCGGTTCTGTCTGCATATTCCTCACTTCCTGAGGGTAATATGACGGTGGAACCGTTTTTATATTTAACCTGAGGATTGTATAGGGGATTTAAATCTATAGCAATTCCCGTGGCGTGCTTAGAAAGCTTTTTTCCGCTTGAGATAGGGCGATAATTAAAGCAGGACGTATTATTCGCTTCCATGGAAGCTTCGTCATCCGCATCAAAATCATCAATAAGCTTTATACTCTCGATGCGATAATCATTCTCATATAGTTCATGGAATATTTCCATAACATCATCGGCGATCGATTTATTGCATATCATTTCGCCTGTCTTTGTCTCTCCTTCGAAATCAACATAGAGCATCACACAATATCTGAGATCATCCAATGAAATTTCACAATCTTTCGGATATGACACATTTGTTATCTTGGTTATGATCGAATCCGGTAAAGCCTCATAATAGAAGCCTTCGGAGTATGTGACTCTGGTGTCGGAAACGTCATTATCATATGGGATATAAGAACTGTTTGTGACACTTGAATTGACTTCATCAGTCGAAGAAACGGTAGCACTATTTTCAATAGAAGTGGATTCTGTTGAGGAATCTTTTGCCGAAGAATGATCAGTGGATTCCGACGATGATTCTTTTGCCGAGGATGCTTCTGTGGAAGCTTGTGCCGAAGACGATCCGGTAGATGCTTGTGATGAATGGCTCTTGGCGTACTCTTCAAGGGTCTCATGTCCCGCAAAGCTCCTTGCCAGGATGGCGCACGCCACTATAAGTGCTAACAGAAAAAAGATATCTCTTTTGGATTTTTTGTTCATGTGGAAAACTCCCCCGATGCGTAAATATAAATGCGAAATTACTACATAAATAGTACCACATTTATGCTATAATATTTCGATATGGTAGGTAAAAACAGATGATACGTACAGATAATCTAGTATTTGAATATATCAGAAGAGATGAAGAGGGCAATGTTGAGGGCATCACAAGAGCCGTTGATAACGTTGATCTTGATGTCAAGCCGGGGCAGTTTATTGCTATCCTCGGGCACAACGGATCGGGTAAGTCCACGCTTGCCAAGCACTTCAACGCTCTTTTGTATCCGACGGAAGGCAAGGTCATTGTAGACGGAATGGACACTTCCGACGGAGAGTACCTCTGGAATATCAGGCAGGAAGCGGGAATGATCTTCCAGAACCCCGATAACCAGATAATCGGTCAGGTTGTTGAAGAAGATGTCGGATTCGGACCTGAGAACATGGGAGTTCCGACAAATGAGATCTGGGAGAGAGTGGACGAGAGCTTAAGAGCTGTAGGAATGCTTGATTTCAGAAAGTCTTCGCCTAATCATTTATCGGGTGGACAGAAGCAGAGAGTTTCGATCGCGGGAGTCATCGCGATGCATCCCAAGTGCATCATTATGGATGAGCCGACGGCAATGCTCGATCCCAACGGTCGTAAGGACGTGATAAGGGCTGCAAGGGCGCTGAATACGGTTGAGGGCATCACGGTCATACTTATCACTCATTATATGGAAGAAGTTATCTACGCGGACAAGGTCTTTGTAATGGATAAGGGACGTGTCACGATGGAAGGCACGCCGCGCGAGATCTTTTCACAGGTTGATAAGTTAAAAGAGCTTAGGCTCGGAGTTCCGCAGGTCACACTTCTTGCTCATGAGCTTAAAAAGAACGGATTACCGCTTCCCGACGGAATACTTACAAGAGAAGAACTGGTCGAGGAGCTTAAAAGGATTAAAAATGTCGCTAATACTTGATCATGTCAATTACATATACGATGAAGATACTGCGATGGCGCACGCTGCGCTTATCGATGTCAATCTTCAGATCCCGGATGGCCAGTTTATCGGACTTATCGGGCACACCGGATCGGGTAAGTCAACGCTTATCCAGCACCTTAACGGTCTTGAGACTCCGACAAGCGGATCGGTATACTTCAACGGCAAGGATATAAGCGATCCCGATTTTAATAAAAAAGAGCTTAGATCCAAGGTGGGACTTGTTTTCCAGTATCCGGAGCACCAGCTCTTTGAGGCGGATTGCTTTAAGGACGTGTGCTTTGGCCCCAAGAACCTGGGGCTTCCACAGAAGGAAGTAGAGCTTCGCGCATATGAAGCCCTCAAGATGGTTGGCTTTGACGATGAGTATTTTTACCAGTCACCATTTGAGCTTTCGGGTGGTCAAAAGAGAAGAGTGGCTATCGCGGGAGTCATCGCGATGAAGCCGGATGTTCTCATCCTTGACGAGCCCACTGCAGGCCTTGATCCCAAAGGTAGAGAGGATATTCTCGGGCTTATAAAAAGACTTCACGATGAAATGGGCATTACCGTCATACTTGTAAGCCACAGTATGGACGACGTTGCTGATTATGTGGAGAGGATCATAGTCATGAACAAAGGCCGCGTTGCCTTTGATGATATACCTGTCAACGTTTTTGCGCATTACAAGGAACTTGAGGAGATCGGACTTGCGGCACCTCAGGTTACATATGTCATGCAGGAGCTTGCAAAGGCAGGCTTTCCGGTTGATTCCAAGGCAACAACGATGGAACAGGCAAAAAATGAGATTTTGAAGGCGTTTGGAAGATGCTAAGAGACATTACACTCGGACAATATTATAGAACAGACTCGGTCATTCACAGGCTCGACCCGAGAGTTAAGCTTGTGGCGACTTTTGTTTTTATCATGTCACTCTTTTTGGTGAAGAATTTTTGGGGCTATCTCATAGCGGGAGTCTTTCTTGCTGTGTGCATCAAGCTCTCCAATGTTCCTCCCAAATTTATCTTTAGGGGAATGAAGACTATCTTTTTCCTATTGCTGCTCACCATGGTGTTCAATCTGTTTCTGACACCCGGAAAAGAGCTTGTGAGCTTTTGGAAGTTTACGATCACATACGAGGGACTTAAGATGGCGTCAATGATGGCGGTAAGGCTCGTATTCCTGATCACGGGTTCATCCATCATGACTTTGACGACTACGCCCAATAACCTTACGGATGGTATGGAGAGTGTGCTCGGACCGCTTAAGAAGCTCCACGTTCCCGTACATGAGATATCGATGATGATGTCGATCGCGCTCAGATTTATTCCTATATTATTGGAAGAGACCGACAAGATCATGAAGGCGCAGATGGCAAGGGGCGCAGATTTTGAGAGCGGATCATTGATAAATAGGGCTAAGAGCCTGGTTCCTTTGCTGGTACCTCTTTTTATATCGGCATTCAGAAGGGCTATGGACCTGGCAATGGCTATGGAAGCAAGATGCTACAGGGGCGGAGACGGCAGGACCAAGATGAAGCCTCTTATTTATAAAAAGAGAGATAGGATAGCCTACGGTGTTCTTTATTCATATCTTTTAGTTGCTATAGTTGTCGGAAGGATATTGTTTAGATGAGCGATTTGCACAGGATAATGCTGACAGTTTCATATGACGGCACTTCTTACAGCGGATGGGCGCTTCAAAAGAGTACCCACAATACTATAGAAGAGATGCTTAATCGCGCTATTTCGGGGCTGACCGGAGAAACTGTCGAGGTTATCGGCGCAAGCCGCACGGATTCAGGCGTTCATGCATACGGCAACATCGCTGTGTTTGATACAGCGTCAACCATTCCGGGAGACAGGTTCTCTTTTTGCTTAAATCATATCTTACCCAAGGATATCAGGGTCGTGGCTTCAGCCGAGGTCGCTCTCGACTTTCATCCCAGGCATTGCAATACCGAAAAGACTTACGAATATCGCATATTAAATACCAAGATGCCTGTTCCTACCAAGAGGTTCTATACTTATCACTTCAGCATGCCTCTAGATGAGCAGCTGATGCAGGAAGCGGCGCAGTATCTTGTCGGAGAGCACGATTTTACCAGCTTTTGTAATGTTGAGTCGACAGCTCTTTCGCATGTTAGGACGATCAAGGATATCGAGGTTTTCAGGCACGGAGATGAGGTTATCATCCGCGTTACGGGCAACGGCTTCTTATATAATATGGTAAGGATCATAGCCGGAACGCTTATCATGGTCGGAAGGGGTAAGAACAAGCCCATTGACGTAAAAGAGATGCTTGAGAAAAAAGACAGGAAGGCAGCAGGACCCACAGCGCCGCCGGAAGGTCTTTTCCTTATAAAATACGAGTTCTTGGACGGCGTGCCGTACGTAAACGCCGAAGAGTGAGAAAACATGCGCCTTTGCGGTGTGTTTTTTTGAGGCGGAAATAGTGAGAAAATGTATTGACAATCGAGCAAATTGGGTTATATAATATCTTACTGTGTGACGCCATGTCCACTTTTATTTGAAAATGTCATATTGTTGTCCCGGTAAGCTACAATATGTACATCATATAATGTGAGAATCAGGTGAAGGGTTTTCGCATAGGTAACCAATTAAGTAATTGTTTTACTGGAGGAAATTCAATGAAAACTTATATGCCTAGTGCAACTACAGTTGAGAAGAAGTGGTATGTAGTTGATGCTACAGATATGACACTTGGACGTCTTGCTTCTAACGTTGCAAACGTACTTAGAGGAAAGAATAAGCCCATCTACACTCCCAACATTGATACAGGTGATTATGTGATCGTTATCAATGCTGAGAAGATCAAAGTTTCCGGTAAGAAGCTTGATCAGAAGATGTATTGGCACCATACAGAGTATGTTGGTCATCACAAGGAGTTCTCACTCCGTCAGATGCTCCAGGATAAGCCTGAGAGAGTTATCGAGCACGCAGTTAAGGGAATGCTTCCTAAGGGATCACTTGGTAGAGAGATGTACACAAAGCTCCATGTATATGCTGGAGCAGAGCATCCACACGCAGCTCAGAAGCCTGAGGTTTTAACATTTTAATCTGGTAAGTGAAGGAGAATAATAAAATGGCAAAGTCAGCTAATTATTACGGAACTGGTAGAAGAAAGAAGTCAATCGCTAGAGTATACCTCGTATCCGGAAATGGAAATATTACAATCAACAAGAGACCTATCGATGAGTATTTCGGACTTGAGACACTCAAGGTTATCGTTAGACAGCCTCTCGTAGCTACAGAGACAAGCGACAAGTTCGATGTAGTTGTAACAGTAAGAGGTGGCGGCACAACAGGTCAGGCTGGTGCTATCAGACATGGTATTTCAAGAGCTCTTCTTCAGGCTGATTCAGATGAGTACAGACCTGTACTTAAGAAGGCTGGATATCTTACAAGAGACCCTCGTATGAAGGAAAGAAAGAAGTACGGCTTAAAGAAAGCTCGTCGTGCTCCACAGTTCCCAAAGAGATAATCATCTGCTATTGCAGAATATTATTTCTTCGGAAATATTCAAAGATCTATT
>JAFXTN010000039.1 GCA_017535785.1 Butyrivibrio sp. | reverse complement strand
TCTTTTTTCTTTTCTTTTTTTTCTTCGTTAATCTTCTCTATAAGTCTATCAATTTCAGCCTGTGAAAGCCTAACGTAGTCATTATTAACTTCTGACATTTAGAATACCTCCTATTACAAGACACCCCTTAAAACATTTATATCATATTTCGGTTCAAATTTATATAAATTTTAGAAAGTCCATAAAAAATTCATAATTAATTATTGTAAACGCTTACATTACTTGATATAACTATTAATGGGCTAAATATTCATGCTATCTGAATGTAAATATTTACATTTTTGGAGGTTCGGGATATGGAACAATTAAATTACGATATTTTGGAAAAATCAGGTTACGACGGATATGTATTGAAAGATGCGCCGATCAGGGTCCTTCAGTTTGGCGAAGGCAACTTTTTAAGGGCGTTTGTAGACTATTTTTTTGACATAAGCAATGAAAAAGCCGGCTTTAACGGTAAGATCGCGCTTGTTCAGCCGATATCTCAGGGCCTTACCAAGATAATAAACGATCAGGAGGGGCTCTATACCTTATATCTAAGGGGAAGTGAGAACGGTGAGAAGGTAGACAGAAAGAGAGTTATCACCGCAGTAGATGAGTGTCTTGATCCTTATAATGAGAAGGATTATGAAAAGATGCTTGATATTGCCGTTAGTGACGATCTGGATATTATAGTTTCCAATACCACCGAAGCCGGGATCTCTTTTGACCCTTCATGCAAATTCACTGATATTCCAGCAAATATCTTTCCGGGTAAGCTCACACAGGTCCTTTATGCGCGTTTTAAGGCGGACAAGAGCGGTGTTGTAGTGCTTTCCTGTGAGCTCATAGACAATAACGGAAAAGAGCTTTTAAAGTGCGTCAATGAATATGTTGACCTCTGGAAGCTTGGGGATGAGTTTAAGAAGTGGATCAACGAAAGCAATATCTTTTGCTCAACTCTTGTAGACAGGATCGTTCCCGGAAGGATCAGGGATGAAGCCGAGATCGTAAGGCTGGAAAAAGAAAACGGATATCACGATGAGCTTATCGATGTCGGTGAGATCTTTGGCGTATGGATCATCGAGGGGCCTAAGGAGCTTGAGGACAGGCTTCCGTTTAAGAAGGCGGGAGTTAACGTACATGTTGTTCCCGATGTTATGCCTTATAAGCATCGCAAGGTGCGTATTCTTAACGGCGCGCATACCGGCTTTGTTCTCGGAGCATATCTCGCAGGAGAGAACATTGTTCGCGATTGCATGAATAATGAGATTATTGCGGGCTTTATGAACAAGATGCTCTATGAGGAGATCATTCCGACTCTTACGGATCATCTGGATGAAAAAGATCTTATTGAATTTGCGACAGCAGTTAAGGACAGGTTCAACAACCCGTTCGTTGATCATGAGCTTATGTCTATTTCGCTCAATTCCACAAGTAAGTGGAAAGCGAGGAATATGCCGTCGTTTCTGGCTTATATAGATAAGAACGGAAAGCTCCCTGTGTGTCTTACAATGTCACTTGCAGCCTATATCGCATTCTATTCAAGCGAGGCAAAAGAGCTTACGGATACGGGACTTGTTTGTAAGAGACCTGCCGGAAATACTTATGTTGTTAGCGATGACAGATGGGTGCTGGAGTTTTACTATGAAAACAAGAACACATCAGATGAGGAACTGGTAAGAGCAGTTCTTGGAAATACAAAGATGTGGGACACGGATCTAAATGAGATAGAAGGACTCACTGATGCGGTGATAAAAGACCTTAAGGTAATTAAAAACAAAGGTGCTTTGGAGGCTTACGGTTCCTGTCTTTGAGCAAGTTGTGAATTATTGTTGAACATTGGACACCTCATGTTGCAAAACGAAATAAAAGAGATTATCATTCGTTTTAGACATATGT
Source organism: Butyrivibrio sp. (assembly GCA_017535785.1). Taxonomy (GTDB): domain Bacteria; phylum Bacillota; class Clostridia; order Lachnospirales; family Lachnospiraceae; genus Butyrivibrio. The sequence goes on along the minus strand of JAFXTN010000039.1, from coordinate 34,686 downwards.
CTTTGCATATCAGGGAGGGAATATTATGAGAAAAAAGATCATGGCAGCTATTATGATAGCTACAATGACAATCGGTATTGTTGCTTGCGGTTCATCTAAGGATAATAATGCGCAGAGCACCACAGGTGAGACTGCACAAACAGAGACAGAACAGATCACAACAGTTACACCGGGTAAGCTTACAGTAGCTACATCACCCGATTTTGCACCTTATGAGTTCTATTCGGTAAACGAGGACGGAACACCCGAGCTTGCAGGCTTTGATATTGCGCTTGCAGGTTATATTGCTGATTATCTCGGACTTGAGCTTGAGATAGTTCCCGTTGATTTTGACGGTGTACTTATGGAAGTTCAGACTAAGTCTGTTGATATCGGAATTTCAGGTCTTTCACCCGATCCTAAGCGTGAAGCTATCATGGACTTCTCAGAGCTTTACTATGTTGGCGGACAGTCATTTGTGACATCAAAGGCCAACAAAGATAAGTTCAAGAGTCTTGATGATACAAACAATTCCAATTTGGAGATCGGAGCACAGACAGGATCTATCCAGGTTGACCTTGCTAATACATACAGCTCATCAGCAGATATAATCCAGCTTACAAAGGTTACAGATATCGTGGCCGAGGTTCTTGCAGGAAAGCTTGACGGAGCTTATATCGAGACGCCTGTAGCTGAGAGCTATGCCAAGAACTATCCGGATCTTTGCATTGCACTTGAGGTTCCTTACGAGGGCGCAGAAGGTTCTGCAGTCGGTGTGAGCAAAGGAAACGACGCTCTTCTTAAGGGCGTTAACGAGGCTATCACACAGGCACTTAAAGACGGTACAATGGATGAGTTCATCGCAACAGCCAATGAGAAGGCTTCAGGAGAGATCATTGAGGGACTTCTTGATGATAATAAATGATCTATGAGTTTATAAGATGAAATTTATGATATGATTATTTGGAGGCATTGATGCGAAGAGCTTCAATGCCTCTTACTAAATTATTTTTTTGTTGGAGAATTCTGTATGAATAATTTTGTACAAATCGAGAATTTCGGAAGGATCGCACCTTACGCTGAGCTTTTTGTTCAGGGTATCATTGTAACGGTGATGCTCTCAGTGTGTACTGTAGCTATAGGTTTCGTCCTTGCGATCATCTTATCCGCAATGAGGATGTCCAATTTTTGTCCCTTTGCATTTCTTGGGCTTGATAAAGAGGGCCATCAGAGGGAGAGAGGATTGGGAGTTGCCATTGGTAAGTTTAATCCTCTGGCTTTCCTTGCAACGGCATATGTTGAGATATTAAGATCGACTCCTGTTATCGTGCAGGTTGCGATCATCTATTACGGTGTGTTTGGAGCTCTTTTTGAGCTTCCGAGCTTTACTTTCTTTGGATTTATCAAGTTTGACAGATTCTTCCCCGGCGTAGTTGCTCTCGGAATGAACTCAGGTGCTTACCTTTGCGAGATCATGAGATCGGGAATCCAGTCAATTGACGGCGGACAGACAGAGGCTGCAAGAAGCCTTGGTATGAGCTGGTTCCAGAATATGAAATACATCATCATGCCTCAGGCTATCAAGAATATCCTTCCGGCTATTGCCAACGAGTTCGTTGTTATCATCAAGGAATCTGCCATCACATATACGATCGGTGTTCAGGATATAATGTCTGCTGTTAACGCGGTCCGCGGAGCGACATTTATCATCATTGAGCCTTTGCTTGTGGCTACGGCGATCTATTTTTGCCTGTGCTTCCCTACAAGCAAACTTATAGCACACTTTGAGAGGAGGATGAGCCGTGGAGACAAGAGATAAGATCATTCAGGTCACTGATTTGGAAAAACACTATAATTTCGGCGCCATCAAGGCTCTCGACGGTGTTACCGCAGAAATAGACAAGGGAGATGTTGTGGTTGTTATCGGACCTTCAGGAAGCGGTAAGTCCACATTCCTCAGATCATTAAATCTCCTTGAGGAGCCTACGGGCGGTGCTATCATTTTTGACGGCGTTGATATAACCAAGAAAAAATACAAAGACGAAAACGGCAAATGGGTTAAGGTAAATATGGATCTTCACAGGCAGAAGATGGGAATGGTATTCCAGCATTTCAATCTTTTCCCTCACAAGACCATCATGGAAAACATGATACTTGCTCCCGTTAAGGTCAAAAAAGTTCCCGAAGAGGAAGCCAAAAAGAAGGCTCTCGAGCTTTTAAAAAGAGTCGGACTTGAGGACAGAGCTGACGCATATCCCATACAGCTTTCCGGCGGACAGAAGCAGCGTATTGCTATTGTCAGAGCTCTTATGATGGAGCCTGAGGTTATGCTGTTTGACGAGCCTACATCAGCCCTCGATCCCGAGATGGTAGGAGAGGTTCTTGATGTTATGAAGCAGCTTGCTGATGAAGGAATGACGATGGTTGTTGTCACTCATGAGATGGGCTTTGCCCGTGAGGTCGGCAACAGAGTACTTTTCATGGCTGACGGTAAGCTTCTTGAGCAGGGCACTCCTGAAGATATATTTGAAAAACCGCAGCATCCAAGACTTCAAGAATTTTTAAGTAAGGTGTTGTGATATGGTTATGATAGAAATTACTTTTCCACAGATGGTTGCTTTTATAACGGTCCTATGGATATTCGTTAGAGGAGCCGTTGCGTATAGGAGTGAGCAGTTTTCTTTGAAGCGTGAACTGCAGATGCTTCTTGTATATATATGTATTGTAGTGATATCGAGATTTGTTTACTTTGAATTCCATCTTGTTGATGGGAAGATTGAGCCTCTTAGGATCGGTCCCCACCAGGATCCTGATGAACTTATAAGCTTTAAACCTTTCTTTTTCCTGGTGGACAGATATGATGGCTGGCTTATGAACGTTATCGGAAATATCGCAATGTTTATTCCGGTTGGTATTGTATGGCCTATATGCTTTAAGGAGCTTGATACCTACAAGAAGACTGTGCTTGCAGGTTTTGGCTATACTCTTTTGATTGAGATCAGTCAGCTTATCTGCTACGGAAGACATACTGATATAGATGATCTTATTTTGAATACGATGGGGGTGGCTATCGGTGCAATGATCGTGTTTGTGATCAGAAAGATCAGGAATTCTGTGCATAGAGGAGGAAAGTATGGACTCCATCTTAATTAAAGATACAACCCGCGAGGAGCGGGAGAGAATAGTGGCCGAATCGATCGGAAATATCAGCGGATCCTGCGACGGCTGCATGTCAGGACTTGCCGAGATGTATCAGGATTATATCGATGGCAAGAAAGAAATCCGCGATATCAACATGGAATTCAGAGCGCACTACGAATCAGGGATAGATGGTCCCGAGAAGAGTGACTGCGGATATAAGATGATATGAGGAGATTATTATGACTAGGCGTGAAACCGCAATGGCTAATTTTTTAAAGGGATACAACTGCTCGCAGTCCATTATACTTGCATTTGAAGATCTGTTACCTATAGATAGCACAACACTTTCCAAGATGGCTTCATCTTTCGGAGGCGGAATTGGAAGACTGCGTGAGGTCTGCGGTTCTGTCAGCGGAATGTTTATGATAGTTGGACTATTATATGGATATGACGGACCTGAGACAGGACAGGTGAAGGCTGATCACTACGCAAGGATACAGGAACTTGCCCACAGATTTGAGGAGACTCATGGATCCATAGTCTGCCGTGAGATGCTGGGGCTTGATGTTAAACATGATGTTCCTACTCCCGAGGCCCGCACCAAGGAATATTACAAGAAGCGCCCGTGTGCAGAGATAATCGGAGATGCTGCAGAGCTTCTTGAGCAGTATATCAAAGAGAATCCTATTAACTAAAATAAAAGGTAAGTGAGTTGATTTGACTCGCTTACCTTTTTTAAATATCATGTATTATATAATGAATAATAATTTACGGAATATAGACATCAAAATCTGTTCTGATCGCGAGAGCAGCAGCGCTCCTGGGGCCGTTTATGTAGCTTCTGTCTATATAGATGAAGTTAAACTCAAATGAATCCGGACGGAAGGAATACTTTTTGATGGTATCCGCAAAGTAACTGCGATATTCTTCAGTGGTAAAGAACTCTGCATCAACAAGGATGGTGTGAGGTCTTACCAGATTATCTTCATTGGCAACACCTATACCGAGATAGAAACAAGAGTTTTTAACCAGCTCAGAGATCTTTTTGTTTGTTTTTGCATCTTCCAAAATTTGAGCGATGGGAATGTAGGATGAATCATAATCGTCAGGCAGACCCTTGATCTTGGCATACTTCTTTTTCATAATTCTTTCACCCGCCAAGGTGTTAAGACTTCCCAAGCTACCATATGAATCAAAACCTGCATGAGCATCCATGATCATGTAACCGAGCTCACCTGTACCGGTATTGGCCATCTTGAGGCTCTTGTCGTTGGTGATAAAAGGAGCCGCAATTCCGGTAGAGACGTACAGATATAGAAATGAAGGAACAGCAGATAGCTCTTTTCTCATAAAGAGCTGAGCCGCAAGGCTTCTTGCATAGGCGTTGTTACCGATCGATATGGGACCTGAGTAAGAGATCTGAGCTCTTATATCGGAAACAACGTTCTTGTTGTACCAGTCGTACTGACGATGAGCAAGGAGCATTCCGGTATCACTGTCGATAAGACCGGGCATACTGATACCGATTCCGTATATCTTTTCTGTAGAGACAGCTCCTGAAGAGAGAGCAGTGTTGATGAGACTTGAGGCACTCTTAATTACTTCATCGTAATCGGAAAAGACAGCGGTGTCTGTGACCTGATATGCGATGTTACCTCTGTAATCTGTTAAGTACAGCTCTCTGGAGCGAGTTGTGATCTCTATTCCTATAAAGAATCTGGAATCGGGAACTATATTGACGGGGAGAGCACTTCTTCCGTAGGTAGAAACAACGGCGTCTTTATCGTTATATACGATGCCGGTATTTATCAGCTTCACTATATTGGTAGTGATGGTTGGCAGGGTAAGACCCAAGGATTCCGCGATATCTGCTCTGAGGACAGGCCCATCCAGATATATCATTTTCCTGATGGCGGATTGGTTGGATATCTTAATGGCCAACTGATTCTTGCCGTTGTTCTGCATTTGGTTCTCCCTTCTTGTTTAAAAATTAATCTATTTAATTATATGGAAAAAAGAAACGTGATGTCAATCATAGCACCTATTATTTGTATACTTTTCACAAAAACAACTTAATTAAATTGTTTAAATAAGTGATTGAAGAATTAAAAGCCAATGATATAATTAAATCAATTAAATAAGTTCGTGAGGATGATTATGATTGATTTAAAAGGAAATCCGTTCTTTCTAAGTGATGAAGATATCGAATGGGTGAACAAAACTTTAAATAGATTAACTACTGAAGAGAAGGCGGCTCAGCTCTTTTGTGTACTTCTTAAAAGAGATGACAAAGAGACCGTAGATTATATCTTCAATATATTAAAGCCCGGTGCGTTTATGTATAGGGTGATGTCTACAGAGGAAGCGATACATGCGACTGATACCGTGGTGGAGAGATCAGAGATATATCCACTCATTGCAGCTAACCTTGAGAAGGGTGGCAACGGCATTGTGACGGAGGGCACTTTAGTAGGTTCTCCCATGGAGATAGCAGCTACGGATGATGAGAGCATTGCAGCTAAGATGGCAAGAGCCTGTGCTTTGGAAGCTGAAGCTGTCGGTGCCAACTGGGCATTTGCGCCGATCATAGATATAGACAGTAATTTCAGAAATCCGATCACCAACACACGAACCTTTGGCTCAGATGCTGAGAGAGTTAAGCGCATGGGACTTGCCTATGTGAAAGAGGTTCAGAGCCATGGACTTGCGGCGACGATTAAGCATTTCCCCGGTGACGGACGAGATGAGAGAGACCAGCATCTTGTTACTTCAATAAACGATTTGTCCGTTGATGAGTGGATGAAGACCTACGGCGAAGTATACAAGGCAGGAATAGATAAAGGCGTTTTGAGCGTAATGGCCGGCCACATAATGCTTCCTGCTTGGGAAAAAGAGATGGATCCGGCTATAAAGGATGATGATTGCATGCCTGCGACTTTGTCGAAAGCTCTTTTGCAGGGGTTACTTAGAGAAAAGCTTGGATTTAACGGCGTGATATCTACGGATGCGACAACGATGGCAGGATACATGCTGGCTATGGGCAGAAGAAGAGCTGTTCCGGAATCGATAGCAAGAGGCTGCGATATGTTCCTCTTTGCCAGAAACCTTGAAGAGGATTACCACTTCATGCTTGACGGTATCAAGGAAGGAATAATCACCAAAGAGAGACTTGATGAAGCTGTTACAAGGATCCTTGCGATGAAAGCGGCTCTTGGATTACACAAGAAGACTGATCGTCCCGATCCTAAGAGAGCAAAAGAGATCATCGGATGTCCGCAGCACAAGGAATGGGCGAGGGAATGCGCTGACAAAGCGATCACTCTTGTTAAAGAAGAAAAGGGAGTGCTTCCCATAACACCTGAGAAATATAAGAGGATCCTTCTTTATAGGATAGAACCTGTAGGTGAGGGGTATTCGATCTATAAGACCAATCCTGTAATAGACAGAGTTAAGGATAAGCTTATCAAGGAAGGTTTTGAAGTAGATGAGTTTGAACCACAGCCATACGGAGAAGGCTTCACTTCCAAATATGAAGAGATAACTTCGAAGTATGATCTGATGCTGTATGTAGCCAATCTTGCGACCAAGAGTAATCAGACTGTTGTCAGGATAGAGTGGAAACAGCCCATGGGCGCTGATTGCGGATTGTATATAAACGATGTAAAGACAGTTTTTGTTTCACTTGAAAACCCTTATCATCTCCTGGACTTCCCGAGGGTTAAGACCTTTATCAACTGTTATTCGGGAAATGATGAAGTGGTTGATGAGCTTATTAAAAAGCTTACCGGAAAGAGTGAGTTTAAGGGTAAAAGTCCTATCGATCCTTTCTGCGGAAGACTCGATACAAGATTATAAGAGGATAATTTGATGGAAGAAAAAAGAAAACTCCTGATAGAAACAAAAGATCTGACCAAAAAATTTAATGATGTTGTCGCAGTAAATAAGGTGAGCATCAAGATAAACAGAGGTGAGATCCTAGGCCTTATCGGAGAGAACGGTTCAGGTAAATCAACAATATCTTCAATGATAAGCGCAATACATACAGTTACTTCCGGCGAGATGTTCCTTGATGGCAAGAAGTACACACCTTCAAGCAGAATGGATGCCATAGATAACGGCATCACAATGATAGTTCAGGAGGCCGGAACGATTGACGGACTTACTGTAGCGGAGAACATCTTTTTGGGAGATGAGAAGCGCTTTATAAAAAGAGGGATCGTTGACGGAAGGAAGATGGAAGAAGAGGCTAAGAAAGCTCTTTTGTCCATAGGTATCGAAGATATCGAGCCTTCAGCAACTGCTGCAATGCTCAGCTTTGAGGAGAGAAAGCTTGTTGAGGTTGCAAAGGCGGTTTATTACGATCCTGAGCTCTTTATTGTAGATGAAACCACAACAGCTCTTTCACAGCACGGAAGAGAGATCTTGTATAAACTAATCCATAAGCTTCGTGATGATAATAAAGCAGTGCTACTTATTTCTCACGATCTTCAGGAACTCATGGACAACTGCGATGTACTTACGGTTCTCAGAGACGGTAATCTTGTTGAAACGATTTCAAAGGATGAGTTCAATGAGGACCGGATCAAGAAGTCCATGGTAGGAAGAGAAATAAAGGGCGACTATTACAGGAGTGACTACGACGGAAAGTGCGACGGCAAGGTGATCGTCAGAGCTGAGAATCTGGAGAGTGATACTCTCTGCGATGTTTCTTTTGACCTAAAAGAAGGACAGATCCTCGGTATTGCAGGACTTTCGGGAAGCGGAATGCATGAGCTTGGCCGTGCGATCTTCGGACTTGAGAAATTAAAGAAGGGTCGTGTTACTACATTTATCTCGGATAAAGAGTCTGAGATAAAAAGCGTTAAGGATGCTCTTTCAAATAATATAGGCTATATCTCCAAGGACAGAGATAAGGAAGCATTGGTGCTTCCGGCATCGATCAAGGATAATCTCGTTCTTGCAAACTTAAGTAAGATGAAATTCTTTATTACAAAGAAGACGGAAAAAGAGTTTGCGCAGAAGATAATAGATGATCTGAATATTAAGTGTTCATCAATGAATCAGGCTGTTGGAGAGCTTTCCGGCGGTAACAAGCAAAAGGTTTCTTTTGGAAAGTGGATAGGAAACGACTCCAAGATAATCATCATGGACAGTCCTACAAGAGGTGTTGATATAGGAGTTAAGACAACGATGTATCAGCTTATTACAGAGCTCAAGAAACAGGGATATGCGATACTTCTCATTTCGGAAGAGATGCAGGAACTGATCGGTATGAGCGATGAGATTCTGATCATGAAGGACGGAGCGATATCCGGAAGAGCGCAAAGGAGTGCAGAGCTTGGTGAGCAGGATATCATTTCGTACATGATCTGAGAAGGGAACTTGATGTGATGAATTCAAATAAACTTATTTCTTTTATTAAAAACAACAGAAATGCCGTTGTATGTTACGGAAGTTTCCTGGCCGTTGTCCTTGGCTTTTCTGTTATGACGAAAGGTCAGATCTTCTCGGCATATAACCTAAAAAGCCTTATTGGTCAGATGTGTGTTCTCATGATTATATCCTGCGGAATGATCTTTATGTTCGGACACGGGACCGTTGATATAGCATCGGGAGCTGTGGCGGGGCTTTGCAGTCTGGTCATAACGCTCGTGCTTAACAAGACAGAGAACCTTGGGTTTTCCATTGTAATCTCGATTGTTGTGTCGGTTCTTTTGTATCTTTTTATGTGGTTTGTTACTGCTTATCTGGGGCTTATGAGTATCATTGCTTCACTTGCGGTCATGTTCATTGCAAGAGGAATAGTGACTTACATTCTTTCTCTCAATGACGGCAGGATCAACATAATGCACTACAACCTGATAATGCCGTTTAAGAGCGATATAAGATTGTCGATCGCGGCCATGGCTGTTGTGATAATTGCAGGACTTATCCTCTTTAACTACACCAAGCTTGGAAAGTACTGCAAGGCGATCGGAGATAACAAGCTAAGCGCTATCCAGAGCGGAACCAATGTTAAGGCTGTTATGTTCTGGTGCTATGTTATCGCAGGTGTATGCGTAGGAATAGCAAGCCTTTTCCTTCTTGCCAGAGGCGGCAATGTCGGTAAGAACATAGGCGCGGGAAAAGAGATGGATGTAATGGTTGCGGTAATCCTTGGTGGTATGAACTTAAACGGCGGAGCTAAGAGCCGTATGGAGGCAGCAATAATCGGAACGATAACATATACTCTTTTGGCTAACGGACTTACTGTGGCAGGGGTTGCGCAGGAATACATAACCCTTGTGAAGGGAATCATTTTCATAGTTATTATTGGCCTAACTCTCAGACAAAATAAGACAGTCAGAGAGATGCCACGATAATATATTTTTATTTTAAAGGAGAAGTATTATGAGAAGGAATATTTTCAAATTACTTGTGACTGCGGCTTTATCTGTAAGTCTTTTGACAGGATGCGGAGCTGCTGCAGGAAACGGAGCAGGCGCAAATGATGGCGCCAAAGAGGTTACAACGATTGCAGAGGAAACAGCTGCCGATGTCAATGAGGCAACAGGCGATACTTATAAGATCGGAATTGTTATGTACCAGTGGACTGATTCTCAGGGCGAGAACATTCAGAAGTTCTGCGATTATCTTTCAAAGAATATGAACGTAAGCTTTGAATATGAATCAACCTACTACGATGACGATGCTCAGCTTGATTGTGTTGAGAACCTTATCAGCAAGGGATGCAACGCTATCATCAGCGGATATGACACCAATATTGTTGCGGCACTCAGCACATGTGAAGAGGCTGGCGTTTACTATGCAGTAGCACTTGATCAGATCACAGAAGAAGACCTTGCCGGAATGGAGAGCAAATTCTTTGTAGGCGGAACAAGACAGTTTGGCGGAGATTTAAATGCACTTGGTGAAGAGTATGCAGAGGCTGTTGCAGACAGCGGTGTTACACACATCGGCGGAATCTCTTTCCCTGCATGGGCATTTTCAGACGCTCCCGCAATTTACGACGGCTTCAAGAACAAGCTTTCAGCAGCGGGTATCACAGTTGATGAGCTTACATTTGCAAGCGGAATGACAGCCGATGATATTCAGCAGAATACCAAGGATCTTGTTAACGCTACAGCAGGTATGGATGCTATCTTCGGAATGAGTTCAGGTCTTGATTTTGTATATCCTGCAATCCAGGGAAGCGGAATCAAGCTTATCGCAATGGGCTATGACACATCAGTAGCTTCACTTATGGACAGCGGTGAGCTCATCGCATGCGGTAACAACAATCATACACAGGCTATCGCAAGCTGTGTTGCACGTCTTATCAATGCGATCGAAGGTAACAGCTACAGTGACAGCGCTGAAGGCAAATACAACGAGGGCAGTATTGTGAACGGTGTTGCCGGATATCCCGTTATCAAGAACAAGGATGATCTTGCTGATTATCAGAAGTACATCATTCCCGATGACGGAGCAAACGGATGCGTAACAGCAGAAGAGCTTAAGAACTGCATTATCTCAAACAACGCAGATGCTACACTTGAGCAGCTCAACACTCTTACAAATCGCAGCCTTAGCGATATCGCTGCAAACAAATAATATTGAGGTATCACTATGAACCGAAAAGCAGATGGAATGAGTAAACTTAAAAGGTATGCAATGACACTTTTATTTCCGATCGGAATGTATATTGTCTTTGCAGTGATCGCGCTGGCAAGCGGTAATATGAATTTCTTTAAGAGCTATATCATAAAGGGAATGCTTCATGATACCGTCTTGAATACGATAGTTGCACTTGCGATTGCAATCCCGCTTTCAGGCGGAAGATGGGACTTTGGCCCCGGTGCGATCGTTATGCTTGGCGCTATCATCGGCGGAAATATAGGAATGAGCCTTGGGCTTGGCTCTATGGGAATCTTACTTACATGTATAGCTTCGTGCATTGTACTTGCTCTTGTTGAGGCTGTCTTGTATGTGACTCTCAAGGTGCCCAATATGATCATTTCTCTCGGAGTTGTCATGGTATTTGAGGCTCTCGGAGGACTTATCTACAACGGCCTTGGTGTAAATTTCTATGCAGCTGACGCGGTATACCTTAAAAAGATACTTGCAGTAAATGAGATGCCATATATTTTTATATTGCTTCTTGTTATCTGCTTGGCAGTTTGGTTTTTGCTATATAAGACTAAGTTCGGATATGACACAAAGAGTCTTGGAAACAACTCAAGACTTGCGGTCAATTCCGGTGTTAATGAAAAGAAGAACATTATCCTTACCTATGTTCTCATAGGAGCTTTACTTGGATGTGCCGCTATGTTAAATGCGTGCACAGCCAAGGTTGAGCCCCTCAATAACTTAAGCTCCACAGGACTTATGTTTGGATCTATGGCTCCGGTTCTTATCGGACTCTTTTTGGCAAACTTTACAAACATGCCTTGGGGAATATTTGTAGCAGCCCTTGGAATGGAAGTTTTCGGATATGGTCTCAACGCTTTTAAGATAGATGCGTCGATCCAGACCATAGTTACCGGTGTAGTACTTGCTCTTATCATGGCTTATATCAATGATGGCGCAAGGATCACAGCATTCATAAACAGGCTTTTCAGACCTAAGACTAAGGAGATGGCATAATGGCACATTTTAATGTAAAGATGATTTCACGCAAGCTTGTAAGATCAGTTGAGCTTACTGTTATAATCCCTTCCACAACAATACCGGAAGCTCTTGGTGTTACGGGAGAGAAAGCAACACATGTGATAGAGGAGAAATATCCGGTTATCTATCTTCTTCACGGACTTGGAAACAGTGCAACGGAATGGACAAGCTATTCCAATGTTGAGGTCTTTGCTGAAGAGAGAAAGATTGCTGTGGTGATGCCTTCGGGAGAGAACAAGTGGTATCGCACAGAGGATAAGGGAGACGACTTCTTCGGATTTATCTCTGAGGAGCTTCCTGAATTTGTTGAAAACATGTTTCCTGTATCCAATAAGGTTTCCGACAGATATATCGCGGGACTTTCCATGGGTGGCTATGGTGCGCTTATCCATGGACTTACAAATCCGGAAAAATTTGCAGCCATAGGTGCGTTCTCTGCAGCGGTTGAGACAGAAGATGCGACAAGTAACCTTAAGGGAAGCGAATACGACCCTTACGCTCTTGCTGAAAAATGCAAAGGTAAATTACTTCCTCCTATTTTCCTTGCCTGTGGCGAAAAGGATATGCTGTGGAAGAACAATATTCAGTTCAAGGATCATCTTGAAAAGTGCGGACTTCCTGTGACATTTGTGAAGAAGGAAGGCTATGCTCACGAGTGGAGATTTTGGAATCTGATAGTAGAGGAATTCATGGACTGGATTCCCAGAACCGATAAGTACAGAAATTGTAAAAGAAGTGTATGATAATGGATAAAGAAATAAAAGCATATATATTTGATCTGGACGGTGTGCTTGTTTTTACGGATGAGCTTCACTATTTAGCCTGGAAAAAAATAGCAGATAAGCTTAATATTGAATTTGACAGAAAAATAAATAACAGACTCAGAGGCGTGAGCCGAATGGATTCTCTTGAGATCATACTTGAAAAGAGTGCCAAGAGATATTCTGAGGAACAAAAGAAGGCTCTTGCCGAAGAAAAAAATGAGTATTACAGAGAAAGTCTTGAAACAATGACTCCCGACGATGTTGTGGGTAAAGTCAGAGAGAAACTCACAGAGCTTAGGAATGCCGGATGCAAGCTTGCTATCGGATCATCAAGTAAGAATACCAAGCTTATCCTTAATAAGATCGGCATGACTGATTTCTTTGATGCCATCTCGGATGGAACCAACATTACGAAGTCTAAGCCCGATCCAGAGGTTTTCTTAAAAGCTGCAGAGATGCTTGGCATAGATCCGCAGTACTGCGCTGTGGTTGAGGATGCCGAGTCGGGAATAGATGCAGCCAAGGCGGCAGGTATGTATGCCATCGGAATCGGTGAGGCCGCAAACTATCATAAGACTGACAGACCAATCAGCAGCATTATGGAGATCTGATATCGTATCTCTCTTTGGAGGCAGGCATTGTATATACTCTGAGCTGTTGAAGGAGAGAATATGAAGTCTATAAATACAATAATTTTCGACATGGACGGTACAGTGCTCAACACACTTACCGATCTTACGGTTTCTATGAACCATGTGATGAACAGATTCGGTTTCCCTACACATACGGAAGACGAGTACAGGAAAGCTTTCGGAAACGGAATCCGAAATGCTCTGTGCGAGACTGTTCCGGAGGGCACTCCTTCCGAAACGATCGATGAGATGCTTCCGATATTTAAAGAACATTATAATGCGCACTGCCTTGATAAGACGGGTCCCTATGACGGGATCCTTCTTGTGATGAAAGAACTCATAAAGCGCGGATACAAGATGGCTATTGTTTCCAATAAGATAGATTCGGCGGTAAAAGAGCTGAATAAAAAGTTCTTTTCCGATGCTATAGATGTTGCTATCGGAGAAAAGGACGGCATAAACAGAAAACCTGCGCCGGATATGGTGCTTGAAGCGCTTAAGGAGCTTCACAGTACGCAGGAAGAAGCTGTTTATATAGGAGATTCCGAGGTTGACTTTGAGACAGCCAAGAACTCGGAACTCCCTTGTATATCTGTGCTTTGGGGCTTTAGAGATGAGGATTTCTTAAGGACCCTCGGTGCTGATATTTTCGTAAAAGAGCCCATGCAATTACTGGATGCTATTGAAAAACTATTCTAAGATGCAATAGGACTTCACAGATCAGTGCTGTTCGATAAGGTAACGTACGATCATAAGTATCCATAAATGAGCGGGATAGATAACGTAAAAGAGGTACTTGGTGAATTTGGTATTCTTGCCTCTTTCTCCGTTATATAAAAGTATAAGGGGGATAACCAGGGCGGCTGCCCATCCGTTGTTGTAGCACATATAAGCATACAGAGTCGATCCGGTGCTTCCTAAAGCATATACCATAAGCATTAAGAGCAGCCTAACGACGCATAAAACTCCGATCGCAATACATTGCAAATTCTTTTTTTCATAGAAGAACCATATGATCACTGCAACGGATAATACGGATGATCCACCTTCAACATAAAATGACAAACATAAACAAGTGGTGATAAATGCAAGTGCACCATACAAGAGCTTGTTCTTGCCTTGTCTTATATTTTCCAAACACCAGATAACGGAAAATGAAAGAGCAAGGGAGAGAAAAATGTTATTTCCCTGCAGTACCAATGATCTGAAAGTATATTGTCCCGTATTGGGGTCCACACTATGGAAAATATAGTTGATGATCGTATTTCCTGTCCACATGATGATCGCAGCCGTAAACAGTCTGATCAGATATTTTTTACGGCTCCTTGTATGATAGAATCCGTCTATCATCAGATACACAAACAGCGGTGATACAAATCTGGTGATCAATGAAACCCAATTCGGCATATGTACGGGAAACACAGGACAATTAAATATATATGTCTTTACATGATCCAGTACCATAAATAGCATTGCTATTATCTTTAGTTTATAAGCGTCAATTCCTCTTTCCATTTTTGCCTCCTGATATTTCTTATAATATAAGCGTTTAATTTATTGTGCCGCTGTACTAATTAATTAGTGCAGTGATGTGTTATACATTAATGCAGGAGGAATTGTTTTGTCAACGAAAACCAAGATGTGTCGCAAGCTCAGAGGCAATTGACATTGACCTGAAAAATGCGATATATTATAATAACTTGTGTATTATTATGCCCAAAAATAAGGGAGGGTACCTACTTATGGTATGCAGTATGACTGGGTTTGGCAGGAGTGAAGTCACAGAGGGTCAGCGCAAGTATATTGTTGAGCTTAAATCTGTAAACAATCGATACCTTGATATCAATATCAAGATGCCCAAGAAATTCAATGCATTTGAGTCTGCAATTCGTTCCGAATTAAAAGGATATATGAAACGAGGCAAGGTTGATGTATTCATCAGCTATGAGGATTTCTCGGAATCAGATTCCAGAGTTAAATATAACAAGGCGATCGCAGAAGAATATGTTACTTATTTAAAAGAGATGGCTTCCGATTTCGGACTTGATCAGGATATAAAGATATCTTTTTTGTCCAGATTTCCTGAAGTATTTACTATGGAAGAGGAAGAACTTGATGAGGAAGAGGTCTGGGCAGGACTTAAGAAGGCTCTTAATGAGGCCGGACAGAAGTTCCTTGATTCCAGGATAAAAGAAGGCGAGTTCCTTTGTAACGATCTTACTTCCAAGCTTGACGGTATGCGCGAGAATGTTGAATATATCTCAGAGCGTTCACCCGAGATCATCAAGGAATATAAGAGCAAGCTCAGAGAGAAGATCAGCGATCTTCTTGAAGATAAGCAGATAGATGAGAACAGGCTTGCCATGGAAGTTACGATATTCGCCGACAAGGTGTGTGTCGATGAAGAGATAACAAGACTTCGCAGTCATATCGGTGCTACCAAGGATACTCTTTTAAGCGGAGATGACAAGGACGGAATAGGAAGAAAGCTTGATTTCCTTGCACAGGAGATGAACAGAGAAGCCAATACGATTCTTTCCAAGTCTACAGATCTTAAGATCTCTGACAGAGGAATCGCACTTAAGACCGATATAGAAAAGGTAAGGGAGCAGATTCAGAACATTGAGTAAACTCATCCATGTGGGCTTTGGCAATATAGTCAACGCCGATAAGATTATCAGTATAGTCAGTCCTGATGCGGCCCCTGTAAAAAGGATGGTTCAGAAGGCTAAGGAAGACGGGACAAGTGTTGATGCAACACAGGGCCGTAAGACCAAGGCTGTCATAGTCATGGAAAACGGTATGCTTGTTTTGTCGGCTCTTTTGCCCGAAACAATCAGCGGCAGGACACAGATGGAGAGTGAGAGTATTGCAGATGAATCGTAAAGGTATTATAATCGTTGTCTCGGGTTTTTCGGGAGCAGGTAAGGGAACTATCATGAAGGCACTTACAGCCAAGTATGATCAGTATGCATTATCCGTTTCGGCAACTACAAGATCACCCAGAGAAGGCGAAGTTAACGGTAGAGAGTATTTCTTCATTACCAATGAAGAGTTTGAGAAGCTTATTGAGGAAGACGGACTTATAGAGCATGCCAAGTATGTAAATCATTACTACGGCACTCCCAGGAAGTATGTTGAAGATAAACTTTCACAGGGAATAGACGTCATTCTTGAGATAGAGATACAGGGTGCACTTCAGATAAAGAAGCAGTATCCGGATGCGGTTTTACTTTTTGTAATGCCACCTTCGGCAACGGAGCTTGAAAAGAGACTTCGCGGCAGAGGAACAGAGACAGAGGATGTTATCAGACAGCGACTTAACAGAGCTGTTGAAGAGTCTGTCGGCATCGAGAACTATGATTATATAGTCATCAATGATAAGCTTGAGGACAGTGTGGAAAATGTACATCAGATCATAAGCTCCGCACATTTAAGTCCCGGCCGGAATCTTGATTTTATAGAAACAATAAGAACGCAGCTAAAGCAATTATAATGGCGGCTGCCATTTGCGGCAGAACCGCAGGAAAGGAATTAAGTTATGATACATCCTTCATATGTAGATCTTATGAAAGTAGTTAACAAGGGCGTTGAGGAAGGTGAAGAGCCTGTTATCAGCTCAAGATATTCTGTAGTTATGGCTACAGCTAAGAGAGCAAGACAGATCATCGCAGGCGACGAGCCTATGGTCAGAGTTAAGGATAAGCAGAAGCCCCTTTCAATCGCTGTTGACGAGATGAACGAGGACACTCTCAGAATTCTCACTGACGAGGAGAAGGAAGCACTTGCAAATGCTGCAGAGGCTAATGCAGAAGTAGCACAGGAAGCTGAGAATACTGAAGAAAACTGATATGAAGATTATATTTGTGTCGTTAGGATGCGACAAAAACAGAGTCGATACCGAGGTTATGCTTGGAATGCTCCGAAGCAAGGGCTATGACTTTACGGACGATGAGAACGAAGCGGAAGCAGCAGTTGTTAACACCTGCTGCTTTATCAATGATGCCAAACAGGAGAGTATCGATACCATTCTGGAATTTGCGGAGATGCGTAAGAGCGGCAAGCTCAAGGCTCTCATAGTTACCGGTTGCCTCGCAGAGAGGTACAAAGAGGAGATCCAGAAGGAGATTCCCGAGGTTGATGAGATTTTGGGAGTTACGGCTACCGATAAGATCATTGACGCTATTGATGAAACTATTTCACGAAACAAGTTATTTTCTCACAAGAATTATTTCTATGACATCAATAAGAAACCCGTTGGAGGCATGGACAGAGTCATTACGACGGGAGGTCTTTATAATTATCTGAAGATAGCAGAAGGTTGTGATAAACGTTGTACCTACTGCATTATACCCAAGGTTAGAGGCGGATACAGAAGTGTTCCGATGGAACAGCTCCTTGAGGATGCCAAAAAGCTTGCCGAAGCCGGTGTTACCGAGCTTTTGGTGGTTGCTCAGGAGACAACATTATACGGAGTCGATCTGTACGGTGAAAAGAAGCTTCCGGAGCTTTTGCATAAGCTTTGTGAGATTGATGGCTTTAAGTGGATCAGGATATTGTATTGTTATCCCGAAGAGATCAATGAAGAGCTCATACAGACGATAAAGAACGAACCTAAGATATGTCATTATCTTGATATACCCATACAATCCGGTTCCGATAAGATACTTAAGAGAATGGGAAGACGTACAGATAATGCACAGATCAGAAGCCTTGTCAAAAGACTTCGCGAGGAAATACCCGATATCTGCATAAGGACTACGCTTATAAGCGGATTCCCGGGTGAGACCGCAGCAGATCATAACGAGACGATGGCTCTTGTAAGGGATCTTAGGTTTGACAGACTCGGAGTGTTTACTTATTCGCAGGAAGAGGATACGCCTGCAGCAACGATGCCCGATCAGGTCACAGAGAGGGTTAAGAACACTCGAAGGAACAAGCTTATGCGTCTTCAGCAGGAGATCGCTTTTGAAGAAGCTGAGAATATGGTCGGAAGAACACTTGATGCGGTCGTTGAGGGACGTATCGGTGATATGGAGGATGACGGTACATTTTCTTATGTCGCAAGAACATATAAGGATGCGCCAGATATCGACGGATACCTGTTTGTTACCGGAGTGAGGAGAGAACTCATGACGGGAGATTTTATAAAAGTTAAGATAACCGGATCTAATGAATATGACCTTATAGGGGAGGAAATACAATGAATTTACCTAATAAGTTAACTGTAGCAAGAGTGGTTTTGATTCCTTTTTTTGTGTTCTTTCTTTTATGCGATCCGTACAATGAGATTTTTAGATGGGCAGCGCTTGCAACCTTTATCATTGCTTCGCTGACAGATCTTGTGGACGGAAAGATTGCCAGAAAGTATAATCTGGTAACCGATTTTGGTAAGTTTATGGATCCTCTTGCCGATAAGCTTTTGGTTTGCTCGGCTATGATCGGACTTGTTGAACTTGGAAGGATCCCTTCCGTAGTTGTAATTATTATTATTGCAAGAGAATTTATCATAAGTGGCTTCAGACTCATCGCTGCAGATAACGGAAGAGTTATTGCAGCAAGCTACTGGGGCAAATTTAAGACAACATTCCAGATGGTAATGGTTGTTCTTATGATCGCTAACATAGGCGGTCCTTATATGCCGACAGTTACCATGGTTGTAATGTGGATAGCTCTTGCGCTCACGATTGTTTCACTGATTGATTATCTGGTGAAGAATAAGGATGTAATGAATGGAAGTAAGTAAGAAAAAAGAAGAAGTAAAGGTCAGATACGATGAATCAGGCCTTGATGAAAGAATTATCCGCGCTGTAAGCGAGATGGGATTTGAATATATGTCTCCCATCCAGAATGCAGCGATTCCCGTAATGATGGAGGGCAAGGACATTATAGGTCAGGCTCAGACGGGAACCGGAAAGACAGCAGCTTTTGGTATACCTCTTTTGGAGAAGGTAGACCCTGAGAACAAGCATTTACAGGCAGTTGTTCTGTGTCCCACAAGAGAACTTGCGATGCAGGCTGCCGACGATATAAGAGATTTCGCGAAGTATATGCACGGGATCAAAGTCCTCGCAGTTTACGGAGGACAGGATATCTCAAGACAGATAAGAGCACTTTCTGCAGGAGTTCAGATCGTCGTCGGAACTCCCGGTCGTGTAATGGACCATATGCGCAGACATACTATGAAAATGAAGAGCGTGAGAGTCCTTGTTCTTGACGAGGCCGATGAGATGCTCGACATGGGCTTTAGAGAGGATATCGAGACTATCCTCGACGGAATGCCGGAAGAGAGGCAGACAGCTCTTTTCTCTGCTACAATGCCCGAACCCATCCTTCAGATAACAAGAAAATATCAGAAGGATGCTGAGTACATTAAGATGACACCCAAGGAGATCACTGTTGCCGCTATCGAGCAGGCATATTACAGAGTTCCTCAGAAGATGAAAGAGGAAGTTCTTGTAAGACTCCTTGATTACTATAATCCCGGAAGAACACTTATTTTCTGCAATACCAAGAAGATGGTGGATCAGCTTTCCGAGAGCCTTAAAGGAAAAGGCTATCTTGCTGATGGCCTTCACGGTGATCTTTCTCAGAATCAGAGAGATACCGTTATGAATCTTTTCAGAAAAGGAAAGATCAATATTCTCATTGCAACCGACGTTGCTGCAAGAGGAATAGATGTAAGCGGTGTTGAGGCCGTATTTAACTTTGATATTCCTGAGGATATAGAGTATTACGTTCACAGGATCGGAAGAACCGGTCGTGCCGGAAAGAGCGGAAGATCGTTCACGCTTGTCGGCGGACGTGAGATGTACAAGCTTCGTGAGATCGAGAAGGTATGCCATACACGTATCGAAGAGAGACGTGTTCCTTCAGCAAAAGAGATCACGAGGGCAAAATCTCAGAAGGTATTTGCCGAAGTCATCGATATCATCGAGAACTCAGATATCACATCTGCTCTTGAGTTTGTAAACCAGAAGGTTGAAGAGGGTGAATACACTGCAGAGCAGCTCGCCGCAGGCTTTATGAAGCTCAAGATGGGCGCAGATATTGAAGATCTTGTTCTTTTTGAAAAGAGAAGCG
Organism: Butyrivibrio sp.; assembly: GCA_017535785.1. Lineage (GTDB taxonomy): Bacteria > Bacillota > Clostridia > Lachnospirales > Lachnospiraceae > Butyrivibrio. Next base: position 14,438 of record JAFXTN010000039.1, on the reverse strand, counting down.
ACAGAAGAGACGGCTACGGAAGAAGAGGTAGAGGCGATTCACGCGGCTCATATTCAAGATCACGTGACGGTAAGTCCGGAGATAGGAGACGTAGCTATAAGGGCGATCGCAAGTATGACGACAGAAAGCCCGGAGACAGAAGATCAGGCGGTAAGAGAAACGATGAGAGATCACGTGACGGAAGAAAGTCTGATGACAGAAGAAAAGCTGAGGATAGAAAGCGTAAACCCAGGAAACAGGCTTCCGAAGGTTTTGAAAATGTCGGAAGGATAAACATAAAGGGCGAAGGTTCTACCAAGGCGTGGTATCTTGATTCAAACGACAACAAACGCTCCAACAAGAAGAGCGAAGATACCAATACCATGAACGTTTCTAAGACAGACAAGAAGAAAATCAAGTCTGATAACAAGAAGAGAAGCCTTGATTATCTTCAGGATGTAAGTGATCTTGTAATGGAGAGCTTCGGAAAACGCAAGAATAATAAATAAACTGAAATTAAATAACGCATAAGGAAATGGGTACTGTGATGAAGAAAAAGACATTATATATTGCTTGTATATCATTATTGATATGGGCATTGTGTGTATGCTTTGGGTATGTATCATATGACGTGAATGATGACGCCGGCATGAATATGGCCGCGGCAGGTGCATATGGGATCTTCTCGCAGTACCTTGTTTATACCAATATTGTTTTGGGATATATGATAAAGTTTTTCTATTTTATCTTTCCCGGAATAAACTGTTATCTTTGGTTTTATCTTATAACCGACTTATTTGCGGTAATCATGCTGGCTCTGGCTTTTTCGGATAAACTGTCAATAAAGCATTCTGTTATCATCACTGTTTTTCTGAATTTTCTTTTGGCCGGTGAATTTTATATTCATATCCATTATTCCAAATCTGCGGTACTTTATGTTGTTGCCGCAAGCATTTATATGATCATGCTCTTTAGGCGTGATGAAAAGGTTGATAAGATCTCTTTTTCTTTGGCATCCTTAATGCTTGTATTGGGATTTTGCGTAAGGATTCAATCCTTTGAAAGTGTATTGCCTTTTGTATTTGTATTGTTCGTATTTGGAGCATGTGCTTTAAGAAAAACGGACAAACTTATGCGATACAGATTATTGCTCATCCCTTTTGCAGCATGTGTTCTTTGTTTTGCAATTAATTATCATGCTTACTACATGACACAGTGGCGCGATTTTAAGGTGAGTGACGATATCCTTATAAAAGTCAGAGACTTTGGAATGTATGATTATTCCAACGGCTCAGAGGATTATGAAGCTGAGGGGATAACAGCTGCGGATTTTGATATGATACATCATTGGATGTTCAATGATCCGGAGACGTTTAACGAAGCAAACTTAAGAAAACTTGAGAGCGTTGGAGAGAAGCATAATAACAGCGGCCTTGGCCTAAACATGAGTGTACTTAAGAGTACAGTAAAGGAGTTTGTATCCAGATTCGGAAACAGGACTCTTGCAGGCCTTTTAATGGTGATCGTTTTACTTTCACTTGCGATAGGTGACAGATGGCTTATTGCTCAGAATATCATTTATGCAGTGCTTTCTTTTGCCGAGTATTATTATCTGATCTTTAAGGGAAGATTCTTTTGGAGAGTCGAGATCATCATATGGCTTTCGGCTGTCTTGATTAGCGGCTTTATTGTTGTGGATCATCTTTCTTCTAAGATTGAAAAGAAAGATAATATTACCGAGCTTTCAAAGAGATTCGAAAAGATCGCTGTATGTGCCGTTTTGTTATTCCTTATAGCTACCGTATTTATCAAGTCCGAGGTGATGGATAATTCCAAATTTACCAACGGCGATAGCAAGTATGAAGATTTTCTCAATATACGAGAAGCAAAAGGACATTTCGTGATATATAATATAGCTGATTACGGAATGCTTCTTGGAGCTAAGGATATTTTTGATATAGACCGTAAATATGCGGATTATTATGCGAATATCACCGAGATGGGCGGAAACGGTAATTCTCCGAGCGGTTTATATTTTGCCGGAAAGGCAGGTATTTCCAATCCGGCCAAAGCATTGTTTGAAAACGAAAACGTATTTTTTGTAAGTGATGATGAAGCCAAAGATACCTTGATGAGTTATCTCAATGAGAAATACGGACCGGGCATAGATGCAAGATCGGTTGAAGTTGACGGAGTGACAGCCTGGAAGTTTTATGCTAATTAAATACAGGAGGGGGTAATGAGTAAAGGCACGAATACAAAGAGCAGAAGAATAAGAGCTAAGCTGTTTAACATGGTAAGCGTGGGTGTTGTCGATGAGCCCATAAACAGATTGTATGATGTTATCAGTATTATTGCGCTGGCTTTGAATCTGTTTTCAGCTTTTGCGATTACCTTTGATCATATGGAGCAGAACTACGGTTCGCTCCTTCTTGCTATAGAAGCAGTAACGACATTTTTCTTTGCGGTGGATTATGTTCTGAGAGTTTTTACGGCTCCTGAACTTTATCCGAAGGAATCCGAGAGATATGCACCTGTTAAATACGCGGCATCGTTTACCGGAGTTATCGATCTGATATCATTCCTGCCGTATTATATGCCGTTTTTCTTCCCCAGAGGAACTGCGGTGTTTAAGCTCTTTAGAGTGGCAAGGATACTAAGACTTTTTAGGATCAATTCCTATTACGATCAGCTCAATGTTATCACTGAAGTAATCAGCCGCAAAAAGCAACAACTTATGGCTTCTGTATTTATCATCCTGATACTCATGATGTCAGCAAGTCTTTGTATGTACAGCGTGGAACATGAGACGCAGCCCGAAGTATTTCAAAATGCTTTTTCGGGAATCTGGTGGTCCGCGTCAACTCTTTTGACTATAGGCTACGGTGACATTTATCCAAGGACCGTTGCCGGTAAGATACTTGGAATAGTTATAGCTTTCCTAGGCGTCGGAATGGTCGCTATCCCAACGGGTATCATTTCCGCGGGCTTCGTCGAGCAGTATCAGAGACTTAAGACGATCGGTGAATATACTGAAGAAGAGAATATTCACTTTATCAGAGTAAGACTCGGCGCCGCTGATAAGTGGTGCGATAAGAAGATAAATGAGATCGGGCTTCCGAAAGATATGATGGTAGTTGCGCTCCAAAGAGGTAATGACACCATAATACCAAGGGGCGAGACGGTCGTTAAGAAGAACGATCTTGTCGTGATGTGTTCTGAGAAGACCAAGGATCTTCAGCCGATCGATCTAAAAGAGATCATTATAAATGAAGGCCATTCCTGGAACGGAACGGCCATTAGGGATATAGATATATCCAGACAGAGCTTTATCTTTATGATAAGAAGAAATGGGAAGGCACTTGTTCCCAAGGGTAGTCTTATTCTTAAGGCAGGCGATACCGTGCTTATTTACGGAAAGCATGTCCAAAATGAAAATGTTTAGGCGGAATTTGATTTATGATGTTTGATCTTGAAACAAAGAAAGAAATCTTAGATAAAACGGAGCTTTTTGTCCTTGATATGGACGGCACGTTCTATCTTGAAAATGATATATTGGACGGAGCGCTGGATTTTTTGGAGGCGGTAAAAAAGGCGGGGAAAAGATATATCTTTTTCACCAATAATTCATCGACCTCGGCTGAGCTTTATATTGAAAAGCTCGCCAAGATGAACTGCCATATAACAAGAGATATGATCATGACTTCAGGCGATGTCATGACGGCATATCTTAATGTTAATCACCCCGGAAAGTCGGTTTATCTCCTTGGCACAAAACCGTTGGAAGAGAGCTTTAAAGCTGCGGGCATAAACCTTTTTAATCTTGAAAATGACGATGCGCTTGCCAATATGGACAAGAGACCTGACATCGTTGTTGTAGGCTTTGATAAAACACTTACGTTTGATAAGCTGTCAAATGCATGTACTTATATAAGAGAAGGCTCTCTGTTTCTGGCTACACACTTGGATATCAATTGTCCCATGAAGGGCGGGTTCATCCCGGATTGCGGTGCCATATGCAAAGCGATCGAGCTCTCTACAGGTAAAGAGCCCAGATTTGTGGGTAAGCCTTTTAAAGAAACCGTAGATATGGTTGTCGAAGCGACAGGCGTTTCCAAAGAAAAAATCGCATTTGTCGGCGACAGAATATATACGGATGTGGCTACGGGAGTCAATAACGGAGCGATCGGGATCCTTGTTCTTTCAGGCGAAACAAAGCTTGAAGACATGGATAAATTTGATTGCAGTCCCGATGCTGTATTTGAGTCTATTAAAGAAATGGGAGAGCTTTTAAATTGAGTTACGATAGAAGAAGGCCTGCCGGCAGAGGCAGAAATTCATATAGAGGCAGAAGAAGACGCAGAAAGAGATTTGATCTTAGAAAAGTCGGGATCTTAGCTCTTTCTTTAGGTGCTCTTGTAGCTATAGGCGCTGGTGTATATCTTCATCTTCCTAATGTTAAGGTAAAAAAAGCCATCGCAGCCGGAAATAAATACTCAAAGAATGAAGAGTATGATGCAGCGATAGATTCATATACGAAGGCAATAGAGATCGATTCAAAGTCTGTCATTGCTTATTCCAACATGGCAGGGGCATATCTTAGCATAGATGATCCCGAGTCAGCCAAGAAGATATTGTATAACGGATGGCAGAATACTGAGAACGAAGAGCTTTTAGATAATTATCATGCCGTCATCTTAAATGAGGCTGTTGATAAGATGAATCGCAAGGAGACGGATATTGACGTAGTTGATTCAATGGTCACTGTGCTTGAAGAAGACAACGGCAATACTGATGCGATAGAACTTATTGATGCGGCATATTCAAGATGCTTTGAAGAGGCGTACGGTGATGATATCAATGCTCTTTTCAGACCTGATCATGTAAAAGATAAGTCTGAGGGCGTTTCTGAGTGCTCTTTTGAAAAGTATAGTTCTGTTGTCGACAGAATGATAAATGTCTATAATACAGCACCTTCAGAGGAACTTAAGAAGATCATAAGAGAATATATGATACCTATGGAAGACTCATTTACACTTAATGTTGAGGATGTTCCCGAGTATAAAGGATTGCTTGAAAAGGCTATGGCGGTCACAGGAAGTGACGAGAATATCGATTCCTTCATGGCGTGCCTGGACGACAGCCAAAAGGTGCAGGGGATATTTGCAGATATCTTTACGCAGCTTGATGTTGGAAATGTTGATGAACTGAGAAAATTTGTCGTTTCCGATGAATACATTGCTTTAAGAGATATCTTTTTAAATAAAGAGGAGACTCCTCAGGAGAATACAGTTTATGTGCCTATCAGCAGAGAGGCGATAATCCTGAACAGGAAGGACGATAAATGGAGCTATAGATTCCTTAGCTTTGAGGAGAATCCGTCTACCGCAGGAGTCATAACTCTTTGGGCCAATTACTTTGAAGATGACGGTGTTCAGAGAAGTTCTATTTCTTATGAACCTGCTTCAATAGAAGATAACATGTATCCGCACACCAAGTATTCGGTCACTTATCTGTACAGCTATATCACATCAGGTAATTCCACGAGAGTTGCCAAGATGAATTACAGGCTGGATACTACAATTGAGCGTCGTGACGGCACTGTTGATGAGACAATTGTCGGCGACTGGGGCGGCGCTAATGAATGGGTAATGGATATAGACACTATAGAATCAAGGATCAGAGCTTGATCGGGGAGAATCATGAGAGAACCAAGATGCGTTATTATTTCTGCGGGAAGTTTCACACCTATAGAGATCCCTCTTGAAGAAGGGGATTATTGTATTGCTTGCGATGCGGGATTTATGTACGCAAGAGATCTGGGGATACTGCCGGATCTCATAGTCGGTGATTTTGATTCCCTTAATGAGCTGGGGCCTGATGCCGTAAGGACTCTCGAAGAAATAAGGGAGAGCGACCCCGATAGGATAATGCAGCTGGAGGTCAGAAAAGATGACACTGACACAATGAAGGCTGTTAAGATAGCTCTTTTGAAAGGTTATAAAAAGATCTTTTTATACGGCGCTTTGGGCGGAAGCAGGTTTGATCACAGCTTTGCCAACGTACAGACTTTATTGTATATTAAACATAACGGCGGAACGGGCTATATCATGGCACATGACAAGATGATCATGATCGCCGAAAATGAGACAGTTAAGTTCAACAGAGGAAATACAGGTTACGTTTCTGTATTTTCGTTATCCGAAAAATCAGAGGGCGTTACGATCAAAGGACTTAGTTATACGCTTGATCACGGCGAACTTACCGCTGATTTTCCGCTTGGTGTAAGTAATGAATTTATAATCGATGAGGAGGCAGAGGTTACGGTAGAGAGGGGAACGCTTCTTATCTGCATCGAATTTGCGGATAGATAACGCGTTTGGCCGTAGCTTGTACAACTTATGATATCTTTCCTTGCAGCTTTTTTTATAAAAGATCATAAAAATACGGGTGATCTTGAAGTAAGAAATAAGTATGGGATCCTTAGTGGGATTGTGGGCATTTTCCTCAATTGCATCTTGTTTGCTTCCAAGCTGTTTGCGGGTGTTATAAGCGGATCGATCTCAATAACCGGCGATGCTTTCAATAATCTGTCCGATGCGGCTTCCAGCATAGTTACGCTTGTCGGCTTTAAGCTTTCAGGCCAGGAGGCTGACGAGGAGCATCCTTTCGGACACGGCAGGATAGAGTATATCGCAGGGCTTATCGTGGCTCTTTTTATCATTATCATGGGCGTAGAGCTCATGCAGTCTTCGGTTGAAAAGATACTTCATCCGAAAGCGACTTTATTTAACGGCCTTATAGCCGGAATCCTTATTTTTTCCATGATCGTCAAGTTGATAATGTTTCAGGGTAATCTTGAGGCGGCGCATAAGATAGAGAGCGCGGCTCTTAGAAATACTGCAATGGACAGCATTTCCGATGTTATTACAACGGGAATTGTTTTGCTGTCTTCTTTTATCTCTTATAAGAAGGGGATTGTTCTTGACGGATACATCGGTGTTCTTGCCTGTATATTTATCATAAAGACAGGTTGTGAAGCGGCCAAGGACACGATAAGTCCGCTTCTTGGAGAGCCACCGAGCAAAGAACTTGTAAATGAGATAGAGGCCTTTGTTCTTGGCTACGACGGTATACTCGGTGTCCACGATCTGGTCGTACATAATTACGGACCCGGAAGGAATTTTGTATCCTTGCATGTTGAGGTTCCGGGGGATAAGGATATTGTCACTGTCCATGATCTTGTCGATGATATTGAGAATGATATAAGGAAAAAATACGGATGCATGGTCGTTATCCACATGGATCCCGTAGTTACCGACGATGAATTTTCCGATGAATTAAGGAGAAAAGTAAAGCATATTGTTGCTGAACTTGATCCAAAGCTTGATTTCCATGATTTCAGGGTCATTCACGCAAAGGGCGACAGCAGAAGAGTTGCCTTTGATCTGACTGTCCCGTACAAGTACAATATCAAGGATGCGGATATCATAAAATATCTGGATGATCACATTAAGGGGATCCATCCGGATATAGAATGCGATATTACTATAGATAAGGCTGATTACAAGGCTTAAAGAACATCGCTTGCAAATAATTAACGAATCTGTTATATTTTAGAAATAATATGTAATAAATTTGCTTATTATTTGGAGGAAAGAGATGTTTAGAATTAAGGGAACTTATAAAGAGATCTTGCAGGAACATAAGGTTTCTGTGATATGTATGGTAGTAGCAATGATCTTATATTCAAGTACGGCTCATTTTATGGATACGATCGCATCCAGGCCTGAAAGAGTAGTGGATTTTATTTCAGCTGTATTATTTGTTTTTTCTATAGGAATGCTTCCTTTTGAGGCATATCGTTCATATAAAGTTAAGGAGTGCGGCAAGGATTTCACCGTTTCTTCCGGTGCTGTTATCGCCAAGATCATTGTCATTATCTTTAGTTTATTGCTTGGAGGAGTGATCGGGCTCTTTTCATCGGTTACAATGCAAGGGCTTGAAGAAAGAGTTGCCGGTTATGGCATTGGCAGGGATGAGATCATGCAGTTGAGTGATATTTCCGGAATAGTCGCTCTTTGTTTTCTTTTTATTATGTACGCTATAGCGGCGTATTTTTTCTATAAAAAGAGCGGATTGTCGGCAGGAAAATATCTGTTAAAGCTGTTCCTGGGCGTGCTCATGACACTTTTCTGTATTTTTGTATCCATGGTTGCATTTTTTGTTATCGGATATACATTTATTATGTTCGTTGCTGAATTGTACGTATTATATCTGATGCTTATGCTTGCTTTTTTGGCAGGCGTAATGTATCCGCTTGGACTTATCCTTGTGTCTAAGACAAATAATTAAACCCATCTTGTCATATGGCGGTTAATTGAGATATACTATGACGTGGTAAAAATATATTTTATTAGTTTTTTAATCGCTATATGCGTAGAAGATGGAGGATATATATATGAGAGGTTCAAAGCCAACAGTTCTTTTGATCCTTGACGGATACGGAATTAACCCCAATCCTGAGGGAAATGCCATTGCTATGGCAAAGACTCCCGTAATGGATTCTCTTATGAAGGAGTATCCCTTTGTGCAGGGACTTGCCAGCGGACTTGCTGTAGGTCTTCCCGACGGACAGATGGGTAACTCTGAAGTAGGACACATGAACATGGGTGCCGGCAGAATCGTTTATCAGGAGCTTACAAGAATCACTAAGTCGATCGAGGATGGAGATTTCTTCACCAACGAGGGACTTATGGCAGCTATCAACAATTGTAAGGCCAATGATTCAGCACTTCATATGTACGGACTTGTTTCAGACGGTGGCGTACACAGCCATATCACACATATCTACGGACTTCTTGAGCTTGCCAAGAAGAACGGACTTAGCAAGGTTTATGTACACTGCTTCCTTGACGGAAGAGATACTCCTCCGGAGAGTGGAATCGACTTTGTTCAGCAGCTTGAGGACAAGATGAAAGAGCTCGGCGTAGGCCAGATCGCATCTATCTCAGGTCGTTACTATGCTATGGACAGAGATAATAACTATGACCGTGTAGAGGTTGCTTACAACGCACTTACAAAGGGCGAGGGCAACAAGGCTGACAGCGCTCACGAGTGCATGGTTCAGACATACAAGGACGGCAAGACAGATGAGTTCGTTATCCCTACTGTTATCATGAAGAATGGAGCTCCCGTTGCTACAGTTAAGGATAAGGATTCGATCATCTTCTTTAACTTCCGTCCCGACAGAGCCAGAGAGATCACACATTGCTTCTGCGATGATGATTTTGATAAATTCAACAGAGGTAAGAGACTTGATGTAACTTATGTTTGCTTCACAGATTATGATCCTCTTATCCCTAATAAGGAAGTTGCCTTCAAGAAGGTACTTCTTACAAACACATTTGGTGAGTGGCTTGCTGCTAAGGGTCTTAAGCAGGCACGTATCGCTGAGACTGAGAAGTATGCTCACGTAACATTCTTCTTTAACGGTGGTGTTGAGAAGCCCAACGAGGGAGAGGACAGAGTTCTTGTTAACAGCCCTAAGGACGTTCCCACATATGACCTTAAGCCTCAGATGAGTGCTCCCGAGGTATGCGAGAAGATCCTTGATGCTATCAACTCTCAGAAATATGATGTTGTTGTAGCTAACTTTGCTAACCCTGATATGGTAGGACACACAGGTGTTATCCCTGCAGCGGTTTCAGCTATCGAGACTGTAGATGAGTGCGTTGGTAAGATCGTTGAAGCTATCAAGGCTACAAACGGAACAATGTTCATCTGCGCAGACCACGGTAACGCTGACATGATGATCGACTATGAGACAGGAGAACCTTGGACAGCTCATACAACCAATCCTGTTCCTTTCATCCTTGTTAACTATGATCCTGCATACACACTCAAGGAGGGCGGATGTCTTGCTGATATCATCCCTACACTTATCGAGTGTATGGGCGAGGAACAGCCTGCAGAGATGACAGGAAAGTCTTTATTGATTAAAAAGTGATAATATGATAAAGTATTAAATGCGCTGACTGTGAGAGCATTGGCTCTGAGAAAGCGCATGATACTTTGATATGCAGAATATGTACCGGGAGGAATGTATTTCGTGAGTACTTTAAGTTATGTAGTTGGAGTAATTTTTATATTGATCTGCCTTGCACTTGTAGTGCTTGTTCTTGCTCAGGAAGGTAAGAATCAGGGACTTGGTGCTATTCAGGGAACAGTTGAGAATACATATTGGGGCAAGAACAGAGGCCGTTCCACAGAAGGAATCCTTAAGACTGTAACGGTTGTTTTATCTGTTGCATTTATCGTACTCAGTATCATTCTTAACATGCATATGTTCTGATAGAACTGTTATTGTAAGATTATTGTGAGGCACTCTATAACAATTATAGAGTGCCTTGATTGTTTTATGAGGGAATATGAGTAAAGGAAGAAGACTTAAAAGAGTAGAAGAAAGCCTATTTGGTAATAGTAAGAAGCATTCTGACGATCATGTGGTCGGTCAGTTTATTTCTAATGCAAGGGGATTCGGCTTTGTGACGATAGAGGGAGAGGATGAAGATATCTTCATTCCCGAAGATTATGTTCACGGAGCTTTTCATACGGATACGGTTGAAGTTGAGATCCTTCCCGTTCAGAGCGGTAAACGCAAAGAGGGACGTATCAGAAATATCCTTGTAAGAGGCATACAGGAGATAGTGGGAACTTATCAGGCGGAGAAGAATTTTGGTTTTGTTATCCCCGACAGCGATAAGTTTAATAGCGATATCTTTATACCTATAGAATTCCACGGAAGCGCCGTTACCGGAGATAAGGTTGTTGTGACCATCACTGATTACGGTGATCCCAAGAAGAGACAGAAGCCCGAGGGCAAGATAAAAGAGGTTATCGGCAACATCAACGATCCCGGTGTCGATATTTTATCTATTGTAAAGAACTATGATATTCCGACGGAATTCCCCGAGAGAGTTATCAACCAGGCCAATAAGTGTCCCGATACCATCAGCGAAGCGGATATGCTTGGCAGGATGGATCTTCGTGATGTGACAATGGTCACTATAGACGGTGAGGATGCCAAGGACCTTGACGATGCTGTCAGTCTTTCGATCGATGAGGAAGGCCTTTATCACCTCGGTGTTCATATTGCGGATGTTACCAACTATGTGCAGGAGAAATCTGCGCTCGACAGAGAAGCTCTTAAGCGTGGAACCAGTGTATATCTGGTCGACAGAGTTATACCTATGCTTCCTCACAGGCTTTCTAACGGTATCTGTTCGCTAAATCACGGTGAGGACAGGCTTGCGCTTTCATGTCTTATGACTATCGATAAGAACGGCGGAGTTATCGACCATGAGATCGCTGAGACGGTCATAAATGTCAACGAGAGAATGTCATATACTTCCGTTGCTAAGATACTTGAGGATGAGGACGAGGAAGAGATCGCAAGATATGAAGAGCTTGTTCCTATGTTCAAAGATATGGCCAAGCTTTCAAGTATCCTTAGGAAAAAGAGAGAGAAGAAGGGCGCGATAGATTTTGATTTCCCCGAGACCAAGATCATTCTTGATAAGGAAGGAAATCCCATAGATATCGTTCCTCACGAGAGAAATACGGCGACCAAGCTTATTGAGGACTTTATGCTTGCAGCTAACCAGACTGTTGCGGAGCACTTTTATTTCCTTCAGAGTCCTTTCGTATATCGTATCCATGAACAGCCCGATCCTGAGAAGATCTCGACGCTGTCTGCTTTTGTAAACAGCTTCGGACTTCATATCAAGACAAGGCGCGATGAGGGAGTTAAGCCAAAAGAGCTCCAGAAGCTTCTTAAGAATATAGAGGGAAGCAAGGAAGAAGCTGTTATCAGCAGAATGACACTAAGGAGTATGATGCAGGCCAAGTACAGTACGGAGTGTACCGGACATTTCGGACTTGCGTTTGATTACTATTGCCATTTTACATCTCCTATCAGAAGATATCCGGATCTCCAGATCCACAGGATCATAAAGGATCATTTAAGAGGTAGGATGAATGAAGCCAAGATGCTTCACTACAGCGAGATCCTAGATGAGGTGGCCAAGCATTCTTCAGAGACAGAAAGAAGAGCCGAGGAAGCTGAGCGTGAGACCGATAAGCTCAAGAAAGCCCAGTACATGGAAAATCATATCGGTGAAGTTTTTGAGGGTGTTGTATCCGGTGTGACCGCTTGGGGACTTTTTGTCGAGCTTGAAAATTCCTGCGAAGGAATGGTTGCGGCTGCATCTATGGCTGATGATTTTTATGTATATGACGAAGCCAATATGAAGCTTGTCGGCGAGCGCTATCACAAGGAGTATACGCTTGGTGAGAAGGTCAGGATAAAGGTTGTCGGAGCAGACAGGATATCCAAGACTATAGATTTTAGGCTCATCGATGAAGACTATGATGAGACTGAAGATAATGTATACTATGAAGAGGAATATGTTCCAAAGGCTCGTAAGCTTGCAGGCGACAAGGCAAAGAAGATAAGGACCTTGAGCAAAAAAGCTAAAGAAGATGCTGACAATGCGCAGATTTCAGAAGAAGTCGACAGACTTTTAAAGAAAGCCAAGAAATCATTGGCAAAGTCGGATTCAAAGAAGTCCAAGACAAAGGGAACAAAGAAATCTGAGAAGAATGCCGAAAAGAAGACCAAGTCCACAAGAAAGGTCTACAAGGTCCATAAGTACAAGAAGTCGGCAACGAGTAAGGCTGCTCGAAGTGCTCAGGGCAAGGGCAGAAAAAAGAAAAGATAAATTGTAGGTAATTACGATGGCAGAAGATAATAAGGCAAGAAAGCTAGTTGCTAATAACAAAAAAGCATATCATGACTATTTTATCGAGGAGAAGTACGAAGCAGGTATCGAGCTTTTCGGAACCGAGGTAAAATCCATTCGTCAGGGTAAGTGCAGTATAAAAGAAGCCTGGATCAGCATTGATAAAGGTGAAGCTTTTATCATGGGCATGAATGTAAGCCCTTATGAGAAAGGCAATATCTTTAACAAGGATCCCTTAAGAGTTAAGAAGCTTCTTTTGCATAAAGCTGAGATAAGAAAGCTTGACCAACAGAAAATGGTACAGGGGTACACCCTTGTACCTCTCGAGGTTTACTTTAAGAACGGCAAGGTGAAAGTCGAGATCGGTCTTGCAAAAGGTAAGAAGCTCTATGATAAGAGAGCGGATATGGCCAAGAAGGATCAGCAGAGAGAAGTTGATAAAGAGTTTAAGCTTAAATTTAAATAAAGAGGGTTCTATCTGTTGATTTTGATGATTGTTACCGATATACTGTAGTAGCAATACAAATTTAATAAGGGTTAGTAAAGGTTTCGACAGGGATTTTGAAGCTGGAGAAGCTATCCGCAGGACGGTGCGTTAAACCTCAAATTAAAATTAAACGCTAACACAGAATTAGCAGCTGCCTAAATGCAGCACGTCGACCCGGATGCACCTACACATTCGGTAATCGGCGTCAAACTTTGTAGGAAACGACATAGCTTAAGCTTTGCGGCTATGGTCGTATCATGAAGCTACCGATTGTTTGCAGTTGTCAATTACCGCGGCATGAGGGAACGGGGATGCAGAATCCCGGAATAATTGACTATGATAGTAGAAGGATAGGGGATGAGTTTTTGGACGCGGGTTCGACTCCCGCCTAATCCACGACAGCACGTTTTGACGAACACCTCTCCATAAAGGTGTACAAAACGCGCATTTATCTAATTTGTGGCTTTCCAAACCCATTTGATGAGGAGTCCAAAAAATGGCAGAATACATATTCGCTATCGATTGGAGGAGTCAGAAAATGGGTTAAGAAGTCATATGGGCTTGATATCAGTAAATCCAGTGTTTGTTCCGTAAGGGATAAATGCGGGGCTGATAAGCTTGAGCCTGGTGCTGCCAAGATTGTTCCAAAATTGAAGAGTAAAAAGGAACTGGCAGTATTAGAAGCTTTTAAAGTATTAGGATTTATAGCAGAAAAAGAGGAGCAGGGAACTTGAGTTCTCTGCTCTTTATTCATAACTACCACAATAAAGAAAATCCCCACAGAACATGATTCATGTCTGCGGGGATCATTTTATCTTTGAAAAAGTACCTTCTTGCAACCTGATTTATCAATGAAAGTGATTTGACTTGGTAATTGACCAAACACGGGCTTTGGCTTGAAGACATAATCATAATTCACTAACTCTAAAAGACTTCTGTCCTTGTAAATATCATGCTTTAATCTAAAAAGAACTTTTGCGTTAATGAAATAGTGAGAGGTCTTATCAAGGTGATCAAACAGATGACGATAAATATGGCTGCGTTTATCGTTAATATCGTGTACATACACCTTTACTGGACTATAAAGAAGCGCTTCTTCAATAATTCTATTGATTTCATCAAAATAATCATTGATTTGCTCTGCAAGGCACCATACCGCATTTAATGTT
>JAFXTN010000038.1 GCA_017535785.1 Butyrivibrio sp. | reverse complement strand
TTCGGAATATTTTACCTAGGCACAGTTTGCTTATCGAGGTCTCCCACGAGATTAGCAAACCACTGCTAAAAGTTTGATCCGGTCAAAACTAAGCTTGGCTTTTGTTCTGTCCGTTAATTTACTATCTTTTGTTCTGAATTAATTCTCTTAATGTAATGACCAGGTCTTGCGAAATGCTTCGCATTTCCCAAGCTTTTGCGTTCGCAAAATGAAATCTGAAATAATCAGTTCTCTGCAAGCAAGCTTGCTCGACCTGCTTATTTCATCTTTCGCCCTGCTCATTGCTTTTTGGAATTTTTCAGGGTTGCATTACTGTTTATTTGTCAAGGTACAAGGAGCCTAAAACCCGCTCCAGTGCTGCGTTTGCGGCATTTCTGTCTGCATCAGCAACGAATATAAATATATCACTGCGTATCATCCATGTCAACAACTATTTTCAAAAATTTTTGATTTTTTTTGAAGTTTTATTTTTCTATGAATAAAACGCCCAGTGTTCCGGGGCCGCAATGCGAGGAAATAACGCCTCCCGCGCGGGTTTCGATTATCTCGTTAAAGCATCCGAGTTCAGTCAGATATGATCGAACCATATCTACTATCTCTTTATCGCATCCGGAATGTGTGATAAATACTCTGTCGGACTTGGCATTCTTAAGCGCATCTTCCATGTCTTTAACGTAGTCAATTATGTACTTCTTGGGAAGCCCTCTGTACTTCTTCTCAGGTCCCATCTTGCCGTCTTTTACACCGATCCTTGGATGAAGTTTTAATGCGTTGCCGACTAAAGCCGCAAGGCCAGAGCACCTTCCGCCTCTGTAAAGATATGTGAGTGTATCGATGACAAAGCTTGCTCTTACCTTGGATCTGAGCGCCAGGATATACTCTTCTATCTCCGCCGCGCTCTTTCCATTGCGTGCAAGCTCACATGCTTCTATCACCTGAAGTCCTATACCGGTAGAAAGATTCTCTGAATCGATCACGCGGATCTTATCCTCCATTTCAAGCTCCTGCGCTGCAAGCTTACAATTCGAATAGTTAGCGGACATCGATGAAGATATCGTAAACACAACGTATTCATCCGCCGCATTCTCTTTTATCTTATCCATGATATCAGCAACGGAAGCAGCCGCCGTCTTGGGCGTCTCCCCTGTCTTGTCCGACCACTCATACAGTTCCTTTGGAGTGATGTTTTCACCGTCCAGATATTCCTCGTCACCGAGTCTTACATAGAGCGGGATTATCGTGATGTCGTATTTATCCACCAGTTCTTTTGAAAGGTCACATGTACTGTCTGCGATTATCTTTACCATTGTCTTCTCCTTGTTGTCGTGTGCAAAATTAAAGGCCGATCATCTCGGCCTTTAGATCAGTGGTTTTATTCAAGAATTACTTTGGTATCCTTGCCGTCTCTTGTAACTATGAGTCCCAGAGTCTCAACATTTGAAGTGCTCTTTTCATCTATCTGCGTGAGCACCACCAAGCTCTCATGCGCCCTGGAATCTATCGTGCCAATGTAAGATGACAGGTCGTTCGGCAGGAACGTAACCGAAGTGTATCCAAGGTTCTTGCCGTTTAAAAGAATCTGGAACAAAAGATTAAGCTTGAGCATATTTACATCCTTAGCATTGTCGGATGCATTGTAAAGATCAAATCTAAGAACAAGAAGTCTCTTGCCCTTATCTGCATTAACAACGTAGCTCTTGGAGCTTTCCGGATATGTCTTGGAAATAGAGTATCCCTGATATGACAGGAAGATATCATCCATTATCTCTCTTGATTCATCGTCTGAGATCACAACTGCGTCGCTGTCTCCGGCATATGATCCGTCACTGCCTGTATCACCGGATTTCTTTTCAGATCCTGCATCTTTACTCTCAGAATCCGAACCTTCATCACCCTTACCTGCGTCATCACCTTCGCTAGCCTCAGCACCTTCACTGTCTTCGTCTGATGCTCCGGACATCGATGCATCCGCATTATCTTCATCCGAGGAAAAAGAGCTTGCTTCATCCGGATCATCGATCGGAGCGGGTCCGAGATCGAATGGATCCTCATGCATTTCTTCTTCCTTCTTTTTATTGTTCTGCTCGATCATTTCCTGAGCGATAACAGGATCTACGTAAGTCAGTTTGCTCTCCCCGTTATTGGAGTATTTCATCAATAGACCTACCGCATACTCCACGGTCTGAGCATACTCCTCCTCCGTCAGATCCGGAAATTTCTCCCCGCATCCCGAAAGAGCAAGTGATGCAATGATGATCATCGCTAATCCCAAATACTTTTTTCCACTCATAAGATTTCCCTCTTATTATTTGGTCTCGAGTTCAAAATAGAATTCAACGCCGTTGTCGTAATTGATAACGCCGTAATCCTGATTCATACTCTCCATTATAGCCTTAACTATGGATAAGCCTACGCCGCTTCCGCCATACTCTCTGGTCCTTGCTTTGTCGACTTTATAGAACTTATCCCAGATATGCTTTAAGCTGTCCTCGGGAATCGGATTACCTGTATTAAAGACAGATACACGTACCTTGTTGTCTTTCTCGGTAATCTTGATATCTACGACTCTCTCGCCGCCTATATGATTAAGGGCATTGCTGTAATAGTTCTGCAAAACCTCTTCTACTCTGAATTCATCTCCCCATACAAATATCGGCTTATAATTACCGATCTTAACGGTTGCTTCCTTCTGTCTTGCAAGAAGTTCCGCCGATTTGATGTAGTTCTTCACAAGCTCAACAATGTCAAAGCGCTCCATTGTAGCACCTTCATTGCCGAATTCAAGCTGATTGAGTGTAAGGAGCTTCTTTACCATGATGTTCATCTTGGACGCTTCATCCATGATGACTTCACAATAAAAATCCTTACTCTCCTCGTCGTCGTTGATACCTTCCTTAAGTCCTTCCGCATAGCCCTGTATAAGTGCGATAGGAGTTTTGAGCTCATGAGATACGTTTGAAAGGAATTCCTTTCTCATCTCATCGATCTCTTCCTTCTTGGCAATATCCTGCTTAAGAGCTATATTGGCGTTCTTAAGGTCTTTGATCGACGCCTCGAGGATCTCGGACAATTCATTCATATTCTGTCCGAGGATATCTATTTCATTCTTATGTACTCCGCTGTCTTCAAACTTAGCTTCGAAGTTAAGTCTTTTCATCTCATCCGAGATATGATAGAGCTTCTGGATCGGAGCAGTAACCTTTTTTGATATAAAAAGAACCAGGATCGCACCGATAGACAATGCCGTAAACGCTGTCATCGCCATGAAAGTATTGGATATCTTAACGTTATCCCTGATACTCTGTACCGTGGTCCTTACAAACACCAGATAATCCTCGCCTACAATTCCCCACATTTCAAGATACTCGATATCATTCACACGGTCTGTATCAAGCTGAAGGGTATAGTTCTCCCCTTTTTGGAGCTTCTTCACATCTCTTGTGGGATCGAGATATGACTCATCATTAAGCGCATTAAGGTTACTTAATACTACTTCCTTCATGACATCTGCGTTCTTTTCCGAACTTGATGATGCTTTTACCCTCTTGGTGTCATTGTCATAAACAAGCATCTCAATGTTGTATCGTTCGCAGATATGGCTTATCTCTTCATCAAAATCGTATGATGTGATATCTCTTCCGTTCAAAATAGCATCTTGAGTACTCACATACGCCTTTACGATATTATCGATCTTGTCTTTTACATAGTATCTCTCCATGAAAAGAACATTCATGATAATACAAAAGCCGAACGCGATTATCATGGTCATAAGGAATGCCATACTTATCTCAAGACGGATAGAATGAGTGATCTTTTTGTTGTAGCCGGTATTACTGGTTTGTTTCAAACTTGTACCCCATTCCCCATATCGTCTTAATGAGATCGCCCTTGTTTCCAAGCTTGCCTCTTAATTTTTTAACATGAGTGTCTATAGTACGTGCGTCGCCAAAGTAATCATAGTTCCACACGTTATTAAGGATCTTTTCTCTGGAAAGAGCAACTCCCTTATTCTCAAAGAAGAAGCTAAGAAGCTCAAATTCCTTGTAGCTAAGATCAACTTCCTTGTCGTCAACAAATACGCTGTGGGCCACCTTATTGATAGTGATACCACCGGCCTCCATGACCTGATTGTTGACAGACTGATTAGTCCTTCGAAGTATTGCGGAAACTCTTGCCGCAAGTATCTTGGGACTAAACGGTTTAGAAATATATTCATCCACTCCAAGCTCAAATCCAAGGAGCTCATCTCTCTCCTCCGACTTTGCCGTGAGCATTATGATCGGTACTTTGGAATTGTTTCGTATCTCTCTGCAAACTTCCCAGCCGTCTCTTTTGGGCATCATGACATCGAGAATAATAAGAGAAATATCTTTATCCTCATAGAACATGTCAAGTGCCTGCTGGCCGTCTCCGGCCTCGAGTACAATGTATCCGTCTTTTATAAGAAAGTCTTTGACGAGTTTGCGCATACGGCTCTCATCATCCACCACTAAAATCTTCAAGTCATCCAATGTTACTTCCTCCTCAATTCAGTCATCACCAATATCACCATCATACGCCTGTGGTGTTTCGATGCCAAGTTTTTTTTCTGCCTCACGAACCGCTTTTTCCCTTGCTTTAAGTTCTTCATCCCATGATGAATAGCGATTCGTTATGTTTCTTTTATAGTTGATAATATTGTCACTGTCACTCTTTGAGGCAATGACAAACATTACAATTACCAGTATGACCAGTACTACGTTAAGTACTATGGAAAAGATCTTTCCAAAGTCCGCACCGGCTTCGTCACGCTGAGGTTTTTTCCTCTGATTTACCGCAAGGTTTTCAAACGCCGAATGCTTGGTAAACGTGACATTGAGCGGTATCGGAATAAGATCCTCGTCCGTATATCCGCTCTCCAAGAGCTTGGTCCTTAGATTCATAAGATACTGCCAGCCTATAGGTGACTTAAATATCTTATTCTCTATAGCCTTCTCGTATACAGCCTTTATGTCGCTCGGACGGCTTGCATTAACTCTCGCTTCCAAAAGCTTTATCTTGGATTCATCCATCGAAGCCTTCTGAGCATCGTTCTCGTTTAAAAACTCATAACCGCCCACTATGAAATTGCTGTCAGCCTTGTTGTTATCAGCCATATTCTGCTCCGTATGCCATAGTAAAGACGCTTACGCTCCTTGCCTTTAAGGTCTTATTCCTCCATGCCAACGGCTTAGGACGATTGTAATAGAACTTACCCTCTTCGTCTCCTGTGTCGGCGCAGAGTGTCCAATATGCACCTGCGGGAGGTCCGGGAAGCATGATCTGAATATCTTCCCAGTAAGCGTTTATTGCAACATATACTATATCATCATGACCCTTTTTGTCATAGTAACCGGCATATCTAATGCAGATTACTTTCGAGTCCTTAGTTATATTGCCGTTATCCGGATTCTCCGTGTGAACGGAAATAAAAGGAAGTCCGCATTTTGCAGGTACGAGATCCTTTCTGATACAGGGATGCTTTCTTCTAAACTGAATGATATTCCTGTAATAATCAAAATATTCTCGGTTCTTTTCTATGAGACTCCAGTCAAGCCACGATATCTCATTATCCTGACAATATGCGTTGTTGTTGCCAAACTGAGTATTACCAAACTCATCTCCCGCTGTGAGCATCGGTGTACCTCTGCTGCACATAAGGACTGTAATGGCATTCATCATCATCCTGTAACGAAGCGCAAGGACATTCGGATCGTCGGTATCGCCTTCAACTCCACAGTTCCAGCTTCTGTTGTCGTTGGCACCGTCCGTATTGTTCCATCCGTTTTCTTCGTTATGCTTACCATTATAAGAATAAAGATCATATAGTGTAAAGCCATCATGACAGGTTATAAAATTGACCGACGACTCATATCCCAGATATGATCCTCCGTACATATCCATAGAGCCCGTAATACGCTTAACAGCTTCGGGAGCAGCCCAGATATCGCCCTTAAGATAAGATCTTATATCGTCTCTGTATTTACCGTTCCACTCAGCCCATCTCTTCCAAGAAGGAAAATTACCGACCTGATAAACTCCGCCGGCATCCCAGGCCTCTGCGATAAGCTTAACATCACCGAGGATCGGGTCATAAGCTATACGCTGAAGAAGCGGCGGTCTGTCCATCGGCGCTCCGTCCTGATCTCTTCCCAGGATACTTGCAAGATCGAATCTAAAGCCGTCTACTCTGAACTCTTCAACCCAATATCTGAGGCACTGGACAATAAACTCCTGAACCATCGGGTGATTGCAGTTCATGGTATTTCCGCATCCGCTGAAGTTGTAATACTCTCCGTGCGGAGTAAGGAGATAATAGATATTGTTATCAAAGCCCTTGAACGAGATAAAAGGTCCGTGCTCGTTACCCTCTGCCGTATGATTAAATACAACGTCCAGGATAACTTCTATATCATTGGCCTTAAGCGCATTTATCATCTGCTTTAGCTCAAGTCCCTCGTTGTTGTGCTCTTCATCACAAGCATAGCTTGTATTTGGGGCAAAAAAGGCAACGGTATTATATCCCCAATAATCGAGAAGCATCTTACCGTTATGCTCTCGCATGTCTCTTGTCTCATCAAATTCAAAGATCGGCATGAGCTCAACGGCTGTGATGCCAAGCTTCTTAAGGTAATCAGCCTTCTCTTTTATACCCTCGAATGTTCCTCCGTGTGAAACTCCGGAAGACTTATCTTTGGTAAAGCCCCTTACGTGCATCTCATAGATAATGGAATCGCACATAGGGATCTCAGGATTTCTCGTTACATTCCACTCAAAATAGTTCCTTACGATCCTGGCCCTGTATTCATCCTCACCGTAAGACTTCTCACCCCATATTCTCTGACCCGAGACCGCCTTGGCGAACGGATCGAGCAGGGTGTTCTTCTTATCAAACAAAAGACCTTTCTCAGGATCCCATGGACCGTCTACGCGATAATTGTACTCCAGATCTTCGATATCAAGGCCAAAAACGATCATGGAATACACCTTTCCTATCTTATAGCTCTCAGGGAAAGGAATCTCCGCAAACGCCTTCTTATCGCCTCTTTTATACAAAAGAAGTGTTATGGAGGTCGCTCCGTTTGAATAGATCGTAAAATTAATTAAGCCGTCGCTAAGCATAGTCGCACCATACATGCTGTAGACTCCGGGTCTGATCTTATAACCGTTCACTTCATCGAGCCATACAAGTTCACGGTTAATATCACCCTTTCCAAGGACCTCAGCATGATGCGCATTAACATCAATCTTCTTTTTACCGGACCTATGTCTTCTATACTCACTCATGCTTTAATTTTACCACATAATTTATTAAATATCCGTGAAAAAAACGGCTGTTTAACGAAAAACAGCCGATTCAGAACATAAAAAATCCCCTGTGACAAAAGTCACAGGGGATTAAATTTGATCAATATAGATTAAACAGGGTAAGCACCGTTCTTGGTATCAGCTTCTGATACATCAACAGATGTCTGCTGAGCCATACGATACTTGAAGAAATCTGTAGCAACCTGAGGGAAGAGTGCGTATGAAAGAACGTCCTCATCCTGCTGCTTCCACTGCTTAACGTCCTCTTCGAACTTGTTAAGACCGGGCTCAAGCTTATCAGCAGGTCTGCATGTGATAACTTCTCTGTCGCCGATGATCTTCTTCTGAACTTCGGGATTGAAAGGCTTGATCGTCTTTCCGTACTCACCTGCAAGGAGATCCTTGGTCTGGTCAGTAGCAACCTTGTATCTCTCGCCCATAAGTACGTTCATAACTGCCTGTGTACCAACGATCTGTGAAGAAGGAGTAACAAGCGGAGGCTCACCGAAGTCCTTACGAACCTGAGGGATCTCCTCAAGCACTGTGTCGTACTTGTCGCTTGCGTTCTGCTCCTTGAGCTGGCTAACCATGTTGGAAAGCATTCCGCCGGGAACCTGATACATAAGAGTCTTGATGTTAACACCAAGAACCTTAGGATCCATAAGTCCGCTTGCGAGGCACTCCTCTCTGTAAGGTCTGAAGTGATCTGCGATCTTAGCAAGAAGCTTCTGATCAAGACCTGTCTCGAAAGGCTGTCCCTTGAATGCCTCAACCATAACCTCAGTAGCAGGCTGTGATGTTCCGAGTGCGAAAGGTGAAATAGCGCAGTCGATGATATCAACACCTGCCTCAGCTGCCTTCATGTATGTCATGCTGGCAACACCTGAAGTGTAGTGTGTATGAAGGTCGATAGGAAGCTTTGTAGCGCTCTTAAGAGCTTTAACGAGCTTCTCAGCCTCATAAGGAAGAAGAAGTCCTGCCATGTCCTTGATACAGATAGAATCTGCACCCATAGACTCGATATCCTTAGCGATATTCATCCAGTACTCTTCTGTGTATGCATCACCAAGTGTGTATGCAAGAGCGATCTGTGCGTGTCCGCCCTCTTTCTTACATGCCTTAACTGAAGCCTCAAGGTTTCTAAGATCGTTAAGACAGTCAAAAATTCTGATAATATCAATACCGTTGGCGATTGACTTCTGAACGAAGTAATCTACAACGTCATCGGGATAATGCTTGTATCCCAAAATATTCTGTCCGCGAAGGAGCATCTGAAGCTTGGTGTTCTTGAAGCCTGCACGAAGCTTACGAAGTCTCTCCCAAGGATCTTCCTTAAGGAATCTCATGCAAGCGTCGAATGTAGCACCGCCCCAGCACTCTACTGCGTTATATCCAACCTGATCCATTGTCTCAATGATGGGAAGCATAACCTCTGTAGGCATTCTAGTCGCGATAAGGGACTGATGAGCGTCACGGAGAACTGTCTCATTGATACGAATGGGTTTCTTTACCATATCTGCCATATCTGTAATCATCCTTTCTGATTATTCATAAATCATTGTCCGATGTTTATACACCGAAGACAGCCATAAATGTACCGGCAACAACCGCTGTTCCGATAACACCGGCAACGTTAGGTCCCATAGCATGCATCAGAAGGAAGTTAGAAGGATCATACTCAGATCCGACCTTCTGAGATACACGGGCTGCCATAGGAACGGCAGATACGCCCGCAGAACCGATAAGCGGATTGATCTTACCTCTGGTAATGAAGCAAAGGAGTTTACCTAAAAGACATCCTGCCGCAGTACCAAAAGCAAAAGCAATAAGTCCGAGAACAACTATGATAAGAGTTGTCTTGTTAAGGAAAGCCTCAGCACTTGTTGTAGCGCCAACAGAAGTTCCAAGAAGGATAACTACGATGTACATAAGTGCGTTGGAAGCTGTCTCCTGGAGCTGGCGAACAACGCCTGACTCTCTGAAGATATTTCCGAGCATCAGCATACCGATAAGGGGTGCTGTTGTAGGAAGTATCATGCTGACAACAATAGTAACTATAACAGGGAAAAGAATCTTCTCAAGCTTGCTAACTTCACGAAGCTGCTGCATTCTGATAGTTCTTTCTCTCTGTGTTGTAAGGAGCTTCATGATAGGCGGCTGGATCATGGGAACGAGCGCCATATAAGAATACGCCGCAACCGCGATAAGTCCCAGGATCGAAGTCTGATGAAGCTTGGATGCAAGGAAGATGGATGTAGGACCATCCGCTCCTCCGATGATTGATACTGCTGCAGCCTGCTGATCATTGAAACCGAATGCGATAGCCATGAAGTAAGCTGCGAAAATACCGAACTGAGCGCCTGCACCCATAAGGAAGCTTATAGGATTGGCAATAAGGGGACCAAAGTCAGTCATCGCTCCTACACCCATGAAAATAAGTGAAGGAAGGATAGCCCACTCATCCAAAATATAGAAATAATGGAGAAGTCCGCCTGCAGCGCCATTAACGGGAGCTGCCATAATGTCCGGATAAATATTTACAAGGAGCATACCGAATGAGATCGGTACCAAAAGCAAAGGCTCGAATCCCTTGGCAATAGCCAGATACAAGAACACAAGGGCAACAACTACCATGATGTAGTTACCCGGTGACATTGTTGTAAATGCTGTCTGATGCCAGAGATTGGTTAATGTATTAACAACGTAATCCATTTTTTATCCTCATTTCTCTTTAAGCAAATTTATATTTCTCTGACATTAGTTAAGTGTTGCAAGAACTGTTCCTGCCTCAACTGCATCACCTGCAGCTACATCGATGCTTGCAACTGTTCCATCCTGAGGAGCAACCATAGGGATCTCCATCTTCATGGACTCAAGTGTGATAACTGTATCACCCTTCTTTACTGCCTGGCCAACACTTGCGTTAACCTTAAGTACCTTACCAGCTGCTCCGGCCTCAACCTTTACAGAGCCTGCGCCTGCGCTTGCCTTCTTAACAGGTGCTGCGGGTGCCTTAACTGCGGGAGCTGCAGCGGGTGCTGAAGCTACTGCGCTTCCTGCGCCTTCTTCTACTGTTACATCATATACGTTTCCGTTTACGGTTATTGTATAGTTCTTCATTGTATCTCCTTTCATCACACATCAGAACCTGATGTGTACGATGCTCATATTAGAATTTTTTCCAATTACTGTTTACTTTTCTTATAGACCTTACACGGAAACCGTCTGTGCTTCCGCTACCCTCATATGCTGCAATTGCTGCTGCGATGACCGCAACGAGCTCTGCGTCGCTTGAAAGGTCTTCCTTCTCAGCGATCTGGCCGACTGTGTTGTCGATAGCATTTTCAGCGATACTCTTCTTGCTATTACTCTTAAGCTTTCTGTCTGCACCGAATAATATAGGGAAAAGACAGATGATAAGAGAAATAATGATAAGGATCGAAAAGGCCATTCCCATTCCCATAAGTGTATTGAGTCCGGCATTCTCAAGCTTCTCGCCAAGTGTCTTATCTGCTGTTACACCGATATCTGTTACATTGAATCTGTTATCCATGTAAATCACCATATCGGCTTTATGCTTGGTTCCCTGGAGCTTTCCTGTAACGACAAGCTGTCCTTTATTGTTCATGTTATATGTGACATCAGAAACTTCAATATCATTTTCCAAAGTTTCCAATGAACCATATCCTATCTGATCAACAGCCTTGTACCAGCTCTCATAGCCCTTGCGTATAACTTCATACTGCTCGTCTGTTTCAGAGCCGGGCGCGATCTTGAGATACATCTCTTTCTCGAAGTTCTCGGGAGTAATATCGCTCAAGAACCACTTCTCAAAAGACTCGTTCTCGAAATAATTAACGACGTATCTCATTGAGTCATCATTAAATTGGTCGGGCGAAAATCTGTTAGTATCTATAGTATTCTGTGCCGTCTGCTCCTGCTTGCCGCAACCGGTAAAGCAAAGAAGGCAGCTAAGCATAACGCCCAAAACTAAAAATTTACGCTTCATTTTGAGTGCTCCCTTCATTAAACTGTGCCGTGTTTCTTGGCAGGACGCTCATCCCTTTTTGTAAAAAGCATCTCGAATGCACCGATGACATACTTTCTTGTATCGGCTGCTGCAATGATCTCATCTACATATCCTCTTGCAGCTGCGCTCTTTACATTGTTCTGAAGCTGTGCATACTCTGTTGCTGTCTTAGATACAGTATCTGCATCCTTGCCGTCGCAAATGATCTTAGCGGCAATTGAAGCATCCATTGTACCGATCTGAGCATCAGGCCAGCTGATAGTTACATCTGCTCCGATAGCCTTGGAGTTCATGATCACATAAGCACTTCCGAAAGCCTTACCTGTGATAACGTTAACCTTAGGTACTGTAGCGTTTGCAAGTGCATATACAAGCTTGCCGGCAGCCTTAGCAACGCGCTTCTCATTGCACTGGCATGAAACAAAGCCTGTTGAATTTGTAAGTGTAAGAACAGGAAGATCGAAAGCATCGCAGAAGTTAACGAACTCAGCAGCCTTCTCGCATGCACCTGCTGAAAGCTTATCTTCGAACTTCTCTGCCTCTTTGCCGTTCTCATCGTATACGGCTGTACGGTTACCAACAAGACCTACGGTTGCGCCGTTAAGTCTGATGAAACCTGTCACCATATCTTTAGCAAAGTTTCTCTTTGTCTCAAAGAAAATTCCGTTATCTGAGATCTGTCTTGCGATAACTGAAGGATCGGCTACTGCGCCGTCAAGATTCTCGCATGCTCTGTTGAGATCGTCTGAGCACTCCTCGTAAGAATCACCGTCCTCGTTGTTGGAAGGAAGGATTGATACGAGCTCTCTGATCTGAGCATAGATTGATGCCTCATCGGCAACTACATCGATATTGCTTGTGTTGGCACTCTGCCAATCAGCACTTGATGTATCACATTTCTCTTTATAATTACCTTCAAGAGCGTTGGGTGAGTTAACAAAGAGCTTACCCTTAGAAGCTTCAATGAAAGCAAAGTCTGTAATGGAAGGAATCAAAGCAAGTCCGCCACCACATGATCCGAAAACAGCTGTGATCTGAGGAACAACTCCTGATGCCTCCACCTGCTTAAGATAAATCTCGCCAAATGCGTTGAGCGCATCTGTTGCCTCCTGAAGACGAAGTCCCGCTGAATCGATAAGACCGATTACAGGAGATCCTGTCTTGATTGCCAGCTCATACAGGCGAACGATCTTCTTAGCATGCATCTCGCCGATAGATCCGCCAAGTACTGACGCATCCTGGCTGTATACATAAACCAGATTACCGTCGATAACACCATATCCGGTAACAACTCCGTCTGATGGTGTTTCTTCCTGTTTCAGATTGAAATCTGTGTTTCTGGCTGTCACAAGAGCACCAATTTCAACGAAACTGTTTTCGTCGAGCAAAGAGTTGATTCTTATGCTCGCTTGTGAAGAACTACTCATTTTTTTAACCTCCGTAAATATATTTAAGTAATGCTTATTCCTAAAATGAACGCAACTTAACACAGAGTATAGTATAACATAAAAGCACCAAAAAAAAAGGGAAAACGCACAATTTTTTCGGCGTTTTCCCGCATTTTAAACCACTTAAATATCAAGTTTTACATCTATCTCTTTTTCGGCCTGAGCCTTGAATTCTTCAACCTGCACAGTTCCTATTGTCGGAAGCTCTTCAAGGGAGCGTACTCCAAAGCTTCTGAGGAACTCTTCAGTCGTTCCGAAAAGAAGAGGTCTTCCCGGTGCATCCAGTCTTCCCAGCTCTTTGACCAATCCGAACTCCACAAGCCTGTTTACCGCATGATCACTGTTGACACCTCTTATCTTCTCAACTTCAAGCCTTGTAATCGGCTGCTTGTATGCGATGATCGACAACGTCTCCATAAGTGAATCTGTGAGCACCGCCTTCTTGGGAGTCTTGGCTATCTTAACAAGATACTCATACATCTCCTTCTTGGTGCAGAGCTGAACGGCATTATCAAGCTCGATAAGTCCTATTCCGCTGTCGTCCTGTTCATATTTGTTCTTGAGATAATCGATGTGGTCCTTGACCTCTCTTACACTTACCTCCATTGCCTTAGACAATGTGCTTATCTCAACAGAATCTCCCATTGCAAAAAGAATGGCTTCAATGATAGCTGCGCCTTCTCTACTTGTCATATCTTTTAACTTGCCTTTCTCGAAGTTATTATTATATCTCCGAACGTATCTTCCTGTTCGATCTCAATCTCGCCAAGCTTCATCTCCTCAAGCATGACTAGGAAAGTAACGATGATCTCGGTCTTGCTGTGCTGCTTTTCAAGAAGACTTCTGAAGCTGAACCTCTTGTGCTCACGGATGTACGCCTTGATATAAAGCGTCTTGGCATCCATGTCCACCTCTTCCTTCTCGATATTTCCGAACTTACTTCTGATAGGGTCGACCTTGTCTTCCTGTCTTTTCAAAAGCTCCTGGAAGATCGCGTTAAGCTTACTCAAAGTAGCATCACCGATGAGATCCGAAAAGTCGATCGGCACCTCGAATTCCCTGACTTCCTTAGGGATATCTTTTTGCCTGTACCACTGCATATCCGCATCCATCTGCCTGTCCTTGAGCTCATAAGCCATGTACTTGTACATCTTGTACTCAAGGAGCTTCTCGACAAGCTCTGCTCTGGGATCTTCCTCCTCACCCTCTTCGTTGACTTCCTTGGGAAGGAGCATCTTACATTTGATATCGATGAGCGTAGCCGCCATAACAAGGAATTCACTGGTAACTTCCATATCTTCCTTGTGCATCGCATTGATATATTCCATGTACTGTTCCGTGATGGTAACAATGGGAATATCGTAGATATCTATTTGGTTTTTGTCGATCAGGTGCATGAGAAGGTCCATAGGTCCTTCAAACACCTGAAGCTTGATCTCAAGTGACATCTTTTACCTCATGTAATCTTATGACATCAACCTCTCCCGGATTGAACATCCTTACGTGGATCGTGTGTGTACCGAGCCCTCTCGAGAGGATCATGTGCTTATCTCCTATCTTGAACTCTCCTCCGTCGTATTTGGGAAAAAGAGCTATCGAAGGAGATATCACGCCTCCTAAAAGCGGAAGTCTTATTATACCACCATGTACGTGGCCCGCAAGGGAAAGATCCGCTCCCCATTCGGAATATTCGGGAAAATACTGCGGATTATGCGCGATAAGCACCTGATATTTATCTGTGGAAGCAGATCCCACAAGCTTGGAGATATATCCTGTATCCATCTGCTTCTTCTTTATCTTTCTGAAATACCCCAGAGGAAGATCGAGTCCCGTAACTCTGATATCTGTGCCTTCTATATTGACAGAATCGTTCTCGAGTACGATAACGCCGGCTCTCTTTAAAGTATCTTTGTATCTGTCGTAGAAATTCCCATACTTCTTGGTGAAAGTCTTTATCTTCTTCTCATGATTGCCGTTGGCCATGTAGACCTTATATTTACCTGCAAGCTCCGTAAGAACGTGAAGTCCCGCCTCATACTGTATCCTGCCGTGGATCTTCATGCCGATGAACATGTCGCCTGCGCACATAACGGCATCCGGAGCAATCTCGTCGACAGCTTTTAAAAGTCTGTCATTATTGTCGCCGTAAACATAGCCGTGAAGATCTGAAAGAAGGACGATCTTGAGATCGCGATCGATCTTGTCGGTATCTATGTCATAAGTGCGGACAACAAAGTTGTGAGTATCATGGTAGATGACCGCGATACATAATATAACAAGCGCCGCAACCGCAGCGATGATGATATACAAAAGCATAATCTCTTTTCCTTATTCGCATTTCAAAACAGCAAGAATATTTTAGCATATAAATGTGAAGGTCAAAAGCAAATTTACATAAAATATGATATACGAATTGCTCCATGGCTGACGCCATTCTCGCAATTCTACAAACATTCGGAAATCGCTGATTTGCTTCGCAAACAGCTTTTTTCCTCATGTTTGTTAGGGTCACGAATGCAAAAAAGTTTTTTCATGCGAGCATGAAAAACTTTTTGCATTGTGACGCCAATATCATACAAAAAAATCCCCGGATAATCATCCAGGGATTTTAAAATCTGACTTAGTTATATTTGCGCTTTCTAGCTGCCTCAGACTTCTTCTTGCGTCTAACGCTAGGCTTCTCGTAATGTTCTCTCTTACGAATCTCCTGCTGGATACCAGCCTTGGCACAGCTTCTCTTAAAACGACGAAGCGCGCTATCCAAAGTCTCGTTTTCTTTTACTACTACAGTTGACATCTCTACTCTTACCCTCCCTTCAGTCCCTTCAAGTACATGACTGATTGGGTTATTTATTATGCTCCGAGCCTAAAAACTCACATAACATGAATTATTATATCATAAAAATTTTGGGCGTCAAGCATTATTTTCAGACTTTTTACTGAAGTGCTTCTTTTAACACGTCAAGATTTGCCTGCATTACAGAGAGGTAAGTAGTGCCGCTTTCTACGTCCTTTGATGTTGTGGACTGCATAGAATCAAGAGTAAGGATGTTCTGATCCTTGGTCTTGTTATTGTTCTTGATAGTCTCAGCGATCTTCTTGTCAGCGCCTTCGATAGTCATGATGTTCTTAAGTCCGAGCTCGTCAACCTTGCCTGAAAGGAAAGCAACCGTCTCAAAGCTTGCTTCGGTTTCAGCAGAACATCCTACAAATGCTGCATAGTAATCAAGTCCGTAATCATCGACAAGATATCTGAAAGGGAATCTGTCTCCAAAAAGAAGTGTCTTGTTAGCTGCAGCGGAAGTAGCGCTCTTGTACTCTCCGTCAAGAGTATTGAGCTTCTGCTTGTATGCGTTGGCGTTCTCTGCGTATGTTGCAGCGTTATCAGGATCAACCTTTCCGAGTCCGTCAGCTATTGCATCACAGATACGAGAAGCGTTTGTAAGTGAAAGCCATACGTGCTCGTCGTACTCAACTTCCTCTTCTTCTCCTTCTTCAGCCTCTTCGCCTTCTTCCTCTTCCTCGGCTTCCATTCCTTCTACAACTTCCTCTTCCTTGACGTTGCTGCCAAGAACATCGAGAAGATTTATAACAACCATATCCTTATTAACAGCTTCCTTGAGTGCGTCATCAACCCACTCATCCGATTCTCCTCCGACATAAATGAACATGTCGCAAGAAGCAACCTTCATGATATCTTCAGCTGTAGGCTGATATGAATGAAGATCTACACCGTTATCAAGGAGCATTGTGATCTCCGCCTTATCGGAAGCATCACCGACTATATTTTTTACCCAATCGTATTCAGGGAAGATGGTTGTTACTATGCTAATGTTGTCGTCGTTTGATGCTTCTTTTTCGGCAGTTTCCGTAGCTGCTGCTTCACTATCAAGTCTTTCAAGTGTTCCTGTGCTTTCAGCCTCAGCAGCTCCGGTGGAACCTGTATTTCCACAAGCTGTAAACGCACATACTGTGAGTATTGCAGCCATCAATAAAGCTAATTTCTTTTTCATACCGTCTTAATCCTCCGTCAAATCTATAATCGCACGCGTGATCATTTAATTATGTGCAAACAAAAAATGCAATACATTTGCAAATCGCTTGCAGTTTTAGATTTTAGCAACCATGTAACTGCTTGTCAATAGGATTTGCAAATGTATTGCATTTTTAACTGATAAAGATTCTTACTGTCTGTCCCAGGTATTTTTCTTGACGGAGTGTATCACAAATCTTCCATCACCGCCTGACCTTCCGCTGCAAGTAGACAGCGTGAGGATCGATTCCCTTTTTGAAAAATCTATATCGGAAGGAAGCGTTATCGCATTGTTCCTTTTTATAAAAGAGATAAAGTCATCATACTCACTGTCCGATCCGACTACGCTGTATGCGCCGCTACCGCTTGAAGTGATGTAATAAGCAAATACTTCATACTCGAAAACCTTGTCATCGGTATAGACATAAAGCTTGGCATTATCTCCTGTCATAAAACTACTCTTGGACCCGTCCAATGTCTTGAGTGATCCGAACATCGAACCGTCTTTCATGTTATGGCCGAAGATAATATCATGCCTTCCGCAAAAACCCGCGTCACTTAGAATATCCTCATACAGACACCCGGCCTTATTATAGGAGCCATCAAAGGTCTTGTGCATGTATTCGTCTATCTCTTTTTCTTTTACAACGGGATAGCTGATTGAAAGATATGGAAAATACAGCCACCCTGTGAAGTCATTATTCATCTCGCGGAGCTTGCTCATATTTATCTCAAGCCCCGGATAATCCAACCCGCTGTCGGACTCCGTTGTTATCTCATTTACAAATTGTTCTTTTATTGAGTCATACTCATGCTTGGCCGCACCGTAATGCTTAAGGTCAAAATACAGATTCACGCACTGAAAGATTACGATGAAAACAAGAACGGCTATGAGTATTCTCTGGATCTTCTTATCTCTGATCATCTTAATTCTTCACCCTCTCCGGCAGCTCCAATTGCTTTTCTATGTTGTTGTTCCTCACATAATCAAGAAGAGATAAAAATTCCACTCCGAGAAGATTACTGAGCTCAGCGTCACTGAAATTACACTGATTAAGAGCGCACAATACACTTATACCGTAGGTATATATCCACATATGTTCAAAAAGATATCTCGCCTCTTTAGAGCTCAACGAATAAGCTTTTGAGATAACCTCTTCAAACTTGTTGTTACCGGTATGTGCTGAGAATACTTCATCAAAGCTGGTGGGTTTGTCAGAAGAAGACATGAAGATCATCTTAAACAGATTGGGTTCTCTTGATGCAAAAAGAATTATCTGCATTCCGGCTTTTTTAAATGGAGGATCATACTCCATTGCCTCATTCGCATAATTGGAAATAAGCTTATGAGCAGCTTTCTTAACTTCTCCTCGAAGTTCTTCCATGTTTTCGAATGCAGTAAAGATGGGTCTTGCGGAGCACCCAAGGACATCCGCAAGTTCTCTTGCGGTCAGGGCTTCCGCTCCTTTTTGGCGCACAAGCTCAAGGCCTGCTTCTACCATTTCTTCTCTTGTAAATCTTGGTTTTGGGGGCATACAAAAATCTCTTTTCAATTATTTATATAAGTGGTGTGACCTACTACAATCACACTTTAATTATATAGCAAAAAACCGATAAAAAAACAGAGTGCCATCCCTGTATTCCGTTAATATATGCGTAATAAAAGGATTCGAAGCCCCGAAAACAGCCAATGAAGAGGGTTAAGAGATTTATATTTTTATAAGTTCAGTCCCCACCAAAAAAGGATGCCCCTCTCCTGGCATCCTTTTCGGGGAATCCGTCGATTCCATCCCTCACCTCATAAAAAATCATCGCAAACAACGCTTTTGCAAAAAGAAAAATAGAAATAAAACTTTAAAAGCATGCTACAAAAACATTTGTTTTGCAACACTTGTTTTATAACATTTTTTCGTTGAGTTGTCAATAATATAACAATCGGAGTATGTAGAAAATTATCCGATCTGACCTTCAAGAACTACTTTTGCTTCGGCAATGGCATCTGCTATTCCTGCAGGGTTCTTACCGCCGGCCTGAGCCATGTTGGGACGACCGCCGCCGCCACCGCCAACCTTAGGCGCGATAGCCTTAACAAGGTTACCTGCGTGAGCACCCTTAGCCATAGCATCATCTGTAGCCATGGTAACAAGGTTAACCTTACCGTCGCACTCAGAGATAAGAACTACAACGCCCTCTCCGATCTTGGTCTTCATCTGATCGCCGAGATCTCTGAGTCCGTTCATGTCAACACCCTTAAGTGATACTGCAAGAAGCTTAACGCCCTTGACTTCCTCAACCTTATCGGTTACATCACCAAGTGCGGCCTGAGCTTCCTTACTCTTAAGTGACTCGTTCTCGCTCTTAAGTGCCTTGAGCTCATCCTGAAGCTTCTTGATGTGCTCAGCAATATCTGTAGAGTTAGACTTAAGAAGCTTGGCAGCCTCGTTAAGCTTATTCTCTGTGTTCTTGTAGTATTCTCTTGCATTGCTGCCTGTAAGAGCCTCAATTCTACGAACTCCTGCGGCAACACCGCTCTCTGATACGATCTTGAAGATTCCTACATGGCTTGTGTTGGCAACATGTGTACCACCGCAAAGCTCTGTTGAGAAGTCTCCCATCTTAACTACTCTTACAACATCGCCGTATTTCTCACCAAAAAGAGCCATTGCTCCGGTCTTCTTGGCTTCTTCCATAGACATCTCCTGAGTAACTACTGGAAGTGCCTCTGCGATCTTCTCATTTACAAGATCCTCTACCTTCTGAAGCTCTTCAGCTGTCATAGCCTGATGGTGGCTGAAGTCAAATCTTGTCTTATCGGGATCCTGATATGAACCTGCCTGCTCAACGTGATCTCCGAGAACTTCTCTAAGTGCCTTCTGAAGAAGGTGGGTTGCCGAATGGTTCCTGCAAGTCTTAGCTCTGTTCTCTGTATCTACAGAAAGATTAACCGCATCGCCCTTCTTGATGCTTCCCTTTACTACCTGTCCTACGTGAGCGATCCTTCCGCCGGCAACATGGATAGTCTCCTCAACCTTGAACTCAGCGCCGTCAGTTGTGATGGTTCCGATATCACCGATCTGTCCACCCATTGTTCCGTAGAAAGGTGTCTTATCTGTAATGATGCTGCCTTTAGTGCCCTGTGAAAGCTCATCTGCAAGGCCGTTCTCTGAAGCCATTGCTACAACCTTAGCATCTGCACTAAGCTCAGTGTATCCGACAAATTCGCAAGTAACCGATTCATCAAGTGAATCATATACGTTCTTTCCTGCATCGAGGTTAGCAGAGAAGTTCTGATTGTCTCTAGCCTTCTGCTTCTGCTCTTCCATAGACTCAGCAAAGCCCTTCTCGTCTACAAGAAGGCCTTCCTCCTCTGCAAGCTCAACAGTGAGCTCTACAGGGAATCCGTATGTATCGAAAAGGAAGAATGCGTCTTTTCCGCCGATCTCCTTCTTACCTTCTTCTCTTGTCTTATCAAGGATCTTCTTAAACTCTTTCATACCGT
The DNA here is from genome assembly GCA_017535785.1 of Butyrivibrio sp. Classification (GTDB taxonomy): domain Bacteria; phylum Bacillota; class Clostridia; order Lachnospirales; family Lachnospiraceae; genus Butyrivibrio. The sequence goes on along the minus strand of JAFXTN010000038.1, from coordinate 2,138 downwards.
TCTCAAGAGTGCTCTCAAAACGAGCGATCTCGCGTGAAAGCTCTGTAAGAACATATTCGCGGTTCTTTACAAGAAGAGGATAGCTCTCTGCATAAACCTCATCGATAAAGATAGCTGCGATTCCAAGGATCTGATCCTTGTTAAGAGAAAGAGCTCTCGCATGTCTAACGGCACGACGGATAAGTCTTCTAAGGATATATCCTGCTCCTGTGTTTGAAGGAAGGAGCTTTTTCTCATCGCCGATGAGCATAACGGATGTACGGATATGATCGGCAAGGATACGGATAGATCTTGTTGTCTTCTCATCCTCGTTGTACTTAACGTTAGCATTTTTCTCAATATACTGAACTGCAGGTACGAAAACATCAACCTGATATACGTCCTTGGTTCCGTTAAGGAAAGCGAGGATACGCTCAAGTCCCCAACCTGTATCAACGTTCTTCTGTGAAAGAGGTGTGAGGGAACCGTCCTGGTGCTTCTCATACTGCATGAATACGTCGTTACCAAGCTCAGTGTACTTACCGCAGTCACATCCGGGGCCGCAATCAGGGCCGCAGTCCGGCTTATCTGCTATATAGAACATCTCTGAGTCGGGGCCGCAAGGACCGTACTCAAGTCCCACCAGTTATCCTCGGCAGGAAGGTAATAGATATTTTCTTTCTTAAAGCCTGAAGCGATACGATACTGTGCGCCCTCTTCGTCTCTGGGTGCATTCTCATCACCGGCAAATACAGTTGCAGCGAGGTGATCGGCGTCAAATCCGAATACCTGTGTAAGAAGCTCAAAGCTCCATTTGCAACGCTCTTCCTTGAAATAGTCTCCAAGGCTCCAGCTACCCATCATCTCAAAGAAGGTAACGTGGCTCTTATCACCTACGGAATCGATATCGTTTGTTCTAACGCAGCCCTGAACATTGCAAAGCCTTGTTCCCAAAGGGTGCTTCTTACCGAGAAGGTAAGGCATAAGAGGCTGCATTCCGGCAACGTTGAACATAACACCTGTTGAACCGTCGGATACAAGTGAAACTGCTCCTACATCAACATGTCCGCGATCTATATAGAACTGCTTCCATGTCTTACGCAGTTCATTAGCTGTAAATTGTCTCATAATACTAGTGCTCCTTCTATCCGAAAAGTCTTAAAGTGTGAACTTATCGGCAAAATATGCTTCAAGCTCGTCGATTGCAACACGCTCCTGCTCCATGCTGTCTCTGAATCTAACGGTAACCTTGCCGTCTGTCTCAGAGTCGAAATCGTATGTGATGCAGAAAGGTGTTCCGATCTCATCCTGACGACGATATCTCTTACCGATGTTTCCACGATCATCAAATTCGCAGTTGTACTTCTTTGAAAGCTGAGCGTAGATCTTCTCAGCGCCTTCATTAAGCTTCTTTGAAAGAGGAAGGATACCGATCTTAACAGGTGCAAGAGCGGGATGGAAATGAAGGACTGTTCTTACATCACCCTCACCGATCTCCTCTTCATCGTATGCTCCGCAAAGCATAGCAAGGAACAATCTCTCAACACCGAGAGAAGGCTCGATAACGAAAGGAAGATATTTTACTCTCTTCTCATCGTCAAAATATGTCATATCCTCACCTGATACATTCTGATGCTGTGTGAGGTCGTAGTCTGTTCTGTCTGCGATTCCCCAAAGCTCGCCCCATCCGAACGGGAAGAGGAACTCGATATCGGTTGTTGCCTTTGAATAGAAAGAAAGCTCTTCAGGATCGTGATCCCTTACTCTCATCTCATCTTCCTTCATACCAAGGCTCTTAAGGAAATCGATACAATACTTTTTCCAGTAAGCAAACCACTCAAGATCTGTATCGGGCTCACAGAAGAACTCCATCTCCATCTGCTCGAACTCTCTTACACGGAAGATGAAGTTACCGGGAGTTATCTCATTACGGAAAGACTTACCTACATGTGCAACACCGAAAGGTACCTTTTTACGTGTAGTTCTCTGTATATTAGCGAAGTTTACGAAAATACCCTGTGCAGTCTCGGGACGGAGATAGAGTTCGCTCTTGCTGTCCTCTGTAACGCCCTGGAAAGTCTGGAACATCAGGTTGAATTGACGGATATCTGTGAAGTTGTGCTTGCCGCAGTTAGGGCAAACGATGCCTTTTTCATTTA
>JAFXTN010000037.1 GCA_017535785.1 Butyrivibrio sp. | reverse complement strand
ATGAGTAATAAAAGAAAAGCTGCTGGAACATCTGAGAAAATGTAGGTTTTCTGATGGTGAAAAAATGCAAATGACTGACCGTGGCGGCCCACATGGGCCTTGCTCAGACAACGCGCCGTAAGAAGAAGTTAAGGAGCGCAGCCTGAGGCTCATGAATTTTACAGCTCTCTCTTAGACTCGCATTTATGTTTTAATTACTGCTCGCGGACCGCTGCAAAGGGGCGTGCGCCGGGGGATGGGGTGTGACCCCGAAAACGTGGATTGAAAGTATTATCCCCAGACTTCTTCGGCGATTTCTTTTACGAGTTTGAGTTTAGCCCACTGCTCTTCTTCTGTGAGTTTGTTGCCGATCTCGCAGGATGCGAAGCCGCACTGAGGGCTTAAATATAAGCGATCGAGCGGGATGTACTTTGCTGCCTCGTGGATTCTTGCGATCACTTTTTCCTTGTCTTCAAGGACGGGTGACTTTGTTGTGATAAGGCCGAGTACTACTTTCTTATCATCCGATACCTTGGAAAGAGGTGCGAAGCCGCCGGATCTCTCATCATCATACTCAAGGAAAAGAGCATTCACATTCTCTTTTGCAAATACGTGATCCGCTACTGTGTCGTAAGGACCGCTTGTGAAATATGTTGAATGATAGTTACCTCTGCAGATATGTGATGTGATAACCATGTCGGCAGGCTTTCCTTCAAGTGCAAGGTTATTAACTTCAAGAAGCTGATCCTGTACTTCTTCAAGATCTATGCCAAGTGATTTGTATCTGAGCTTAGCGGCGTCTCCGACGATTGCTCCCCATGTGCAGTCATCGAACTGAAGGTTTCTGCAGCCCGCATCGTAAAACTGCTTGATAACGTCTCTGTAAGCTGCCGCAACGTCCTTGATAAGCTCCTTGTTGTCGGGATAGAACTGTCTTGTTCTCTCAAAGTTTGCAGGTACGATCATCTGCTGGAAAGTCTGTGCAGGCGCAGGGATCGTGTACTTTGCTACTGTATTTTCATCTTCAAACTGCTTGAGGAATTTGAAGTACTCAACAAAGGGATGTGCCTTTGCTTTGATCTTTCCTACAAGATATGTGTCGTCAAGAACAGCGAGCTCTCCGTTAAAGGGAACTCCGTTTCCTGTTGCCTTGTGCTCAACGCCTTCAAATCCCCACATGAAATCGAGGTGCCAGAAGGTTCTTCTGAACTCTCCGTCAGTGATTATGTGATATCCAAGCTCTTTCTGCTTGGCTACTACCTTGGTGATCTCATCATTTACTATCTTGTCGTACTCTTCCTGTGTGATCTTTCCTTCCTGAAAAGAAGCCTTGGCATCCTTAAGTGCCTGAGGCCTTAAAAAGCTTCCTACAAAGTCATAACGATATGGTGTCTGAATCTTACTCATCTATGTTGTCTCCTTCCAATAGTTGCCAGTTTAATGAGATGAGTATAAGCCTATCGCATCAGTAGGTATAATATAAAATATAATAGGCTATCCATAGATTTAATCTATGGATAGCCCGCTTAGATCAAATGCATCATAAATGCCAAATGTCTTTATTGTAATCGTTTATCGTTCTGTCCGATGAGAAGTAGCCTGCCTTGGCGATATTTGTAAGCATCATCTTCTTCCACTTATCGCGGTTCTCATAATCTGCAAAGATCTCATCCTTTTTCTTGATATAGCTCTCAAGATCCAAAAGTGTCATGAACCAATCTTTGTTTATGAGCTCTTTGTAGAGTCTTTCAAGGTTCTCCTTGTGACCGACCGCAAGGCACTTCTTACTTACAATGAAATCCACAGCCTCTTTTATCACAGGACTCTTTTTATAATAGTCCTTGGATACGTAATCGGCTTTCTTGTAGTGCTTAATAACTTCATCGGCCTTTACTCCGAAAATGTAGATATTGTCATCTCCTACAAGCTCATGGATCTCCACGTTGGCTCCGTCATCGGTTCCGAGTGTGACCGCACCGTTAAGCATGAACTTCATGTTACTTGTTCCGGAAGCTTCCTTTGATGCAAGTGAGATCTGCTCAGAAACATCACACGCAGGGATAAGCTTCTCTGCGTAAGTAACGTTGTAGTTCTCAACCATGATAACCTTCATGTACTTGTTTACATCGGGATCGTTGTTCACGATCTCGGAAAGAACAAGAATGAGGTGAATGATGTCTTTTGCTATAACATAAGCAGGTGCAGCCTTGGCGCCGAAGATAAATGTGATCGGGCGTGTAGGCTTCTTGCCGCCCTTGATCTCAAGATACTTGTGAATAATATAAAGAGCATTCATCTGCTGTCTCTTGTACTCATGAAGTCTCTTAACCTGAATATCGAAGATTGAATCGGGATCAACCTCGACATTTTCATGCTTCTTAAGATACTCAGCAAGCTCTTTTTTCTTGCCCTTCTTTATGGAATCGAGCTCATCAAGGACTTCCTGTTCATCAATATGATCAAGGAGCTTTTCAAGCTTAAGTGCGTCCTTCTTGAAGCCGTCGCCGATCGTCTTTGAAAGGAAATCGGTAAGCGGATGGTTGCAGGACATAAGCCATCTTCTGAAGGTGATACCGTTGGTCTTATTATTGAACTTCTCGGGATAGATCTTGTAGAAGTCATTGAGCTCACTGTCCTTAAGGATATCAGTATGAATAGCGGCAACACCGTTGATTGAGAAGCCGTAGTGGATATCGATAAAGGCCATGTGAACCTTTTTATCCTTGTCAATGATATGAACCTTGGGGTTCTTGTGCTTAGCCTTAACTCTCTTATCAAGCTCTTTTATATACGGAACGAGCTGCGGAACAACCTTCTCCATGTATGCGAGAGGCCATGTCTCGAGCGCCTCGGCAAGGATTGTGTGGTTGGTGTAAGCGCAGGTCTTACTTACAACGCTTATCGCTTCGTCAATGTTAAACGCCTTATCCTCAACGAGAATCCTGATAAGCTCGGGGATTATCATTGTAGGATGCGTATCGTTGATCTGAATAACCGCATGATTGTGAAGCTCATGAAGGTCGTACTGACGCTCCTTCTGCTCTCTCAAAATAAGCTGAGCCGCGTTGGAAACAAGGAAATACTCCTGATATATTCTAAGTAAATTACCGGCCTCATCCGAATCATCGGGATAGAGGAAAAGAGTAAGATTCTTTTCGATCTTGGTCTTGTCGAAATCGATGCCCTTTTTAACGAGGCTTTCATCAATGCTCTCAATATCAAAAAGACGAAGCTTGTTAACACCTGTATCGTAGCCCGCGATGTTCATATTGTAGAGCCTTGATACGACCTTTTTCTTGCCAAAAGAAACTTCGAAGGTGGTATCCGTCTTCTCAAGCCAGTTCATATCCTCGATCCAGTCATTCTTTTCCGCATTCTGAAGGTGATCTTTAAATACCTGCTTGAAAAGTCCGTAGTGATAGCAAAGTCCGATTCCCTCTCCGGAAAGTCCGAGTGTAGCGATGGAATCAAGGAAGCATGCCGCAAGTCTTCCAAGTCCGCCGTTTCCAAGTGAAGGCTCGGGCTCGCACTCCTCTATCTGTGCAAGGGATTTGCCGTTCTTTTCAAGGATGGCATTAACCCTGTCGTATACACGTAAATTTATAAGATTATTGGAAAGAAGTTTACCGATAAGGAACTCCATTGAAATGTAGTAAATCTTCTTCTCGCCGTTACTAAGTTCAGTAACGTCCATAAGACGTGTAGTCATCTCAAGAAGCACATAGTATGTCTCCTTATCTGTGCATTCCTTAAGTGTTTTTCCAAATAATTCTCCTGCAATTCCGTCAAGCTGCTCCTCAAGATTGAGAACCAATACGTCGCGCTGCATATTCGTGTGCTTGGACATTTTTTCTTCTCCTCTCTAAATCAGGTAAATTGATTTCGGAAAACGTTTTCCAAAACTCTACATCGGTACTGTACCATAGGAAAACGTTTTCTGCAAGTGCAACTTTATAAATTTACATTGAATAGAAATCCTTATTCAATAAATGATATCTTCATATTTCATTCGCACAAGCTCATGAGAAGCCACTATCTTGCGGCCTTTCTCTCCGTTCATAAGCCCTGCCAGTTCCTCAAGGGCAATCCCTGAAATATCCGCAAAGTCCTGCTTTACGGTATTCATCTGTTTTCCTACGTAGCCCATAAGCATGATGCCGTCAAAACCGCATACCGGCCTGAATATATCCATATCAATAAGTGCCTTCATGGCTCCTATAGCCATAAGGTCGGAAGCGCATACGACTATGTCATTGTTCTTGGCAAATTTCATGGTTATCTCTCTGGCCGTAAGCTCGGAGAACTTGCCGTTTTTCACGGTAAGCTTAAGCTTCTTTTCATCGCAGAGCTTCTTGATCCCTTCAAGTCTCTCTCCGGTGACGTATCCGTACTCATCTCCGGAAATATAGAGAACCTTCTTGCTCTTATTCTCTGTGATTGTCTTCTTGGCTATATCGTACTGAGCCTTTGCCTGATCGACGCTGACCGATGATGTCGTCTCATTTACCATAGGCGCATCAACAACAACTATCTTGAAATTACCACTCTCAATGAGCTTATGAAGGACCTTATCCTTGGTCGTCATGCCATAGATTATAAGTCCCTTTATTCCCTGTGAAACAAAGTAATTTGTGACTTCTGCAACGGTCATATCCTCTATCATGGACATGAAAACAGTGATAACATCCATCTGCAGCTCTTTTGCCTTGTGCACCGCACCTGAAATATACTGCATATTGATCTCATCTCTTGAATTACTGCGCTGACCGAGTCGTATAAGAAGCGCCACTCTGCCGGCTTTCTTGGATGAAAGCGTTGCAGCTACGGTGTTGGGAACAAAGCCGAGCCTGTCCACCACTTCATTAACTTTTTTCCTTGTTGCTTCACTTACATTCGGATAGTTGTTTAAAACCTTGGAGACCGTTGAAATAGCAACTCCCGCCTCCTTGGCCACGTCTTTTATCGATACCATATATTTGCCTCTGAATAATATTATACTATGATATAGGCGTCACAATGCCCAAAAAGTTTTCATGCTTGCATGAATAAACTTTTGGGCATTAGTGACCCTAACAAATATGATGAAAAAAAGCTGTTTGCAATGCAAATCAGCGATTTCCGAATATTTGCAGAATTGCGAGAATGGCTTTTGCCATGGAGCAATTCGTATATCATTCTAGATTTTTCCGAGCTGCATGCGGTAGTACTTTTCATACAGGCCGCCGGTCTTTACGAGCTCTTTGTGCGTTCCGCGCTCTTCGATGCCGTTGTTTCCAAGCACAATGATCTCATCCGCGCCGAGTATCGTAGATAATCTATGCGCGATCGTAATGGTGGTCCTGCCCTTGGCAAGCTTTTCAAGGCTGTCCTGGACATATCTCTCGCTCTCGTTATCAAGAGCGCTCGTAGCCTCATCAAGGATAAGGATCGGAGGATTCTTAAGGAACACTCTTGCTATCGCTATCCTCTGCTTCTGACCTCCGGAAAGTCTTGCCCCGCGCTCACCGACAAGAGTATCAAAGCCATTCGGAAGAGAATCGATAAACTCAAGAAGATCCGCCTTCTCAGCAGCTTCCCTGATCTCTTCAAATGTGGCATCGGGCTTACCGTACGCAATATTCTCTCTTACTGTCCCGTTAAAAAGATATACATCCTGCTGCACAATACCGATAAACGAGCGAAGCGATCTCTGCGTCACGTCGCGGATATCTATCCCGTCGACCTTAACGCTTCCGCCGGTAACATCATAGAACCTGGGAAGAAGCGAGCAAAGCGTGGTCTTTCCACCGCCGGATGGACCGACGATCGCTATATTTCTGCCCTTATCAACGTGAAGGTTTATGTGATCGAGGACGCTGTCCTCTTCTCCGTAGGCAAAAGAGACATCTTCGTAGTCGATAACGCCTTCCACCTTAGAAAGCTCTTTTGCCCCCTCTTTATCAACGATTTCAGGCATCGTATCCATAACCTCGCAAAATCTTCCAAAGCCCGCAAGACCCTTCTGAAGCTGCTCGGTAAACTCGACAAGTACGTTGACGGGATTGATGAAGATGTTGATGTAGAGAGCATAGATAGCCAGATCCTCTACAGACATCTGCTTCTTGGCAATTAGCACGCCGCCCGCAACGATAACAGTTACAAACAAAAGGCCCTCAAAGAAGTTGTTTCCCGAATGGAAAAGAGCCATCTGCCTGTAATTGTCTCTTTTGGATTCAAGGAAAGCGAGGTTGCTCTTATCAAATTTCTTTTCCTCGATCTCCTCACCGGTAAAGGATTTAACGACCTTGATACCGCCCAGAGTATCCTGAAGAGATGAATTGATGCCGGCAACCTTTTTCCTGTTATCAGAAAATGTCGCTCTCATCTTCTTGTTGCGGCTTACGGAAAAAACAGCCATAACAAGCACTACTGCGACCAGGCAAAGCGTCATCGGCACATTTATCCGAAGTAGTAAAATGATCGATCCGACTATTTTTACAAAAGAAATAAATATATTCTCGGGGCCGTGGTGCGCAAGCTCGGAAATATCGAAAAGATCCGAGACAAGCTTACTCATCATCTCGCCGGTATTGTGAGTGTCATAGTAGGAAAAAGAGAATGCTTCAAAGCGCTCAAACAGCTCTTTTCGCATGCCCGATTCCATCTTGGCGCCCATCATATGGCCCCAATAGGTCACGTACCATCTGCAGAGGAATCTGATGAAATACATCACAAGCAAAACAAGTCCGATCAACCAGATCCTCTTTATGATGATCGCGGGTTCTTCCAAGAAAAGTGTTGTTCTGAGTATCCTTATAAACTGCGGAAAAACAAGGTCTATAACAGATAAGACCGTGGCGCAGAAAAGGTCGAACAAAAATACTCCGATATATGGTTTATAGTAAGGTATAAATTTCTTGATAAGATCCATGTATGTCTCCGTTTTAAGTATTTACGCGGCGTGTCCCTCTGCGAGGTTCTTAAGCCAGCGCTCTTTTTTCAGCCAGAAATAGAATATTGTCACCTTGATAAAATCAACAAGCTTGATGTAGATAAAAAGCTGAATAGGGCCGATGCTTGTGTATATTCCAAGGATAAGTATCATAGGCATCAGTATTATAAGGGTTACTGTCGCATCTCCGACGGCGCCCATCTTGGTGTCTCCTCCGGATCTTGCAACCGCCTGCTGTGCGTTGATATAAACCCAAACAGGCATGAACAGTGCAAGTACGACTACCATCCTCTTGGTTATGCTCACCGCCTCCGGGCTGAGTCTTCCGAATACGACGGGTACAAGAGCAATGGTAACAAAACCTACCAGTGTCATTATACATCCAAATACGATCGAACCGGATAAAAGCCAGTTCTTTTGATCACGGGCTTTTTCAAGATTTCCTTCTCCAAGCGTCTTTCCTATCATGACACTCGTTGCCGAGTAGATTCCTCCGAATGCCACGAAAAAGAGATTGGCTATCGCAAAGCTCGCCGACATGCCGGATACGACCTCAGCGCCACCTCTGCTGTTGAAGATAGCGGTATTTACCGTCTCGGAGATAACCCATGTCATCTCGCAAAAGAGCATGAGCGCGCCCTTCTTGAGTATCTCGCCAAAGAGCCTGAAGTCAACCTTAAATCCGCCTCGTAAGCTTATGGCAAACTCAGGTTTCACCTTGATATATATGCCTACAAAGATCAAAAACTCCACAGTTCTTGCGATAACTGTCGCAACCGCTGCGCCCCTTACACCAAGTGCAGGGAAACCGAAGCGTCCGTAGATAAGTATATAGTTAAATACTGTATTTGTCAGAGTCGCTATGACTGTGACCACAAGCGGAGCCTTTACTCTTCCCATGTCTCTTAAGGAGCTGGCAATGCTTACGGACATAGTCATCAACGGTCCCATCCAGAACATTATGCGTATATATCTTACCGCTTCGTCAAGGATGAGCGGTGCCTGTGAATTTCCTATGAGCATAAGTGACAGTACCTGTCTTGGGAAAACACGGCAAACAAAGAAATACGGTATGAAAGCAGACATTCCCAAAAGCACTTTGAATATAAACGCCTGCTGCATTCCCACCTTGTCTTTTGCCCCGAAAAACTGTGTCAGGAAGATTCCGCCTGCCATGGTTATTGTATTTACAAATACCATAAAAACAAACAGTATCTGGCCTGCAACGTTAACTCCGGACATGGAGATATCTCCAAGCCCCGAGACCATAAAATTATCTATAAGCGATACCATGTTCTGAATAAGTGCCTGCAACATAATTGGAACTGCTATCGCAAGTGCACTTTTATAAAATGCAAAATCTCCAAATAAACTTTTCTTTTCCTTCATTTTGTCTTCCTCTCGCGGTCTATACAATACTTTTGAAGTGTAGTTTTTATATTCTACTATTTCTCCATATGGAAATCCATCTAAAAAAGCAACAGAACTTATCATTTAATGTGAAATAACGTAAATGCAGCATAAAAAAAGAGGGGCCTCGCTCTCTAAGAGCCAGCCCCTATTACTCTTCGTTATACGAACTTGTTGCCTTTATGCCTCTTGATCTCGAAGCTTCCTCCGGATGAGATAGTCTCTTTGACAAAGGCATTCATGATATCACTGTAGCCACGCTTATCTTCCTTGCTGTATCCGGGCTGCAGAGATTCGAATTCGCCGTTTTCATAAGTAACCGCAAGTGCGTTACTCTCATTGGTCTTGATGATGATAAGAGTCTTGGCACCGCTGCTTACTACTGTATATTCATAATCCTCGGTATCAAGGAAGCTCTCTATATCTGTAACCGCTCCGGCAACGGCATCTGCCATCGTCATTCCGGAATCGTAAGGCTCTTCTTCCACAGGCTCTGTGAGCGCATCAACTTCCGCATTCAGGATATCATCAAGACTCTGACCTGCGTTTTCTGCCATAGCGGCGTCGCTCTCAGCAGCCGCCATTGCAGCCATAAGGGCATCCATCTCGGCTGCATCTGCAGTTGCTGCCTCAGGAGCAATTGCTTCCGGCGCTCCGGCCTCAGGTGCTGCCACATCAGGCATCTGTATTTCTGCAGCTCCGGCGTCAGGTGCAATCGCTTCTGCCGCCGTCTCCTGCGCAACAACGTCTCCGAGCGAAGGCTCCTCTAATGCAGGCTCTTCTATCACGGGCTCTGCAAGAACAGGCTCCTCGATATCGGGGATTTCCATTGTTTCGGGTGAAGGCTCTGCAAGAGCTTCTGCCGCGATATCAGGAACAGCCTCCGGTGCAGGCTCTTCTGCTGCAATATCAGGTGCTGCTTCCGGTGCAGGCTCTTCTGACGGCATTGCAGCTTCCGATGCAGCTACGAGCGCTTCAAGCTCAGCTGCCTGTTCTTCTGTTGTCAATGCTGATCCAAGTACTTCCAACTCAGATGCCTGCTCATCTGTTGCCGGTGCGGCGCCCAGATCAAGCGCGTCGTCCGCCAAAGCGGAATTATCAATATCGGGTGCAGCCTCTGCAGCAGCTGCTTCCGGTGCGAGCTCGGGCATTGCCTGTGCAAGTGCTTCATTTGCAACATCGCTTGCTCCCATAGCCGCAAGCATCGCATCTATATCTGTTGCGCCGTCTGCGGGCGCTTCTGCCACGGGCTCCGCAATAGCATCAGCAGGCATTTCTGCTGTAATATCAGGTGCTTCCTCAGGTGCAGGTTCTGCGGATGCTTCAGCCGCCGCTGCTGCCATAAGAGCATCAACATCCGAGGCCGTCTCTGCATTCGCCATAGCGGCAAGCATAGCATCAACGTCTACGGGCGCCGCCTCAGGTGCAGGTTCTTCCATCGCAGGAATCTCCGCTCCGGTAGCTTCACTTCCGCTTGCAGCCAACATAGCATCAATATCAACAGCTTCCGCCGCCGGTTCAGCCACTGCTTCGCCTGCCATAGCAGCCATTGCTGCCATTGCATCGGCTTCAGCGGTTTCTGCGGGACTTGCAGGAATATCAGCATCAACAGCAGCCTCCGCTGCTGCGGTTTTAGCCTTTTCTTCGGCAATTATCTCATCAAGATCGGGTATATCGGCTTCAGATACTGTCTCAGCTTCAGGAGTAGGCTCAGCCGCTTTCTTACGAGTTCTCTTGGGCTTTGGAGCCTCCTCTGCAGGCGTTTCAGGCGCAGGTGCTTCAGCGGTTTCCGCCTCCGCGCTCGCAGCAGCCGCTGCGGCATTCTCTTCAGCTTTCATTGCCGCCAAAAGGTCGTCAACATTTGCAGTAGATAGATCCTGTCCGTTAAGAATGTCCTGAGTACTCATGCCTTCCATATAAAGTCTCCTTTCGAACCGATAACCCTTCAAATTATATAATAGCAAACCATTTTTCACTATAAAACGTCTACTATTATTATCTAATATTTCATACCGAATTAACAGTAAATTTTTTATGAATTCAGATAATTCACAGGAAGGCGTTTAGAGTATCAGTTCTACGTTGAAATATCCGTCCTCTACCCTTATATCCATGTGTCCGTTATACTTTTTGATGACAGTCTTGATGTTCTCGAGACCGTGGCCGTGAAGTTCCTTTTCTTCTTTGGTCGTGACAAGCTTTCCGTTTTCATATTTTAGCTCCCTGTGGAGCGGATTCTTTTGCAGGATACACAAAACATCATTGTACGGATAGCACACAAGCTTTATCTCATCACCGCTTTCGCAGGCTTCGATCGCATTGTTCATGATATTTGAAAAAATAACGCAAAGCTCATGATCATCCGCTTTGTTTTGCTTAAGAAGTGCGACCTGATAAGTAAAGTTTATACCTTTTTCCCTGCACGTATCGATACAACGCCCAAGTATTCCGTCAACAGCAACATTTCCCGAAATAATTGGCTTACTGAAGTTCTTACTATCCTCCACAAGTCCGTTGCAATACTTCTTAAGGCCTTCCGTATCACCTGCCTCCGCCAGCGAACTGAGTGCATATATATGTGCCTTAAAATCGTGTCTGCAGGTACTAAGCTTTCTCTCACTCTCCAAGATCGCATCTATCTGTTCTTTTTGCGATCTTAGCGTATTCTGCCGACTTTCCGATATAAATCTCTCATGCATACGGGATTTTTCAAGATATATCGAATACATTGTGAGCATATAAAAAACAAGGCTCATTATGGTCACTGTATTCACATATAAACCGGTTTTTATCTCACTGCCCACCGAATACATGGTCTCTTTTTCGGCAAGCGTAATACCCACGAGCAGGGTACAAATATTCAAAAGAACTATCTGAAATGTGCTTAGTTCTATACCATGCGTATTTTTCCTCGTTTTGTACACAAAATACAAAAGTCCGCACATAACAAAAACATTCAGAAATCTTGTTGAGTAATAATCCAACATGCTCTTCTGAGAAATAGTATTGATGGAATCAATCCAGGTATTGACTATTGATGCTACTGTCGTAGGAATACCGAAGATAGGAAAATACAGCCCCAACCACTTGAGGATCTTCCCATTAAACAGGAACGGAATTATGATGCCGGCAAGTATTGTTTTTGTAGCATTATTGATCACACTTCCATTCATTAAAGATAACGCCTCTATTCCGATACTTACCCCCAAAATGATAAGTATTGAAATATATGCGTTTTTCTTATATTTAGCACCAAAGATCACTCTATAGATTATCAGATATATACATAAATCAAAGAAAATAAATAAACTATTCAGTAAAAATACTACCATCCCATACGTCCTTTAACTTTAGCTAGTACATAATCATCATATTCATTCTTTACATTTTCCGAGAAGCTTCTTCCAAGAGGAAGTGTCTCTTCATTGTCGATGCATATCTCATTATATTTGATTCGTTGAACATGAGATAAATTAACTATATACGACCTATGGATACGAACGAATCTATTTCCAAGCTTCTTAATGAAGGATGCTACTCCCATCCTTTCAGATGATGTTTCTTTTCCGTTAGACAATTTGGCGATGATATAGTTTCCGTCTGATCTTATATAAAGGATGTCCTCATATTGATAAAACGTATCTCCAAATGTAATGCCTTCCCTGCTGCTGTATTCAGTATAGATATTTTTGATCCACTCACAGACAAGCTTTTTTTCAAGCGGTTTATTCATGAATCCCACCACTCTGAGCCCGAAAGCCTGTTGCATTGCCTCTATATGACTGGTAATAAAAACAATCTTTTCAACTATAGAATTATTTGCAAGAATATCCTTTATCTCAATACCTGTTTTCCCCGGCATCTCGACATCAAGAAACAGAATGTTGATCGGTTCACTCACAGAGGATATCTTTTTTAACAGTTCCTCTCCGTTTTTACAAATAATAAAATTGTACTGAGCTCCCGATACAGAAAAGAAGTCATTGGCACAATCTTGTATGAACCCTCTGATCCTCTCATCATCATCGCATATAGCTATTGTGAACATAATACTCTCCCCGTCATAAACGTTTTTCTATCCCTATTGTCCATAATAGCACATCAGGAGTCGAATAATCGACTCCTGATCAAAAAAAACGCCCCTATAAGAAAACCTCAAGCAAAAATCTCTTCTGGGGATTATTTATTTCTTGAAAAATTCACCCCATGAAACTAAACAAACTGACATGATACAACCAAAAACATAGTTCATCATTTTACATTCCTCCTTCCATCTTTTTGCTCTATTGAAAATAGCTTATCTGGCATAAAAACCAGGCTATCACCAACCCTGCGTTTAATCCTGCAAGCGCCTTTTCATGTGGTTCCAAATCAAAAATCATTTTTGAATAATTTTTTCTGTTTTCCTGGAAAAGTATCCTGTAAATAAACAACAACGAAAATGCCGACAAAATAACATAATTTGATATATAAAAGCCATCATTTTTGTTAATTGCCGAAAGAAGTACCGCTGCGATCAAAGCAAAGGTAAATGCTAATCTCTGAATAGTAATACCATGTTTCATAATGTCCATTCATTCACCACACTTTCTGTATTATTGTCTTTATCAAAATAAGCTAAGCTGCAGCGTTCATAATCAAAAGCACTCCTTATGAAATCGATCTGTCTTTCTTTATCTTCTTTAGAAAAATCATCGAGCCTATTCATAATGCATTCTATCGGAGATCCGTAGCGTCTTTTAAGCGCCCTGTCCCATTCCTGAGTGTATACCGTCCTGTCCTTTAAAAGCGTTGTAAAATAAGGGACGTCTCCTCTCATCAACTGCTGTATCTCATGCTTAAGTGAATACTCATCTATACTGTTGTCTGCAAAAGCAAATCTTAGATAATCCTGCGTAGTCTCTTTATCCTTTAAAAGCTCAGGTGAATTCAGCTTTTTCAGCATATCATGATAAACTTCGGATTTTCTTAAGCTTATTCTTATCTTGGTATTCTCATAATCTTTTAAAAGCTTATATACAGTGGGAAGACTACTCATGATATTATCATAGCCTTCTTCAAATCCGGTTATAACATCATCGACATACTCCCAAACGGGAATGCTATCACCGAACAATTTAGGTAGATGTGTATGCTTACCCTCGTATTTTCTGACTTTCCATCGCTCTATCGCCTTGGATGTAAATTCATATATCACTTCACTCTCGGAGCGAGCTAAGAATATAACATCTCCCAAAGCATTATGCTCAATAATATCTTTGTTTTCCTTGCTGTAATGCATAGGAATGATCGCGGTCTTAAATACCGATCTGTCAAAAAGCTTTTTCCCTTTGGTCACCTTTTTAGAAAAAAGATCCATCGAAGAGATCGTCTCGGCATCGATCATAACAGGATATTTCCCTACGGAGAAAATCTTCTCTTCGCAGATACCGACTGCATTCATCAGATATGCTGTAACGAGCATAAATCCTGCGTTTTTGTAAAACTCTTTTACCTCGCTTATATCATCACAATTATCATTGCTAAGCTGCTCGGCCCAAAAATATTTGTTTCCCTGAACAATGTTCAAGATCCTGTAATCGTCGTCGGCACTTATAAGCTTTATAAGTTTACCATACAGTTCAAATATCCTTCCGTTCTCGGGCTTATAAATAACATAGTCTTCATTGATCTTGCATCTGACTATGCATTTTCCGCTGTTTCTTTTATCCCCGATGAATTCAACTTCATTTAGGATGTATTCATCAGCTTTTTTTACAATGCCCTTACATATCAGCTTATCTGTATCGGAAAGATAATTCTTTATAACTTCCAAAAGATATGCATAGCCAAGGTCCATTGTCCTATGGATCTTCTCATGCCAAAGCTTATACTTGGCGATGAATCTCTCATAGTAATACTTTTCAAAAAAGCGGTCTATATACTGTTTATATTGTGAATCCGGGTACAGATCCCAGAATTCAAAAACCCCTGCTCTTTGTTCATTTATATCCGTGATAAGAAGTGTCTGACTGATATCTCTTATTTCCCCTTTGAGATATTCCTTAAACTGCTTCTTGATCCTTCTGATATTAACACATTCTCCGCCGTTTTCTTCGTAGCGGCTTGTTAAGATACATACGTCCTTGTAAAAGTTGCTAAGCTTTTCTTTGGCCAAAGTCTCGTATATGGATTCAAACATATAGCTTTCTTTGACCGAACACTTATCCTTTTGCATCTCTCCGTCCAATCCGTTTAATTAAGACCGGAGTATCACGACATACTCCGGTCCGCCTTGGGCATAACATTATGGATAAAAATAATAATCAGGTTATAGTAGTTTTGGTTTTATCCACTTATATCAATAATGATGTTAGAGACTTTGTTATTCATGTACATTTAAAAAATGTTCATTGTGTTTTGACTTCCCCCATAATGTTATGGTAAGACATTGAATGCCTTACAAACCAAGCTTAATTGCTGCCAAAAGGTTTTTCAACATCAATGGGATGAACGACAGATTTTTGTTATGAACGACAAGTTTTTTAACGATAAACGTTAAATGCTATTTCCATTCCTAATCCATCACCTGCTTTATATTTGTATTTACAGCGCTTAAACATATGGCCGCGACCAAACAAACACAGCTCCATACTCCCACTCCAAAAGACATCATCGCCACATACATGAGTAATAAAATTATGGATATATCAAACAAAGCTATTTCATAAACATCTTCAATGCGCTCATAATTATGCTTTTTTCCACGTATTTTTTTCCAAAATTTACACGTTGTAAATAGCCATAGGGCCAATAAAATAACATGAATGAAAACAATGATCAGATTTTCCATAATACTACAGTTCTCCTCACTTTCCTTTTTTTCGTCAATACTGATTTCTTTATCGGTTTTTTTGTTAACTATGAACCAATAAAAAATTAACGATTTTCTATAGCGTATCAATCATTTAAAAACAATTACAACACCAATGTGATGAACGACGGTCTTTTTGTTATGAACAACAAACTTTTTAACGTTAAACGTTAAACGTGATTTAAATCAACAAAAAACTCCGCGGAAAATTTCCGCGGAGCTTTAGATCATTCTCTACTCTTAATTCAATTTACTAAAACATCACACAGCCTCATTGATAACGAGGTGTCTGGGAAGTCCGCCTGATATGATAGGCATCATCTCGCCGAAGATAAGAGGACGTGCATACTTGTCAAACTGCTCTGTAAGCCCGCATCCGTCGGGTGTGATCCACTCGTCGGGGATCATCTTCTCGCAGTTTGCAATAGAATGTATGTCGTATGTTCCGTAAGTACAGATGTAAGGGCAATCGCTGCTCCACTCTTCCTTACCAAAGTCCTGATACATCGCTCTCTTCATGATGATCATCTTTCCTGTCTCACCTGCGGAAGCTGCATTGAGCGCCTCGTATCCGCACTGATAAGCCTCTCTTACGTCTGTAAGTGATGCCATGTGAGAAGCTGCTCTCTGAAGAGTGCTGAGCTCTACAGTTCTTGTACGAAGGCCAAGCTCTGAAGAAAGCTTATCCGCAAGAACCTTACAAGCTGCGCTCATCTGCTTATGTCCAAATGTATCCGTTGCAACCTTGCCACCAAGCTCGCACACATATGTGCCGTCGGCAAGTTTGATTCCCTCTGAAATTACAATAAGGATAGGCTTACCCTTGGAAGAGAGTTCCTTCATCTGATCCATGAACTTGTCCATGTCAAAAGGTCTCTCCGGAAGAAAGATCGCATCGGGTCCCGAGCAATCATCAGATTTTGAAAGAGATGCTGCTGCCGCAAGCCATCCCGCATTTCTTCCCATGATCTCTACGATAACGGTTGCAGGATTTCTTTTGTCAGCTGCCTGATTGTCGCGGATCAGCTCTTTAACGCTGGTCGCAATATATTTGGCTGCAGAACCAAAGCCGGGGCAATGATCGGTTATAGGAAGATCATTGTCGATAGTCTTAGGTATGCCGATAAAACGCTGGGATTTACCCTTTTCTTTTGCATAATCCGACAACTGCATGATAGTATCCATTGAATCGTTACCACCGATATAGAAAACCATATCGATATTGTTCTTCTCAAGAACGTCGAAGATCTTGATGTAGTCATCTTCATTCTTACTTGCTACAGGAAGCTTGTATCTACAAGTTCCGAGTACCGCAGCGGGTGTCCTCTTAAGCAACTCCACATTGGTCGTATCTGACAGATAATTATCCAGATCGACGATGTGTCCGTTGATAAGACCTTCAATACCATGGAGCATACCGAATACCTTTGGTGCTCCGAGTTCCTTGGCGCGTACGTAAGCGCCGGCCACAGACGCATTGATAGCGGCCGTAGGCCCACCTGACTGTCCGATTATGACGTTATTCATGAGTCCCTCCCAACTTAGTTAGATTTTGTGTAGTTTCTTTTATATATCACGGTCTTGATCCCGTAATCTTCACACAACTAAAATAATAATGCCTCAGACTTCAGTAAATAACAAGTCTTGACTTTTCCGGCGCTGTTCTACCTGTCTAAAAAGTTTATAGATTTTTATGATTTATTTATTTGATTTGGGTACAAAAACACAAGTATCATTAATTTAGGTAAAAGAAAAAAGTTGGGAATGGGGATTGTAACTACTGTCGGATGACATCATAGTAAGGCCCGAATAAAGGTAAAAGCTATGAAAAAGACAATACGTATGATCCTTAGTCTATTGATGATCACATGCTCTGTTTTCGTTTTCAAGGGAAGTGCCTATGCTAAAACTTCCAATCCTCCGGATATCTACGATCTGATCATGCTCCAAAAGATCAATGCATTCAGGGCGGAAAACGGGCTTGATGCACTTGAATTAAATGACGATCTTCTCGATGTTGCGGATGTTCGTTTATATGAGCTTCCGGTCAACTTCGATCACACGAGGCCGAACGGTGACAGTTATAAGACTGTATACACCGATCTCGGGCTTGATACGAAGTATGAGCGAGGAAGTGAAAATATCGCCAAGATCCTTGATGATTGGGATTTTTCTAATGACAGCGGCGAAGAATATGTCGAGTATATATTCGAAGCATACGTAAACAGCGAAAGCCATCGTGAGAACATGCTAAAGCCTTATTGGGAGTACTACGGCGGAGCTTTTCTTACCAACTATAACGGCAACTGCTATCAGATACAGGTATTTGCAAAGTAAAGAGCTTATATTCTTATATATAAAAAAGGATTTCGGGTAATCCCGAAATCCTTTTTCTATTATCTCTCATCCGATAAATCATCCAATCCTGAAGAACTCCAGATCTTCTTTTAGGTTATCGGCCAGGCTCTTAAGCTCTGCACTTGTCTCTGCAAGCTTTGCCGTCTCCATATTGAGCTTTGTCATCGCTGTTGACGTTGTCTCTGCAGATGCCGCATTCTCCTGTGATATCGCAGAAAGATTGGTCATAAGATCGACAACCGTCTCTCCTGACTTCTCACATTCTTCCGCCTGCTGAAGCACTTTGGAAACCGCTTCTCTGGTAAAATCGATACCTGTACTTACATCGCCGAAAATATTGCTTGTATTGTTTATGCTATCCTTCTGTTCTTCGATGCGCTCCGTAACTTCATTGATCGTCTCAACGGTACGGCTGGATTCCTCTGTAAGATCCTTGATGATGCCCTCGATAATGGTAGTTGATTCATTGGTCTGATCGGCAAGATTGGATATCTCACTCGCAACTACCGCAAAGCCTCGTCCGGCTTCTCCGGCTCTTGCCGCCTCAATACTTGCATTAAGAGACAAAAGATTTATCTGATTGGCAACAGATGCTATAAGGCTTACCGCATCCTGGATCTTTCCTACGGATTCATCAGTCTTGTTAACCTGTTCAACGATCCTTCCGAATGCTTCATTTGTAGAAACACTGGATCTGTTCAATGTATCCATGTTTGCAGAAGCTTCTTTTCCGGCACTGCTCATATCTCCTGACTTTTCGGATAGTCCCGATACACTTGAAAGGATCTCTTTAATATTGTTTCCTATATCAACAACCTTCTGTGAGGATGACTCGATATCTACAGCCTGCTCCCCGGCTCCCTTTGAGATCTCACTTATGGTCTCATTTATCTCGCCGGCAACGATCTTGGTCTTGTTTGCGCTCTCTTCAAGCTGTAATCCGGAATCCGCAAGCACACCCGTAAGCTCTTTTACCTTACCGATGGTTCCTTCCAGCGTATCCATGAATCCGTTAAGACTCGAAGCAAAGAGTGCAAATTCATCTTTACCTTCAGCATTGGCTCTTGCCGAGATATTTCCGCCTGCTATCTCATCAATAGCGGTACTGAAATTATTAACGCTCTTATTTATACCTGTGCTAACCCTTGCAAGGATGAGAAGTAGGATAACGATACTGATGATAAGGACCAGGATAACTATAACGGTTACGCTTGATCTTACTGCATTCATCTGTGCAACAGCATCGCCCTGGACCTGTGCGCAAAGTTCACTGAGTTCACCGTTAATCACACTGTTATCAGCCTTTATCGCAAGTGTCCTCTCATCTATTGTCTTGAGCTCTTCGAAAATGGCTTTCTTGGCGCTCAAAGAAGCAAGTGAGATGTCAGCGAGCGAAGGATCTGTTGTATATTTGGGTATATTGGCTTCTATCTCGGCTATTCTCTCTTCTATCTCCGCAAGGTTGGCCGAAACATCTTTTCCCTCAACTACAAGCTTACTGTAGGCACCTACCATCGTATCCAGTTCTTCAAGATTGGTTTCAAAGTCATATACTCCGGATATGGAGCCGCCGTATTTATACTCACCGCCCGGATTTATAACTGAATTATCAAGATACATCTCATATTTAAGTACGGGATATTTCTCGATGTCATATTCTTTTACCGGAATACTCGTAGAAGCCTCTTCCCATCTGGCATTGGCTTCATCATACTTACCTGTGACCTTTATCGCCGTTGCTCCGCCAAATTCAGCGAAATCCGCTTCTGCAAGGCCATCACCTGATTTTTCCATGGTATCAAATGTAGAAAGATCTATATCAAGAACTTCCGCTCCGTTTACAAGCTGAACATTCTTAACGAAGTAATCGCCCTTATAGGTAAAAGTTCCTCCGAGACGGAATGCGAGCTTGTCACGCTTTCCCGCTACCGGTAGTTCTCTTTCGTAAGCGACCATCGTATAGTTCTTTCCGTCCACTGTTACAGGTGTGCCCTCTACTCCGAAAGTGGAATCGATCCATGGGATCTCGAGCCACTCATTGTTATTTACAAGGTTTTTAAAGCTGTCGGAAAGATCGGTACTTGCATCCGTAAATTCCTTGAACTTACCGATGGAACTGTCATATCCACGCTCTGAATGTATTGACTTTATCTCGCCATAATTGGCTTTGTCCTTGGAAACATTGGTGATAATGGCATCTACATTACCTGCATATGCCCTGTCAGCTATTGCTTTTAACTGATTTGCCTTTAGATCCATCTCATCCAGGTTGGACAAGGTGGCATCAAGATAGCTCTCATCAACGTAGTACTGATAAAGAGCATCATTGGCCAGATTCTGAGACTGCAAGACGTTGATCTCATTTACAAGAGAAACAACCTCGCTGTTCTGACCGTTCCTGTTTATGGATGTGACACCGAGCAGTCCAATGATAAGAGCTGCCGCTATTCCCAGTGCACCCATGATCAGGATTTTTCCTTTTACCGATTGAAATAAGTTACCTTTGCCACTACGAGTCTTCTTTTTGTTCATAATCATCCACCTCACAAGGTTAATCAATTACTCCCACATTGCCCCCAAAAAACTCAATAACTTATCCAATTTTCAGCAAAATATTATGCACAATTATATTTTACATCTATAAAAGTACGGAATGTATTAAATCTTTATAATATTTAAAAAGACCCGGCCCTCCGCCAATGGCAGTGGATCGAGTCTTTTGTTTTATATCTATATGATTTAGCTTCTCATATTAAATATCCGCTATTACTCAACAGTAACAACCTTAGCGAGGTTTCTCGGCTTATCAACGTCAAATCCCTTGGTATAGGATGTGTAATAAGCTATGAGCTGCATTACTACGGCTGCTGTGAACGGCATGAACATATCGCTCATCTCGGGAAGGATAAATGTGTCATCCTCAGGGATGTTCATATCCTTATAAAGAGACTCTTTTGTAATAAGGATCATGCTGGCACCACGCGACTGAACCTCTCTGATATTGGAGTATTCCTTGGATGCAAGCAAGCTCTGAGTTACAAGAGCAACTACAGGCACTCCGTCAGTGATAAGTGCGATCGTTCCGTGCTTAAGCTCACCTGAAGCATAAGCCTCTGAGTGAACGTATGATATCTCCTTAAGCTTAAGTGATCCCTCAAGAAGAAGTGAATAGTCAAGACCTCTACCGATCATGAATGCATTATCGGCATGAATGAACTTGTTTGCCATCTTCTTTACAAATTCTTTTTTCTCAAGGATCTGCTCGATAGCATCGGGAACTGTCATAAGCTCATCAAGGTAAGCCTTCATCTCTTCAGGCTCGAGCATACCGTTAAGTCTAGCGGTATGAATAGCAAGCAGATAGAAGATCGAGATCTGGCTTGTAAATGCCTTCGTACTTGCAACCGCGATCTCAGGTCCTGCCTGTGTATAAATGCAATAGTCACTGTTATCGGCAATTGTAGATCCCTTTACATTAACTATAGAAAGGACCTTAGCGCCTCTCTTCTTGGCATATTTGATAGCCTCGAGTGTATCGATGGTCTCACCTGACTGAGAAACCGCGATAACCAAAGTTCCGGGCTTGATAACAGGGTTTGTATAAGTAAATTCGGATGCAACAGCAACATCTGTGTGGATATTGGCAAGTGTATGGAAGAGTTGCTGTCCGATAAGTCCCGCATGCATAGCTGTTCCGCAAGCGATAACGATGATATTCTGATTCTCTCTGAAAAGAGAATGAGGAATACCCTCTGCAGTAAATGTTGTTCTACCTTCTACTATATGAGGCATGATAGTGTCTCTGATAGCATCGGGCTGCTCATGGATCTCTTTTTCCATATAGAAAGCATATCCGCCCTTGCCACCACGGTTGGTATCCCAGTCGATAGTCATAAGCTGAAGAGGAACCTCATGCTTCTTCTCATCGTGTACCACTATGCCCTTGGATGAAAGGCATGCGATGTGATACTCGGGAAGGAATGCATACTCTTTGGCATGAACGCCGAGAGCTGCAACGTCCGAAGCAAGCATAGCGCCGTGCTCAGTCATAGCAACGACGATAGGGCTTACGTTACGAGCCGCATAGATCTTGCCGGGCTGATCAGCAAAAAGAACCGCGAAAGCAAATGTTCCCTTTAATACGCTGATAGTAGATCTGATAGCCTTCTCGGCATCTCCGTCATAGAAATGATCCATGATAGCCGCAGCAACCTCTGTATCTGTCTCTGAAACGAGCTTATCCTTAAGATCGTACTCTTTAATAAGCTCCTTGTAGTTTTCTATGATTCCGTTATGTACGAGAGTTACTCTGCCCTGATTGTGAGGGTGAGCATTGGCATCGCTAACGCCGCCGTGAGTAGCCCAACGTGTATGTCCGATACCTGCACATGCCTCTTCTGTATCTGATGCACAAAGCTCTCTTAATTTAGATACACGACCTGCAACCTTCTTAACAAAAGGCGCATCAGCCTCACCGGGGAAAAGAGCTATTCCCGCGCTGTCGTATCCTCTGTATTCCAAAAGTTCAAGTGAATCAAGAAGTATATCTTTGGTACTTCTCTTACCTATATAACCGATAATTCCGCACATAATATCTCCTATCAATATGCTTTAGTAGATATGCGAATGGCCCGTTTCAAGGCTACTGACGCATAATCATCTCAATCAACTGATTTACTATAAAAGTTTGTTACTTAACAGTCAAATTTGACATCAAATTGATCATCATGTACAATGCTTAGAAATTATGGAAATTAGTGTTATGAAGAAAAAAGCTAACGAAAAAACAAACAACTTAATAGCGAAAAGCCCCTTTGTAGCAGCATTTGCCATGATATTCGCATTAGGATTTCTGGCAGACGCAACAGCAATTCATGCAGAAGACAATCTTGAAGTTGCTTCTATAGAAACTTCTGAAGCACCTGTTCAAGATCAGCAGCAAGAAGCACCTGTAGCAGAACAGCCCGAAGACGCAGCTGCTTATGAAGTATCAACACCTTTTACAGTTACTAAGTTAGAAGCTCCCGTAACCATGTACATTACCGAAACCGTTAATGTACGCGACGGAGCAGGTACAGAATACAATGCGATCGGTAAACTCGGTTGGGGTAATTGTGTTTCTGTTACCGGAACAACCAACAACGGTTGGTATGAGATCAGCTATAACGACACTGTTGCATATGTTATCGGTAATTACGTGTCACAGGATCTCCCCGGTATTCCTTACCTTTTCGTAGGTGATTCCAGAACCGTTCAGCTTCAGATGGCTGTAGGTTCCAATGATAAAGCTTATGTAGCCAAGGTCGGCGAGGGCTACTACTGGTTCAAGAACACTGCAATGCCTCAGATCCAGGAAAACGCCGGCGCGGGCACAACAATGGTCATCAACTTCGGTGTAAATGACCTTGCAAACGCTTCCAAGTACATCAATCTTGTAAACAGCAACATCGATGCATGGGAAGCACAGGGTATTACGGTTTACTACGCTGCAGTAACTCCCGTAGGTGATTGTTCTACAGTATCCAACGAACAGATCGAGAAGTTCAACGCAAGACTTCAAAGAGAACTCGATCCTCGTATCAAATGGATCGACGGCTACAGTTTCCTTAAGCAGAACGGATTTTCCGCTTCTGACGGGCTTCATTACAACCGTTCAACTTACAAGAATCTTTACTCCTACTACATGTCGGTAATAGGAACAGACGTATAAAAATGATGGGGTGTCCTTGATAACAAGGACACCCCATTTTTCAATTGACAAGCCTATCTTCTATTGCTACAATTATGTTCGTGGCTCTCATGAGTCCCAAGCTGTTGTAGCACAGTCGGTAGTGCGTCGCATTGGTAGTGCGGAGGTCACGAGTTCGATTCTCGTCAGCAGCTTTAATGATATAGGTGTCGTAATTAAAACAGTCCCCCTCATGCTTGCATGAAGGGGGACTGTTTTTAATTAACGACCCGAACAAAAATGAGGAAGTAGCGTGATAACGCGGATTCCGAGGCCAGTAGCACTTGGTGAGGTACGAACCTAGTGCTACTCCCACAGCGTGATTTTTGTAGGATTGCGAAAACAGCTTTAGCTGTGGAGCAATCCGTATATCATTAAAGCTTTACTGCCCTTTAGCCGCCATAAATGTATCAAGCTGGCTGTTAGCATCATCGATGATTCCCTTGATTCCGTTATCATCAAGCTTCTTAAGGAACTCAGGAAGCTTCTCATCGGGATCAACCGTTCCTGTGCAGAGTGAAAGCATATATTCATCAACTACGTTTGCAACGGCACCCATCTGTGATTCTACCTGTGAAGAATCATAAGCATATCCGAGGATCGGGATCTCTTTTGCTGCTCCGTAATATGACTTGAATCCATTCCAGAAATCTGTGCCCTGAGCGTCTGTAGGAGGAAGGATAGTTACGTTTCCGACACCATTTGTCCAAGGCTGATAATCAGCTCTCTTATCTGTGAATGTGATAGTTCCGTCATCGTTCTTTGTATAGTGGATATCCTGAACACCGTAGTTAAGAAGTGTCATAAGTGTAGGATCTGTATTTAAGAGATTAAGGAACATCATAGCTCTGTCAGGATTCTTGGAAGCTGTTGAGATAGCCATCATAGCGCCCTGTGAAGATGTTGTATCAACATAAGCGTCTGTGCAAGGAACCATCTCTACGTGGATTCCTCTCTCCTGTGAAGCCTGAAGCTCATATCCGAGTGAATATGACTGTGTTCCGATGAGGTATTCACCTGAAAGCTGCTTGTTTGTTCTTGTATCGTTAGCCTGATTCTTGTTACCCATTGCAGGATCGATGAATCCTTCAAGGTAATACTTTCTTGTCTGGTCTACGAACTTCTTGAATTCTTCTGTCTCAAACTTGTTTACAAGCTTGTTGCCGTACTTGCCGGGCTTTGAAACGTCTGTAGGATCAAGATAATAAGACATGAAGTTTCCTGTTGCGCTGTCACCTGTAACGATGATAGTGTTATCTACCATTCTCTCAAGAACCGCACCCTCTATAAGAAGAGGATAGAAATCATTGCCTTCACCTTCTTTTACCTTCTTTATGATCTCTTCAAATCCGTAATAGTCGGTGTTCTTGATATCATCAAGTGTGTATCCGTATTTCTCAAGAAGATCTACGTTTACGTCCCAGCAGTTCTGAGTTGCGATATCCTTGTATCCGGGAACCGCATATACGCCGTATCCGTCAGAACCATTGATAGTAGCACCGTTTATAAGAACTTCGGGAAGGAGCTTCCAGAGGTCCTGTCCGTACTTCTCAATGAGGTTGTTCTCGGGATTATCAAGTCTTACCCAATAACCGTCTCTGGCAAACTTGTTGTACTCATCAGCACTCCAAGAGCATGTAAAGTAAATATCGATATCGTCTCCACCCTGAAGCGCAAGCACCGCATTCTGATCAAAGTCACCCCAAGTACCCCAGATAGGCTCAAGAGTAACATTGATCTTATCTTTAAGATATGCGTTAACCTCTTCAAGTACTTTACTGTCATCAGTTACGTTACTGCCGTGGAAATACATCTTAAGAGTAACAGGCTCAAGAGAAGCCGCATCAACTTCTGCAGGAGCAGCCTGCTCAGCGTTAACCGCAGAACCCTGATCTGCATCACCTGCGCCGCCGGAACTAGGTGCACTGCCTCCTGAAGCCCCACATCCGACTGCAGCCAGTACCATAGTACATGATAACAATACTGCCATTAGTTTCTTCTTCATATAACCCTCCTTTTTTTAAAGCACGTCTCGTGCATCATTAACATCATCCTTTTACCGAACCTATCGTAAGTCCCGAAACAATGTATCTCTGGAAAAAAGGATACGCACAAGCGATGGGAACTACGATAAGAACAACCAGCGCCATCCTAAGTGAATCAGACGGAAGATCGCTTACGATATTGCTTGCCTCCGCACCGATCATGGATGAGTTCTTCACAAGGAAATCTACCTTTGTCTGCATCTGCATGAGCAGATACTGAAGCGGGAAGAACTTAGCTTCTCTTATATATAGCATTGGAATGAACCACTCGTTCCAATACGCCAGTGCCGATAACAATCCGACCGTTGCTATTCCCGGTTTTGAAATGGGAATGATGATCTTAAAAAGTGTCGTATATTCGCCTGCTCCGTCGATCGCAGCAGCATCTATAAGCTCCTCGGGGATCGAACTCTGGAAAAAAGTCCTCATGACAATGATATTGAACGGATTGAGGAGCATCGGTATTATGACCGCCCAGTAGCTGTCAGAAAGTCCAAGCACCGTCTTACAAACAACGTATGTAGGTGCAAGTCCACCTCCGAAGAGCATTGTAAAGAACGCCCAGAAGGTAAAGAACTTCCTGAATTTGAAATCCTTTCTGTAAAGCCCGTAGGAATAAAGTATAGTAACGAGCATCGTAAGTATCGTTCCAACTATCGTGATGAAGAAGCTGTTGAAATACGATCTCCACAGCTGGTCTCCCAGCTTCATAACATAGTTATATGCTTCCAGCGACGTTGTCTTTGGGATAAAAGAATATCCTATCGCCCTTATGCTCTCCTGTGATGTGAAAGAGATTATCACAACAAATATAAACGGCACGATACACAAAAGACAGAACAGAATAAGCACGATATGGCATATTATTTCTGCCGGAACGGATATGGAATTTATCCTTCTTCTTTTAGTCTTAGCGTTAGCCATATATCCTCCTTAGAACAGTGCGCTGTCCTCATCAATCTTTTTTACCACCTTATTGGCAAACATAATGCACACGAAGCCTACGGCATTTTGCAAAAGACCTCCCGCCGTCGACATTCCGATATTATTGGTTGCCGTCAAAACTCTGTAAATATAGGTATCGATAACCTGCGTCGCCGAGAAAAGAGATCCCGAATTAAGAGGTACCGTGTAGAACAGACCAAAATCGGAATTGAAGATCTTGCCGACATTCATGATAAGAAGAATGCAGATCATCGGTCTTAAGTTAGGAATTGTCACGTAGAATATCTGCTGCCACTTGGTAGCTCCGTCGATAGCCGCCGCTTCGTACTGCGTCGTATCTATTCCGGTTATGGCTGCCAGATACAGGATTGATGAATATCCTATATTCTTCCAAAGATTACATATCGTCAGGATAAACGGCCAATACTTTGGCGTATTGTACCAGTCTATCTTTTCAAGACCTTTGGCCATAAGGAAATGATCGATAAGTCCCTTTGTAGGATCAAGGAATGCAAGCAGGAAATAACTTGCTACAACCCAGCTTAAGAAATATGGGAAAAACATAAGTGTCTGGTAAGTCTTTGCAACAAACTTATTTGTAAGCTCATGCAGCATGATTGCGAAAGCAACTGCGATCACCAGCCCCAATGCGATCCATACAACGTTATAACAGATAGTGTTTCTGATATATATCCAGGAATCCGTTGTGGCGAATAAAAACTCGAAGTTCTTTAAACCTGACCACGCAGAATGCATCAGATTATTCCAGAATGTTGGATTTTTGGGATAAACTTTATAGTTCTTGAATGCGAGAACAATTCCCGCCATAGGAAGATATCTCAAGAAAAAAAACCATATTGCCCCCGGCAAGACCATGCTTGTCAGAAATATAGTTTTCTTTAGACTTGCTCGTTTCTTAGTCTTAGACATTTGCAGCCCCCTTTTTTACTTCTCTAAGAATATTGTAGAGTCTGCAAATCTCTAAGTCACGGCACCATTTTGTTCATTTTTGTACTATTTTGTGTGATTTCTGTATTCGTTTGCGGATATGCCTTTTACCTTCTTGAAAACCCTTGAAAAATGGGCTACATCCAAGAATCCGACTTCCTCCGCAACATCGCTTATCCTCTTCGAAGGATCTTTTAAAAGCTCTGCTGCCTTTTTTATGCGAACAGAATTTAAGATCTCGGAGAAGTTCTTTTCAGTCTCCTTATTAAGGAGCTTACTGAGATGCCACTGGCTAACATAGACCTTGTCTGCGACATCGGACAAAAGAATCTTCTCGTTGTAATGTTCTTCTATATAATTAAGAGCATTTCTGACAATAAAATTATCCGCAGTCTTCTCTTCCAAGGCTTCACCTTCGACCGCTGATCCATCCGGGCCCTTTGCCTTGTTTGACATCTCTACCATGTGAGTTATCGCTTCATCGATCTCATCCATATTGGAGGGCTTTAATAAAAACCTGCAAACGCCCAGGTTGATCGCTTTCTGCGCATATTCAAAATCTCTGAAGCCCGTTAAAATTGCGATCTGCATATCCGAATGCTCGGACTTAAGTCCTGCTATCATTGTAAGGCCGTCCATCTGAGGCATACATATATCAAGGAAAAGGATATCGGGATGAAGCTCTTCGATAACTCTTTTTCCCTCGACTCCGTCGCCTGCCGTTCCAACGACCTCGCATCCGTATTTGTCCCATTCAATGCCCTTTGACAACCCCTGTACAATGATGGGCTCATCATCTATGATGACTACCTTCTTCATATCAATCTCCCTTACTGATCGGCATGACCATTCTAAACTGCATGTTGTTATCACCGGACTTGCTTACACTCAGTCCGTATTCTTCCCCAAAGATCAGCTCGATCCTCTTATTAACATTATAGATACCGATGGATGTATGTGTTCCGGGCTCACTCTTTTTGAGCTTAAGCTCGCCGCTGATGATCTTTCTGATCCTGTCCACATCCTCATTCGAAATATCTTTTCCGCTGTTGATAACATCTATGATCAGCTCGTTGTTTTCTTCAAAAATATTAAGCCACACGGTTCCTCTGTTGACGCTCTCAACACCGTGCTTTATTGCATTTTCAAGTATCGGCTGCAGGATGAGCTGCGGCACGTAAGTTCCAAGAGTTGAGCTGTCGATAAGCTTTTCAACCTTAAGTCTTTCTCCGAATCTCATGCTCATGATATACAAAAATGCATCGCCGCATCTAAGCTCATCCGCAAGGCGAACAAGCTTATCATTATCTCTGTTGATGCCCGAATCAAGCACTGTCGCAAGCGACTCTATCATCTTGCTGACCTCGACATCTCCCGACATTCTCGCCTGCCAGTTCATCATCTCCAAAGTATTATTAAGAAAATGAGGATTGATCTGCGCCTGAAGCGCCGCTATCTGCGCATCTTTCGTCATCATCTTCTGGGTATACTCGGTATTCTTTTTCATGTAGTAATAGGAAAGCAGCATGATCGGTATCATTCCTATTATCGTGATAAATACGATGATGTTGATCCTAAAAAGCTCATAATACAGGTCTTTTGAATTCTGCAGATAAAAGAACTGCATCTCATAATACATGCTGGTGGTAGCACATCTGTAGCCCTCATAGTACCTTCTGAAATAAGGTATTATATTGAAGTTTCTCCTATAGATGTCTTTTCCGGAAGAAAGATACTCAAGCACTTCCTTCTTATCTTCTTCAATTTCTTTATCCGAATCCCTATAGGTAATAAATTCTTTTTCATCGTCAAAAGAAATATAAATGGCGCTGGATGTATCTATCGGAATATCCGCAAAGAGCTTTTGCTTATCGAGACCGGCAACTATCGTGGCGTAGCGCCTGTCATATGCGGAATAAAAAAGATTCTGAACAAGGTATATCCTGTTATTGGCAACTACCACCTTGGTTCCCTTTTCTTTTTTTTCGATCTTATCCTTGATCACCGGCTCTATATATTCTATGTACTTATCATATTCGTAGCCGTTCTTTCCGACATATGCACTCGGTGATTCACCGTCTTCATAGTAGAGTGCAACACAGGAATAGTGCCCGTCCATATAGAATTTCCTGTTTAGCTCGGATCTTGCCCAGACAAGGAATTTCTCATTTCGCGAGCGCCTCTCCCACTCACCTCCGACCGACTCTTTATGAAGCTTGTAGCTTGCATCGTCAATCTGAGATTTTATGAGTACCGCTGAGACCTTGGCTTCATTTACCATTTCTCTTTCGGTTCTTTTTACATATGCATCCTGATATTGAATAAAGATAAATGCAGACAGCACCGCGATCGGAAGTATCCACGATGCCATGAATATAAGAAAAAGAGAGCGCTGTAAAGAGGATAAGCCAAGCTTACCCCTAAACAAGCCTCTCTTCTTTTTATTTAACCCCTCATGCTTTCCCATTTACCCTCTTTATTCCACTTGATGATGGTCTTATACCCAAGCTTGGCATACCAGGGAGCAACTCCCGTGTAATGCACATAGCTTATGTCGTATCCAAGCTCTTTAAGGATCAGGGTCGCCTTATCGATCATCTTAAGACCGATCCCTTTTTTCCTGAATTCGGGGATCGTTCCTACGCATCCGGGCCCTCCGACCTTGTAGGTAATACCTTCTTCCTCATACATTCCCATATCTTCGATCATACAAAAGCTGACAACTCTGCCCCCGCAGAAACCACAGTAAATCCTGTCACCTGGTTTGTATATGTCAGCCCAGGACTCATCAACCACTCTAACAGCATCAAGAAATGTTTCAAAGTCCCCTTTATAATAATCATATACTATATTTTCGGGGATGTATAATTCTTTGTTCTCCTCGTAGGAATCAAGCATGAGTATCATCTCTTCATAGGTTTTGTCAGATGATATATTCGCCAGATTCTCAGGGCTTAGGAAGTCTTTATATAAAGTATCAAATAAGTTTTTATTATTCATGCTTCAGTTCCAAAAACTCCTCGTATAATTTACAAAGCTTCTTTGCATCTTCGGTGTCCGGCATCTCGGAATAGATCCTAAGAAGCGGCTCTGTGCCTGAAAATCTTGCTATTATCCAGCCGCCATTCTTAAAGTAAACCTTGCTGCCGTCGAGATAGCTCACCTTATCCACATCAAAGGAAAACTCCGGAAGCTCCTTTTTGATAAGGAGTCTGTCCATGATCTCTTCCTTTTTCTCCTGTGTGAAGTGATAGTCGTTTTCTTCCATCGCGATCTTTCCATATTTTTTCTCAAGGTCCTCTATGATCTCAGACATCTTTTTACCGGTAACAGCGATCATCTCTACAAGGAGCATTGCGGCATACACACCGTCTTTTCCCTTGATATGTCCTCGTACGGTAAGGCCTCCCGATGATTCTCCTCCGATAACCGCATCCGTCTCATTCATCTTAGCTGAGATATGCTTAAAGCCAACAGGAACCTCGTAGCACTTTTCGCCGTATTCCTCAGCCATCCTGTCAAGGACATGTGTCGTGCAGACATTTCTTACAACAGGACCCTTCCAGCCTTTGAACTCTTCGAGATAGTAATACAAAAGAGCCATTATCTCATTGGGATGTAAGAATCTGCCCTTATCGTCGATGACACCTATTCTGTCGGCGTCTCCGTCGGTTGCGATACCTATATCATAATGTCCGTCAGTAACGACATTTTGAAGCTGATGAAGAGTAGCCGCCGTAGGTGCGGGAAGCTTACCTCCAAAGAGTGTATCGTGTCTGTCGTGGATAGTCTCAACCTCACATCTTGCCGTCTGAAGAGTTATCCTAAGAGATGTCTCACTTACGCCGTACATAGGATCCAAGACAACTCGAAGGCTCTTTTCCTTGATGGCATCCATATCTATTCTGGAAATGATGCTGTCTATATATTCATTTAGAGGATATATCTCATTTATGAGTCCCGCCTCTTTGCCGGCATCGTATTCCATGTATTCAACCGGTTCGCCTGTATCTACCTTCTTGATATACTCTTCTATCTGTGCTGTCTGGATCTCATCAGCATCCCTTCCGCCGGCGGTAAATACTTTTATACCGTTATAAAGAGCGGGATTGTGGCTCGCGGTTACCATCATTCCGTAAGAAAGCTCATGCTTCATAACATAGAACATAACTACGGGTGTTGGAACAGACTTGTTTATGAGATAAGCCTTTATCCCTTCCTTTGCAAAAACTCGTGCTGACCACTGCATTGCTTCTTTTGAAAGGAATCTCCTGTCATATCCTATTACTATTCCTTTTGATGCGACGCCTTCGTCTTTCATCTTGGTTGCAAGGGCTTTAGCAAGAAGCTCTATATTACTTCTTATGAACTCATCACCTATGATGGCTCGCCATCCGCCTGTACCGAATTTGATCATTTTATCATCCTCCTCATAATTAACCCATTACTACTTTGACGCTATGGTCGGTGCCTGCCTCGCAAGCCGGTATCTTAGCCACTTCTTCGCCGTCAAATATGATCTTTTTAACTCCCTTTTGAACATGGTCGGGATTTGTTATCTCTATAGAATATTTTGCTCCGCGCCAGATCCTTTCAACCTTAAAGCCTGCCCAGATATCGGGTATGCAAGGATCTATCACAAGCTCGTCATACGAAGGTCTGATTCCCAGAATATATCTTGTTGCCGAGAAATATGACCATCCTCCGGAGCCCGTCATAAACGGATGTCTCGCTCTTCCGAACTGTTTATGTGAAGGTCCCATGATGAACTGGCAATATGAATAAGGCTCGGCCTCTCTTGTCTCTATCTTGTCGTTCTGATAATAAGGACAAAGCGCATCATAGAATTTCATTGCGGTGTTTCCGTTTCCGAGAACACACTCGGCTGCCCAAGCCCAAGGATTGGGATGAGAAAATACCGATGAGTTTTCTTTAAGTCCCGGGAACACCTTGGTGATAAAGCCGATAGACGGATCTATCTTGGTGTACGGAGGAGTATTTAAAAGTATTCCCCACTCGGTAAAAAGATATTTATCAACAGCTTCCATTGCCTTTAAAGCCTTGGCTCCCGTTGCCGCTCCTGAAAGAACCGCCCAGGCGTTGGACTCAAGGTGTACTCTTCCTTCTTCGTCCTTGGAGGTTCCGATCTTCTTACCGTTCTTGGTTATACCTCTTATAAACCACTCTTCATCCCAGAGGACTTCGTTACTTAATACCTTAAGCTTATCGGCTACTTTGCCGTAATGCTCTGCATCTTCGCTTTTTCCGAGTTTATTCGCAAGCTCTATGAAATGAGTAAGTGCCCAGTGATGAAGGAAGCTTACCATTGCACTCTCTCCGCCGCCAAGGTTAAGGCAGTCGTTCCAGTCTGCTCTAAGTCCCTTGCACACGCCGTTTTGACCGACTTCTCTTTCGGAAAAATCAAGGATCTTTTTCATGTGTTCATAGACTGTTCCCTCGGGGCCGTCCGCGTACGGAAGTACCATGTCGGCAAATCCGAGATCTCCCGTCTCTTTTATGTACTCTGTAATTGCGGGAACAAGCCAGAGGGCGTCATCCGCGCAGGCGTCTTCCTTGGAGTGAACTCTGTCGCTTGCAGATACCGGAATAACCGTCGGTGACTTAAATCCATCGGACTCGGGTTCTTCTTCAAACCATGCGGGATCGAAAAGATGCAGTCCGTAGCCTTCGGAAACAAGACCGTTTAAGAGCTGCATTATTCTCTCTTTACATTTCTCGGGATTGGAATGCGGTATCGTCATAGCATCCTGAGCGGTGTCTCTGTATCCAAGTCCCGTTCTTCCGCCAAGCTCTATAAACGAAGCAAATCTTGAGAACATAACATTGATCTCGGACTGATACAAAGTCCATGTATTTATCATTGTGTTCATGCCTTCGCTGGGAGTATCGATAACAAGCTTGGATATTTTCTTATCCCAATACTTTGCAAGCTCTTCATAGGCTCTGTCTACATTGGCAAGATCGCTGTATTTTTCTTTTACTCTTTTTCCTTCGCTCCTGTCACCTTCTCCGAGCATGAAGATAAATCTTACTTCTTCTCCGGGATTAAGGCTAAAGTTCTTTTGAAGACTTCCGCAGTGATTTCCGCCCTTTTGCTCGGAAGATGAACACTTGCCGGTCTCGACTGCCACGGGATTATCTTCTGTGTGATACATTCCGAGGAAAATATCTCTTTCGCAGTCATATCCGTCGGGATCGAAGTTTGAAGCAAAGTACTGGAATCCGTCAGGCTCATAATGAAGATCTTCTTCTATTATTCCGTCTTCATATGAAGCGCCCGCACAGTACAAGCTCATCTGGAAATTCTGATTATCAATTGCTATTGAATGGAATGAGAATTCAAGATATGAAAATATAGAAAGGTTTCTGACCTTATTCTCAGTGTTTTTTACCCTGACGTCCCATAAAAGAACGTTCTCGGATAACGGAACGCTCATCTTCTGAGAACACTTAAGCCCGTCATATTCACACTCATAAACGGTATATGATAAGCCGTGTCTGCAGGTATATTTAGCTTTATCAAGCGCCTTTGCTACAGGCTGCCATGAAATTGTGAAATAGTCGGATGAATCGGCATCCCTGAGATATACATAATATCCCGGTCTGTCCATCGGAATGCTGTTTCCGTGAAATCTACTGATTCTGTGATACTCGGGGCTATCGTAGAATGAATAGCCGCCGGCCGTATGATTTATGACTGTGGCAAATTTCTCGACGCCGAGATAATTTGTCCAGGATGTCGGCAGGTCAATCCTGTCGATCACATATTCTTTATTATCGTTGTCAAAATAGCCATACTTCATGCCATGGACCTCCCATATAATCTCTTATATGAATTATTCTAGTCTCATGGCATTTAATTATGAATGTATGTACTTGTTATTTTATGCTTATTTTTGGTAAGACTTATTCACAGCATAAGTTGTGAAACAAGGAACTGATAAATCTCCTGATTCTTTTCCTGCCAGTTGTTGCAGATACTCTGAGCGATCTCTTCCGTAGGAACCGGGAAGTTAAGCTCAACTATGTCCTGCCCGTTCTCTCTTGCAACAAGGTGAGCGGTGTATTCGTTGTCGCCTGTTTTCCTGTAATCCGC
The DNA here is from genome assembly GCA_017535785.1 of Butyrivibrio sp. Taxonomy (GTDB): domain Bacteria; phylum Bacillota; class Clostridia; order Lachnospirales; family Lachnospiraceae; genus Butyrivibrio. The sequence goes on along the minus strand of JAFXTN010000037.1, from coordinate 426,423 downwards.
AAGTATGGAAGCTTCGTTTCTAAGCTTCATACTGTTGGCACGAAGATACTCATCTATCTGCTGCCTGATCGAAGGATTGATCCTGTTTCCGAAAAACTTAAGCGTCTCATCTCCTTCCGATGTGATCTCAAGGAAGGTTCTGTTTGCTACCGTCTTTTCTATAATGAGCTTTGACACCGCAAGCTCGGAAAAGACCTCTTGTAGTGTCAGAAATGTAGTGTATTCGTTCTCTAAGATAAAATCGTATATCTGTGCCTTGCTAAGCGGTACATCGCATCGCTTAAGCATGTACAGAACTATCATCTTATATAAAGTAAGATACTGTGAACTCACAGTGATGCCTCCAAATTAAATATGTGCCTTAACTGCTGCTGAAATAACATCCGCAACTCTGGGATCGAACGCTGCGGGGAGAATGTTCACATCAGAGAGTTCATCTTCCGCAACAAGCCCGGCAAGGGCTTCTGCTGCCGCAAGCTTCATCTCTTCGGTAATCTGCTTAGCTCCGCCTTCAAGCGCTCCGCGGAAGATTCCGGGGAATACAAGAACGTTATTTACCTGGTTGGGGAAATCACTTCTTCCTGTTCCGATAACTCTGATTCCTGCTTCCTTGGCAAGGTCCGGCATGATCTCGGGAACGGGATTGGCCATGGCAAACATGATAGCATCCTTGTTCATTCCCTGAGCCATCTCTTTGGTCACGATACCGGGTGCGGAAACGCCGACAAATACGTCAGCTCCCTTAAGTGCATCCGCAAGGCTTCCCGTCTGCTGATCGGGATTCGTAACATCCATCATCTTCTCCTGCATCCAGTTAAGATCTGCAGATTTCTTATGAAGGATACCTGACTTATCACACATTGTAACGTTCTTAAAGCCGTAGCGAAGAAGGAGCTTTGTGATCGCGATTCCTGCACTTCCCGCTCCGTTTACAACAACCTTACAGTCTTCCTTTTTCTTACCTACTACCTTAAGTCCGTTGATAATACCCGCAAGAACAACGATGGCTGTTCCGTGCTGATCGTCGTGGAATACGGGAATGTCGAGTTTTTCTTTAAGTCTTTCTTCTATTTCAAAGCATCTCGGTGCAGAAATATCCTCAAGATTGATTCCGCCAAAGCCGGGTGCAAGGTAAGTAACGGCCTTGATGATCTCCTCTGTATCCTGTGTGTCGAGGCAGATCGGAACAGCGTTAACTCCGCCGAATTCCTTAAAGAGAACTGCCTTTCCTTCCATAACGGGCATTGCTGCGTAAGGTCCGATGTTTCCAAGTCCCAAAACCGCACTTCCGTCTGATACTACAGCGATGGTATTGGATTTTATCGTATATTTGTAAGCAAGACTCTTATCCTCTGCGATAAGCTTACAAGGCTCTGCAACACCGGGTGTGTATGCTATTGCAAGATCCTCTTTTGAATTAACTTTTGCTTTGGATAATATCTCAAGCTTTCCATTCCATTCTTCATGCATCTTAAGTGCTTTTTCTGCGTTGTTCATAATGTCTTCTCCTCTAGAACGTTTTTCCTACTATATCATAAGCGAATGCCACTACCTCGTTTCGCTTATCGGTATCTATGTATTTGAATACATTGTAGATCATCTTGTGTCCGCCGCCGGTATTCTCAAGACCGAGGGCAAGGCCGAGTGCTGCGATCTCATCTCCGGCATCCACCTGTCTTGAAAGCATGAGCGCATCAATATGACCGTTTTGCACCATCTTGGTATAGGCATAAGCAAAGGCCGCTGCCTGAACAGCTTCTCCGGATGTCGAAGAATAACCGACCTCACTAAGGATGATGGATCTCACTCTTCCCTGCGTATCAAGCATATTCTCTCTCTGCATGTATCCGGTAAGGACTTCTATGTTCTCCATTGTGATACATGGAGTTGATTCAGAATGAGTGACATACTTGGAAGGATTCCAGAATGCCGTGTTTCCGTTGGGGAAGGAATACGGATGTGATGCAAGTCCCCAGTCGATGTTTCCGTATTCGGAAATGGATGATGAAAAGATATCAAGTACATCCTTGGCATCGTAGTCTCCGGTCTTCTCTGTGTTGTATGTCCATCTCTGATCTATCGGTATATAAACCTTGGCACCTGCGTTCTGGCTCTTTATAGCATTGTAAAAGACTCTGAACGCTCTTGTGTAAGCAGCTGTATAAGTGCCTACATCAACGTGCTGCATAAAGTTATATTCTTTTCTTGCATTGACCTCGTTGGCTATGATCCACATGCTGACATTGCCGTGTCCCGAGCCAGAGTATCGGTTTGCCAAAAAGCTTCCTATCGCCGCACATGCCTTAACGCCTCTTTCATCAGATGCATTAAACATATAGTAAGGTGCGGTGGATCCGCTTCTTGCGCTTGGATGTGTTATCTCAGGGAAAGCAGCGGTACTTGCGTCATTTAATATGATGGCCGCAATATCTATTCCCATGCTGTTGAGCTTCCTGAACAGATCATCGTAATTGTTCATGACCTGCGCATTGAAATGATATGTGACACCGCCGTATGTATAATCAATTCCTCCCGATGTTGTGAGGATATGTGAAAGCGGAATATTATATGAGCAGTAATTTACTCCGAGGTCCGAAAGCTCAGAGAGCCTAAGCGGATAAGGAAGCAATCCCTTAATGGAACTATGAGGCATTCCGCCGTAGTTTCCACCCGCGCATGCTCCGGGATTGGTTATATACTTAGGGTGGCTTATGCTGACAAACTGACCGTCCTTCTTGACTCCGACTCTGAATTTAGAGAAGAGTCTGGAATCTGCGGCACCCTTTTTAAGATCTACGGAAAAAGATGTATCGTCGCCCTTATATATCTTGGAAATAGGCTCAAGCTCGGGCGAAAACTCATCATCGTAGGTTGCCTGTTCAAAGAGATAATAGTATTTATCATCACTCTTGGGGATACCCTCGGATTTAACGGCGATCTCAACCTTGCCGCCTTCTCCTATGCTGCAGTTGTCGATCTTGGCAAACTCCGCTGTGTTTTCGGGAGTCATCTCAACTGTTGCGGGTCTCTCGGAGAGTGCTCTGGAAACAGATTTACCTGCCTCCACGATATCTTTTAATATGGACGGATGTACATACTCGACCTGCCTGGTCTCCTGCTCCTCCAAGGAAGCCTCAAGTACAGGCTCCGAAGCAAGCTCTTCACCGGGCTTTCTCATGTTGATGATAAGCGTAGCTATCATTACAACAACAAAAACAAGCGCAGCAACTGCGGCTAAACCTGTCAGGATCACTAATCTTCTATTCCGGCGGGCTCTTTTCCCTGTACGCAATCTGCGCTTTTTTCTTTTCATGGATCTGTCTTTTTCCCTTGTCCTTTAATTTTTTTCATATGTTCTTTTATCTTGTTCTCATATCCGTTCCCTGAAGGACTGTAGAATTCCTTGCCGTTAAGCTCGTAGGGAAGATATTGCTGTTCGACATAGTTGTTAGGATAATCGTGGGCATATTTGTAACCAATCCCATGTCCCAGCTTGGCTGCGGACTTGTAATGCGCATCCTGAAGATGCGGTGGTATCGGAAGGTTACCGGTATCCCTGACCGCCCTCATGGCGTCATCTATTGCCATGATCGCGGCGTTACTCTTAGGCGCCGTTGCGATATAGCTTGCTGCCTGCGCAAGTGTGATTCGTGCTTCAGGCATTCCGAGCCTCTCGACTGCAAGTGAAGCTGCGACAGCAACCTGAAGTGCCTGCGGATCTGCATTTCCAACGTCCTCGGAAGCACAGACCATCATACGCCTTACGATAAACTTGGGATCCTCTCCGGCGTTAAGCATGCGTGCCAGGTAATAAACGGCAGCATCCGGATCGGAGCCTCTCATGCTCTTGATAAAAGCAGATATCGTGTCGTAGTGATTGTCACCGTCCTTATCGTATCTGGCGACCTTCTTCTGTATGCACTCCTCTGCAACTTCCTTGGTTATATGTATAAGACCGTCCTCGCTTCGCTCGGTGGTCATGATACCCAGCTCTATGGCATTTAATGCATGTCTTGCATCTCCGTCTGCAAGATCTGCCAAAAAGTCTGCGGCGTCGGGCTCAAGAACCGCTTTGTAGCTGCCCATTCCGCGCTCTGAATCAGTAACAGCCCTGTTAAGGAGTGTCTTGATGTCATCTGCCGTAAGGGGCTTGAGCTCAAAGATAACCGATCTAGATATAAGAGCCCCGTTCACCTCAAAATAGGGGTTCTCGGTGGTTGCTCCTATAAGTATCACAGTTCCGTCCTCAACAAAGGGTAGTAGATAATCCTGCTGTCCCTTGTTGAATCTGTGTATCTCGTCTATGAACAGTATGGTCTTCTTACCATACATACCAAGGTTGTCCTTGGCCTTTTTTACCACCTCTTCCATGTCTTTCTTGCCGGCTATGGTGGCATTTATCTGGGTGAATTCCGCCTTGGTCGTATTGGCTATGACCTTGGCGAGAGTGGTCTTTCCCGTTCCGGGAGGACCGTAAAGAATTATGGAACTAAGTTTATCTGCAGAAATAGCTCGATAAAGAAGCTTGTCTTTAGCAATAATGTGCTGCTGTCCCACGACTTCGTCAAGGGTTCTGGGGCGCATTCTTGCGGCAAGCGGAGACTCTTTTTCCATATTGTTTTCACGCATATATTCAAACAAATCCATAACGCTATAATTCTACTATTTTTAAGATAAAAATGGAAGTAAAATCCTTCCAAAGAAAAAGCATGTCAGTTATGTAAATACATACTGACATGCTTTGTAAAAAACGCCTTATTTATCGCGAAACTTCTATGTTGTCCGCCGTTATCGTGAACGTGATCGGATCATCTCTTGTGTAATATATCTTGGCACCTGCCTGCTCAAGCGCATCAACTACTTCCGGAGCGGCCGGATCGCCTTTACTTGAAGTGATCACCGCATACTCGGGCTTAACATGATCGACAAGCTGCTTGATATTGGCTTTATATCTGCCGTGATGCGGTACCTTCAGGATATCGCACTCAAGCCCGTCTGTCTTAACAAGCTCATCTATTCGCTCTTCAAGCGCATCACCCGTAAATAGAATGGATTTATTTCCATTCGTGACCTTTACCGCTAGTGATGAGTTGTTGCTGATATCTTCAGCATAGGTTTTGGAAAGAGCAGGATAAATTGTAAATGTCATTCCATCCGCTTCAAACGTAGTCTCTTCCGTAACAACGGTCTCATTCATGCCTTTTCTTTTTAATGCGGCATAATATTCCGTCATCTCATCGGTCGCCTTTGATCTGTATGTGGTATAAACCGCACCGATATCAAAGTTGTCAATGACTCTGTCAGCACCGCCGACATGGTCCTTGTCGTAATGTGAGATAAAAACGGCATCTATCTTCTCAACACCGTGAGACTTAAGCAGTTCCACTACTTTCTTGCCTTTTTTGTTTGTACCGGTATCCATTACAAAAGTATGATTCTCGGTCTCCAGCACAAATGCATCTTCCGCAGATGCCTTGAGCGCTGTAAAAGAAAGAACTCCCGGATCTATCTTGAAATTCTCATCAACTTCATATTTGTAATTAACTTCCTTGCCGGGAGCCTCAAACGCACATGCACCAAGGCTCATCAAAAGAACTAAAGTCGCCGCTAAAACTGTCTTTTTCATCCTCTGTCCTCACTTTCTGTTAATGGGGCCGGAGTATTTCTCTATGTCTGTCCGACTCGTGTTTTCACAACAGCAAACCGTCACACTTCTTAGTAAGCATATTTAAAACTCGTTTTTTGTCCGTAGACCACTTGGGTTCAACCAGTAAGCTCCTGGGTCCGTCGCCCGTCATACGATGTACTACCGTCTCTTTGGGCAAAAGAGCTAAACAAGCATATACAAAATCAGTATACTCCTCCATGGACATGAACGCATACTTATTTTTGTCATCTAATCGGGTATTTTTGTAATCTTCATACATCTGTGTCCCTTTTAAAAGCTGAAGATTCTGTATCTTAATGCCATCAAGGACAGGATCGAGCGCTGACAGATATTTTATAGTCTCAAGCATATCCTCTTTGCTCTCCCCGGGAAGGCCCATGATGACATGAACGATAACCTCTATCCCCGCGTCCTTAAGCCTTTTATATGCATCCTCAAACACATCGAGAGTATAACCTCTGTGGATCTCAAGCGCGGTCTTTTCATGTATAGTCTGAAGTCCCAGCTCTATCCAAACAGGCTTTATCTTCTTAAGCTCCTTGAGCATCCCGATCACTTCGGGGCCAACGCAATCAGGTCTTGTCCCTATCGAAAGGATCTTGATATCATCTCTCAAAGCTGCCTTAGTATACAGCTCTTTTAACCTGTTTATATCTCCGTAGGTGTTTGTATACGACTGAAAATAAGCGATAAAGCTCTTAGCATCCGTCTTAGCTTTGATGCGCTTCTTGGCTTCCTCTATCTGATCCTCGATAGGTGCAACTTCCGCAGCAAATTCGCCGCTTCCGCCTTCAGAGCAAAAAGTGCATCCGCCAGTAAGCCTGCTTCCGTCAGGCATCACGATAGAACCATCTCTGTTGGGGCAGGTGCACCCAGACTGCAGAGATAGTCTGTATATCTTTTCACCGTATAGTTCTTTTAGGTATGTTGAAAGTTTTCTTGCCATCTTTTTCCTGTGATATGACTGTCACGGCGCCATACGCTCTTTACGCTTGTCCTACGATATTTCTTACCCATACGCCGCTCTTTACAAGTATGAAACCTATAATGCACTTTCCGAACTCGATCAGCGAAACAATGAGGAATACCGTCACAACAGGTATTGTCGTGTATTTGCTTATGATAAAAGCCGCGGGCACAGATACAGCCCAGGCAAAGCAACTGTCAAAAGCAACGGTGATCGCTGTCTTTCCGCCCGATCTGAGCGTGAAATACGATACGTTTGCATATGAATGGATGGGCATGCACAGCGCAACTACCAAGATACATCTCGTTGCCATGTACTTTATCTCGGGTTCTACGCTGTAAAACTGCGGTATGAACGGTGCAACAAGCGCAAGCAGTCCACCCATTACAAGTGTACTTAAAAAGCTGAGAAATGCCATTCTAAATGCCGTACGTCTTGCGGAAACAAGCCTTCCCGCACCAAGCTCCTGTCCGACGATGATACCGGTAGAGTTTCCGATCGATAAAAAGACCTCGTTAAATATCTGAGCCAGTGTTCCGCTTATGTTCATCGCTGCGATTATCGAAATGCCTCTCAATGAATATGCCCTAAGAAGCGCAGCCTGAGCAAGGCTCCACAAAAACTCGTTGCACAAAAGAGGAAGCGATCTCGACATTATAGGCCAGATCAGCTCCTTTGGAATACGAAATCCGCTGTAAAGTCCTTTGAAAAAGCCGTATTGTCCGTTTGGCTTATGCGCTCCGTAAACAACTATGAAAAACTCCACAAATCTGGATATGACTGTTGCTACTGCGGCACCAAGAACTCCCATTTTCGGGAATCCCAAAAGACCAAAGATAAGGAGCAGATTAAAAATAAAATTAACTCCCATAGCTATCATACTTGCGATCATAGGAAGCGTAGTCTTTCCCGACTCTCTCATCGCGCTTGCGTACGCCTGTGTAAAGCTAAAAGGTATAAGTCCTATGAGCATGATATTTAAGTAAGATACTCCGAAGCTGAGAGTCTGCGTTCTTACGGCAGCCTCCGTTCCTTCAGCTATATACAGTGACACAAGATAGTTTGATGTATTAAACAAAAAAATAACTGCCACTGTACATATCACAGCAGCAGTTAAGAGCTTGTATCTGATAGAGTATCTGACTCCATCCATATCTCCTTTTCCGAAAAACTGCGTACTGAATATCCCGGCTCCCGCAAGTGAGCCCCATATGCACAGGTAAAATATAAAGAGTATCTGATTGACGATCGCGACCGCAGACATGGGTATGGTACCCACCTGTCCGACCATGACATTATCCAAAAGTCCTACGATATTTGAAAGTGTATTCTGAACTATCATGGGAATGGCAACCATAGCAACCTTGCTATAAAAGCCGGGTTCCCCTATAAGACACTCCTTGAGTGATAATCTGTATTTGATCGCTTCTTTTCTGTTTGATGTCTCAAATGATGTCATAACCTGATTCTCCGTACAAAAATCCCGGCAACATGAATTGCCGGGTTATTATCGACTTTTACTATTATATTATCTGAGTATTATTAAAATCAAGATTAATATGCGCCTTCAGACTCGAAAACTACAGGGATTGTCTTTAGAATGAGTTTAATATCCGTCACAACTCCCATATCCTTGATGTATTTAAGATCAAGCTCAACCCACTCATCCCATTTGATGTTGGCTCTTCCGCCAACCTGCCAATAGCAGGTAAGACCGGGCTTTACAACGAGTCTCTGCTTCTCGTAAGCATTGCAGGCTTCCATCTGATCAACAAGGATGGGTCTGGGACCAACGATACTCATATCGCCCTTGATGATGTTGATAAGCTGCGGAAGCTCGTCAATTGAATATTTACGGATAAAACGTCCGACGTTGGTCACTCTCGGGTCGTCTTTTATCTTAAATGCATGTCCGGTCTGCTCGTTGCGCTCCTGCATGCGCTGGAACTGCGCCTCAGCATTTCTGTACATGCTGCGGAATTTGTATATCTTAAACGGCTTCATATTCTTGCCGGCACGAAGCTGGGTAAAGAATATAGGGCCTCCGTCTTCCATAAGTATAGCCAATGCGGTAATGACAAAAATCGGTGAAAGCAATATAAGCGCTACTCCCGACGCAATAATGTCAAAGCAGCGTTTAAACCACTTGTAGATATTTGCTTTATGATCATAGATTTCCTGATAGATTAGTTCAATAATCTTGTTCTCTGACTGATCAATGACTGCCTGCTCTCTTTTCGCAATCACCATATCACTTCTTCTCCTCAAAATACCGATATATCCGCGCACAACCGATTGACCACATAAATAAATGATTGGAATATCGATAAAAAATAACTCTTGATATATTCACTATAACAAAAATAATCAAGAATAACCAGCAAAATGATTTATTTTGCCATAAATATTGTGGTTTCGGATTAAAAAACATCAAAATGATGTAGACAGAAGGGGCTTACGCCACTCTTCAAAAGATATATCGGATGATCGGAGCAAATACTTTATATGGCTACAGTTACTTTTCTTCCTCATTTTCTTTGTCCTTATTGTGCTTTCGAACGCACAACACCGTTACGATCGTTCCCACTACAAAAGCAACGATCGCTGTGAGCACATATCCCCCCGCGTCTTCATAAAGAAGACTTGAACCGCTGTATAGATTATAAGTTGTTCCGTATTGTCCGACTCCCAGATTCTGGATCATGACAAAAAGACATGCAAATAACGCAGTGCTGACCACGCCCATGGCATTCATCAACCTGCTTTCTCTCTTTCGCCTAAGTCCTTTCATCCTCCTATGAAGTTCCGCAACTCTCTCTTCCCCTGTCATCAAAATAAAAAACCTCCTTTTAAAGCGTACAATTATCCCTCTCACTTATATAGTGTCAGATAATTGCAAAACTCCTAAGGAGATTTTGAAAAAAATTTATTTTTTTATTCAGATCCATCATTTTAGTCCGATATTTTTCTGAGAAAGCGCAAAAACAATGATAATAAGCGCCATCGGGATCGCACTTGCTATCCAAAGACTGATACCGTTTGTGCTGACCATGATATTGAAGATCGCATGGAAGGTTATCGTAAAGCACAAAGCTGCAACGGTTCCCATCACTCTGATCCAAGCCCTATCCCAAAGAGAGAAAAGACCTATCGCTATCGCCGTACCGCAAAGAACATGCATCGCACCGGTTCCAAAGCCCCTCAGCATGATGCTCAAAAGATCTTTTGTTCCGTACGAAGTCAAAAAGCATACATTTTCAAATGTCGCAAAGCCAACGGATACAAGGATCACTCCGTTTATCGAATCCTCTTTTCCCGCTTCAAATATGACTAAGTAAAAAAGGATCGGCAAAAACTTGATACATTCTTCAACAGCCGGCGCCACAGCGTGAGATGCCGTCGCATGGTCGACATTAAAGACCGCAGCAAAAAAGCTGCTGACATATGCCGATAAAAGGCAACATATCATGCCCGCAAGAAGAAATGTAAGCGCCCTTCGCCAACTTTCCTTAAGACAAAGGATTGCCAAAAAGAGCGGCGCCGCCAGACAGATGAACGTGTTTTCCATGTATGTCATCTTGCCACCTCCCTCTTTTTTACTATCAAATAAATAAGGAAAATGACCGCTATAAGCGCATTGAACCAATAGTACGGATTGGCCCAGGTACTTATATCATAGTAATAAAAAGAAAACGTCCATGAGCCATACTCAGCTAAACAATTAAGTATTACGACGAAGCTGATGTAACGTATATATCTGTCATTGAAGCAAAGAATATTACGGATCGCATTATACAAAAGGACTGCCATCAGTATCGCATATATAACGTTACTTACAATCTTTCCGTATTTCATATACAAAAGAGCCATCCCCGACACGAAGGGGATCGGAAGAAACGGGATAATGCGCTTTATCCCTGTGCATTTAGCTTTGGAATTAAAATCTTTTCCCAGATGCTTTTCACATTCCATAAAAAGGAAAAGGCACAGAAAGATATACGAAGCATACCAGCTAAGGTCTGAAACGACCGAAATCTCCGGTGTGGCCCCGTAATAAAAGGCAACTGCCTGCCAATACAGATTGCCAAGAAGATAGCTCAAATAATACAGGTGCATGAGCACCCATGATTTTTCTTTGGTCTTAACTATGAAATACATCGAGATCGCCAGACAGATAAGAAGTACTACTATCTGAACGGCGGTGTCAATAACATCGATCATAGACTCATTCTTCCTTCATTCTTTTTCTCAGAAGAACGCAAAAAAGTGTAAATGCAATTCCAAGACACAATGAAATGATCGCAACCATGATATATCCGAGAGCTCCGTTCTCAGCAAAGACACTTCCCGTCATGCTGCCCGGCACGCCCACTGAATAAGCAGCCGGAAGACGGGCTATCATAACAGCCGATGTTATCGCCAGAGCCAAGCACGCAGCAAAAGCCACTGCTGTCTGTATCATGATCGCTTTTTGCGCTTTCTTTTTTTGAAGCACAGCCATTTTGCGGTGCAGTTCCTGTACTCTTTCCTCAGATCTCATAGCGTGTTATTCCTTCTCTTTCAAGCTCTTTCCTAAGTGTCTTCTTCCCGTTCATGAGAAGATTGTCGATCTTCTTTCTACTGCAGGCCATGATCTGCGCGGCCTGATCGTAGCTCAGATCCATAGCATATTTAAGCCAAAGCGCCTCTCTGTACTGCGTAGGTATGAGATTCAGGCACTTGTGAAGTGCACTGATATTTTCATCAATAACTGTCTTTCTCTCGGGGGAAACTTCTTCCGAGATTATGTCATCGGGAAGACTGAACTCGTTTTGCTTAAGCTTTTTTCTCCAGAGGCGGCACGCCTTATGTCTGGCGGTCTTAAATAAATATGCCTTAAAGCAGCCCTCTCCGATCTTGGGTTTACGAACAAGTATAGATGCAAATGAATCGAGCATCAGATCCTCGGCATCATGATGATCACCTATAAATGAAAAAAGATAAGCCGTAAGCGCATCACCGTAGCGAAGCATAAGCTCATCGCCCGCCTGTGCGTTTCCGCCTAAATATCCGTTATATAATTCGTCGTCAGTTGGAAGTGTTTTTTTATCAGGATCCATACCCAAAATCTCTCAAGACATAATAATGGTCTTCTTTTTACCATTATGATATCATCAGGATTTCGGTCTGAAAAGATTTTTTATTATTCACCAACTTGTAGGATTTATAGACATTCACAGTAAGCTCCGGCAGTTTATCCGCCCTGCCAAGGCCTTCCGGAACGAAAGAGCGTCGGGAATCCCACACCCGCGCATAGATGTGTAAGTAAACAAGTATTCTAAAACAGGTTGCCAAGATGAATCCGTACAAGCTGGTGTCTGGAAAATTGCTCCGAAAATGAGCAATGCAGAACGATCGTCCTGCGCGACGTGATGATATGTAAAAACAGGTTGTCGTGTTCACGTTTCCGATGAGCGTAGATTATCACCGCAAAAAAGCAATGTAAATAGCTTTAGTCCAAACTTAAGAAAGTCTGCCGCAAATCTTAAGAAAGTCATAAGAAGTTTACTTTGCACCGTTTTCCTGTTATCAGATAATCAAAAAACCGGCTCTTCTTTCATTAAGAAGAACCGGGAATATAAGTCATATTCTTATAAACGCATCAGCCCTTTAAGAATCCGATCTCGCTGATGATAGGAAGCTCTACAGCCTTTCCTTTAAGAACATTTACGATCGCAATGATCTTTACTACAAACAATGCGAGGAAACAACATCCTGAAATAAACCATCCAAGGAAAGGAATGATCATCGGGATAAGAACCACGAGCGCGCAGATCTCATATTTAACAGCCTGCTTTGCATGGAATCTTGCAAAAGATGAGTTGTTTACGATAAGCGCAATGATGATCCCGAATATTCCAAAAAGATATGCACATGTAGCAAAAAACTTATTGTCTGCGATATCTCTGGGATCAAATTCAGCTGTGTGATCCTTGGGATCGTAGTACTGCTGATATCCGTTGTACTGAGGTGCTACCGGCTGCATAGGCACAGGTGCGGGACCGTTCATAGGAGCGCCCTGATTATTATCTACAGGCTGTGCTGCCTGAGCTCCTGCATTATTCTGCTCAAGACTTACGCCGCAGCTCTCGCAAAATTTAGCTTCATCGGCCATCTGTGTGCCGCAATTAGGACATGTTTTCATTAAATGTACCCCCTAAAATTATTGATATAGTATTTCAATAATTTTACACTTCCGCACCTCTTTTTTCAAGATACTTCGGGCTATAATCACGCTTTCCGCAATAATTGTTTACTACCCTGCCCGATATAATGCATAATAAAAGATGCCATTTGTTTTTACGGAAGGATGTATTATTATGCACAACCTGACAATGGGCATACTGGCCCACGTTGATGCCGGAAAGACGACGCTCTCCGAAGCGATACTGTTCTTGTCCGGAGCCATCAGAAAAGCAGGAAGAGTCGACCACAAGGACACTTTTCTTGACACATACGAACTTGAAAGAGCCCGCGGGATAACCATCTTTTCCAAGCAGGCTGTATTTGAATATAACGAAACCAGATTCGATCTTCTCGACACTCCGGGTCATACCGATTTTTCTCCGGAGATGGAGAGAACGCTTCAGGTGCTTGATATCGCTATCCTTATGATAAGCGCCGCAGACGGCGTGACGGGACAGGTAAAGCTCCTGTATAAGCTTCTTAAGCACTACAACATTCCAACAGTCATATTCGTAAATAAGATGGATCAGCCACTTGCTGACAAAGAGCGCTGCCTTGAGGATATAAGGTCTTCGCTTTCTTCATCATGCATTGATCTAAGTAGCGGTATTGACGATCACGATATCCGGGAAGAGCTCGCCATGTGTAATGAAGCGCTTCTCTCAGATTATCTAAATGGGAAAAAGATAGAGCAATCCGACGTCTACACTCTTGTAAAAAACAGAGAATGCTTCCCCATTCTCTTTGGCTCCGCCCTTAGATCGGAAGGGGTAAAAGAGCTTATGGATCTCGTATCGGAGCTTGCTCCGTTCATAGGTACCGGCTCCGGATCATCAGAAGGAAAAGCTGTGGCCGATGCCCCCTTCGGTGCCAGAGTATTTAAGATAAGCCGTGATCCTTCGGGAAACAGACTGACTCACATGAAGATAACAAGCGGAACTCTTCACGTAAGAGATGTCATCGGCGATGATAAGGTCGATCAGATAAGGATATACGCAGGTGATAAATTTGAAGCGGTGCAAACCGCGGAAGCCGGAATGATATGTTCTGTCACGGGATTAAAGAGTACTTCTCCCGGAGCAGGCCTTGGAAGCCTTGAAGGCGACACTGTATCGGAGGTCCTTCATCCGATCCTTTCCTGCGCACTTCTACTTCCCGAGGATATCAATCCCATCACCGTCTACAACGACCTTAAAAATCTCGAGGAAGAGGAGCCCATGCTCCGCGTTTCTTTCTCGGAAGAGACTAAATCTATAGAGGTTCGTGTAATGGGCGAAGTTCAAAAGGAAATCCTTCGCCATATATTAAAGACAAGATTTGATATAGACGCAGACTTTGGACCTGCGCACATCGTATATAAAGAAACTATCGCAGGCCCCGTCGAAGGCGTAGGCCACTTTGAGCCGCTCCGCCACTATGCCGAAGTGCATCTTCTTATTGAGCCGACAGAACCCGGAAGCGGGATCTCTTTTGACAGTAATTGTAGTACAGATGAGCTTGCGCTCAACTGGCAGAGGCTCATCCTCACTCACCTTGCGGAAAAAAAGCATCTCGGAGTCCTCACAGGTTCCGAGCTTACTGATGTAAAGATCACACTCATCGCAGGAAGAGCTCACGAAAAGCACACAGAGGGCGGCGATTTCAGACAGGCCACCTACAGAGCCGTAAGGCAGGGACTTATGCAGGCCGATTCTGTTTTGCTCGAACCGATTCTCGAATACAGACTTGAGATCCCCGGAGACAGCGTGGGACGTGCCCTCAATGACATGCAACGAATGAACGGCACCGTATCTGTTCCTACCATAGAAGGCTCTTTTTCCGTGATAACAGGTACAGTCCCTGTGGCTTGCCTTGGAAATTACGCTCAGGAGCTGTCATCCTACACTCACGGCGAGGGACGTATCTTCACAACGCTCAGCGGCTACAGCCCCTGCCACAACACTGAGGAAGTTCTCGAAGAATATGACTACTATCCCGATCTTGATACGGATAATCCGTCATCTTCTGTTTTTTGCCAGCACGGAGCTGCTACGATCATTCCTTGGGATGAAGTCAGAGGGCACATGCACGTAGACACCGGCTGGAGCAAGGATTCTTCAAACAGCGCTTCAACGGATCTTGTCGACAACATAGATATGGAGGCTCTTCGCAAGCTTCAGGCAAGAAGAGAATCCAAGGAAGATACCCGCTCTTTTTCCGAGAAGCAAAAAGACTACTTTGCTGCGGAGGATGAGCTCAAGGCTATCTTTGAAAGGACCTACGGAAAGGTAAAGCCCAGAGTCGGAAACTCCAAAACGGAATTTGACGAAAGCTCTTTTACCCCGGATGAAAGCGTAAGGGATTATGAAGTTGAGCAGGAAAAAGAGAAAAAGCACAGCAATCAGGGCAAGAAGGACGAAGATCCGAATAAGGAATTTCTTTTGATAGACGGATACAATATTATCTATGCTTCTCCTAAGCTAAAAGACCTCGCAATGACCGACATCAAGGCGGCCAGGGATTCTCTTATCGATATCTTGTCCAATTTCCAGGGCTACCGTAGAGAGGAACTCATCCTGGTATTTGACGCCTACAGGGTTCGCGGCGGCAAGGAGCACGTCGAGAAGCAGGGCAATCTCACTGTCATTTATACAAAAGAAGCCGAGACCGCGGATCAGTACATAGAAAAAGCCGCTCATATCATAAGTAAAAAATACCGCGTCAAAGTCGCAACTTCCGACGCTATCGAGCAGATCATCGTGTTCGGATCGGGCGCTATCAGGATGTCGGCGCGGGAATTGTGGGAAGAGATCGAAGCTACGAATGAACAGATCAGAGAAAAGATAAATAAATAATGCATGAAACCTATTAACTTTTTATAAAAAATAGCCGATAATTGTATAAACACCACTTTTTTATGAATACGGGGGTATTTCCATGAAAGAGAAGAAAAGGAATTCAGGTTTTCGTGCCGGCATGTCCACCATCTTACTTCTTATCACATTTCCTCTTATCATTGCACTTATAGCAAGTATCATTTTCAGCAATGTTCAGATGACAAGCATTAACAAGAGTGATGAAGAGATGTATTATGATATGCTCTACACGATCAATTCGGATCTCATTAATGCTGACAGAGATATGCATCAGGCAATGCTTTCTATAACCAGATACATTGCCAACTTTAAGTATGCCAGCATGTCCGCTCTTACCGGTTATATGGAAGATGTTGCGACTAATATAGATGAGACTGCGCAAAGAGTAGATGAAGCAACTGCTCTCGCCCAGAAGGATGCTTATCTATATAATGGCATCACTTCCGAGGATGGCATGACATTTTCACAGTTACATGAAACTTTCAATACATATTTTCAGGCTTGGCAGGATGACTACAAGAACACACTGCTCAGCGGCGAGGAATATAACGCAGGTTCCGGCGAGATAAAGAGACTCTCCGATAACTTTGATGCCGCAAGAAATGCCCTTAACGGTATGGTTGATATCGCTGAAATATGGGCTCAGGAAGAAAAGGGCATAAATAAGGTCAATATTACCAAGAAGATAGTTGCAAGCTCAATGATCTTCGGTATCATCGCGGCTTTACTACTCTTATTCACATTCGTTATGCTCATCAACATAGTCAACAGCCTTAAGAAGATAACCAAGTCCGTTGAAAGAGTTGCTTCAGGTGACTTTGTTACCAAGATCTATCCTACAAGTATTGTAAAAGACTTTAATAAGATAGGATCTGCACTTGAAGGAATGCGTCACGAACTCAGAAACGCCCTCGTTAAAGTCATAGATCACGCCGACACCGTAAACAGCAAGGCCGAGCTTGCAAAGGATTCGATCGCAAGTTCACAGAGAACAACTACAGACATAAGCTCTGCAGTCAACGATCTTGCTTCCGGCGCAACGGCAATGGCACAGGATGTTCAGAGTACATCTTCAATTACGATCAATATCGGTTCTTCAGTTGAGAGCGTTCTTGAATCCGCTAATTCGAACCTTGAAAAAGGACGCCTTGTATACGGCGAATCCTCTAAGGTTAAGGACCAGCTTGAGCAGATCAAGATCCAGGATCAGAAGACAGATGAGATGGCTACCAAGGTTGCTGAGTCCGTTAACGAGACTGCTAACGTTGTTGAGCAGATCTCTACCGCAGCCGAGTCTATCATTTCAATAGCAAGCCAGACCAACCTCCTTGCTCTAAACGCTTCTATCGAGGCTGCAAGAGCAGGTGAAGCGGGAAGAGGTTTCTCTGTTGTTGCTGATAACATCAAGAACCTTGCAGGCGATACCAATAATCTCGCGGGAGAGATCACCAACATGCTCTCAACCATTACAGATTATTCCAATACCAATAAAGAGCTCACAGAGAGCATCAAGGAAGCTACGACCAATGAGGCTGCTGCCCTTGAGGAAATGAGCGAATCCTTCGATCAGATGCTTCAGCTCCTCAAAGAGACAGAAGAAGGCAACAAGCACATCGCTTCTCTCGTTGAACAGATGAGTTCCGACAAGAACAGCATCCTTAGCTCCGTTGAATCTCTTTCAAGTATCTCCGAAGAGAATGCCGCTTCAACTCAGCAGACAAGCGCTTCTCTCATGGAACTTGATACCAATATGGAATCAGTTGTTGAACAGGCTCAGGATCTTCAGAAGATTGCAGAAGAGCTCACAACCAACGTTAAATACTTCAAGGTTCAGCTTCCGAGCGAACAGAACTAAACTTAAGGCGTCGCATGAATTTCTCATGCGGCGCCCTTTTTATGACCTTTTTATGCCCTTTATTTCCTTATTTCCAATATGCATCTATCTCTTTGGTCTCGTAGTTTAGTATCTCCACACCGTCAAAAGAATATCCGATGGTAAAATAAGCCTCGGCACCCTTCTTGGTATCTTCGCTCTGCCCCTGCACGGCCCTGAAATTTCCAAGAGAGTAATAAACAAGCATATCTCCTCCGTCAGGTCTTTCAACCATCTTAGTCTCCTGAACGACATGAGGGTGCGAGCCTAAGATAACATCCGCGCCTCCCATGGCAAAGAGCTTCGTATACCACTCCTGCTCCTTAGTTATCTCCTTGTTATATTCTTCTCCCCAGTGCGCAAATACTATCACGAAATCAACTTCTTCCCTCGCAGACTTAAGATCTTCTACAAGCTTATCCGCATCATCCGAAAGCTTATTGTTGCTACTGTCCTGCTCCGATGCTTCTATGTACTTTGGAAGATAATGCACCACATTTGGGTGATCCTTAGAGATATCGCCTGCATTTGTTCCATAGGTATATGAAAACAGCGCTATCCTTATCCCGTTTTTACTGATGATCTCATACGGCCTGTAATCTGCATCATCGCTACTCTGAATGCCCACACAGGTTATCTCGTTGTCCTTGTAAAAAGAAGTTGTGATATCGATTCCCGTAAGTCCCCTGTCGAGCACATGATTGTTGGCACATGACGCTACATCAAAGCCTGCTTTTTTGATAGCTTCTCCGACTTCCAAGGGAGAGCCGAAGCTTGGATAGCCTCCGACCATAGACTCGTTATCGACAAGCACCGTTTCAGCGTTTAAAGCCGCGATATCCGCGTCCTGTATCTCCTTGATAAACGGCTCATACAAGAAGTCAAAGCTTCCGTCTTCAACGTTTCTCGCATGCTCATAAATCGGCTCATGGATGAGATTATCTCCGAACGCCGCTACGCTGACTTCGTTTTCGATATTCTTAAGCCCCCAGCCTTCCCAGGTCCAAAGCGTACACTTTTTGTCTTTGTCCTCGATAAGAAGGATCGAAGCATTCTTCTCCATGACTTTCATGTTGAGCGCATCCACTCCGATCTCAGACGCGCCCCATTTATGCGCAACGCTTCCGTCGGGATTTAGATCATATAAAAAGATATGCTGGGAATAGCTCTTTTCATCGCTCTTTACCCAAAAAGGCCTGTGTTTCCCATACTTACCCCGTTTCCACAAAAGAGCTATCATCTCCTTATCGCCGTCTCTGTCTATGTCCGTCGCGAACACATCCTGCACTTTAAAGCCCTTTTCCGACGTAAAGGTGATCTCGCCGTTTTTATTTAAGACCCGGAGCTTTTTATTTCTTAAGCTTATCTCTACTCCTGAATATCCCTCATCTTCAGCACTGTCAAAAGAGATCTCTTTATCCTTCCAGTTGACCCAGGAAGGGATGTGATCATTTCCGACAAGGAGAAGTACAACGCAAATAGCTACTACTATCCCAAAGGATAGCAGTAGCCATTTATATTTTTTAATTACAGAAAACAATTTTCCGGTTGATCTCATCATTGTCCTACTTTGTAGCTTGATGTCCAATCAGGTGAAGTGGGCTGGTTCGAATTTTCAACCCAGTTCCAATTTTCATCCATGTGTCCGCCACGAAGTCTGTCTCTCCACTCATCATCAGTAAGTCTCTCGTCAATAGGCTGTTCAAACTGATAGAACGAATAAACGCTTCCGCTTCCGAGATGAAGCTCACCGTCGATCGGGAATACTACATATATTGTGTCAGCAAAGCCTGTTCCGACTTCAAGAACACTTCCGTTTGGATCTGTTGCTATATCGGCGATGATAGGGCAAGGAGCCTGATCACTGGTTGTTACTGATTCTCCGCCCTCATTGGAAGCTTCTTTCCAGAAGTGCTCAAGATATCCGCCGTAGCATCTTATAAACTCATAGTCTTCATCGGAAAGCTTCTCATTCTTAAGCTCTTTTTCCGAAATTGTCAAAAGAGTTCCCGCGATCTCAGAAAGCTTATCAAGGTCCTCTTTTTTCTGATCATCAAGAATGCCGAATCTATCGAGTCCTTCCTTGGTCTTCTCTGAAAGGAATTTAAATCTGCTAAATACAACAGGCTGTGTGTCTACAAAGCCTCTGTCATCAAGAGTCTCTTCGTCGCCGTCACCCATCTCCGCCATGTTCTGCTTCACATAGAGGATGGTGTCGTGCTTAAGCTCAGCGTATGAGCCGGCATAGGTCTCAAGGTTCTTCTTGGTCCACTCCGGATTCTGCATATATGAAGGATATCCCTCGCCCTTCTCTTCAAAGAGAGGTCTGAGCGTATTGAGCCATCCTGAGTAGAGGCTTGCATTCCATATAGCGGGATCATCGTTATTAAAGAGGCCTTTGACAGTCTCCATATTCTCTTTATAATTCTGATATTCCGTCGCACCCTGGCTTTCAAGTATCTCCATAGCCTTGTCTGAGCCAAGTGCCGCAGCCGTATCAAGAGCATCGGGAAGCATACGCTTCTCACCTGTGCTGTTTTCTTTTACCGCACTGTAGATAAGCTTCTGCATGATCGCAGCGTCGATCGAGAATCTCTGTCCCATAAATCTGTATGAAGGGATAACACTCTCTTCTCCGTCCTCTACTGCAACAGAATTGATCGCGGGAGCCTGAATCTCTTTTACCGCGCTCATGACTTTATTAAAGCCATCTTTATTGTCCTTAACGGACGCAATGTCATTGCCGCCAAAGCAGCTGTTTACTATCTCTGACATCTGAACATATCCGGGATCGTCTGAGCTTCCTGCAAAGAATGAAGTGATGCTGTAGATCTCTTCCCATGTTTCCTTGCCTTCGCCTATCGCAATGCTCTGAAGGATCGCACTTCTCACCATATCCTCTTTATCAAGAGCAAATGCAACTCTTCCGTACCACATCATAGCTCTGAAATACTTCTCAAGCTGCTCATCGCCCTCGTAGTAGCCCCTCGGCTTATACTGAGAATAATCCTCATTAAGCTCTGTGATCGGGCATACCTCAATGCCCTCAGCGCTGTTTATCTTATCTATCACGCCGTTTACAACACTGTCAAAAGAGCTGTCGCTGACAGGAGCAGAAACGCCGTCATCCAGGAGCTTGCTTCCTATATAGAAGAACTCAAGGTTTCTGAGCGCCGCGCCTTCAAAATCAGTGCCTTTACACTCTTCATACTGTTTCTTAGATGTTTCAAGCATCTGCGCGCTGAGCGTTTTAAGGTCATCCGAAAGCTTGCCCTTTTCACACTGCTTCATCAGATATGAAAAATACAAGTGATAGGTGTGCATAAGGGAATCGACCGTAATAAAGTTAGGTGTCTGATTATATCGATTGCCTTCGTATACATCAAAGAATTCGCAGTCAGCCTCGCGTATAACAACAAAATTATTCTTGGCGAGTGCTGCCCTGTTAGCGTTAACATCATTATATTCACTCGCACGCTCAGGATTCCAATGGTATTCCTGACGAGAGCTTATAACAACATTTGAAAGATCTTCATTTACACTGTAGCTTGGGATCTGCGGAACGAGATTTTCGTCGTAGTACTTTTCTTCAGAATCACCAAGAAGTGTGGGGCCTGCAGAAACACTTATGTTTACATCTGCGCTCTGCTGTGAGCCGTCTTCAGAGGAAGTCTGTCCTTGCTCATCTACGCCAGCATTCTCTCCCTCTTGGTTTCCTGAGATGGATATACCGTTTGTTTCACCGATATCCTTACCCAAAGAACAGCCTGACGTGATCAGCGCCACGGCCAAAATACATGATACTATTTTCTTTTTCATATTTTCTCCTTTTATAAACAGCTGTATGTCCATGTCTTATGCCTATAGTGTTTGTTTTTGATAATGATCAGCTAAGATTTTTTACAACACCTACAGATACGTAATTATCTAATACTGCACCGAAGTCTGTCAAATCTTCATGCTCCGGAGAATAGATACCATCGACCATAAGGCTTACACCGCCGTTGGAAAATTCCTCCACAGCCCTGTATCTGTCTGTATAAAACGCCTTCCTTGATACAAGCCTGTCGTATAAAACGCCTTTACACTCTTCCAATCTGCAGTGCGGAAAATTGACATTCCATATCTGCCCCGGAACATAGGGCTTATCCATAAGCTCTTTTAATATATCTCTAAGATACTTGTCTGTAACCTCATGGCAGCCTGTTATTCCCTCAGAAAGCGCGATAGAAAGATACCCCTGAAATTCGCCTTCAAAGGCCGCTCCTGCCGTTGCGGAATACTGAATGTCAGAAGCTACGTTATAACCGAAATTGATCCCTGAAAGCACAACATCCGGCTTTTTAGGCATGATATTGAGCGTCCCAACTCTCACGCAATCTCCGGGCGTTCCGCTGCAGGAAAAAGCATGCACTCCCTCAACAGGGAAATCGCTGAACGGATGTACATCGATAGGGTGTCTTAAAGTTATGCTGTGAGAAGCCGCACTTCTTTGGCTCTCGGGCGCAACTATCCACACATCGCCAAATTCTTTTGCAACCTCAGCAAGTCTTGCAATTCCGTCAGATTCTATACCGTCATCATTGGTTATAAAAATATTTTTTGACATAAACTCCCCTTTTTCTCGAATTAATAATTCTTATTATAACATCAAAAATAAAAGAATTATGAACAATAAAAAAAGGACTTGCAGGGAAAGATAGTGTGCGCTAAAATGATTTCGCGCAATCTTTTTTGTGCAAAAGGAGTTCACTCTATGAGCTTAAAAGATTTATTCTTTGGAAATGATACAGAGAACGAAAGTGAGGAGACTATTTTGGCTAACGAAGAAGTAAAGAACGAAGAGACTGCCGTTAACGAGGCTCTCGTTACTGCAGATATGATCGTAGGCGATCTTATAGCAAAGCACCCTCTTGCAGCACAGTTCCTTATGGAGTGCGGAATGGGCTGCATCTACTGCCCCGCATCTCAGATGGAGTCACTTGCTGAAGCATGTGCGGTTCACGGAATCGACGGAGAAGAGATCGTGGATGCCCTTAATGATTACCTTATCGAGCACAACGCATAATATTTATTACTGCATGAATAAAGAGTAGTAGCCATCGGCCACTACTCTTTTTATTTGTCTGATCATATTCAGGCACTGATACCATTTAGCAGGATGTCTATCATCATCTCAAGCGAAGCCTCATAGTCTATCCTTGCCTTAGTAAGATCCTCGGTTCCAAGGAACTTCTCAACAGCACCTTCAAGCATGAGCTTTACGACCGTGATCGGAACTTCTCTTATAAGTCCTCTGTCCATAGCCTCTTTTATTAGGATCTCGGTGTCCTTCCAGTCTCTGGAGATCCGTCCCGTAAACTTCTCATAGATCTCCGGATGCTTGTCCTTTAACTGATAGATCAACCTATAATCAATGTTTTGATACTTATCGGGAAGACAGGTTATAAGCTTTGAAAGCTTCTCAACAAGCCCCAGGGAATCATCGGCTATTATCTGAGCCTCTTTTTCCTTAAGAGCCGAGAAACCGTAATCCACGGTTTCCATAAAGAGCTGATCCTTATCCTTGAATTCCTTGTAGATAGTCTTCTTACTGATATGAAGCGCCGCGGATATGTCATCCATGGTAAACTTCATCCCTTTTTCGTTGAATTGACGGATCACTTCGTCAATTATCCTGATCTTTAAATTATCCAATTTTCTTTCCTCTTTTATAAGCTTTGTTTTCGATCAACAGCCTTTCTCTCAGGCAAGCACCGCCTTGAGATATTCCCACACTCTGGCTGTTGACTGAACCGATAGTTTCTCCTTTGCGGAATGAATGTCCTGCATATCGGGACCGATCGAGATACAATCAAGATCATCGATCTTATTACTTAAGATACCACATTCAAGACCCGCGTGAATAGCTTCCAGTTTAGGCTCTTTTCCGTAGAGCTTTTTATAGACCTCAACCATGTGATCACGAAGCTTTGAATGCTGTCTGAACTTCCATCCGGGATATTCACCGGCAACAAGAACTTTGCATCCAAACATCTCAGCAATGTCCATGATCTTCCTCTTGAGCGCTTCCTTAGCTGAATCAACGCTGCTTCGGATTGCCTGAACAACGTACACCTTATCTTCCAGGGTAGTGATCATACCCATATTGAGAGATGTCTCAACAAGCCCTTCGATAGCTGCGCTCATAACCTGCACACCGTCAGGCATGATCTCTACCATGTTCAAAAGATCTCTCGTCGTCTTATCATCCATGCAAGAAATTTTCTCATTTCCCTCTTTTACTATGGAAATAACAAGTCCGGGATCCTTGAGCTCAAGCTCGCCCTTTATATTGTCAAAAGAGCTCTTGATGGAGCTTATTGCTTTATCAATATCTTTTTCGTCAACCATGATATAGCTTGTACACTCTGAAGGGATCGCATTGTCCGCACTTCCGCCGTCTACGCTGATGATATTGAATGCCACACCATCAAGCATTTCGTGAAGGACACGGCAACAGATGATGTTGGCGTTGCCTCTTCCCTTATCGATCATCTCCCCGGAATGTCCTCCGAGAAGTCCCGATACAGAAACTTTGCACTTCACACCGGTTTTCTCTTCTCTCTTTACGGGAAGCTCAGAACGGAATCCCGCTCCTCCCGCACAGCTTGTGATAAATACGCCCTCTTCCTCATTGTCGATGTTGATCATCTGCTTACTCTTTAGACCTGAAAGATCAAGAAGCGCAGCACCGACCATGCCTATCTCTTCATCGGTCGTGATAACGATCTCAAGCGGCGGATGAGGGATTTCCTTGGAATCAAGGAGTGCCAGAATGTATGCTACGGCAATACCGTCATCGCCTCCAAGGCTTGTTCCGTCTGCCCATACATACTCTCCGTCGGTCTTAACCCTGAGTCCGTCATTTACAAGATCGATATCGCTGTCCGGATTTTTAACCGCAACCATGTCCATGTGTCCCTGCAAAATAATAGGATCTTTGTCCTCATAACCGGCGGTTCCGGGCGCTTTCATGATAACATTTAAATGCTGGTCCACAGAAACTTCAATACCTCTTTCCTTGGCAAAAGAAACAAGATAATCACTTATCTTCTGCAAGTTCTGAGAGCCGTGAGGAATACTGCATATCTCCTCAAAAAAATGAAAAACCTCTTTGGGTTCGATATTGTTTAAAACAGCCATTTATTTACCTCCTAAAAACTGCCTGCATGGCTAATATCCTATAAAAAAATAGAAGTCTCGGTATTCGAGACTCCTATATTCTATCGTAAAAAACTATATATATCAATTGGCGTTGCCGCCTGTAATACACAACGTAAGTTTGCAACAAAAAATCAATTACGCGATCTTTGTCTTAGCAAGCTCAGCAAGTGTCTTGAATCCCTCAGGATCGTTAACTGCGAGCTCAGCAAGCATCTTTCTGTTGATGTCTACGCCTGCAAGCTTAAGACCATGCATCATGTTGCTGTATGAAAGTCCGTTGATTCTTGCAGCTGCGTTGATACGAGTGATCCAAAGAGATCTCATATCTCTCTTCTTCTGCTTACGTCCAGCGAATGCTGAAGTAAGAGCTCTCATAACTGACTGCTTAGCTACTCTATACTGCTTAGATCTTGCTCCTCTGTATCCCTTTGCAAGCTTTAATACTCTATTGTGCTTCTTCTTGGCATTTAATGCGCCTTTAACTCTTGCCATCTATATATCCTCCTAAAAATTTAACTACCAAAACTCTTACCGCTTGATTTATGCGTAAGGCAAAATACTCTTCATTGTCTTTACATTTGTAGCGTCAACAAGTCCGGCATGTCTTAAGTTTCTCTTTCTCTTTGTGGACTTCTTTGTCAAGATGTGGCGCTTATACGCTTTGTTTCTCATGAGCTTGCCTGTGCCTGTAACCTTAAATCTCTTGGCAGCAGCTCTCTTTGTTTTCATCTTTTGCTGCATAACTAAATCCTCCTAAAAATGTTTTTAATTATCATGATATATGTTCAACCAAAATAATGGTAAAAACCTTAGTTCTTCTTCTCGGCAAGGAACATTGTCATACTACGTCCCTCAACCTTGGGCTGCTTCTCAATAACAGCTACATCGGCAAGTGCCTCTGCAAAATCTGTAAGAATATGAACGCTTGCGCCCATGTGAGCCATCTCTCTTCCGCGGAAACGAAGTGTGATCTTAACTCTGTTTCCTTTCTCAAGGAATTTCTTGGCTGCATTGACCTTGGTATTAAGGTCGTTGGTATCGATGTTGGGAGAAAGTCTGATCTCCTTGATCTCTACAGTCTTCTGTTTCTTCTTAGCTTCCTTCTCTTTGCGAAGCTGCTCATACTTAAACTTACCGTAATCAACAACTCTGCAAACAGGGGGCTTAGCGGTGGGAGCGATCATTACAAGATCTACACCCTCGTCATCAGCAACCTTTCTGGCATCCTGAATTGACATAACTCCGAGCTGCTCGCCGTCGATTCCGATCACGCGAACCTCTTTAGCTCTGATCTGTTCGTTAATAAATAACTCGCTAATGGCCTTATCCTCCGAAATAATTAAAAAAGGTGAATGCGCAATGCATCCACCTAATCACACACAGAAAAATAATCTGTATCGAAAAGTTATTAACGCCTACTGGCAATGCCGCAGGGTGAGAGTGGATACTCTGCTTTGTTTTCAAATACTAAAGTAATATATCACAGTCAATATTCATGTGTCAATATATTTTTTGGACAGTTTTCGAAATATCGTCATCCTTCCCGTCCAGCCGACAATTCTGGTAACGATCGTTCCAAGAAAAGCTCCCGCACTGTCTATGCATACGTCCTTAACTCCGGGAGTACGCCCGTCGATGAAGGATTGATGATATTCATCCAGCACAGCATATCCCACGCAGAACAATCCTGCAAATACCATGAGCCTGATCCCTCTCAAACCATATACATATAGAGGAAACGCCACCGATACCGCAAGTAAAAAGTACTCCGTAAAATGAGCCGCCTTCCTTATATAATGCTGCGAACGAAGCGAAAGATCCTCAATGTGCTCACTTGTCCAACCTTTATCCAATGTCTCATTGGCAACGGTAAAGACCTTGACGCCCACCTTGTAACTTAGCTGATCGCTCTCTTGTCCGTTCTGTCCGGAAAACATGAAAATAACACACATCATTATGATCGCGGGTACAAAAGACAATGGCTTAAGTACGAATCGCAATGTTTGTTTTACATATAGAATAAAATATTTCATCTCTTTCTCTTTTTGGCAACGCTATAGCCGAATTTTCCCAGTTTTTTGCCAAGCGTAAAATATTCCCCATGTGAATAAGCAACGAGATCCGCAGCTTTAAGGTCAAATCTTCCCTTTTCGTCCATGAATCTGTCATCAACAGTAACGCAGACAACTTCCGCAATGAACATATCATGGCTTCCAAGTTCAACGACCGACTTAACTTTACACTCGATGTTAACAGGGCTCTCCTCAATTCCGGGAGCCGATACCTTCTCTGATTTCTGAGGTGTAAGCTTCATCTCTTTAAATTTATCGAAATCTTTTCCCGAACGGACACCGCACCAGTCCGCCGCTCTCGTAAGCGAAGCGCTTGTGAGATTCACAACAAACTCACCGGTTTCCTTAATAATATCGTAGGAAAACCGTTCCTTTCGCACGGATATAGACAACATCGCAGGGCTACTGCAGATATTACCTGCCCACGCAACAGTTATTATATTAGGTTTCTCTCCGGGCCTTCCGCAGCTGACCATTACAGCCGGTATCGGATAAAGCATATTGCCGGGTTTCCATATTTCTTTAGCCATAAGCACCTCTGTATAAAGCTTAAATTTAGAGAACAGTATACCACAAACAAACTCTTTTGTTCATTATATAAAAATTATATGTATATTATTATTACATTTTTACATGTTACTCTCCTTGTAAAATAAATTTATATTTTGTATAATAGTTAAGTATTAATGCTTAGGGTGTTCTTATGGGGAAAAATTATGAGGAAAATAGGAAAGATCGCGGCAAGCTTTATGTTATTTACGCTTGTTGTACTTACAATTGCAATCACGTTTATTAAAAACACCGTTCCGGACGGCTTGGAGCTTCGGGAATACATATATCTCGACTGTTCCACTGTCATCAATGTGCTGTGGATCATAGCCACCATATGTATCGTGGCGACATTACTGAAAGGAATCGGCGATACCGATCCCAGAGGTGAAAAGACAAAGATCCTACCTATAGTGGGAATGGTTCTTGTTACAGTTATCGCCATACTCCTAATAGGTGTGCGTATAGCGATCAATAATTTTGCAGCAGAATATGAAGGAAAAGAATCCGTAAATCCCGACGGAACTATCACAGTACAAAAGGAAAGCTATACAGACGAAGCTTTTTCAGCAGTATATGTAAAAGAAGGTTTCTTATACAGAAGACTGATAGAAGAATAAAAATATATAATAGACAGCGTAAACAAAAAGCCTGAAAGCTACATGCTTTCAGGCTTTTATTAACAGGGGAAGCAGGATTCGAACCCGCATGAACGGTTTTGGAGACCGTGATACTAGCCATTGTATGATTCCCCTAGGTATCATAAACAGTGCATTTCGCACCAACGAATGAAATTATAGCATAGCAAATTCCCCTTGTAAAGCCATTTTCGGAAAAGTATAAAATAATTAGAAAATTGCTCTTAATTCTTCGGAAAGCCAATTGTTTTGAATCGTAATTACGTTATAATTTTAGTATAACGCGTCGTTATTTCTGAAAGAGAGGCTGATATGGAAGAAAAATCAAGAGTAAAGAAAATCCCGTTTTTCAAAACAGTTACAGGAATGAACGTAATCAGTTATGTTGCTCTGCTTCTTTTGTTTGTATTGACTATCGTATCCGTAATCGCTCAGATGAACAACATGTCAAGTACAGCCCAGGATTCATCAGAGCTTATCGAAGGCCTAATGGATGATATACGCGTCTTTGAAGTAGATATGCGTATCATCGATAATGACGGCTTTGCTATGGCTGCCATGTACGAAACGATCAAAGGTCTTGGACAGCTTGAGACCAAGATCCCCGAGATGAAGAACTGCCTTACCGAAATGGACGAAGCCGTTGAAGGTATGGTAAGCGGGTTTACCGTAATATCGGGATTTAGCGGAAATACCGTCGGACTTGATGCAGCTAATAAGATCAAGGAATTATATACCCCGTACAGAGATGAATATGTACGTGTCATTGAAGCCGGAGAAAAGGGCGATGTTGATACTATCGTAGCCGTTGTCTACGGTGAAGCAGCCGGAAACCTTGAAGGTCTTAAAGAACAGCTCTCAATAATGGATGAAGAGATCAAAAAAGGTCAGGCAGAAAGTAAGGCTAAAGTTTCTGCCAGCACCAACAGCGCTCTTGCTTTAGTCAATATCGTTACTCTTATTTACATAGCAGCTATCGCAATCTCTCTTTTCATTAACTATAGAACAGTTGGTAAAAAGGTTAATTCCATCGCTGCAGAGATCAATAATATCATTGATGATATCAATCATGACAAGGGTGATCTTACCGTTCGTTTGCAGACGGAAACTTCATCCGAGCTTGTTAATGTAAAGAACGGATTCAACCACTTCATCGAAACCTTGCAGGGAGTTCTGAAAGAGGTCA
Organism: Butyrivibrio sp.; assembly: GCA_017535785.1. GTDB lineage: Bacteria > Bacillota > Clostridia > Lachnospirales > Lachnospiraceae > Butyrivibrio. Next base: position 397,184 of record JAFXTN010000037.1, on the reverse strand, counting down.
AGGACGGTACCGTTGTTCTTACAGAATCATCCGATAACATGACCAGACAGATCCATCTGGCAAGTGATAATATCACAAATACATCCGCAGCTCTCGAAGAGCTTTCCGCAAGTATGCAGAACGTATCTGAGACTGCAGGAACTATCGACCAGAGACTTAATGAAGTCAGAAATGCAACCAATAATATCAATTCCGGAGTAAACGAAGGTGTTTCCAAAGCCGAAGAGATCCGTAACGAAGCTGTTGATATCAAGAATGATGCACAGTCTAAGAAGGATAATACCGGAAATAAGATGGAGACCCTTTCACAGGTTCTCGAGCAGTCGGTTAAAGACAGTGAGAAGGTTGCTCAGATCAGTGAACTTACAAATGTCATCCTCGACATCGCTTCTCAGACAAACCTCCTTGCGCTTAACGCTTCTATAGAGGCAGCAAGAGCAGGTGAAGCAGGAAAAGGCTTCGCGGTTGTTGCCGAAGAGATCAGTTCACTTGCTGAAAACTCAAGACAGACTGCCGGAAACATTCAGATCATCAGTAACGAAGTTACAACAGCGGTTAAATCGCTTGCTGATAACGCTATGCATGTGCTTGATTTCATCAACTCCACAGTTCTCAGCGACTATGATTCATTCGTTGATACAGGTGAAAAATATGAGTCAACCGCATCGTTCATCAACGACGTGCTTGATCATATTTCAGAACAGACCAAGCAGCTCAACAGTATCATGAACGAAATGACAGAAGCGGTTTCTTCCATTACCGATTCCGTTCATCAGTCATCCGATGCGATCAACCAGTCAGCGGGCAACTCACAGGATATTGTTGATGAGATCACAGGTATCAGCACTGCAATGGATACAAACAACGACGTAACCGACAGACTTAATACAAGTACAAGAAAGTTTGTAAATATCTAAATCTTAATATCATAAGCTTATATCCACACCCCTTTGGCATTGTCAAAGGGGTGTGTTTTTTATCCTCAAAAATGATATACTATCGAGGTACAAAAAATAAATACTACGGAGGAAAAGAAATTGGCTCAGAATCCTATTGTCACTATTACAATGGAAAACGGTGATGTCATCAAAGCAGAGCTCTATCCTGAGATCGCACCCAACACCGTTAACAACTTCATTTCACTTATCAAAAATAATTTCTATGACGGACTCATCTTCCACAGAGTTATTCGCGGATTTATGCTTCAGGGCGGAGATCCCGAGGGAACAGGTATGGGTGGCCCCGGCTACGGTATCAAGGGCGAATTTGCTTCAAACGGCTTCAAGAATGACCTTAAGCACACAGAGGGTGTTCTTTCAATGGCCAGATCAATGATGCCCAACTCAGCAGGTTCTCAGTTCTTTATCATGCACAAGAATGCTCCTCACCTTGACGGAGATTACGCCGCATTCGGTAAAGTCACAGAAGGTATGGACGTTGTAAACAATATTGCTGAAGTAGATACAGATTACAACGATCGCCCCGTAACCAACCAGGTTATGAAGACAGTCACAGTAGATACTTTCGGCGTTGATTATCCCGAACCTGAAAAGTATTGATAAATTTTCTGATAAAAAAAGCTTCCCAACAAGCATTTTCGCTGTTCGGGAAGCTTTTATATCATTTTACTTTTTTATCATTTCACTTTTTTAGCAAAGATAGGCTCATTTAAAGACTGTACCAGCTCTTCAAAAGATGGTTCGCATGAAAGGATCAATTCCTTATCGCCACCTTCGGATGTAGTGATCTCATAGAATAAGCTTCCGTCCGGATTGTCCTTTTTAAGCACTACAGTTCCTGTCATACCACTGTATCCGTATAAGTCAAGATCACTGAGCACATCACCGCCTGTGATCCAAACAGTCCACTTACTTCCGGGTACGCCATACTCACACTCACTTGTTTTCTGTACACCGATCGCAGCGCCTCTGCTCTCATCAAATATCCACTCACCTGACAACTCTTCAAATGTCTGATCCAGAGACTTATTGCTATCTAATTCCTTCTGAACATCTGAAGGAACGGAGAAGCTCTCTCCTCTGGCTCCTGCCAGATATCCGGCAAGGACATAAACACGTTCACGTGTCATAGCTGCGATTTCCTCAGCTTCAAGCATAGCAGACATCGATCCGCCATGAGCATATAAGCCCGCAACCTGAGTGTTAGCATCCTTCTCGGCAATCCATGCCTTCTGCTCTTTTGTAAGCTCATCCTTCTTGGAAGCATCCACTTCTTCAGTAAGTCTGCTCCAAAGAGAATTAAGCTCTGCATCCCAAAGGTTTGCAGTTTCAGCCGCAGAATTGTTCATATCATCCTGAGTGGCATTTTCTGAATCCCAGCTACTCGAATTTTCTTTTACCTTAGCTTCAACCTCGGCAATCTCATCCTGAATGCTCTTTCCCTGCTTAGCGGTATCTTTGGTCTCTTCAGATTTATTGTTTTCCTCTGTATCGGAATCGCTAAAGTCTTCAATCTCTGCTTCCTCTGAAACAGGTGCTTCAACCTTTCCGACAGTAACATCGGTATCGCTAGAAAAAGCAAAGTAACACACTGCTATGAATGCAATGCCTAATGCCATTAAAATAGCTAAAACCAAAATTACTGTACTAAGTACACTTTTATTCCCTCTTTTACTCACTTTTTTTCTCTCCTTTTATAAGCTTATTTACTTTAAATAATTCCCTTGAATCAAAATATGAAATTAATTGTAACACTTAAAGGAGAAAATGTCTAGTTTGTTACAAAAAAACTCTCCGCATATTTGAATGCGGAGAGCTTAGAAAGTCTCTTATCAATAGCTATATCAGCCTACTATTATAGATTTTGCGTGATAGTATCCGTCATTACCTCTCTCACACTCAACCTTTAAGTTGGTGTTGTGTACAATAACGGGACATCTTGAGAAGTTGGTTGTAGAATCAAGCTTGATCTCCATTATTCCGTTGCTTAACTCAAGGAATAAGATCTCCTCTGTAGTCTCTGATGTAACACGTCCCGATACTACCGCATTGGTATTCTTATCGGTCTCAACAGTAGATGCACAATTATCATCATCATTGATGAGCTTGGAGATATGATACTTGGAATCATTTCCCTTGTAATAAAAAGCTGTGATGTGCTCATCGGGAATAAGAACTCTGCACTCGGTTGCATCAGTAGCAACATCAAGAACATATTCCTTATTTCCGTCTGACGTCTTAAGTATGAGATTAGATGTGGTTGTTCCCTTAACGACCTTGCCGGAAATCTCAGTTCCCTTAGCATTTATTGTGCTCATGCTTCCGCCGCCTTCTGAATCGGAAACAGATATCGCATGCATATATGCATCGCTTCCTCTTGCACATACAATCTCAACTTTTTTATCAATGACAAGATATTTTACTTTGCTTAAGTCGGTTGATTCATCAACCTTGATCTCCATTGTTCCGCTGTTTGTCTTAAGATAGATCTTGGAGCTTGTTGTTCCCTTAGCGATCTTACCTCTTACGGTTGAAGACTTGCCCTTATCAACGTCTGCGTTTTCTGATTTATTGTCACTTTTAACCTTAGATGCGTGCCAATACTCGTCATCGCCTCTGTAGCAATCGGCAATTACCTTGTCGCCCTTGAAGATGAACTTGGCTTCTGATGTATCGGTATTGGAATCGATCTTGATCTCTACAGTTCCTCCGGATGTCTGAAGATATAATACATCCCCTGTAGTCTTATCGGTAGCCTTTCCCTCGAAGGTGATCTCCATGGCTGCCTTAGCAGTTATCGGCATGAACAAGGCAGCTGCCAAGCCCATAAGCACCGCAAGCGTCACACTCAAAAATGCTGATAAACTCTTTTTCATAACATGTTCCCCTTTCAAACACATAAAGAAAAATTAAACTCAAATTAAATAGAGCATCCAAAAATACAAAATATCCGTATTTTCACTTCATATTATACATCATCTTGTGGATAATTGTGCACTTTTTCAACAAAAAAACACAAATTTTCCTGTTTTTTCTGGTTTCGGAGCCTTTTTTACACAAAAAATGCAGGTAAAAGCTAACTTTTACCTGCATCCATTTCAAATTTTACCCGAAATTACCACTGTTTGATATAGCCACCGCCTTCGGATTCTCCGCCCTGGCCGCCCATGTTATCGTTGCCATCGCCGTTTGAACCGCCATTCTGGTTATTACCGCCGTTCTGATCGTTACCGTCGGAGCCGCCGTTCTGATCCTGGTCGTCACCTCCGCCGCCGTTCTGTTCCTGATCGTCTCCGCCATTGTTCTGATCATTCTGATCGCCGGAATTGTTCTTTTCTTTTTCTTTCTGTTCGTTATCGTATTCCTGCTGTTCTTTTCTGCGCTCCTGCATTGCGCCCTTTTTGTTGTTATCAAGCTTCTCTTTCTGCTTGTTCTCTTTACCGCTGCCACCGCCGGAGCCGCTGTTATTCTGATCATCCTGATTGTCTTTATTATTATTGTTGTTCTGATCGTCATTTGATTCGGACTGCTCGGGATTCTTAAGCTTTTCGATCATCTTATCGATGTCTTCTTTTAGCTGCTGCGCATCCTTATCTCTGTAATCATCACCCTCGTCCACAGCCCAACCGTTTTCAAGAAGCGTATCTCTTGCCATGTTCAGAATAAAAATAGCAGTATCGATCTTTTCCTGAGAATCAAGATCGTAAAAATCTATAGTATTGCAGAGCGCAAGCGCAAGATTGATCCTTATCGAGCATTCTCTTTTGGCATCGGGATAAAGCGAGAGCGCTTTCTTATAATATCCTACCGCAGCCTCATACTCTTTTCTCTCATAGCTTACGTTACCGAGATTGTAGTAAGGAATAAAGCTCTCGGGGAAATTGAGATACATAAGCTTCTGCTCGCTCTCCGTCTTATAAACATCATCCTTATATGCCTTTACAAATCCATGATTGATGATGACTCTTCCCAAAAATGAAACAGCCATAATGATCAAAGGCACAGAAAACACGATCATAAGTATATATTTAAGAGGAGTTTTTTTCATGATCATAACCTCCCTCTTCTGATTATCATGCAAGCTTCAAGAAGCAGTAAAACTGCAAGCGCAGCTGCAAAGACATAGTAAATATCTTTGTACTTCTCTACACCGGTGATCTTATCCGCAACAGTCTTTGATGATTCCTTGATGTATTGAACGGAGCTCTCAAGAGCAGCCTTTCCGCTGTTCATATTGTTGTAGATAAGCCCAAGATCATCGGCGATAGCCTTTAAGTTGTTTTCATCTATCCTTGAAAGAGCCTGCTCTCCGGTTGACTCATCTATGATATATCCGTAGCCTGAGGCTCTCATCTTGCCGCCATCCTTCGTTCCATAGCCGAGCACAACGCCGGAATCCACAAATTCCTTAAGCGCTTTGTACGAAGTAAGCTCTCTTCCGTTTGTGATCTCTCCGTCGCTTATAAATATCACTACAGTCTTTCTGTTCTCTTTTTTGGAAGAGGAAAGAAGGAGTGCTTCCATATCCTTGTAAGGAAGAGACATGTCACTTCCCATAGCATAAGAACTGTCGGGCGGAGCGAGCGTATCGATAAGCTCCTCGACATACGCAAGGTCCTGTGTATAAGGCGAAATAACATGTGCCTGATCGTCAAATGTCACAAGCGCAAAATTACTTCCTACAAGCTCATCCGCGATATACTTGGCATCCTTGATAGCTCCCTTGATTCTTGGATCGGAGCCGTCGTAGTCCTGCGCCCACATACTAATGGTAGTATCCACAACGAACAAGACGTCGAGATTCTTCGCGGTGAATTCGTACTCATCGTCCTTTAATACAGGTCTAAGTCCCACGATAAACGCAAGCACATAGATCAGTGAAAGCCTTATGATAGTAAATATTTTTTCTTTTTTGCCGATATGGCTCTTTCCTGCAGCGTATATGGTGATAGTAGCAAGTGCCGCCAGTATAAGTAGCAATACCGCAATAGGTAAAACAGGTTGTACACTCATTTTTGCAACACCAATCCTGCCAAGCTAAAAAACGCAAGGCTAATCATTAATAAAATAAACGGTACACGGGGCATATCCAAAGCCTGCTTGGCCATTATGATCTTAACGACCATCGCCTCCTGCTTCTGGATATCTTTTACGATCTCAGATACGGGCTGCTGCGGTGTTCTTATGTAGAACTTACCTCCCGTCATCTCGACCGCCCTCTGGAACTCGGTAGAACACTCCTCATAGTCGTATTCTTCCGGAAGATAGAATTTATCTTCGCTCGGGAATATTCCAAACATGGTCACCTTGTGATTCTTACAAGCCTTAGCCGCCTCATCAAGATCCATGATCTGAGGCATGAAATCATTGAGCTCGTTATCGGTGCACATGATTATTACTCTTGTTCTGTCGGGATCATCTATATAGGGAAAAGAAAACAGCGCAGAGCCAAGTCCTTCTCCAATCAGTGAAGATCCCTTGAGGGAACTGTTATATGTTGTTCCCGCGTCAAAATAATCAAGCTTCTCAAGAAGCTCTTCATATCTTTGTTCTTTATCCGCAGGGATCTCTCCGTAATATCCGTACTTGGAATAGTAATCCTCGTAATACTCTTTTTGCAGAGCAAAATACTCTCCCAGCTCATCAAGCTTTTGAAGTACATAATCATAATCGTCCGTAAGCGGAACATATGTGATCGTTGAAGTATTGAAGACACTGATACCTATTCTGTCTCCCTCAAGCCCCTGAACGACGCCCTTTAAGTAATCCGTAAATTCGGAATTAAGCTCATAGAGCGAATAGGAAACATCAAGACAAAGGATGATATCTCTCTTCTTCACACCGCTCATGATATCGTCGTTCTTGAAAGGCCTTGCCGCAAGAACGATAGCAGAAAGCATACTGCCTATAAGACCTGCTGCAAGCAGTACCCTAAAGACTTTGTACTGTACGGAAAGTGACCTGTACAGCTTGGTCGATCTGATCTTAGACGTATTTGCAACGCGGATCCCGGATTCATAATCCTTCTTTTTCTTTTTTTGAATGCTTATCATAAGGATGATCGTCGCAGCCATAACGGCTATTCCGACATAGACCATCCATTTATACATCAGCTCCATTCTCTGATCACCCCTACTGCCGTGTTGCACGAAGTAACAAAATCTCTGCTCTTCGCTCTGTTTTCCTCAGCAAACTCCGGCACATAATACTCTTCCATAAGCTCATCAAGATGTCTGATACCCATCGTCTTTACATCATTAAGAGTGCATTTCTCAACGTCGATTCCCGTCGCCTCATGCACATATCCTCTTATCATAAGCGAAAGCTTAAGATAAGCGTCTCTCTTTGTCAGGTTCTCTTTTTCATACTCGCTTCTGAGCTTGTTGATACCTGCAATATATTTCTTTTTTATGATAAAAAGATGCTGCGGCATCGGCCTTCTGTAGCCCTCAGGCTTAGGCGCTTCCTGCTTGGGAGCTTTTTTCTTGTAAAAGATCTTAAAAAGAGCTCTTATCAAAAGAAAAAGTCCAAGTGCCGCTAAAACTATGCCAATTAATATAACCCACCAGCTGTACTCAAACGGTGGTCTTAATGTAACCGTAGTTTCCATGTCTGTACCTTTCAAACAAAACAATCGAAGAATCTATGATCTCGCTCTGAGAGGAGATGCTGACAAGTGATACCTTACTGTGCTTGGTATTGTCGGAAGCTATGCCGTATATCTCATTTCTCTCTTCAAGTTCAAGCTTGTGAAGCCTGTCATTAAAGGAAAGAAATCTCTTTTCATATCTTCCGAGATCGTTGTCGAATGTATCTCCGCCTGTGAGCATCGCATCTTCTATTCCAAACGCCAGAAGATCATGCTCCGAGGTAACTGCTCTCATCACATTTCCGCTGACACTGGCAATGCCTTCCATATCGGAAATAAGAACGATTATCATCTTCTTGTGAACGACGCTGACAACATTCTTAAGCGCTTCCTCAAGTGTAAGTCCCATGTCTTCTCCCACATGCTTCTCATACTCGTACAAAAGAGCTTCGAGGTGCTCGGCTCCCGACTTAAAGAGACTGATGGACATGCTTCCCGGAGCAGGATGCGCAAGAGCAAAATCGGCACCGTTTCTGCCTGTGATATAGGCAAGTGTTCCAAAGGTCATAAGCGCAAGCTCTCTCTTCGATTCTCCTTTCAGAGTATCTCCGAGCATCTTACGTCCGCAGTCGCAGATGAACATAACATTGTGACGTCTGTCAGTCACGTATCTTCTTACAAGAGTGGTTCCCATTCTCGATGAAGACTTCCAGTCTATGTCGTGAACGTCGTCTCCTATGTTATATTCCTTGAGGTCGTCGAACTCCATACTTCTTCCTTTGTGGATAGAATGGAAATCGCCGTCCAGAATATTTGAAGTTTTTCTGTTGGTATAAAGAGCTACCGCTCTTCTTATCCTGGATAAATACTCGTAATCAATATTCATAAGCATTCTCTATCACGGAGTCTTTACTGAGTTAACGATTCCGTCTATGACTGTTTCAACAGTGATATTATCAGCTACAGCAGAGTAGTTAAGACCGATCCTGTGTCTCAATACCTGATGTCTTACAAGCTTTACGTCATCGGGAGTAACGTAGGTTCTTCCCTGCATGAGAGCTGCTGCCTTTGCCATCTTAAGGAAAGCGATGGATGCACGAGGGCTTACACCGATCCTTACATATTTGCCGAGCTCAAATCCGGGGATCTGATTAGCTCTTCTGCTGGCAACAACGATACTTGAAATGTACCACTTAACCGACTCATCAACATAAACCTGATCCACGATATCCTGAACCTTATCAATGTCCTTGATAGTGAGGACTGCAGGTGTAGACTCAGAGATCGCGCCTGTCTCAATACGGCTTAAGATCTCTACTTCATCAGCTGCTGTAGGATATGTGATAACTTCTTTTATCAGGAATCTGTCGGTCTGAGCCTCTGAAAGAGGGTATGTTCCCTCCTGCTCAATAGGGTTCTGTGTAGCTATTACTATGAATATATCTTCCGGCATACGATAAGTCTTTCCGCCGATTGTAACCTGCTTCTCCTGCATGGCTTCAAGCATGGCCGACTGTGTCTTTGCACTTGAACGGTTTACCTCGTCAAGAAGTACAAAGTTTGCAAATACGGGACCGAGCATAGTCTCGAATTTACATGTAGCCTGATTGTAGATCTGTGTTCCGATGATATCACCGGGCAAAAGATCCGGCGTGCACTGTATACGGGCAAACTGTCCGTCTACGGCATCGGAGATAGCCTTTGCTGCAGTTGTTTTAGCAAGTCCGGGAACAGACTCGATAAGAATATGTCCATCAGCAATGATGGACGCTATAAGAGAGAACTTAAGCTGTTTCTGTCCTACAACTTTAGCCTCAAAATAATCTGAAAGTTTCTTGATAACCTCCTGGGAATATTCAAAATCTTCAGTGGTTATCTTGCTCTGATCATTGATATCCATGCTCTTTCCTCCTTAAGCTGTCGCGGCAACGCGAAGGTGATTTCATTATATGATTATCCGATTATCTGATTATTGATGCAAGATTGCGCATCATTCCGGCCGCAATGTCCGGCTTGTTCATTGAGTAAACGTGAATGTGGCTTACTCCGTTTGAAATAAGATCTATTATCTGGTCGCAGGCATATATAATGCCGGCTTCCTTCATCTTCTCAGGGTTATCCGCAAATCTGTCCACCATTATCTTCATCTTCTGCGGAATAGTCGATCCCGACAAAGCTACACTTCTTGCAACCTGCTTGGCATTGGTGATAGGCATGATGCCGGGAAGAACCGGAACATCAATACCCTTTTCCCTGATGCGATACAGGAACTGATAAAGAGTAGAATTGTCAAAAAACATCTGAGTTGTGAGGAAATCACATCCTGCATCAACTTTCTCCTTAAGATGCAGGATATCCTCAGACTGTCTTGCACACTCAACATGTCCTTCTGGATAGCAAGCACCGCCGATACAAAAACTGTCATCCACGGACTTGATATCGTAGATCAGCTGAGTGGCGTGGTCGTAGTCATAACAGATACGTCCTTCCTTCGGGATATCTCCTCTAAGCGCCATAATGTTCTCGATACCCTTTTCCTTATAAGTGGATATCATGGCCCTCACATCTTCCTTTGTTGAAGAAACGCAGGTAAGATGTGAGAGAACGTTGACGCCGTATTTATTTTGCAGATCTGCTGATATATTGGCTGTGTTCTTGCTTGTTCCGCCGCCGGCTCCGTAAGTAACACTCATGAAGTCGGGCTTTAGAGCCGCAATCTCGGCAGCTGCTTGTTCAACTGCCGCATAGCCGTCATCAGTCTTGGGAGGGAAAACCTCAAACGAAAGTGTAACTTCCTTTTCCCTGATAATATCGCTTATTTTCATACGCACTCCTTAACACGACATCAGACGTTGATCTCTGCTGTTACACCCAGAACGTCCTTGTTTGCTTCGATAATAGGATCAACAACATCATTTAAGAATTTCTCTACCTGATGTGCACTGCATCCTACATACTTGGCAGGATCCATTGATGCCTTGAGCTCATCGAGAGAAAGAGGGAAAGAGGGGTCTTCTGCGATGAGTTCAAGGAGGTTATTGTCTTTTCCTTCAACCTTGACTGTCTTACCGGCTTCCATTGACAGCTCACGAATCCTCTCGTGAAGTTCCTGTCTGTCGCCGCCTGCTTTCACGGCGTCCATCATGATATTTTCCGTTGCCATGAAAGGAAGCTCAGACATAAGTCTTTTTTCAATAACCTTAGGATAAACAACGAGACCATCCACTACATTAATACACAAATCTAGTATTCCATCCGTTGCAAGGAATCCTTCGGGAATTGAAATTCTTTTATTGGCTGAATCGTCAAGAGTCCTCTCGAACCACTGAGAAACCTCTGTAATAGCGGGATTGAGTGTATCTATGATCACGTATCTTGCAAGAGAGCAGATACGCTCACTTCTCATAGGATTTCTCTTATAAGCCATTGCGGATGAACCGATCTGGCTCTTCTCAAAGGGTTCTTCAACCTCTTTAAGATGCTGGAGAAGTCTGATGTCCTGTGCCATCTTTGTTGCTGAAGAAGCAATTCCGGCAAGAACGTTTAATACCTTCATATCGATCTTACGGCTGTAGGTCTGGCCTGAAACTGCCATGCATCCCTTGAAGCCAAGCTTATCTGCAAGCATGGGATCAAGCTTATCAACCTTAGTAAGATCACCGTCAAAAAGTTCAAGGAAAGAAGCCTGTGTTCCTGTTGTTCCCTTTGAACCAAGAAGCTTCATGTTATCAAGTACATAATCGAGATCCTCAAGATCTATTGTGAAATCCTGAAGCCAGAGTGTAGCTCTTTTTCCTACTGTTGTAGGCTGAGCGGGCTGGAAATGAGTAAATCCGAGTGTAGGCTGAGCCTTGTACTTGTCAGCGAACTTTGAAAGCTCTGCGATAACGTTGATGAGCTTCTTTCTTACAAGCTTAAGGCCCTCAGTCATGATGATGATATCTGTGTTATCACCAACGTAGCAGCTTGTAGCGCCGAGGTGGATGATTCCCTTAGCCTTGGGGCACTGCTGTCCGTATGCATATACGTGGCTCATTACGTCGTGACGAACTTCCTTCTCTCTTGCTCTTGCTACATCGTAGTTGATGTCTTCGCTGTGAGCCTTGAGTTCATCGATCTGCTCCTGTGTTATGTTAAGGCCGAGATCTTTCTCTATCTCTGCAAGTGCGATCCAGAGCTTTCTCCAGGTCTTGAACTTCATGTCCTGGGAAAAGATATATTGCATCTCCTTACTTGCATAACGCTCGGAAAGTGGGCTTGTATAACGATCTGTACTCATTTTGTCCTCCAAAAAATTTATTATCTGTATTTATATAGCAATTTCTTTTTACTTATCATATTCACCGCGGATATCTTCGCTCGGGGGCTCCATCGGATAAGAACCTGTAAAGCATCCCTTGCAGATACCAAGATTACCGCCTACCATCTCTTCAAGTCTGTCTATTCCGAGATAAGCAAGCGAATCCGCGCCGATTATCTTGCAGATATCATCTACGTTTCTGTTGTATGCGATAAGCTGCTCTCTTGCGGGAACATCGGTTCCAAAGTAGCAAGGCCACAAGAACGGGGGTGATGAAACCCTCATGTGGACTTCCTTTGCTCCTGCGTCTCTGAGCATCCTTACAATCCTGTCGGAAGTCGTTCCTCTTACGATCGAATCATCGATCATGATGATCTTCTTGCCCGCAACCGCACTCTCAAGTGCATTGAGCTTAACCTGAACGCTTGATTCCCGGTTCTTTTGCTTGGGCTTTATAAATGTACGTCCTATATATGAATTCTTTACGAAGGCCTGTCCGTATGGGATACCCGACTGAAGTGCGTAGCCGAGAGCCGCAACATTTCCGGACTCCGGAACACCTACGACCATGTCTGCGTCAACGGGTGAATCCATTGCAAGGTATCTTCCGGCTGCGATCCTGGCATCATATACGCTTATGCCGTCGATAGTGCTGTCGGGTCTTGCAAAATAGATATATTCAAATATGCATCTCGCATGCTTATCCGGTGTGATGCACATAGACTTGTCGGATCTGATGCCGAACTCAGGAGAAATGGTAACTATCTCACCGGGCTCAACGTCACGGATGAATGTGGCACCCACTGTATCGAGCGCGCATGTCTCGGATGCAAGAACATAACAATTCTCTCTTCTTCCTATAACAAGTGGCTTAAATCCGTAAGGATCTCTTGCACCGATAAGCTTTCTGGGTGACATTACAACAAGACTGTATGCGCCCTTTATCTTGAGCATTGCCTTTGCTACGGCTTCCTCAACCGACTTGGTTGCAAGACGCTCTCTCGCTATATGATATGCAATTACTTCAGAATCAATGGTTGTTTGAAAGATCGCACCGGTATAAGAAAGCTCATGACGGAGCTCCGGGGCATTGATAAGGTTACCGTTGTGCGCAAGCGCCAATGTACCTTTTACATAGTTAAGAACAAGCGGCTGTGCGTTTTCACGCGTGCTGCTGCCTGCTGTAGAATATCTGACATGTCCGACACCGATATCACCCTTTAGGGTATCCAAAATATCCGGCGTAAAGGCTTCATTCACAAGTCCCATGTCCTTGTAACTCGATACCTTACCCTTTGGCCCATTCGTGTCGCTGACAGCAATTCCGCAGCTTTCCTGTCCTCTGTGCTGCAAGGAAACAAGTCCGTAGTATATGGATTCCGCAACGTCGCCGCCGTCAAAATCGTACATACCAAAAACACCGCATTCCTCGCCAAGACGCTTGTAATTCTCAGTCCTACCTTCGTAATTCATTTGTTCTCCTAAATGCTACAAAAAAAGAAATACCCCAAACACCGAACATTTTATCATCATCCGGAGTCTGAGGCAATCATAAGTTATGCGCCCGGGTATTTGTCCTCATAGCGGGATACCATGTCCAAAATTTCCTGTGCATACTCGGGATATTGGCGTGCCATATCTTCAACTTCGCTCTTGGCATTACCTGCAACAACATCCCTGTTGTATTCCATTCTCTTTCTCAGAGATTGTCTCTGAACATTGAGACTGTGCCTTATCTCTACCTCTTCATTATGGTCCAAAAGAGCTTGCGGCTGGTGTATCCATATCTCGGGATCACGCACTCTGTAGTGCCTTAGCATATACACAAGATCTCTCTGGTTCGAATCCAGCAGCCTTCTGGCATCCTCGATCTTCTCTCGTTCTTTTCTCTCCTTTAGATATCTGTTGTACATATCACTGAGTTCACCGGAATTCATAACTCTGTACTTAAGACACAGATAATCTATAAGGTTCGTGTTGTTTACATATCTTATCTTAACCTGGTTCTGCAGCATGATAAGTCTTGATATCGACTTTCTCACACTCTTTTGCTCAACGATCGCGCCGGTGTACTTCATATATAATGTAACCGCAGACACCGCACTAAGTAAGATGGCGATCATATATCCGTAGACCACGTTAAGCTTAAAAGCAAACTGGAGTATCATCAAGAAAACTATGGCAAAAGCAAGCGACACCGCTATAACGGTTATAAGCTTCTTGGAATTCTCGATCGTGTTCTCTATCTCTTCTTCTCTGTAAAGATAAGCCTCATGCTCGCTGTCCAGTCTCTTAAGATCGTTTCTTATCTTCTTTTGGAACATCTCAGCTTCAAGAAGCTTCTCCGCACCCTCTTTGGCCTGTTCCTTGAGCATCTCCATATGCTCAAACTCATCGTCCGTCATGCGGCTCTTTCTTCTGTCAAACTTATCCTGCTGCTTGAGCGAATCAAGGATCTTCTGCGCACAGTCGTTGATCTCCGCCCTCTGTTCCGGAGGAAGCGCATCTATCTCCTCGATATCCCTTAAGTGACTTGTGACATCATTGTATTCAAACTCAAGAGCTTCAAGCTCTCTCGAAGCCTCCTCCATCTGCTGAAGGCAGCTTCCTATATACTCTCTTCGCTGAACGGGATCGTCCATGTCTACTTCTTTTCTCGTGTAGACAATGTCGTTCCAGTTCTCGAGTTCAGCTTGTTTCTCCCACTCTTCGTCTCTGTTACTTCCAAAAAACTTGTTCCAAAGTCCCATCTTTTGTCCCCTCAAGTTTCCTTTACAAGTTCCCTGTAATCCGCCTTAAGCTTCTCGGTCATCTCCCCGACCTGCGTGTAATACTCATGCATATTTCCTTCCGCCTTGTATACGGAAAGAGCTCGCATCGTGATATTGTCTCCGCATGCGCTGTAGAGTTCATCGCACTCCTTAAGACGTCTTTCTATCTCAAGTGAAGCCTCATAAGCATCTTCATTCTCTGCAATATAAGAAACGTACTCTTTATCAGGAAGCTCCATCCTGACAGCCATTAGATATTGGATGTAGGACTCCCTATTTCCGCTGTCCTCGTACGCTCTCATGAACATATCTTTTGCCTTATCAAAAAGAAACAGTCTGGCAAACATGACACCCTCGTTGTGCTCAATGCCCGCCCTCATGTTGCGATCCATCTCGGGCATGTTGGACAAAAGATATTCATACTCCCGAAACGCCATGTTGTATCTGCCGCTGTTCATAAGGAAATCCGCTCTTGCAAGCTTCTTCCTGTAAATATCCATTCCCGCATTTTCACGAAGGATCTCCTCCGTCTTATCTATCTCCTTGCGGGTGTTGTAGCCGACATAATCAAGGAGTGTTCCGACAAGTGCAGAAAGAGAACATCTCTTTGCCGCCATGCTCCTAAGCTCATCCGAGAGCCTGACAAGAGAACACTCTTTTTCTATCCAGTCAAAAAGATCCTGAACAAAGCATTCCTCGTCCACCAAAAAAGCGTTGTGAACAAGGCAGTAGCACAGCTCTTCAATGCAATAGACATTTCTGCCTATCTTTTCTATATGATATGGAGTTTCCGCATATGTGCCGATGCACAAAATAGGCTTAGTCATTCAAATAACCTTTCCTTATCAGTAAGCAAAAAAGTGTAAGAACCGCATTTACAGTTCTATCGTCTGCTCCCAGACTTTTCCCGTCGCGGGATAGATCTCTCCGAATCCCATATCCGTAACCTTGATGTTTACTTCGTTTACGGAATTCATGTTCACCGACAATCTAAGTCTCGTCGTTCCCACGGGTCTGCTTTCAAGCCCGTCGAGATACAGCTGGACTATCCTGGGCTTCTTGCCTGTAAGAGGCGTAACTTCTATATTGAGGATACCGCTCTGATCCATAATGATATCCATTCCGGTCTGAGCTTCATACCAGTTGATACCCGCATCGAGGATCGCGCAGTACACTTCAGTTCCGCACTTTAACAGATGCATTCCGAGATTGGACTTAAGCTTATCCTCTCCGAGGAACACCACCTTTGATGCCTTATCGCCGGGCTTGATCCTCTCTCTTGCAGCTATGCTCGCGCCCTTACTGAACATGTTGTTTCCCTGGAACACACGTCTTGTCCTGCAAAGGAACTCAAGCGATCTCTTCGGCCACTTCTCCTTGAACCCGTCGCCCAAAAGAAATACCGTAGAGATGATCTTCTCATTGCAGACCTTCTGCATAACGGTAAGGAACTCATCATCAAGCTTCTCACACACCTTGTGATACGCAGTGACATCCTTGGGGAATCCCCCGTTTCCGACCTTAAGGTCGTCAAAGCTCTTAACGTCTATCGTAGCTACAAGCGGCGTCGTATTCTGATTGATCGCCATCTCATATACATGCAGTTCATCAAGATCGTAGTCACACGCAAGCACCGAGTGATGCATAAGATCATCGGGCTGGTAGAGCATGTAATTGTAAAAGCTCTCTTCGTGACTCTGATAAAAGATATTGCTGGTCTTAAGCTCAAGCGCCGAAGTAACGGCATTTAAAACCTGTATCATCCTGTGATCGAGCGACCTTGTCGTGAACATGATCGCGTCTACGTTATCAAGTGACAATTCCATGGACAGAAGCGATAAGCTTCTTTTTACAAACAGAGTCAAAAGAGCTATCGGGTCATATTCCGCGTTGCCGACAACCACAGGCTTTCCCTCCCTTGCACTGCTCACAAGAGAGTACACGGGTATCCCGTCTCCGTCCTCGATGTGTCGAACGGCTTCTTTGCCGTAGAACCACTGGTTTACGTCATTTCTTTTGCAAAGGACGGTTGGAATATTATAAAGTTCTGATCCCGCCAGTACCGACAGTGTCTCGGGCATATCCGCATCAGATGCCAAAAAACTTATCTGAGAGACCTTTTCACCCAAGTCATAGCCGAGCACAAAGCGCTTTTCATCGGAATTTCCAAAAAGCATCTTTTTATCCCTTACTATTTATTCTTTCGCTTCACCATGAAGCGGGCTAAACAATTTATTGCACATATAATTCTTCTTGTGATACTCGGAAAGCAACTTATCGACCGTATCATAATCCTGCAAGGTCTCACCTATCATGATGTCGTTGATGAGATTGTACCTGCTGGTTCCGGTCTGATTCTTTACAATATCACTCTTTTGTATCGTACCGCTCTCTGTCAGAGCATCCTCTCCGTCAGGCTTCTCTTCCGTGATGTAATACTGAAGCTGCTCACCAAAGAAAAGAACAAACGCGGTAACATAGATACCGTCGTACATCTCCTGCATGTTAAGTGAACGATACTCCTCGTCCTCAAATGCCGCAAGTCTGTAGTGGACCGTGCAGCGCGTTCCCGGAGTCGTTCTGTACTCAAGCATCGTCTTATCTCCAAACGACGACATATCAGGAACGATATCCGCATACTCCTGATAAAAAGGAAAATAGATTCCCTTAGTCGAAAGATCTTTCAGGAACTGCTCCGCAACATCAGGATGCACGCTCTCTTCGGAGCTCTTTTCAACAGCATAATATCTGAGGTACGCAAGCTTGCAGATATCCTGCAAAGGAGCATTGCGAAGCGCAAGGACCTCTATCCTGTCAAACATATAAACATCGGTCACATTGCCGTGCACGAAGCTGTCATATGCACTCTGCGCAAGGAACGCCATCTCAACTTCGGTATTGGCGCCGTTTTGAACATAGGATCTGAATATCTCCGTGCGCTCACCGATGTAAGATCCGCAGTACAGCATCTGGATTATCATCTTCTCGCAAAGCGTGAAGGTATCTATTCCAAATGCCTCGGCAGCCTTCCAGATATCCCTCATCTCTTTTAACGTACCGGAGAAAAATCTCACAAGGAAAGATAAGAGCTGCTCATCATATTTGCCGTTTGCAAATGAATAGTGAGCTATCTCAGTTGCCGCAGCGTCAGTCGGATAAACATCTCTGTCAAGGAGCCTTCCGCACATGCGAAGGATGATCTTGGCATCAATTCCGTAGCAGCCGTAGATAAGGATCCACTCATACGCCTTCTCATAAAGTCCCGCCATGACCATAAGCTCTATGAGCTCGTTTCTCTCCTTAGCGGTCATGTCCGTCGGATCTATATCCACAAGATATTCATTGAGCTGCCTTGTGAAGTCATTCTCATAATAAAATCTTATGAGATTGTTTCTTATCTCATTTCTGCAGGACTTACGCACAAGTCCCGATTCCGCAAGATCTCTGTATCTTCCGACATTGTCCATGTCGATCGTGTACGCATTTTTACCAAGGTCGCACAGGAACAGATCAAGGTTTTCTTTTCCCTTCTGGATATAAGGAATAGCATAGCCCGCGATCTTGCCCGGCAACATCATCTTAGTATTGGTATACGGAATACTCTTGGCGTATCTGTTGTCGTCGTGATCGATCAAAAGAACCGTATAATCATTTCCGTACAAAGGCACATAAGCCCGTCCGTTTGTAACGGGATATCTCATCTCTCTTTCGCACTTGTCGTATACGACCAAAACTCCGCAGATCTTCGGATCTTCTATCGTGATCTCGCAGGTATAGAGCGCAGTCAATACCTTTGATGCATTGGCCGCATCGACCATCTGCTTGGTGATGAGATTCTTGTAGAGATAGCCAAGATCCTTACCTACTCTGCCCTTATCAAGCTGAGCCATAAGAAACTTCTCTATCTGCGGAACATAAGCATCATAGAGCTCGGGATAATCTTCCCTTCTCTCATGTATATACCTGTAAAGTATCGCATTCTTATCATATTCAAGATCACTCTGATATGAGAAATACATAAGGACCATCTTGTTGATGTCACACGGAAGAAGCCCGTTCTCATCAGTATATATGGACATCATGTAATACTCATAAAGCCTTGTGATCCTAAGCTCTCTCTCGACACCTCTTTTATACCATTCAAAAGAGAACTTGCCGGTTTCACCGCCCTTGATCAAAAGAGCTACGATAGCCTCAAGCACATCGTCTCCCTGCTTTATCTCATAGCAGGCCTTCAATATCCTGAATAATCTCTTGTCGTAATTTCTGACTCTCGCAGACAGGTAGACTATCTGATCGATCAGATTAAGAGTTATCATCTGCTTCTTGGCGCCGTACTCCAGAACACAGAGCTCATGGTCTTCAAGACGCGTCAGGATAGAAGGTGAATCATTCAAAAGATTCATCGCCTCAAGGTACAGGATCGGACTCGTGCAGCCATATGAAAACTGCTCACTGAGCATCATCCACTTCCTCGATGCGCTCATAGCGGATTCCTCGGAAACATACTGAAGAAGCCAAGCTATACGCCAGTTGTCCTTATTCCTTCTGTATATTCCCTCAAGTCTGTCAGAAATATCATTAACGTAGCTATCCTCTTTGCTGCAAAGAGAAGAAAGATACAGATAATAGCTGTAAAGCTCATCGCCGGGTGCTTCCTCAACCTCTCTCGCAAGCTGATCGAGGATCCACTTACCTTCATTTACTCTTCCCGCAGTGATATAGTACTGCGCAGTATAGAGCCTAAACGCAAGGTCTTTTTCATCAACGGCGTTCATCCTTGCTATGACTTTACCCGTTTCGGAAAGCCACGCCTTGGACGATATCTTTTTACATCTGAAATTCTCATAGACCTCGATAAGCCGGACTACAAGCCTCTTTTTCTCCTGATAGTCAGCAGTAGGATGCTTGCCCGTAACATTTACGGATACGGTTATCGGAATCTCTATCCTTGAAAAAGCATTATAAAAAACTATCTTGCCAAAGTTATTGCCCTCATGGAGCTTATCTGTACGGAGCCTAACCTTGATATGGCTGGTGCTTCCCGTGAAATCATCCTCAGTTATCTCATATTTGTCGAGCATGACAAAATCGCACTCAGGTCTTGCAAAGAGCTTGCTGTAGCCCCATCCGCTGCGTGTGATAAGGATACCGTTGTCATGAAAGACTCCGGTAAAATCAATGACAAGCTCCTTCTGATCGAGAAGAAATGCCATCGGCTGTTTTTTATTTATTGCAATAAGGAATTCCTCAACATTTTGCTCATTGCCGGGAGAAGCTGACAATCCGCGATAAAGACTCTCATATTCACCGTCATTTCCCTTGATGACAGAAAGAAAATCATCCGAATAAAAGAGATTAACTGCCTCTTCCCAATCAGTCTTGGCAAGGTTGGCAAAATGAAACAGGTTCTTGATGTCACCAAGGCTTGATACGATCTGCTCATGCCTTACGGTAACGACGAAAGGAATAACATATTCTCCCTGATTGGAGATAATGCGCAAGTCACCTCGAAGGACATCACCGCTTGTAAGACCGACAGCGCTGAATCTATAAGAAACTTCATAAGGTGAGCCGGAAAAAGATTTCGTAAGAACTTCCATCCTTATATCGGTCGCGCTGACAACACCTTCAACAAGCGTGTTTTCAGGCCCAAAGATGGTAAAAGAGCCCTCGGTGATCTCACCCGGACTCATCGAAAGTTCGATACGAGGAGTTGAGAAATCCAGGCTCTTTTCTTCATATTCAAATTTTCCCTGAAGTAGTCTGTCTACTATTTCTCTCACAAAGTCACCCCAAAATATCATAATATATCTAAGATAGTATACCATAAATTGTGTGTTGATACGACTTTGTTAACAATATAAAGGAAAATATTCCCAAAAAATTAATGATATGCGTGATCAATTCCCCTTCCAAATCCCCAAACGACACAGGGACCGCCCGTAATTGGGCAGCCCCTGCGCACACACATGTATTTGAAACAATTATTTGGAAGGAAAACTAATTAATTTAAAGATAAGGCATTTTGCCTATCCTATATCTATAAAAACTTACTCAGCTCTGAGTGCCTCGATAGGATCGAGCTTAGCTGCTCTCTTAGCGGGATATATTCCGAAGAACAATCCTATTCCGGTTGAAATAAATACAACTATGATCACCAATACCGGATTGACCGTGTACGGGAAGTTTACCATTGCACATGCTATTCTCGCTAAAGTAAGTCCCAATATAATACCTATTATTCCGCCAAGGAATGTAAGTATAGCCGCTTCTGCAAGGAACTGCGTAAGAATCGAAGAAGTCCTTGCTCCGAGAGATTTTCTTATACCGATCTCTCGTGTTCTCTCCGTAACCGATACCGTCATGATATTCATAACACCTATACCACCGACAATAAGTGATATTGATGCGATCAATGCAACTACCGCGGTTACGACATTAAGAATCGTATCGCTTGTTGAATCCATTCCGGATGATGCATCAACCTTTACCGCACTTTCGCCTCTTATTCCAAGCACGTTTTCAACAACGCTCTTCATCTTGGCAGCGGCTTCATCCTTGTTGTCCTTGTGCATATATGCAGTCACTTGGGTAAACATGGTATTTACATCTTTGTTATAAGCAAGCGCCACCGTTGTATATGGAACATCGCCCCGCAAAGAAGGATCTTCTCCCTCTGCATAAGACTCATCCATTGATGTGTTTTCTCTTATACCTACAACCGTGAAATCTTTGGTAATATCACCGTTGGTGATCTCTATCGTCTCACCTACCGCATTTTCATATCCGAATAATTTCATTGCGGAAACTTGAGATATAACACACACATAATTTGCTGCATCTACATCATCACGTGTGAAATATCTTCCGTACAGTATCTTATTCTGTCCGTTCTCGGAAAGCACCTCGCTCCCTCCGGAAAAAGAAAGATTGTAAGATTTCTTTGTCCCCTTACCGTTTCCGTAAATGGAAACCGAAGGACTAATTCCGTAAATGCAACTCATATTGCGCTCAATAGCTTCCATATATTCCGGAGTAAAGCACTTATCAGTTTTAGCCACATCAAGTGAAATGTTTATCGTAGCAACATCAAGTGCGGCCATTTCTCCGGTAACCTTAGCCCTCAGTCCGTCACCGATAACAAGGACTGTAAGCACGGCGGCTATTCCTATTATGATTCCAAGCATGGTCAAAAGAGATCTACCCTTATTGTTTCGTATACTTGAAATCGCACTTTTTAAATATTCTCTTATTACTCCCATACTTTATACTCTCAATGCATCTATAGGTTTCATTTTGGCTGCTTTTCTGGCAGGATATATTCCAAATCCAAGACCGATACCAACCGAAATAAGTGTTGCTCCCAGAACCGAACCGGGAGTTATTATAAGCTTAAAGTGTAGTAACGAACAAACTACAAACGATAATCCTATTCCGACAATAATACCTATAACACCGCCGGAAAGAGTTAAAACCGCAGCCTCAGACAAAAACTGTGCCGTTATAGCTCCGGTTCTTGCTCCGATTGACTTTCGAATACCTATTTCTCTTGTTCTCTCTGTTACCGATACCAACATGATATTCATGATTCCGATTCCGCCAACTACAAGCGATATAACCGCTACCCATATCAAAAATGTTGACGCACCGCCAAGGACCGTATTGATCTCTTCAGACATATCCGCCATACTGTATGACCAAAGAGCGTTGGCTCCACGCAGTCCATGTGCATTCTCAAGTACCTGCGCGCATTCTTTTACTTTCTTTTGAAGAACATCCTGATCCGCAAAGATCAGGAACATGTTCAGTTTATCGATATCGTATCCGAAATCCGAAGCAAATGCTGTATACGGAGTCTCTATTGTGACATAATAATCCATATCTCCGGCAAATGTATTTATCATTTCGCTGTTTATATCTTCTCGGAGACCTATAACAGTATATTCCGCAGTTTTACCTGCTATAGTAATTTCAACCACATTGCCGAGGCATTCCTCGGTACCAAATAAGTGTTTTGCATCATTCTTCATCATGATGCACACTTTCTGTCCCGTTTCCACCATCTGCCTTGTAAAATACTGTCCCTTGTAAACCTTTCTGCTGACAGCAAGCTCTACAGCTTCCGTTCCCCCGGTCACATCGGCCTGATATGTTCCTCTTGGCCCCTTTGCTCTTGCAGTCGTTTCGTCAAAGTAAGGAGATACACCCTTAAGATCCGATACGGATTCTTCAAGAAGTCTGATATCATCAGGGGTAAAAAGCTCGGTAGTCTTAGCATTATCGATAACAACATAACCGTAGTTACCGACAATTCCGTTGATCTCACCGTTTACATAATCAGTCATACCTTTTCCGAGCGAAACAACCGTAATTACGGCTGCAATACCGATAATAATACCGAGCATCGTCATAAAGGTCCTGTAACCGTTATGCTTCATCTGATTTATTGCACTTTTTAAATATTCTTTGACAGTTCCCATTATCACATTTCCATAGCTACAACCGGCATTCCGTCAGTGAGCGTTTCAAGATTTGTTGTAATTACTTTGTCGTTCACAGAAAGGCCTTCAACAATCTGAGCCTCTGTGCTTGTAGAAATACCGATCTTAACATTTTTTCTTGTAGCAACGCCGTTCTCAAGTACATATACATAGTCGCCATCGGCATCGGTAAGCACATACTCGTAAGGAAGAACTATAGTGTTCTCTGCCTTTTCGGCATGAATCTTATTGCTTGCTTCCACGCCGAGGATAATGTCCTTATCGGGATTAGTAACCTTAATTGTTGTATCTACAACCGCTACGCCGTTGGCATTCTTAGTAGCTGAGCCTGAGATCTGTGTGATCTCTCCGTTATAAGCCTTGCCGTTTATTGTAATATCAACCTTCTGTCCGACAGAAATCTTTGGAAGGTCTGACTTTGATACCTGCACGTCAACCTGCACATCATCAAGATTTGCAAGTGTGATCATCTTTGTTCCGGGTGCAACTGTTGCGCCTTCAACTACCTCTACCTCTGTTACAACGCCGTTGAAATCAGCCTTAACGCCATCCTTTGCTTCCTGGATCTTTGCAATCGTATCTTCCTGTGTGAGCTGTGTTGACTCCATGGAAGCCTTGGTAGCTGTAGCTGTTCCGCCGTTTACCTGAGCGGCCTTGGCACTTGAAAGATGAGCCTGCTCCTCAGCAAGAGTTGTCTTTTGTTTCTGCCATCCCTGAATCTCGGGATCATTTTTAAGAGCATCCTGTACTTCAATAATGGACTCCTGAAGTGCAAGTGACATCTGCTTGTTGCCCTCCGAAACATCACTGTCGTTGTCGTCATTTTCTCTTCTTGTGATGTATTCGTCATTACCGTCAAGGTAAGTCTCAGCCGTTCCGTCGGCAATACCGTTCTGGTTTACATCAAGCATAGTCTTATTAAGATCAGAAAGAGTCTGATTCATTCTGTTTGTCTTTTCCTGAATCTTGTCATCAAGAGCGTCCATCTCTGCCGTGATGGCATCAAGTCTCTCGTTGATCTGCTGAGAATTCATTCCCTGAGCATAATCTCTGTCGGCGGCTGCCGGGCCTGCGTAAAGTGCACTGTAATTACCCTTGGCCTGCTTGATCGCAAGCTGAGCATTCTTTTCCGCAAGATCAAGCTGTGCCGCATCATATGTGTAAAGCACATCTCCGGATGTAACCTTGTCTCCGATCTTTACATTGAGCTGATCCACAGGTGCGGTAACATCTGCAAAATAGCTCTTACTGTCAGCACTTTCAACTGTTCCGGAAACAGAAAGAATATTCTCAATCGTTCCGTTTGCCACATCAACTGTTTCTACAGGAAGCTTTGCGTTCTTTCCTGCAAGGAAACCTCTTACGATCAAAAAGATGATAAGAAGCGCCACTATGCCGAGTACTATCCATTTTTTCTTTATCTTTTTCTTGGGCTTCTTAACTTCCTCTACTTCGAAGTCATCATCTTCTTCATCATAGATCTCAACGGAACTGCCCGTTGTCTCTTTGATCTCGTTCTTGTTCTCAACGACGGGAGTAGTTTCTTTTTCCTCTTCCTTCAACTCCACATCCTTCTTTAAATCTTTGTTCTCTGCCATTTCCTTTTCCACTCCCTTGATCAATCTTCTTTGTAATCCGGATTTATAATGTCACTCTGTATCTTTCCGTCAGAGATTGTGATAATTCGTTTTGCCTGCTGGGCAATTCCGGGGTCATGTGTGATGATGATAACAGTTCTACCCTCGGAATATAGTCTCTTGATGATCTTCATGATCTCTTTACTTGATGCGGAATCCAGGTTACCTGTCGGCTCATCCGCAAGCAGTATCGGAGGTGCCTGAGCTATCGCTCTTGCTATCGCTACTCTCTGCTGCTGTCCACCTGACATTTCGTTAGGTTTGTGAGTCTTTCTCTTTTCGAGTCCCACACTGTTGAGCGCCGCATTTGCAAGTCTCTCTCTTTCCTTCTTGCCGACTCCTCTGTAGATCAGAGGAAGCTCAACATTCTCAAGAGCTGTGAGCGACTGGATCAAGTTAAATCCCTGGAAGATGAATCCGATCTCTTTGTTTCTGATATCAGACTGCTCATCATCCGTCATATGGGACACATCATGTCCATGAAGATAATATTTACCGCTTGTCGGTGTATCCAGGCATCCGAGCATGTTCATAAGTGTAGACTTACCTGAACCCGACTGACCGATAATAGCTACGAACTCCCTCTCACCTATCGTAAGGCTCACATGATTCAGTGCCCTTACTTCATTTTCTCCGGGATTGTATATCTTGCTTACATCCTTTATTACTACAAGTTTTTTCATTTCATCAGTTTCCTCTATTACAATGTTACACGTAGTACGATAGCTGTACTATGCTCGTCGTAGTAACTTTACTACTCTTATTTTTCTCTGTCAATACTTAAATTCAAAAAAAAGTAAAAATATTAACGCAGTCCGTTTTTCATTATGTCCATAGTATCAGAGAACAATTCAAGTTTCCTTTGCTTTAGCTTACATATCGAGATATTAAACTTACAATTTTGTAAGGTTACCCGATCACCTTATAAAAAGAGCGTCCGTACAACTACGAAACGCTCTGTGATACTAATGTTTTACACTGTCCTTCTGTAAAAGAAGCATTAGGCCTCAGCCTGTATCTCATTTCCTTCTCTCTTGGCAATAGCTTTAAGAAGGATCCTTGTGATGAAGAAAGAGATAACGGCAAGCACACCTGTCACTATAAGACTAAAGATCATTGTCTTGATATCTGTCCTGTACATTTCCGCGCCTTCAGCCATAGACATTCCGGCATCGTTGGCGATCCCGGTTGATATTATCATTGCTATACAACCAAAGCCATTAAATATCATATGCATAATGACCGAAGTGATGATACTTCCGCTTGCTCTGTTTATACACGCAAATATGATTCCCAAAACCAATGCATAACAAAACTGATTTAAGTTCATATGCAGCACACCGAATAAAAAGCCTGTAAGAACAGCTGACGCACCAAAGGGAATGATCTTGGAAAATCTGTTTTGGAAAAAGCCTCTCATTATAAGCTCTTCACATATAGGTGCGATCACCACCATTGAGATAACTGCAGGGATTACCGATCCGGTGCCAAGCAATGAGTCTGCTGCCTGAGCAAATACATTAGGCACGAATAACTGTGAAAGCTCATTGGCAAACCATCCCATAGGCATTACTACGAATGCAAGAATGATTGTAAGAAAAACAGTACTTATCTTGATCTTCTTTATCTCATACGCCTCAATAAACTTATCCCCTTTAACAAAAGTATAAATAAGTCCAATGGCTATCATCGGTACATAAACGATAATTGAAAGCACAATGATAGGAAGCTCAATTCCCCCTGACATCAACCACGGTTCAACGCAGCGATTTATCAAAACCATTACCAGCATGACCGCTCCAAACAACAATAATAGTGTGATAAATTCTGCCTTGTCTTTAATTTTGTTCATTTTTCCCATCTCCTCTTTTCTTTTATACTGCATGATTAACCGGTATCTTCCTAAAGGTCAACCAATTAACTCCAAATCCTACTATAACAAAAAACATGATCGCGCACCACACATTAAGCTGATTTGCTTCCGAATTTGCTATAGAAAGAGCGAGGCTACTCAAAAACATTCCGAATTTAGGGAAAATGTCAGCCAATCTCGGGACACCCATCATCACACAAAAAAAGGCGGCGTAATAGATCCAGTACGCGGTTTTCCCGTAGCGTATCACATTATTTCCTGCGATCCCCTCGACCCACATGAACAATCCAAAACTAATTGCAATAAGCTTAAATACAAGGCCCAACCTATCATTAAATACGATCAGCACCGGTATGGAGATAACTATAAGTTCAAGAATTTCCACAATGCGGTTTATGGCAAAAAGCTCACGTCTTGTGATCCCAAAGCTAAGTCCTCTGATCACTTCTTCAGTCATAACAAGCACCTTTAAAAACATACTTCCTATCACATAACTTCCCGCTACGGCCGTGCACATAACTTGTACCACGCTATGCGCATCTGTTCCGAGATCTCCCGAAGCAAATGTGATCAAAAAAGAAAGCACAACGCCACCTAAAACCAATATTAAGTTCATTTTCTCATCAGCCTTTTTTATGCTGATAGCTTTTCTGATGTATCTGTCCATTTTTTCTCCTATCGTCAGACGACCATAGCCTTTTTATTGATCCTATAAACGACAAATTCCAGTATCGCAAACAGCAGTAACGCCGCCGATACGATCACATACCTGGAATCAGCATGAGCATCAATCAAAGTTTTTCCGTCGGCTTGCCTGATCCCAATCGTTGCAAATAAAGCTGCATTAACAAAAACAAATATAATATAAACTACTCGTCCGTATTTCTTGATCTTATGTCCGACTATAAGTCCGACTGCTCCCATCAGCAGCGATATGATCGAGCAGGTGAGAATAGTGATTATATGTTCCGGCCTATGCAAAGAGACTGCCAAAATAATGTATATAAGCACCGTGCCGATGATAAATGTGATCTGCTTTAAGAGCTCACCGAAGAATACATCTTTTCTCCTTGCTCCCATTGATAAGACCAGACTGTCATACCATGCGGGTGAATACATCGAATACAGGAAGTTCAGCATTATCATAAATAATGTGCCGAATGAAAAGATCATGTTTAAAACATGTTCAAAAGCGTTTGCTTCACCCATAGAAAAAAATGTCCACATGACACCGCCAAATATCAATACCAGAAGTGAAACCATAACAAGCTTGATCCCCTGGATAAAATAATACTTCGCTGCTCTCTTAGAAAGTTCGCTCATATTATACGGCCTCCCTTCCGTCATTCACACACATTGCATAAAAAAGATTCTGAAGCGATACAGGCTCAACCTGAACGTTTTCAGCAAACTTCTCTACAGGTGCATCCGCAAGGACAGTAACGACCTTATTTCTTCCAAGGCTCTCTGGATGATATATCTTAAATCCCTCCGTAGCCTTATCAACCGCATCCGCTTCACCGCTTACGCGATACGCTCTTGCAAGAAAATCCTCAGTGTTTTCCTGAAACATGATCTCACCGTTGTCGATAATTATAACTCTCTCAAATAGCGAAGCTGCTTCCTCGATGATATGAGTGCTTATGATAAATGTTCTTCCGGTCTCACTATACTCCTCGATAATGAGCTTATAGAACTGCTCTCTCGCCACTACATCAAGTCCTGCAACAGGCTCATCAAGTATTGTTATATCCGCTTTGCTGGCAAGCGCAACGATGATCGTCACTGCCGAGAGCATTCCCTTTGAGAGCTTACTTATCTTCTTCTTGGTATCAATATTGAAGAGCTTTACCAGTTCCTTGGCATAAGCTTCATCCCAATTCCTGTAAAATGCCTTAGCTGTTCCCAAATAGTCTTTTACCTTGAGAGTATTGGGACCAAACATCGTAACCTGTGAGATCTCTCTTGAATAACAGATATGTGAAAGAGATTCTTCGTTCTCCCAAACAGGCTTGCCGTCTAATGTGATCTCACCTTGCGTAGCGGGATTCTGTGCAGTCAGAATGGATAAAAGAGTTGTCTTTCCCGCACCGTTTCTTCCGATGAGTCCGTAGATCTTACCTGTCTCTATTTCAACGCTTACATTCTTAAGTACGTTTTCTTTGCCGTATGATTTAACTATATTTTTTCCCGATAATATGCTCATATTATTGTCTCCTTTTTAATCTAAGGTCTTATTCTTCATTACTTTGGTCTATCATTTTCTTAAGCTCCTGCTTATCTATTCCGATAAGCTTGGCCTCAGTGATTATCTTCTTTACAAATGTCTCATAAAAGTTCTTTTTTCTCTCTTCAATTATCTTTCCTTTTGCTCCAGTCTGTACAAACATACCGATTCCCCTTTTCTTATAAAGTACTTCTTTGTCCACCAGAATGTTGATACCCTTAGCCGCAGTTGCCGGATTGATCTTATAGAACTTGGAAAGCTCTGTAGTACTCGGAACCTGCTCTTCTTCATTAAGTATGCCTCGCAGTATCTCATCCTCTATCATTTCACTTATCTGTAGATAGATTGATTTGTCTTCGCCTAAATTATCCAGCACACCGATTACCTCCTTTAGTTTATTGGTTAATTACTTGTGTAATTAACCATACAACATCTCAAACCTCTTGTCAATATATGTATGTTTTATAGTAAATAAAAAGCCGGGCCCGAAAGCCCGACTTTTGATAGTTTGATATTTTTACTTCTCTCCACCGCCGTAATACTTAATAAGATTCAGGAATCCGCAGTATCCTTCCTCATTGCACAGATCCAAAGGTCTTATATCGGCCTTTCCCGGTATCACTGTGCTATATCTACGGCCTTTATAGGCAAAAGAGATCGTGACAGGCACTCCGAGATCGGATATCTTCTCGATCAGCGCGTATGTCTTCTTGTTAAAGCAAACCCAGTTACCTGTCTCAAGGGTTATTCCCTTAGAAACAAGAGCGTTAAGTCCCTCTGTATCTCCCGCTGCCATCATTGCTTCTATCTTCTTTATGTACACTTCAAGAGTATTGTTTGTAGCTGCCAGAAATGCGGCAAATTCCTCACTTGAAGTCGGGATGCTATCAACTTCTGAATTGTCCACATATGATCCGCCGGAAGGACTGTGGGTAGTTGAAATCACTTCCGATGCGGCATACTCGTCCTGTGGCGTATTACCCTCGTCAATGAGAGCTTCTGAAGAAGTTATGATTGATTTCAAAATCTTAGTGGGTTGAACAGATCCATTTTTGATTTGGTTGGCTGTTGTTCCGGCAGGATAATATTTTATATATCCATCAGTAGTAAGAAGGGATATATCAGGGCTGATTTCTCTACCGGATGAAGTCAATGTCACGTCTCCATAATCAACCTGTCTCCCTTCACCTATTGCAGCACCACAGTACTGATCATATATTCCACCGGAGACCATAAGATGTGCATCATTACTTATAGTTATTTCTGATCCGACTCCTTCATTTCCACCACCTATTCCGGCCCCCCATTCTCCACCGGTTGCTGTTACTGTTCCTCCTTCTATTTTTATTACTGTTCCGGATCCTTCATATCCACCACCTATTCCGGCTCCTGCAGTTCCACCGATTGCCGTTATTATTCCACTCTCTATTGTAATATCTGTTCCGTTCCCAAAACATCCGCCACCTATTCCGGCTCCCTGAGATACACTGGTTGCTGTTACTGTTCCTCCCTTTATAGTGATCTCTGTTCCGGCTCCTCTATCTCCACCGCCTATTCCGGCTCCATCATATCCGCTGGTTGCTATTACTGTTGTTCCCTCTTTTATAATGATCCCTGTTCCGGATCCTTCATTTCCACCACCTATTCCGGCTCCACATTCTCCACCGGTTGCCGTTACTTCTCCTCCTTCTATAGTGATATCTGTTCCGTTCCCAAAACTTCCGCCACCTATTCCGGCTCCAAAATCTCCACCGGTTGCATCCAAACTACCAGTAGCATTATTATCAGTAATAATCAAATCCCCTTCGTTTTCCTTCTGAAGACCGGCACAAAAATCTCCGCTTTTAACCACATTAACTCCGTCCAGATTGATCTTTACATTACCTTCTCCGGTCGTAAGTATTGCAGGAGTAAAATTTGATGAATCGTTTATGTTCAGATCCTGTATTGTAACTTCAGCTTCCTGTCCGGATGAAGCTTCTATCGTTAGTGTGACGCGGCTTACTTCCTGGTTATTGCTGGTTATAACCGGATCATTATCTTCTTTATCCTGCACCGCGTAATTACCTGCTTGGGTTACTGTCTGGGCAATCTCATCCCTACTTACCGTGATGCTTCCTTCAGATATATCATAAGTATCAGCATAAGCATACAATGGCATATAACTTGCCATAAGCACTGAAAGCGTTGCCCCACCTATTATTCTTACAATTCCTGTTCTCATACTTTTTCCCTTTCGCTTTAGATGGCTGATCAAAATTTCCTGTTCATTAATACAGACACACAAAAAGGGAAAATTCCTAAGTAGAATCTCTTTTTTTAATAAAAAAGAAGTCGGACCCGAAAGCCCGACTTCTAAATGCTCAATTTGAATATGATCTATTTTTCTATATCTTTTATTCCTATCAAATAAACGATCACGAATCTGATAACACTTGCGATCACCAGTCCCCAAGCTACTCCGTTTAACCCAAACATTACAGCCGCGGGAATTACCATAACAGCAAAAAGAGCTGTATAAATCCCGTTGATGTAGAGCTGAAGCTTCTCTCCGGTGAACGCCAGGATAACGACCATCAGCGATCCCGAAATAAAATAAAGGAGCTGACCTAGGTTGGCAATAAGGAACAACCCTTTTGCCTCTGCATAAACATCAGGATGAAGGAGCATAACGAAAATATGCGACACAAACGTACATACAAAAGTACCGACTACCGCAACTCCCAATGCCGCTCCTGTTATAAGCGTAAACTTCTTTTTATCAAGCTTTATCTTATAGTTGGTAAGATAGCTGATAACTATTCCGTTGATCGGAATCGTAAGAAGAGCCACTATCTTGCCTATAACGCTTGCCGTATAGAACACGGTAACTTCTCTGTCTCCGACCGCAAGTCTTATGAGTATCCTGTCCGAATGAAGTATAAGTGCCGCAAGCAGGTTACTTGCGGATATAAGCCATAGGGATTTCATATTTACTTTAAAGCTGTCCGAAACTTTAAAATACGGACTTCTAAATATCTTTCCGCTAAAGAACGTAAACAGAAGTCCAAGGACCTCACCTATGATCAGTACCCATGCCCAGCTTCCAAAGTGCTTGTAGATAAACAGTCCTATCAGATAGCCTGCCGTTACAGCGACAAAAAACAGGAAATAATCCCTGAACCTTATGTCCATCCTGTACTGAACATCGGCATAGTATCTGAATACCGTAACGACCATCAACAGCAGAACAAGCGCAAACATAGCGGGAGTCAGGCTGTTTGTCACATACAGCGCCACAGCGGTAACGGGAATACTGATAACTGAAACTATCAAAAGAAATATATTATAATCCCCGTTTTCCTGCGTTCTGTCCTTTTTGGCGATCATTCTGGAATAGCTTGCAGCCGTTCCGAATCCCGCACCCATAATGGATACAACGGATATCAAATAAAGAACGGTGCCAAAAGCATCCGCTCCTACGACCGATTTAATCCCGGGGTAGATAACAAGCTGCAAAGCACCGTTATATATGATCAGCGCAAGCACGCTGAACAAAAAGTCCTTGGAAAGCTTTTTAAAAAATCCAAGTGTGTTTTTATAAAAAGATGATGACATTATTCCTCACACTAACATATTATCATTTGTTATAGTCAGTCTCTTTATGCCTCTGAAGCATATTGAGCTGCATCTCAAACTCACGTCTGTTGTTTATCGCAAGAGTTGATAATATAACTCCGGCGAAAAAGCTTTGGACCGCAGACAGCATGATAAAGCAACATACGATCAAAGTAGGTATCCTGGGCACAAGATGTGTCTGCCAATACTCTGTAAGAATAGGCACAAAGAACGCAACTGAGATCAAAGCAAGGACAAGCGCAAAAAATGAGAAGAATCCAAATGGCTTATAATCTCTGTAAAGTCTTGCTATAGTCCTTAAAACCTTGAAGCCGTCAGCATAAGTGTTGAGCTTACTCTCAGAGCCTTCCGGCCTGTCTCTGTAATCGATGACCACGTTGTCGATCTGCATGTTGTTGTATACAGCGTGGATGGTCATCTCTGTCTCAATCTCAAAGCCCTTTGAAAGAACGGGGAAGGTCTTAACGAATTCGTAGCTGAATGCTCTAAAGCCCGTCATGATATCCCTTACGTTACAACCAAAGAGTCTGTTGATACTTCCTCTTACAAGATTGTTTCCAAAGTTATGAAAAGGTCTCTTGTTCTCCTGATAGTATGTTGATGAAAGTCGGTCTCCAACTACCATATCCGAATTGTGATTAAGTACAAGCTCAACCATCTCCGGAGCGGAATCCATGGGATAAGTATCGTCTCCGTCTACCATTACATATACAAGAGCATCAATCTCTCTGAACATACGTCTGATAACATTGCCTTTGCCCTGCATATATTCATTTCTTACAACAGCACCCTCAGCCTCAGCGATCTCCGCTGTTCTGTCCTTGGAATTGTTGTTGTAAACATAGATCGTCGCCTCGGGAAGCGCGGCCTTAGCGTCGCGAATAACCTTGGCAATAGTTTTTTCTTCGTTGTAGCACGGAATCAATACCGCTATCTTGTCCATAGAAACCCCTTAAAAATTATTTATATCATCAGCGTATCTGCCCGTAAGCATATTCACTCATATCACCGGTTGTCGGATAAACAGCTCCGTCAATGACCTCTTCACCGAGTGCCTCTACGCCGACCTTGTAATCAAAATCGTCCTGCGCCTGACATGCGAAATGCGTATCAGTTGTCTTTACACAGTTTGAATATTGGTATTCAGACTCCTCAGGAGTTTTGCTCCATACAGTTACTCTGTACTCCTTAGCTCCGTCAACAGGCTGCCATGTAAAATCAACTTCGTGATGATCATCTACCTGATGTGAGGTACCTGCAACAACCTTGGGTGCTGCCATTCTGTTGCCATACGAATTACCATAAGCTAAATCACTCCACATACTGTAGCGTCTGTTCTCACCTTCACCCTTATACGCTCTTACCTGCACTCTGAAATCAAAAAGATCCTGTGTCTGAGCTATATATTTGGGCTCTGTAGTGTAATAATAATCTGTGGTCTGTCCATACAATTTGTATGGCTTGTAGCCGGAATCCTTATAAAACTTATCCTCTGCACATACTTCATAGCCTTCTGCGCCTTCTACCGGATCCCAATCAAACTGAACATTCACAGCGTTCTCACCCATATGTCTGACACCTTCTTTAACCTTAGGTGTGGGGAGCAATTCGCCGGAAGCCTTACTATCAGCCTTTGCAGGAGTATTATTTACATTCTGCGCAGTTGCCGCAGGCTTGGCTGCTGTCTGATCCTTGGCGGGAGCCGTTTCAGTTTTAGCGACAGGCTTAGATGCCGTATCGGAAGCCTCGGTTGCTTCTTTGGTAGCAGCCTCCTCAGCTTCGGGAGCTTCAGAAACTTCTTCCGTAGCCTCTTCTTCTGAATCCTCAGGCTCCTCTTCCGGTTCTTCCGAAGATTCTGAAGTAGCAGCAATATCCTCGATCTCATAGTCCTGATCTTCAATATCCGACACGGAACTACAGCCCGGCAGTATTCCTACTGCCAAGCATGTGATCAAAATAAGTATTCTTCTTTTCATTTTCTCTTTCCTTTTCCCCTAAACAAATTACTTATCGTATGTCTGTCCGTAAGAGATCTTACTCCAGTCACTGTAAGTCTTATCATCGCCCTCGCCTGTGAATGCTCTTACCTTGATCTGGAAGTCAAAATCATCCTGTGCGCTTGCTACGAACTTATTATCTTTAGTGATATAGTAATCACCGTCCTTTTCAAGGTCACCGGAGCCGGCCTCATAGGGCTTGTACTCTTTGTCATCCTCGGGCTTACTCTGGATGTCTACTTCGTATCCGTCTGCGCCCTCTACAGGATTCCACTCAAACTCTACATTAATGGCATCGCTTCCTTCATTGGTCACTCCGCCCTTTACGATGGGAGCTGTGATTCCCTTGGACTCATCCTCTGATGCCTTTACTTCAACATCGCTTGAAGAAGCCTTTGCAGATGCATCAGAATCATTGACAGTAATTGAAGGATCTGCCTGTGAAGCCTCGGCGTTAGCGGCATCCTTCTTGGCACCGCATCCTACTAAAGCTCCTATCATCATTACACATGTAAGTGCTATAACCAGTTTTCTATTCATATCTAATTACCTCCTTAACCTAGTATAAGCGTCTAAAGTATACCACAAACTACATAAATCCGTAAACATAGATGGTATACGCCGACTCTTCACCGCTGTATTTTCCGACAAGCTCAAGTCCCAGCTCCTCAGTATTTGATATATCTATCCTTGAAAAGATATATTTACATCCCATATCCTTAAGCGCCGTTGTATCTGCATAGAGATCCGTATCCGTGACGCCAAACATACTCCTTGTCGCCATAACTATTGAATCATCCGTTCCCGAATACAGATAGCATCTTGCTCCCCAGTCATCAAAATATGCCCTGGTCGCTTCTTTTCTTGAAAGCGCAGGCTCGATCACTTTGCGGAAGCGCTCCTTATAGCTCTGAGAATAAAAACCAAGATAACCATCAAGTGTCGAAATGCCGTTATATTCAAGGATCGCGGGATGCATGCCGTAGGCGACGCTCCACTCTCCTTCTGCATATCCTATATCCTTCTTTATACTCTTGAACAATTTCGAAGAATAAAACTCCCTGAAATTCAGCTCGTCATTTTCATTTCCATAAACCTGCGCTCTTACCGTGTGATGCGCTGTAGTATAAAGGTCGTTGTATCTTCCCGGTGTCAAAAGAACTATCGCAACAGCCACAAGCACCGCCGCGTATTTAAGCAGCACCGGTACCTTTACTCTGTAGATGACAACAAAGAACATCAGACACCAAAGCAGCGGATTGAAAAAAATCGTCCTGTTAAACTGAAAGCCTTTTAACGGAGGTGCGATGATACCGAAAAACCTATTTACAGGCTCGAAGTAATAAAGTCCGTACACGATCGCATTGAGCACTATCATAAGCGCGCCGAGATTATAGCTATCAGTAAATATCCCGCGCACATTCTTTTTCACAATATATCTTATATTCAGGAAAAAGAAATAGATCACGCAGACAGGCATCACAAAGAACTTATGCACATCATCCGCATGCATCATTCCGTTTACAAAGGCATCGCCCATTAAGCGGATGACATCTTTTCCCGGCATGAAGCCCGGGTCCATTGTCTCCCTTATGGTCATTTCCTTTGAAAAGAGCATCATATCAAAGAGTCTGTACTCCATGACAACATATCCGGCGATCAAGGCTATCATAGAAATGATGAGCGTCTTGGGTACTCTTTTTTCCCTGATCCAAAGCCATATTATCGCAACAAGAAGATATCCGATGATAAAGAATCCGAAATATGAGAAATATGACAATATCGGATATAGGAAAACAAGCAGAGGGATCATCGGAGAAAGAGTCTTTCTGTTCGATAAATGCGCTCTTCTTAAGAGAAACACGATGAGTGGGATCGAAGCAAAGGGAATTCCAAACGCAGGAAACATGTTGAGAACACCGTATAAAAGTCCTACAAGCGTTGCGATGTTGGCTGCCGCTTCAAGCTTATCCTCATCGAGTTCATCCGATACGCTCATGTTTTCTTTGCTCTTAGGATATTTCAAAATATCCATGATAAGAAGTCTCATCGAGAATACCGCGATAAGAACTTTCAAAATATATCCGATTATGTATGCCGCAAACGGCGGGAAGATCATATACAGAATAGTATATAAAGAAAATTCGCTTGGAAGCACATCTCTTGATATGCCTCCAAGGAACGGAGCATTAACTCCATGGGCAAAAAACGAGCCCGTATTTTTGAGCATTGCAAACTGCGCAACAAAAAGATCGAGATTATCGTGGACGGCAATATAACTGTTGTCACCTATCACTAAGTAAAAAACAGCAACCAGCGCTATAAACAGTGCAACTATGGTAATTGAAAAATACTTCTTAAAAGCCGCCATAACTATTTCCCTGTAGAAAAGATATACAAATTGCTTCGTTGCAACCTATCATCATTTGATATTATCGTCTGAGTTGTTCTTGTTACCTATCTTCATACGCTCGTGACCGCCAAGCTTATTGGCCGCCTCCTGATCTCCGCGAAGAATAGCGTTAACGATCTGCATACGGAAACCTGCATCAATGAAATCACAGTGCTTACAGAAAGGATATTCCTGTCTTCCTTCTGCGATCTTCTTTCTTACAGCCTGGAACTGAGGACTTCCCCAAGCTTCCTTAAGGCTCATCTTGGTGAGATCACCAAAGTCCGTAGTCTCAAAATTATCGCAGCAGCAAAGGCCCATCTTGCCGTTTGGCATGATCCACATATCTGTGAAAGGAAGAAGGCAGGTCTCTTTGATAACCTTCTCCGTAGCTTTCTTGTTGGGCGCACTTCCTGCTCTGTTTGTAAGAACCTCCTGAAGATATCTCATCTGGATCTGGATATCGAGATCCTTGAATTCCTCGGGATTGGCTTTAACATAGTCATAAAGCTCCTGGATATTCTTATGAAGCTTCATCTCCATGGAATAGTTGTTGATGATAAGCTGGTTGATGTAAGGAGCAACCTCTTTTACCTTATCGATAGTAAGGATAAGTCCGTTGGTGGACATGAATATAAAGCTGTCCGGAAGCTTCTCTCTCGCATACTTATGTCTCTCTACGATCTTGGTATCAAGCAAGGGTTCGTTGTTTCCGTACAGTGTAAGATGTCCCTTATAGCCCCAATCGGCGAGCTGATCGATTATATTCTTGTAAAGATCGTCGTCGATCTTAGCAAGAGGTCTGCACTCCGCATGTACGTTGGCTGTACAGAACGCGCAGGTTGAATTACATCTGTTGATGGTCTCGATATTAACAACGTTCGGCATCGGAACCTCAGGTGCATTCATGAAATAATCACAGTATGCCTTTTGCGATTTGCTTCTTGTAAAGAACTGAAGCTTAAGGTATGCGTTACTTGCAAGCATCGGGAAATGCTTTCTCGCAAACCATCCGAATTTACCCATAAAACTATTAACTCTGATAGGCATTATAAAAATCTCCTTTAAACCCTTATATTACTCACTCTTTTTTTGATAAAGAAAATATGTAACCTCGGCATCCGGTGTCACAAAATCTTCTCTAAGTACTATCTCATAGTCATCTACGCCATCCGCAGTCCTGTTTATCGAAAGGACAAAATCCGCAGTGCCGTTTCTCGAATAGCTGGTCTGAAGCGCCAAAACCTCATCAATATTGAGCGTCTGTGTCTGATAATAATAACAAATCGGAACCGTATCGGTTACCGTGTACAAGCCCGCATCAAATCCGTGTTCGTTAAGGATACCGGGATTCTCGATGCCGCTCTCAAGGATGTAGTCTCTGAATTTGTAAAGCCAGATATCATCTCTTTTAAGCTTCATCGAAGGCACATTGGGCGAAACAAGATATGATAAGACGCCCGTTATCAAAAGTGCTCCGAATATCGATACAAAGCCAAATGCGCTCGTAAGCTCACCGAACTCTTCTCTCGATAAATGCTTGTATAAGCCTTCAATAACATATCCCACAGCAATGGGACCAAATACAGCAAAAGCATTTATAGGGAACGGATAATAGGTAATACTTACTCCTCCTATAAAGATAACAAGTATCAGGAAAAGAAGGAGCGCCGCTATATTAACAAATTCAATGATCTTAAGCGGAAGCAGTACGATATCTCTTTTTACGAGCTTATATCTATCCTCACTGATAAGGGATGAGATAAGCGCCACCGTAAAGTATAACGCACCTACAAAAATAGTCAAATACACAAATTTATTATCATAAAAATGATCGGTCATTATGTCCCAGATCTTGTACAATCTCTCGCCCAGCGACATTCTCTTTGAGTATTCGAAGACGTTTTTGTAGATATAAACACGATACCAATCATCTATCGCAGAGTTAACTCCAAAGTAGATGATACCGGGAATAAATGTCGCAGCCATGCCCATAAGAAAAACAAAACAGCTTATGAAGGCTTTCTTTACCGCACTTATGCCGCAGCCTATGATATCTCCGAAGAACACCATAGCCATCCATGCAAAGAAAAATCCAAGTGAATTAAACTTGATGTGGAAGACGCATCCCGCAAGCACTCCGCCAAGGAGCACCGTTCTGTAGGGCATCGTCTCGGGATAGGTCATCCTGAAATGACAGAGCGATAAATACAATCCCCATACTATAAACGGGAAAAGGAATTCTTCCGCGCTTCCGCCCCAGTAATAGCATTTAGATGTGTATATCGCAAGTGCCGCGAAGGGCATCATAAAAAACGGAACGACATCGGATCTTAAGAACAGCTGGATTATCCTAAGAAGTCCGACGCACACAAATGTCGCTGCCAGAACTTCAAAGATATACACGCCAAGGAATGTCGTCGATGAAATAAGAGAAGCTATCCCGTAGATCGTATATAAGAATATTCCCTTCTGATCAAAGAGATCCCTATACGGAACAAATCCCCTGAACATGCATTTTCCCATGGTGAAATAGCTGTTCGCATCATCCCATAGATTAAACGTATACAAAAAAGATGATCTGGAGCATATCGTTATCACAATAAAAGCTGTGAGAAATCCCACAATCCATGCGGGAAATCTGTCGCTCCTATCATCCGGTCTATCATATTTATTTAAGTTTATGTAAGAAAAAACGTCCACTCAGCACCTTCAATCCGCACGCTGCAAACGGCAAATAATATATGTAGTATCTCATTGCATAGCGGGAAGAACCTTCCCAGAATTCGTGAAATACTATGCCTCCGAAAATAAGGATGAGCATAAGCATCTCAGGATCAGTAACACTTTTCTTTCTTATTGTACTTATCATGTATATCAAAACGCCAAGATAACACAATGTCATAAAGACGTTCATGATCCATTTCATTATCACCGCGCCGGTACCGTAAACAAGGCTTGTTCCAAGCGCTGACATATCATGATGGCGGCTCACAAGATCAAGATTATGAGTTGAAATACATACAGGGTCAGCCCACTGCGTAAGATATTTCCTGACAAAAAACTTTCCGCCGTGAAGAAGTCTTTTTACAAATCCGGATAAAGTCTCTTTGATATTATCTATCGCAACCGCTTTGGTCTTATCCGTATCGTACTCATTTTCAGCAAAGATCCGGTAATTATATCCGTTGTACCAGCCATCTTCGAGGTCGCTTTCCTGAAGTCCCATCGCAATATGTGATGCGGAAGGACTGCCCTTTGGGATCTCGGTAAGCTGCGCTACGCGGCTGTAATGAGCGTTGACACCTGCCTTTACGACAAGCACGATCACAAGCATGAATACTGCGATACCAAGCTTTCTTAAAAGCGTAGCTGCTATCGTTTTATTTGCAGCATCCTTCTCTTCGCTCTTTTGTCTGTTACTTATGATAAGCATCATGATCAGCGCTATAAGTGCTATCTCGCAGTTTGTCTTTAGCATGATCGCAAAGCTTATAAAGACTCCCGACATAATTCCGTACTTTACTTTATCTCTTTTTATGAACAATACCATCGCATAAAGGGCCGCTGTCTGCGGTGCCATGCTAAGGATATCGCCGTAAATGTACGTGACGTAATTATAAAAGAACAATGCTCCGCATGATAAAAGCGCTGTCATACCGCATATCTCTTCATCTTCAAAGCATTCCCAAGTGATCTTATAAATCAAAAAGACAGTGATCAGTATGGACAACAACTGCAAAAGATCCCATGCGATATAATTACCGGCTCCGAAAACATTCGTGACAAGCTCGCCAAACAGTACATATCCAAGCTGGAAAGGCCAAATAAAAAGATATCCGCCCTTTGATGTAAGTTCGCTGTAATCTCCTGCTACAAAGCTTTGGATTATATCATCGAGCATCTTTGAATCATTTACGGGCAGCGGTCTTATCGCAAATATCAGCATAAGGCAATATGCCGCAACAAAGATGATTCCTCCGATCGCAAGCTTTTTATATGCCTTAAACACATTCTTTTTTCTTAAAAAAATAATGATGGCGATCGAAGCTATAAGTAATATCAAAAGCAGCGGGATATTCTCTTTTCCGTAATGCGGCCAGTCAACCTGGATCTCTCCGTCGACGTCATAATATATCGTCGTAAGGATACTGCATCCCAAAGTAAGCAGAGCCGCTACCGCCAAACAAAATACTATTACTTTGTTAAAGGCATTCTTAAACTTCAACTTTAGAATTACCTCCGTTTAAAAGACCGATGATATCAAACGCGGTATAAATATATGCCGCAACATAGAATATCGAAACAAATCTCATATCAAAAATATCAGAGTGAAACAGCGTGATACTGTAGGTTGCAAGTGAACACAGATTTACTGTTACTGCAGGGATAAGGAGCTTTTTCCTGCACATGATCGCATAAGGAGTGAGCAAAAGGATCATCGCATAATCATATCGCTCATGCATTCCCGGAAGTATCATCAGGCACGTCCATGCAAGGAAGATCGCTAGATAAAGCAGTGTACTCCTGTCGATATTTTCCCTGCGCTTGTAGCAAAACAGCGCAAGCACCGCAAGTATCACCATAAGGGTGAGAACTGCGGGAAGCGTAAGAATTTCATCGTAAGGATCAAGTCCCCAGTTGTAGATGTTAGGGAAAAATGAGACCATTCCGTAGCCTTCCGATTGAAGCTCTCCGGTCTGACCAAGGTAAGCAAAATAAGTTGCCCTAAGTCCGTGACCCGCAAGCACTTCCGGGAGTCCCGCGATCAGATAAACAACGGGGATCCACAAAAAATCAAAGATACTGAAAGTCTTTTTTACTTTCGGATCGTTTTTAGTCTCTGTAAGATCTAAAGCTCCATAGCCGTCCGTCAGATATAAGATGACAAACAGCGGGAAAAAGATAATGCTCTGAAGCTTGAACGCAAATGATACAGCGTACCAAATGATAGATGCTCTGTATCTTTGCCTTAAAAGTTCGTATATAGAAATCATCAAAAAGCAGGTGTAGACCGCATCGACCTGCTTCCAAAGTGCGCCGTTAAACACAACAAAAGGCAGGAAAAGAGTAGCTGCTCCGATCAAGATCGAAGGTTGCTTCTTTCCTGATAAAAGAAAGAATATCTTATAGATAAAGAATGCTGAAACAAGCTCACACACAAAGGGTATCATTGAAAGCGGAACCCAGGGTGCCACGGGAAGAAGCGAACATAACGCATAGATCACGTTAAAAGGCACATAGTAATCGCCGGGCGCATGCGCAAGTCCCTGTACTATTCCGTTGGTCCTGTAAAACTCAACCCACTCTCTGTAATACGAATCATAGTCGGGTGAAAGCTCTGTATTAGGGGCAAGCTTAAGCCTTATAAGAAAGGCTGCAACGATAAAAAGCCCCAGCACGATCTGAAATAGATATTTGTCTATAAGTTTTTTCTTCATATGCCTCCCCACTCATTACCGTCTATATCGTATCATTCGGGAAAATCGTATTTGATCTTATCCTCTACAGTGATGTCATTACCAACCTGTACTTCGTTGAGTACAAGTCTTGTCTTAGCTATAACAGTATGTTTCTGTCCTGCCTTTAAGGTAACCACGTCTCCGGGCTTTATCTCTGTCTTAACTCCGTCAACGATCGCGGTTCCCTCTCCTATCATGACTGTCCATACTTCATCGCGAAGTTC
Organism: Butyrivibrio sp.; assembly: GCA_017535785.1. Classification (GTDB taxonomy): domain Bacteria; phylum Bacillota; class Clostridia; order Lachnospirales; family Lachnospiraceae; genus Butyrivibrio. Next base: position 354,631 of record JAFXTN010000037.1, on the reverse strand, counting down.
ATGGCTGTGATAGTGAAGTCTGTGTCCGGGTAAGAGCTCTACTCTTATGACAAGTGCTCCCTCCTGAACATCTGTGACCGTAAAGCTTCCCCATGATTTCTCAGCGTATCTGATATGCTGGGTAAGCTTTTCTACGTAAGGTTTGATATAACTAGACTGCGTCTTATCGGAAACAAGGATTCCGTCATTGGAAGCCGCAACTATCATATCCTTAAGTCCCATCGCAATGATCGGGATATTAAGCTCGTTGATGATGTTGCTGTTTACACACGCATCGTCCATATCGGCCTTGCCGATGATATTCTCATGCATCTCTTCGGCGAATGTATTCCATGAACCGATATCTTTCCACTCACCTGAATATCTTACTACGCCGATAGATTTCTCATTTTCTCCGACCGCATAGTCAAAGCTTATCTTCTTGCAATCGCCGTAGTGCTCGTAAAGATCCTTATAATCCTTGAAATCTATAAGCTCATGAGCTCTGTTCAATATATATGAAAGCTTAAAAGCAAATACTCCGCAGTTCCAAAGTGCACCGTCTTTAATGTATTTCTCAGCCGTTGCTACATCGGGCTTTTCCTTAAATGCAGAAACCTTACTGATATGATCTGTAGTCTCGGGCTGGATGTATCCGTACTTCTCACTTGGATATGTCGGTACTACACCCATGAGATTTAAGTTGTAATCACCTGAGCCAACCATCATGCTAAGATCCTTGAAGCATTCGAAATAACCAAGCTCTACGTAAGGATCTACGGGACATATGATGACAGGTTCGTCTTCTCCTACATTAAGTTCATCCTTGAGATAAGAAGCGGCAAGTGCGATCGCGGGAAATGTATCCCTTCTCATAGGCTCTACGCAAACCGACACCTTATCTCCAAGCTGATTGTGGATCGCTGAAACCTGCGTCTTACTGGTCGCTATTGTAACTGTAGCCGTGGGATCGACAGTCTTTATCTGACGATAAACACGCTGTACCATTGATTCAAGTTCATCCTTATCGCTTGAATCATCCGGATGAAACATTTTTATAAACTGTTTGGATCTGACGTCATTGGACAAGGGCCAAAGCCTCTTTCCGCTTCCGCCTGAAAGTAAAACTATATTCATTATCTGTACCTGTTAACCTCTATTTACTAAATTGAAGATCTCATTTGATGAGATCTCCGATCATTTGAACGCATTGATGCACTCTATAACGCGCTCCTGCTCTTCCAAAGTCATTCCTGTGTATATAGGAAGTGAGATGACTTCATTGGCATACTCTTCCGTGATAGGAAGTGTTCCCTCGGGGAGACCTAAATATTCATAAGCCTGCGCTCTGTGCGGAGGGATCGGATAATGGATAATAGTCATTATGCCGTTCTCTTCAAGATAAGCTTTAAACCTGTCTCTCTCAGCGGCCTTATCTTCTCCGACTTCTGTCTTTAATCTGAGAACATACTGATGCCATACGCATGTTGCTCCTTTGGCGACAGTGGGTTTGATAACCTTGGGATTGTTTATTCCCTTATCATAAACAGCTGCAAGCTGCTCTCTTTCTTTTGTTATGTCATCCATGTGAGTGAGCTTTACTCTGAGAAGACCTGCCTGCATCTCATCAAGTCTTGAGTTTGCTCCTACGACCATGTTGTAATAGCGCTTCTCACTACCGTAGTTGCGGTAGATCTTTACAAGCCTTGCAAGCTCGGGATCATTGGTCGTGATGGCACCCGCATCACCAAAGGCTCCCATGTTCTTGGAAGGATAAAATGAAAAGCATCCGATATCGCCGAAGCTTCCGGTCATCTTTCCGTTAAAGCATGCTCCGTGAGACTGTGCGCAGTCCTCTACAAGCTTTAAGTTATGTTTTTTGCAGATAGCTGTGATCTTATCCATCTCGGCTGCCTGTCCGTATAAATGAACAGCCAAGATAGCCTTGGTCTTATCAGTTATCTTCTCTTCGATCTTGTCGGCATCGATCTGATAGTATTCATTGGGCTCAACAAATACCGGAGTTGCATCGTTGATGGTGATACCCATTACACTTGCGATATAAGTATTACCCTGTACGATGACCTCATCGCCCTTTCCAATACCAAGTACTCTGAATGCCAGCCAAAGAGCATCGAGACCGTTGGCAACACCTACTGAGTACTCTGTTCCTACATATTCAGCAAACTCTTTTTCAAAGTTCTCTACTTCTTTTCCGAGGATATACCATCCGGATCTGAGAACTTCCAGAGCTTTCTTTTCATATTCTTCCTGATATCTTTCAAAACCGCGGTCCATGCGGCCCTGCATAATCTTTTCCATAATTGCCTTTCCTGATCCTTTTTCTGATACTGTTATCACTCTTTATCTTTTTTATCCTGATCGTCAGAGCGATGAACCTCGTCAATGATAAACGGAGGGCGATTGCGTGATTCTTCAAGTGTACGCCAGATGTATTCTCCCAGCATTGAGAGCATTAAGAATAAAACTCCAAAGCCAAAGAACAATACCGTCATCTCAGAAGCATAACCAAGGATAGGTGTCTGCTTGGTAATCTTTTCCGTTATCACATAAATGATACCGATCAAAGAAAAGAACGCGAAGATCGTTCCGAGCGTAGCCATGCATCTGATCGGGAAATATGAAAAGCTCATCATTGAATCAATTACAAGCTTTACTTTCTTTCCGAGAGTCCAACGTGATTTACCGATCTCTCTGTCTTTTCTGTGGAAGTAGATCTTCTCAGTCTTAAAGCCTACCCACATAACCTGAAGGGTAAGTGATGAGTTCTTTTCATCCATCATCTGAAGAACCTTGATAACCTGTCTGTCTATAAGATAGCAGTCACAGCCGCCCTGAGGCATATCTTTATTGATCGTCTTTCTTACAAGCCAGTAATAGCAACCGGCAAAGAATTTCTTTATGGGATTTTCGTCTCTTTCACCTCGGATAGCAAGAACGACCTTGTTGCCTCGCTTCCAGCTCTCGTACATCTCAAGGATAAGAGTTGAATCTTCCTGAAGATCAGCCTGCTTGGTCACGGCGCAGTCACCTGTACATACAGAAAGACCCGCAAGGATAGCCGCATGCTCACCGAAGTTTCTTGAAAGCTTGGTAGCGACCACGTTCTTATCCTGCGCTGCGATCTTGTTTATGATCTCCCAGGAGTTGTCTCCCGATCCGTCATCAACGAAGACGATCTCGTAATCTCCGATCTTACCAAGGACCTTTTCCTTAAGATCATCATATAAAAGCTCAAGTGTATCCGAGTTGTAATAAACCGGAATAACAATAGAAAGTTTACTCATAATTTCTTTTACCCATTAATTTCCTTTATAAATTCATCGTAGTCACGAATATATTCGCTCTCGATGTAATGCTCGCTTGCAAGGCACAGAAGAACCGAATCCGGTGAGAAATCATACATTTCTTTCCATACCATAGGTCCAAGATACAGTCCCATTCTGGGCTTATCCAGAACAACAACCTCTCTCTTCTTGCCGTCATCTATAAGGACTTTGCTGCTGCCGCTCACATTTATAAGCACAAACTTAGTATATCTGTTAGCGTGAAGTCCTCTCTTGATATCTCTTTCAGAGCCATAAATATAGAAAACTCTTCTGATATCAAAAGGTATATCAAAGCCCGAGCCTTCCGCAACAACAAGGTTACCCTTATCGTCACCGAACTCCTTAAACTCAAGAACTTTGTAGTTCTCTTCAAAATCACTCTTCATGTTTTATCCTCTCAATTGCGATTTCCTTTTTGTTGTAATACTTCGCCATCGACCCGTTTATCCAATAATCGTCAAAGCCGGGATCGGTTATATCTTTGTAAAAGAGCATGTCCGGTGCATCGGTATATTCTCTCAAAACCACTGTCTCTAAAGACGGATCTTTTAATGCTTTAAGTCTTTCCGAATTCTCGGATCTATATCTTGCAGCGTTGCCGCTTGCTATCTCATACAGCGCACTTGTTGCCGTATAGTAATGCGGGTTAGGCACTACACAAAGTGCGGAACCGAATATAAGAACAGCGAATAGAACAAGTATCGCTGAAGAAACTTCGTGTGAAAAAGAATCACTTTTTCCGGATTCTTTAACTGCCGAGAAAAACTTATTCTCAATAAGGCCTCTGATCCATGCCGTTGAATAGAACACGGATAGGACCGCAAAGAATACAAACTCCATCCATGCAAGAACGACAAGTCTTCCTTCGTCAAAGTTTGAAACCGCATAATAAGCCGGCGTCATGTTAGATGATACCATACCATAAGCAAATACGATAAAGATCAGAGGATGACGAAGCCTATGCTTAAGCTCTCCCGCAAGCTTCCAGAATATCGGAATAAGAAGCAGCAAAACGACAAGAGTCTCCCATCTTGCCATCTCATCCATAATAACATTAAATGTTCCGTATAACGAAAGCAAAACTGCTTTTACAGGCGAATTGCTCACAGTCTCTGCGCTCCTGATCTTAATTCCGGGAGCGGTCACGCTAAATCCAAAGCCGATCAGATTGATAACGGCAGGGATCCATATGAGCTTAACGTATTTCCTACCAATTTCTCCAAGTCCTTCTATTCCGATCTTGGAAAATTTATTCATGACACAGATAAATATGATCAAAAACGAAATAATGGCAAGCTCAAGTGCAGTGAGATAATTGGCGCCTCCCATCGGGAAAGCCCAGATGCACGCCCATATGAATTTTCTTTTGCATGCCTTCTTATCCTCGTCATAAAGGATCCTCAAAAGAAGTCCCACCCAAAAGAATGCCATTCCGAAGGTAAAAACATAATTTACAGCTCCGCTCCACCAGTAGAAGCCCTGAGCTCTTGCGCCGCTTGTCTTAAGGAACTGTACCATCATGATAAGCGTCGCCATTGAAACAACAGTGCTAAGATGCTTATCAAGCTTAAGCGCTTTAACGAAAAATGCATTGAAGAAATAGCAAACTCCGAAAGTGAGCATTGAGATGATGATAAAAGGAACAAGGAAATACAACTGTTCACTAAATACCGCGGGACATAAGCAGGTAAGTAAAGCAGAGAAAAAGTATCCCTCATAATTGAAAAAGATCCAATGCGCCTTCACAAAAGCAGCTACTATTGTGCTAAAGACATTCCCTGTGGCCACAAATTTAAGATGAGGCTCAAGAGCCATGGAAAAATCATCTGCGGACGGGAAATCATAAAAGCCCAATACCAATATAGGTATAAGGCTGAGCACATATATGCATATCATTACAATGCTGAGCGCTTTGAATGATATATTCTTTTTTATAAAAGGAAATTTGTAATCCAGCATCTTTTATCCGTAATACTCCTTGTACCACTTTGCAAATCTTCTAAGGCCTTCCGTAAGTGAAGTTGAAGGCTTAAATCCAAAGTCCGATTCAAGTGCGGATACATCCGCATAGGTGACTTCAACATCTCCGGGCTGCATGGGAACCAGCTCCTTGTGCGCCTCAAAGTCATAGTCCTGTGGAAGTACTCCCGCTGATATAAGCTCTTTTTGAAGTATATCCACAAAGTCCAAAAGATTAACGGGATCGTTGTTTCCGATATTGTAAACCTTGTATTTAACTCCGTTTTCGTTCTCATCGGGATATCTCTGCATCACGTTTATGATGCCCTCAACGATATCGTCGACATAAGTGAAATCTCTTTTGCAATTACCGAAGTTAAATATCTTGATGGTATCTCCCTTGACGAGCTTATCGGTAAAGCCAAAGTAAGCCATATCCGGTCTTCCCGCAGGTCCGTAAACAGTAAAGAATCTAAGTCCTGTTGAAGGGATACCGTAAAGCTTTGAATATGAATGAGCAAGAAGCTCGTTGGATTTCTTGGTCGCAGCGTAAAGAGATACGGGATTATCTACCTGATCCTCTACACTGTAAGGTATCTTCTTATTGCTTCCGTATACACTTGAGCTTGAGGCGTAAACAAGGTGAAGAACGCCGCTGTAATCAGCCGTCTTGTTGTCATATGAATGTCTGCACGCCTCAAGGATATTGTAAAATCCGATAATGTTGGACTCGATGTAAGCGTCGGGGTTTTCTATCGAATATCTGACACCTGCCTGCGCTGCGAGATTGACTACAACCTCAGGCTTAAACTCATTGAACAGCTTGTTTATAAGCTCCTTATCGGCGATGCTTCCGGTGATGAACTTAAATCTGTTCTCATCACCCTTTGCGATAGCATCGATCTTCTTGAGCCTGTCCTTCTTGATGCCGACATCGTAATAGTCATTCATATTGTCGATACCAAGAAGCTTTATATCGCTGTATCTGTTCAAAAGAGCTGTAACAAGGTTGGCGCCGATGAAACCCGCCGCACCTGTTATCATTATTCTTTTTCCTGAAAGATCTATGTTCTTATTAAGCATTTATTTTGCACCTTTTCCGAAGAAGAGTGCAGGAATGGTTTTGGCGATGATCATGAAGTCCTCTGTAAGGCTCCAATTGTCGATATATTTAAGGTCAAGCTTAACGACCTCGTCAAAATCCTCTATATCACTTCTTCCGCTGATCTGCCAAAGTCCGGTAAGGCCCGGCGTCATGGAAAGTCTTCTTCTGTAATATCCGTTATATCTTCTGAATTCTTCTACCGTAGGCGGTCTCGTTCCCACAAGACTCATATCGCCTTTTAAAATGTTGAAGAACTGAGGGAACTCATCCAGGCTGGTCTTTCTGATAAACGCTCCGACCTTGGTGATCCTGGGATCGTTTTCCATCTTAAACATAAGGCCCTTCATCTCGTTCTGAGCCTCAAGTTCTTTCTTGCGTTCCTCTGCGTCAATATACATAGATCTGAACTTGTAGATCTTAAAGCGTCTTCCGTTCTTACCTACCCTTATCTGTGAAAAGAAAACAGGGCCCGGTGAATCAAGCTTGATCGCGGGTGCAAGGAACAATGTGATAATTCCGGTAATAACGATTCCGATAAGTCCGACTATGATATCAAAACCACGTTTTATGAACAGGCGCTTGTAGCTTGTTCTGTTCATCGAATATGTGATCACGGAGTAATCCATGAATTCTTCGAACTGAGTGTTTGCCTTGCCGACACTTGGAAGTCCCAAGCTATAGTGGGTTGTGATACCCATCTCTTCAAAACCTAGGATGATGTCCTGCATATTGTTCTGAGGAATGTTGGGCGTATTGATAAATACTTCATCAAAAGGATCTGTCAAAAGTCTCGCCGTAAGATTTTCAATACCATCATGGATGTGGATACCATCGATATACCACTCTCCCGATGTCTGCCTGTTTCCGCCCTGTGTATGCATATCTCCGGCATCGGCATTTTCAAGTGCCGCATCCGCAGCATAAGCTCTTATTATCTTATAGCCGAGAAATTCTGCATTGGATGTAAGCTTTTTGATCGTGCTCTCCATGAGATTTCTCTCGGCAACGACCACCACTCTTATCGCATTACTGTCGCTCGATATCGCTTTCCTGAACGATAGCTTAAACAAAATCCTGGCTATATATGTCAAAATAAGCTCTAAAACAATAAAGTAAAACCAAACAAGTCTCGAAAGGTCCCATTTAAAGAGGAAAACCACGACAACAGAAGCAAGGAACATAACTCCGATGAACTTGACAACACTTAAAAATTCTTTCGCATAGCCTCTGATGCAGAAGTCTCTGTTCCAATCGGCGAAGAAGTTATAGACAACACAAAAAAGAAGAAAAACTATGCATAACATGTAGTGTGCAGGCTTGTCTTCGTCTAACAGTTCAATCCTTCTCTCACCGCTGAATCTGATAAATGTGGCGATCATGTAGGACACTATGATACATATCATGTCAATCAGCCACAATACATATGTTTGAAGAGTTTTATTCATATTACTCATAATCCGTATTATTATACCATAGTTTAAGGGTTTTTTGCCCTTTTAGGCCAAAGTACTCTGATAAGTACGCACATTGCGATCAACCCACTCCAAAGACCTACGCTTATAACCTTCTTTTCGTATTCCATAACCGCAAACTCTTCACTGTATCTGTACATAGGAGTCTGCTCATCCTTATATCCGACGATGATATCTCCGCTTTTCTTAAGCTCTTTTACCTGATTCTCCGTGAGATATTCAGCTTCCATTCCAAAGCTCACACCGTCCTCGCCCTGCTCTCTGTCGCCATACAAAGCAGTCGGAGGTGTCGTTGCCAAAAGAAATACAAACGAAGCAGCGATCCCAATAAGGACCGCACCTGTTATAGCTTTGGTAATGCCTCTGAAATCTATCATGCCTTCGCAAAGAATTGCTTTAGACTGTGCGTCATCTAAGCTCTCCGAAGCGCCAGCAGTCTTTTTATCAAGGCACAGGTACAACATTTCGCCTATGAAAACATAAGTGAAATTCTTAAATCCGAGATTGTAAAGAAGCGGCTCCCACATGCCAAGGAACAGCATTGCAAGCATTACAGCAAGTTCTGCGCGCTTGCCCAGTTTGATCGATCTGTTTATAAACCATAATGTAATGAAAGACATAACGACAAATGCCACGATCCCAAGCTGAAGGAAAAGATACATCTGAGCCATGTCTATTCCGTATGTCTCGTAATTGGGCAGCGGATTGTTTAATCTTATGCCGAACAATGACAAGTGATTGTTGCTCCAAAAATATTTTGCGAGAGCAAATCTTGAATTAAATACTGTTCTATTAAGAAACGTGAATATATTCTCGGGAAGGACCAGCGGCAAAACGATAGATACAATGCAGGTCAAAGGAAATGCCGCATAGCTTATCATCTTTTCAAAAATTCCGATATCCTTTCTTACAGCAAGCCAGAGATTGCAGATAAGAAAAGCCATGCATGCCATGATCCCGGTTCTCGTTCCGGAATACATAAAGATATAAAGATTAAAGAAAAGTGCAGCGATAGAAACAAGACTGATATAGGAGAGCTTTTTCTTTCTCTCAAGAGTGCTTGACATAGCTGCGGTCGTAAGAAGATATACAACCATCATCGTGAGCATCAACACATTCATGTGGAGCGTGTTGGGATGAGCATATCCGAGCGAATGTCTGAACATCACTCCGACTCCCGCTCTCTCCTGTGGATAGTACATTTCGGGAAGTACTCCGAAAACTCCGAGGATTATCTTTCCAAGTATGAATATGCCGGCAACAACTGTTCCCGTCGTAATTGTTTTCTTTACTGATACTCCCTTCATTCCAAGCATCATCGTAAAGCAGACCAGAAGTCCCTTTTCACCTGTAAAGCGGTATACCAAAAGAGCCAGCGCAAAAAGGCCAGCCATTACGCAGTACTCTTTTACAGTGTGTTTGGTCACTACGATCTTGCATGCAAAAAGAAAGAGTCCAAGCACAAGACAGATATTGTACAAGGTCATTCCCTCGTACAAGCCTGCTGCCCTTGCACCCACCATAACAGCAAAATAGAGAAGGTATATGCCTTCTCCTATCTTGTCTCTGTTAGAATTGATCATCTTTATCAAATCAGCCATAAATGCACCTTCCGGTCAAAAGCCACCACTCTTATCTGCGCTTCTTAAAAAGATCGCTGAACAGATAACAGAAAAACTTTGTGTTGGTGACAAAATATCTCGAAAATAATCTCTTGGGATCCTGGAACAAGCGATAGAGCCATTCAAATCCTATCTTGCGGATCCACACGGGAGCTCTTTTTATTGTGCCTGCATGGAAATCAAAGCCTGCTCCGACACCCATCATAACGCCCTTAACCTTATCCCTGTGCGCGAGCATCCACTTTTCCTGCTTGGGCGCGCCTAATCCGATCCATACGATATCGGCTCCCGAAGCATTGATCCTCTCAACGTCTTCAGCGTCCTCTTCGGGTGAAAGAGCTCTGAACGGAGGAGAATACATTCCTCTTATATCTATTCCCGGATACTTCTTAAGGAGATTGTCCTTAAGCGCATCGAGGGTCTTTTGCGATGAGCCGTAGAAATAATGTGAAGCTTCACCTTTAGCGGTATCTCTGAACATGTGCTCCATAAAATCGGGGCCTGCAACACGGTCTGCACCAATGTAGCCTTCTTTTCTCTGAAGGTTTGCTATAGGATTTCCGTCAGCAAATGTGTAAGCGGACTCATTGAGAACGTTCCTGTACTCCGCATCTTCTCTTGCCGTAACCGCAGTATGAACATTGGAAAAGCATATGTATTTGCCCGAAAGTTCCTTAAGATGCTCAAGAACATGGAATACCGCTTCCTCTGTCCTTGCGATAGCATAATTAACTCCGAACACTTCAAATCGCTCGGTCCTTACAAATGCGGGGATAGAAGCATGATCGTCAATATCCGTTATGATACCCGACTTAACTTCGTAGTCACCGCTTCGCAGAGCGTAATAAGTTCTGATCCCGAGTTCCTCGGCCTTCTTAGCAATTTCTTTTGCCTTGGCTTCATTTCCATCGACATCCGTTATCAGAACATCATCGTACTTTCCCTCACGGAAAGCAGCTTCAAAGCCTAGCGCATCGGCGTCCCCCGCAGAGATCGTATAAACCTTCCTGTCTCCAAGTCCGCTGTGGCTGTCCAAATATCTTTTGCGATAGATAAATCTGAATATAAAGCTGTAAACAATACTGAAAACAAAGAATAAAGCAATGACAACTCTTGATGCCTTGATGCTTTGCTTAAACGCGTACAGATACAAAAGAGAAAGTGCCATGAGTATACATTTTCCCTTGATCACGGTCATCAGATTCTGCAAAGGATCCTGAAGAAAAATGTGTTCCTTTCTGGAATCGTAAATAAGAAAAATGATCACATGGAAAATACATACGGTAACCGTCATCATGACATATATACCGTCAAAGAACTGATGAGCGCCCCAGAAACGCTCTCTGTATCTGAGCGCAAGTGCAGTGATCATCGCAAGTACAAGTGCGATCTCATCAAATATGAATATTCTTTTTACCGGAAAATTCTGTTTCTTGTATGTATTCATAGTCTGCTCCGAGTAATATTACTTACAGATTAGTCTTTCGGCTTCCTAAAAAGTCTACAAACATAATACCATTTCGGCTTATGAATGTGTTGCCTTTTTTATTTTTGAATTGTAGATGACCGCCGCAAATACATCTATGCAATATATAAAGCTAAGAACCCCGTAAATAAGAGGATCGTTGTTTGATAAAGTCTTCTCTTTGGAAGCACTGATCGCAGCGCTTACTCCGACAAGTCCCGATAATGCGATAGTCACCAGGTCAATAACGATAGCCCAAATTATAAATCCTATTCCCCATACGCTCATAAAGATCGCGATGCAACCAAGTAAAAAATGGAGCACATACGCAGGTATATGCACGAGCTTTATGATCATGTTCGCTTTGGCAAGGTCGGCCGATCTGTGTTGACCTGCTAATGCCTGAATAAGATTGATAACTATGACGGCTATCACACATACATTTACAATAAGCCCCAGCACCAGCATAAAAGACATCGGTTCAAAGCCTATATCCAAAGACGAAAGTAAAAAACTCATTGCTATACCCACCATATAAAGATACGGATATAGCATGACCAATATCAATTTCTTATTATTCTTCATAAAATAAAACCTCTTTCCTACTATAACTCTACAGCCTAAAATCCGCGATCATCACAGGCTTACCCAAAACGGAGAACGCGGGAACAAACGGAGAAGGACTGCCGTAATAGGCAGCATACTCCTTTGACACTTCATCCGCAAAACGCGGCGAAGCAGACACGATATCTATTATCCCCTCTTTTGCCGCTTTATGCAAAATCTCTGAAACAGCGTGGTGATCAGCCTCCTCAAAGCCGGCATAATCCGCTTCGTCATCTGGATACAAAAGCACCGATACCTTGATCTTGCCACCTGCATTTTTTATGATCTCAAGCTTGTTTTTTATAAGCTCCGCAAAAGAGCCTTCGCATTCCGCAAGTTCGTTGGCACCTATGCACACAAGAAGTCTCTTTTCTGCATTGGTATCATTAGCGGACAAAGCTTCGCGTACTTCTGTTTTCTTTTCCCAGATTTCCTTTGTTTTCTCTCCGGCAAAAGCAGTAAGCACTTCAACATAGCGTCTTTTTATATTCTCAGACTGAACAATGACTTTATCGGCAAACACAACTCCGGGAGCAGTAACATAATGTCCCATGTTGTATATGTCTGTCACGTCCTGCGGTCCAAACTCTGCCGTATCCGCAACGGGGATATATATTATTTTATCCGCATATTTTCTCACATTTTCACAATAAAAAGAAGAGGGCACCGTAAGGCAAGGATTGGTGCCGTCATACGGGTTATGGATATAAACCGTCTCGGGTGCATGCAAGGTGATATCATAGGTCACATAGTCGGTATATTCCACGCCGTCCGGATATTCATCAAGTCTTACCGCTCTATGGATCTCCTCATCCGTCATCCTTATCTCACCAAGATATGTCTTCCTCATAAGCGGAAGCGGAACCACAAACACATCGGTGTCTTCATCGGCTGTCGCTTTCTCATAATATCTTTCAAAAGACTTCCACTCACGTGGTCCTATACTTATAAAAAGTACCTCTTTTCTGTCTATTACATTTTCTTTGACAGCAGACATAACAGCATCAAGCGCTGCCCTACTGCGGGGCAGATCGTTTCCTTCTGTTTCTGCGCCACTTAACAGATTGTACTCTTCCCAGAGAGCATCACAAAAAGCCTGGAGCGCATCTATAGTCTTAACTGTGCAGGGTCTTTTCTCCCCTTTAACATTCTCGATGAGTGTTCCAAGGTCTGCTGCAAGCTGCTGAAGATCACCGATCGTCTGAGTAAGATCTCCGGCAAATGCATTCTTCAACATTCTTTCCATCTCGGCAAGACACTCTTTTGCTATCTGCTTTAAAGAGCCGCTCTTATCGGGAGCTTTCCTCTCAAGCATAGTCTCATCGAATTTAAATTTAGAAAGAGACTCTCCAGAAATCTGCTCCATCTCTTTTTTCTGACCTTCGAAGAAAGGATAGTTGTGCCCGTCCCAGACCTTCTTTATAACGCAGTAATCTCCGTATCTTGATCTTAGTAACTCATTATAGTGAGCAGGCATCGGAATGGTCGTATCTTCAAATGGAAGACGAACTATATTTTCATACAGTGATTTCTTTTCTCCGCTACCGTTTCCGTATTTCAAGATCCACGGAAAGATCTGTCCGACAAGCTTCGTCTCTTCCGGCTTAACCTGAGCCATCTTCTTCTCGGCATTTCTGTATAACTCAACTGCGCGATCTCTTTTTCCCGGATCATCGATAAAGCTTTCCGCTGTTGCAAGAAGCTCCATTATCTCCCGGTCTCTCGCCTTTTCTTTTTCCTCATCCTCATAAAGATAATCCTTTATAAAGATGTCGACGCCCGCAAGATACGGGAAATTGTTGTGTGTATCAAGATAGCTTATGTCAAAGCACATCTTGGAATTATTGACAACTCTTGCAAGAAAGAGCCAGTGATTTTCTTTTCTCTCATAGTCGTGTATCACATAATTATCGGGAAGTTCTTCATCCGCAACCTGTCTGAACTTCTCATAGTCATCTCTGAGCATGCAGATATCCAGATCATCGTCCCACGGAACATATCCCCCGTGCCTTACCGCGCCGAGAGCCGTTCCCCAATCAGCAAAATATCTGATACCGTGCTTGGTACATATCTTATCTATATTTTCAAGAACATCCAGAGTCGCTGCCCATGCCTGCTTTATCGCAGTCGGTATATAAAAACCGTTTCTGACTTCGTCTCTGAAAAAATCAATAGACCGATCCATCGCCTATCCCCTCATAATATGATAAAAAAGCTTATACACCTTCTATTCTACAAGCTTATAGGTAAATCAACAAACTTTTTAAACGCCGCCCGCATAATTTCAAACACACAGCAAAAGAAGCAATCACAATGTGACTGCTTCTTTTTTATGGGGGTATCATGAAAAAGCCAACTTTTTTGTCGGCTGCTTCAAGCGAAATGATCAATTGATCAGGATGATATCCGAAGTGGGCGAACCGTAGAATCCGTTTACCTGTATGTACTTTCCGGGAGTGTACTCTCTTTTTACATAGGGGATCACCGTGAGCGGAGCCATGAGATTTGTATTCGGAAATGCTCTTACAAATGAAATCTCCGCATCCTTATCCTCGGAAAAAACACCTATGCTTCCCCAGTTAGAAAGGATAAATTGTGATCTGTCCTGACTTACAGGCTCACCGCATTTTTCTCTTTTATCATATTCATCGTTTTTATCAAAAGGTCTTTCGACGGGAAGCGCAAAGCCTCCGTCTGCCGTATCTATCGCTATCTTTGTATCTATCTCGTGGATTCTTAAATGCCAACCGTATCCCTTGGGAATTATCTTGGTCTTTATACGAACACCTTCAATAGGTTCTGAGATGATATTGATCTCGTTCTCATCAGCTTCCCATTTAAGGCAGTTAGTCATGCGATAAACATTCTCCCCGTGTCTGGAAACCGCAAACACATTGTCAAACGCACCGTCTTCAAGTCCGTTCCCTCTCTGAACACTAAATCCGAACCTGTTTGAATAAACAAGCTTCTTATATTTGGAATCGCAATTTCCGTGTTCCATTCCCGCATGCTGGCCACACGGGAACATGGTCACGTGATCGATATCGCCGATCGTATCGTGACAGATGATCATATGCGGTGCCTTAAGATAGCTCTTTTCCTGAACGGCAAGAGCCTTTTCCCTTACATGCCACACGCTTGAAGTAGCAGGGAACATCAATATAAGAAATGCTTTAAATGCCCAGTATGGTGAACCTGGAGCATTATACTTTTCACTCATTATGAGATCGGGATATCTGTATCCGATAGTAAGAAAACCTCTTTTGTCGGTTATCGGATATTTAAACCAGCTCCTTAGATTGGACAAAAGAATATGCTTATAAATCCCTTCTTTTTCCTCCCTTTCGGAAATCTCTTTTGCAACAACTCTTCCAAAGCTTTCTTTTGCAACAACTTCTCCGTATGTTTCTTTTACAGTTGAATTACCGAGAATATTTTCGGCAAGGATAAGTGCTGGCCAAAAAGCTGCATGCGCAAATCTGTAAGTCAGACTTCTTCCAAACGGAACTTCAACGCCGTCATCAGAAAACCACTTTTCATAATCCTCAGCAAATCTTCGGCCTCTGTTAAGCAATTCTTTTTTGTAAGTCTTTCCGAAAAACTTTGCGGCATCTCCAAGTTCAGCGCTTAATGAAGCGGTCAGATCCGGCGCCAATGCCGCCCAGATAAGTCCATAAAAATGCATGGCAAACGGGATGTAATAATCCATCTGACCATCATGCCCATCATAGTACCAACCGTCTGATACATAGCAGCTCTCTATGACTGCAAAATCATCTATCAGAACTTTAGCATCAACCTTAAGTCCAAGTCTTGCAAAAGCCATATTTGTGAGTATCCTGAAAAAGCGCCAATTGTTTGCATGGATCCTATGCTTATTGATCTGCCTCATCCACGCTTCCACTCTGATCTTCTCCTCAGACGAAAGAGGCTTCCATAGAGACTCTCCGGCTATAGAAAGCGCAACGCTGAGAGCGGCAGTCTCAACCATCTTTTGATCGTAGTCCTCAATATTTCCCCAATACCCGGGGCTTAGAGGATCTGTGCCGTTTACAAGGCCTCTTCTGTATAGATATTTCCAATCATCTATCTCTATCCTAAGAACTTCATTGATGTCTTTATTCTCAGTGGCGAAAAGAGGTCCGAGCCCCCAAAGAACTCTCGCCCAGCCTTCCATTCCGGCTGCTCGCTCTCCGTAATGCGCAGCTGTATCACCAATTTTCAGCATGCTGCTCTCGATATTGTAATAAGCCTTAAGTGGCCTTACCAGATCAAGCAGTCCCTTTACAACATCCTGTCTGGTTTCCCACCTATTATTTTCAATAGTCTCCATATCTTTTTCCTCACCAAAATCTCACATGATTTCCTTCCAGTCTTGCGATCGCTTCGAAGAAGAAGTAATCGCCCCAACTCGTGCCCACACTTCCAAGATCTCTGTGGTACATACCGTTTGTGAGAACAACGGGAGAATTCATATCATGCCAAAAATATTTTTCATAAAGGCTCTTAACTATCTCTTTTGCCGCCTTTTTATAAACTTCTGCTCTGTGCGGTTCGCTCACTCTATCCGAGAGCTCTAAAAGTCCGCACGCCAGTATCGCTGCTGCCGACGTATCCTTGATATCGGGAACCTTATCGGTAAAAGAAAGATCCCAATATGCCACTTTGTCCTTTGGAAGATTTTCCAAAAAATAATCCGCCGCATTGCATGCTATATCAAGGAAATCTTTGTTCTTAGTATACAGATACGAAAGCGCATATCCGTATACGATCCACGCCTGCCCTCTTGCCCACGTGGAGGAATCCCTGAAGCCCTGATGCGTTCTTCCTTCAATCGCTTTACCCGTCAGCGGTTCCATCTGATAAGTGTGAAAAGAAGAATAGTCTTCCCTTACGATCGTCTTAGATGCCGTGACAGCATGGTCAAAAGCAGCCGCAACATGCCTTGGATCACTGCTCTGATACAAGAGCGGTAAATTGAGCATCGTATCTGCGATTATAAGGACATAGGGATTACCTATATTCATCTCGCCCCAAGCCTGAATGAATTTACCTCTTTTGTTGTACCTAAGATACAGTTCATCCGCAGCTCTTGCCGCTATCTCTTTTGCCCTCTTATCTTCGGTCAGCCTTGAAAGCGCAACGCAGGTAAGCGAATACAAAAATCCCAGATCATGCGAGATCCCGATCCTCTTATCAAGCCTGTTTTCAAAGCTGTCCAGATAACTGTCTTTATCCGACAAAAAGACTGTGTCTCCGGTGGCGTAATACGCAAGAAGCATCTCACCCGGAAAGAAAGACGACGTCCATAGATTGTTGTCCATCGGCTCATAATCAAGCTTATTTTCATCCGTCATCAGATTTGAGATATGCGGGTACTTGTCCCGGTATCTCTCATGATTACGAAGAAGTTTTTCAAATATAAGCTCCATGACCAATCGGTAATTTAATTCTTTTTCCATACTTACTCCTTGACCGCGCCGATCATAACGCCCGTCGCGAAATACTTTTGAAGGAATGGATATACGCAGAGTATCGGCATGGTCGCAACGACTATGGTCGCATATTTGATCGTAGCCGCAACAGACTCCTGATCACCTGCGCCGACTCCTGTCGTCATACTCGACATGCTGTTCTGCAACAATATTTCTCTAAGCACAACCTGCAAAGGATAACTCTCTCTGTTCCTTAGTATCGTGGAAGCCCAGAACCATGAATTCCAAATTCCGACACCGTAGTAGAGAACCATTACGGCAAGGATCGCTTTTGAAAGCGGAAGGACGATCGAGAACAACACTCTTATATGTCCCGCTCCGTCTATCTGCGCTGCTTCCGTGAGAGACTCGGGGATAGCCGAAAAAGAGGTCCTTAGTATTATCAGGTTGTAAGTATTTATCATGAACGGGATGATAAGTCCCATAAGTGTATCCGTAAGATGTAACTGCTTTAAATTAAGATAGAAAGGTATCATTCCTCCGGAGAAAAACATTGTGAAAGTGATGAGCATCATCAAGAGATTTTTCCACATCACATTTTTTCTCGAAAGAACATATGCCGCTATCGAAGTCATCATCACCTGGATCGACACCCCGACAAGCAAAAGAAAGATCGTATTTAGATAACCTTTTATGATCATTGGGTTTTTGAACACCTTCTGATATGCTGCGACACTAAAGCCCTGCGGCTTAAGGAGCAGTCCCGTGTGCTGTGTAAGCAGGCCGCTGTCGCTGAATGAAGCAAAGACAACGTACAACATAGGATAAAGACATATCAGTGAAAGAAGCGTCAAAAGTGCATAATTTATAACGGAGAACGTTCTGTCTCCGAAACTTCTCTTTATTGTTTTTGTATGCATAGAACCTCCTACCAAAGACTTGTTTGCGTGAATCTTTTGCTGAAGTTATTTGCAAGCAACAAAAGAACCAGATTGATAACCGAGTTAAACAGTCCGATAGCAGTGGAATAACTCCACCCCTGCTCGAGGATTCCGACTCTATACACATATGAAGAAATGATATCCGCCGTCTCGTATGTAGAAGGATTGTAAAGAAGAATAGTCTTCTCATATCCGATACTAAGAAGCGAACCGATCCTTAAAATAAGCATGATGACAATTGTCGGAGTGATCGCAGGAAGTGTTACGCTGATCAGCTTCCTGAACCTTCCGGCTCCGTCAACCTCCGCAGCTTCATACAGCTGCTGATCCACACCCGATAGTGCGGAAAGATATATGATCGAGCCCCAACCTATCTGCTGCCAAATATCAGAAGCAACGTAGATCGGTCTGTAAAGCGAAGGATCCTGCAGCAAAGGATGAGCAGCTCCTCCGAAAAATTCTATTATCTTGTTAAAAAGACCTGTGCTCATTGAAAAGTCTGTTATCATACCGGCTACGACTATGATCGAGATAAAGTGCGGCAGATATGATATTGTCTGCACTGTCTTTTTAAATACGGTATGTCTTACCTCATTAAGCAAAAGAGCTAAAATGATCGGTGCGGGAAAACCAAAAAGTAAACTGTAAAAGCTAAGAAGTACAGTATTCTTCAAAAGTCTTCCGAAAAATGGGCTTGTAAAAAATCTTTCAAACTGAGCAAAGCCAACCCAAGGGCTATCAATAAAGCCTCTTGCCGGCTTGTATTCTTTAAACGCAATGAGCGCGCCGTACATTGGTTTATATGCAAAAAGGAAATAAAAGACAATCATGGGAATTGCGATCGCATACAACGTCCAGTTCCTCTTCATGTCTTTAATAAACCTCTCCTTAAAGGGCTTATTGCTAAACATAAAATTCCTCCGGATCATATCTGTAAAAATGGCCTGCCTCACAGGAGACAGACCATTTAAACAATCACAATTTCACATTATCTTTCTTTGTAACGGGAAAGTGCGGCATTCTCAATCTCAAGTGCCTTAGCAAGTCCCATTGAATCAATAGTTGAAACGTATGAATCAAATGTGCCGATATCCTCTGTTCCGAGAATATATTTAATTGTCATCTCATCGCGATATGTGCTGATCTCGTTCATTATCGCTGAGAACTGATCGCTCTCATCAGATGTAGGTGTAATAGGAGGAAGCTTATGGAGCTTTCCATCATTATCTCCCCAGATGGCATTTGAAGCCTTCTGTCCGTCATATGTATAGTACTGACGAAGATATCTGATATCCTGAACGAAAGGTCCGTTGTAATTACCGCGGATGTACGCACTCATAGCCTGAGCAACGGGAAGTCCGTCGGGATTCTTAAGTATCTGATCTGTGTAGACAGGCTCTCCGCTTTCAAGAGTATAAGACTCACCCTCAACACCGAAGTTGTAGAACATATGGCCTTCTTCGCTGTATGCCCAGTCAAGAAGTCTTGCTGCAGCTTCGATATCTTTGCATGATGTTGTAATCGCTACTCCGCCCTGGTTGGGAACCGCATTATCGATCTGTCCCATAGGAGCTCTGTCACCTTTGTTGAGAGTTGGAACGGGTGCGGGGCTGAGCGCATAGTTAGGCTCTGTCTCGATCGCAGCTGTTGTCCATACTCCCATACGGCTTCCTGCCCATCCGATAGATGCTCCGCTGGTTCCGTTGGTCATCTTTGCGCTGACCTGATCGAACTGCTGTGTTGCGATATCGGGATCGATAAGTCCCTCCTCGTACCACTGATGCATTGTCTCAAGATACTGCTTATATCCGTCTTCAACAGCTCCGTAATGAACCTGTCCGTCATCTCCAAGATAGAAGTTTCTTGTAGCACCGTATGCATAGCAGAACGGATTGTCATCTGTGAGCGATCCCATTGTGTACTCGTATGAGAAAGGTGCCTGTGCTCCCTTCTTTTCCTTGAACTGAGTAAGCACCTCATGCCACTCATCCATAGTTGTAGGAACCTCAAGTCCAAGCTCATCGAGCCAGTCCTGTCTCACCATCAATCCGAGCGTAACTCTAAGCTGCTCATCTCCTCTGATGAAAGGGAACATATAGTAATGTCCCTCATCTGTCTTGACCATCCTGTCAATATCGGGATTGGCCTCAAGATACGCCTTAAGATTAGGACAATACTTGTCTATGATCTCTGTGAGCTCATAGATATAACCGTCTGTGATAGCCTTCTCGGGACCGCCCGTGTAGTTCATCCAGTGGTACTCAAGAAGATCGGGAAGATCTCCGTCAGCGAGCATAAGGTTAAACTGCTCCTCGCCCTGACCTGTCGGCGGATGCTGGAAATCGATATTGACTCCCGTATGCTCCATCAGGCCTTTACCAAAAGGTGTCTCACCTAAGTTTGCATAATTGGCTGCAACGTTTGTATTAAGATCGCACCAATAAGTTATTGTTGTGTCAGTATCCATAGGATAAGTGAAAGCATCAGCCTCTGCTGCGCTCTCGCTGTTTGATCCGGAAGTAGCTTCTTCCGTTTCGTTTTTAGATTGATCGACAGCTTTATCGTCTCCGCTGTTTGCTCCGCATCCCGCAAGCAACATTGCACTTACAGATACGGACAAAAGAGCTGTCATCATACCCTTCATAAGTTTTTTTCTCATTTGAAATACTTCCTCCTGAAATTTCAAAAAACCGGGCCCGGTTTTTCGGTTTTGTGTTTCTGATTCCGAGATTACCAATCGGGCCGGAGGAAATATATATTAAAAATACAAAATCGGTTTTCAAAATCTAAAAAAAGACGTTGTGAAAAATCAAAGTATTTTTTCGCAATCGCGCTCTGCGCTTAGTTCTCGGAATTGTCCGGGAGTTACACCCTCATTCTTTTTAAATGTCCTTATAAGGGCAGCGCTGTCTCTAAATCCTGATCCTTCAGCGACCTCCGCGATCGTCATTTCACTCTCCAAAAGTTTCTTGGCTGCATCCGTTCTTACCTTGGAAATATATGCCAAAAGACTTATTCCGGTTTCTTTTTTAAATATCCCCGACATGTAGGACGGCGAAAGATCAAAATGAAGTGCCGCCTGCGAAATATTCAGATCGGGGTCTTTGTAATTTTCATCGATAAATTCTTTTATCTCGATACAAAGCTTTTTGTTTGCATTCGTTCCGCTCTGTTCTTTTTGAGCAGACAAAAGAGAAAACGCCTGTATATTATTAAGGACCTTGCTGCTCTCATACAATCTTCCGACTATATCCGTCAAAAGGTCGTACTCATTGCCATGCTCATTACCGTCCGTTAATTTCTGATCCGTGATCTTAAGAAGATTATTAATGGGATTATAGTTTTTCTTACTTAGAACAACCGAGATAAAAAAGCCAAATACCATGCAGAACAAAAGCCCAAGTACAGTCTTAAGACGAATACTTCCGGCACTTGCCTCATAGCTTTTATTTGAGATCATATAGACATAATTCCAGGAAGTAACTGCTGAATCCCTGGTCATAAGCTCGTACTTTACTTTTTCATCACCCGAGTCTGCTCTCTTCTTGGTGGAAGCAACTACGTTGCCCTCCTTATCAAAGACAGCAAAGCTCATATCTTCACTCTCGGAAAGTCGCCCCATAAGCTTGTCCGCATCTATCTGGACAACTATGACCGCACTGTCATGGCCAAGCCCCGTATCAAGAGTCTTTTTATGCAAAAGAAGCTTCTGCCTGCCGTCATTTCCGACAACGGAAATTATCTCCTTGGTATTCATAAGCTTATCCATAAAAGCTTTATAGCCGGCTTCTTTCATTGCACCTCTAAGATAAAGTTTGGCAAAAAGGTCTCCCGACATATGTCCTTTGGTTCCTGCAACGGAATCACTCTCACCAAGCAGAACATAGATATCCTCAATATCGGGATGATTCACCACAAGCTTCTGAAGCCTATTCATCAATGTGATAAGCCATATCTGAGACTCCGGAGTCATCTTATCTTTTACGGAAGAAAGCCGCTGTACGTCTTCATCTCCGAGGAGTTGTCCCAAGACCGCATTTCCTTCCGTGATCTTGTTATCAAGCTCAAGTGCAGTCTGACGCAAAGCAGCTTCGTAAACTTTTTCAGTTGTATTTTTTATAACCCCGTATGCACTGTTATACAGATAGATACCAATGATTATCGGTATAAGCAGTACACACAGGTATGAAACGATCCATGAATAAAAAACGGATCTCTTTTTTCCAAAAAATCTTTTAATCATAAATAACCGTTTTGATCGAATGAGGTTCCATCACAAGCTTGGTAGAAGACTTAGCCTCTTTTAAAACAACCGGAATGTCTTTTCCCGTTCTGTTCATGATAACTACTACACGCTCTCCCGAGGGATTAACGAATGCAGCACTGTCAAGGTCTTGTGAGTAGCATGAACTCCAAAGAAGCTTTGCTCCCTCTTTTACATATCTTGAAAGGTGACCGATATAGTAGTAAGAAAGCTTCTTCTCATAGTTTCTTCCATCCTCAAGAGCTTTGATGGGAGCGTCACAGAAATTGCCGACATGGTTGGGACCACCTTTGTGATCTACCATTAAGTTCCAATCAAGTATTGCATTACAACCGCCCTTTAAATTCCCTATCATCTGATGAGCATACATCTCTGCATTATGCACATCTCCCGCACCCGCAAGGATCGAATACTCGACACAGCCCTCAGTAAAGAAGATCTCTTTATCGGGATAATGCTTTTTGATAAGTCTTAACGTATCAAAATGATCACCCGTATACCAATGAACGGCACAGCCCGATACAAATCCGTCGGCACCTTCCACCTCTAGTATTTCTTTTAATCTCTCATAAGAAAGTTCCTTGTTGTGATCCCAAACAAAGATCTTGATCTTATCAAGAAGTCCCTCTCTCTTCATCGCAGGTCCTAAATGATCCACCACAAACTCTGCTTCTTCCTGTGCATCATATAGACATGAATCCCATGTCTGTGTGGCATTAGGCTCATTCTGGATAGTTGTAAAAGAAATATCCAATCCCCTCTTTTTATACTCTTTGATGAATCTGACAAAATACTCAGCCCAGAGATCTTTGTATTCTTCCTTGAGCTTGCCACCGTGATTCATCTCGCCGTTTGTCTTCATAAAAGGTGACGGAGACCAGGGCGCCATCATAAGAACAGGCTGTTTGCCAAGCTCTTTCTCGGCAGCCTTGATCATAGGGATTATCTCTTTGTCATCATGTTCAATGGAAAAAGTCGCCAGATCCTCATCACCCTCGTCAATATATGTATAATTGCCAAGTGCGAAATCGCAACTGTTCATGTGAATTCGGCCCATGTTATATCTGAGTCCGTCTTCACCGAAGAGATCGCGGATAAGTCGTTCTGCCGCATCCGGTGCAAGCCCCGCATATGTATGCGCTGCTGCCTCGGTAAAAGCACCTCCGAATCCGCGTATGGTAGTTTCCTGTTCATTGGGATAAACCACCAGAAGTTTCATCTCGCCGGCGACACCCGCATTCTCAGCGGTTGTCTCTTTCCAAAACTTGCCACCGGCGAAATCTGTTTCTATTACTTTTATATTTCTCATTATAAATCCTTTGCTATTGTAGAATCGCGCGGGATTATCCTTCCTTTCAGGGTTACAAGCTCTCCGGGCTCTCCGTTTATCATACGGATAAGCTGCTCTACGGCAAGTGCTCCCTGTTTTTCAAAAAAGGTTCTTATAGTCGTAACCGACGGACTTACGAGCCTTGTGGTCTCGATATCATCACAGCCCATAACGCTAACCTGTTCGGGCACCTTGACTCCTCCGTCCCTAAGAGCCTCCAAAACACCTATGGCACTTAAGTCGTTGGCTGCAAATACTGCATCGGGAAGTGGTTTCCCTGAGTCAAGAAAATCAGTTACGGAATTATATGATCTCTGCCTCTCAAAAGCACCTTTCAAAATATAATCTTTATCTATCTCGATCCCGGCTCTTTTGAGTGCTTCGAAGAATCCTTTTCTACGCTCAATGCTATCGTAGTTATCATCTTCACCTTCGATATACATAAAACTCTTGTGACCAAGCTCCAATAGGAACTTAGCGGCCTGCTCGCCTCCACTCTTGGAATCAAAGACAACAGACGAAGATTTGTCATCAACAAGTATACGGTCTATGTAGACTGTAGGTATTCCCTGTGATCTTAATATCTCTTCCTGTCTTTTTCCTATAGCAGAGTTAAGGATTATCGCTCCGTCAACTCTGTGTCCCAAGATATTGGCAACTATGTGTGAAGGATCGGAACTCAAAAAGATCTCAAGTTCATAGCCTCCATCTATGCAAGCACTGTATATTGAATCCGATAGTTCTCCGTAGTAAGGTCCTCTTATTGCTCCGAGGAACAGACCGATAACGCCTGTCGCCTGAGCCTTTAAGTTCCTTCCGTTTAAGTTAGGTGTGTAATTGAGTCTCCTTGCAACTTCAAGGATCCTCTCTTTTGTATCCGGATGGAGAACATTAACGTTATTGAGCGCGTTTGATACGGTGGATATAGAAACTCCCGCTTCTTTTGCTACATCTTTAATTGTAATTTTCTTATTTACTTCTTTTGACACAGCCTGCCTCTTTTCCTATATCATCCTTGTTCATTGTAGGGGGATAAAAACGTTTTAACCCCCCTACAATTATAGCATAGACCTATGATATAAGATAAGGATGATCTGTATTACTTATAGTCGTACTCCTCGCAGTATGCGATCCACTGCTTGGTATACTCTTCACGTACCTTATCGATACCTGCCTCTTTCATCTTGTTTCTGAACTCTTCTACAGCTGCATCAACATCATCAACAAGTCCTGCCTGAAGAGGTGCAAGATACTGTCTCATGACATTACCTACTGCAGATCTCTCTGCGCTGTATGAATCATAGTTCTCTGAAAAACCGTCATAGATATTTACATTTGCAAACTTGGTCTTTAAGCCAAGCTCTGCATACTTATCAAACATCTCCTGAAGCTTAACGTCAGTAGCCTGAGGAAGCTTTGTTCCGCCGTTTCTGAGATTCCATGTGTTGAAACCTTCATAAGGGAATGTAGGTGTCTCGCCTGCTGCTTCCTGGAGGTTCTTGTAAACACCGTCAACAACTTCGTAGTGCTTACCTTCGATACCATACTGAACGATAGCATTTACTTCTTCATCACAGAGCATTGTCTGAAGAACAAGAAGTGCTCTCTCGGGATCCTTACAACCTCTTACGATTGCTGTTCCGTTCTGTGTTGCATGTCCGGGATAGATAACTCCGTTAGTCTCACCGTATGCAACATATTCTGACTCCCATCCCTGTCCTGCAGTCTCAAAATCAGCAATTGCTGTAACCTGCTTGTTGGGATTCTGTCCTGCAACCTCTGCTACGCAAAGTCCGTTCTTGTATGCATCTGAATTATTAGTATCTGAAAGAGCACTCTTTGACCAGAAGCCTTCATCTGCCCATCTCTTGAGCAACTTCATATCATCTACAAAGTCATCTGAATACCAGTAATCATATACTTCCGTAGGTGTGTCGTAGTTTGCTGCAAGACCGTAATCAAGACCGTTGTTTGATACCCAAGGATACTTGAAGTTAAGTGCCCATGCTGCATCAAAGCCTGTCTTAAATGCCTGGCTCTCTTCCGTTGTTACTGTAAGAAGTCCCTGATCGGGTTCATGCTCTTTGATTCCGAGAAGATATGCCTCAAGGTTTTCAAGTGAATCAGGTACAGGAAGATCATATTTCTTTCTAAGGTCTTCTCTATACTTAACACCGTTACATACATACTCAGGCCATGTGTTGGGAACTGCATAGATCTTTCCGTCAACTCTGCACATGTTGAGCTTAGCTTCTCCAACTGCTCTTGTAAGCTCAGGTGTTACTGTCTTGAGCATCTCATCAAGCTCTTCAAAAGCGCCGCTGCTTGCAAGCTGTCCGTAATTAAGCCAGTTTGCGATATAGATAAGATCTGCGTTCTGCGCTGTGATCTCGTTGGCATACTTTTGCTGGAAATCTGTCCATGTTGAGAACTGCATATCAACTGTAGCATTGCACTTCTCAAGAAGCTTCTCGTTAAGGAGTGCCTCAACCTCCTCTTCATCCTGAGGAGCATCACCCATTACGTAGAATACAAGGTCTACCTGATTGGAAAGATCAAGCTCTTTTGCCTCCACCGGAGCTTCTTCCGTTTCAGATGCAGCTGAAGCAGATTCCGGAATCTCAGTTACCCCCTGCTCATCAAGCGCATCGGCAGCAGACTGGCTCTGATTAACTCCGCAACCAGTGATGATGCCTGTCAGCATTGTGAGTGACAACAATAAACTAATAACTTTCTTTTTCATCTTCCTTCTCCTTTTTAAAAATGAAATAGATTTTATAAAAACGTTTTTATTTTTTAAATTAAATTACCTCGTTTATCCCTGTTCTCATCCCTTTACCGCACCGACAGTGATTCCCGAAACAAAGAATCTCTGAACGAAGGGATAGACCAAAAGGACGGGGCCTGTTGCAACTACCGCCATTGCAAGCTTGACCGACTCAGTAGGCAGATCCGCTGTCTTCATACTTACGTTAGACGCCATCTGTTTCATGGCTGTCGTCGCATTGAGAAGATCGTACAGATAAAACTGAAGCTGCCATGTTGATGAGTTTGTACTGAACATTGAAGATCTGTACCAGTCATTCCAATATCCAAGTGCCAGGAAAAGACCTACTGTAGCAAGTCCCGGCTTAAGAACCGGAAGTACGATCTTAAAGAAGATAGTGAAATGTCCTGCGCCGTCTATCTTGGCGGATTCCGTTATCGCATCGGGTACGGCTCCTACAATAAATGTCCTCATAAGGATCACGAGGAAAGGACTCATAAGAGCCGGGAACCATATCGCAAGCGTAGAACCCTTGAGCTGAAGTACATTGGCGTACATGAGATACCAGGGGATCATTCCACCGCCGAAGATGCTGGTAAAGTAAATAAGAAACGACACCGTATTTCTGTACTTAAACTCTTTTCTTGAGATAACATATCCCGTCAGGGTTATCATAAGCAGACCAAGTCCTGTACCGACAACCGTGTAATAGATAGTCATCTTATACGCCTGCAGGATATCTTTTGGCGAACGGAAAATCGTCTCGTAAGCCGAGAATGTAAAATTCTTGGGTAAAAGAGAATAACCCTGCGTAAGTATCGTGCTGTTATCAGTAAATGATCCCGACACGATGATGATGAACGGAAGCACACATATGATAGAGCCTGCTGCCAAAAGGAGATACGCAACTGCTTCAAATATCTTGGTGCCCGTCGACTTTTTTATCGTCTTTGGAGCTGAGGGCTCAAAATCCAAATCTTTTGCCATAATATCTCCTTTCTCAGAATAGTGCGTAATCAGGATTTCTCTTCTTGACCACAAAGTTCACAAGCACGATTATCAGGAAACCAAACAGCGACTGGTAAAGACCTGCTGCTGTTCCCAGACCTATCGACAGCGGCTGAGTCATCGTGATCCTGTAAACATAAGTATCAAAGATATCCGTTACGTTGAACAATACTCCGTTGTTTCCGACGAGCTGGTAAAAGAGCTCGAACTGGCCCTTCATGATACTTCCGAGGGCGTACAACAACAGAATGATAAATGTCGGTTTAATATGCGGCAATGTGATATACCAGATCTGCTGAAGGTCTCCCGCTCCGTCAACTCTCGCAGCTTCATATATCTCATTGTCTATGCCCATTATTGTCGCAAGGTATACGACCATTCCATATCCGATATTCTTCCAAAGATAGAAGAAGGTTATGAAGAGGGGCCAGTAGGAAGGAGTGTTATAGAAATCGATCCGCTGGCCTCCCATTCCTGTCATGATGTTGTTGATAAGACCGTACTGATATTCAAAAACGTTGTACACGATAACCTTGAGGATAACGAATGAAACGAAGTAAGGCATGAACATCAAAGTCTGTGATGTCTTCTTAAACCACTTGTGTGTCACTCTGCTTACAAGTATCGCAAATACGATCTGAAGTACATTACCTATTCCGATGAAAACAACGTTGTACAGAATAGTGTTTCTTGTAAGTCTGAAAAGATCGGCTTTGATAAGGAATTCAAAATTCTTAAAACCGATGAACGGACTCGACCACAATCCGTCTCTGAAATTAAATGAAGTAAATGCAAAATACACACCGAGCATAGGGAGATAGTTATTTATCAAGAAATAGATAAATGTAGGTATCAGCATTACGAAGAGTACCCAGTTTTTCTTGATCTCTCCAAGGAGCCCGTGTTCCTTATATTTTTCTCTCTCCTTCTTTTCAACGATCTTGATATAGATGTAAGCCGAAAGGCCTATGGCGAGCTGCAGGTAAACTACAACTCCGGGCAAAAAACCTATCATCTTAAATTTCACATTTGAAAAGATCACAAATGCAATAGT
This sequence comes from Butyrivibrio sp., assembly GCA_017535785.1. Lineage (GTDB taxonomy): Bacteria > Bacillota > Clostridia > Lachnospirales > Lachnospiraceae > Butyrivibrio. Next base: position 326,274 of record JAFXTN010000037.1, on the reverse strand, counting down.
CGCAAACGCTGTCAAAAATGAGAAAAGAAAAGCAAATTTGCCGGCAGCCAGATAAGAAAGATTTTCCTTACCCTCTTTGCCGCCTATAAAGCTGCGGATAATGAACGCAGCATTGAAATAGATAGCCGCAAAGCTTAATAAAAGCAGAACCATCGCGAATAATCCGAGTACTCCCTGATTCGCATAACGGATAAATGAAAAAAGATTGTAAAGGTTGTAGCCTGTCAAAAGATCCTTTGCCATCTCCTTGGTAACACCTATCTTGGAAAAGAGCGCTACCAGATTTACTACTTTTATCCAGTTAAAGAAAGGGAGAAACAGGATTAGTATCATCGCACTGATCCCGGATATCTTTTTGTTCCTCATAAGAACCTCCCGTAAAATACCAAAAAAGCTTAATAAAAACGTTTTTATTATTTTGTGATTTGTAGTCTAGCACTTTGCGCAATAACTTACAATAGGCTTACATTATTTTTGTGAACATCTCACAAAACAACCATTGAAACTTCTGTTGTTTTAACTAAAACGTTTTTATTACTTTATCAAAATAAATCGCCCCGGAATATTTCCAAGGCGATTTATTTTTTATAATGGTCTGATAATATCTACGATATTGTCACCGTATTCAATTTTATTTCTCTTAAGGAACTCATTAAAATCAGGTATATCCTCCGGATTTATGATTATCCTAGGGTCGTGGGCATCGCAGCCGATCACGAACCTTGCTCCCATTTCGGAAGCCATCTTAAAGAACCTGTCGCTCGGATAATGTCTTCCGTCAACAAAGCCGTAGACATTTACCTCCAAAGGAAAATCCAGTTCTATCGAAGCTTCTACGAGACGTCTCATGTGCTTTAGATATATCTTTTCATCTCCAGTATAGTTAATGAGATCGGGATGACAAAGATATGTGAAAAGCCCTGTCTTCATTCCTTCTATCGTAAGATCCACATAAGCTTTAAGCTTATCTTCATCGGAAGTAGGCGATCCAACGTAGAATCCGTCGACCTCGTTCGGAGCAAAGTGCTGTCCGAGGATCATGTAATCAAGCGGAAACTTTTTTATCTCATCCATGAGACGATCAAAAAATCTGTGCGAGTATTCAACTTCATATCCTATAAGGATCTGTATCTTATCTTTGTACTCTTCTCTTAAACTCACAAGAGTTGATGTGTAATCCGTAAGCTCAGACATATCCATTCTGATGTTGGAAACATAACCTTCCGGATACGGCTGCGGAACATGGTCCGAAAAGCCAAGGATCTTATAACCTTTTTTGATCGCAGCTTCAATGTATTCTCTTTCAGATCCGACGGCATGTTTACATCTGATAGTGTGGGTGTGGTAATTTGCTAACATAAAGCTTGTATTTCTCCTTATCCTTTTACCGCTCCCGCTGTCATGCCTGAAATGAAGTACCTGTTAAATCCTATATATATCAGTATCATTGGAACAAGTGATATCGCTGTACCCGCAAGCATCAGATTCCAGGAAGATGCAGCATCTCCCGAAGACTTAAGATGCATAATACCTACAACAAGAGGCATGCGCGAAGTATCTGTCATCGTAAATACCATAGGAAGCATGTAATCATTCCACGCACTTCGAAACGCGAGTATGGCAACAGTAGCTATAAGCGGCTTGCAAAGAGGGAAGATGATCCTTGTGTATATTCCCGCAAAAGAGCATCCGTCGATCTTGGCCGCCTCGTCAATCTCTTTTGGAATAGATGTAATGAAACCTCTTGCAATGAAGAGATTGGTCACATTCATTCCGAAGACACGTATTATGATAACGCCCCACAGTGATTTATTCAAATGCACTGCCTTCATGATCATAAGAAGTGGATATAAAGTCAGTGTACCCAATGAAACAAACATTGATGAGACCATAAAATAGAAAATTATTTCTTTTCCCTTGAAAGTACCTCTGGAAAAAGCATATCCGCATACGGTACTGGACAAGATGGCACCTATCACGCAAAAGAACGATAAGAAAATACTGTTCTTGGTGTAGGTGGAAAAATCCGCAAGCTCCCATGCCTTAGAATAATTCTCAAGAACGAAGTGCTTGGGAATGAGCGTATTTCCCGTAGTCAAAATGTCCATGTTACTCTTAAATGAGGACATGAAAGTGAAGAAAACCGGAAAGAAACTGATAACAAAGAATGCTGCCAAAAAGAGGTAGACGATCGTGTTTCCGAGATTTCTTTTTACTCTGTACATATTCTGCCTCCCTTAGCCCTCGTATTCTTTCAGTCTCTTTGTAGCCTTCAGATAGACAAAGGTCACTATACCGAGGAATATCGCTGTAATAAGCGCCATTGCTGAGGCGTATCCTACTTCAATATTCCTTCCTGATTTTCCGAAAAACGATTTGTATATGTAAGTCATGACAACCTCGGTTGTTCCGCCGGGCTGTCCGTTTGTGCATGATATTACGAGATCGCACACCTTAAGGCTACCTACGATCGCCATTAAAAGGATCGACTGGAATATCGGCGCGATCATCGGAAGTGTGATCTTAAAAAATCTCGTAAGTCCCGTTGCTCCGTCAATGCTGGCACAGTCATAGAGTTCCTGCGGAATGCTCTGAAGAGCCATCAGGAAAAAGATCATATTGATACCGTAATTTTGCCATACAGAGGCTATTCCCAATATCAGCATTGCTTTCCATTTGGTGTTGAACCAGTTGATAGGCTTTTCGATCAAACCGACATTCGCAAGAATTCCGTTTATCATACCGTTATGCGATGCAAACAAAAGTGAAAAGATAAGTCCTATGATGACCGCGGATATGATAGCCGGAAGAAAAAGTGTAACTCTGAAAAAAGACATTCCTTTCAGCTTCTTGTTGAGAAGTACCGCAAGGAGGAGGGCCAGCGGTATCTCTACCGCCAGCTTCCCTGCTGAGAGTATTACAGTATTGAGAAGAGACTGCCAGAAGTCGGGATCTCTTTTAAATGCTCTGACAAAATTGGCAAGACCCGTGAACTTGCAATCGCCGAATCCGCTGTAGTTTGTAAATGCATATCTTAGTATGTAAACGATCGGAACGTAACTGAACAAGATAAAGCCGATAAGGAACGGCAGTATCATCAGAAACGCTTGCACGTTGTCGTCGCTGAGTCTAAGCTTTTTTCTCATATTTCTTTTAATCTCTCTTTACGTTATAGCTAGCCGGTGCCACATAGTCTTTCAGCTCTGCTTCATCAAGCTCTTTAAGGCCGCCGTTCAAACGGTCGTCAAGATCCTTTAATACAGTAGCCGGATCCTCCGAATATCCGCCCGATAAAAGCTTAGCAAGTGTCTCTCTTGCGGAAAGTCCTTCGTATGCGATCACACCTTTTGGATCGGCCATTCTTACAATAAACTGATTGTCCTTAAATGTTGAGAACTCTTTCCATCCCTTTACGGAAGAGTCGCCTGCGATATTAAGGACTTCGCTTCTGTAAGGAATGTACATTCCCTGCTCATACATTTCTACAAGATTCTCATCAGCGTAGAACCACTCGAGAACTCTTGCTACCTTAGATGTATCTTTTGAATCAAGTGCTTTCTTGGCAACACCGAGAAGATCGATCGCAGCAACCATCTCTTTGTAGTCGTATCCACCGTCTCTTATCGTCGGAGGATCGCATACAACCCAGTTGCACTCTGCCGGGAACTGCTCTGTATAAACAGCAACATCAAAGCTTGCTGCCATAGCTATACCTACTCTGCCTGCCGCAAACTGTGCTCTTGCAGTGTCGGCATCCATATTCTCATAGCCGGGGAATACACTTCCGTCATCGATCATTCCGAGGATATCCTCTATGATGGGAAGACCGTCAGCATACTTATATGTTCCGGAAACAGAGTCAAATCCGAAGTGTCCGAGTGCAGCAGAAGATACGCTGTAAATATAGTGATCGAGTGTCCAGCCGCTCTGAAGTGCGAGGAAGAATCCGTATGCATCTCCTCCCGAAGCTTCTGTTATGAGCTTGGCGTCTTCTCTTACCTCGTCCCAAGTCTTGGGAGCTTCCTTTATTCCTGCCTTATCAAAAAGATCCTGATTTATGATCATCTTATATGACTGCAAGCTGTAAGGAAGTGTATATACCTTGTCATCAAAAACCTGATCGCCGACTATAAGATCGTCCTTATTGTACTTGGAAAGAAGTGCATCACTTCCATCAAGATCCGAAATAGGAACGGCATATCCGGCGCTGACATATTTAGCAAATGTGTTGGATGAAGGTCTGAAAAGATCGGGACCGTCGTTAGCCATAAGAGCTACGTTTACAACATCGGCGTAATCAGATCCGTATACCGTGTAGTCGATCCTGATACCTTCTTCTTTGCCTATTGTATTATTGAATTCTTCGATCTGAGCTTCTCTGACAGTCTGCTCATGCGCATTGTCACTCCATACAGTAACAACCTGAACGTCCTCGGAAGAAGCATCAGCTGCTTCACCGTTATTGTCATTACCTGCGCTCTCTGCGCCTGCCTGTGAATCTGTCCCCGCAGATCCGCTGCTTCCGCATGCTGTGAGTGTCATCGTAAGCATTGCAAAAGCAAGAACTAATGACATGATTTTTTTCTTCATAAGATTCCCTCCCGTATATTGCGTTAAAATTTATGTCCTCTGAAAAGATTATATTAACTTTTCCACTACCGCAACAGTTGGATTTTTTTTACACCTTTTATATGATCTGCATTGGTAGTACAATACAAATTACATGGGAGGGTGTAAATTTTATGGCAATCAGCGTTCTATTGCTATTAATATGTGCCATGGTACTTATTTTTCTTGTGCCACACAGTAGGTACGGTCTCCCCATGTTCTTTATGATAATCGGTATCATATTGACCACGATCTCGGTCCTGTTCCAATATTACAGTTCAACAAGCTATGTTCCGCCGGCATATTTCCCGCTGAGAGATTACGATATTTTCATTTACAGATTTGTAGGTCACAGCTTCAAGCTTCCGATGAAATACATGCAGCTTCTGCGCAATCTCGGAGTAGTCGTTTATCTTCTCGGTATCTCAACTCTGATAGATGTCATAAGACGAAACGTCAAGCAGGGAAGCTCCGTCACTTCGATAAAGGCTTTCCTGATCTCAAAATTTATCTACGTTATAACAGCGGTATCATATCTTTGTTTTTACAGCACCAGGAATGCTTACTACACTTATCTTAAATACCATGCTATGTCCGCAAATGCACAGCACAGACTGAAATTTCTGTATTCCTTTGTACATACTTTCTTCGGGATCTTTATTGCTGTATACATGTTTTATCCACTCATCTTTTTCTTTTTCAATCTGATAAAAAAGAAAATGACATGCTTTCTCAGTACAACGATAATCCTATTCACAAGTGTCTCACTGATAAATCTGGGCTTCTACCACTTTATATTCGTAGGCATATTTAAAAACAGTCCCGCGTATGTATTTAATACAGGCTTTTGGTTCTTCAACAAGATAAATAAAATACCCTCCGTGTACATCAGCCTGTATCCGATATTTGCGCTAGGTATCCTTGTCTTTATCGTGATCAGCATAAACGGTTTCTTTTCTCTGGATCTTATCTCATACTCCAGAAACCGCGTACTGAAAAGACAGATCGATGAACTTAATTACAATTTAAAAGACGTATTTCATTCGGAAAAAAATCTGATGTTTTCGATGAACATCCTTGCAAACGAAGCTCTCTCATCCTACGGAAGCAAGGAGGGAAAAGAAAAGCTTGAGAGGATCGTGGCGATATCAAACAAGCAAATGAAAGCACTCTCCGATTCACTCGGCGCAATAAAGCAGCTCCACATCAAGCCAAACGCCGTCGATATCAGAGCACTCACGGATGAAGCAATTGAGCAGTCTGGAATTCCCGAAGATGTTATCATAGAAAAAAGATATTGCGATTTTCCTGTACTGTGCACGCTCGATAAATATCATACGCTCCATGCGATATCGAATCTGATCATCAACTCGCTTGATTCGCTGTCGACACTTAGTGATACAGATAACGAAAGCAAGAAACTTATCATCACGATCGAAGCAAGCAAAGAATGGGCTTACTGGTCGCTCTGGGATAACGGCACGGGAATTGCACCCGGCTCGGTCAGAAAACTCATGATGCCTTTTGCATCGACCAAATCCAAAAATTCAAATTGGGGCATCGGTCTTCCGTACGCCTTTAAAGTTATCACAACACAGCTTGGACAGATGCATATCACGGGAAGCAAGAAAAAGAGCTGTCACTACGCTTTGGTAGAAATTCTTTTGCCCAGGAGAAAACAGGAAAATGGATAAGATCAAGATCCTCATAGCAGATGACAATAAAGAAATACGAGATTACTTCGGTGGAATCATTACGCACGAGCCGGATATGGAGCTTATGGGAAGCGTTTCCTCGGGGATGGACGCAGTTTCTTTTGCCCTGGAAAATAAGCCCGACATTGTTCTCATGGACATCCAGATGGAGACAAGGACCGCAGGAATAGACGCCGCCAAGCGTATTCTTGCAGCGGATAACAATATCAAGATCGTGATACTTACGATCCTTGAAGACGACGATCTTCTGTTTCAGGCATACTGCGCCGGAGTCATGGACTATATAATCAAGACAGATTCGATAACTCAGGTGCTTTCTTCTATCAGGAACGTTTACAAGAACCAGCTTATCCTGCGCCCGCAATATGCAGAGAAGATCATCGAGGAGCTCAGCCATGTCAAGGAGCAGCAAAAGAGCCTTTTCATGTTCATGAACATTCTGACGAAGCTATCCAACAGTGAATTTGAGATCCTAAAAAGTCTGTACACGGGAATGACCTACAAGCAGATCTCGGAGGTTCGCTATGTATCCACAGTCACGATCAAGAGCCAGGTACACAGCATCCTTAAAAAGTTCAACATGAAGAATATCAAGGAGGTTCTCAAAGAGCTCCGCGTTGTCGGTTTTGAACAATTCATAGATCAGGGTGGTCGCTGAAGTACGCTTCCACAGTGTATTTGAGAGAAATTTTTATTTCCTATTTATTCGCTAGGTGTTTGGTGATAATATGTAGTAAACAATTTAATTTTTTTGAAGGAGAACAACTATGCAGAGAGTCGAAAAATTCTTAAAAGAAGCACAGACATACTACCTTGCAACAGTAGATAAAGACCAGCCCAGAGTACGTCCCTTCGGTACTGCAAATATTTTTGAAGGAAAGCTTTATATCCAGACCGGAAAGTCAAAAGACGTTTCTAAGCAGCTCCATGTAAATCCCAAGTTTGAGATCTGCGCATTCAAGGACGGCACATGGCTTAGAGTTTCAGGAATCCTTGTAGAGGATGACAGAAGAGAAGCCCGCCAGGCAATGCTTGATGCTTATCCCGAGCTTCAGGGCATGTACAGCGCAGACGACGGAAATACAGAAGCATTCTACATCAAAGATGCTACTGCTACTTTCTACAGCTTCACAGGAGCACCTGAGACAATCAAGTTCTAAAGTGATCACTTAATTATGATCTTTAAGTAACAAGAAAACCTCCTTACCGATCGGTAAGGAGGTTTATTTTATTTATTCTAAATTTTATGCCTGAGCTGATGTCTCAGAATTGTTATTATCATCAGATACAGATGCAACAACCTTTTCTATCGCGCCCTTTACAGCGGGTATGTTAATAACGATAAGTGTGAGCACCATCTCAGCAAGGATAAAGCTGTAGTTATATACGATAGGATAAACAGCTGCGAGACTCTTAGGAAAAGAATCAGGCATATAATCCATCCAGAAGATATAACCACCCAGCGTATGGAAAAGACCTCTTATCAGAGCTGCGATAACATAACCTGTAATGAGTCCTTTCTTTCTGCCGTACCAAAAGCCCACGATTCCGAGTGCTGTGAAAGCAAAGAAGTAATCGCAGCATGTCTGGAAAGGAGAAAGAAAATACTTTCCTCCGCTCTGAAGAAACTGCAAAATACTGTACGCAAAAGCTGCTGAAAATCCAACACGAACACCGTATGCATATCCGATGAGACAAACGAAAAACATTGAGAACAATGTTACGGATCCGCCCATAGGAAGCTCATACTTAATGTATGAAGTGATAAAAGCAAGCGCAAGTGCTACACCTGCAAACGTCAGACCTTTTGCGGTCAGCTCCTTGGTATTCTGTCTCTTGGAAATAAAGAATGCTGCTACAAAGATCATGAGCAAAAGGATTGCCACAGCAAGATAGTAACCTGCATTGGTCAGCTCGTAGTGATCTTCAATGAAACGTAAAAATGTTGACATAAAAAATACCCTCCTCCAGATGCTGTTCTGTCTCAGCATCTTCACCCCTGGCTTATTTTATTTTCAAACCAAGTTTATTATTGTTAACATTAAAAGTCAATCATAATACGCATCGTTGAGCGATTTAAAAGCCTTTAGCCTTAAGATCGCTCACAAGCTGAACATAAAATTCTCTGACATCAAAGTTTTTGATGTTCTCGCGGTTTAGATCTATCATGTCACCGTGAGAGATACCTCTTTTTCCGCGAGGGATGAGCATCTTGAAATCGCTTCCCCAAGGGAAAGACTTCTCTCCAACAAGTCCGTCATTTCTTCCGTCAAAAGCCTTCACCAGATGATATGACATATTGAGCGGGAATCTTCCTGCCGAAGGCTTGACCTGGATAGATCCCACAGACTGATAATAAACCTCTTCTCTGTCGAGAACCTCTTCATTTAATTTATAGCAAGCTGCATGAGTAAGATCGGTCACAGCACCGATAAAATCAGGATTGATATCACCAAGTCTTGCAGCCCCCGCATTATATGCAGAAGCAACAGCCACCTGCTGTGTCACAGGGATCTTCTCAAGAAGAAAGTCCGCAAATTCACAGCCTCTGTGTGGTGTATTGATAGTTGTAAGAGATGCGACATCCTCGTATGCTCCGCACTTAGAGATCGCATATCTCATATCAAGTCCACCCTTTGAATGCGCAATGACATTGACCTTCTCACAGCCGGTCTGAGCCTTGATATCCTTGATCCTCTTTGCAAGCTCTTCTCCGCTCGTGGAGACAGGTGATGCACTGTTATGCTCTCCGTAGAATATAGTAGCTCCGTTATCAATAAGCTCCTGAGGTATCCTTCCCCAGTAATTAAGATGCTCAAAATCTCTGAAGAACACACCGTGGACCATGAGGATCGGATACTTGGTCTTACATATCTGAGCCCCTGCTCTCGCTGCGTTAAGCTTGATCCTCTCGGATTCAACTTTTATCTCGGAATCCGCTGTTCTTATGATCTTACCAAGAAGGATAAGATGTGCTATCGGGACCATTCCGAATACTACTCCGAGTACTCTCCACTTGATCCCAAGCTGTTTACAGTTAATGTAGACGAGCACAATCCCTATCCAAAACATCGTTGACTCAACGGCTATAAAGAAAAGGATCTTTATAACAAACCAAACGGGATTATCTCTGAATCCCGAAAAGCCAAAGGGATCCTGAAACAGATCCCAAGTGTAATAGCATGCCAGTATCGCGGTACTGAACAAAAAAATCTTTAGTAGTGTGTTTCCCTTTTTTAATGCGTTTATCCTATTCATTTTTTCCCCAATTCAATCTGTAATGATGAAATATTTAAATTTGTTAATCCATTATTACAGATTTTGTATCATTTTGCAAGAGCCATCATGATCTCATTGCTTCTTGCTACGAATGCGGACATTGCATCACCTTCAAGAGGTGCGTTCTGGATCCTGGCAAGATCGTAAAGCTGCTCACAGATCATTGTTGTGTTCTCTGCATCTTTATTGTCCATTACATACTGAACAAGAGGATGGTTCGCATTAAGTACAAGTGTCTGGCCTTCGTTGCCAAAGTCTCCCATTGCCATTCCGTTCATGGCGTACATCTTCATCATGTCGGCCATACGTCTTGATTCCTCGGAAACAGTGAGCATTGAAGCCATCTTTTTATCCTTGAGTTTCTCAAGCTTAACATTAAGTCTATCGTTCTTAAGAGCCTTCTTGATCTTCTCAGCAAGCTCTTTCTCTTTTTCCTCAAGCTCCGCAGCAACCTTCTTGGAGGTTCTTGACTTGAAGGTATCTGTAAGGTCGGCATCGATCCTCTGGAATCTTATGCCTTCGTTCTTGGATTCAAGCTGCTGCATGAAAGGTGTGTCGATGTTGTGGTTCATGATGAACGCTTCCATCTTCTGAGCCTTGAACATCTTGATGTACTGACTCTGCTGCTGCTCGTCTGTTACATAGTAGATAGTGCGAGGTTCTTTCTCCTCTTTCTCATCCTTCTTGTCTTCGGACTTATCTGCGTCGCTTCTAGCCGTCTGATGCATCGAATCGTCTTCGCCGTTCCGGCTCGACTCTTCGGCATCATTGGCATAGGCGTCATCATCGACTCCCTTCGGATCGTCGGATGCCGCTCTATCCTCAGCTTCCTTGTTGATCTGAAGCGCATCGGGAAGTGTGAGGTACTTGCCGTCAAGATTCTTGAAGAGAATGTAATCATTCATCTTCTCGCAGAACTTGTCGTCACGAAGGCAACCGTATTTGATGAAGGGACTGATATCATCCCAGTATTTGTCGTAATTCTCTTTATCTGTCTTGCAAAGTCCTGCAAGCTTCTCAGCAACCTTCTTGCTGATATACTCAGAGATTTTCTTAACAAAGCCGTCGTTCTGAAGCGCACTTCTTGAAACGTTAAGAGGAAGATCTGGACAATCGATAACACCCTTTAAGAGCATAAGGTATTCCGGAATGACTTCCTTGATGTTATCTGCGATAAATACCTGGTTGTTGTAAAGCTTGATAGTTCCCTCGATCGATTCAAACTCCATGTTGATCTTAGGGAAGTAAAGAATACCCTTTAAGTTGAAGGGATAATCCATGTTGAGGTGGATCCAGAAAAGAGGCTCTTTGTAATCGCGGAATACTTTTCTGTAGAACTCAAGATACTCCTCGTCTGTGCAGTCCTTGGGTGTCTTGCCCCAAAGAGGATGTGTGTCATTGAGAAGCTGAGGTCTTCTCTTGATCTTGTACTCAAGCTCAGGCTCTTTATCCTCGCCCTCTTTCTTCTCGGGATGAACTTCTTCAATTACAATATCGGAATCAAGCTTCTCGCTTGCCTTGATCGTCTCTGTATCCTGCTCGTTTTCTCTTGAGAGATATATCTCGTAAGGCATGAATGAGCAGTACTTCTGAACAACTTCTCTTGCCTTGTACTCGTTGCAGAACTCAAGGCAGTCATCGGAAAGATGAAGTGTGATAGTTGTTCCTACTTCTTTTTTATCTCCGTCACTCATCTCAAAATCAGAGCCGCCATCGCATGTCCAGTGAACGGAAGCTGCATCTGACTTATATGAAAGTGTGTCGATATCAACGGAATCGGAAACCATGAATGTAGAATAGAAACCAAGTCCGAAATGACCGATGATCTGATCGGCATTGGCCTTGTCCTTGTACTTATTAAGGAAATCGGTAGCACCCGAGAAAGCAACCTGGTTGATGTACTCCTCAACCTCCTCTGCTGTCATACCGATACCGTTATCTACGATCTTGATCGTCTTATCTTTATCATTAAGTATCACATCAACGCGGGGCTTAAAATCCGCAGGAAGCTCATACTCACCCATCATATCCATCTTGCGGATCTTGGTGATAGCATCGCACGCGTTGGAAATTACTTCTCTGTAAAAAATATCATGATCCGAATAAAGCCATTTCTTGATTATCGGAAACATGTTCTCGCTGTTAATAGAAAGATTACCCTTTTTTGAAGCCATAATTCTCACTCCTTTGTATCATTTCAGTATATTAAGTACGCTATTCGGCTGAATTTATCGTACAAAATAAAGTTTAATTCCGGACTGAACAAAAGTCAATAAAAAATTAGCACTCACAAGTCGCGAGTGCTAATAATGGCCTTTTATACTTATTTACTTATCTTTCTTAAAATATTTCTGATAAACATCCATAAGTCCGGTCGTTGTGACATTCTCATCATCTACCAGCGTAACCGAATCCCAGAGCTTTTCGTTGAGCTGCTTACTAAGTCCCGAAACGAATGTATCGTACTGCTCTCCGAAGACTTCTCTTTTACGCTCGGCAACGATCTTGATCTTATTGGCCTCGGTCTCTTCTCTGTTGAAGGTACTGATGCACTTGATGATAACGTAGCCGTCCTCCGCTTCAACGATATCGCTCACCTCTTCGGTTCCGAGAGAGAACGCCGCCTCTTCGTAGGCTTCATCCATATCTCCCTTACCAAAAGAGATAGTTCCTTCGTCTGCCTCATTGTACTCAGCCATGGTCTCTTCAAAGCTTGCGCCCTCAGCAAGAAGCTTTTTTACTTCCTCTGCTTTTCTCAAAGCCCTTGTCTTGGCAGGATCGTCAAAGCTCTCTTTTTTGCCCGAAGCATCGAGACTATAGGTCTTAATGAGTATCTGCTCTACGGTTATGGTCCTTGCCTCATCATCACTTATCTCGGGATTGATGTCCCTGATTATGTAATCATAAAGCTTGTCGGCAAGCGCGTGCTCTTCATATATCGCGGCAATATCATCAACGGTTATGTTGTTCATAGCCTTTTTGTCTGCGTCGGAAAGAGTCTCAAAATACTCTTTTGCAGCTTCTGTCGCGAGCTTTTCTTCGGATTCCTCGAGCTCTATTCCCATCTCTTTTGCCAAAAGATTCATCGCCTTGATCTGGGCGATCTTGGCAAGCACAGAGTCTTTTAACCTGTCCTCGACAGTTCCGCTGTCCGTCTCCGAGTTCCAAATATCCGTTCCGAAGGTACTCTCATAGCCCTCCTGCATATTTACAAGATAAGCCATTGCCTCGGTGAGTGTGCAAACCGCATTCTCTATTCTAAATACTTGATCATCGGTAAATCCGGTGGTAAAAACAACCTTCTGTTCAGCCGGATTGCCGCATCCTGTCAAAAGCAAGATCGCAAGAAGCAAAACCGCACAAATTCTTTTCATCATAAAAATCCCTGTTTATCTGGTACTTCTGTACTGAACGGGTGTCATTCCGTACTTTTTCTTAAATAGTCTGTTGAAGTGCTCAACGTTCTGATATCCTGCTGCCTCCGCAACCTTCTCGATCTTCATGTTGCCGTTTCTAAGAAGTGTGCTAGCCTTGTTGAGTCTGATCCTCTTAACATTGTCTCCGAATGTCATGCCGGACTTTTCCTTGATGAACTTGGAAAGGTAAGGCTTTGACAGGTAGAACTGTCTTGAGAGATCATCCAAAGTAACAGTGAGGTAATTCTCCTGGATGTAGTTCATGATCGTATTGATACGCTCATCCTTGGCTTCCTTACTGTTCCTTACCGCGTCGATCTGGTTGACTGCGATAACAAGAGCATTTACGGATGACATGATAACGTCTTCGTCGATACCTACACCCCAGTACTTCTTGCCCTTGCAGGTAATTCCAACGTATGTGCAGGCCTTTGAAGAAGATCCTCTTGAAAGAGCATGCTCCTCGTAGGTTGAAAGCTCATAGCTGATGTTGAAATACTGCTTGATAGCATTACTTACGGCATCGAGACGTCCGTTACCGTTGGCCTCAACAACGTGTTCGTTGTCAAAATGCATTATCTTAACTTCAGCAAGGATTCCGTCTACCTTCTTGAAGGAACAATCCGGAATTCTGAATACGTAGTTGTTGTGGACGTATTTATCTTCAAAGATCTGATAAATCCTCGCAGGTGAAAGCTCTGCGTGTTCTCTGTCGGAAATATCTTTGATCGTATAGCTGATGTCAGACTGCATTTCCTTAGGAACCATCATACCATAATTTGTCTTAAGGATGTAGCTTACGCCGCCCTTACCTGACTGGCTGTTGATACGGATAACGTCTCCGTCGTACTCTCTTCCGAGATCCTTGGGATCGATGGGAAGATAAGGAACAGACCAGATACCGTTGTCCTTTTTCTGCTCGTGCCATGAAAATCCCTTGGAAATAGCATCCTGGTGTGAGCCTGAGAAAGCTGTAAATACGAGCTGACCTGCATAAGGCTGTCTCTCGTAGATGCGCATTCTTGTAAGTCTTTCGTATGTCTCGGCGATCTTCATTATCTTGCTGAAATCAAGTCCGGGATCAACACCGTGTGAATACATGTTGAGTGCAAGTGTAACGATATCAACGTTACCTGTTCTCTCACCGTTTCCGAAAAGAGTTCCCTCAATCCTGTCAGCACCTGCAAGGCATCCAAGCTCTGCGTCGCTGACACCTGTTCCTCTGTCGTTGTGAGGATGAAGTGAAAGATTTACGGCGTCACGATACTTAAGATTCTTGCTTATATACTCAACCTGTGTAGCGAATACGTGAGGCATTGCGATCTCAACTGTTGTAGGGATGTTGATGACAACCTTGTTCTCCTTGGTAGGCTTCCATACATCAAGAACCGCATTACAAACCTCTACTGCGTAATCAACCTCTGTTCCGGGGAAACTCTCGGGTGAATACTCAAAAGAGAAATTACCTGTAGTCTCTTTTGCTAATTTATCAAGAAGCTTAGCTCCTTCGATCGCGATCTTTTTGATCTCTTCCTTGCTCTTCTTGAACACCTGCTCACGCTGAGCTACAGATGTAGAATTGTAAAGGTGGATGATCGCTCTGGGTGCACCCTGTACAGCCTCGAATGTTCTCTTGATGATGTGCTCTCTTGCCTGTGTAAGAACCTGAACAGTAACATCATCGGGGATCATGTTCTTCTCGATAAGAGTTCTTGCAAACTCAAACTCTGTCTCTGAAGCTGCAGGGAATCCGATCTCTATCTCTTTAAATCCAAGATCAACCAGCATAGTAAAGAACTCAAGCTTCTCATCTAGACTCATGGGCTCGATAAGTGCCTGGTTTCCGTCTCTAAGGTCAACACTGCACCAGATGGGCGGATGATCTACATAATCCTTCTTAACCCACTCGTATGTGCACTTAGGCGGCATAAAATATTGACGCTGGTATTTCTCGAAATTTTTCATAATATTCTTATCCCTCCGGATGTAAATTTGATTATTTTTAAACTATTTATATTAAAATAGTTCATTTTTGTTGATGAATATTATGATATCACAATTTTGCACAAATAAAACATACCAAAATTAATGTCTTTTCTTGATCTAATTTAATATAAAAGCCCGCATAGCTGTTAACCATGCGGGCTTGTTGAAATCAGTATTCAAATTATCCCAGAATATCTACGTATTCTCCCTCAAGTGCCTTGTTCATGCTGCGTACAGCGCAGAACTTACCACACATTGAACATGTGTCGTCAAACTCGGGAGATCTGTCATCACGGATCTTCTTGGCTGTCTCGGGATCCAAAGCGCACTCCCACTGCTTATCCCAATCAAGGACTCTTCTGGCATCACCCATAGCGTTGTCTCTGTCCATTGCGTGAGGGATCTTCTTAGCGATATCCGCTGCGTGAGCAGCGATCTTGGAAGCGATGATCCCCTGCTTAACGTCATCGACATTGGGAAGTGCAAGGTGCTCAGCAGGTGTTACGTAGCAAAGGAATGCTGCACCTGAAGCTGCCGCGATGGCTCCTCCTATTGCAGATGTGATGTGATCGTATCCGGGAGCGATATCGGTAACAAGAGGACCGAGTACATAGAAAGGAGCTCCCATGCAGATCGTATTCTGTATCTTCATGTTGGCTTCGATCTGATCCATCGGCATGTGGCCGGGACCCTCAACCATTACCTGTACGTCTTTTTCCCAAGCTCTCTTTGTAAGCTCTCCAAGTCTTACAAGCTCTTCGATCTGGCATACATCGCTGGCATCGGCTAGGCATCCGGGTCTGCAGGCATCGCCGAGTGAAATGGTAACGTCGTACTCTCTGCATATCTCAAGGATCTCATCATAGTATTCATAGAAAGGATTCTCATTTCCTGTCATACACATCCAGGCAAATACAAGTGATCCGCCTCTTGAAACGATGTTCATCTTTCTCTTGTGCTTCTTGATCTGCTCGATCGTCTTTCTTGTAATTCCGCAGTGAAGAGTCACAAAGTCAACGCCGTCCTGCGCATGAAGTCTTACTACATCAATGAAGTCCTGTGCTGAAAGTGTGGCAAGATCTCTCTGATAGTGGATAACACTGTCGTAGATAGGTACTGTTCCGATCATAGCGGGACATGATGATGTGAGCTTCTGTCTAAAGGGCTGTGTGTTTCCGTGGCTTGAAAGATCCATGATAGCCTCGGCTCCCATGTTTACAGCCGCCATAACCTTCTCCATCTCAATATCGTAGTCCTTGCAGTCTCTAGATACTCCAAGGTTTACGTTTATCTTGGTGCGGAGCATTGAGCCTACGCCCTCGGGATCGATGCACTTATGATTCTTGTTAGCGGGGATCGCTATCTTTCCCTCTGCCACAAGTGCTCTGATAAACTCAGGCTCACGGTACTCCTTCTTGGCTACCGTCTCCATCTCCTTTGTGATGATGCCTTTTCTTGCTGCTTCCATCTGTGTTGCAAAATCTCTCATTACTAATCTTTCTCCTTTTTATACATATACATAGTCATTGAATACCGGTTGAAGTCCTTCTCCCGAAATATCTTTATACATCACATCAAGGCTGCGACTGTCGGATATTTCAAACTGTTCGTCACCCGATGTTTCATCAATCTCTTTGCCGGAATACTTATTCTCATGATCACCTATTCCGGTGGACACACCCGCGGATACCTTCGTAGCCGCTATCTTTACAATGCCGTTTCTGAACTCCGCATTTTCCCTCGAAGAAACCGTTATTCCACAGAAAGGCAGGAAAATCCTGTAGGCACAGATAATCTGACATAGCTGCTTTTCTCCTACGTCAAGCGGATTGATCGTCTCATTGTTTATGATTGGGCGAAGCCTTGGACATGATAAAGACATCTCAGCATGTGGATATTTTCTTTGCAGAAAATACACATGTAACGCTGAGGCAAGCGCATCTTTTCTAAAATCCGAAAGGCCCAAAAGCGCAGAAAAAGCAACTCCGCGCATTCCTCCCATAAGAGCCCTCTCCTGAGCGTCAAATCTGTACGGCCAAACTCTCTTATTTCCCATGAGATGCAGTTGTTCATATCTATCGGAATCGTAAGTCTCTTGGAATACCGTCACATAATCGGCGCCGCACTCATGAAGATATTTGTAGTCTTCTACATTTACCGGATATATCTCAATACCCACCATGCGGAAGTACTTTCTTGCTATCTTGCAGGCCTCACCAATATATTGAACGTCTGAATTTACAGGGCTTTCTCCCGTAAGGATCAGGATCTCCTCCATACCGCTGTCTGCAATAACCTTCATCTCATGCTCGATCTGTTCGTATGAAAGCTTCATTCTCTTAATTTGGTTATAGCAATTAAAGCCGCAATATACACAGTAATTTTCGCAGTAATTTGCGATATATATAGGCGTAAACAGATACACTGTATTTCCAAAGTGCTTACTCGTCTCGCGCTGCGCCTTGACTGCCATCTCTTCCAAAAAAGGCTCCGCCGCCGGTGAAAGAAGTGCTTTAAAATCTTCAATGGAACACCTCTCACTATCCAAAGCCCTTCGCACGTCCTTGGCGGTATACTTGCTGTGATCATACGTATCAAAATGCTCCATCACATTTCTGCAAACATCCGACTCGATAATATCCATTCCCGGAAGATAAGCCATATGGTCTGTTCTGACAGAAGGATCATTTTCAATTCTATGCTTGCGTTCAAGTCCCACTTCCGAAAGATTGTCTGAATCAAATAAATAATTGTTTTCCATGACAACCTCCTAATACAAAAAGCCTGTAAGAGGATCGGAAGCACTTGCTCCTCGGGTCAGAACCCTTCCAACTCCTGCCAGATACGCTTTTCTTCCCGCTTCTATTGCATCCTTGAAAGCTGAAGCCATAAGAGTAAGATTACCTGCCGTTGCAAGTGCCGTATTTGCCATAACAGCAGCCGCACCCATTTCCATCGCCTCGCAAGCCTGTGAAGGTCTTCCGATACCGGCGTCCACGATTATAGGCAGATCTATCTCATCAATAAGGATCTGTATAAACTCTTTTGTGGCAAGTCCTTTATTGGAACCTATAGGCGAAGCAAGAGGCATCACGGAAGCCGCTCCCGCATCCTTTAATTCTCTTGCCACATTAAGATCCGGATACATGTAAGGCATTACTATGAAGCCCTCATTCGCAAGGATCTCTGTAGCTTTTACGGTCTCGTAATTATCAGGCAAAAGATATTTCGTATCGCGCATGATCTCGATCTTTACGAAATCACCGCATCCAAGCTCTCTTGCAAGTCTTGCGATCCTCACTGCTTCTTTTGCATCTCTGGCACCGCTTGTGTTTGGAAGCAGCGTCACATTCTTTGGAATATAATCCAGAATATTTTCATTATCTTTTGTGTTGGTCCTTCTAACAGCAAGTGTTATGATCTCAGCTCCCGCATCACGTGTCGCCGCCTCGATCAACTTCATTGAATATTTACCGGAACCCAGAATAAATCTGGAATTAAATTCTTTTCCTCCAATAATTAACTTATCCTCTGCCATTTTTCCATCTCCTATCAATAGCCTTTCGAAATCTCATTCAATCCATCAGGCATCCTTTTCACCGATAAGTATCCTCAATACCATATGAGCCTCATGTGCACCGCATACCATCACTCTTGAAGAAACCAGCCCTATTCCGTCGTTTACATCACTCACAGAGTCTCCGGATAAGAAAAATCGTTTTGAAATCTTCTTTGTAGAAATCAGATTCGCACTCCCAAAACCTGCCATTCCGGAACTTGAAAGCACATATTTGTCAGGTGCCTTTTCAAGTACCTCGTTAACGAGGATTGCTTTGCACACGGGATCGTCAAAGGCTTCGCATACAATATCCGCCTCCTCAACCAGTTCCATCGCGTTTTCCTCAGTCATTTTGATCTGCTTTGTCTCAATATTGATATAAGGATTTATCTCTTTTAAATTACTCAAAAGCGCTTCCGTCTTGCTCATTCCGACTTGCGAAGCTTTGTACTGCTGCCTGTGAAGATTTGAAACATCCACGACATCGTAGTCGATCAATATCAGATTCCCCACGCCTGCCCTTGCAAGACATATCGCTATGTTGGATCCAAGCCCTCCGAGCCCGCATATCGCAACACAAGCTTCGTCAAATTTCTTTTGATAATCCGCTCCGTGCCGACAAACAAGCGCATTATAAAATTCTTCTTTCGTCGGGATCATATCAGCCTCCTCCGACAAAACTCACAATCTCAACAACATCACCGCTCATAAGAACCGTCTCATCATAATTGGCCTTAGGCACTATTTCCTCATTTATCTCAACAGCTATCCTTGCTTTGTCATAGTTATGTTCTTCAAGAAATGAAACCAGTTTCTTATTATCGAATTGATATTCTTCCCCGTTAATTTGAACCATGTTCATCCCTCCGTACCATGTGATCAAGCGGTCCTGAGCCCTTTCCAAGGTCAAGCCCCGCAGCGATTGCGTCAGAAATGTAGGTCTTGGCATTTCTTATAGCGTCTTCCAGATCCTGACCAAGCGCCAGATTACTTGCTATTGCGCTCGAGAGCGTGCATCCCGTTCCATGAGTGTTGCTGCTCTCAATTCTTTTCCCCTCAAACCAAGTTATCTTCCCTTCCTCATAAAGCACATCGCAGGCATCTTCTATACTGTGTCCGCCTTTTATAAGAACTCCGCAGCCGTAAGCTTCTCCAAGCTCCTTGGCTGCTTCTTCCATATCTGTCCTTGTCTTTATCTCTTTTCCCGTAAGTGCCGTAGCCTCAGGTATATTGGGCGTTATTACGCGGCTGATGGGAAAAAGATATTTCGCCATAGCATCAGCTGTCTCATTCTTCATAAGTACGCTTCCGCTTGTCGCAACCATTACCGGATCAAGCACAAGATTTTTTACCCCAAATTTCTTGAGCTTATCCGCCACAACTTCCACCTGCTCCTTGGTAGGAAGCATTCCTATCTTGGCCGCATCGCAGGGAATGTCTGACAGACACGCCTCGATCTGCTGCCCAAGAAACTCCGGTGTGGATTCCATGATAGCTGTAACCCCTGTTGTATTCTGGGCTGTGAGCGCCGTTATCGCTGTCATCCCATATACTCCGTGAGCGGTCATAGTCTTAAGATCCGCCTGGATCCCGGCCCCGCCGCTACTATCGCTTCCCGCGATCGATAAAACTACCTTCATAAAACACCTCTCTATAATTCTTCAACTGCCTTTACAAGCTCCGCTGCAGCCTTCCTTGGATCTTCTGCCTTCATGATCGCAGACACTACGCATATCCCTGCGATGGGAATTCCTTTAAGAACTCCAAGGTTGTCCTTGTTAAGTCCGCCGATCGCATTGGCAGGAACAGGAACCGCATTGCAGATGTCATTAAGCGTATCCGTGGAAGTAAGCACCGTTTTAACCTTTGTCGTTGTCGGATATATAGCACCGACTCCCAGGTAGTCCGCGCCGGCTTTGTATGCGGCAAGTGCCTGCTCAACGGTCTTTGTTGTTGCACCAACTATCTTATCGGAGCCAAGGATCTTTCTTGCCGTTTCAACAGGCATATCTTCTCTTCCCACATGTACGCCGTCAGCACCCGTTGCTAGAACGACATCAACTCTGTCATCCACAACAAGCGGAACGTTGTGCTTTCTTGTTATCTCAAGAGCCTTGCTGACTAAATCTATATACTCAGCAGTGCTCTTATTCTTTTCCCTAATCTGAACAAAAGTAACTCCGCCCTCTATCGCTTCTTCAAGAGCAGTAAGAAACTCCTCCTCGCTCTTTCCGTCGCTGTTTGTGACAAGGTAGAGCTTAAGCTGTTTTCTGTCTAAACCCATGTGACCTTCTTCCTCTCTTCAATCATATCGTCGTCTATTTCAGCTATAGCATCAAACAAACGCATAAGGAACATGTCGCCTTCAGCGTTCTCTCCGCTTATTCCGAAGGCCGCCGTCGCCCACACGATAGAATCGATATCGCTCTGCAATGAGAAAAAGCTTGCACAAACTGCTCCAAGCATACATCCCGTTCCCGTTATGCTTCCAAGCTTTTTGCTTCCGTTTGCTATGACCGCAGTTTTACCTCCGTCAGTCACGATATCTTTTTCCCCGCTTGCAAGCACGATCACGTCAAGCTTCTTCGCAAGCTCTTTTGCCGGATCGAGCATATCTTCAAAAGTAAGCTTTTTGTCAGCGTCGACTCCCGAAGCTTTGTATCCCTCATCCAAAAGAGCTCTGATCTCCGAATAGTTGCCTTTAACGAGCATCGGCACTTTGGGATTTCTTTTTCCCAGTAATTCATTTACGGTAGCCCTTCTAAGCTCCGAACAAGCGACGCCCACCGCATCTATAACAACGGGGATCTCTTTTTGCATGGCTTCGTCGTACGAGATTTTAATAGCCTCGAGCCTGTCTCTCGTTACGTTTCCGAAGTTGAGCAAAAGAGCTTTCGCACTCGCCGTGATCTCTCTGACCTCGTCCGGGTGCTCCGCCATGATAGGTCGCGCCCCCAGTAAAAGTACAGCATTCGCACACTGCATTATCGAGATCGGATTCGTGATGCAGTGAATGAGCGGTGATCTTTCTTTTAAATCTTTACAGATGTTCATGTCAGACTGTCCTGTATCTTTCTAAGCATTCCTGTTGCGGCAAGCCTCTTGAGTAGCAGATATGCGATGCTTCCGCCTATCAGTGTTCCCATGATAAATGATGGCACGTAGAAGAAAAGTGTAAGCCCCTCTTTTCCCCAGAGATAGGTCATGACGGGGTATGAAACGATCGCGCCGATGATCCCTGTTCCTATGATCTCTCCAAGGACTGCAGCGATGATCTTACCCTTCGAAACCTTGTAGAGGATTCCCGAAAGCGTTGCGCCAAACACTGCTCCTGTAAGAGCGAGCGGCGGTATTCCCATTGTCATCATCCTGATGATGCCGATGAGTACTGCGCAGACAAGCGCATAAACCGGTCCCATAAATACCGCGCACGTGATGTTGATAAGATGTGCCATCGGACACATTCCCTCAACTCTGAGTATCGGAGAGATAACAACTCCGAGTGCCACAAACATTGCCAGTGTTACCATTTTGAGTAGTACTTTTGAATTCTTCATAAGATTCTCCTTTTGACGGGCCTGTAAATGCACGATAGTACGCAAGCCGCGTCAAGGAGCTTTCCGAATTTTGAGCAAAAGAAAAGGAAGCTCCTGTTTCAGTAAGCTTCCGCATTAGTTTCCCATTAAATAGGCATCCCTACGTTGGCATTATCCAAATCAGGTTCTCGGTCGAAGGTCACACCTTCCTCTCAGCCTGTAATACAAGCTCCCGTCTATATATTTTTACTAAGTATGGTTATACACCACAGCGAAGATAAATACAATAGTTTTTTCAATCTTCTTCAAAATAGAAATCCAGACCGTTTGCGATACCTGTCACTATTTTCTGCTGGTAGTCATCCGACGCCATCAAAAGATCTTCTTTTTCATTGGTCATATATCCCATCTCAACTATTGTCACAGGAACCTCGCTCCAGTTGATACCGGTCATGGTATCCGTTTCCCAAACCTTTTCTTTTCTGCATCCCGTTGCCGAAACCATGTTTTCGAGAACGCATGTAGCAAGTCGTTTACTCTCTTCATACATATTGGCATTGTACGGATTCTTTGCAGTCTGGCAGATCGTCATTGCACCGTTGACATTTGGACTTTCGGCTCCGTTCGCATGAAGGCGGATAAAAGCATCTGCGTGATTGGCATTTGCAAACTGCGCACGCTCAGAATTGCTGATATCCACATCGTTAGTCTCGCGGACCATGACAACCTCGTAGCCACGTTCTTCAAGCTCATCTCTAAGCTTAAGAGCTACCTGTAGCGTCAGCTCGTATTCGTAAAGACCGCTCGCAACTCCGACGGTTCCTCCCGAAACCTTTGTTTTCAATTCGCTTGATTCGGGCCCGATAGGCTCTTTTTCATTATTGGCTTTTGCCTGGTGCCCCGCATCGATCACCACAATTTTCCCGTTGCTGTATGCATCCGGCTCCACCGAAGAAGCCTCGGCACTTGAATCCTCCAAGCCCAAGTCTTCGGTGGCAATGATATCATCCTGCTCATATTCTTCCTGAGCAGCCTCAGTTTCAATACCGGGGGCAAAAGAGCTTTCTTCGCCTGTTCCGTATTCATTTCCACACGCAACAAGAAGTACTGCTGCGCTCAGAGCAAGAATGCCCTTTACCTTTTTTATGATCATCTAAAACCTTTTTCCTCTTCGTACTTAACGATCGTATCTTTATTTTTTATCTCTGTTTCAGACAAAGATTCTTCATTGAAATCATCGGGATCTATTGTTCCCTCATACCATTCCTTGGCATCAAAGTATGACTGTAATTCTTCATCCTTAAACTTTCTGCCGTGGCGGGCATAGATCTCATTTCTGGCAAGCTTACACTTTTCTGCATCGAAGCCTTCAAGATCGTCTTCAGAAATGAGTTCCTTATCACTGTTGGGCAAAAGATAATCCGCATTTCCCTCACCCTTTGCTTCACTGTCAGATATTGTAGGTGCCTCATCACCGTTTATATTGTCCTCATGATTATAGGCGTCGATCTTTGTTGTGACTACTTCCTTATACAGATCGTTCATAGATGCGAATCCGTAGTAATACCAGCTCTTTGTTCCGAACCAGCCTGAGCTGACTTTTGAATCGATCTCAACCCTGTGGCTTGGAATATCATAGCTGTTTGTATCTACAACAAGCTTTCCTTCTCCGTCTGTCATGAGATTTCTAAATGCTGTGTACCAATATACTTCATTGACCTTATCATAAGTCTTGTAGCTGTTATGGATCTCAGCTTTATATACCAGATAGAGGTAATTATAATTACCGCTGTTTCCCTTAGCGGTAAGCAGATAATCACCGATATAATCAAGGCTCTTAAGCTCTTCGCCTTCTCCGTAGTTCTGAGCGGCTCTTGCCTTGAAGACATCTTCTGCCTGGCTCTTCATGCTTGAAAGACCTTCGTCTGTTATCTCGGAGATCTTGGCTACGAAGCTGCTAAGCCCCTCAACAGTGTACTCTTTTTCCAAAGTTTCGGGAGCTTTTCCGTGCTCCTCCGCATAAGCATCAATGAAATCCTCATCGATAGTAACTTTGACTTTATCTCCGTTACTGAGTCCGTTGTTATTTTCAATTCTATAGTTATGAGAGCTAAGCTCTTCTCCGTTGTATTCCAATTCCGCATGGCCATTGGGAGCAATTCCGCTGTAAACAAGATTTACATCCGCAAAAGCATCAAACTTTTCAACCTCGGCAAGTCCTGAAACCTTATAGGTTCCGTCTTTTGCCTTGATCTTGCAATTAACGCACTCGCTGAGCTCTTCGTTCACCTTGATAGTGTACTTAACCTCATCTCCGTTTGATAATTTGCTTGTAGGATCAACCTTTATATCAACGGCATCGATCACGCCTTCAACCGGCTTCATAAGTCCTGCGAATCCGCCGTACTCACTCTGACCCTTCTTAGTAAACTCCAATCTTGTTCCGTACTTTTCTTCGATGGCATCCCAATCTACTTCTACACTTGCCTTACCGTATCCGTCAACACCCTCTGTTTTGATCTTGAGATACTTGTTGATATTGATCGTCATTGAAGCATTTACGGCGATAGCAATGATAACCAAAAGAGCTGCAATAGCTGCAAAAACAGCTCCGATGATCTTGGGTGAAAGCTTAGGCAGCTTTATCGGTGCCGCGCTTGACTCCGCACTGTTTCCCCCATCAAACGAATCACTCTTAGGTACAATCTTTGCACCCTGCGCTTTTCGTACCTGAGTTAATGGCGCTCCACAGTTTTTACAAAACATGGAATTCCCATCATTCTCAGCCCCACATTTTCCACAAAACATTTCTGTCCTCCTAAAAAGTAAAGTATTTATATGATCTTTTTTTCAAAAGATATATCCCCAAAAAAACCCCCAGCTCAAAGGCCGGGGATTTTTGACTATCATTGATCAACCGAAATATTAAACTATCTTTGTTCCGCATGCTGAGCAGAATACTGCATCGCTTGCAAGCTTAGCGCCGCATCTTGAACAAAATGCAGGTCTGGGACTTGAACCGTATGCAAGCTTAGAGAGTTCTTTCTCAGTAAGCTCATCTGTTTCAACTCTTACTTCCTCTGCACGTCTTGCGGCTTCTTCCTCACGTCTTGCAGCCTCTTCGGCGCGTCTTGCTTCTGCTTCGGCACGTCTTGCCTCTGCTTCAGCTTCTCTTCTGGCTCTCTCTTCAGCCTCTCTCTTAGCTCTCTCTTCTGCTTCTCTTCTTGCTCTTTCCTCAGCTTCTCTGCGAGCAGCTTCTTCCGCAGCTCTTCTGGCTTCCTCTTCTGCGCGTCTTGCTTCCTCTGCGGCACGTCTCGCTTCTTCTGCTGCTCTTCTTTCTTCCTCAGCCTCAGCGATGATATCCTCGGGAACAGGTCTTCCGCATGATGTACAGAACTTATCACCAAAGATAAGAGGTGTTCCGCACTTAGCGCAGTAGCCCATGATATCTTCCTTGGGAACTCCGCCATTGCCAACGTTTGCAGAAACATTCTCCGCAAGTCCTTTTACAGCTGACGCCATCTGGTTCAATGCATCCTGTGCACCTGAACCTCTGAATCGCACGACAAGATCTTCCTGCATATGGATAACTCTAAACAATACCAGAACTGCCAACGCGATAATGCAGATCAGGAAAATGATATTAAAAACATACCATCCTGTCACTTTAAATGTACAATAATTCTTTAATGCAGCCTTCTTGGCCTGAACTCTGAAAATGATCCAAACGATAAGATCAACCGCTGCGCAGATTGCAGTGATAAGCGCTGCCTTATCATCAGTAAATTTCTTATTAAGAAAAAGAATCACAAAAATAGCGATAGGTAATAAAAGGCAGATCAATAACAATGGCTGTGGCTTAACTACGGATTCTCCATAGGATTTGATACCGCCAACCACATTCATTGCCGATACATCAATTGTCTGACCCGAGCAAGAAACCAAAAATGTCGGACAAAAGAAAATGATAATAACAATTACCGACAAAACTCTTATAATATTCTTGGCGGTAACTGCTGGTTTTCTACCGGTCTCATTCATAAGATAAACTCCTTTACTACGCGTTTTTTAGACTTTAACAACCTAATTTTCCATTAGTCGGATTGGTGTAAAATCTTTTAAAATGTTAACATCTGCCCACTTGTCACGTCAAGGTCATAATTGACATGATCTCACGACTCAGTTCCTGCTTTCTGTCGTTTAATAACAGCAACTTGTTGTATTTGTAATATGCTTCGTTTCCTGTTTCTCTCACAAATTTAAGACTGTGATATGCATTTGAAAGCTCGGTAAGGAAGATGACCATTTCCTGGCTACCTGTCAGCGATTCTTCGTTTCCGAATGCCTTCTCCATGAAATCAAAACTGTTTGTAAGATGCTCGCCTGTAACCTTGATACGTTCTTGCCTTTCGGACTCGCGAGCAGCAAACCAGCTCTTTGCGGCTGCAACACCTCCCGTTTCTACTTCCTTAAGACATTCTCTTAGCGCCGCCACCGCAATCCTGCGCTCGCTCTCTTCCTCGCGGTTCAATAATCCCGCCTCCGCGTCGTGCGCAGTCTTTTTCTCTATTTCATCGATCTTGTCAGCCAAGAATTTTTTCGAATCCTCTAAAGCTTCAGCCCCTGCCGTAGCAACATACTCTTTTACCGTCTCATACACGAGCTTTTGCACTGCCGCACTCTTGGAATAATCCCTGAACTCATCCATGAGCTTATCTGTAAGAAGTCCGATGATACTGAGCTTTTCATCGAAAGATCCTTTTCTTATCGAAGCCAGATCTTCAGGGAATCTGCCCTCCAGAATATCCGGGATCTTATACAGCTCGTTGTATCTGTGGTAAAGCTCATAATAATCAGCAAAATCCCTTGCGATCTCTTTATCCTGCAAATACTGATCCGTGAGCTTATTATCAACCGGGATACCCAGCTTTTCATGAACCTTTATGACACGTGAAAGATCCTCCCAGCCTCTGGCTGTCACGAAACTCTTTCCGTCGACATCACTCTTGATACTGTAGAAATTGTCCTTCTTTATCTCAAGATACGCCATGATCGCGCCGTGAACGCCCTCTTTATAAGCATATTCCTTCCAAGACTCAAAATCCTCTTCTATCATGATCTTGCGCACACGGTCGAGCGTAACGATATCAAACTCTCTGACAGACTTGTTGTATCTAGCGGGATTACCTGCAGTCACAATGATAAAGCCGTCAGGAACCTTGTGGCTTCCGAAGGTCTTGTACTGAAGGAACTGAAGCATCGTAGGCGCCAGTGTCTCGGATACACAATTTATCTCATCAAGAAAAAGAATTCCCTCCTTGATCCCCGTCTGCTCGATCTTGTCATAGACAGAACCAACGATCTCACTCATCGTATATTCGGTAACTGAATACTTTTTATCTCCGTACTCTTTTTCTGATATCATCGGAAGTCCGATCGCACTCTGCCTCGTGTGATGCGTGATCGTATAGGAAACAAGCCCTATTCCGAGCTCATGCGCTATCTGCTCCATGATCGCGGTCTTACCGATTCCGGGAGGTCCCATGAGCAGCACAGGGCGCTGTCTCTCAACAGGAATCTCGTACTGTCCCGCCTCATCCTTTTCAAGATATGCCCTCACGGCATTTTTGATCTCATCTTTTGCTTCTTTAATATTCATAACGCCCTCTTAGATATACAGCTTCTGCGCCCAGTTAGGCACCTCGCTGTCGTTATAGTCTTCATCCTTGGCAAATACAAACGCCGTCTCGTACTTAGTCGCTTCTTTCGGATAAACTCCGTAGCCGTCCGTAAAATAGATCAGCCCTTTTAAATTCGTCAGTTCTTCTTTTTCTATGAGCTTTTCAACATGTGAAAAGACAGGTCTGAAATCCGTTCCGTATCCGCCCTCCACATGCACGCCGTCCGAATACTTTTTCATGTCATCGACGGAAAGGATGACATCATCTCTTTTGACTTCATCATCACACTGGATCACATGTATCTTGATCTTCCTAAAGAAATCATCACCGGACAAAAGGATCGACGCAGTCTCGTTAAGAAAACGCTGAACCAATCCGTCTTCGCACGACGCGGAAGTATCGATGGCTATCACAAGCTCCTGCACCTTCTTAACTTCCCTGTGCTCGTTTTCTTCTATGAGAGGCATATTGCCGTACATATCGATACCGAACGCATACATCCCATAGTCAAAAGAATCGGGATCGATGATCGTTTCTTCCCGAATGACCATGAAATCATCCAGAAACTCGCGATAGTCGGTCCTTTCGGTATTTTCATACTTTAATATATACGAAAGCTTTCCCACGCGGTCGCTGGCTTTTTTGCCCGTCGTCTCTATCTCGGTCTGAAGACGTTTTCCCTCTTTCTCCCAGTCTTTTTCCTTATCCTCAATGAGCTTCATGCGGTTAGGAGAAATGAAGTGCACGTTGTCATTTTTCTTTTCATCATCATTCTGCGGCGGATCGTCCTTTGGAAGCCTCTTCCAAAAGCCGTGGTCGTCCGCCCAAAACTCTTTTTCCAGCTTCTCAAATTCATCGGGATCTTCTATCGGATGCTCCTCAGAAAAATACCGATAAAGCTTTTCTACCGTTAGGACCTTGAGTTCTTTTTCAAGAGTCTCATACCATCTGTCTCGATAGTCGGAAGAAATCCTATAAATGCATCTGTAGTCCATGTCATCAAGGATCGACTCAACAACGATGTCTGCGCACAGATCATAGATCCGCTCATCCTCGTATCTTCCCGATGTGTACATGTGCCTGAAAATGCAGTGCATCAGCATATGCATGTACGTCCTGTTGAGCCTCGCAGGCTCCTCCGTAAACAGCTTAAATATATAAGAAGGATTGAACCTTATGCTGACCGCATCCGTACCAACACTCGTCGTCGAAAGATCCATCTCGTAAGAAAGACTTGAAAGAGCAGCGCTCATAAATCTCATAGCAATAAAGAGCTCGGTTCTCGACGCATCCAAGACCCTGCAGCCCATCTCGCTCAGTTCAATCCTTTTCTTACTTCCCTCTGCAACCATAGATCAACCTCAAAGCGTAAACTCCATCGCCCCGCCCTTGGGCGCACCGGCGTCCATAAGAGCCGCGGAAAAAAGTGTCTTTCCGCTTTTAACTGCATGCTCAATAGCCTTATCTATATCGACATCCTTCAGAAGTTTATCGCCATCTTCAGTTTCCTGCGCATCCGCGCATCTGTATGTCAAAAGAGCTTTCACAAGCTCCAAACTCTCGTCTTCATTCTCATCATCGATGAGCCTGCATAAAATTCCGGCGCCGTTCTTTCTGACGTATTTCTCATAAACGGCCCTGTATCCGACAAGCAGATCTTTCGGAAAGATAAGTCTTCCGATCGCGATGTTCTCAGACAGTGCATTACCGTCTATGACCGCCTTATCAAAAAGCCTGTCGTATTCTCTGTAATCAATGCTCCTTCTGTCAACGCACTCTCTGTATGCATAGCCGGAGCCCGCTATCGAAAACTGTATGGTGCGCGCCATTGTATTCTCATTAAAATCATAGACAAATTCAGGGAAGGTGAGTCTTGCCTCATCATAGCCCTCATCTGTCTTTATATGTATCCTGAATTCAAGCGTCCTGTCGCTGTCCGCGAGAAAGTTCCTTATAACCTCATACCAACTGTTGTTTACGGTGATATCGATTATCTTAAGCTTGTCACATTGCCTGCACACTCCGTCGTAGTAATCGTCAAGACTGTCGAACAGAGCGATCCTTTCAAGATTCTTGCAATTGTGAAAAGCAAATCCGTATAACGTCTTTACGCTCTCAGGGATCTCAACGCTTACAATATCTTCTCTTCCTGAAAAAGAGTGGTTTCCTATCGCCTCGACAGGAAGCCCCTCTATGCTATCGGGTATAACGAGCTTTTCTCCGTTTCCTTCAAAGCCCGTTATCTCTATATATTCATGATCGTCTTTTTTACTTTTCTTTTTCTCGTATAAAAAAGCCATTGTTTATCCGTTCTTACTTTTTATGCTTAACCTTTATGGTTATCGCCTTATTTATAACGCTTATATCCGTCTCCTTGGATGCTCCGCCGAATTCTCCGTCGATCGTCCATTCGCAAAACGTCTCGGATTTAAACTTCACATTTTTAACCTGCTTAACGGTGATAAGCTTGCTGCTCTCGATATTGGTCGCAAGAGCGCCGAGGATCTCATTAAATTCCATGATGTTCTTGGGAGCATGTATGAGCAAAAGTTCCATCTCTCCGTCATCAAGCTTAACATCGGTCTTTCCGAATATGTTCATTCCACCGATCGATCCGGAATTACATACCGCACCGAATACATAGTCGTCCTCTGTGATCTCGCCGTCGACCTCGATCTTCATGTGCGTGTTGTAGCCAAGGCTCTGTGGCAGTTCGGAGATCGCACTTATAACATAGGCAGCGTAGCCTAAGATATTCTTAAGATCCTGGTCAGTCGCGTAGCTCACTTTGGAAAAAGCTCCGAAAGCCGCAACATAGTTAAAATACCTGTCGTTCATCCTTCCGACATCATAAGAAAAAGGATATCCGTCGAGTGCCACTTCGATAGCAGCCGAATGCACACTCGGAATACCGAGCCCCTTGGCAAAATCATTGGTACTGCCCGCGGGGATATATGCAATTTCCGGCTTTTCTTTCATATCCATAACAGCACCGACTACGTGATTAAGTGTTCCGTCGCCGCCGCTGCATACTATTTTTTCGACCTTCCCGTCATACCTTCCTATTATTGTCTCGGAAGTAAGTCCGGTCCCCGGTATTATCGGATATACTATGGGCTCGTAGCCTCTCTCGGCAAGTCCTGTTGCAATGGCTAATGTATTATTGCCCGCTTTACCCGTTCCGGCCGATCTGTTTATTAGTACAAGTGCTCTCTTTTCCATATAATGCCTGCCTCCGTGATCCAAAGTGGAAAAGCAAAGTTTTTATTTCTTCTTGTAGATCCTGTAAGTATATGTGATGTCAAAGTAAACCTGCTCATCGCTCTCTTCAACAAGCTCCCAGTTGGGATCCTTATCAAGATTGGGGAAATAAGCATCAGCCTCATATGCCTTATCGATAAAAGTAACGATAGCTGTATCGCAATCATCAATGAACTGCTTGTAGACCGTCTCACCGCCTATGATATACACATCATCGGAATTCTCATTCTTTATAAGATCCATAAGCT
Source organism: Butyrivibrio sp. (assembly GCA_017535785.1). Classification (GTDB taxonomy): domain Bacteria; phylum Bacillota; class Clostridia; order Lachnospirales; family Lachnospiraceae; genus Butyrivibrio. The sequence continues at coordinate 294,985 of JAFXTN010000037.1, read as the reverse complement.
CATCTCTGTTATGAGCAACTTCTGCATTCTTCACAGTATAGCCCTGTCTTGTTGAAAGAATGATGTTTCTTCTGTTCGGAAGGACTATCTTCTGAGGGAATGTCTCCAAAGTCTTTCTTCCATAAACTATGGTATTGCCTGATGTTCTGCGTCTGAAGTTGTCTTTCTGATCCGCAGGTATGCTCACAAGGAGCTGGCCCTTATTACCTATTGCCCAATTGCTGTCAACCGCAACGATAGCTTTCATAAATTACTCCTCCGTATATTAGACTTCTTTTTCATAATACAACAAAAGGTGTCCCAAAAGGACACCTTTTATTATACATTTATATATTTTACTTATTCAATTATTCAAAGACAACATTGCTCCATGAGTCCTCAGGAATAAGGCTGATGTAAGTCTTACCTGTGTTGATCTGAAGCTCATCACCGTTCTCATCATAGAACTTTGTAACACCTGTCAAACCGTCCTTAACCCATGAGATATCCTTGGCTAAACCGTTTGTAAGGTACCAACCGTTACCGTTTCCAACGCAGTTGTAGATAAGATATCCGTTCTTATCAAGCTCGTTAAATGAACAATTCTGAAGGATTACGTTCTTGAATGAAAGAGGAGCATCTGTATCAGCATCCTCGTGACGAGCGCCGTACTCATACTGCTCGTATTCCTTGGTATCCTCATTGTACTTAAGCTGAGTTCCTGTGTGCTTGAAAGGAAGTGTAACGTTCTTAGCAGGATAAGATCTTGAATATTTCTCATCAAGCTTGATCTCCTTGCCGTAAGTAACAAAGTTGAAGTGACTTCCCTCGTTAGCATACTCGTTGTAAGTTGTTGAATATCCTGAGTTCTTGAAGTTCTTATCAAGGTCACCCTTTACAATGTATTCAGTAAACTCTCTCTTCTTACCGTTATTTACACGTGAGAAAGTACCAGAGAAATGCTCAGCCCAAGGATTCTTAAAATATGGATCGTTGTGGACCGGAGGTCCTCCATCGTGGCAGAGCACCGCATCCCACTCAGATGCAAGTATGATATTTGTAGGACGTGTACTTCTGATACTTCCAAGCTGTTCAATCTTGCCCCAGTCCTTAACGATAGCCATAAATCTTGTAATACGATCGTTCTTGGTACTGTTCATGATCTCATAAACAACGTCAGCATTGGCTAATTCGTAGTGAGGAAGAGCCATCTTCTCATTGTCGACCATTACAGCGATAGGACGCTGATCCTTGATCTCTTCACTGATAGGCTCACCAGTTAACTCACTTAAGTACATTCCTTCAGGAATCTCATAAGACTCTTCTTCTGTCGTCTCCTCAGATGTACTCTCTGTTGAAGAATCAGCTTCCTGAGAAATGGGCTCAAATGATGCCTGTAAAGATGAATCGGCATTACCGTCTTCGGGTCCGCATGCTGATAAAGATCCGAAAGCAAGAATACATGCTATGATAATAGCCGTTCTCTTCCCTTTTTTTCTTAAAAGCATTTTCTAATCTAGTCTCCTTTATTTTTTTTAATTAATTTTTCAATTAATTGTATCTATTCTACCAAATCTGCCCTATTTTTTCCACATTGAAATTGTGTTATGCTAAAAAGAGTTTAAGAAAACTAATGGGGTGATTACATGAAACTGACTTTTATTGGCGCAGATCACGAGGTTACGGGCAGTTGTCATTTTATATCTGCCTGCGGAAAAAACATTCTTATCGACTACGGAATGGAACAGGGAAAAGACTATTTTGAAAACGTTCCTCTTCCCGTTTCGGCTCCCGAAATTGATTATGTTTTTCTAACACATGCCCATGTAGACCATTCGGGCAACCTTCCTCTTCTTTACGCAAAAGGATTCAGAGGAAAGATATTCACAACAGAAGCCACAGCCGATCTTTGCAACATAATGCTCAGAGACTGTGCACATATTCAGATGCAGGAAGCGGAATGGCGCAACAGAAAGGCTAAACGTAGTAAAGACATCCAGCAGATGGAACCTTCCTACACTATGGAAGACGCAGAGAAGACCATCAAGATGATCGTGCCATGCAGATACGGCGATGAGATCGATATTTGCGAAGGCGTCAAGATCAGATTTACGGATATAGGTCATCTCCTCGGTTCCGCCAGCATTGAAGTGTGGCTCACCGAGAAGAACGTAACCAAGAAGATAGTATTTTCCGGCGATATCGGAAACAAGGATCAGCCGCTTATCAGGGATCCTCAATTTACCGAAGAAGCCGATTATGTAGTAATGGAATCAACATACGGTGACAGACTCCATACGGACGAGAAGCCGGATTATATAAACGATCTCGCCGAGATCTTAGATCGTACTTTTGCAAGAGGCGGAAATGTTGTCATACCCTCTTTTGCAGTAGGTCGTACTCAGGAAATGCTCTACTTTATACGTAAGATAAAGAAGGAAGGACTTGTTAAAACCAACCCTCATTTCCCCGTATATGTAGACAGCCCGCTTGCCGTAGAGGCAACCGAGATCTTTTCTCAAAATCAGCTTGAATGCTACGATGAGGAAGCGATGGATCTTGTAAAAAGACACATCAACCCCATCACATTCAGAGAACTCATTCTTTCGATCACAACGGATGAATCGAGAGCGATAAACGAAGATCCGGAACCCAAGGTTATAATCTCTGCTTCGGGTATGTGTGAAGCGGGTAGAATAAGACACCACTTAAAGCACAATCTCTGGCGCGAAGACAGCACTATCCTCTTTGTAGGCTATCAATCGGTAGGTACAACAGGAAGAGCCATCATAGACGGCGCCGATGAGATAAAGCTTTTCGGTGAAACGATCGCTGTTAAGGCTGAGATCTGCAGACTTGAAGGTCTTTCGGGACACGCCGACAAAGACGGTCTTATCGAATGGATCCAGGGCTTTAAGAAAAAAGCCCCCAAGAAAGTTTTCATCGTACACGGCGAAGACAGTGTCTGCACCTCTTTTGCAGCATGTCTTAAAAACGAATACGGATTCGACACCTACGCTCCTTACAGCGGAACGGAATTTGATCTTATCTCCAGAACCTTCATTAAAGAAGGCGTTCCGATCCCCGTCAAGAAGAAAGAGGCAACTCTTATCTCTGACGTTTACTCAAGACTTAAGGCTGCAGGTGCAAGACTCATGGGCATCATAGCTAAGAGCGAAGGTATGACCAACAAAGACAAAGCAAAATTTGCGGACCAGATAAATTCACTCTGCGATAAGTGGTCGCGATAAAGGGAATGAGTAAACACAGTATTGTGCTTGCACAAAATACTGTGTTTATGAAATGACCGAACGGACCTGAGGAAAAAAGATATGCGAAAGAAATGAGCATATCGATTTCCGAAGGGACGTAGCATGGCGAGAACGCAGTGAAGCCATGCGTATATCGCGAAGTAATTAACGAAAAAATAGTTAAGGAGGATATCCATAATGGCAAAAGCAGATGATATCTTTATTTCCATGTGCAAAGACATCCTGGAAAACGGAACATCTACGGAGGGAGAAAAGGTAAGACCTCACTGGCCTGACGGCTCAAGTGCATACACCATAAAGAAATTCGGTGTTGTAAACAGGTACGACCTTTCAAAGGAATTCCCCATCATGACACTCAGAAAGACTGCTCTTAAGAGTGCTACAGATGAGGTCCTTTGGATCTACCAGCAAAAGAGCAACAACATCAACGATCTTCACTCACATATTTGGGATGAGTGGGCAGATGAGACAGGCTCTATCGGAAAAGCATACGGCTATCAGATAGGCCAGAAGAGCATCTACAAGGAAGGTGAATTCGATCAGATGGACAGAGTCATCTATGATCTTAAGAACAATCCTTTCAGCAGACGCATTATGACCAACACTTATGTATTTTCAGATCTTCACGAGATGAATCTTTATCCTTGCGCATACAGCGTAACTTATAATGTAACTCAGAAAAAGGGCGAGGATAAGCTTACACTTAACGCTGTTCTCAATCAGCGTTCACAGGATGTTCTCGCTGCAAATAACTGGAACGTTGTCCAGTATGCTGTACTTGTACATATGCTTGCACAGGTCTGCGATATGAATGTAGGCGAACTCGTACACGTTATCGCTGACTGCCACATCTATGACAAACACGTTCCGCTCATCAAGGAGCTTATCCAAAGGAAGCCTCTTCCTGCACCTAAGTTCCATTTAAATCCCGATGTAAAGGACTTCTATAAGTTCACAAGGGATGATGTTTCACTTGAAGGCTACGAAGTAGCGGGAGAACAGCTTAAAGATATCCCGATCGCAATCTAAACAGGAGTAATCATTTAATGAATCAAAAGGCAGAATTCTCAAGGCTCAGCGGCAACATGCTCAAGATAATCGCATGCATCACCATGTTTATCGATCACATTGGTGCTGCAATAATCTATCCGCTAGCAGCTGAAGGGATTCTGCCTATTAATATCTCTTATAAGGAGCTTGATCTTATCTACAGGATACTCCGAGGCATAGGAAGAAATTCATTTCCTATCTTTTGCTTTCTATTGGTCGAAGGCTTTATCCACACTCACAGCAAGCTAAAATATGCGATAAGTCTTTTGATCTTCGGTATAATCTCTGAACTTCCGTATGACTTTGCCATGCACAATTCTATAAAGCTTGATGATAACAACGTCTATTTCACTCTCTTTATAGGCCTTCTTGTGCTATGTGCGATCGAAGCCATCAATTCTTTTTCCGCAAAAAAAGAACTCCACTTTCTCATCGCACCGATATTAACCGGATGTGTATTTGCTGCGGGAGCTCTTTTGTCCTATGTTCTTCATATGGATTACAGTTATCGCGGAATAGCTCTTATAACGGTGTTCTATCTTTTCAGATTCTATACACCTTTTAATCTGCTCGCCGGATACATCATTCTCCTTCCGGGAAACAATGAAATGTATTCGATCTTCGCATTTCTTATCTTACTTTTGTACAATAGAAAGCGAGGTAAAAACCTAGGCAGATTGAAATATCTGTTCTACGCCTTTTACCCCGCGCATCTTCTTATCTTATTCCTTATCAAATCGTATCTGAGTAATGCTTTATCATGATTCTCCGATAATTCCTGACATAGCCTTCTGAGCGGCTGTGATATCGGTTGTTGATATCGTATATGTCTGAAGCTTATCTGTATTGAACTTGACGATGTTGCCGGTATCAACCGTCACAACAGCATACTCTGTATATCCGGTTTCCTTATTACCTGTAAGGATGTAAACCTCTTCGCCCTCGTTGACGTCCATCTGAACCTCAACCGAAGCTTCCTTAGGCAATAAAGCCGGTGTGCTGAACTCTATCTCATATGTACCCGGATAAAATGCATCCTGTAATTTAGTTACAGTTCCGCTGTAAGGAAGAACCTCTTCCTCTGACATAACCGTTACTCTCTGAGTCAGTCTACTGTTAGCATTTCCCTGGGCGCTCTTGCCCTTCTTACCACTGCCGGCGTCATCTCCCATAAAACTAAGAAGAACCTCTTCCGCCGAATGATAGATCTCCTTCTTGCCATGTGATCCGCTGTCATCAATCCTGACCGCATAAACAAGAGATCCGATAAAACTTCCTATAGCTATCAGTGCTACGACCAGAACAGTAACCACTATTCCCTTCATTTTCATCATAGTCACCTCATATTCAGTTTAAATTACAATCGCAGTTTATACTTTTTTTATAAATACTTCACAAATCAATCTGAAGTTTATCACACTTTGGACACATTTCACAATACATTTTTTTTACAAAAGATGTACTTTTTTTAGATTGTAATTTTTTTATCTCTTCCAGGTCTTTAGCTTGATTACTATGAATATAGGCAAAAGCTCGAGTCTTCCTGCCAACATATCAAACATTAGAACAAATTTTGATAAGACGGAAAATTGTGCATAATTTCCCATCGGTCCGACCATTCCAAGGCCCGGTCCTATGTTGTTGAGCGTAGCTGCAACCGATGTAACCGTCGTCTGAAAATCAAAATTGTCGAGTGAAACGATTATCGTTGAAAAAATAAATGTAAGTACATAGAGTCCGAGATAAGCGGATACCGACTTAACGGTAGTTCCTTCCACGGTGTGTCCGTCCATATACACTCTCTTTATCGCCTTGGGATGAACGAGGAAATTAAGCTCGTTCCTTACATTTCTTACAGTGATGAGTGCTCTTGAAAATTTAAATCCACCACCTGTAGATCCCGCGCAGGCTCCGACCAATGACAAAATACAAAGGATCATCTTTGAGAACATCGGCCATTTATCAAAATCCAACGTTCCGAAACCGGTCGTTGTCATGACTGAAGTTACCGCAAACAGCGCATGATGGAACGACATGCGTCCGCTGTCCAAAATACCGGCTCTGTAAATGTCTACAGCTACAAGTGCACCTGCAATAAACATGACCGCAAAGTAGTATTTGACCTCTTCTATATTGAAAGCTTCCTTTGGCTTCTTGTGAAGAAGGAAATAATAAACCGTGAAGTTAACGCCGCAAAGCGCCATAAATACAATGATAACAGACTGGCTGAGCGTAGAGTATCCACCGATTCCCGCATTGTTTACCGCAAAACCTCCGGTTCCGACTGTGGAAAAAGAGATCGTTATGGCGTCATATACAGGCATTCCCGTGAGGATGAGGCAAAATATCTCAGCAAGTGTGATACCAAGATAGATAAGATAAAGGATCTTAGCTGTATCTTTTACCTTGGGAACGATCTTACCTACAACGGGTCCCGGGCTCTCCGCACGCATAAGATGCATGCTGTAGCCGTCTGCAAGCGGAACTACCGCAAGAAGGAATACAAGCACTCCCATTCCGCCGATCCAGTGCGTAAAGGTTCTCCAGAACTGTACACTGTACTCTATTCCGTCAAGCGAAGTGAGGATGCTTCCTCCCGTTGTCGTAAGTCCTGAAACTGTCTCAAAAAGAGCATCTACGTAGCTTGGGATGGTTCCCGTTATAACAAACGGAAGCGCGCCCATAAGACTCATTACAAACCATGCTACCGCAGTGATCGCAAAGCCTTCTTTGGCGTATATAACTCTGCTCTTAGGTTTTTTGTAAGATCCGATATATCCAAACAAAAGAGATACGGCAGAGAGAACGCAAAATACTCCCGCGCTGTCGTATTCCTTATAGATAAGTGCGACCAAAAGAGGAAGCAGGAACAGAAGTCCCACTATTCTAAGCAGTCTGAAGAGGATATATCTTATCATTGAATAGTTCATTATTATTTCTCCAATATATCGCTTATGTCTTTTAATCCGGCAAGCGTGGTAACAACGATAACGGAATCTCTGTCTCTGATCACGCTGTCACCTGTGGGAGATATGATCTCTCCGTAGTGATTGATGCACGCGATAAGAATTCCCTTCTTGAGATTAAGCTGTGCAAGAGGGACTCCAATAACAGGACTTCCGCTCCTTACGATAAATTCAAGAGCCTCAACTCTCTCATCGTTGAGCTTGTACAAAGTCTCGATGTTGCTGTCCTTGGACGCATTCATTCCGCGCACAAATTGAACGATCCTATCCGCTGTGATGTTCTTGGGATAGATGATACTTCCTATTCCGAGAGATCCGATGATGTCGCCGTAGTTAACCCTGTGAACCTTGGTGATAAGCTTGGCCTTAGGATTGATGCTCTTAACATACATGGAAAGCATGATATTCTCTTCGTCGAGGTTGGTGAGGGCTACAAAAGATCCTACGCTGGTAACGCCCTCTTCCATGAGCATGTCCTTGTCGGTTCCGTCTCCGTTGATGATAAGAGCCTGAGGTAAAAGATCCGACAACTCCTTGCATCTTACGGCATCTCTTTCAAATATGGTAACCTTAACGCCAAAGCCTATAAGCTGTTTGGCAAGGTAATATCCGGTCTCACCGCCACCTACGATAATTGATGAAGGGACTTTGGCGGTAGGCAGTCCCAGCTTTTTAAAGAACGAAAGTGTATTTCTGCTGGATCCGAAGATAGTGATCTCATCACCGGCATGAAGTATAAAGTTACCGTCGGGAATATAAACCTCTGTTCCTCTTGAAACAACGGATACGATAACGTGCTTCTTAAGATCGGAAGGAATGTCCTTGAGCGCTTTATCACACAGTCTGGAATCCTCATCGACAATAAACTTTACAAGCTCGGCTCTTCCTCTTGCAAAGGTCTCGATCTTGGTAGCGGAAGGGAATTTCAAAAGTCGCTCCGCCTCGAAGGCTGCTGCCTCCTCAGGATTGATTACCATTGAAAGACCAAGCTCTTCTTTTATGAAGTTGATCTCTTTCTTGTAAACAGGATTACGCACTCTGGCTATGGTGTGACAGTTACCTGCCTTCTTCGCGATAAGGCAGCACAATAGATTGAGCTCGTCGGAATCAGTTACAGCGATCATAAGATCGGCTGACTCGATACCGGCATCCTTCATTATAGAATAGCTGGCTCCGTTGCCTACAATGCCCATGACATCGTAGTTGTTTACAACGTTCTGAACCACGCTGCTCTTCTCTTCGATTACAGTTATGTTGTGTCCTTCCTTGCTAAGCTGCTGTGTAAGCGTCTGTCCTACGTTACCGCAACCTACAACGATAATATGCATAAGGACCTCCCCATTTTGTTTTATTCAAAAATAATGTATTTATTTGCTCAAATTCGATTGAATTAATACAAAAAAACAGCTTCTATCATTATATTTATTTCGGCAATAATAATCAACCGAGAAGAACTTTGCAATAGTTGCTGACATTATAAATAGGTCAAATGTGAAATTAAGTGTTTATGCTATTTTACAGTTTTTTAATACTAATTTCCCCTTATATTCATTGTATTTTCGGTCCCGTCAACATAAAATCATTATAGCGGTGGAGGTTGTGGCACCGTTTTTTTTATAAAAAATCAAAAAAAGGAGACCAGGAAATGAGAAACTTTTTCTCTCGCTTTTTCCAAGGCCGCTACGGTTCATACGGAACGGATAAGCTTACTCGGTTTCTTTTGATACTGGCAGTTATCAATCTTCTTGTATCGATATGTACGCCGTTTGGATTTCTGTATTACATTGCGGTAGCCCTCATGGTGTACAACTGTTACAGGCTCTTATCACACAACATCTCAGCAAGATATAGAGAGAATGAACGCTTTGAAAGAGTATTTAAAAAGATAACGGGACTGTTCAAGCGCACCAGATCCGAATTATATACGCGCAAGAAATATCATATATACACTTGTCCTAACTGCAATCAGAAGATACGTATACCCCGAGGTAAGGGACAGATAATAATAAGATGCCCTAAGTGTTTGACAGAATTTCAGAAGAAGTCGTGACTATGGAAAAATATTTAATTGTTTACGCCAGTGAAACGGGTAACACCAAAAAGCTGGCCCAGGAAATTTATGATGCGCTCCCGATTTCCGGCTGCAAGAAAAAGATCGTTAACGTTCGCAGCTGGGACGGAAGTCTTGATGCCGAAAATGTGTTTATCGGATTTTGGGCTAACAGAGGCTCATGCAGTCTCGAGATAATAGATATCATTTCTTCGCTTCACAACAAGAACGTCGCCATATTCGGCACCTGCGGTCTTGGTAACAGTGACAGCTATTATAAGAACCTCGAGCAAAATGCCCTTGTTTGGCTCCCCGGTGACAACAACTATATGGGATCGTTTTTCTGCCAAGGAAAAATGCCCTATCAGATCCGAAACAAATATGAGTCCTGCCGCGGTAAATGCGATGACAGCATGATCGATTACATGCTCAGTCAGTTCGATGACGCCGCTACACATCCGGACAGACAGGACATGTTGAAAGCCCGCATCTTTGCGGAAGAAGTTCAAAAGAAAATAAAAGATCTGGAAGCAGCGTACGCGTGATGCATGTGCTGCTTCTTTTTTTGTCTTCTTTCTCTTTTTTCTATGATCAATGTCCGATCAAAGTTCGCAATCTTTAATCATCAAATCGCACTTTATGACTGGATAAAATACTTTATGGCAAGATAAAATATATCTATGGTTACGACAACAAATAACGCAGCTAAGGAGAAGGTTATGCTTAGAACTACTAAGGTAAAAAATGGGGAAATAAAGGGTCTTCCCGGCACCGATCCAAGGATCACGGTTTACAAGGGAATCCCTTACGCACAGCCGCCTATAGGCGAGAACAGATTCAGAGCACCGCAGCCCGCAAAGGACTGGGACGGCGTTTTTAATGCATACGAATTCGGACCGATATCATATCAGGATCAGCCAGGGGTAGGCGATGACATCACATCACGCGAGTGGTTCGTCGATCCCGAAGTTCCAATGAGCGAAGACAGCTTATACCTCAATATCTGGACACCTGCCAAAAGAGCTGACGAAAAACTTCCCGTACTTGTGTGGATCCACGGCGGAGCCTTCCAGTGGGGTTATTCTTCCGAGATGGAATTTGACGGTGAGCAGCTCGCAAGCAGAGGTATCGTCGTTGTTTCTCTCAATTACAGACTCGCAGTATTCGGCTTTCTTTCACATCCCGAGATAACTGCAGATTCACCCGATGCTCCTGCAAACTTCGGTCTCCTCGATCAGAGAATGGCTATAAATTGGGTACATGAAAACATCGCGGCATTCGGAGGCGATCCCGATACCATCACTATAGCAGGCCAGTCCGCAGGTGGCGGAAGCGTGCTCAATCAGCTTGCCTGCACAGGCGATAACTCTTTTATAAAAAGAGCTGTCATCTTCAGCGGCGTTATCGTCCATCCCGATAAGGACGCAGATATCTTTTCTCCGCTTTCTCTTTCCGATGCTGAAAAGAAGGGCGAGAACTTCTTTAAATTCGCAGGTATCGCAAGTCTTGAAGAAGCAAAGAAGCTTTCCGCAAAAGATCTTTTGAAAAAATATAATGAATATGTCTCATCCGAAAACGGTGACAACCTTCTTGGAATGGGAAGATGTTTTCCTGTAAAAGACGACAAGTTCGTTACGGGTGATCCCACTCAGGCACTTAAAGAAGGAACAAGCCTTAACGTTCCGATCCTTCTCGGAAACACCTCGGATGAATTTATAATAAACGGCATCAACACTGTTGAGCATTCAATAAAAGATGTGATAGGCTGCGCCGGTAAAGCCGGAAGCAAACAAAACTTTTACTACTATCGCTTCGATCCGGACATTCCTTCGGACGGAGATAAAAAAGAGCCCTATCCCGGAACCTTCCATTCATGCGATCTGTGGTTCTTCTTTAACTCGATCACAAAATGCCGCCGCTTCTACAAGGGAAGACATTATGACCTTGCTAAGCAGATGTGCGACTATTTTGCTAATTTTATAAAGACAGGAAATCCCAACGGAAAGACGCGCGACAACGAGCTTCTTCCAACATGGGAGCCATATACATCAGACAATAAAGCTGAGATGGAGTTCCTCGGAAACGGTGCTACTTCTCGCATTGAAGGCGGTATCAGACAGAACTCAAGAAAGCAGGCAGTGAATCCTTATCTTCCTTCATGGGAATATATCCCTGACGGAGAGCCTTACGTATTCGGCGATAGGATCTATATCTACGGTTCGCACGATATCTACGGTGGAGAGACCTTCTGCCTCGGCGACTACGTATGCTGGTCTGCTCCCTTAGATGATCTCGGCAATTGGAAATACGAGGGCGTCATATACGAAAAGACAAGCGACCCTCTTAATAAAGACGGACACATGTGCCTGTACGCTCCCGATGTAACGGTTGGTCCCGACGGAAGATATTATCTTTACTATGTACTTGATAAGGTTTCGGTTGTTTCCGTTGCGGTCAGCGACACTCCCGCAGGTCACTATGAATTCTACGGCTACGTTCACTACGAAGACGGAACCAAGCTCGGCGACAAGGAATCAGATGAGCCTCAGTTTGATCCCGGCGTGATCACAGAAGGAGATCTTACTTATCTCTTTACAGGCTTCTGCGGACAGGGTGACAGATCAAGACACGGCGCCATGCTTACAGTACTTGGCAGAGACATGCTCACCATTGTTAAGGCACCTAAATTCGTAGCTCCCGGCAACTGCTACAGTCAGGGAACACCTTTTGAAAACCACGCTTTCTTCGAAGCACCTTCGATCAGGAAGATAAGAGATACTTATTATTTCATCTACTCTTCCGAAGTTATGCACGAGCTTTGCTACGCTACTTCCAAATCTCCCGAAGGACCTTTTACCTACGGCGGAGTTATCGTAAGTAACTGCGACATGCATATCGGAACATATAAAGATGCTGAAGTTCCGAGCGCATACGGAGCCAACAACCACGGAAGCATTGAGAAGATCGGTGACGATTGGTACATCTTCTATCACAGACATACCAACGGAACTTGGTTTAGCCGACAGGGCTGCGCCGAGAAGCTTGAGATAAAAACAGACGGATCAATCCCTCAGGTTGAGATCACATCCTGCGGACTTAACGGCGGACCTCTTTCCGATATCGGCGAGTATCCCGCATACCTTGCATGCAACATCTTTACCAAAGATCACAAGATGTACGTCGAATCATCATGTCCAAGAGTTGTTCAGGAAGGCGGCGATGACTGCTGCGCTCCGGGACACATCAAGGATATTGTTGATACAACAACGATCGGCTTTAAGTACTTTGACCTTAAAGATGTAACGGGACTTCGTATAAAGACCAGAGGCTATATAAACGGCGATTTCAAGATTAAGACGTCACTCGACGGAGAAACTCTCGGAAAGATTTCTGTCAGCAATGCCAACATCTGGACCGCCGGCGAATGCCGCTTTTCCGGTAAACTGAGCGGAACCCACGCCCTCTACCTCGTATTTTCCGGTGACGGACTGGGCAGCCTTAAATCAATTGAATTTTTGCATTGAATTAATTAGTGAAGCCGGAGCGGCAATGCCACTCCGGCTTTTATATTACATTACGTGAATTGTCTTTGCGCTCTTTTCAAAGCTTTCCGAACATTCATCGTCCTCGGCGCGCTGGTAAATAACAGTAAATGTTCTGTATCTTGAGCGGATCATGTAGACCGTCTGGAATATCGGTTCCTCATCACCAACCTTGTAGTTGGCTTCTATCTTGTATCCGGGGAACCCGTCAATCTCGATGGTATCAAAATCCGTGACATTAAATCCTACATCCGTTCCGTACTCTTTGTTGTAATTCGCAGAGAGAAGCTCCTCGTATTCCTTCTTGGTCATCTCTCCGGAACTGTCTATTACCTTTTCCTCAGCCTTTTTCTCGGCCTCTTCTCTCTCCCTGTTGGTCATGATCACATCCATGCCGTTGTAATAAACGCTGTACTTGATCGATCCCGACTCCATGGGATAGCTCTTATCAATAAAAAGATTCTTCTCGCTGCTTGGAGTAAACTGAGCAGGAATAACAAAAGTACACTGCTTGGCGATCTTAAGTTCTTCCTCGGCATGCACCGAAACAGCACCCGCCTCACTTAAAAACGCAGTCATAAATGTCATTATTAAAATCGGTACCAATAATCTTTTCTTCATTCTGAGCATATTTCTCTCCGAATCATTTTTATATTTATCACTGTATCGAAAGCTCAAATACATCGAACCAGTAGCGCTCCATCAGGTAACTGCCCTTGTTCTCGTATGTTATACCGTAGTCGTTTTTCCACTCTTCAAGCAGCACTTCCCTGCTGTTAAAGCTTCCGAGGAAAAGAACTTTCTTACCCGCCTCAAGATAATTGTAAATGTCCGCGGAATCCTCGATAGAATAAAGCCCCGGAACATTCTCTTTTATCAGCGGCTCCGCCTCTGCCTTGTAAAGATAGATAGAATACGGCGCAGGCGTATCACCCTTAAATGCACCGGCAATACCGTTCTCATTAAGATAATAGGACAAAAGAGCCTGCACATGATCAAAGTTACTGATGATCACCGTATCATCATCGAGCCCTTCAAAAAGTTCAACGGTCTTGACCATATTTACTATACGATATTTTTCATTACCAATGAAAGACCTAAAATCAACAATTCCTACAACGAGCACAACCACTCCGAGTAGCACCGCCGTAATTGCTGTTATTTTCTCTTTTACGCCCTTAAATGATAGATTGCCGAATATATTTCCGATCGCTATCGAAACAGCGAGCCAGAAGGCTCCAAACGCAGGAACCATATATCTGTTTACGAACACAGGTCTGATGATCACCGAAGCAAGTAATCCCACAAACATAAGCATCGGAAGTACCATAAATGCTACGTACGAATAAGCTGCTGGAATGCCTACCATTACAGAAGTTTTATCCGATGATGACGCCATGCTCTTCTTTGCCTTTATAAGCTCAACGATCACCAAAACAAATATAACTGCGATAAGCGAAAACAGTATGATAGCACTTGCGGCCGCAACCTTAGGATTTACAAAGTATCCGCTAAACATGTATTTAGCGCAGCTTCCAAGTGTATGAAGTCCGACCGGCTGTATCCAGTAGTTATTGCTCACTGCATTAACCTGAGACAAAAGAACCGATACCCACGGAATGTACGCTGCAACAACAAGATTCATGGTAATTACTACTACAGCGAGTGGACGGAAATTAATACTACCATCCTTAGACTTCATATTCTTTACGAAAACCTTGAGCATCCATACGAGGATCGTGAAGTAGATCGCGCCTATGGAAATAGCTGCGTAGTAATGCGTATATGAAGCACAGACTGCATATAAAAACATTGCAGCACCGTTTACGATATCCCACAGTCTCTTGCCTTCACCGTTCATATTCCTAACTAGATTGAAGCCGTGAAGGAGCGTCGCCGTAACGAAGAATATCGCCCAGCTGTACATTCTGATCTCAGTCGTGTACTCGGGAAGTCCCGGCATAGTTACAATTGCAAAAGAAAACAATCCTGCCGTTATCCATCCGAAATTTTTTCTGATATTGGTAAGCGCATAAATAATGATCAGGATAAACGGTATGATCGAAACGATCTTGGCAACCGTCTCAACAGGCACGATACCGCCGCCTCCGTAATTGGTAAGTCCCAATCCTTTAAACAGGAGCGTAAAAAATCTTACGATCATGTAGTAAAGCGGAGGATGAACATCGCGCGCGGTATATGCCACAAGCTCTTTTACCGGAGAAGCGGAAAACTCCATGGAAAAAAGCTCGTCGTACCATATATCAATGGACCAAGACAAGATAAATGACCTGACCAAAAAATATATGGTCAGGCCAAAAAAAGCTATGCCTATAAATTTATCACGCTTCGTAGCTGTCGATAAGTTCAAGTGTATGCTCCTCATTCATCTTTTTGCACATCTCAACAAGCGCCTCAAGAGGTACGTTCTGAACCTGCTTGTTGGAGCCGCGAACATTGATAGAAACAGTGTTCTCCTGTGCTTCCTTATCTCCGATCACAAGAATGTATGGATCCTTGTAATTCTTAAACTTCTTGATCTTCTCCTTCATGTTGTTGTCTGAGTAATCAGCCTCAACACGAATTCCGGCATTCATAAGAGCCTCTTCAACCTTCTTAGCATACTCGTTGTGCTCTACACGGATAGGTACGATACCTACCTGATAAGGGCTGAGCCAGAAGGGGAATACTCCCTTGAAGTTCTCGATGATGATTCCGATGAATCTCTCAAGTGATCCGTAGATAGCTCTGTGAATAACTACAGGCATCTGCATTGTTCCATCCTGAGCCTGATATGTAAGGCCAAAGTTATGAGGAAGCTGGAAGTCGAGCTGTACGGTTCCGCACTGCCACTCTCTTCCGAGCGCGTCCTTGATCTGAAGGTCGATCTTGGGGCCGTAGAAAGCTCCGTCACCTTCGTTGATCTCGTATCCGCCCTCGCCGTACTTCTCATCAAGGATCTCCTTGAGGGCTGCCTCTGCTCTGTTCCAAACTTCGATATCACCCATGAAATCTTCGGGTCTTGTTGAGAACTCAGCTCTGTAAGTAACACCGAATGTTGAATAGATCTCGTCTGCGATCGCGATAACGTCTGCGATCTCCTCTTTTATCTGAGACTCCATTACGAATGTATGGTCATCATCCTGACGGAATTCCTGCACACGGAAAAGACCGTTCATCTGTCCGGACTTCTCCTTACGGTGAAGTACATCGTACTCACTGTAACGGATAGGAAGCTCCTTGTAGGAGTGATTGGTTCTCTTATATGTCATCATGGCATTAGGGCAGTTCATGGGCTTTGCAGCCATTGTGTCATCCTGTTCACGATTGTAGAGAACAGAACCTGCCTGAATCTTGACGTTCTTAGGCTCCTCTGCGGGCTCGTTGATATTCTCGAGGATTCCGGGAATCTCAGCGTCAGCCTTGAGCCATCCTGATACACCGGGTACCATGAACATGTTGTTTACATAGTGTGCCCAGTGACCGCTGATAAGCCACAGCTTCTTGTTGTTTACAAGGGGCGCTGCGATCTCAGTGTAGCCGTGTCTCTCCTGCACTTCTCTGGAGTATTTAAGAAGTGCCTGATACATCTTCCATCCTCTGGGAAGCCAGTAAGGCATACCGGGAGCTGTCTCATCAAACATGAAGAGATCAAGCTGTGCACCGATCTTCTTGTGGTCTCTCTCCATTGCTTCCTGGATCATCTTGATGTGCTTCTTGAGCTCATCCTTGTTAGGGAAAGCATAGAGATAAATTCTTGAGAGCTGGTCTCTCTTCTCATCGCCTCTCCAGTAAGCTCCAGAAACCGCCTTGATCTGATATGCGGCATTCATGAGTTCCTGTGAATTCTCAACGTGAGGTCCGCGGCAAAGATCTACATAATCATCGCCTGTGTAATATACTGTAAGAGTCTCATCCTCGGGAAGATCCTGAATGAGCTCTGTCTTAAACTTCTGATCCTTGAACATTTCAAGTGCTTCTGCTCTTGAAACTTCTTTGCGAGTGAAATCTTCTCTTCTCTTGATGATCTCGCGCATCTTATCTTCGATGGTCTTGAAATCATCCTGTGTTACTGCCTTGGGAAGTACGAAATCGTAATAGCAACCGTCGTCGATCTGAGGTCCTATAGCGTACTGTACTTCTTTTCCGTAAAGCTCGATAACAGCCTTAGCAAGAATGTGTGCCAGTGAGTGACGATACACTTCCAAATACTCTTCTTTATTCATAACATCTCCTTCTGCTATACCAACCGGGTACAGCCCGTTATTATTTATTGTAGTTCCACTCTCGCGCATAGCGCTCGCCGGAACTAAGTAGTACACCACGACTCGAAAACAACGAGTCCGGTGATTACTTTTTATGCGTTCTTACCGCAGCACTTTTTATACTTTTTACCGCTTCCGCAAGGGCAGGGATCGTTGGGATAAACCTTCTGCTCTTTTACAACTGTATGAGAAGCCTTCTCCTCTTTGTAAAGAGCTTTTCTCTTATCCTCATCAAAAATAGCCTCCCACTCGGGAAGATTGTAAAGCCAGTCTGCTCCGGCATTTACCATATTCTTGTAAAGAAGTTCCTTCTCGAATCCGAGATTAACTTCTGTATCCTCTTCCATATCATCTATAGGATTCTGTGTCTTGAGGGAATCGTTGATACCATCAAGGAATCCTGTCATAGTCATGATATCTACACCGAATTTGTCAGCGAGTTCCTTAACTGTTCCCTTTACAACATCATCGGGATTCTTAAGAAGCTCTGCGTAGATGTCACGCTCCTTCTGAAAATACTCTGTCCATAATTTCTGAAGGCTACCCTTGTCAGTAGTCTCAGAGTAGGCCATATCACGCCATTTTTTTAATAATGCCATATCTGTTACTCCTATTTTCTATAAAAATATACGTATCCATTATTTTAATATATTCTCATAACAGTGTCAAAAAAGCTTTTTCACCGTTTACTGCACCAAAAAAGCCCCACACCAAATCGGCATGGGGCATGTGATCATTGCAACTTCAATTACAGCTTTTTGATCCTCTCAAGCGCTTCCACACTGTTCTCGTAGCTTCCGAAAGCAGTAAGTCTGAAGTAGTGCTCTCCGCTAGGTCCAAAGCCTGATCCGGGTGTTCCTACTACATTTGCGTTTTCAAGAAGGTAGTCAAAGAATTCCCAGCTTGTCATGTTATTGGGAGTGCGAAGCCATACGTAAGGCGAGTTAACACCGCCTGATACGTCGTAGCCCGCATCCTTAAGTCCGTTAAGGATATATGTTGCATTCTTCATGTAGCGTGCGACCATATCTTTGATCTGAGCCTTACCTGCATCCGAGTAGCAAGCTTCCCCGGCTCTCTGCACGATGTAAGGAGCTCCGTTGTACTTTGTTCCGTGTCTTCTTGCCCAGAGGCTGTGCATCTGAACTTTTTTGCCCTCATGATCAACAACAAGATCGTGAGGAATGATCGTTGCTCCAAGACGAAGTCCTGTAAATCCTGCATTCTTAGAGAATGATCTAAGCTCGATAGCGCAAGTCTTAGCGCCCTCACACTCATAGATTGAATGAGGAACATTGTCCTCTGAAATATAAGCTTCATAAGCTGCATCATAAATGATGACAGCGCCGACTTTGTTGGCATAATCAACCCAAACCTGAAGCTGATCCTTGGTGATCGCGCTACCTGTAGGATTGTTGGGGAAGCAAAGATAAATGAGATCGGGTGTCTCTGTAGGAAGCTCGGGTGCAAATCCGTTCTCTGCTGTGCAAGGCATGTAGATAACGTTGCTCCAGATTCCTGTGCTCTCATCGTAATCGCCTGTTCTTCCGGCCATTACATTAGAATCAACATAAACGGGATATACGGGATCGCATACGGCTATCTTAGCGTCTTTTGAAAAGATCTCCTGAATGTTTCCTGAGTCGCTCTTGGCACCGTCTGAGATAAAGATCTCATCGTCAGCGATATCGCAGCCTCTGCTTCTGAAATCATTCTCAGCCATCGCATGGCGAAGGAAATCATATCCAAGATCGGGAGCATAACCTCTGAAGGTCTCGGCAACCGCCTGCTCGTCAACAGCCTTGTGAAGTGCCTCGATAACTGCGGGGCAAAGGGGCTGTATAACATCTCCGATTCCGAGTCTTATTATCTTTTTATCCGGATTGGCTGCCTGATAAGCGTTAACCTTCTTGGCAATAGTGCTGAAAAGGTAGCTTCCGGGAAGTTTCAAGTAATCACTGTTGGGTCTAAACATTGAATCGTCCTCACTTTCATGCCATTTTTAAAAAATTCTACTACTTTTTTGTATAATTGTATACATTTTTCGTATATAATAAAGGATAATAATAATCAGATATAAAAGAGGTAGTGGTATGAAATTCACGAAAATGCAGGGCTGCGGCAATGATTACGTCTATGTCGACGGCTCAAAGGAGGTTGTTCCTCAGAACAAGAAGCCATCAATCGTTCGCTTCCTTTCCGACAGACATTTCGGAATAGGTTCTGACGGGGTTATTTTCATTAACCCGGTAGATGACGAAGAGATCGACTTTGAGATGGAAATGTTCAATGCTGACGGTACTCGTTCGGAGATGTGCGGCAACGGAATAAGATGTGTCGCCAAGTATGTCTATGACAAACAGCTCACAGACAAACAGCAGCTTACTATCGTAAGCGCAGGAAAGAACAAGTACATCGATCTTAAGATTGGTGAAGACGAGCTTGTTGAATCGGTCAAGGTTAATATGGGGGCACCGATTCTTGATGCGGCAAGCGTTCCGGTAACGCTGACCGACGAACAGCTCAGTAGCAACAACTCACGATTTGCAAGTCTTTCAGAGACTTACGGAAGACTCGCTGTAAACGTCCCTGTCGAAGTTGCTGGCAAGACTTGGAACGTAACCTGTGTATCAATGGGTAATCCTCACTGTGTTGTTTTCCTTCCCGAGGACGACGAGCTTTCAGAGTTCGATATAAATACTATCGGACCTTTGTTTGAGAATCATCCCATGTTCCCCAACCGCACCAATACAGAGTTTGTATCTATCGATGACATGAACAATGTTCGCATGCGTGTATGGGAAAGAGGAACAGGTGAGACTCTCGCCTGCGGAACAGGCTGCTGCGCAACAACAGTTGCATGCATATTAAATCTTCTGACAGCAACAAGCGTCAATGTGCATGTTCTCGGCGGTGTGATCAAGTGCTCCTGGGACAAGGATCCCGAGTCACCCGTTATCATGGAAGGACCCGCAACAACTGTATTTGATGGAGAGATCGATATCAGCAATCTCTAAAAAAATATATATGTAATTTAAAGGGCTTTAAAGCTGATCACTTAGCTTTAAAGCCCTCTTCTATTGTTTCTCCTATGAGTTCAGTTCTTTTTACCATATCAAGATAACAGGAATTCGGACAGTAATAATAACTGTTTACAACCTCCTGAGCGGAGCAATAAACCGTCTCCCCGTTCATATCAATCACATCGGTCTTGGCATCTTCATAAGGAACAGGCGTCACATAAAAAGCATCTTTCACGTGAGCCACAAAATGATCCTTATCAACCTTAGCATAGTGAAGAGTCCAATTTCCCATGCAAACGACCGCGATAACGACACAAGCAAATCTAAGGAATGACTTTCCTTTGAATATATTCTCCGCAAGATCCATGCCTGCGCAAACGGGAAGTATCAAGAGAAACGCAAGTCCGTATCTGATAAACGGCGCGGTGAAAAACCACATCGCAATATTCACAAGCACGGTCAC
Organism: Butyrivibrio sp.; assembly: GCA_017535785.1. Classification (GTDB taxonomy): domain Bacteria; phylum Bacillota; class Clostridia; order Lachnospirales; family Lachnospiraceae; genus Butyrivibrio. The sequence goes on along the minus strand of JAFXTN010000037.1, from coordinate 274,375 downwards.
GTAAAATACCGCCACATCCGCACGGATCTTTTTCCTTACAGTTCTTATCAAAAGATTGAGCAACACCGCTCCTGTTCCGGCAACCTGGAATACAATAAGGAGCTTTTCATAGAAGGTCTTTTCTCCCCACCAGATCGGTGCCCAAACAGACACTCCATCTCCCAATCTGTTAACGTCGTAAAGACATCTTCCCCAAACTTTTATCTGTGCGGAATCATGCCACATATACTCTGCGGGGATCTTCCAAACAACATTGAAGAAGTCGATCGCTTCGACCGGGTAAAAGAGCCATCCCGAGATTATCACGTTCCTGATAAGATACGGAAGGAACGATAAAAATCCTATCGCTATAAAAGACCATATCTCTTTTGTCGCTTTCTTTTTTACCAAAAGAACAAACGGAACGACCGCAAGCACAACGATGGCTGCTGCCGAAAGCTTCATGCTGACTGTAAAAATGGAGAGCACGGAAAGATAGCCGTAAACCGGAATATCGTCCGCGTTGTCTTTTTTCTCAACTGCATGAACTATCCACGCACACATTATGTACAGCACCATGTACATGGTTCCGTAATCCGTCGCGGGCGACTGAAGATACTCGATCGCCGTAATGCTGTAGATAACTATGGAAAGCCTTGCCATATCCGCAACGTGACTGCTGCGCGATGTGAATTTCATAAGGCCGCACACTGCATAACAGGTAAAAAGAGCCATGAAAAAGCCCGTCATTGTATGAAGCGCAAACGGCAAAGCAAAGCTCAATGAAAACAGCGCGCAGAGCGCAAGGTATGAACTGTTGTATGCAAAATGTAACTGGAAATTGCCAAGACCTTTCAGGACTCCGTACTCTTCAAGTACCCTGATTGCCTGGGCGTGATAGATGCCCGTATCGGTGTGATATTTGCCGCGCGATGTAAAATACGCGGATATAAGCACGATGATAAGGCAGACGATACCTTCTTTTGAATAGAATTTCTTTCTGACGGTTATAAGCAGCGCACTGATCTTTCTGCGATACTTATATGCTCCAAGCGACAAGATCATGAGCAGGATGATATGACAGATCGCTCCGACCTTGTAAAAAATACTGAAATACTCGGCATATACAGTGAGAACCGCAAGCCCCGTAGTTATGACGCCTGTGATCCCGATCGTCTCTGTTTTGGGAACGGAGATAAATCTTGAAAGCGATTCCCTTACCATTACTCCCGCAAAAAGACAAACCATAAAGATGTATATATAGCTGAGTATTACAATTATCATGTATTGTCCCCCATCCTTATATCTAACTCTATTTGCCGCACTCTCCGGCAACGATGTATATTCTCTCGCTCTCATCTGTCGGTGCTTCGTGCGTATCCGCATCATAGCAATCGATAAATTTTAGTCCGGCTTTTTCTACAAAAGCTTTCATCTCATCAAGCGTGTAGCCTCTCTGGTAGTGCGTCTCAACGGACCTTTTGAACACATCACCCTCGCCGGCTCTGTAGAATATCGTAAGATCATACTCGTTGATATGCTGTTCATCGTGATAATAATTATCCCAGATAAAGCTGCAATCCTCGCGGTTCTCCGCTATCGTCACATCTCCGATAACATCTCTGTATTTGTGGAGCGTGTTGAAATCAAAGATAAAAACTCCTTTAGGAAAAAGAAAATTATTAACGAGTTTAAATGTCTCTATAACATCATCATCCGCAAGAAGATAATTGATGCTGTCGCATACGCTTAATATCGTGCCCGCGGTGCAGTAAAGATCAAGCTCTCTCATGTCCTGTTCAAGGTACATAATATCAAGCCCTTCCGCCTGAGTTTTCTTCCTTGCAATATCAAGCATATCGGAAGACATATCTATACCGATTATATCATAGCCGCGCTTCGCCATATTAATGGTAAAAGAGCCTGTTCCGCAGCCGAGTTCCGCAATGAGATTTTTCTCTTCCTCAAGCGCCGCCTCGGAATCCTCCTCTGCCTGCGCGTCCACGGTCCTGGTACTACCATCGCAGACCTCGTGACCACCATGCTCCGCACCGGCACTGCCGGAAAGCACCGGCTTGGTCACACCGTACTTTTCTATTAGCTCCACGACAAAATCACCCCATACTTCGTATGGGGTTTCATCCATGAAGGTGTCGTATACAGTTGCAAAATCTGTGTATGCGTCCATGTTTAATCCTTTGTCACAGCTAAATGATCAGAACAAGCTGAATATAAGATGTACTGCCTTAGTTCCAAGTCCCATAATAATACCTGCAAGTATTACACCGCAAACAACTGCTTTAACGCTCTTTTTAAAATCCATATCGAGGATTGAAGCAGCAAGTGTACCTGTCCAAGCACCTGTTCCCGGAATCGGAACACCTACAAACAAGAAAAGTGCCCAATATAAGCTGTTTCCGGCTTTCTCTTTTAATTTCTCTCCGCCCTTATGTCCTTTTTCAAGACAGAAAGTAAAAAATCCTCCGATAACCGGCTTATCTTTTCCCCACTCAAGAACTTTTCTTGCAAAGAAGAAAATAAAAGGCATCGGAAGCATATTACCGATAATTGCGACAATGTAGCTTGGAAGTATCGGTAGTCCCATCTCGATAGCAACAGGCACAGCCACTCTAAGTTCTATCAACGGAACCATAGAGATCAAAAAAACAATTAAATACTTTAACATAAAAACTCTTACTCCTAAATTTATTATATAAAATAATCCGGAAGGTCTCGCAGATTATCCTAAAAACTCTTTTTACAATCACAAGATTATGCCAGGAATTCTTTAAGCTTTGCAATAAGAATATCCATCTCCTCATCGGTACCGATGGAGATTCTGAGGTGATCACTGATCCTGGGCGCATCCCAGCGTCTAACAATTATGTTGTTTGCCCTGAGGTAATCAAAGATCTCTTTTCCCGACTTCTCTTTGTGCTTTGCAAAGACAAAGTTGGTCTTGGAATCAGCAAACTCAAATCCAAGCTCTATAAGCTCTTTCTTAACTCGCTCTCTTGTGTTAATGATCATGCTGACAGTCTTTTCAAAATAAGCCTTGTCCTTAACCGCAAGAGCACCAAGCTCAAGCGCAGTGGTATTCATTGTATATGAATTGTAAGCAAACTTCACATCGAGAAGATATTTGATAAGCTTCTTACATCCAAACGCATAACCTATTCTCATTCCTGCCATTGAACGTGACTTTGAAAAAGTCTGAACAACCAAAAGGTTATCATACTTGTCTATCAAAGGCAGAACCGACTGTCCGCCAAAATCAGCATAGGCTTCATCAACGATAACCACTACATCGGGATTGTTCTTAATAACTTCTTCAACCGCATCAATCGGAAGCTGCGCGCCGGTCGGTGCATTGGGATTAGCCAGAACAACACCGCCGTTCTCGCCAAAGTAATCCTCAATCCTTACAGAGAAATCATCAAGTAGCGGAAGCTGCTTGTAAGGAATCCTATAAAGCTCTGCCCAGACATCATAGAATGAATATGTGATATCAGGGAAAAGAACCGGCTTATCCGAATTAAAGAATGTCAAAAAAGCCATTGCAAGAACATCGTCAGAACCTACTCCAACAAACACATTCTCTTTTCCGACTTTATAAAAATCCGCTATCGCCTCAACAAGCACATCGCATGTGGGATCGGGATACTTCTTGAAAGCTTCCGCGTCCATGTTCTTAAGCGCTTCCTGAACCGCAGGTGCCGGCGGATAAGGATTTTCATTTGTATTAAGCTTGATTATATTCTTAATCTTAGGCTGTTCACCCGGTGTATAGGGAACTACCTTTCGTACGTTGTCTTCCCAACTCATAGCATTCTCCTTGCAGTGCCACGCAGTATGATAAATGTGCACAGCAACGATATTATAACATAAAACCGCAAAACTGTGCGTATACATTGAAAAAGCCACGCCTTTTGGCGTGGCTTTCAATTATTAATCTCAATGTGTTGCAGTTGCAACCGCTGCAACTCTTACGAAAGCGAGAGGTCCGTGCTGTGTAAGGTTTACGGTTACGTGGTTATCTGTAATGGATGTAACCATTACCTGAACCCAATTCTTGCCCTGAAGCTGATATACTGCGATTGTATCGTTTGCATATACGCCGGTAACAGTGAAGTTTACTGTTGCTGTCTTAAACGAAACTCCGGGTGAGCTTGTTGTTACGCAGTGAAGAAGTGTTCCGCCAACACTGTTTGCATACTTGTTTGCAGAACTCAGAACACCGGCTGTGGGAGCTGAAAGTGTAAATGTAACATTGCTCTTTCCGCCGTTGATCTGAACATGTCCGCCCTGAGCGATGTATCCGCCGTTTCCGTCACCGACTGCGTTATTTTTGCTAAGCACCTGCTCTCTTGAAGGAGTCTCTCTTCTCTTGGGAGCGGCTGTCGCATTATTATATTTTTCTTCGTATTTATTCTTTGCTTTAACAGCAGCGTCAAGACTCTTATTTGTTGATTCAAGCTGCTTTGTCAGTTGTGCTTTCTTCTGTTCGAGTTCTTTATTATCATTTGCGAGAGTGGTAAGTTTCTTACTAAGTTCCTCTTGCACTGATTTAAGCTCACCTATCTTCTGATTTAGTTCGGCTTTGTCCTTTTCAGCCTTTTCCCTATCAGCCTGAGCCTGTTCTTCTTGTTTTTTGATCTTGTCTTGTAACCCCTTTATATCCGGGCTGGGATCCACGTCAGAATTAGCCTCCGTAACTGTATTCTCACCGGTAGTATCCTCCGCAGCAAAAACACATACGGAACTCGTCACCAAAAGTGTACCTGCAACTGTAAGAGCCAGAATCTTTTTCATAATTTTTTTGCCTCCGTTCTTTTATCTAAACAACATTATCCTTGTGTTACTATTCAGCCTGAATATTAATGTCGTCTTCATCTCCGTAATCAACATCTCTGTCAATTTTCCCGGCTACGTCCCCCATCAGACATCCGATAACCACCATCTGCTTTCCCGGTTCATCGGTGCTGTCCGTAGTAAGCGTAATAAGGAAATGTTCGGGTTTAAGCCCCGTCTCGCAGCCATCCCTGATAATCTTAGAGTCATCTCCTTTTCTGTAGATCTCATTGATAAACTCCATACATCCGGAAGCATATGTGAAATCATACTGTGCAAGAAGCTTTGTATCATCACGGGTATAAGCGGCAATTATATAATATATAAGGGAGTTATCCTCCATATATACATGTACATACTCGTGCTCATCAAAATATTCTTTATCCAAAAAATTATTGAGCTGCGCAAATCCGGTTCCATCCTTAGGCGATGATCCGTAAATGACTTCATTAAAATCACACATGTCATTAAGATTTGCAGCCTCGATATGGATCGCCCCGTTTTCATCAGGCTCTTTGTACTCGTTATGACTTTTGTAAAAAGAATCATCACCTTCAGAATCCTGAAGAATGGGACAATTTATATCCGTCCCCGGAATGTACAGCCATGCAAAAGCATCCTCATTTAAGCTCTTGATGTCTTCAAATCCGGTTTTCTGCTCCGTCGGAAGAGTACTTTTTTCATAAGCGGTGTTACGTCCGGCATCTGTATCCTTCCGTGAACATCCGATAAGAAAAACTATCATCAGCGGTAAAAAGAGTCCTTTTACGGCTATCATCTCTATTATTCTATATCGTCTTTTCGTATACATTTCATTAGCCTGCTTGATCAATTTTTTCATAAAAAACATCTATTATAGTCTCATAGAGGCTGGCATCATCAACTCTAAACTCCTCATACTTGCCATCCCTGGAAGTTTCACCGTCAATTGATATGATGTCATCCGCATTAAACGTATACGATACGAGATACGGAGCAAGATATGAGATCTCATCGGCAGATATATTAGTTACCATCTTACTTCCGATTGCCGTAAAAAGCTCCACTGCAGCGTTATTATTTTCACTGCACTTAATTCTGGCAGCATTTATAAAAGCATTTATATACTGTTTCTGCCTTTCAAGCCTTGAACTGTTTGAGCCCGATATGTGTATATCTCTGCTCTTTATGTAATGATATGCCGTCTTTCCCTCAAGATGAACTTCAGCGCCCTTTTTCAGTGTCTTATCAAACTTTGTGAGGTCCTCGAGAACAACAACATCAACTCCGCCAACCTGATCGTTTATCGTAGGAATCGCGCTCATATTTATAGCAGCATAGCCGTGAATCGGGAGCTGGTAAAAAAGACTGGACACCGCCTTCACCTGATATTCACAGGATTCTTCCATTCCGTCACCGAAACCGTGTTGCAGACAAACCTGTGCTTCTACCGTAGTCTGATACCTTCCGTATTCATCATAAACATCCACATCGGTCATTGTATTTCTGTTGATGCCTATAATGCTTATCTTCTGAGTGTGCGGGTTGAGAACAAGAAGAAACAGCGCATCTGCCTGTCCTCCTTCGCCACCCTCAGATACCTTCGAGACAACTTCATCATCTTTGTCTATTCCCATTATTAAAAAAGTAATTATATCTTCATTGTAATCATATACATCACCGTTATATGTGATCCAGTCATCCTGCCATTCCGTGCTTGCGTTCGAAACCGCATATGAATCCTGCTGCCCCATCATCGGTGCCGATGTGGCGGATTTGGAACCAAGATTAGCTTTTCCCATTACTCTCATTATCTCAAATCCGACAAGTCCACCCGCAATAAACGTCATAAACACTGCCCAGATAATGAGAAAGACTTTTCCTTTTCCCCTCATTTACTGCTCCTGATCATCTGTAGAGGCGCCCTCTGCACTCGCGCCTTCAACAGCTCCTTCTCCTTGTGTTCCGTCCGGGACCATATTGGGAAAAAGAGGATCCTCCATAGTCTCAGATGAATCTCCGTTAAAATCTATATCTCTGATATCTGCGGGAAAAACGCGTGACTGCTTGGCAACATTGCCACTGTGGTCCGCAACCGCGTAATAAACAACCGCTGTTTCCGCTTCTCTGTTAAGAACAACCTTCTCTACAACGATCCTCTTAGTCATATCGCCGTCCTTGGAATCATAGGCATTGATCCCCTGAAGCAGATCCCTGTCGGTCGTCTTGGAATCATAAATAAATCCAACAGTGGAAAACCTAAACTCAGGCGCAAGCCTGTCACTTCTTCCGTAAGCGAAAACTATAAGCGCCACAAGTACTCCGCTCAGTATTGTAAAAAATATTCCGAGAATATTTCCTCTCACTTGTCTCCTCCACACATATAAAGCTCATCCACTCATGCCCGTATTGCCGGCACGGATGCGCCATGTTCAGTCTTTCCTTGTAACTCCCGCAAGATAATTGAGTTCATCAAGATCGTCGTCATCAAGTCCCGTATCCGGCTCGGGAGCCCTGGGCCTTGTCATTGTACTGCTGTCATTGTCACTGCCGTTACCGTAGTACTTTCCGTAATACTTACCGTAGTATTTACCATAGTAATGACCGTAATGGCCGTAATATCCTTTTCCGTTAAGATCGACCTTGTTAAGAACAACACCGAGCATCTTAGCTCCGGCCTTATCAAGCTGATCTTTTACCCTCTGAGCAAATCTGTAGCTGATAGAATTATTCTCAACGACCATGATCGTACCGTCGCACTGCTTAGCAACAACGGCCGCATCGATAACGCTTCCGAGAGGAGGCGTATCAATGATCACATAGTCAAATACCTGCTTCATATTCTCAAGGACTTTACTAAAGATCCTGCCGCCCAGAAGCTCACTGGGGTTCGGCGGGACCGGTCCGCTGAATATCACATAAAGATTGGGTGTGTCGGTCTCGCAGATAACGCTGGAAAGTCTCTCTCTTCCAACAAGGCAATGCGTAAGTCCAAGCCTTACGGAGCCTGTCTTGTAACGTCCGACAAGAACTGACTTACGCATATCGGCGTCGACAAGTATCGTCTTTTTGCCCGCCTCGGCAAAAGCTCTTGCAAGAGCCATTGCGACCGTAGTCTTTCCTTCGCCCGGAGTGCAGCTTGTGACAGATATGACTCTAACGTTCTGTCCGCTGAACTCAACGTTACTTCGAAGGGTCTTATATGCTTCTTTTACCTGATAATTGTTTTCCGCCTGGCTGAAATGAAGCTTCGCGCTCTGCATAGAATCTCCGTTTCTGTGTATTTAAAAAGTCACTTATTTTTTCTTTGATTTCTTTTTGCCCTGCTCTTCAAGTGAAAGCGGGATGAGACCTATAGTGCTGAGTCCCAGATATCTCTCTACGTCATCGGAATTCTTGATCGTATCGTCAAGAAGGTATCCGAGTACAACGAAGAATGCCACAACAACCGCTCCCAAAAATCCGGAGATAACGGTCCATCTTCCGACTCTGGGACTTGCCTTCTTGGTAGGAACATTGGCTGTCTCCGCTACATTGATGGCATCGATATCCATAACGTTGGTGATGTGTTCACTCGCAACTTCTCTGATACAGTTTGCGATCTTCATCGCCATGAGCGGATCCTCGTCCCTTGCCGTAATTGATACGATACGCGTATCGGAAGGGGTGTCCACCTTGAGAACATCTGCGAGATCCTCGTAGGTGATGTCCACAAGATTGAGTCTCTGCGCAACCTCTTCAAGAACGTATCTGCTCTTTATGAGCTCCGCATAGTCCTGTGTGAGCTGCGTGGATATCTGCACGTCCGAATACGTAACGGTCTGATTTTCCTCTTTATTCAGTATGTAGATCTTGGTGGTTGATTCATATGTGGGATGAAGAACAAATTTGCTGATAAAAAGACCTGCCAGAGCAAAAAACAGTCCGGCACTGATGATCAAAAATGCTCGCCCCAATATAACAGATAAAAGCTCGCCAAGATTAATTTCTATAATGTCTTCTTTTCTGTTCATACCACTCCGTGTTTATATAATTTCGCCGTGGATAACGCTCATCGGATTGTTGTAAAAGATCCTGTCCGCGTAATCCTTGCCATATTTCCTCTGGATATAAGATCTGCAATCCGCAAGCTTTGGTGCACGCCTGCGTATATCATGTGCATCCGTCGCAACGAAGTGCACAAGCCTGTTCTTAAGTAGCTTTTTGACAAAAAGCTTTATGCCAAAACCATATTTACCCATAACGGACAAAGCATTTATCTGAATATAACAACCCTTGTCGATAAGCTCTTCCACATAAGCGGGATGCGAAACAATGTCGCTGTATCTCTCAACATGCGCTATTATCGGAATAAATCCCGCGCCCTGTATCTGATAGATAGCGTTACTTATCGCGCTGTATGGATTGGTCGGATGAAACTCCACTAGGACGTACTCGGTATCTGCAAGTGTACAGATCTTACCTTCCTCAAGTTCCCTCTGTGTCTCATCGCTATAATATATCTCGTTGCCGGAATACAATCTGATGTCTAAACCGGCGTTACTCACCGCTTCCCTCAACCTTTTGGTGTAGATCTTGTTGCGCTCGACACTCACGTTATGATGCATCGGCTTGTGGTGAGGCGTCAATATAACGTCCGTGATACCTTCCTTTGCTGCTATTTCCAGCATCTTTAAACTTGTTTCCATATCCCGTGAGCCGTCGTCGACTCCCGGCATTATGTGACAGTGTATATCTACAGATGCTTGCATTTTATTCTCTCTTTGCATTATTTTAGGCAATAACTCACATTTATTATACACCCTTAAAAAGAGCCGTTTCAACATAATGTGGTAATAAAAAAACTATCCCAATATCTTGGGTTTTGAGGTATAATGTTTTTATATTTTAAAAAGAGGCGGAATGAACCGCACATCACACCCACGGAGGTTTGAAGATGCCGGAAGATCCGATCATGCTATTCAGTTATCTGAACACAAAACTAAGAGACAATTACAGCAGCCTTGAAGCGCTCGCCGATGACATGGGCATTAGTGCACAAGAGCTGGATGAGATCAAAAAGAAATTGTCGGACGCAGGTTTTTCATACGACGAGAAAAGAAATCAATTTGTTTGAGAATTCTTTTCGGTTAAACTTGTCGCCTGACTTATATCTTCGCGAATAAACCCAAAAACGGAAAATCCCAAGAGCATTAAAAGCTTACCCTCTATAAGCTGCTCTTGGGATTTTTCCATTTATTTTTTAGTCAAAAGATATTTCTTTTATCTTGCACTGTGTGCAACGAGCTCTCCGTTTTCCACTCCGAACTCTATCGTGTCATGAGGCTGAACCTTATCTTCAAGGATAAGTCTCGCCGACAATGTCTCAACATACTTCTGAATATATCTCTTGAGCGGTCTTGCGCCGTAGATAGGGTCATAAGCGTTGTCTATGACATAGTCCTTTGCTTCCTTAGAAAGCTTTATAGAGATCTCTCTGTCTGCAAGTCTCGTGTTAAGGTCATCGATTATCAGCTCAATGATTCCGCCAATGTTCTCTTTTGTAAGAGGCTTGAACATGATGATCTCATCAAGTCTGTTAAGGAACTCGGGTCTAAAGTGAGCTCTCAGATCCTCCATGGTCTCTTTCTCAGCTTCCTCGCTGATGCTTCCGTCGCTGCTGATTCCGTCAAGCAGATACTGCGCGCCGATGTTGGAAGTCATGATAAGGATCGTGTTCTTAAAGTCGACTGTTCTGCCCTGAGAATCCGTGATACGTCCGTCATCAAGCACCTGCAAAAGGATGTTGAAGACATCGGGATGCGCCTTTTCGATCCCATCAAAAAGAACTACCGCATAAGGTTTTCTTCTTACGGCTTCCGTAAGCTGTCCGCCCTCCTCATAGCCCACGTATCCGGGAGGTGCTCCGATAAGACGGGACACACTGTACTTCTCCATGTACTCACTCATATCGATACGTACAATATTGTTCTCATCGTCAAAAAGAGACTGTGCAAGGCTCTTTGCAAGCTCTGTCTTTCCGACACCTGTGGGTCCGAGGAACAGGAATGAACCTATAGGTTTTCTCGGATCCTTGATTCCCGCTTTCGATCTCATGATCGCTTCAGATACTTTTGTAACCGCATCGTCCTGACCCACAACTCTTCCGTGGAGCTCGTCTGCAAGGTGAAGTGTCTTGTTTCTCTCGCTCTCAGTAAGCTTATTTACGGGAATTCCGGTCCATCTGCTGATGATACCCGCGATCTCTTCATCTGAAACTCGCTCATGAACAAGAGTTGTGTCGGCTTCTTTCTTGTGAGCAGCTTCCTCGGCTTCCTCAAGCTCTTTTTTAAGAGCAGGAAGTTTGCCGTACTGAAGCTCTCCGGCCTTCTCATAATCACCGTTTCTCTGCGCGATGGCAATCTCCGAATTTATCGTATCGATCTGCTCACGCATAGCCGCAAGCTTATCAACTGCCTGTTTCTCGTTCTCCCACTGAGCTTTTCTGGTATCAAAGTCTTCCTTGAGATCGGCAAGCTCTTTTTGCAGGTTGGATAATCTCTCTTTACTGAGGCTGTCGTCCTCTTTCTTAAGAGCGGCCTCCTCGATCTGCATCTGCATGATCTTACGATTGAGCTCATCGAGCTCCGCCGGCATCGAATCCATCTCGGTCTTTATAAGCGCGCACGCCTCATCGACAAGGTCGATCGCCTTATCGGGAAGGAAACGATCGGAAATGTATCTGTTAGACAAAACCGCGGCACTTACACGCGCGCTGTCCATGATCTTAACGCCGTGGAAGACTTCATATCTTTCCTTCAGTCCGCGAAGGATACTGATCGTATCCTCAACCGTAGGCTCATCAACCATAACAGGCTGGAAACGTCTCTCAAGCGCTGCGTCTTTTTCTATGTACTGTCTGTACTCGTTGAGCGTTGTTGCACCGATGCAGTGGAGTTCGCCTCTTGCAAGCATGGGCTTTAGCATGTTGCCGGCATCCATCGCGCCGTCGGTCTTACCTGCGCCGACTATCAGATGAAGCTCATCGATGAAAAGGATTATCTCACCGTCCGAGCCTTTCACATCTTCAAGAACTGCCTTAAGCCTTTCCTCAAACTCACCTCTGTACTTCGCTCCGGCTACAAGAGCACCCATATCAAGCGAAAAGATCTTTTTATCCTTTAAAGCTGTGGGCACGTCGCCGCTCGCGATCCTCTGCGCAAGTGCCTCGACAACCGCAGTCTTACCTACACCCGGTTCACCGATGAGCACGGGATTGTTCTTGCTCTTTCTGGAAAGGATCCTTATAACGTTTCTGATCTCGGTGTCACGGCCGATAACGGGATCAAGCTTTTGGTTCTTGGCCTTCTCGACAAGCTCTGTTCCGTATTTGCTCAAGGTATCGTAAGTCGCCTCGGGATTATCCGTCGTCACGTTCCTGTTACCTCTAACCTCGGAAAGCACCTGGAGAAATCTGTTCCTGTCGATCCCAAACTGAGCAAAAATCTCTTTTACCTCTTTATTGGCATGCTTAATAAGCGCAAGGAACAGATGCTCCACGGAAACGTATGCATCGCCGAGCGCCTTCGCCTCATCCTCAGCAGACAAAAGAGCTTTATTGAGCTGCGCTCCTATATAAGGCTGGCCGCCCTGAACCTTGGTCCTCTTGCCGATCGCCTGCTCGATCCTGTTGACAAAAGAGCTTGTGTCAACGCCCATTTTCTCAACAAGCTTAGAGATAAGGCTATCTTCTATTGTCATAAGAGCATAGAGCAGATGCTCCTGTTCAATCTCCTGATTGCCGTATTCAACGGCGATCTTCTCGCATCCGCTCACAGCCTCTATGGACTTTTGTGTGAACTTCTGTATATTCATAATTTCCTCCTCAAAACAAACCAGGTTATACTTGTTCTATTACAACTATAACACGATTATTTTAAATGTCAACACATAAAAAAGCGGACCGAATTGCCGTTACACGGCAATCGGTCCGCCAAAGCATCTTCAATATTCAATTCCGCGCCTTGCATCAATTCCCTTATCATACGGATGACGTATTTTTTCCATGTAGGTAATGTAGTCCGCCTTTTCTGAAAGGAGCTCGTCGGCGTTTCTGCCGGTCATGACAATTTCCATGTCATCGGGCTTGTTGTCTATCATATCTTCAAGCTTCTTCTTATCTATAACGCCGTAGTTAAACGGGTATGTGATTTCATCCATGATAAGCACGTCGCACTCGCCGTTCTGGATATGCTCTGAGATCTTATCAAGTATCTCGTTATGAACCACGCGGAACATCTCGCACTGTGCTTCATCGTCTCGCTTGAGCCAGCCGAGCTCCTTCTCGCTTCTTACAACAGTAATTCCCGGTATAAGTTCAAGCGAAACAAGCTCGGAAGTTTTTCTGCCCTTCATAAACTGAGAAAAGACAACCTTCTTTCCGGCGCCTGCTGCCCTGACGGCAAGACCGATCGCTGCCGTGGTCTTTCCTTTTCCTTCTCCCGTATACAAGTGGATAAGGCCTTTTCCGCTCTTGTCATCATCCTTGGAAACCGCTCTTTTCGCAGCGGGTTCCTTTCTCATGGGGCAGCTGACCGCGCTGCAATTCTCGCAGTCTGAATGCTTCCTGCTTCTCCTTTTATGAAGCTTTGCGGAAAAGACAACGCTCTTTTTCGGAACCAGTACAAAAGATTCGTTACACTTTACAATCTTTTGCCCAAGCTTTTTCATTACAGCGGCAAGCTCTTCAAGCGGCATCTTATCGCTGCCCGCAAAGACATAGCTTCCCACGTAAAGTCCGGTCTTTTCAAATATCTTTTTATCAACCTCTTCATAAGCAAGCGAGAGCATCTCCGTTCCGAGGCAATCGACGATAAACGCCTTCTGTATCTCGCCTTTTTGCAAAAGAGAATCCTGAAAGCTGTCGAAGGCATCTCCGAGCGTAACGACAACATAGACAGTCTCGCCCTCGATCACATGATGGAAACTCGCATGCACTCTCGGGTGAAGCTGTCTATATAGCATCACAATATCTTTTTTCTCACTTGTCTTAAAATGGTAACGCTTGATAAAACCTGAGATTCCGTTCTCATCAAGCTCAACCGCCAGAGGTTCAAAGGTCATGTATTTCCCTCTTTCTATGCAATATGCAAAAGATCAACAATATTTCTGAATATACTCTCCAAAGAAAGGTTACTCGAGCCTCTGATTCCGGTTATCTTGCATACGCACTCCGAAGGCTGCGGATACCTGAAATTTTCATATACTTTTTCCTCGATAGTTGTCGAAATATTGGCATCCCCAAATCTACAGGGTGTATGTGTAAAAGGATTTTCATTATATTCTTTCTTCAATACAACTGTTTACAGGTCGGATATTATTTTACAACTATTTACAGTTTTTCCCCTCTGGGAATTACTCTTTATCACTCCTGTTAAAACATGCGACGAATAACACCAATTCAAAAGATGAATCGTTTTTCTCGTCCCAATTATCAGGTTCATATAATAATAGTTTCTCTTTTTAAGAGTTCTCTTAGCTTTACTGTTCACATGTAGAATTGTTTCTATATTTGGTAGGAATGATTGTCCAGAGCTAGGATTCAATTCCCCTCAACTCCGTTTTGGCTATACGTGCTGTTAGGGACATTTTTATTCTCTCATATTCTCAAAAAATTACGTAACCTACTTGATACAGCATAAATTTCATTAATAGTATTATCATCGAAGTTTTCTTTTACATATTGCGAGATGCTCCTAATATTCCGCATACCATTGCCCATTTCTCAACCATCCATTTATACAAAGGTACTCTACTTAAGAATTCTTGACCTCTATGAGAAGTGGCAATATAAAGCCTACAGCAACTAGCCAATCATACGAAACCAGTTGATTCTCATCGAAGACCTCGGCGAACGAATCGATTACTATGAACAATTCGAATAGTCATAACTTATGTTCACGAAAAAGGAGCAAAAATGATATGTGGATACGCCTGCGTCAGCACCAAGATTCAGGAACGAGAAGGCAACTCTTTGGAGGCTCAGAGAAAGCTCTTAAAAGCCGCCGGTGCAAAGATTGTTTTCTATGATTCATTTACCGGCGTTACGCTTGATCGTCCCTAATTAAACGAGCTTCGCAAAGCCTTAGAGCCTAGGGACACACTTATGATTACTAAGCTGAATCGACTTGCTCGATCTGCTTCACAAGGCAGCAGTTTTATTGAAGAATTGCTCAGCCATGGCATCAATATCCATGTACTCAACATGGGACTTATGGACAGGTCTCCAACAGGTAAGCTAATAAGAAGCATCCTGCTTGCTTTCGCTGAGTTTGAACGTGACATGGTTGTAGAACGAACACAAGAAGGTCGCCGTATCTCTGGCCACTATGGTGGCCATCCCAAGAAATACAAACAAGAGCAGCTAGAACATGCACTCTACCTTCTTGCCCCCTACAACCAGGTTGTTGCAATGATCGGTATATCGTTCAGCTCACTATACTGCACTAAGCTGCGGAAAGGGTCGAAGGAATGATCTTACACACTTTAGTTGACCCCCAAAAAAAACAATCAAAGATTTATTACACCTCCATTTCCCCTTTGAATACCGTTTCTGCAGGTCCTGTCATCAAAACACCTTCTTCTGTCCATTCTACATATAACTCACCCAACTGAAGTTTTGTGCAAATTTTATTATGTCGTGATTTTATCTTGTTAAATATTACTGCTGAACTACACGCTCCTGTTCCGCATGCCTTAGTATATCCAGCCCCCCTTTCCCATGTTCTTACTATCAAGGTATCTTCATCAATCACTTGAACGAAATTTACATTTGTCCCATTTAAGAATATTGAATTTTTTTCGATAATTGACCCTAACTCACATACATCTATGTCATCTATATTATCTACAAAAACAACTGTATGAGGGACCCCCATTAATACGCTATTACATAGATATTTTTTGTTCCCAATAATAACAGGAATATCTACTAAAGATTTAATGCTTTTTTTCGCAATCAACTTATTACTATCAAAAAATGGTGAACCCATATTTATGGTTACATCCCTTACTTTTCCATTTTCAATGAATAATTGGGGCTTCATAATTCCCGCCAATGTCTCGATTTCAAATTCTTCTTTATTTACAATTTTATTTTCATAAGCATACTTTGCTACACATCTTATTCCATTTCCGCACATCTCTGCTATTGAACCATCTGAGTTTATTATAGTCATCTTAAGATCAGCTACAGTTGATTTCGACAAAACCAAGATTCCATCTGCACCAATTCCAGTATAACGATTACATACTTTAGAAGCACATTTTTTTAGGTTACTAATATTCTCTTCATTCTCTTCTACTATAATAAAATCATTTCCTAATCCATTTACTTTTGTAAAAAACATAGTTTCCCCTTTTATGCAGTTATAAATTTTACGCTATCTAGAATTAATCTTTTTTCTTTTTCTAATTCTTCAATTTTATCATTCACTATAATAAAGTTTCCAATTCTATCCCAAGAAGATTTCACTACAGGAACATCTTCCCCTATTGAATAGTTTATATTGTACTGAACGACATTTTCAGTATCTAATTTTTCTTTACCCTGTATCTCAATAACCTTTCCTTCCTTTGCTGTGAAATACCTATTCACAGCATATCTAACAGGTTGTCCAATATGTTTAGAAAATAAACCTAAATATATATTACATGTTTCTTCGTAAAAATTTATATCAAACGCCAGTCCAATAAGCCTGCATATATAATCTCCCGGTATTCTTCCAGCGCATTCTATCAAATATGGTATATCATTATTCATTTTCCATTCTGCATGTAGTATACCACTTCCTACATCTAATAAACTAACCAAAAAATGGGTCTGCTCTTCTAACGTCTTAATTGCTTTAGGAGACAAATAGTCGTTTCCAGGAACAACATGTTGTAATTCAACAAAAGCGTTTTCCATAGTATCTTTCTTCGTAATATTACTAAATACTATTTTTCCATCTAGCACCAATAACTCTGTGCTGTATTCTTCGCCTTCAATATACTGTTCTGCTATATATTCCTTTTTAAAATCACGCATTGCTATTCTTCGTTTATCTTCATCTGCAGAAGTAGTATATTCATATGCCCCTAATATATCTGAATCCTCAGTAATTAAGCTTATTCCCAAACTAGCCTGACGATTAGAAGGCTTTAATATCACAGGTTTATTATTTTTACAAAATTTTTTTAATTCCTCAACTGAATTTATTTTACAATATTTAGGTTGAAAAATATCCCCCTTAACACATGCATTTCTTAACAAGAATTTATTTGTTAATGCTTTTGCTGCTCCCATTCCCAAACTATTAACACCTAATTCTTCTGCAATAGCAGTAGCCGTTTCAACAGCATAGTCTCTACCAGGAATAACTGCATCAATTTTCATTTCTTCATTCAGTTTTCTTGCAATTGAAATGCATTCTGTACTATGCATATACTCACCGATATATACGCCAATTAGATTTTTATATCTAACACCTTCACAATTATTAGCATAGAACAAATCTTTTTCTTCAATTACTAGAAAGCGCATATCATCTCTATGTTGTGTGTATTTAATAAAATTCTCTGCCATTCCGATCAACAGAATTGTATACATAGTTTGTCACCTCGTTTCTATAATAATTTCATTTAAAGCCCAACTTGATAGTTGCTCAGCCTCGTTACAATTATTACCCACAGTTATTATTTCTCCAATTCTACTTAAACTGTTTTCTAAACTGCTCACTTTATCACCTACTGAGCATTCAAGATGCAGTAATTTAACTCCAGCTTTCCTTTTTATTAAATCCTCATTCTCTATACGTATTATTCTTCCTGGATTTGCCGACAAGAAAACTATTGACGCCGCCTCATTTTTTACTTTATTGCAATCAATTTTCTCGCCTAAAGCTATTTCAATAGCCATTTTCCACATATCTATTCCATATGCATAATTTACTAAATCAGGAATATGATCCCCGCCTAAGCGAGAAGCTATTTCAATTATTTTAGGGCCTTTAGGCGAAATCTTTATCTCGGAGTGAGTAATAGAATTTGTTATCCCCAAAGCTCTGATTCCTTCTAATACACATCTTTCTATTTCCATTTTTGTTTTATTATCAACATTATATGGAACTGTATGTCCCATTTCGACAAAATGATTCCCACTCGATACATATTTTTTGGTAAAAGCAATAATATTGACCTTTCCATTTTCGACAGCTGCTTCTACGCTTATTTCCTGCCCATCAACATATTCTTCCAAGAGGTATCTTTCCTCTTTCATTACACCATAAGGTGGAATCTCCTGTATTAATTTTTCATAATTTGTAACCATTTCTTCTTTATTACATGATTTTAGAACCGCACGACTTGCTGCCATATTTATTGGCTTGATAACATTAGGATAACCAATAATATTTACACCTTCAAGCAATGATTCCAACGAATCAAACAGTAGATATTGTGGAATCGAGGCACCATTCTGATATAGTTTTTTTCTCATTTCATATTTGTCATGAGTGCATATACTGCATTCTACTGAATTTCCCTTGACCCCCAAATACTGAGCAACTTTGGCAACCAATGGAACATAATACTCCATAAATGTAATAACTGCGTCAATTTTTGTCTTTACTGATATTTCTTTAACTAAGCGCATTACATCATCATCACTATTAGTATCTATTTCATATAGTTCATCAATATACTGTCTATCCTCCTCGGACGGACGATTGGAATACTTATTATTAGAAAAAAAAATAACATATAGCCCCATTCTCTTTGCCATCTGTATTCCATATGACCCAGAAGGATTTTTTTCTATAATTAATAATACTCTACTCTGCTTCTGCATATAGATTTCCTCTTCCTCTATTACTAAACAATATCAATACTACTATAGTTAATCCTACAATCGACAATAACGCCCAATAACTATTTGTATCATTAGTGTATTCTAGGTACTTTATTCCAATATAATTACCTAATCCTTTTCCAATTGCCCACGCCACACCAAAAACACTTATGTAATAATTAATTAGTATCGGATCTTTACTCAAATCCGATACCAACTTGTCTTGATAAGGCGTTAAAACCAACTCTGCTATAGTCAATAAGCCACCTAACACACAAAAAGAAAAACTATTTTCATTTGAAAAATACATAAAACAATAACCCAATACATATATCATAGCAGCAAGAAATAGCCCGTATTTTTGACGTTCCTTTAAAATCATCTTAGAAATCCACAATACTGGCGTTTGCAACATGACACATCCAACCGTATTAATTGTCAGCATTATTGTATAATAATAAATATTAATTTCATTCTGCACAAAATATACAGGCATAACTGAAAACATCTGCGTAAATAATATTTGTAGCAATACTGTAATAATAATTAGAGAAATAAAATCTTTGTTCAGATACTGAGATACTCTCATATTTGTATTTGCTACTTTTCTTATATCTGTTTCTTCTATTCTATTCATAAAGATAGCCGTTACTATGGCGGATAATAAATTCATTATTATTATTACCAACAGAAGGATCATGTACCTATCTTTTGCCACTATCAACGACCCTAGTAATGGACCTAATGATGAACCTATATTCATAGCTACATTATATGCAGCAAATAAGTTGAGTCTTTTTCGATTATTATCACTTGAAATAATTCCAATATATCCCTTACATGCTAAATTATATAATGATGTACCAAATCCTATTGCCAAGCTAATCGATAGCAAAATAATAATATTTTTACTCCATGTATACCCCAAAACCAATATAGCAGTTATCAATCTACCCCAAATCATACTTTTCTTGTAATGTAACTTATTCAGTATCCAAGCTGCCGGAATCATAAACCCTGTCTGTGAAAAAGTATAAAATGCTGTTATTAATGCGCACTTTGCCGTGCTAACTCCGTTAGCCAAGAGCATTATTGACAGAAATGGAGTCAACATCATATATCCAGTCGCTGCTATTATTCTAGTAGATAAAATAGTAATCACATTTCTCTCTGCAATGTCCTGTATCATCTCACTTTTCATACTGCTGTTTTTTCCTTCTTTAAAATTGCATCCAATACATCATCAATGATAATTTGGCTCTTTAAGCCTTTATCAAATTTTTCCTTTACATTCTCTGAAGTAAAATCCATCATCGATTCAACTGGTAAAAATTTAGAATCCACAAATCTTACCGGTATACCTGTAAAATGTTCGTATTTCTTCGAATAATATGAAGCCCTAAATACTTTATCTTTCAAATTACAAATTACAGCTTGCAGAGCATCATATAATCCATCCACCGTATCCTCATCAGAACTTCTCTTTTTCTCAAATATCTTCTCTCCAAATTCGCTTACTTCCTTATGAACTTTCTCCAACAGTAATTTATATTGTTTTTTCTTATCATCATTCCACTTCTCATCAATAATATCTGATGAAATAAAACATAAATAATTATGTGGGCCAAGCACATTTAACTTAAAATCCGTCAATTCCTCATCTTCTAAATGCTTACGCATAAAATAATTAGCTCTGTAATTATCATTTTCACACGGAGAGATAATATGTGTAACATCCAATTTCATTCTTTTGTATAAAATATAATTTGTCGCATCCACTTCATTAACCATATTTATTATCAATCCGTTTATCCTAATGTCCTTTTTTAGCACATTAGCTAAACTATTAATGCATAAAGTTGAATCTTTCAAATTATATAAACGATCTGATCCAACCGCAATTTCACTATTTAAGTAATCCAATCTCGCATCATAAATCGCATATTTTTCTTTTAGTCTGCAATATTCCAAATACCATCTTTTATTATCATAATTCTTCTTATCCAACATACTAAAAAATAGCCCATATCTTTTTTTAAACAACTCAACATGGACATCATTGTTGAAATTATATTTTTCATCATCGCTTATATAAAACAATTCCTTTAATTTATATTTTGTTAAAATAAGCAATATACACTCTTTATTACATAAATCTATTTGCTGAAGTTCCTCAATTGAAGAATACCGGCAAAAAATTATTTTTTTTCTTATCTCGTTATATCGATCTACGCCCAAAGCATTTAATGTATGGATTCCAATTATGTCTTCGGACATAGTATCTGTTTTTTCTATTATTGATCCTTGCTCATAAATATATTTGTTTCTTTTCCATACAACTATCTTTTTAATTTTTTTATCCAAACCAAAATCAATAATTCGTTTAAGTAATGCTAATGTTATTCTTCCATCTCCAAGTATATTTAATGTATACATTTTGCCTCTTCTAATTATGATTGATATATCATTATCCATCAATCTTCTATGACTAATGGATAATGATATATATTGTTTTATTATTTGCCCATTGCTTTATTATACTTCTCGACATTCATGATATATCCAATACAATTGATTCCGTGGTTTACACACTTATCATTGAACCTATATAATTTATCTTGTGTGCATAACGAATTACATACACTCACTGTAGCTCTCTCATCTATAGATTCCGCGTAATTCTTCAAATCGTTAAATGTATTGCACATATATTCCATAGATGGCCAATATCTTTCAATTTGCCTTTCTGTATATGGCACCTTCCAATGCGTTATAGTTGCATCCTTATCTAGATACACAGCTTCAAGTTGTTCTTTATATTCTGGAAGTAAATCACAAAGTTTTCTTAAACTTTCTCTAGATATTTCAGTATAATCAACTCTAAAATGATAGATACCCATTTCAATATAGTTCTTTATATAATCTTTTACGAACTGCAAATTATCAATAGGTAATATCGGTGAGAAGATACCGGTTGCCCTTATTCCATTGTCCACACAATATCTCGCCAACTCCATTCTTTCACTTATCGATTTAGCATTCGGCTCCAGAATACGTCTAATATCTTCGTTGGGCATTGTACAACTTATGATAATTTGATTAAGATCCTTAGAATTTATTAGGAGTTTTTTAATAGCATCATTAGGAACACCGCCTTTAGTAATCATAAAATACTTCACATTGTATTCCTTAAAAAGCGCCAGTATTTTTTCTGTGACCCCAGTTTCTATTAAGCAATCTTGAAAACAATCAATTTTAGGAGAATAGTAGAAAAAGATTTTATCAAGGACATTTTTGTTATCATTAAGCCATGACCTTAAATACTCAGGATAATCTTCATATACGACAACGCCATTAAAACAATTATCTTTCTCTTGTGTATATGCGTTACAATATTGGCATTCAAATTGGCAGCCAATAGCTGGGTTGATTTCTAACATGTTAGGATTACAAAATTTTGTATTACCATGAGAATGAATCTTTATTTCATCTATTATACCTTTTTTAGTTATGTAGCCTTGCATGACATAGTCTCTCCTTTGTGCATTATTTCTAAAGTAAATCCATTCGCGACTGAATATCTTATATATCAAAAACACTCATCCAGAAAATATAGGCCTATTTCAAAGCTTCTACATTTAACATAAAGATGCTTTGTGATTCTACTGAATGCGTATTGATACCTTATTTAAATTTTCTAATTATTTATGTTCTAATCCGTTTAGATGGTTTTCTTTCATAGATTAACAACGTACAATTATTTAATTCCAAAATTAGTCTTCTCAACATTATGAGTTATTCTTCATACTGTTTATGCTTTGCAAAACATCTTCCACCAAAACCATCTTTTAGTTATGTAGTTTATTCCTTTATGAAGTGGATTGCATAAAGAAAAGCCACAATTCTTATATATGTTTAATTCACTCATTATTTGCAAATAACTTTCCTCTAAAATCAATAATTTGTTTATGAATGACACTTTTAATCTGTAAACGTCAAAAGTGAAAGCTATATTTATTACAGAAATAAAATCAACAATTTACAAACAGCAAAATAATAAGATATTTCGTAGTTCCAATCAGCCGATTGTAAGCAACAAATTTTCAATTTATTGCTTTATTTTCTCATACCCCAAAAAAGCAAAAAAGAAAAACCCCTTTAACGTTTTTTTTACTTGTTAAGTGTATTACGTACACACATCACTTAATAAGCTATATCAAACATTAAAGGAGTTTCTATTGTAATCCATCATAATTCATGCTATCTTCTCAAAAAAGGAGGTAAGCAATAATGGACTTAGGTACATCAATTTGGGAAGCTGTAGAAGAATTATTATCTGGAGGAAACTCAAGTTCAAGCGGAAACGGGGGATAATTAACAAAATTTACCTGTCAATCAAATCGCCATTGTTTTTGCTTCTCTAATCGGGATAACCGCATCTGCAAGAACAAATCCTCCATCTTGATTGAGGGTTATAGCACCATTTTCTTTTTGAATTGCATACATAATACTGCTCAATCCAATACCATGATTTCCTACATCCAGCTTTGAAGTTAACGTATTCATCCCTTCAAAACCAGTATTGTGATGAGCAGTATTTTTTATTTTTATTTCAAAATAACGCTTCCCCATCTTGAACTCAACAAATAGATCAAGGTTCTTTATATCTTGCTCTTTCAATCTTAGGAGTTCTTCAACTGCATTTTTCAACAGATTAGAATATACCGTACATAAGCACATTTCACTTATTCCAATATTTTCCGAAACCACTCCTCTAACAGTTATACGAGCAAACTCTTCAATCTCAGAAAGATAATAACAAGATATAGCATCTATAACATCATGTCCCACACAATATTTTTTCTGAGTTGTAGCTAATACAGCTCCCTTTAATTCGTTGAGATAATCTTTGGCAGAATCCATCTTACCTTTTTCAATATATGATTCTATAACCATAAAATGATTCAACATATCATGACGATACTTCCTGATTTCTTTATCTTTTCTGATAAGGCTTTGATAATGTTCTTTCTGTATTTCCCGTAACAACCTTTCTTGATTTATTCCTTCATTTAATCTACTGTTTAAATCTATCATTCCTACTATTTGGGCACCAAGAAAAGCCGCACTTAACAGCATTATTATTCCAAAAACAAAATAGAAGCCTTCTCCGTTTGAAGTTCTGATAATATGCGTTCCTCCCAGGCATAAGCAGGCATCTACAATGATGCTCGTTATTTTAAGAAAGAAATGAAGTCTTCTGCTTATTAATCCACGCAGATAATTATTTATTCCTAATCGGCAAATATAAGCTCCCACCAAAAGAAGAGCAAAAAAGCCATCCAAAATCAGATAATCAAACTCTACAGAAAAAAGATCCTTGCTCACATATTTCGTATATATATTGTAAAATATGCTATCCAAAGCAGTAACACTCATCATAATAATAAAACTATTCCATATTCTATTACTTATCTTATGCTCCATGTTCAGAAACATAAGTGTTATCGCTCCAAATAGTGTCAATGCATAAGCGCCGTCAAATGGCATGCTCTTTGCTACCAAACCAATCATACCCAGCATTATCGATAAAATATATATTACTTTTTTATTCTTTATCCCAACCTTCTGCTTCGAGCATAGCGCATAAACAATATAATATTTAACAATCTCAAAACAAAAAATCAGTTCCACCAATATAATTTTTCCCATACTCTTCCCTTAACTGTATCTTAAATCGTATTCCATGTATTTCTTAAAAAACTCTTTATGTCGTCTGACAGAAATTACAAATGTCTTATTATTGACCACCACCTTATTTTTTTTATATGAACTTATGTGTCTAAAATTTACCAAGTATTGCCTATTGATCCTAAAGAAAATGCGATCGTCCAGCTGTTCTTCCAGCGCATTTAAAGATATGTCCTTTCTGAACACGTTGTCGCCAACCATGATCTCAACGTATCCGTTATAGGCCCTTATCATGGATATATCCCTTTCCTTTAGATTGAAGCTCACTCTTTCTCGGAAAGCTTCAATCTCATTATCGCCGGGAGTTTCCTCCAGTGCCGTTATAACAGCTTCCTTAAGCTCTTCATACTTGAAAGGCTTGGTGATAAATCGAAATGCCGATATAAAAAAGGCTTCTTTGACCCTGTCTTCTCTCGCAGTAGCAATAATGATCTTGCATGCGGGATTCTCCAGCATCACTTCCTTTCCGGCTTTTATTCCGTCCATCTCCGGCATGTCCATATCAAGGAACAGAATATCAATATTTTTGATTTCTCTTAGGATTTTCAGAGGAGAAGTACTCTTAAGAATGCGCAATTCATTAAAAGGAATTTCCTCTAAGACTTTTTTGACCAGCTCACCGAGTTCTTCCACGATCTCAGACTGATCGTCGCAGATGCCAATACATATTTTCCCCATACCAAATCTCTTTTCTTATAAGCGTAATTCAATTGATACAACCTATTAATTAAATAATTGTACCACTTGCTAGCTTTTCTTGCAATTTTGCCCAGGCATTTGTTGCAGAATTATTTCTATACAACTATTTTTCTGTAAATATACAGGGTACAAAAATATTTATTATCACATCTAAGATTTCTCTCACTTCTACCCGATATATAATAGAGATATCCACCAATTTGATCATGAGGGTTATGTATGGTAATACAGCACAATATGGCGTCGATGTTTGCGCATCGCCAGCTGGGAATTACAACAAATACAAAAGCAAAATCCGCTGAGAAGCTATCGTCGGGTTATCGTATAAACCGTGCAGCGGATGATGCGGCAGGGCTTGCAATCAGTGAGAAAATGAGAAGGCAGATTCGCGGACTGGGGCAGAACATGCTGAACATCCAGGACGGAATCAGCTTTATTCAGGTTGCGGACGGATATCTCAACGAAGTTCACGACATGCTTCAGAGAATCAATGAGCTCTCTGTAAAAGGTGCCAACGGCACCCTTACCGACAAAGACAGAGAATTTGTCAACGAAGAAGTTCAGCAGATAAAGAACGAGATTGAAAGAGTCTTCGGTTCCGCCTCTTTTAATGAAATGAAGATCTTTAAGGTGCCCTATGCACCTTCTGTTACTCCCAACACAGAGCCATATGATATCCAGGTCTTTTACAGTGCGCCGGGCACTATCGGAGGTCTGGACTTTAATAATGTCAGATACAATCTTGATGAGCTTGCCGCAAAAGGTCTCGAGCTTGACGGAAACGGCAACTCGACCAAGGATCAGACTGTGGAATTCGATCTTTGGGACGGTGAAAAGGTTCATATAAGCCTTAAAGAGGGAGAATCTCTGGATAAAGTCGTAAGAAAATACGAGTGGAAAGCCGATGAGACAGGCATAAAAGTCAACAATGTAGACGTTGCGACATGGGCCGGTCTAGGAATAAGCGGAAACGGAAATGACGCAGGCACTTACTCTTTTGATTATCACGGAACTACCGTTAGCTTTGATGTGGAAGAAGGCGACGATCTTTCTGTGATCATTGAAGGTATCAACGGTAACAGCATCACTGAACCTTCATACTGGAATATTTCAGCTTCTTCTACGACCAGCAGAAATGTTTTTACTGTTCCTGACGGTGTCCAAAATGTCACAGTCACAAACGCAAATAAGAACGTAGCTGATGATAAGTATGAAATCCTTGCGTCTACCGAAGGTATATCTATCAGAAGAACCGACAGGGACGATCCGAGCGCCACATCCACAAATGCTACAACCGCATGGGGTAACTTTAGTAATATTGCAAGCAATACTGTCCCCAGAGTTCCGGCAGAAAGTACAGATTATCCGATCTCAAACTGGGGTCTTGAAAATGATTCCAATAACGCAAGCAGCATAACTTTTGATTCGGATGCAAAATACAATTACAACAAATCACTCGACAACATGAACTTCAACTATAATTTCAAGCTTGCCGATGCTTCGAGCAGAGATGAAGTCATCGCCGCCATAAACGAGACCAATCTTGGCGGAGGTGTAACAGCCGGAAATTCATCGCTTACTAACCAAAATAAAAATGGCTTCTCAATAAATAACACAAATATCTCTGCCAACAATTACAATGCGTTTGTTCTGCATAGAGCGTATGGCCGTGACTTCGATACAAACAATTCAAGTATTACCGGTGATATCAGTTGGAGCAGTACCAAGACTAACGAAACTACGCACTCATCAATTACAGGAGCCGCAAGATCTACCGGTCAAACAACTACCTATTCAAGTTCTACGGACTATTATTATAAAGCGGATAACGGGGATATTCACCTTAGAACAGGCGAGCAGACTGCGACCAGAGTTGATGCTATGCGCAGAGTTGATACCATTACCTGGAGTGAAAGTTATAATGTTGCTTTCAGCGGATCTCTGGGTACAGCCACGATGGATGGAACAGATCAGGATATAACCTCGAATTTCACAGAGACAAAAGTTTATGAATACACAAGAACCTCTCATTCGATCTCATATACGAATGACAGAGTGATCACGGGTGCAGAACTTGCTGATCTTAATCAGAGAGTTGCTGATGGAAATGCAACGATAGAAGACAGCGTTCACACAGCTCCGGCAACACAGGAAACCACTCCTACCCTTGCCAGCGACACCACCACTCACAGTGGCGGCACATTGAGAACAAGCTCAAGCTTTGTCGATAGCAGCAAATCTAACCTGAAGGCTTTTGATTACAATTATAATATTTCTTACGATCAGATAATCAATAGAGCAGGTCAAGCGGTAGGTGACAGTGTCAGTCTCGATCTTAAATTTACTTCCAGTGCCACAAGAAGCTTTAGCCCTGCATTAAAAGGAAATGCTGTCAGCGAATATGACTTCATGAACATCGTGATCGTTCCTCCGAGAAAGGAAATGATCATACAAGCCACGCCCGAAAATATTTTAGAGGATCAGATCCCCATTAATTGGAGTGCGCTCAGCCTCTCCATTATCGGAATGACAGGTGCAAACACTCTCACAGAGGCATCCTCTCTTGGATCGATCGAACTTACAAAAGCTGCTCTTGATAAGATCTCATTAGAAAGAGCCGGCTTTGGTGCTGCCCAAAACCGACTCGAACATGCATATAATTACACTGCTAATGCTCAGGAAAATACACAGTATTCGGAATCCATAATCCGTGATACGGATATGAATACCGAGATCACCAAGCTTCGAAACCACGAAATTCTTGAGCAGGCAGGTCAAGCTATGCTTGCACAGGCCAATCAGTCTAAGCAGGGCGTTCTGTCACTGCTTGGATGATAGGTCTTTTGCATATGTGTTTTTTGGCGGGATCACTTCTTTGTATAGTCAACCCAGCCAAACTCTTCTTTTACACTTAAAGTATCACCGTCAAGCTTGTACTCATAGCTCAGATCGCCGTAATTGAAATAAATCTTATTATCATCCCATTTTATGTCTACTGTGTCCTGAGCTGTTGATGTACCTGTTCCGTCATCATTAAATACGTAATAATGCTCTGCTGATATTTCCTGACCTTCAATTTCCTCAGTGATCGTTCTTGCATATGTACCACTGGGTTTAGCAGACTCGGTACTATTTTTATCCGCATCCTCTGCAGGAGCTTCTGCCGAGATCTCACCGGACGTCTCCAACGATGTCTCATTTGAAGTCTCTACAGATGTCTCTACTGAAGCCTCCTTGGGAGGTAATATCTCATCAGGCTCAGCATTAACGGAAGAGCATCCCGTTGCCAAAAGTGCAAGCGCTGCTATAGTTATGATTTCTTTCTTCATTTTATTCTCCTCTTTCCTTTTGATTACGAATATATTTACATTACCATAACATATTGTAACACATTTTGTAAAAAAAGCAAACCCGGCTTTCTTTCATCAGTAAAAGAGCGCAAGACGACAGCTCTTTTGCCTGATAAGAACAGATAGTGTAGAATATACAGGAACGTAACTCAGAGTATAAACAATATGGAGAAATAAAAATGGTAATAAAAAATGTAAACCTTGAAACGGTTTGTGGAATAACAAGTACTCTTCCCGATAATATCCATCCCGAATTTGCTTTTGCGGGAAAAAGTAATGTCGGTAAAAGTTCACTTATAAACGGTCTTATGAATCGTAAGAACTACGCAAGGACTTCACA
This sequence comes from Butyrivibrio sp., assembly GCA_017535785.1. Taxonomy (GTDB): domain Bacteria; phylum Bacillota; class Clostridia; order Lachnospirales; family Lachnospiraceae; genus Butyrivibrio. The sequence goes on along the minus strand of JAFXTN010000037.1, from coordinate 245,559 downwards.
GGAGCCCGGCAAAACTCAGACGATCAACTATTACAATATCAACGATGAATTTTATCTCGTGGATCTTCCGGGATACGGCTTTGCCAGAGTGCCCGAGAAGGTTAAGCAGCAGTGGGGTAAGATGATAGAGAATTACCTCCACACTTCAAGGCAGCTTGTACGAGTTTTCCTTCTTATCGATATCAGACATGAGCCTTCCGCAAACGATGTTCAGATGTATAAATGGGTTGTCCATCAGGGCTTCCAGCCTGTCATTATCGCAACCAAAGCTGACAAGATAAAGAATTCCCAGCGTGAGAAGCATCTGAATATGCTAAGAAACGGCCTGGGACTTCCTGAAGATGTAAGGATCTTCCCTTACTCAGCTCTCAGCAAAGAAGGCAGACAGGAAATCTATGATTTCATGGATGAACTTCTCGAAGAAGTAAATAAAACCGCTGAAAGCGAACAGTAAGTTTTTTGAGCACAAAAAGCCGCAGCAGTTTGAGGCATGAACTCCTCAGATCTACTGCGGCTTTTATAGCTTTTGGGGTTACTTGACAGTATTCATATAGGCGGTTGTAGAGTAATGAATATTGGTAACCTTATCATTATCGCCTGTAATGAAACTGAATTGCCAATACATTCTTTGTTTTCATTGTGCCTCTCTCCTTTTAAATGTTTTCATTTCTGATAGTTTCAATTGTATTTTGCTTACTTATTTTCGCAATCGAATAATTCATGATCAGTGAGATAAGTAGAAATACCGCCAATATAGCTATTACCACGGGAATGATGGGGAAGCTGTACGAAGCTCCCGCGCCTTTGACTCCCGCATAATAGAGCAGATAAGAAGCTGCCACTCCTAATATTGTTCCAAAGAACAATGATCTGGTACCCATAAATATAGTTTCCAATCGGATCATCCTATTAAACTCTTTTGATGTCATACCAACAGACCTGAGCATGGCGAATTCAGGTTTCCTGAGCTCCATGTTGGTAGTTATGGTATTAAATATGTTGGTAACACCGATCAGAGAAAGTACTATTATGAACCCATAAAGGAAGACACCCATTAACGTAACCAAATTTCTGTCTTGTCTTGCACTTTCCTCCAGATTCCTCATAAAATAATGCGTTTCGGTTATTAAGATCTGATCTATTTCATCCTGCAACTTATCTGCATCGGTAGCGTGATAATAGATTGTAAGCGATGCTGCCGCTTCATCACTAATCAAGCTGTCAAACAATTCATCGCTGATAACATGGTATTCTGCATCGGGATAATCCAGTCCAAAAGGCCTTTCATCTGTGACATATCCGATCTCCAATGTTCCATCGAAGTTCTCGCTTTTTACGACGTCTCCTACCTGTCCGCAATTTACCGCAATTATCTTATCTTTAATGTCTTCATAGTTTAGACCGAGTTTTTTTATGTACTTCCTATATTGCTCATCTCCGATCGCACAAACATTATCACCGTAACCTATTGTCCTGTAGACTGTATAATCATCCACTCCGTCCAACTTAGTAGTTTTGAGGAACTTGTTGTATCTGTTCTCATCACCGTAAACAGAAGACGATAAATACACATTGTAATCAGATCCCTTAAGTTCATCGCCGACGGATGCCAACATACTACCCATAAAACTTGACAATGCTATGAAAATGAACACCGACATAACGATTGAAATTACCGTAGTTCTGTATTTCTTTTTATTTCTCTTTAAATTCTTATAAGATATTTCTCCGCCGATACCAAATAGCTTTTTAATGATCTTCGGAGATCTGACCTTCTTGGATTTGATCTTAATCTCAGCACTGTTTCTTATGGAATCGATGGGCGATACCTTAGATGCTTTTACTGCCGACCGAAGCGCCGATAAATAAATAGTTACAATACCAAATATGATCGCTATCAGGATAGCGACCGGCGAGACTGAAAACATCAGTTTTACCGACCCTAAGGCATCTCCATCTTCGTTCATAAAATAATTTATTCCGACAACCAAGATGACTGTAGCCAACCATCCGGATAATACTCCCAAAGGAATACCGATCACTCCCAATACAGTAGCTTCATAGAATACATTTCTCCTGATCTGTTTCTTGGTAGCTCCGATACTTCTTATCATTCCATACTGCTTAATTCTCTCTGTGATTGAAATATCAAAACTGTTCTTTATACAAAATACGGAAGTTATCACTATGATCCCCATGATCAGAAGTATTACTACCGCATAATCTCCAAATTCCTGAAACGGATTTGCTTCCAACATCATGAGGTATTTATTGAAACCATATTCATACTTGGAGTTCTCTACCTGCGCGGCCAATCCTTTGGCTGCCTTCTTGTTATATCTAAGATACACATCAACATTGCCCGCCAGCTTATTTTCATCGACGTAAGTTACAAATGTATATCCGGGAGCATCATAAGGCTCAATATTTGTTGAAGGTCTTTCAACAACACCCACAACCGTATAAGTCTTGCCTGTTGTGCTTGTTATTTTTTCCGGGTTATCTGCATCGTATGGATCACTCTGGGTAAAATCCTCACCGGCGTCATTGACTCTTTCACCCACATTTAAAGTGACAGTATCTCCAACTTTTAAGAAATTTCTACCGTTAGTCTTAAGATGGGTGGGAATGATAATCTCATTCTCGTTCTCCGGAAGTCTCCCTTCCACCAATCTGCTTGTTATATTATTCAGTGCATCCGGAGTATATGCCTTCACAAACGCATAAGGTTTGTACTCATTTTTGGTTTCTATTTCCGCATATCCCAAGTCCTGAGTCAGGCTCATTTCGGTAATATCACCGTCGCTTCTGAATGTATCCAGATCACTTAAGGGAATATCATAATATGCCACATGATAATTTCCTCTTAACTCAATCTCGTAATTGATCGTAGATTGCAGGATGCTTGAAAACATCGAAGCCACTGCTGTCAAAAGAGCTACCGACAGGATAATGCCTATGATGGTAACTACGGTTCTTTTCTTATTCAGCTTGAGATTTTTGGTGGTCAATCTGTTAAGTAAGTTCATGTTCATACCTCCTCAACAATTTTTCCATCTTCGATCTTGATTATTCTGTCAGCAGCCTTGGCAATCTCCATGTTGTGTGTGATCATGATGATCGTCTGATTCAATTCTTTATTGGATTTCTTCAAAAGAGCTACGATCTCATCGCTTGACTTAGAATCCAAGTTTCCTGTAGGCTCATCTGCAAGAACAATTGTAGGTTCGGTGATCAGTGCTCTTCCGATACTTGTTCTCTGCTGCTGTCCTCCGGATAATTCGTTGGGAAGATGATTCCTTCTGTGCTCGATTCCCAGAAGCTCAAGCATATTATTCAAAGTATCTTTATCTACTTCCCGATCGTCTAATGACAAGGGAAGTGATATATTCTCTTCTACGTTCAAGATCGGGATCAGGTTGTAAAACTGATAGACCAGACCGATCTGCTGTCTTCTGAATACAGCAAGTTCATCATCGCTTAATTCAAAAATATCTTTTCCGTCGATAAAGACTTTACCTGATGTCGGTCTGTCAACACCTCCAAGCAAATGCAAAAGTGTTGACTTACCGGATCCGGATGCTCCGACTATTGCTACAAATTCTCCTTTCCCAACAGAGAATGATGCATTGTCCAGAGCAACAACTTCAGTTGTGTCCTTACCATACACTTTGGTTAAGTTTTCCACCTTTAAAATTTCCATAAAGCCCTATTTCTCTCCTTTTATTTGCGTGTATTAGTTGTACTAGTACAGTTGTATCATATCATTTTCACGCTGTCAACACGCTGTTTTAAGCAAATAAAAAAGCTTTCGCCCGGATGATGCGTTCATCCAAGACGAAAGCCTTTATATTTACTCTAAAATAGCATCATATCAAAAAGATCGATTATTGACAGTAAACAGCCTCCATAATTCCGCCATCTATAAGTACAACCCTTACATAAACAGTATCCTTGAAAGTGTCTGCCTGGGCAGCATCTCTTTCTGCAAGAACTCCCTTGGGATAAATGTCATAATAGCACTGGTTGAGATCATCAACATAATCAACTACAACGCGGTACGATCCATCCTCATTCTTGGTAACACTCTGGGGCTTTCCGTAAGGGAAGCTCTGATCTAGTGCCAGTCCTCCGGAAATCTCTCCTATCATGCCAATCTCAAGATTGGGTAAGGGCTTTCCGGCGCCATATGCTTTATCTGTACTCTCTGTAGGCTTAAATGTTCCTGCAAGCTCTGAGAAATCACCCATAAGTACATAGTCATCGCCAGGCTTCTTGTCATATTCGGCGCCACCGTAATTCTCTTCAACTCTTAAGTGGTCACCTGTAAGAGTGTACGCATATGTCTCTCCGTCTACAGTTACTGTCTTGTCATCCCAAGTAATGGGGAAAAAATCATCCTTAATGAATGCCATTCCTGTTCCGTTCGGATGGAAAGAATAGAAGTAATCATATGTTACGATCATATCCTGTATCTGCTCTGTAATGGTATGAGTATACATTCCAATGGGTCCTGAACTCATCTTACCGGCATTGGCTGTATCATCGTTAACATCTGACGCATCCACGCCTTCGTCATAGTAATTGCTATCTTGGTTTGAAGCCTCATCATTCTTAATAGAAGTCTCTACTGAAGCCTCATCATTCTTAATAGAAGTCTCTACTGAAGCCTCTGAAGTATTCTCTGTTACAATTGCGCTCTCTGCTGCTGATGACATATCACCTGCAACCTCTGTTTCCTGAGCACCACATCCAAACAACATAATTGCTGCCAATGCAGTTACCCCCAAAAGCTGTTTTTTCATTTTCCTATTTCCTTTCGTTTAAAGCGATTTTTGTTTTATGAATTTTTATTACAAAGACAATAACATATTGTTTATTATTTGTAAAGCTTTGTTACAAATCTTTTATTTATTTCTTTCCTTTTTTTATATGAACCCCGAAACAGTATGTGGAATAATCAACACTCTTCCCGGATACATTAAAAAGCGCGCAGACGAACATTAACAGTTCCGACTGCGCGCTTTATTACTTATTTATTTAATTTTGCCAAGCGATCACTTCGCCGGCTTAAGTCTCTTTGAATCGTTGTGCACAATAAGTGGCTGGCTGTCGCCATCAACGCATGCCTCTGTGATCACACACTCTGTGATCGTATCATCTGAAGGGATCTGATACATTACATCCATCATAGATTTTTCCATAATGGATCTGAGTCCTCTTGCTCCCGTCTCTCTCTCGTAAGCCATCTTGGCAATCTTATGAACTGCCTCGTCCTCAAAGGTAAGCTTAACATTATCAAAATCAAAGAGCTTCTGATACTGCTTAACAAGAGCATTCTTGGGCTCTGTAAGTATCCTTACAAGTGCTTCCTCAGAAAGGCCTTCGAGAGTTACAGTGATAGGCACACGGCCTACAAACTCGGGGATAAGTCCGAACTTAACAAGATCCTGAGGAGTGACCTCTTTGAGGACTTCTCCGATCTCTCTTTCCGACTTATCTGCGATCTCTGCGTTAAATCCGATGGAATTGCGGTCGAGTCTTGCTTCTACGATCTTCTCGAGGCCGTCAAACGCACCGCCGCAGATAAACAGGATATTGCTTGTATCGATCTGGATAAGCTCCTGATGAGGGTGCTTTCTTCCGCCCTGAGGAGGAACGCTTGCAATAGTTCCTTCTACTATCTTAAGAAGTGCCTGCTGAACACCTTCACCTGAAACGTCTCTTGTTATAGATACGTTCTCGCTCTTCTTGGTGATCTTATCGATCTCATCGATATAAACGATACCGTACTGAGCTCTCTCAATGTCATAATCTGCATTCTGAATAAGCTTAAGCAGAATGTTCTCAACGTCCTCACCTACGTAGCCTGCCTCTGTAAGAGTTGTGGCATCCGCGATCGCAAAAGGAACATTGATGATCTTGGCAAGTGTCTGCGCAAGATATGTCTTACCTGAACCGGTAGGTCCTACCATGATGATATTACTCTTCTGGAGTTCCACTTCATTCTTGTCCTCGGTCTTGGGAGCCATAACACGCTTATAGTGATTATAAACGGATACAGCCAAAACCTTTTTGGCTTCGTCCTGACCGATTACATATTCATCAAGGAAGTTTCTGATCTCCGCGGGCTTAAGCAGATTGATCTGCTGGTTGCCGGTAGGGACGGGTTCATCCTCAAACTCTTCATCAATAATATCAGAGCAGATTTCAACGCATTCATCACAGATGTAAACACCCGCGGGTCCTGCTATCAATTTTCTTACCTGATCCTGTGTCTTATTACAAAAAGAGCACCTGATCTCTGCCGGATTTTTTGCCATTATTTCTTATCCTCTTTCTTAGGGCGATTCTCAACGATAGAATCAATAAGTCCGTAATCAAGAGCTTCCTGAGCCGACATCCAATTATCTCTCTCTGTATCGGCGCAAACCTGCTCATACGGCTTACCCGTGTTCTCTGCGAGCATTCTGTTAAGTTTTTCCTTAGTCTTAAGGATGTGCTTAGCAGCTATCTCAATTTCTGTTGCCTGTCCCTGTGTTCCGCCAAGGGGCTGATGAATCATGATCTCAGCATTGGGAAGAGCCATACGCTTGCCCTTTGCTCCGCCTGCAAGAAGGAATGCTCCCATGCTTGCAGCCATACCGATGCAGATCGTGCTGACATCACATTTAATATAGTGCATTGTATCGTAGATTGCCATTCCGGATGTTATCTCTCCTCCGGGGCTGTTGATGTACATATGTATATCCTTATTGGGATCCTCAGCCTCAAGGAATAAAAGCTGAGCCACAACTATACTTGCACTCTGCGCATTGACCTCCTCGCCTAAAAATACGATTCTCTCTTTTAAAAGTCTGGAGTAGATATCATATGATCTCTCTCCGCGGCTTGTCTGTTCAATGACGTAAGGTATTAAACTCATAATTTCTCCTTCTCTAGCCTTGATAATAATAATCCAACATTCATTATATCAGTTATTAATTAAAAAAACATCCCGCAAACTATTTGTTTACGGGATGTTTATAATTACAAGTCAAAAGAAACCTCATTTTTACTTGATCAAGTTTCAAATATATATTCTTTCATGCTGTCATCGATGCTGAGTATACCTTCAACTGTGACATCCTCAGTCTCTCTTAGAACAACCTCCGGAAGCTTTCCGATAACCCTGCCTCTTTCGGAAGGTCTCTCGTCAAGCGCCATTTCATTTCTATTGCTCTGATCTGTAAAAAGGATCCTGATATCCTTGATCTCAACGTTAGTAACCGGAGAAAATTTCTCTCCTGCTATTATAATAGGTGCTTCGCTCTTCATGACCATGTGATCTATATAGACATCGTGTACTTTACCCGGGAGTCTGTCAACATTCGCACGCTTTGCCACGGAAATAAAAATAGGTTCACCTTCGCCCCACCAGGTACAGACGCCGTCGATCCTCTCTGCGCAGCTTGCAAAGTTTCTTGTGTTTCCGCTGATATGATGTGCGATGATATTATATATCTCTCCTCCGTCACGAGACCATATTCCTATACCTCTTATACAGTCCCTGATGACGCAATCGGATACGATCACATCATGTATGTCGCCGTATGTTTCCGTTCCCACTTTGATCGCAGTGCAATTTGTTTTAAGAATACAGCCGGAAACGACGACATTTTCGCTCTCACCGTATTTTTTGTACATAGGAGCCGTAGACTTTATTACAATGCAATCATCACCGCTAACTATGTTGCAACCTCTGATTATCACATTCTTACAGCAGTCCGGATCTATTCCGTCGGTATTTGGTCCGCGCTTATTATTCATAATCCTGATATTCTCTATCCTGACCCCGTTACAGCCCGCCATATGAAGTGTCCAGAAAGCCGAATCTTTGAACGTAACATCCATTATCGTAAGATTTTCTATATCTTCAAGGAAGCTCATCCTGGGTCTGAAGCCTTTGACATTGAGAGGGCATTCCTTTAATGCCCCTTCGGGCTCATCATCAAAAAAGACTTCTCTACCCTGACCGTCAATGATTCCCGTTCCGGAGATTGTAATATTTCTCTCATGGCACGCATAAAGAAAGCATCCGCCTTCCCAACCCGTATCATCGTTGTCATCGTCAAAATCCTTGGAAAAATCTATCATATCCGCTTCATTAAGGCTTGATATCAGCGTGGCACCGCTTTCAAGATGAAGCTCAACATTCGATCTGAGCCTTAATGTGCCTGAAAGGTACTTGCCGGGCGGAAATATGACCCTTCCCCCTTTTTCGCTACATCTGTCAATCGCAGCCTGGATAGCGTCTGTACACTTCGTGACACCATCAGGAATAGCATAATAATCCAAAACATTAAAATCCATTATATCTTACCAATACCTTTCCGCTAAGGTCAGTTTCTACTCTACTGCCTCTTTCACAGGAAAAGACTTCTTTTCCGTCTATATAGGCAACGCTCTTATCACTACAATTCTCAAGCCTGAAGGAGCGATCAAACCAGTGATATTCATAATAGGTTTCCGGCCCTTTGGCTGCGCCCCATATAAGTCTGTCTCTACACAATTCGACGCCGTACATTCTGCCTATATACTCAAGCACCGAAAGCATCGCGGGACCGTATGCATCCTGCTCTCCGGTTACGCCTGTCAGTGAAGGCTCCATGGTAAAAGGGTCATACTGCTGAACAAACACGCAGTTTTCTCCGATAGCTTCAAAAAGCTTATTTCCAAGCCTTGGTATGAGATCATATAATCCGTAGTTTTCAAGCGCCCTTATTGCTCTTTGATATGTAAGTGCCTGTGACTGTCCGCTCCAGCTGTTGACCTTTTCATTTCTAAAAAGGGGATCACTGGCGGCAACAGATGGAAGAGGCATATTAGTCCAAAACTCTTTTTCATTCAGAAGATGTTCGTTGACAAAGCGTTTCGCATCAGAATCCGATATGCACTTCCAATACATGAGCCTTAAGGTGTTGTGCAAAAGCGTGGGCATAAAATCATGATCTTTATCTCTGTCAAAAAAAGCACCTCTCTCATCGTTCCACAGATAGTCTCTTAGACTTTTTTTTATCTTTTCGGCGTCCTTTAAATGCTTCTGTGCAATTTCTTTTTCACCGAGTATTTCCGCTATATCCGCCATGGTTTTTCTTGAACTGTAAGAATAACCCATAAAATCCATTGACGCGATAGGAACCACTCTGTATCCGGTAGGCGCCGTCTCTCCCTCCCAGTAATTGGGAGCATCTGCGTATCTTTTCCCATTATCCTCACCGGTATCATAAACGCACCAGCTTTCCAGACATCCGTCATTATCGGAATCTCTGTATTTCCATAAGTATCCGTCAAACCTTAGCAGCGTCTCATATAATTGTTCAAGATATTCCTTATCTTTACCCGCCAGATAATATACATCCAGTGCAGGCTCTGCAAAACAGAATCCCTGAAACTTATCAAATTGCGGTATTATCTCACCATTTATATACTCTATGCTTCCGGGAAGCCTTCCGTCCAGGCTTTGATAGTCCATAAAGATTTTTTGATTATTGACGGCAGCCTCAAGATCTCTTTTGGCATACATGGCTCCGCCCATAGGCTGAGTTTCAAGCCATACCTTCTCGTAACCGCCCCCTTCTATCAAAACCTTTACATCTCCAAATTTTTTTAAATTAAGTCTGCTTTTTTTATCCGCGGAATCACATAGTTTTTTTAGTAATCTGTCATTAGTGTCGAACTTAACATATGTTTTTCCCATAGATGTCATCCCTTCAATCCACTGGTTCCGATTCCTTCCACAAGATACTTGTTAAAGAACAGGAATATCAAAAATACAGGCATAAGTGAAAGAGTTGACATGGCAAACATCGCACCAAAATCCGTCACGGACGCAGAATCCGCAAACAGCTTGATCGCGATGGATGCTGTGTAAGACTGCGGTCTTGATAAATAAAGCAGCGGTCCCATATAGTCATCCCACTTCCAGTAAAACTGTATAATAACTGTTGTAACGATCGCAGGTTTTAAAAGCGGCAGAATTATTCTTGCATAGATGCTGTATTTGCTGCATCCGTCAATCTTGGCTGCCTCGTCAAGTTCTCTGGGAATTCCCTGCATAAACTGCATCATCTGATATATGAAAAATGCCTGTCCGCAAAAATACGGAAGTATGAGCGGAACATAGCCGGGTACCAGATGTAATCTGTAGTAGATCAAATACTGAGGGATCATGATAACCTGCGCAGGGAGCATCATAGTTGCAAGCATACAGGTAAACCACAGATTTCTTCCTCTGAATTTGATCCTTGAAAGAGCATAAGCTACAAGTGAAGACGAAATAACCGTTCCAAAGGTAGCAACCGATGTAACAACAAAAGAATTTAAAAAGAATGTCGCGAAAGTGGTTCCTCCAAAGCCCTTCCAGCCGTTTGGATAATTTGAAAGAACAAGCTCTTTTGGAATCAGACTAAGAGTTCCCCTCAGTATCTCCGCGTTGTTTTTAAACGAACCGCTTATCATCCACAAAACGGGATATATCATTATAAAACCGAAAAGCAATACCAAAGCATGATACAGTACTTTTCTGATAGTTTTCCTTTCTCTCATGATGTCCTCCTTATGATTCCGACTCGGAAAATACCCAGAACTTGGAACTCTTAAATATTGCCAGAGTGATCAAACTCATAACCACAAGCATTACCCAGCTCATTGCGCAGGCATAGCCCATCTTGTTGTACTTAAATGCCTGGTTGTAGACATTAAGCGCATAGAGCATTGTTCCGTTGTTGGGACCACCGGCCGTAATTACAAAGGCCTGAGTGAAAGTCATGAATGCAGAAATTGTCTGCATTACAAGATTGTATAAAATGATCGGTGACAGACAGGGCATCGTTATCTTAAAGAAACGCTGGAACCCGTTTGCTCCGTCAATTTCAGCTGCTTCGTAGTATGTAGTCGGGATCTCTTTTAGCCCGGCTGCAAATATGATCATTGATGAACCAAACTGCCATACTGCCATAAGCATCAGCGGATATATCGCAAGCTTTTCATCACCGAACCAATTGACCCTTCCAAGACCTATGCTTGTAAAGAGGGTATTGAAAAGACCTTTTCTTGCAAAAAGCTGTTTCCATACAAGTGCAACGGCAACAGAACCTCCGACAAGCGAAGGTACATAATACAATGATCTGTATAATGTGACCATCTTACTCTTTCTTGTAAGTACAAAAGCAACCAAAAGAGCAAAGGCAAGCTTCATCGGAACTGACATAAGCACATACTTAAGTGTTATCATAATGGATTTGGCAAAAACCTCATCCTTAAAAAGCGTTGCAAAATTCTTGAGTCCTACAAATACTGCCTGCTTATTTCCAAGAGAATAATCCGTAAAGGAATAATAAAGCGACATACATATAGGAATCAGTGAAAAGCATACAAAACCAAAGATAAACGGCGCTGCGAAAACATGTCCCACCACCGTGTCACTGTTAAAGCCGGTTCTGAGTTTTTCCTTCGAACTATTACTCTTGTTATTCAAAGCTCATTCCTCCTGATCACTGCACAAAAGCTTACATAAAAAAGCTTTTGATATAAATTCTCTAATAATAAATCCCGCCTTTACGTTGAAATTAAAGGCGGGATTTTAATGAATTATTTGAAGATTGCTTCTGCGTCAGCGTAAGTCTTTTCAGCCGCTTCCGCAGCGGTAATCTCGCCGCTTGCTACCTGCTGAATATAATTCAGGTAATTGTCAACGACCTGATCGTGTCCGTCAGGCGAAAGTACGTTGATTTCCTTTGGTGTAGGGAAATTACTTACTTTATCAACATAGTCATACATTATCTGCTGACCTTCGCCGGCATTAGCTGAAAGCGCAGCTCTTACATCTTCATTTGCAGGAATTCCTCTTTCTGCCTGAAGGATATTGTTACATGCGATATTGGTCTCAAACCATGCTATGAACTCTGCTGCCGCCTTCTTATTCTCGGAATCCTGAGATACACAGAACATCTGAGATGACTGTATATGAGCTCCGGAGTTACCGTCCTTCTTTACTCTCGGAATTGTGGCAAGTGCAAGTGTTCTTCCCTGCTCTTTGCACGCATCATATATTGTAGGGAACTGATTAACCGCAACCCATGTCATTGCAGCCTCACCTGTCACAAGGAAATCGTTCTCAATATTTGTAACCTCTGCTGAAGCTCCCGCATCGGGATATGAGCCCTTCTTGATCATATCTGCTCTCATCTGAATGAAAGGCTCAAGCATCTTGGGATCGTCAAATCCCATTCCTGTAAGATCAAGATTATAGAAGCTGTACTGTCCAAGCTCACCCTGCTGTCCAACATAGGTTGAAAGACCCGCAATGGCATCGGAAGTTACGAATGTTGATGAACCGAAAATTCCGAGCTTATCTGTTATAAGATCTGCAGCCTCTTTGTAGTCGTCCCATGTCCAATCATCTGTGGGAAGCTTGGCACCTGCCTCTTCAAACATTGCAGGATCATAAGCAATACCATATGTATTGATACCGTTTGTAATACCAAGCTGTACTCCGTCCTTGGTCTGAGTTGTCTTGAGATTAGCTTCTGAAATACCGGAAAGATCTATAACTCCGGAAGAAATATACTCATCAAGCGGATAGATCTTATCCATATACTGTGGGAAGTTTCCGCCAAGCTGGAACACATCCCAAACTTCATCTGAAGCTACCAAAGTCTTAAGCTTGGTAAAATAATCATCAAATGAATAATACTCATATTCGAAATGAATATTGGGGTTAATGCTCTCATAGAGTTCGATAGCCGCGATAGTCTTATCATGTCTGTCCTGTGATCCCCACCAAGCCATTCTGAGAGTGACTTCCTCGTCACCACTTGTATTCTTCATTTCATCGTTATCTGTTGCTGCTGTTGTGCTGTCTGTCTGTTGAGATTGAGTTGCATTAGTGTCTGCCGCTGTGTCGGCTGATGCACCGCAGCCCATTAAAGAGCTTGCCACCAAGATGGCTGCAAGAATAGAACTTAATACCTTCCTCCTCATGTACCCTCCTATGAATAACTAAACAAATGATTATTAATATTTGCTATTTCGTTAAGACGTCTTCCGTTGTAAAAATTGTACATCCCGAAAAAATATTATTCAATATTTTAGGGCATTTGTGACATTAGAGTGAAAATCGGGGTATTTTTCAAACTATATTTACTTGTGTCTGGTTATACTCTTCCTATATTGAAAAGGCGTAACCTCCATCTGTTTCTTGAATACTCTCTCAAAGTATGTGAGGCTGTCGTAGCCCAACATATTAGCGATCTGAGTCATGGTGTACTTATCGTTCATAAGATACTCTTTGCTGGCTGCGATCCTGCAAAGATTGATGTACTCAGATATGGTAAAATTAGTTACTTCTTTGAATATCCTGCACAGATAGGAATTACTCATATAAAAGAGCTTAGAAAGGGTGTCCACCGAATCGATCTTGGCATAATTATCCGCAATATAATCCGCGACCTGATGAACCCTCTTTTGCTTCTCCGCATGGAGTTTTACACCGTCTTCGCTAAACTTTATGGCCTTTGAATTCTCCCACTTTTCATGTTCGGAGAAGAAACGAAGAACCGCCAGTTTTACCTTGGTCTCTCTGGTATCCGAACTATCTTCCTTTTCCACATTTTCTATAGCTTCAAGCACCTGTCTAAAGCTATCTATGTCTTCAACCTGATACACACCGTGATGTGAGGTAAAAAAACTTTGTAAATCAATCCCAAGATAGTCGCAAAGTGGGCTAAATACGCTCTCTTCAAGCTCAATTAGTAATCTGTCGTGATACTTTCCGCCAATAATACAGGTCTTAGCTATCATTTTTTTATCAATAATAGCCAAACACCCTTTCTTCATTCTGTAGCACACTCCGTCAACGAAAAAATATCTTTCGCCGTCGAAGATATATTGAAGCTGATACTCGTTGTGATAAAAGCCGAGTTTAGCAGTAAAGTCCTGACTTCTGGCTACACGTCCCACTGCTATGCCATTGAATTTTTCTCTATAAAATGAACTATACATTTGGCTCCTTTAATGCTAATGTAATTGTCATAATGAAATCACATATTTGTTCTTTGAATGATGTCTTCCGCAATATCATTATCAATATGTGAGGTATATTTATATGTTATTACAAGAAATAAATATTCGCGACCCCTTTATTTTACCTAATAACGGAATATATTATCTTTTTGGCACCAGAGCAAAGACTTGCTGGGGCAAAGCCGACGGATTCGACGGATATAGGAGTACCGACCTTGTGAACTGGGATGGACCTTTTGAGGTATTCCATCGCCCTGAAGGCTTCTGGGCCGACAAGAATTACTGGGCACCTGAGGTTCATGAATATAACGGAGCCTTCTATATGTTCGCAACCTTCAACTCTGAAGCTCTGGACAAAAAAGGTACTATGATCCTAAAGGCAGATAATCCTCTTGGTCCCTATCACATCCACAGCGAAGGTAAGATAACTCCCGATGAGTGGAACTGTCTTGACGGAACCTTCTATGTTTCCCAAAAAGGCAAGCCTTATATGGTCTTTTCTCATGAATGGGTTGATATAGGAGATGGCGAGATCTGCGCCGTAGAACTTTCTGATGATTTAAAAATAGCTGTATCAGAGCCTCAGACTTTGTTTGCAGCATCCTCTGCTAAGCCCTGGGGTACTCCCATAACTCACAGGAACTGGAACGGCCCCGTGTATGTGACTGATGGGCCATTTATGTACAGAACAGGTGACGGGCAGCTTATCATGCTATGGGCAACTTTTTCAGACGGTAATTATGCCGAAGGAATCGCAAGGTCTGATAACGGTGAAATAGACGGGAACTGGTCAATTAATGAAGCTCCGCTCTTTGATAAAGATGGCGGACACGGAATGCTTTTTAGAACCTTTGAAGGAGATCTCAATCTTGTCCTTCATCAGCCAAACGAAACTCCGCTCGAGCACCCTGTACTTATTCCACTTGACGAAAAAAGTCTGCAAGCATGATTTTTATATTTCTGTTTTTACTACGTGACAGGCTTTTCCGTTTTCTTTAGCGTCATACAGAGCACTGTCTGCAATCTTGTACATTTCTTCAAAAGACCGTGCTCTTGTATCCTCGCATATTCCGATACTGCAAGAGAACCCTGCAGCTTCACCGACCTTGGCAACTCTAAGCTCATGTTGAATCTTTCGGCACCTGTTGTCCAAAAATTCTACAGGCATTTCTCCCATTACAAGCACCATAAATTCATCGCCCCCGACTCGCCCTATAATGTCGGTTATATGAAAATAATCTTTCAGCACTCTTGCAAACATTTTCAGAGCCTCATCGCCTGTCTGATGTCCATAATTGTCATTTACATGTTTAAAATTATCAAAGTCAAATATAAATAAAGTCGCCTTAGCACCCAGTACTCTTCCCGAAAGATATTCTTTGCTTTTTTCCTCAAAAGCAAGCTTATTATAGAGACCCGTGAGCATATCCGATTCACTCTTTTTCTCAACAATTCTGGTGTCCTGATTTTGCATGGAATCCTTTAGCATAATCACATAGGACACAAATATTGCCAGGATAAATGTCATGGTGACTGTAATTATATCAATATTTGCCACTTCTTTCGGCTTCATATTCAGGCTGAATGCTATGCAGATAGCACACATCATCACCTTAAGTAACGTTGTAAAAAAGAAATAATCGGTATATATCGCTGCCACAACAAAAACCCCCGCCGGAAGTATAAACAATCTCATGTTTGGGTTTCTGTAGGTCTCAATATAAGCCAATGAAATGGTGAAACATAAATAAAAGCAAAACGCAAAAACTCTTACCTTCTGTATGGAATCGATAACAGATGCATGTATCTTTTGATATAAGAGACTAAAAAGAAATATTTCTATAATAAACGGAATAAAGATAGCTTCAAATTTTGTAGTTATTCTAAGTGCCCACGAAACAAAAAGATATACAAACCCACCAACGACCGAAAAAGAAATGACAGATCTGATAGAATATAAATTTTCTTTGGCAATTCTCTTTTCATTCTTGGATATAAAGAGATAATATTCATCAAATCTTTCAAACAGATCTTCAATCATATTACCGCATGCCTCCGTGTGTCATGCACGAAATTGCGTACCACAATACTTGTTTCAGTGTATATTTCATTCTATAACAAAGCTATTTCACAAACAAGCGGATAATTATAAACAAAGAGTAAAAAACTACCATGTGGCATTTCTTCCACATGGTAGTTTCATAAACACAGTTATTATTATCAAGCCTCTTCTGTCTTTTTCTTTCTTGTTGTCTTCTTGGGCTTCTCCTCAGCCTCAGCAGCCTCGGTTGTCTTAGCGGTCTTAGTTGTAGTCTTCTTAGTAGCTGTCTTAGTTTTTGTAGTCTTCTTGGCAGCTGTCTTCTTAGCAGGCTTCTCTTCCTTAGCTGCGTCGTCCTTCTTAGCAGCAGCCTTCTTAGTAGCCTTCTTAGCGCTCTCCTTGACATTCTCTACAAGGAAATCAGCAGCCTTCTGAACTGCAAGGTCGCTCTTCATCATCTTCTTCTCAGCGTCTGACATGAGCTCCTTGAGCTTATCAAGCTCCATTCTGTACTGAGTAGCCATCTTCTCAAGCTCTTTCTCGAAGTCTTCCTCAGTAACCTCGATCTTCTCCTTAGCTGCAACAGCCTCGAGAACAAGTCTTGACTTGATTCTCTCGATAGCCTGAGGCTTAACCTGCTCGAGCATCTTGTCTACAGTGTTACCTGTGTACTGGAGATACTGATCCATGTTCATGCCCTGCATCTGAAGTCTCTGAGCGAAATCATTAACGATCTGTCTTGACTGTGTCTCAACCATTGCCTCAGGAAGCTCCATCTCTGAATCTTCAACAACGGCTCTTACAACAGCATCTTCTCTCTTAGCTTTCTCCTCGCCTGTCTTCTTCTCAACGAGCTTATTCTTAACATCCTCTTTGTACTCAGCGAGTGTATCGAAATCAGATACATCACTTGCAAACTCATCATTGAGCTCAGGAAGCTCCTTAGCCTTGATAGCCTTGATCGTGCACTTGAAAGTAGCATCCTTACCTGCAAGGTCCTCAGCCTGGTAATCCTTAGGGAATGTAACGTTTACATCGCCTTCCTTACCGATCTCAAATCCGATGAGCTGATCCTCGAATCCGGAAATGAATGAACCCGAACCGATTGTAAGAGGATAATCTGTTCCCTTTCCACCCTGGAAAGCAACACCGTCAACGAATCCCTCGAAATCAAGAGTTACAATATCATCCTTCTGTACTGCTCTGTCTGTAACTTCAACAGTTCTTGCGTTGGTGTTTCTCTGCTTGTCGATCTCGGCATCAACGTCAGCGTCTGTAACGTCGATATCCATCTTCTCAACTTCAACACCCTTATATTTTCCAAGCTTAACCGGAGGCTTAAGAGCAACTTCTGCTGTAAAGATGAAGTCCTTGCCTGCCTCGAGCTGTTCAACGTCGATCTTGGGTGAAGATACAACATCCTCTCCGCACTCCTCTACAGCCTTGGGATACTCTTCTTCGATAAGCTCATTGGCTGCATCCTCATAGAATACTCCCTTGCCGTACATCTGCTCGATCATCTTACGGGGAGCCTTACCCTTACGGAATCCGGGAAGCTGAATCTTGTTCTTATTCTTCTCATAGGCTTTCTGGATGGCCTTCTCAAGCTGGTCTGCAGATACTTCGATCTTGAGCTTAGCCATGCTCTTCTCAAGCTTCTCAACTGTTACGCTCATTTTTGTCTGTTTCCTCCTAAAAAATATTTATGTAAAGAGGCGGCTTCATGGTATCCGCGCTCTTCTTGCCTGTTTATAGGCACAATCGCTTTCAGATTATAACACACCTTAATACTAATTTCCATATTTTTTTCATTCTTGGACCTGTATAAAAAACAAACAGCCGAATGTTGTGATTTTACACAGTTTCGGAGCTGTTTATATGTCTAAAATGACGATTTTTCATTTTTTTCAAAAATTTATTTCACTTTTCAAAAAATGGACGAAATAAAAATATATTCAATTCGGCAAAACATAAAATATTTATTAAAAATCCCTATTTTACGCCTAAAAACGCATGAAAAGAGTATAATTTTAATATCAGGTTAAACGTTAAACGCGTTAAGTTAACACATTTTATTTTACTTATGATGGAGGCATTAAAATGGCAAAGGATTCCAAACCCAAAAAGAAAAGCAACATTAAATTTGCAAACAGCATCAAGACCAGACTGATAGCCGTCATGCTATTGGTTGCAGCTGTCCCGCTTATCACATCCGTGCTGGTAAGCTACTTATCATCCGCCAAAAAGGCTGTATCCGACGCAGAACAAGGATTGGTATGGCAATCATCATACCTTCAGTCTGAATTCGAAGGTATCATAAACCAAAACTTTATGAGTATTCAGGCTGTTGCCAAATCACCGGCAACAACAAAATTCATGGAGAACCAAGGAAACCTTGCTTATATGGAAGACGCGGCTAAATACCTGGCTGAAATCGATACTATGCTTGACGACGGCAACATCACCGTTCTGACAGGCGGAGACGGAATGCAGGTACTTCGTAACTCCGGCAAGCTGGTTGATGTAGGTAAAAGAGAATATTTCCAGGAAGCTATGAAGGGACAAACCTACGCTTCCGACGTTATAGTATCTGCATCTACCGGAGTTCGTCAGATGACAATGGCAACTCCGATATACGGATCAACAGGAAATGTCATCGGTGTCGTACAGCGTAACTACGATATGAATGATTTCCACAAGCTCCTTGAAGCTGATGCAGAAGATGCTTTTATATGTGACAGAACAGGTCTTGTTGCTGCACATTCTCAATATGAAATAACAGCAGATAACGAAGACGACAGAAGTAAATCCACTTTTATGACTTCAGGTCTCGAAAACGGAGTATATCAGGTAGATACGAAAAAAGGATATAACGCGATCGTAGCGTATGTAAAATCCCCTCTTACCGGATATACGATCTGTGCCGCATCCGACACAAAGAATGTAACATCAAATGCCAGATCCGCAGCAGGTGCAGTAATAATTGTAGGATTTATCCTTCTTATCATCGCTGCGATCATCTCCGTAAGGATGGCTATTTCTTTCACCGCTCCTGTCAATGAAGTTAACGACTCACTTGCAAAGCTTGCGGACGGAAGATTTGCCAAAGTGGATAAATTTACTAAGAGAAAAGACGAGTTCGGAGCCATCATAAACAATACAAACAGTGTTATCGAAACTCTCAATGATATAGTTGATAATATTAAAAATTCGGCCTCAAAGCTCGGCGACTCCTCTGAGGAGCTCTCTGATATGGCCAATCAGATCTCGAACACAGCCGATGATGTATCAAATGCAGTTCAGGAAATCGCATCCGGTGCCACACAGCAGGCTGACGAGATTCAGAAGGCATCAGCGAACGTTGTTCAGATCGGAGAAGCAGTTTCAGACGTTCAGGATTCGACCGGAACGCTCGAATCACTTGCATCCCGCATGAAAGACGCTTCGGAAGCTTCATCACAATCGCTTTCGGCTCTTCAGGATTCAAGCAACAGCATGACCGAAAAGATAGACGACATTTCAAGAACCATCTCAGCTACTCAGGAAGCTGTATCAAATATCAACGAAAAGGTTGAAGGTATTTCTTCGATCGCTACACAGACCAACCTCCTTTCGCTTAACGCTTCTATCGAGGCTGCAAGAGCAGGCGAAGCAGGAAAAGGATTTGCGGTTGTTGCGGAAGAGATCGGAAAGCTTGCTGATGATTCCAAGCAGATGGCTGATGAGATCCGCCAGCAGATGGATGTCCTTCTCGATCAGAGTAAGGCAGCCGTTGAAGCTTCCGAGGAAGTAAGAAAGGGCAATCTCGACCAGCAAAGTGCTCTCGGCGAGACTCTTGTATCAGTTAAGGGAATGCTTGCAGATATCAGCGAGACGGTTACCGGTGTTCAGACTATTTCAACCGGCGCCGAAAGCTGCGTATCCTCCAAGAATGTTGTATCGGATTCGATGTCATCCTTGTCTGCGATCTCTCAGCAGAACGCAGCATCCTCAGAGCAGACAGGTGCTTCCATGGAAGAGCTGTCTGCTACGGTTACAACTCTTGCAAGCTCAGCAGGCAACTTAAAAGAAATTGCCGAAAAGCTCAACGAGGACATGAAATTCTTCAAATAAATTTGTATCGCGATACGCACAATATAAAAACACCGGGGCGGTCTATCCGCCTCGGTGTTTATTTTATCCTCTAATATATCAGCAGTTATAAACAATTCCCTTCGCCATCTGATCTGATGCCTCTTTTCCCTTGAAATGTTCAAGGATCGCAAGTGCAAAAGGTATAGCTGTTCCCATTCCTCTTGAAGTTATGAAATTTCCGTCTTTGGTAACTGCGTCAGCTGTAACTGTTGCTCCTAAAAGGTCTCCTTCACATCCGGGGTAGCAGCAAGCTCTTTTGCCGTTTAAAATTCCCATCTTACCGAAAACAGTAGGTGCAGCGCAGATTGCAGCAAGCATTTTACCTGCGTCATTAAACTCTTTTATCTTATCCTTGAGAGAGCCGCATGCATCAAGATTCTTGGTACCGGGCATTCCTCCGGGAAGAATGATCATGTCAACGCCGTCAAGATCGAAGTCCTCGATCGTAGCATCCGCTTCGAGCTTTATTCCGTGAGAGCCCTCAACCGCCTTACTTCCTGTGATCGAAACCATTGTGATATCTATCTGTGCTCTTCTTAAAATATCGACTACCGTAAGTCCTTCTATCTCTTCAAAACCGTTTGCAAGAAAAATCGCTGTCTTTGCCATAGCTTCCTCCCTTTTATTTTTTCTCCTATGATTATAGCAGATTAGACCATGTATTCCCACTTTGCCATCCTCCCTGTATAAATCCTAGACTCTGCAGTCTCCATAATGATAAGATGGATATGACATATTTAAAACCACAGAAAACATATACGAAAGGTTTATTTAAATGGGAATAGAAATAGAAAAGAAATTTACGGTAAAAGAACTTCCAGAGAATTTAGACTCTTTCCCTTTTCATATGATCGAGCAGGGTTATCTTAATGCAAATCCCGCCGTTCGCGTAAGGCGTGAAGACAACAATTATTATATGACCTACAAGAACTCTCTCCCCGCAGAAGAAGGCGGAATAGGAAAAATAGAATACAACTTGCCTCTTACCGAAGAGAGCTACGCTCATCTTATTGAAAAATGTGATGGAAATATAATAAGAAAAACCCGCTACCTCATGCCTCTTAATGAAGATGCATTTGATAACGGTTTTTTATCAGCAAATCCTTCTGTCAGATCCGCCATTGAATCCGGCGACATCAAGATCGAGCTTGATGTATTCAAGGCGCCGTTCGACGGACGTCTCCTAGCAGAGGTTGAATTCCCAACCGAAGAAGCTGCAAGCGCTTATCACGCCGCTTCTTGGTTTCTTGATGATGTAACGGGCGATCACAGATACAGTAACTCTTCTATGAGCGCCGAGAAGTTCTAAGCTTACTTGTCGATTCGCCTTCCGTCAGCTTACCCGGAAGCACGATATGTTTATGTCCGCTCTCTTTGTCAATGATGTTAAACAAAAGCTTCATCGTCTCTTTTGAGATCTTATCAAGCGGCTGCTTGATGGTTGTAAGCCTCGGGATGCAATACTGTGCGATCTCCTGACCGTCAAAGCCCGCAACGCTCACATCTTCAGGAACTCTTATCCCTGAGTCCTTAAGCGCTCTCAAGGCTCCGACCGCAAGTACATCGGAAATACAATAAAGAGCGGTAAATTTTGCGCCCGAATCAATAAGCGCTTTTGTCGTATCATACCCGTTGTGGATAGCGTAGATCTGCCTATCAACATATCTGATAAGATTCTTATCCTCTTTTATCCCGTGCTCTTTAAGAGCTTCTTTATATCCCTCAAGTCTTAAGCTTACAACAGACGGCTCATCGTTACCCTCGGTAAGGATAGCGATCTTCTTATGTCCAAGTCCGATCAGATACTCCGTCATCTTCTTACTTTCAAGAGCATCGTCAACTGAAACCGTTGAATAAGCACTCTTACTCAGCTCATCGGAAATATCGGATCCGACGGTGGAAAAGACTACCGGCACATTCAACATTTTCATCTTATCGGCTGAATGCTTGCTGCTTCCGCCCATAAAGATGATACCGCGAAGTCTCTTTTCTTTTTCCAGCTCAAGCGCAACATCGACCTCGTTCTCATAAGCCTCAACGTGACGAAGCACAAGGGCATATCCGCGTTTTTTTACCTCATTCTCGACGACCTCTATAACAGGTGTGAAAAAGGGATTGGTAATACCCTTAACAAGAACGGCGATGCACTTTGCGTCGGTCCTTTTAAGGTTACGCGCGCTGTTGTTGGGAATATATCCCGTCTCTCTTATGACCTCTAAAATCTTCTGCTTTGTCGCAGGATTAATATCGGAGTGATCGTTAAGCGCCCTAGAAACCGTGCTGACACCCACTCCGCATCTTTTTGCAATTTCTTTTATAGTGATATCTGACATATCTCCCTGCCCATTATCTTAATCTTCCATAGATCTCGGCGTACTCATAGATTTTCTTGCAGAGCTCATCTGTAAGCGCATCGCTCCTCATTCGCCACTCCCAGTTCCCCCCGAGAGTAGACGGAGTATTTATCCTCGCCGTCTTATCAAGCTCCAGATAGTCCTGCATCGGAATGATGACCGTATCGGATACGCTTGCATGCGCAGCCCGCACCATTGCCGGAACTATGTCCTTAACATATCTTACACCGAGATATTTCTTTGTAAAAGCCCTATCTGCTCTGCTTATGGCTTCATACCAGCCCTTGGTCGTATCGTTGTCATGCGTACCCGTATAAACAACACAGTTGCTGTCATAGTTGTGCGGAAGGTAATCACTCTCTTCCCTTGCATCAAATGCAAACTGCAAGATCTTCATTCCGGGATATCCTGTCTTCTTCACAAGCTTTCTCACGGAATCCGTAAGGTAACCAAGATCCTCCGCAATGACTCTCTTGGAACCGAGCTTTTTCTTCATGGTATCAAAAAGATCATATCCCGGGCCTTTTCTCCACTCTCCGAATTCAGCCGTCGGATCTCCGTACGGGATCGCATAGTACTCATCAAAACCGCGGAAATGGTCGATCCTGACAACATCATAAAGCTCATAGCAGTGCGCGATCCTCTTCATCCACCATTCATAGCCCGTCTTTTTGTGGTAATCCCATCTGTACAAAGGATTGCCCCAGAGCTGACCTGTTGCGCTGAACGCATCGGGAGGACAGCCCGCAACATCGATAGGCAGATTCTCCTTATCAAGTAAAAAGAGCTCCGGGCTTGCCCAAGTATCTGCGCTGTCAAAAGCAACGTAGATCGGGATATCTCCTATGATAAGTATGCCCTTGTCGTTGGCATATTTCTTAAGTCTCTTCCACTGGTCGCTGAAAAGGAACTGCAAAAAGCAGTAGAAATCAACTTCTTTTTCATATTTAACCAGTGCATTATTAACGGCCACAGGCTTTCTGTACCTGATATCATCCTCCCAGGTATTCCATGCTCTTCCGCCGTTCTCATCCTTTAGCACCATAAAAAGAGCATAATCAACAAGCCAGTCGTTTTTTGGATCATTCTTGAATTCAGCAAACGCCTTCTTGATATCTTTTGCCTTCTTGGAAGAATCTATATTCTCGTAAGCCTTCATAAGGAGCTTGAACCTCTCCCTGTAAAGTCTCTCATAATCGGCTTTTTCTTCAATCTCTCCGAAATTGCACTTATCGGCGTCCTCAGTAGTTAGAAGGCCGTCTTTGATAAGTGTCTCTATGTCTATGAAATAAGGATTGCCCGCAAATGTCGAAAAAGACTGATACGGAGAATCACCGTAGCTCGTTGGTCCAAGCGGCAGGATCTGCCAATAGGTCTGACCAGCCTCTTCCAGGAAGTCGACAAATTTATAGGCTTCTTTTGAAAATGTTCCTATTCCGTATTTGGATGGAAGTGAAAAAACAGGAAGCAGAATGCCACATGCTCTCTTTGAATTTCTCTTGGAATCTCTTTTTGCTTCAGCCATAAACCCTCCTTGTATAGAACCCCTCATAAAACCTGATACTTTTCTGCAAGAACGCAAAAAAAGTTACGGAAATGAATGCCGTTTCCGGTAACGTTTCCGTAACTCCATTTTATCTGTTTTTTTATACCATTTCAAGTTAAAAAATACTTGTTATTTTATAGATTAATTTACTTGATCCCCCATATCAGATTTCTCCACTGCGAGAGCTGTTCTGTTGTCATGAAACCATTGGACGTTCCCATGTATCCAATCTTGTAGGAGGCAAAAAGAAGTGCGTTCTTGATAGCATTGACACTGTCACCGTTCTCCATGTAGTAGTGAAGGAAGCATGCAAACAACGCATTTCCGGCACCGATCGTGTTGACTACTTCGTTGGTCTTAACGGTCTTATAGTGAACCCTAAGGTTCTTGCTCCTGTCAAAGAGTATCAAGCCTTCGCTTCCCTGACCGAGGATTATGATCTCGGTTCCGTAAGTCTCAGCCATTCTGTCTATAAATGCATAGGGATCTTCTGTAAGAGTGTCATCGCTAAAATAGAGTACTTTTGCCGGCTTAAGGAAATCTTCGTTATAGACTTCTTTTTCCGGATCATAGCTTCTTATGTTGACGGCAACGGGTTTTTCGTGCTCAAGCGCCATTTGAGAAAATGGTCTGCAGAAATTGGCATTGGCAAGCACCACCATATCGCACATGCTTATGATGGGCGTGACCATGGACATATCGTACACAACATCTCTAAGGTCTTTGATATCCTCAAAGATCTGCTGCTTTCTGTCCTTATCATACAAAACAACCTCAGTAGGAGTCTCGTTCATCTGAGGTATGATATATTCTGTGGAAAGGGTTATCTTTCTATCGGGAGGATTAATGATACCAAGGTCCTGATTTCTTCCCACAACCGACATAAACGTAACTTCATCTCCCAGCCACTCAAGAGCAAGAGATTCGTTATACGCATCTCCGCCCACCTCTGTGAAAATGGAATCGTTCACGCTTGTTATCGGCGCATACCTAACGGGAATCTTATCAACTCGGACAATAGTTTCAATCTGTGTTACACCAGCCACTAAAAATTTACTCATTTTTTAGCCTCCTTGTTATGTAATCACTGCTTGTTGTATCATCTCTATATATTCCAAA
This sequence comes from Butyrivibrio sp., assembly GCA_017535785.1. Lineage (GTDB taxonomy): Bacteria > Bacillota > Clostridia > Lachnospirales > Lachnospiraceae > Butyrivibrio. The sequence continues at coordinate 220,304 of JAFXTN010000037.1, read as the reverse complement.
GCTTCTTCCATAAAAAGATCTGCTCTGAAAGTATCTCTCTTGATATTCCTTTCAAGTATTCCGTCCACGGTAAAATCGAGTATATCCCAAACCTTGTTGTAATCAGTTCCGGGTTTAAGTACAGTGACATCGGCCCTAGCTCTTAAGGCCTCCATGATCCTTCTGTATTTATCTCTTCTCTCATGTATCTCACCCACTGCTTCTATGTGAGTTTCCTCATCGGCGTTTTTGAGATAATCATAAATATACGGATACTGCGCCAACGAGTTCGCCTTAGCGGAAAGGATATTTTTATAAAGGTCAAAAAAATCGTTATCGTTGTCTGTTACACTCCGCGTAAGCTCAAGAGTAACGAACCTTGTAGCGTAGTCATATAAAAACGCATATAATCCAAGCTTACTTCCAAAGTAATGGAACAGCAGGCCCTTACTGATCTGCGCCGTCTTCACTATCTCGTCCGTACTGGTATGATAATAACCATGCTTGGAAAAAACCTCCAGTGCTGCGTTTATCATCCTGTCCTGTTTTTCCTTTTTTAGTTCAAAAAATCTCTCATTCATTATACTTTCCCCGGCTAGTAATTGACTGTGTTGGTCTGTTTTTAATATATCATTTCCGCAAGTACCGTTCAAACGTTTTTACGTTACTTTATCAAATTTTAATACAACGCACTTTTAATTATGCAGGTTTTGTATTAGAATTAATCTAGTGTTTCGATAGGAGGGAGTTAATATGTCCAGAGGAAGTGGATTTGGTAAATTCATATTATTCTGCGCCACAGTCGGTGCAGCCGCAGCAGGAGTCTACTACTATCTCACCAAAAGAGAAGCTGAAATAGCTGACAGCTTTGATGATGACGATTATGAGGAGTTTGATGATTTTGATGATGATGAGTTTACAGACTCATCAGAGACAAGATTCGGCTCCAGAAAATATGTTGATATCAGTTCTAAAGAGGCAGATGAGCCTTTAGATAACGACGTACCTTCAAGTGACGATAAGACTTCATCTGAGGAATTCTTCGATGACGAAGATGAACAGTAATAATGAATAAAGAATTCGCCCTAAGCTTATTGCTTAGGGCGTTTTTGTTTTTAGTATTTATTCTCTTTATTACTGCTGACCTTTTTTCTCAGCCATAAGCTCTTTTAACATACGAGCCTTATCCTTGATACGGCTGTTTGCGGTTCTGGAAGTAAGAAGCTCCGAGATCATCTTGCTTGCGATATCAAACTGATCGGTCTCATAAGCAAGTGCCGCGATGAGATAATCAAGTGTTGTAGAATCCATGCCTGCGATAGGGAAATCCTCGGACTGTCTGGCCATTACAAAACCATTGAGTGCATTCTTGAGGAGTTCTGACTCCTGGGCATCATTCTCTTTTTTCTTTTTCTCATAATCAGCAGAGGAAGGATCAAGACGCTGTGTCTCTCCTCTTACTACCCATGCGGTCTTAAGGCAGATATATGCCTTTTCACTATTCTTGGCTTTCTTTACAACTGCATTGGCAAGTGCAAGCTGATAAAGCTTCTTGGCATGATCATAGCTGTAAATAGGCTCTTTATAAACGATCTTCTTGTAGTTCATGCAGATCTTGGTTCTGATGTCTTCGATCTGATACTTGGTAAGTGTCGTAAAGTATCTTCCGAGAGCTGCATATCCGCACTCAGGACAAGCGATTATGTCGTACTTGTTCTGATCGACTTCTGAATAATCCGGGCGAAGATCCACATCAACAGCCTTCATTCTTACCTTACCGGTACGAACCGTCTTAACCTGGAAGTCCGAATCACATATAGGGCACTTGTAACTCTTATCAAAAAGATAGTCTTCCTCATTCACAAGAACAAGCTTTTTCTGAGGCTCATTAGCCTTTACATTGACTGTCTTCTTGCTGGGATCTTCAAAAAGATTGCCACCACTAATATCTCCAAGTCCCATTTTCTCAAGTCCTGAAAAAATATCAGCCATACTTATACCTCTTTCATCAATCAATTTTTCGGTAAAACAAAAGAGCTCTTAAGTGAAACAATTCTGTTAAACACAGGTGCGCCCGGTTTGGAATCCTTGCTGTCCACGCTAAAGAAACCGTTTCTTACGAACTGGAACTTGTCGTAAGGCTGTGCATCCGCAAGCTCGGGCTCAAGCTTGGCATCTTTTACAACTGTAAGAGAATTGGGGTTTAAGTTAAGCGAACCGTCCTCGTTATATACACCCTTTTCTTCATCAATTATGTTCTCATACAAACGCACTTCTGCATTTACTGCCTTTTCGGCGGAAACCCAATGTATAGTTCCCTTTACCTTACGAGCGTTGAATCCGCTTCCGGACTTAGTCTCGGGATCGTAAGTGCAGTGGATCGCGATAACATTACCGTTCTCATCCTTATCGCAGCCTGTGCAGGTTACGAAGTATGCGTTCATAAGTCTTACTTCATTTCCGGGGAAAAGACGGAAGTACTTCTTGGGAGGTTCTTCCATAAAGTCTTCTCTCTCGATGTAAAGCTCTCTTCCAAAAGGAATCTGTCTTGTGCCCATCTCGGGAACTTCTTTGTTGTTCTCGATCTCGAGATATTCGATCTGTCCCTCCGGATAGTTATCGATTATAAGCTTAACGGGGTTGAGAACTGCAAGCATTCTCTTTGCCTTGAGCTTAAGATCTTCTCTTATGCAGTACTCAAGCATCGCATACTCGGCTGTTGAATGAGCCTTACTGATACCGCACATATCAACAAACATCTTGATAGATTCGGGTGTAAAGCCTCTTCTTCTGAGCGCTGCGATGGTAACAAGTCTGGGATCGTCCCATCCGTCAACTATTCCGTCATCTACAAGTCTCTTGATATATCTTTTGCCCGTAACGACGTTGTTCAGATAGAGCTTTGCAAACTCGATCTGTCTGGGAGGATTAGAATACTCGCACTCCTCTTTTACCCAGTCATACAAAGGTCTGTGATCTTCAAATTCGAGAGTACATAATGAATGTGTGATACCCTCAATCGCATCCTCAATGGGATGAGCAAAGTCATACATAGGATAGATGCACCACTTGTCGCCTGTTCTTGCGTGAGTCATGTGTGCAACTCTGTAAATGATGGGATCTCTCATGTTGATATTGGGAGATGCCATGTCGATCTTGGCACGAAGAGTCATTGCTCCGTCCTCGACTTTGCCGTTCTTCATATCCTCAAAGAGTCTTAAATTCTCTTCTACACTTCTGTCTCTGTTGGGATCGTTCTTGCCGGGCTCAGTAAGTGTTCCTCTGTACTCACGCATCTCATCTGCGGTGAGCTCTGAAACATAAGCCTTGCCTTTTTTGATAAGCTTAACGGCGCACTCATACATCTGATCGAAATAATCGGATGCGTGATAAAGATGATCGCCGTAATCAGCACCAAGCCACTTAACGTCCTCGATTATGGAATCCATAAACTCGGATCTCTCCTTGGTGGGATTGGTGTCGTCAAATCTCATATTAAACTGGCCGTTATACTCCTTGGCCATTCCGTAATTAAGAAGAATACTCTTGGCATGTCCGATATGCAAAAAGCCATTGGGCTCAGGCGGAAATCTGGTGCATACGTGGTCGTATACTCCGTCCTGAAGGTCCTTATCAATAGCCTGCTCTATAAAGTGCCTTGAAGGAGCTGCGTTTCCCTCTCCCTCTGCTTCTTCATTTAAATTCTTTACTGTCTCTTCTGCCATTTCCTTAATATAACCAACTTTCTAATTTTATCAGTACACTATAGTATACCATAATTCTATATTCGACAAAACCTCGCCGTAATTCTAATTATATACGTACTTTTCCTCAAAAGCGGCTCGCCTCATAGGTTTGTCATAATAAAAGCCTTGAACGTACTTTACGCCCATTCCTTTGAGCGCATCGAGCTGTGCCTGTGTCTCAATACCCTCAACACAGATATCTGCGCCTATAGCGCCTCCAAGCTGCGCCATCATACGGATAAATGCCTGAGAATAATCGTCCTCAGCAAGATCTTTTACAAAGTTCTGATCGACCTTGATTATGTCAAAAGGAAGAGCTCTGATACTGCTGAGCGCCGAATATCCCGTTCCGAAATCATCAAGTGCAAGCCTTACGCCCAGTGCCTTGATGTCCAAAAGAGTCTGCTTGGTCCTTGCAAGATCGTTTATAGCAAGTCTCTCTGTGAGCTCCAGAACGAGATTATGAGGATTGATATTGTTATCCTCTATGTTCTTTCTTATAACCTCAACAATGTCATTCTGCATGATCTGAACGACTGACAGGTTAACGCTGACCGAATATTCTCCGGTGCCGGCTTCGTTCCACATCCTAAGGCATTCGCACGCCTTCTTAAGGACATGATTGCCAATCGGCGTGATAAGTCCAAGATATTCCGCAAGCGGTACGAATTCATCAGGGCTAAGGAAGCCAAGTTTCGAGCTGTTCCAGCGGACAAGCGCCTCCGCGCCGAGATGCTTATACTGTTTGACGCCGCTGTTGAAATCTATAGGCTCGCTGATAACGGGCTGGAAGTATATTTCAAACTCGCTGCAGCTCTTTTTGATGGCATCGTACATGCTCTTCTCGAGGTCGAGTCTGTGTACCGACGAAGAATCAATGTTGTCTGAGTACTCTGCTATCCTGTTTTTACCGGATTTCTTGGCTTCGTACATGGCAACGTCGGATTTTCTTATAAGCTCCGATACATTATCACCGTGATCGGGGAATTTGACTATACCCATACTCATTGTGCAGTAATAATCACTGTCTTTGAGATACCACGGTGTTGCAAAGGTGTTCTTTATCTGCTCGATGATAGTTTCCAAGAGATCGAAGCTCTGCGGCGGAACTATGATGACGAACTCGTCTCCGCCCATTCGATAGCAGGAATTGGTGATTCCGTCTATCCTGCTGATCGCCTTTGAAATATCCTGAAGGAGCACATCTCCGTACTGATGGCCCAAGCTGTCGTTGATATGCTTGAAATCATCGAGATCCAGATACATAAGTGCACCGTGTGTGCCCTTCTGATGCGCCTCGTCGACATATCTCGCAAGGTCTTTTTCGCAGCACATTCTGTTGTACAAGCCTGTGAGGAAGTCCGTATAAGCCTGCTGCTCGATCCTTCTCTGATAGAGCTTCTTCTCCGTTATGTCATATATCGCGCACAAAGACACGGGGCGACCGTCCACCCACTTGATCCTTGTGTAATAGACGTCATACCACTTTTCTCTGTCCCTGTGGTGGATCTCATAGTTACCGCTCCTGCTTCTGGGCGGAATATTTGATTCAAAGAGCTCGGCAATGGAATTCTCCGAAAGCTCCCTGCTAAAGTTCTTTTTAAAGCTCCTGTTTGCGAACAGGATGACTCCGGTGCCTATATCCCTTACATAGATGGAACTTCCGACGTTATCAAGAACCGCTTCCAGCGAGGCAAAAGAGCTTGCTAAGGAGTTCTTCTGTAGTCTCTTTGTGATAATACTCTGAAGCACCTTGATCGCGTCGTTTACAAATTTAACATCATCAATAGACCAAACCCTGCTCTCATTGTTCTCGGTCACGCAGACGTAGAAAAGAGCCGAATCGTTGACTATTACCGGCATGGAAACAAGGGCTTTGATCCCCAGTTCGTCGAGCTGTTCTCTCTCTCCGGCGTTCATCTGTGTATCGCTTGATACGACAACAGTCTTCTCTGCTCCCATGAACCAGCACAATTCCTGATCGGTAGTCTCCGTAAACATCTTTTTTGCCCCGGGCGCCGTCCACTGGACCACGATATCCATGAGCGTATTGTGATGTTCCTTGCAGGTAAAGCCGTTGCTGACTTCAAGATATGCACAGATCTTCTTTAGGACATCCGACATGATCTCTTCTATTCCGGAATCACTGTCAAGAAGTGATACTATCTCCGTCATCGTCTCAGCGCGCCTGAAGGAGTTGGTCATCTCAAGCTCCTGCTGCTTACTCTCTTCACTTATCGCAATGGCCTGTGACCTTGAAGTCTCAAGATTTATCAGGACATTGAGAGTCTCTCTGAGAAGATCCAATGTCTTATAAAATTTTATTTCGGAAGTCTTATACCCAAAAGAATCTATGGGCGGAAGATGAAAATATTCTTTATCATAGTCATAGTCTGAGAAAATACCGCAGACTATCCAGACTGCCGACGTTCTTTGTCCGTCCTTGACGGCAACGGCGGCAAGCTTTAGATTCGGAACCTCTGTAAGTTCCACTGCCTGGTCTTCTAAGTCACTCTCCGACACTCTTCGGAAAATTTCCCTTACCCTTGTCTCGGTGACATATTTTCTGATTATCTCTATTTCACTTGGATTGCCTGAAAAAGTTGTGAAAGGTTCACCTGTAGAGTTGAGACAAAAAGCGTACACTCCTGCCATAGCGCAAAAATCGTCCTGCCACTTTTGCATCGCTTCGGCATTTTTGAGCGCAAAATCACCAAGAGCTCCACTTGCAACTGAAGAAGAGCCCTTGGCTGCTGCATTTATAGATTCCGCTTCAATAATCGTCTCTTGCAAGTTTCCCCCTCTCAAGAGCAATCAATGGTCATCTACACTATAGTTAGGTGCTTCTTTTGTGATCTGTATATCATGAGGATGTGACTCACGAAGTGCGGCAGATGTCATCTTGATGAACTTGCCGTTCTCTTTAAGCTCTTCAATTGAGCCGCATCCGCAGTAACCCATTCCTGAACGAAGACCGCCCATTAACTGGAATACTGTATCCTCAACTGTTCCCTTATATGCAACACGTCCCTCAACGCCCTCAGGAACAAGCTTCTTGGCATCTTCCTGGAAGTAACGATCCTTAGATCCGTTCTCCATAGCGGAAATAGATCCCATTCCACGATAAACCTTGTACTTTCTTCCTTGGAAGAGTTCGAAGTCACCGGGAGCCTCGTCACAACCTGCGAACATAGATCCCATCATTACGAGGTTACCACCTGCAGCGATAGCCTTTGTGATGTCTCCTGAGTACTTGATACCGCCGTCTGCGATGATCGGGATACCATACTCCTTAGCTACATTGTAGCAATCCATGATAGCTGTGATCTGAGGAACACCGATACCTGCAACCACACGTGTTGTACAGATAGATCCGGGTCCGATACCAACCTTAACAGCATCTGCACCGGCTTCGATAAGATCCTTTGTAGCAGCTCCTGTAGCGCAGTTACCTGCTACAACCTGAAGATCCGGGAATTTCTCTTTTATCATTCTGAGGCACTTGAGTACGTTCTCGGAATGTCCGTGAGCGGAGTCAAGTACGATTACGTCAACCTTAGCATCAACGAGTGCAGCTACACGGTCAAGGCAATTAGCTGAGATACCAACGCCTGCTCCGCAAAGAAGTCTTCCCTGATCGTCCTTGGCTGCAAGGGGATACTTAATAGTCTTTTCAATATCTTTTATAGTGATAAGTCCAACAAGATTATAGTCGTCGTCAACGATAGGAAGCTTTTCCTTCTTTGACTTTGCGAGGATGCTCTTAGCTTCCTCAAGAGTAATGCCTGCTTTAGCTGTAATGAGATTCTCGCTTGTCATTACATCCTTGATCTTCTGTGAGAAGTCTTTTTCAAACTTAAGATCTCTGTTTGTAATGATACCTACAAGCTTTCTTCCTTCTGTAATCGGAACACCCGAAATACGGAACTTAGCCATAAGTGAATCTGCATCTGCAAGTGTATGCTCAGGCGAAAGTGAGAAAGGATCTGTGATAACGCCGTTCTCCGATCTCTTAACCTTATCAACCTCTTCTGCCTGTGCCTCGATCGACATATTCTTATGAATGATACCGATTCCGCCCTGTCTTGCCATGGCAATTGCCATTCTGTGCTCTGTGACTGTATCCATTCCGGCACTCATCATAGGAATGTTAAGTCTTATCTTCTTAGTAAGCCATGTTCCTACATCAACCTGATTAGGAATGACCTGTGAATAAGCAGGCACCAACAAAACGTCATCAAAAGTAATTCCTTCGCCTATAATCTGTCCCATTTCAAAACTCCAATCTACTATAATCTTGTTTACTAGGTATTTTATATAAAAAGAAAATATTAATCCGTGAAGACCTTACGGGGAGCAACGTTCCTGATCGCCTGAACAAACTCGTCCGAAGGTTCGATGATTATCTTTTCTTTTCCGTCATAGATAAATGTGTAAGTAGGATCAGGCTGCGCATCCTTGTCCTTTGATGAATAATCGTGAACATTGAGCGTCCTGTTTTTATACTCGTCAAGATGATAGGATTTTGAAGGTGCGAGCACCTCGATCTTATCAACAGAATAATTACAGATATGCTTACGGGAAGCTTTATTGAGAACCTTATCAACCGTGATCTCTCTGTCACAGTACTGATACTCGTATTCAATATCGGCATTAAGATTGAGGAAATAGTAACCAACGCAAGCTGCGATGAAAAGAATAAGTCCGATAATTCCCAAATTTACCAATAGAGATCCGGCGAGAAAAAAGATTGCCAGAGCAAAACAGACATACTTACCTACCACAACAAGGGGTGAAGCCTTGCTCGGAACCAGGCATTCTACATAATTAGCATCGTTAGACATGTCAGATATCATCCTCCTATAGTCTTGGCTACTCGCCATTTTATCGACTATCTTATATTAATATTTCAAATCTTTCAAGGTGTTTTTTAAACAAAAAAATTGACAATTATACCCCAACGTTTATATCATTTAATAATCTGAAAAACACCTATTTTCATTATATATGCTTTTCAGGCCAAAAAATATTATTTTTCTGTTAATTTAAGGAGCAGTCATGTCAATTTACGAGGAAATAAGAGATCAGCAAAAAAAGCTGAAGGATCAGGATTTTAAGACCAAATGGAATTACTTCTGGGATTATTACAAGATTCACGTTATAGTTGGTCTGATCGTCCTCATCGCAATAATTGCAACGGTCAGAAGCTTTATTTTGACCAAACCCAATGCACTCTACGCAGTCTTACTAAACAGTGGCTACGAAGTGACCAGAGAAGAGCTTGAAAACGGATATATGGATTACGCCAAGGTCGATCGTTCCGAATACGGCTGCCTCATAGACACATCTTCCTCATTCGATCAGACGCACATCGACCAGATGACTCTTGCGACAAGCCAGAAGATCATGGCCAATGTTGCGGCGCAGGAGATCGACTCTCTTGGAGGTGACGTCACCACATTTGCTTATTACGCTGCTCAGGATGTATTTATGGATCTTAGAAATATCTTTTCCGAAGATGAACTAAGTGCATTCGGCGACGATGTTTTCTATATAGATGGCGCGTACATGGATTATATCGCTTCAGACGAGTATCAGACCGACATTATGGACGGCAAATATAATAAAGACAACAAATATGCCGTGATCGCCCATGAAGCGTTAACAGAAGGCAAATTCGACATCGTTCCCAAAGAAGAGATGGAAAGGCCCATTCCTGTAGGAATCATAATGAAAGATTCTAATGTACTTAAAGCTTCAGGCGCCTATGAGAACAGCGTCCCGGTTGTTGGGATCATCGCCAATACCACAAGGGTAGAAAACACTGTAGCATTTATAAAATACTTACATGAATAAATTAAAGGCGTAGACCTATCGGTCTACGCCTTTTTTATTATCAAAGCTGTACTGTTACAAAGATATCATAGATAGCGCGGATCGCCTTATCAAAGTCACGGTTCTCTACACCGATGATGATGTTAAGCTCTGATGATCCCTGGTCGATCATGCGAACGTTAACATTGGCATGAGCAAGAGCTGAGAAGATCCTTCCCGCTGTTCCTCTTGTTGACTTCATTCCACGTCCAACAACCGCGATAAGTGCAAGATCTGACTCGATCTCAAGCATATCGGGATGTGCAAGTCTGTGGATTTCCGAAACAACCGACTGTTCTTTCTCTATGAACTCATCCTGCTGAACGAATACCGTCATAGTATCGATTCCTGAAGGAACGTGCTCGATTGAGATCTCCTGGTCTTCAAATGCCTGAAGAACCTTTCTCATGAATCCAACCTCAGAGTTCATCTGATCCTTTAAGATATTTACGCAGCAGAAGCCTTTTTTGCCGGCAATTCCGGTGATGGTAAACTTAGACTTCTTAGCTGTAGACTCAACGATCCATGTTCCGGGATCCTCGGGCTTGTTGGTATTTCTGATGTTGATCGGAATACCCTCTTTGCGTACAGGGAAGATAGCGTCTTCATGAAGAACTGATGCTCCCATGTATGCAAGCTCTCTAAGCTCTGTATATGTTATGGTCTCAATGTGAGGAGGTGTGTCGATGATCCTGGGATCTGCTACAAGGAATCCTGAAACATCTGTCCAGTTCTCGTACACATCAGCCTTTATTGCTCTTGAAACGATAGAACCCGTGATATCTGATCCGCCTCTTGAGAATGTCTTAACGCTTCCGTCAGGATAAGCACCGTAGAATCCGGGTACAACAGCCTTTGGTGTACTCTCAAGCTTTTTTGCCATGAGCTTGTTGGTCTTCTCTCCGTCAAACTCACCGTTCTTATCAAAAGCAACTACTGTTGCGGAGTCGATAAACTCATATCCGAGGTAATTGGCCATGATGATACCGTTAAGGTACTCTCCGCGGCTTGCAGCGTAGTCATTTCCTGCTTTTTCCTTGAAGTTCTTCTCGATAGTCTTGAACTCATCGGAAAGGTCGAGCTTAAGCTTAAGACCGTCGATGATCTCATCGTAGCGAGCTTTGATATCGGCAAGCTGCTTCTTGAAGTCCTTACCTGCTTCTGCAAGAGCATATGTCTTGTAAAGCATATCGGTAACCTTGGTATCTTTTGAATTTCTTTTTCCGGGTGCGGAAGGAACTACATACACTCTGTCGGGATCTGACTTGATGATCTCTCCGACCTTCTTGAACTGCTCTGCACTTGCAAGTGAGCTTCCGCCGAATTTAACTACTTTCTTCATTTCACTTGATCCTTTTCTACATTTAATTTATTAGACAGACCGTTATCAATACAGTCTTAAATATCCCTTTACGCTGTCGAGCTTCCAGAGCTTTTCTTCAAAGTCTTTCTCTGAAGTAAGGTCTGTGATAAACGCAAACTCTCCGACAACTTCATCACACTCGATGACCTCGATATCATGTCCGAAAACTTCCATAGCCTGATCTTTAAGGTCTTCGGTTACTCTTACAAAGAACTTTCTTACGGCGTTGTCCTTGGATGTAAGAACTGCCTTCTCTGCGTTAAGATTAACTTCGATATGCTTACCTTTGTGCTTTAAGATATCTACAACATCTGCAACTACGGCACTTGCTGTAGCATTCTTGCCGGCACCCTTTCCGTAGAACATAACGTCGCCGAGCATGTTTCCGTGAACATTGATAGCGTTGAATACGCCGTTTACGTTGGCAAGAGGATTCTCATAAGGGATCATGAAAGGAGCAACGAGAGTAAAGAATCCGTTCTCGTTCATCTTGCACATTCCAAGAAGTTTGATCGCCATATTGAGGCTCTTTGCATAAGCGAAGTCTTCAATATTTATCTTGGTGATACCCTCAGTGTAAATATCCTCATAATTAACGTGCTTTCCGCTCATAAGGCTTGAAAGGATAGCGATCTTACGGCACGCATCATAACCTTCGATATCGGCCTCAGGATTTCTTTCCGCGTATCCCTTATCCTGTGCTGCCTTTAATACTGTAGCAAATCCAATACCTTCTTTATCCATCTTGGTAAGGATATAGTTTGTAGTTCCGTTTAAGATACCTGTGATGGCATCGATCTTCTCGTGCTTAAGTGAATCGTTGATACTGCGAAGAACAGGGATTCCACCGCCTACGCTCGCTTCAAACAAGTAGCTCACGCCGTTTTTCTTGGCGATCTCTACAAGCTCGGGGCCCTTTGCAGCTACAAGCTCTTTATTTGAAGTACATACGCTCTTGCCCTTCTCAAGTGCCTGCTTTTCAAATGTAAATGCAGGCTCGATTCCTCCCATTGTCTCACAGATAACATCAATCTCGGGATCATCTAAAATAATGTTGATATCATGTACTACCTGAGCTTCATGCTTATCCCCGGGGAAATCGCGAAGATCGAGTATATATTTTACTTCAACCGCTTCTCCCGCGCTCTTTGCTACTTCTGCGGCGTTGGTGTCGATAACCTCAACTACTCCGCTTCCTACTGTTCCATATCCCAAGACTGCTATTTTTGCCATGATTTCCTCCAAAATGTGTATTTATTCATAATGCCTACATATAGATCACGCTATATGCGGCAGATCATTCATTAGAATGATGCACTTCTTCCTGTGATGTGCACCTTATGTATACCCTCTTTTCCTTCCATAATAGAGATCATCTCCATTATGTCCTTGGTCGCTTCCAAAACCTGGATCGTGATCGATATGGATGCCACTCCGTTAAGAGGAATAGATTGGTGGATCGTAAGTATATTTGCTCCGAAATCCGCGATCAGATTAAGTACATAAGAAAGAAGACCGACCTCGTCATTCATCTGGAATGTAAGCGTGAACGTGGTTCCCTGCAAACTGTCATGAAATTCATAAATATCTTCTTTGTACTTATAAAAAGAGCTACGGCTGATCCCAAGCATTGCTGCTGCTTCATTAACCGTCTTGACCTTACCGGACTCAAGCAGCTTCTTGGCTTCGACAACCTTAAGCAACACTTCCGGAACGGCCTGTCTTCGCAGTACATAGTAAGCTGTATCCTGTTGCATGCTCTACCTCTTTTTGCCAAAAACGTGTTTCTCTGCTACGGACATTTGTGTGCACCGTAAAGAATTTTAGCATGGTAAAGTTATGAAGACAAGCACAATTTTCTATAAAAAAACGTATCCCATGCCACCATGCTTTGGTAAACATGCCATAATTTGCTCCTCATTCCTTAATTGTGCTATAATACATGCGATTCGAGCAGATGCTCACATCAGTGATCACCGCTCTCATAATGAATTTGTTGTTTGTTTCAGCCTATACGGTTAAAGCTTTTATATCGCTCACGTCGTCACGAACATATTCTTAGGATAAGCCATGAGACGGGAGCTTTGTGAAAAGAAATGATATAGCAGCAGAATATGAATATAGGCATTTTTATGTCTTTTTTCATATTCTGCTGTTTTTATTTAGGAGAATTATGAAAGATCATATAAAGAAAAATATCCATTTTATCATTGTTATCTTAGTTTTGCTCATTGAGCTGATAACCTTTATCTGTGCCGGAAAGATGGGCACTTACATTGGTGTGCACGACAATCTTGATATACATATCACGGATTACAAGCTTCTTAGGGATAATCACGCGTTCTTTTCCCACGGACAAATAATACCTCTTCTTGGCGGAATCGACAGAAACTTCCTCCTTTCGGAGTTCTATCTTTATTCTTTGCTCCACGCAGCGCTGCCAACTTTTGCAGCTTATATCGCCGGACATTTTATAAAGATCCTTATAGCTTTGTTTTCCGGAATCCTTTTGGGAAAAGATATCCTTAAAGATTCATACGTTAAGTACGAAAAGGCAGTTGTTCTATGTAGCTTTATCTACGGACTTTTGCCGCTTTATCCCGCCTTCTCCTTCTCTTTTGCCTCGATCCCGCTTCTTATCTGGCTGATCAGAAAAATTGAAAGGCAAGAAGGAAAGCTTTATTACGTACTCTTATTCCTATATCCGACTTTGTCTTACTTTACGTTCTTTGGCCCCTTTATCCTCGGATACATATTTATTTATTTCATATACAGATGGATGGTTTCAAAAAAGGTATCGCTACCGTTGCTATCTTCCGTTTTTATCCTTGCTGCCGGCTATATCCTCATCGAGTACAGGCTTTTCCTTATCATTTTCACATCCGACCGGGCAACAATACGAGATACGATGATTGTCGATAATTATTCGCCACTTGAAATAATGACCTGCATTGGCGATGTTTTCGTAAGTAATATGTTCCACTGCGATGATCTGCACAGATTTTTCGCTTTACCGGTCACAATAACGGCTTTCTTTGTCATCAACTTTTTGCATATCAAAAACAAAGAAATAAAACAAATCATAAAAGATCCGTTTAATCTCGTTCTTTTATTCATACTTTTTAATTGCACTGTTTACGGCCTTTACAACAGCCATTTTGTTCGTACATTATTTGAAAAAGCCATTCCACCGCTTAAAGGCTGGCAATTCAACAGAACTTTGTTCTTTAATCCCTTCCTATGGTATCTGGAAGTCTTTATCGTCATAAAAAGACTTATAGATGCCCGGAAAAAGAGATTTGCCGCTATTATAACCGCCTTTACACTGATCTCGGTAATAAGTGTCCAATCTCTTTACAACGACTTTTTCAACACCGTGTACGTCAACACCTGGCAGCTTGTTAAGCATGAAAAATCCGAAACACTCTCGTACGGTGAATTCTTCTCCGAAGAGCTCTTTGATGAGATAAAAAAAGATATTGGCTACAGCGGAGAATACAGCATAGCTTACGGCTTTCATCCCGCCGTGCTTTCATATAATGAAATCGCCACTCTCGATGGTTGTCTGAGCTACTACTATCAATCCTATAAGGACTCTTTCAGGAAGGTCATAGAACCGGCGCTGAATGAATCGGAAGCGGCCAGAAAATACTATGACGAATGGGGCGCCAGGGCCTATATTTTCTCAGGGAGTGTAGAAAGCATCTGGAACCCTGAGCGCAGCAAAGATCCCGAAGATAAACGCCTTCTCATTGATACAAAGGCAATGAAAGAGCTAGATGGCAAGTACATCTTTTCCAGGATCGAGATCAGTAATGCCGATGATATAAATGTAAAACTTGTAGGGAAATATCAGACTGAAGCATCACCCTATGTGATATGGGTGTATGAAATAAAATGATATGCGCCGAATGCAAATGAAAAAAGCGAAAAGCCATGGTATGGGGAAATACCATGGCTTTTCTTAACGCTTATAAAAGGAAAGAGTATCTCCTCCCGTGTTACCACGAGAGAAGAAGAGTAAATAACAATTTTAATTATCCCTTTACACCGCCGAGTGTAAGTCCACCGACGATATATCTGGATAGTATCAGATAAACAATTATAACAGGAAAAATAGAAAATGCAATCATTACATAAACCTGTCCCATATCAAACTTAAGCCAGTCCGCACTACGAAGCTGTGCTATAAGGATAGGAAGTGTTTTCTTGCTATCTGTATGTAATACAAGTGCCGGAGTAAAGTAGTTATTCCAGCTTGTTACAAAGCTAAATATAGCCTGAACCGCAATAGCAGGTTTCATAAGAGGAACCACTATTGAATTAAAGGTTCTAAACTCGCCCGATCCGTCAATTCTTGCCGCCTCAACAAGTGAAAGAGGAAGAACGGAATCCATGTACTGCTTCATGTAGAAGAATACTGCAGGTGAAGCAATTGCAGGGACAATGAGCGGGATAAAATTATCATCAAGCTTCATCTTACCAATGAGCTGAATGAAACCAAGAGCAGTTACCTGAGTTGGTATCATCATTACCATTAGTATAAATGTAAACATGAATTTTTTCAATTTAAAATCGTAAGCATGGATAGCATAAGCAGTCATTGTTGAGAAATAAGTAGCCAAAGCTGCTGTTGCTGCTGCCACGATTAATGAGTTTACCATACCTGAGAAGATTGGTAAAGTACCATTTTTAAGATTTGTCCAGTTTGTTATTAAATAATTGCTCGGGAAAGGTGTAAATCCCCTTGTGAGCTCTGCATTTGATCTGGTTGAGTTTATAAAAAGAAGGTAAAACCAGAACAGACACAGAAATGATACTAAAACAAGTACTGTATATGCAAGAATTCTTCTTGCATGCACGGATGTACCGTTACTCTCCGTACGCATCGCATAATTATTCTGATTGTTCGCCATATTCTCTCTCCTTATCTCAATTCTTCTCGCCGGAATTGGTGAACTTAAACACTATAAGACTAAGGATACCTGTGATAATGAACATAAATACGGAAAGTGCTCCGCCAAGTCCATAGTTCTTACTAAATAAGTGTTTGTTCAAGTACATTATCAGTGTCATTGATGATCTCATAGGATCACCTGTTCCGTTAGTTAAGATCTGAGGAACATCAAACATCTGCAATCCGCCGATAAGAGATGTGATCATAACATAAATAAGAATAGGTTTAAGAAGTGGCAATGTGATCTTATAGAAAATCTGAGTAGCCGTAGCACCGTCAACCTGTGCTGCTTCAAATAATGAAGGATCGATACCCATCATACCGGCCATCAGAAGAATTGTCGTATTTCCAAACCACATGATACAGTTCATAAATGCAACAAGCCAACGAACTGACCATACATGTGCCATAAACTGGTATGCCTCCTTGATCACTCCAATCTGTAAAAGAATGGAATTGATAGGACCAGAAAGTGAAAATAAAGTAAAGAACAACATCGCAAAAGCTGATGCCATAATAAGGTTGGGAAGGTACATAACTGTCTTAAAGAATGCCTGTCCCTTCAATCTAAGTGATGGATCTGTAAACCATGCACCAAGGATAAGTGAGATCACGATCTGAGGAACAAATCCCATGACCCACATGATCATTGTGTTCTTAAAGTAAGTCGGAAGATCTCCGTTTGTAATGATTGTTATGAAATTCTGAATTCCTACAAAGTTAGGTCCGATAATCTTAAGACCTGAACGATAGTTTTCAAAGAATGAATTATAAATAGTCGTTACTAAGGGTATCATCTGAAAAACCAAATATATTACAATAAAAGGTATCAGGAAAATATATCCCCACTTATTGTATTTAACTACTTTGCTTGTTTTCTTCATAAGCGCTCCCTTTTCTTAATATATGGGGCGCACTAACCCTAATGCGCCCCGACTAATACCCTCTAATAAGAAATATCTGATCAGATCATTACTGATCTATAAATTACTCTGCTGTTACGTCAGGATACTTCTCAACGATAGCCTTCTTGAATGCTGCAAGAGCCTCATCAAGAGTAGCGTTTCCGTCGAAGTAGTTCTTCATAGCCTTCTGGAACTCTTCGTTACATCCCTGATCGTATGCACACTGATTTGAAAGATCGCAGTTCTCAGCGCCCTTTGCGAACATAGCAAGAGGATTCTGTCCGCCAAGTACATCAAATGCGAACTCGTCCTTGCCTGCTGCCTCTTCCATAGCGGGCTTGTTGTTTACGAAATCACTGTCAGCTGTAACGATATCAAGCATGATATCCTTGTTTGTTGTAAGAGCCTTCATGATGTCTGCGATAAGAACAGCGTTATCTGTTCCCTGAGCTGCGCAGATCCATGTTCCGCCCCAGAAGAAGCCCTGAGGTCCCTCTGTTGCTCCCCAACCACCTGCATTAGCGATTGAGCCTTCCTTGTCAGCAGCCATTGAGAAGTTGATCATCCAAGCGGGTCCAAAGTAGCAGAATACCTTTCCGTCAGGATAGAATCCCTTGTTCCAGTCTTCGCTCCAAAGGTCTGAAGTTGAAGCAACCTCACCCTTGTCAGCCATATCCTTAGACATCTCAACCCACTTCATGATGTTCTCGTCGATAACAACCTTGCCATCCTGTACCCACTTACCTGATACGTTGTTAGAGAATACACGATAAGCATCGTTTGTTGTAGCTGTCATGCTGTATCCGGCCTTCTTCATCTCAGCAGCTGTCTTTGAGAATGCATCCCAATCAGCTACAGCCTTCTGAACTTCTGCAGGATCATCTGATCCGAGAACTTCCTTAGCAGCCTCACGGTTGTAAATAAGAACACCGGGGCAACCCTGCCATGAAAGTCCCTTAAGAACGCCGTTAGAATCTGTCATAACATCCTGTGTGTATTTGTACTGATCAGCGATATCAGCATCTGTGATACCAAGATCAGCTACAGGCAATGTTACATCTTCATCTACATACTTAAGTGCATAGTCAGCTTCTACAAGGAATATATCAATCTTATCATCTGCTGCTGCATCAGCCTGCTTGAGAAGGTTCTCATCGAGGTTGTTCTGATAAGCATTGTCCTGGTTAGGAGTAATGTTCCACTTTACAGTTACATCACCGATTGTACCTGTGGTAGCATCTACCTCAGTGTATCCCGGATAGTGATCCTTAACTCTTCTCTGGAACTCGTCATTCCAACAATAAATGTTGAGTACCTTTCCCTCATCTGCTGCAACTGCTGTGTCAGCTGCAGGTGTTTCTGCTGTTGCGTCAGTTGCATCTGCTGTCTCTGCAGGTGTCTCTGCAGGAGCTGTAGCTGCTGTGTTACCACATGCTGTAAGCATTCCGGCAACCATAGTAGCACAAAGAACTACGCTAAGAAATTTCTTCTTCATAACCTTAATACCTCCCTCTTATGTGAGTTTGTCATTGTATGTATTTAAAACAGCCCGCGGCCGCCTTAAACCTTAATTAAGTTTCTTGACCGATGCTCCCGGTTCAAGTTTTCCCTTTACAACAATCTGTTCTATAAGTGTTCCCTTGGGATTATTGATAAGATCGATAAGCTTTGTAGCTGCGATCGTTCCTATCTTCTCACTGTCCTGAACAATAGTTGTCATCTTGGGTGTGAGTCTGCTTGAGATCTCAAGTCCGTCGTATCCGACTACGGAAACATCATCGGGAATCTTAAGCCCTCTTTCTCTGATGGCATTGATACCACCGAGTGCAGCAAAATCATCCGGATAAAAAATACATGTCGGAGGATCTTGGAGATCCAATAATTTATTGGTGGCCTCATAAGCAGCATCCGTATCACGGTACGGTGCAATGACCACATATTCATCGGGAATATCGATCCCGTGCTCCTGCAATGTCTTATAGAAGCTTGCAAGTCTGCTCTGTGTAACGGATGACTCAACACCTCTTACATATGCGATCTTCCTGTGACCCTGATTGCACACATATTCAGTAAGTTCTCTCATACCGTTAACGTTATCCGATATGACCGCTATCCTGTTATAGAAGATATGGTCAATAGTAACAACGGGAATACTACTCTTAACGAGTTCATCAACCTCCGGATCGAAGAAATCGACACAAGCGATCACCACTCCGTCAAAGCCTCTGTAAATAGCATGCGACAAATATGACATGTTATTGATCCTGGCCTTACCTCCATTAATGAAAGTAATGTCAAAGCCATTTTCCTCGGCCGTATTCTTGAAGCTGTTAAGAACATGATTGAAATAATCATGAGTGAGACCACTGTTGGCCTCATCTACAAACAAAACTCCGATGTTGTTGGTCCTGTTCGTCTTAAGAGCTTGTGCAGCAGCGTTAGGGCGATACCCTAAGCTCTCGGCAACATGTCTTATATGTTCCTTAGTTTCCTGACCGATGTCATGATGATCATTAAGTGCTTTCGAAACAGTCGCAACCGACACCCCGCAGGCTATGGATATGTCTTTTAGTGATACTTTCCTTTTAGCCATATCAATTTCCCGTCTCTGTACTTAATCGTTTTCGTGAAATCAATATACATCATTTTCCCATCAAAAGCAATATGAACGGCCTCTTTTTTTGTGCATGTTATACATTTTTGTCTGTTTCTACCAAAAATTCTTTTCGATTTTTATACATTATTCCGAGTTGTATTATTATTTCATATATCTTTCTTCAATATTTATAGTAAACGTTTTCGCTACTGCCCTCTTAAGCCGCATATGGCGCGGTGTTTCGGATGTATTTTTAAAATTATCCAGTATTTATGCGGTTTCTACGTTTGCAACTTTGAAAAAATTACTATTGCATTACTGTAAATTAACATATATAATGTGCGTATATATTTCCGAAAACGTTTAAGTTAACTGGAGGGTAAGTATGAAATACGGATTTTTTGACGATCAGGCGTGTGAGTACGTCATCACGACGCCCAAGACTCCTCTTCCTTGGATCAATTACCTCGGTAATAAGGAGTTCTTTACACTTATTTCCAACACCTGTGGCGGATACACATTCTTTAAAGATGCCAAGCTTTTAAGACTTACAAGGTATCGTTACAACAATGTTCCTTATGACAACAATGGTAAATACTTCTATATTAAGGATACAACCGATTCAGCAAGTGAAGTTATCTGGAATCCCGGATGGCAGCCTGTAAAGACAGCTCTCGACAGCTACGAGTGCCGTCATGGTCTTGGATACAGTAAGTTCACTTCAACCAAGAACGACGTTAAGGCAGAGCTCCTTACATTCGTTCCTATGAATGATAACTGCGAAGTTTCAAAGATCACTATCACCAACAACAAGAGTACAGCTGCTAAGCTTTCTCTTTTCTCTTATGTAGAATGGTGTCTTTGGAATGCAGACGACGACATGAAGAACTTCCAGCGTAACCTTAGCATCGGTGAAGTGGAAGTTGTAAACGGCGGTTCAGCAATCTTCCATAAGACAGAGTACAGAGAGCGTAGAAATCACTACGCCGTATACGGTGTTAACACTGCAGTTGACGGTTTTGATACAAGCAGAGATGCATTCCTTGGTGCATACAACGGTCCCGACAGCCCTGATGTTGTTGCTGACGGTAAGTGCACAGGTTCTATCGCAAGCGGATGGTCACCCATCGCTTCACAGCAGATCAATATCGAGCTTGCTCCCGGCGAGTCCAAGACATTCATCTTCACTCTCGGATACATTGAGAATCCTCAGGATGAGAAGTGGGAAGCTCCCGGCGTGATCAATAAGAAGCGCGCATTTGAGATGCTTGACAGCTACAAGACTGTTGAAGCTGTAGACAAGGCTCTTAAAGAGCTCAACGATTACTGGAAGAACCTTCTTACTATTTACCATGTATCTTCTTCTAATGAGAAGGTTGATCGTATGGTTAACATCTGGAACCAGTATCAGTGTATGGTTACATTCAATATGTCTCGTTCAGCTTCTTACTACGAGTCAGGTATCGGACGTGGAATGGGATTCAGAGATTCTTGTCAGGATCTTCTCGGATTCGTTCATCTCATTCCCGACAGAGCAAGACAGCGTATCATTGATATCGCTTCTACTCAGTTCCAGGATGGTAGCGCATATCATCAGTACCAGCCTCTTACCAAGAAGGGTAACTCCGACATCGGTTCAGGCTTCAACGACGATCCTTTATGGCTCATCGCAGGTACAAGCGCATATATAAGAGAAACAGGCGATCTCTCTATCCTTAAAGAGATGGTTCCTTTCGATAATGATATGAGTGTTGCTAAGACACTTATGGAGCACCTTAAGTGCTCATTCAACTTCACAGCAACTCACAAGGGTCCTCACGGTCTTCCTCTTATCGGACGTGCCGATTGGAACGACTGCTTGAATCTCAACTGCTTCTCAGAGCATCCCGGAGAGTCATTCCAGACATTCGGTCCTTCAGAAGGTCCCGTTGCTGAGTCTGTATTCATCGCAGGAATGTTCGTTAAGTACGGTGAAGAGTATGCTCAGCTTGCAGAACTCCTTGGCGACAATGCTGAAGCTGCAAGAGCACGTGAAGAAGTTAAGAAGGTTTATGATGCTACATGTACAGCCGGATGGGATGGCGAATGGTTCGTAAGAGCTTATGACGCATATTCCAACAAGGTTGGTTCAAAAGAATGCGAAGAAGGTCAGATCTACATCGAGCCTCAGGGCTTCTGCGTACTTGCTGGAATCGGTGTTGAAGAAGGTCTCGCAGCAAAGGCTCTTAAGAGCGTTGAAGAGAGACTTGATACAAAGTACGGCGTAATGATCTTCCAGCCTGCATATACCAAATATCATCTTGAACTTGGTGAAGTTAGTTCATATCCACCGGGATACAAAGAGAACGGCGGTATCTTCTGTCACAACAATCCTTGGGTATCTATTGCTGAGACAGTTCTCGGACACGGTGACAGAGCATTCGAGATCTACAAGAAGACCTGCCCTGCTTACATCGAAGAGATCAGTGAGATCCACTGCACAGAGCCTTATGTATACTCACAGATGGTTGCCGGAAAGGATGCTAAGTTCTTCGGTCAGGGTAAGAACAGCTGGCTTACAGGAACAGCAGCTTGGACATTCGTCAACATATCACAGTATATCCTTGGCGTATATCCCACACACAACGGTCTTTCAATCAACCCTTGTGTACCTGCAGACTTTGGTGATTTCTCACTTACAAGAAAATATCGTGGCGCAACATATAACATCAGCGTTAAGCAGAATGGTGCTCAGAAGGGTATCCAGAAGCTTGTAGTAAACGGTAAAGAGATCGAAGGAAACATCATTCCTTACGATGAGAGTGTTAAAGAATACACTGTAGAAGCTATCATGGGCTAACACCGGTATTTCATATTTTAATACCTTGTTTTAATACTTATCGCCCTGCCGAGTCTCATAAACCCGGCAGGGTATTTTATTGCCTGAAACGCACTAAAACACGCACTTTTCTTATCTTCGCCCCGTGCGCTAAAGGGTCAAAAGTTGCGTAACCAAGTTGAAATATGTTAAAATACGTTGTTATGAGTCGGAGGTGAATATGAGCGCAGATATGACTAAGCCCAGAAAACACAGACACAGAAGAAATTATACTTTTATGGTTATTTCAGGAGACTCAGACGGATCTACCAAGCGTCTCCACTTAGACCATTTTCAGACCCAGGTTTTGGCTTACACAGCCTTTACCTTAGCTCTAATCTTGATCTGTTATGTAATTTTTTCTGCAATGACCATTAGCAATCTCAGATCGATTCAGGTTGATCAGAAATCACAGATCCAGAACCTCACGGAAGAGAACGATAAGCTTTCGGCTTCCAATGAAACTCTGGGTAATGAAGCCCAACAGCTTCGTGCAGCACTTAACATGAGGCTGGAAAACGAGCAGCAATCTGCTGCAGAAGCCGAGAACAACGCAATACCTTCCGGTTTCCCTCTCACAGGCACAGCAAATATGGATTTGCTGTAGACGATGTTGATTCAAATGACATCACCAAGATCGAGAGCCGGGAATCCAATGAAGAGAAAGGCAATCCACTGGTTCTTTTCTCTGCTGCATCAGGTAGCAATATCATTGCAGCCGGAACAGGTACAATACAGAGCGTTACATCAGATGCCAAATTCGGCAATTACATATCCATAGATCACGGCAACGGATATATTTCCATCTATCGCAACTCAGGCACACCTATTGTTTCTGAAGGCGATGAAGTGGACAGAGGCGACATTCTATTTGTTGTAGACGGTAACAATACCAAACTGGGTTATCAGATCCAGAAGGATGATAATTATATAAACCCGGAGGAGCTCATAGAGATAAACGGTTAAAATGGAGGATTTACGAATGTTTGGAAACTCAAAAAAAGAAACTGACATACCCGAGAGCACATTACTTGAACAGGTCGGAACAATCATCGGTCCAGGTGCTGTAATCGACGGTCCGCTTACCACAAAGGACTCTACCAGAATCGATGGAACGATCAAGGGTAACGTTACTATCAGCGGCGCACTCATCGTAGGACAGGATGGAAAGATCAACGGAACAGCTTCCGGTGTGAATATCTATGTTGCAGGTGAGATCAACGGAAATGTTTCCGCACCGCAGGGCAAGGTTGAGATCAGCGACACCGGAAAGGTTATCGGTGATATCTCTTGCAAGAGCATCATCATTGACGAAAACGCCATCTTCCAGGGAAGATGTGATATGACAGGTCTTGATAAAAGCTCTGCCGAGATCGCAAAAGAAAGAATGACATCCGACAAAGAGTCATCTGACGAGAACTCTTCAGAAGATAAGGATAAAGAAAATAAATAAAAAGATACAACAAAAAAGCCGCTGTGGATCTGATCCACAGCGGCTTTAATAATTAAATCAATCCTTGCAATCTTCCGAATACCAGCTCATATCCGTCATCGCCGTAATTAAGCGAGCGATTCACTCTACTGATGGTAGCTGTAGAAGCGCCGGTCTTGTCTGCAATCTCAAGATAAGTCTTGTGCTCTCTAAGCATTGAAGCCACTTCAAATCTCTGAGAGAGTGACAAAAGCTCATTTACTGTACATAAGTCTTCAAAAAAACTATAACATTCCTCTTTATTCTGTAGGCATAAGATTGCTTCAAACAGGTGGTCCACTGCATCTGTTCTGATTTTTTTATTCATATCTGCCATTTCCTCCAAATTTGGTTTGTGAAATTAACTATATTGCGTCAATAAAACTTTCACACATAAATATTTTATCACTCTAAACTTTTAAAGTAAATAGGGGAAGATTTATATTATTTGCTTTACTTTTACACTTATGTTTGATATTATAAATTTGTTGTCATAGACAACTGAACGATTATTTTTTTATTTTTATGTGGAGGTATTACAATGAACAAAGGTACTGTTAAGTGGTTCAACAACCAGAAGGGTTACGGTTTCATCTCAGACGAGGCTGGAAATGATGTATTCGTACATTATTCAGGACTCAACATGGAAGGTTTCAAGTCTCTTGAGGAAGGCGCTTCTGTAGAGTATGATGTAATCCAGGGTGAAAAGGGACCTCAGGCCGTAAACGTAAACAAGCTTTAATTCGAGATTTAAAGCTTAATTAATCAGACTACAAAGTGCCTTATTTAAAATAGATTTATTTTGAATTCGCAAGATTGTAACAATGATTAATCATCAGAGCCATCCGACATTTGTCGGATGGCTCTTTTGCGTTGTATTTATTCGAAAATAAAAACATTTTTATAATGATCACTTGCAAGCATCTATGACTTCCGTAAGTTTAAGCTTGCCACCAAATATCTCAAGGGCACTTCCGATGGTGACATCTACTTTTCCCTTACCTATCTTGGCAAGTTTCTTGATGTCGCTTACACTCCTTGCTCCTCCGGCGTATGTAATGGGAATCTTACCCCAGTTGCCGAGGATCTCAGCCACATGCTCTTCTATTCCGTTCTGCTTGCCTTCAACATCAGCAGCATGAACAAGGAACTCATCACAGTACTCGGACAATTCGTCCAAAGTCTCAGCGCTCAACTCAACGTCTGTGAGCTTCTGCCATCTGTCGGTCACTATGTAATATTTGCCGTCTGATAATTTGCAGGAAAGATCAAGAACGATCTTCTCCTTACCAACGGCATCAACAAGCTTTCTCAAATTTGTATAGTTGATCTTGCCGTCCTTAAATACATAAGACGTTACTATGACATGAGTCGCTCCCGCATCTATAAACTCTGCAGCGTTGTCAGCCTTAATGCCTCCGCCTACCTGCATTAGTCCGGGACAAGCCTTAAGTGCCTCTACGGCCTGCTTCTTGGTGCTGTGATAAAAAGGACTGCCTACGGGATTGAGAAGAATGATGTGTCCACCCTTAAGTCCGTGTGCCTTGTACATTCTTGCGTAGAAAACAGCGTCCTTACCGGATACAAAATTCTCAGAAGCGGCACTATTCTTGTCGCGCAGTGAGCTTCCGACTATCTGTTTTACTTTTTCGTTGTGAATATCAATACAAGGTCTGAACTTCATCTTCTCTCTCCTTATGCAAGTACGTCAGACATATCATACATTCCGGCGGGCTTACCTGCAAGGAACTTGGCAGCCTCGATGGCGCCCTTTCCAAATACCGCTCTTGAATATGCTCTGTGAGAAAGAGTTACAACCTCATCGTGTCCCGCGAAGATAACATCGTGGTCACCAACGATCGTACCGCCTCTTACAGCAGAAATACCGATCTCCTTCTTGGGTCTCTTTTCTCTTCTCTGGCTTCTGTCATATACATAATCATACTCATTGGCAAGAGACTCGTTGATACTGTCTGCAAGCGCAAGAGCTGTTCCACTGGGTGAATCAAGCTTCTGGTTGTGGTGCTTCTCAACGATCTCAATATCAAAGCCTGCTGCCGCAAACAAAGGAGAAACCTCGCTGAGCACCTTGAGAAGTGCATTGATTCCAACCGACATGTTGGCGGACTTAAGAACCGCTACCTTAGCCGAGCTCTCTTTTACCTTGGAAAGCTGAACCTCAGAGAGGCCTGTAGAGCAAAGAACTACAGGAACGTTCTTGGCAACACAGTAATCAAGCAATCCGTCCACTGCCGAAGCATTGGAAAAATCTACGATAACATCGCTGTCTACGTTGCACTCGGAAAGGCTCTTGAATGTAGGGAACTCGTAATTGTTTTCTCCGAAAGCGTCGATTCCTGCAACTACTTCTATATCATTATCCTCTTTGACAAGGTCGATAATTACGCGACCCATACGGCCGTTACAGCCGTGCATGATCATCTTGGTCATCTTTTTATTCCTTCCTAAATGTAATCAGATAAGTCCGTATTTCTTCATCTCAGCTTTGAGCTTCTCAACGTTCTCGGGCTCCATCTCTGTAAGAGGAAGGCGAAGTGTGCCTGCATCGAAGCCGATGAGCTTAAGTGCGCTCTTTACGGGAATAGGATTAACCTCAGAGAAAAGAGCTTTCACAAGGGGATATGCCTTGAACTGGAGCTCTCTAGCTGTCTCATAGTCACCCTCAAAGCACTTAGCACAGATCTCGTGAGTCTGTCTTGGCGCGATGTTGGAAAGAACTGAGATAACACCTTTTCCGCCGACAGCCATGATAGGAACGATCTCATCGTCCTCACCTGAATAAAGGTCGACGCATCCCTCTGCGAGCTGCATCATCTTGGTTGTCTGAGAAATATTTCCTGTTGCATCCTTGATACCAACAATGTTCTTATTCTCCTTGCAGAGCTTAACAGCTGTCTCAGGAAGGATGTTGCATCCTGTTCTGCTGGGTACGTTGTAAAGAATGATAGGAATATCAACAGCATTGGCAATAGCTGTGAAGTGTGCGATAAGTCCGTTCTGAGTAGCCTTGTTGTAGTAAGGTGTTACAACAAGAAGTCCGTCAGCGCCGTATTCCTGTGCAAGCTTAGAAAGATTGATCGCTGTCTCTGTGCAGTTTGAACCTGTTCCTGCGATGACAGGTATTCTCTTTGCAACCTTGTCGATACAGTACTTGATAACGTCCATATGCTCTTCTTCTGTCATTGTTGCGGATTCACCTGTGGTTCCGCATACGATGATAGCATCTGTTCCGTTCTCGATCTGGAACTCGATGAGTCTTCCGAACTCGTCGTAATTGATCTCTCCGTTGTCTTTAAATGGTGTTGCGATGGCAACTCCCGCTCCCTTAAATATAGCCATTTTATCCTCCTTATAGGCTGTGTTACTTTAAATAGAATTTCGCTTGCGAAATTCCTGCACGAGGTGCGGTCGCCTTGGCGACTTTTACATTTCGCACCGATGCGCATCCTTCGCGGAGCGTTTTTTATGTTTTAGAATAAAACATAAAAAAACCGACTCTATCTGATTCTGATGAGCCGGTAACATAATCTCTTTTGATATAAAAGAAAAATGTTGATAGCGCCCCATCTTAAAGATGACAGTTATGCAGTTCTTAACTGCATACCCAAGGCCCCGGTTATCAGGTCACCGACCCTTTCGGCGTATTTTCCTTTCGCTTCGCTTCTCCTGTGCCTGACACATCAGCAAAGTTACTGATAAAACACGCAACCTCTATCTAACTACTTAACTCATACTACACCCACGCAAGAGCTCTGTCAACATTGTACTATAATATAAGAAGTAACATCTCTCGGTATTTTTTGGTTGAATATGAAAAAAACGCGTGTTATACTTTTTTAGTTTGAAAAGTAAAAGTAATGTTTTTTCTTATTTAAGGAGTAATTTATGAAGCAGACAAGAAATGATGTGAGAAACGTCGCAATTATCGCTCACGTTGACCACGGTAAGACAACACTCGTTGATGGCCTTTTGAAGCAGAGCGGTGTTTTCCGTACAGGTCAGGACGTTGTAGAGAGAGTCATGGATTCCGGCGATATCGAAAGAGAGCGTGGAATCACCATCATGTCCAAGAATACAGCTATTTCATATAAGGATATCAAAATAAACATCATTGACACACCCGGCCACGCTGATTTCGGCGGAGAGGTTGAACGTGTACTTAAGATGGTTAACGGTGTTATCCTCGTTGTTGATGCTTTCGAAGGTCCCATGCCTCAGACCAAGTTCGTTCTCGGTAAGGCTATGGATCTTGGACTTCCCGTTATCGTATGTATCAACAAGATCGATCGTCCCGAAGCAAGACCTAACGAAGTTATCGATGAGGTTCTCGAGCTTCTTATGGACCTTGGTGCAGATGACAACCAGCTTGATTGTCCTTTCGTATTTGCATCAGCAAAGGCAGGAACATCTTCACTTAGCGTTGATGAGCAGGGCACAGATATGAAGCCTCTTCTTGATACGATCATCAACTACATCCCCGCTCCTGTTGGAGATCCCGAGGCAAGCACACAGGTACTCATCAGCACGATTGATTACAATGAGTACGTTGGACGTATCGGTGTTGGTAAGGTTGATAACGGCGTGGTTAAGGTTAATCAGGAAGTTGTTGTCGTTAACCACCATGAGCCTGAGAGACGCATCAAGACCAAGATCAGCAAGCTCTATGAGTACGACGGACTTGGAAGAGTTGAGGTTCAGGAAGCCAAGATCGGATCTATCGTTGCGATCTCCGGTATCGAAGATCTCAAGATCGGTGATACTCTTTGCTCAGTCGACAATCAGATCGCCATTCCTTTCCAGAAGATCTCAGAGCCTACTATTTCAATGAACTTCATTGTCAACGACTCTCCTCTTGCAGGACAGGAAGGTAAGTACGTAACTTCTCGTCACCTACGTGACAGACTTTATAAAGAGCTCAACACAGACGTTTCACTTCGTGTTGAGGATACAGATACAACAGAGACCTTCAAGGTTTCCGGTCGTGGTGAGCTTCACCTCTCAGTTCTTATTGAGACAATGCGCCGTGAGGGATTTGAGTTTGCGGTAAGTAAGGCTGAGGTTATCTACCACACAGACGAGAACGGCAAGAAGCTTGAGCCCATGGAGAAATGCTACATCGACGTTCCCGATGAGTTCTCCGGAAGCGTTATCCAGAAGCTCGGCGAAAGAAAAGGTGAGCTCGTTAACATGGGTGCCGGCAACGGCGGATACACACGTATCGAGTTCAACATCCCTTCACGTGGTCTTATCGGCTACAGAGGCGAGTTCATGACAGATACCAAGGGTAACGGTATCATCAATACTATTTTTGACGGATATGCTCCTTACAAGGGAGATATGAACTACAGAAAGACGGGTTCTCTTATCGCATTTGAGACAGGCGCTGCTACGGCATACGGTCTTTTCAATGCTCAGGACAGAGGACAGCTCTTTATCAAGACAGGTGACAAGGTTTACTCAGGAATGGTGATCGGTACCAGCGGAAAGACTGAGGACGTAGAGGTTAACGTATGTAAGACCAAACACCTCACAAATACAAGAACATCTTCATCTGATGAAGCTTTAAGACTTGTTCCGCCTAAGATCATGTCCCTTGAGCAGGCAATCGAGTTCATCGATAACGACGAGCTTTTGGAAGTAACTCCCACAAGCCTTCGTATCCGTAAGAGAATTCTTGATCCTACCCTCAGAAAAAGAGCCGGCTTCAAGAAGCAGTAATTTAAAAGTAAAAATAAAACACGTGACAGTTCTTAGCTGTCGCGTGTTTTTTATTATCATATCAAAAAATATAGTAGCCTTTATCGCCTTCGATCATCTTAATGCGGCCCTCGCACTTTTGCGTGAGGCCGTCTTTTATCCTCTCGACATCCTCTTCTTTTACGCAGATATCATATTGAACATTCTCTGCATACCTTGGTTCGTTTATCTTGATATCGTTCTGAGAAAGATAATACTGAACGTTGTTTATCATGTTGTAGTCAACTTCAAGTGTAAGGAGTTGAGAATAGATCATCTCTCCCACTTCCGATGCGGCGATTCCCGCCTGAGCAGCCTGTGTATAGGCTCTTACAAGTCCGCCGGTTCCAAGGAGCACTCCGCCGAAATATCTCGTTACGATGATAAGCGTATCCGTAAGGCCTGCACCGGTTATAACCTCAAGGATAGGTTTTCCGGCTGTTCCCGAAGGTTCCCCGTTATCGCTGCACCTTGTATTTTCGCTGTTCTTTCCAATGACATAGCCATAGCAGTTATGTCTTGCATCCCAGTATTTCTTGGATATCTCCGCTATTTTTTCTTCTGCCTCGGAAACAGACTTTACTCCGAATACATGGGCTATAAACCTGGATTTCTTTTCAACGATCTCTCCCGTGCCGTCTTTAGTTATGATTTTATAGGATTTTATCTCGCTCATAGGTATCAGTATATCATAATTATCACTCATTTCTTTATTATATGTGGATTTCATGGTATAATTACCAAGTTATATTGGATAAACAGAGAGGTTATCATATGAACTATGGAAAGAGAGGTATCGTGAACCAGGCTAAGGCCATCAGTTCAGGTACCAATAGATGGGGAAACAAGTTCGGACTTTTTGGATTTTGTTTTCTTCTTGCATTAATAATAGGACTTGGAGTAATCGGTGCCAGCGCCGGTATAGGAGCATTTAACGGTATCAAAGATACCGCTCCCGATGTTGGTAGTATTGATGTTTCTCCGAAGGGAATGTCAACTTTTGTATATGATAAAGACGGTAATCAAACACGTAAGCTTGTAGCAAAAGATTCCAACAGAATTCCAATCGGCAGAGAGCAGATTCCCGACGACCTGGCCCACGCTTTTGTTGCGATCGAGGATGAAAGATTCTACGAGCATAACGGTATTGATATTCAAGGTATCATTCGTGCCGGTTTTAAGGTACTCACAACAGGTAATGCATCTCAGGGTGCGAGTACCATTACTCAGCAGCTCATCAAGAACAATGTATTTACCGATTGGGTTACAGAGACCAATCTTCTTCAAAAAGGAAAACGTAAGATTCAGGAACAATATCTTGCTATGCAGATTGAGAAAGAATATAGCAAAGATGAGATTCTTACCGAATACTTAAATACGATCAACCTTAGCCAGAACTGTCTGGGTGTTGAGGCAGCCGCAAGAAGATATTTTAATAAGCACGCGGAAGAGCTCACTCTTTCTGAGTGTGCTGTAATTGCAGCCATCACCTCTGCCCCCACAAGATACAATCCTATCAACAACCCGGATAATAACGCTACAAGAAGACAGATTGTACTTAAAAAGATGCTTGAACAGGGATATATCACAGATGTTGAGTATGATCAGGCAATGGCCGACGATGTTTATTCACGTATTCAGACCGTAAACGAAGAATCTAATGAAGACAACGCGGTTAATACCTGGTTTGATGATGCTCTTATCGATCAGCTCCTTAAGGATTTCCAGGATAAGCTTGGAATGACCAAAGAGCAGGCTACAGCCAAATTGTACAGTGGCGGTCTTAAGATCCTTTCTACACAGGATCCTCATATTCAGGAGATCTGTGACAGAGTATATGCAAACGAAGAGATCTATCCTGCGGGAACCAAGTATCTTCTTAACTATGCTCTTACAGTACAGAAGGCAGATGGCTCAACTCAGAATTACAGTTCTGAAATGCTTGAAGTTTACTTCAAAGATGAATCACATGATACTCCATATACAAGCAAAGGCTTTAACAGACTCTTTGACTCAAGAGAAGCTGCACAGGACTGCGCTGATTATTACCAGGAATGTGTAGTTGAAGAGGGCGATGAAGTAGTAGGTGATCCTCACGTAAGAATTATTCCTCAGCCTCAGGTATCGCTGACCATCGAGGATCAACATACAGGTCACGTAGTTGCTATCATCGGAGGAAGAGGTGAAAAGGAAGATAACAGAGCTTTCAACAGAGCAACCGCTTCTCCGAGACAGCCGGGATCTACATTTAAGATCATGTCAACTTATCTCCCCGGTATCGACAGCGGTAAGATCACACTTGCTTCTGTATTCCAGGATGTTCCTACGGCATACTCCCCCGGCGGAAAAGTTGTAAGAGACTGGTGGGGATCCTCAAACGGTGAATGGTACACTGCAAGACGTGCGATCGCAAGATCTGCGAACGTTCCGACAGTTCAGATGTATGCAGTTGTAACACCTGAGCTGGGATATGAATATCTTAAGAAATTGGGCTTCACTACAATAGTCGGAGAAGAAGGCTATAAGGGTGACAAGGCTATCAACGATATTCATCTTGCAACCGCTCTCGGAGGACTTACAAAAGGTGTCCTTAACGTTGAACTAAACGCCGGCTTTGCTACTATTGCCAACGGCGGTGAATATATTAAGCCCAAGCTTTATACCAAGGTGTTACAGCCTGATAAGAACGGCGGATATGAGGTTCTTCTTGATAATGAAGCTCCCGAATCCACACGTGTAATATCAGAGGCAGCCGCATACATACTGACAGACGCAATGAAAGGCGTTGTATCGGGATCACAAGGTACCGGTACTTCGGTTAATTTCGGAACTACTCCTATAGCAGGTAAGACAGGTACAACATCCGATTATAACGACGTATGGTTTGCCGGATATACCAATTACTACACAGCTACAACTTGGACCGGCTTTGATAATAATGAAAAGCTTAAATCTTCAAAAGAAAAGAACTTTTCTAAAGAAATGTGGAGAGCTGTAATGGAAGAGATTCACAAAGATCTTCCTTCATCAGACTTCCCTCAGCCTTCATCAGGCTTGGTTAAAGCAACTGTTTGTTCTGAATCCGGAAAGCTTCCTATTCCCGGCGTTTGCGACGGAACACTCACTACCGAGTTGTTTGTAGAAGGCACAGAGCCTACGGAAACCTGTGATGTTCACTATCAAGGCGAGATATGCGCTTTCGATGGCCGTCCCGCTTCAGAATGGTGTCCGTTTAAGACTCAGGGTGTTGTTGCAACTCACCCTGCTCCTCCACCGGAAGTTGCAAGACTGTATGTAAATGGCGTTGAAGATAACTCTGCATATACTACAACAACTGATGAAGAAGGTAACACGGTTCAAGTTCCGAACACTTGTCACCACACAAATGAGTTTATGCAGCAAGATGGTATAGACGGCATACTCGCAGGTGAAAGAGCCGAAATGGAGCGAAGAGCTGCAGAAGCAGCCGCTGCTCAAGCCGCAGAAGGTGGAGATCCTAATGGAGCTCCTCCGGCACCGCCCGGACCACCCGGACAACCTGCCCCCGCTCCTATCCCTGAAGATGTTGCCGCAGGTAACTAAAAAGCTTTAATTTCAGTTGCAAACATAGTTCAATCTATGTATAATCAAATATGTTGTCGCCCGAAAGGGCGACAATGAGCGGATGTGGCGGAATTGGCAGACGCGCTAGATTTAGGTTCTAGTGTCTCCGACGTGCAGGTTCAAGTCCTGTCATCCGCAGTAAAGTGGAAAGCATATATACAGCTTTCCACTTTTTTGTTACAATTCTTTATTACAGACAACATTGTTTTTTCAATGAGTCGGGGAGATTATCATGCAAAAGTCAAATAGCAATCTGATCACTCAGGGTCCCATTTTTAGGGGAATGCTAATCTATTTCGTCACCCTCTTGGTTGGCGCTTTTTTTCAACAATTTTACAACACGGTCGATGCTGTCATCGTAGGTAATGTGGTCGGTGCCGACGGTCTTGCTGCTGTAGGCGGATCGGCTGCTACGATCGTAAATATATTTGTCGGCTTTTTTATGGGTCTTTCTTCCGGTGCAACTGTCGTTATCGCCCAGTTTTACGGAGCTAAGCAGGAAAAAGAGGTTGAGAAAGCCGTTCATACCGCTGTAGCTATCGCTCTTGCAGGCGGCGTGATCATTTCTATCATCGGCTTTGCCATTACTCCACATGTTATCTCTATCATGAAAACAGCTGATAGGATCAAGGAACCGTCCATCATCTATCTCAGGATCTTTTTCCTTGGTATGATCGCGAACCTTGTCTACAACATGGGCGCCGGAATCCTAAGAGCTGTCGGCGATTCAAAGAGGCCTTTGATAGTTCTTATAATAAGTTGTTTCACTAATGTCGGTCTCGATCTCTTCTTCGTTGTAGTCCTCAAAATGGGCTATATGAGCGTCAAAATGGGCGTTATCGGTGTCGCTGTT
The DNA here is from genome assembly GCA_017535785.1 of Butyrivibrio sp. Taxonomy (GTDB): domain Bacteria; phylum Bacillota; class Clostridia; order Lachnospirales; family Lachnospiraceae; genus Butyrivibrio. The sequence continues at coordinate 186,343 of JAFXTN010000037.1, read as the reverse complement.
GCAACTATACTTTGCCAGCTCTTAAGCGCCGTTATAGTAGTTATAATGCTTATAAGAAGCAAGGATATGTATAAGCTTTCTGTTTCTGACATAAGATTCGACAGACAGATGTTTGGAAAGATCATAAGGATCGGTCTCCCCGCAGGTATACAGTCCACAATGTATACTTTCTCAAATGCTCTTATACAGACTGCGATCAATGAACTTGGTATCGCTTATTCTGCTGCTTGGGCAGCTTACGGCAAGATCGACGTCGTATTCTGGATGTCGATAAATGCGATAGGAACCTCCGTCACTACATTTGCGGGTCAGAATTTCGGTGCCGGCAAATACGACCGTGTTAAGACAAGTACCAGATATGCATTTATCATTGCGCTTCTGATCACCATTCCGCTCAGCGCTGCTCTGTACTTCTATAGCGAGATACTGCTTAAGATATTCATAAAGGACAGCGAGGAAGTTATAAGTATCGGAATACAGATGGTACGGTTTCTTGTTCCTTTCTATGTGACTTACATATCCGTTGAGATATTCTCAGGCGTACTCAGAGCTATGGGCTCCGCTCTGGTTCCGATGATCATTACCTTAAGCGGAATATGTGCACTAAGAGTTATATGGATACTGACCGCATTTCCGATCTTCAAGACTGTCGAGACTGTCGAAGCAAGCTATCCCATAACATGGATCGTTACTTCGGTTTTGTTCCTGATATACTACCTGTATTACACAAAAAAGCGCATCAAAAGCGCCGTTTAAATGTGCGCAAAAACTGAGAAATTTAAGTCATAAAGTAGTTAGTGCTTTCTATCTTGTTTTGCTACAATGATATTTGAGAAATATTCTCGTATTTTTATGGGACAATTACCGCATTTTGCGGTTCGAAAGGAGAAAACATGAAAATATATAATGTCACAGATCCCGAGTTTACAAACTACGGAAGGATCATCGAGGGTTACGAAGAAGAAAAGAAGCAGATTCTTGAGGCTTTAAGAGACAAGACTCCTATTCCCGAGGGAACAGACTATGTTGCTGAAGAGCCCGCTCTTCAGTCACTTCCTGCTGCAGATGCTATCACAAACAGCCTTTTCGGCGGATCACCCATGCAGTTCGGATGGTGCAACGGACACAACACAAAGCTCAACTGCCTTGAGTATCATCGTTCAAGCGAGATCAACATGGGAACTACAGATTTCATCCTTCTTCTTGCAAAAAGAGAAGAGATCGTAGACCACATGATCGATTCAAGCAAAGTAAAAGCATTCCTTTGCCCTAAGGGAGTTATGATCGAGGTATACGCAACAGCACTTCACTATGCTCCTTGTCAGGCAAGCAAGGATTCCGGTTTCCAGGTTCTCGTAGGACTTCCTAAGGGAACAAACGTAGGAAAGCCTGATTTCAAGCCTGCAAATAAGGAAGATGCTCTTCTTACAGCTACAAACAAGTGGCTCCTTCCTCATCCTGATTCATCTGAGGCTAAGGGCGGCGCTGTAGTTGGTATCACAGGCATCAACATCGATATCGCTGACGATCTTAAATGATCAGTAGCTGAATATAGCATAAAAGCCTTGAGAACATAATGTTCTCAAGGTTTTTTTATGTAATAGTGATCAATTTCCTATTAAACAAAAACGCCCGATCGTAAGATCGAGCGTTAAATCATGAGACATGGGGGATTCGAACCCCCGACAACTTGATTAACAGTCAAGTGCTCTACCACCTGAGCTAATATCCCATATATTATGTAATTACGCGACGAGACATCCGACGCTAACTGGGCTAGCGGGATTCGAACCCTCGTATGCAGCAGTCAAAGTGCTGTGCCTTACCACTTGGCGATAGCCCAATGTTGTAAAAGCATAGTAGCATATTCCGCTGTAGCAATTACAAGCGGGTGGCTAGAGGGACTCGAACCCTCGGTCTCCAGAACCACAATCTGGCGCGTTAACCAACTACGCTATAGCCACCATGTAAATGTTTACACATGGTTTACTGCATGGTCATGTGTTATCAAGAAACACAATGTGCTTCCTATTTAATAAAAATAAGTGTGCCCGAAGGGATTCGAACCCCCGACCCACGGCTTAGAAGGCCGTTGCTCTATCCAGCTGAGCTACGGACACACGTTCAAGGTGAGTAGATTGAGCCAATGCAGATAAGCTCTGCTCTGGGACTCTCACTAAACTCGGCAAGCCTCGTTAAGTGTTCGCCCATGGTTCGCACTAACCTCGTGAAGAAAAGGAACTTCCGCTCTCGCTTTGCTCGACGGAAGACGTTCGAACTAGCTTCGAAATGACCTCAGCAAGTTCTCTCAGCCGGTAAGTGCTCTACTCAAAGCGGGTGATGGGAATCGAACCCACGTATCTAGCTTGGAAGGCTAGTGTTCTACCATTGAACTACACCCGCGTATTATATTGTCTGCGATACGGTACCTGCAAATCGGGGTGACAGGATTCGAACCTGCGACCCCCTGCTCCCAAAGCAGGTGCTCTAGCCAAGCTGAGCCACACCCCGTCTAGCTCGCCGTTGTGGCTTAAGCCGTAACGCGAGATTTATTATATAATGATTCTCGATAGCTTGTCAACAACTATTTTATCAATTATAAATATTTGATTTCAGCGTCAATCTTGTCTCCGTCTATGGTTAGGATGATATAACTCGGACGTCTTCCCTCCTGTCTCGGATAAGATAAACTTCCGGGGTTAAACACGTACACTCCGCCCATAGTCTTCGCTACAGGCTTATGAGTATGACCATAGCATATGATCTCCGCTCCTCGCGATAATCCCTCCGCCCTCAGATTCTCCAGATCCATTGATACAAGGTACATATGACCGTGAGTAAGGAATACCCTGTGACCGTCCAATGAAAATTCAAGTTCTCTGTTAAGTGTAGAAAAGAAGTCATTGTTTCCTGAGACAAAATACACCGGACAATCCGCCGCAAGCGCGAATTTGCCCTCTGAGCCTTCAAGGTCGCCGCAGTGTATGATACCGTCCAAATTCTCCTCGATATCAAGGACTTTATAAAAATTGTCGTCTCTTCCGTGAGTATCACTCACGATCAAATACTTGTGCATCTACGTCCCCCGTAAAGGTTCTTTATCATCCAAGCTCAGCCTTCAAAAGCTTAGCCATTTCGCGAAGTGCCTTTCCTCTGTGACTGATAGCGTTCTTCTCTTCTGCGGATATCTCTGCACTTGTCTTTCCGTACTCGGGAAGGAAGAATATCGGATCATATCCGAATCCGCCGGTTCCTGCGATCTTGTATCCTATTATACCTTCCATATTCCCTATTGTAGAAAGCTCTTTTCCTCCCGGTAAAACCGCTGATATAGCGCATACGAATCTTGCTGTGCGCTTTTCATCGGGAACACCGTTTAATCTCTCGATGATATTGTTGTTCTTCTCTGTATATGAAGTATCTCTGCCCATGTATCTGGCTGAATAAATACCGGGCTCCTTGTTAAGATGATCAACCTCAAGTCCGGAATCATCGGCAAGGACTATAGTTTCCTTTGCAGCTTCAGCATCTGCCTGCTTGATTAGTTCATACACGCCTCTGGCTTTGATCATCGAATTCTCGGAAAAGGTTGTGCCGTTTTCCTCAATATCACCGTCGACACCGGCTTCTTTCATCGACAGGATCTCGGTTCCGAGTTCGCCCAAAATCCCGCGTATTTCTCTCATCTTGTCTTTATTACCTGTAGCAAATACTATTCTCATTCCATCTCCTCAAATGCTTCCAAAATGGCATCATATATGCCTTCTGCAGCCTTTTTCTTATATCCGGAGGACTCAAGGACCTTGCTGCCCTCAGAGCCTACCTCTATTCGCGCACTCGGAACGGTCGATCCCATCAGGAAAACATCGTCCTTAGTGGCGGAAAATACACCAATTGCTTTCGCGCCCGTCTTTTTGGCGCAGTTTCTTTCCAGTTTATCCGCAAATGAAGCGTTATTTAATCCTCTTGTAAAAAAGATATCGTTATAGCGCGCTACAACGCCCTCTTCCGTCGGCTCTTTTACCGTCCCTATCTCTACAACAAGGCCGGCCTCCGATTCTTTTATCGCATCGATACTCTTCTGCTCGGCTGAAGCTATATCAGTAGTTCTCGTGAAAAAGAACTTGATATTATTATTTCCGTCTTTTTCCGAAATAGATTTAAGCGCCATGGCAACATCAAGCGCGGCATCATCATCCGAAGGAATGGCAGTACCGGTTTCGTCCGTTATACCGCCTACCGGATTGACCAAAACTATCTTATCATATTTATGCGAAGGTCTATCAAACTCAATCTCTATAGTATTAGACTCCGTGAGTGAGCTCTCATTGACGTAGAAATCATCCAGCTTAAAATCAAGGCACACACTTCCCGTGTCGTTCTCCTTGTAGCATATGGCACTCTCAAAGATATCCAGATCCGTCACCACGGCATTATCAAGGTAAAAACCCTCTTCTCTGCTGTCTATATGTATCCTCAGTTCGTGGTCCATATATCCGTCCTCAAGCACGATATCATCCGAACTCACGCTCTTGGCCAAAGGAATCGTAAGCTTCCCTTTCTGCCCCGCACCGACATTCCTGTCTACAAGTATCTTATAAGCATCCTTGGCTGTACCTCGGTCTATAGTCACACCGGATGCATCGGTTATCATAATGTGCTTGGTTGCAGATCTCTGAAGCATTACCGTGATGGATATAACGCCGAATACCGCCGCCTTTATGGCAATCTTTTTCATTGCTGCATTATCCATAGCTTATCACTCGCTTCTTCTTGGTGGTTTAGGTCCCATAAACTGATAAAAATATGTCTTAAGCATTCCATTATATATCTTGCGGTTCTTGTCGGCTTTCCTGCCGATATACTTCTCAGCCTGCTCAAATCCCGTGATGAGATACATAGACCATGAATCAAGAGCTTTGTATCTCTCTCCAATGGTCTTATAGAGACCGGTAAGCTCGCCGCTGTCACCGATCCTCTCGCCGTATGGCGGGTTGGTAATGATAAAGCCGTATTTCTTCCTGTGGCTTAAGTCCGCAACGTCCCTGGCCTGGAAATGTATCATATTCTCAACTCCGGCCTTTGCCGCATTGATCCTGGCTATCTCAACCATCTCAGGGTCAAGATCGTAGCCCTGAATATCTGTATCAACGTCAGTGAGGATCTCGTCTCTGGCTTCATCCCTGACATCCTGCCAGTTCTGAGGAGTAATGAGGTGAGTCCAAGCCTCCGCCGTAAAATGTCTGTTCATGCCCGGTGCGATATGAGCCGCCATCATGGCTGCCTCGATTGGAATAGTTCCGCTTCCGCAGAAAGGATCTATAAGTATCCTGTCTCCATGCCAAGGTGTCAGCATAATAAGCGCTGCTGCCAAGTTCTCAGCGATAGGCGCCTTGGATTCAAGCTTCCTGTAGCCTCTCTTGTGAAGTGAATCACCGGTTGTATCAAGGGCAACCGTCACCTCGTCCTTCAGTAAAAAGACTCTGATGGGGTAGCTCTCAGCGTCCTCTTTAAACCAATCTGTGTGATAGCTCTGCTTCATGCGCTCTACGATAGCTTTTTTGACAATGGATTGAATATCGGATGGACTAAAGAGCTTGCTCTTAACACTGGACGCCTTCTTAACCCAGAATTTTCCTCTCTCCGGGATATACTCTTCCCACGGGAGCTCTTTTACCCCTTGGAAAAGCTCTTCAAAAGACTGTGCCCTAAAGCTTCCTACCTTTATAAGAATCCTCTCTGCAGTTCTCAGTCCAATATTAGCTCGGCATACAGCGTCTGCGTCGCCGGCAAAGATGATCCTACCGTCGGAAACCTCGGTTATATCGTATCCAAGATCTATTATTTCTTTTTTAAGTACTGCCTCAAGTCCGAAATGACACGGGGCGATCAGTTCAAATTTTCTCATGTAAATCAGTATATCATAATTAACGGCTCTATAGCACTTGGCACAAAAAAAGCTTTGAAAACCAATCGGTTCTCAAAGCTTATATGATGTGAGTGACAAGATTCGAACTCGCGACCTTCTGGTCCGTAGCCAGACGCTCTATCCAGCTGAGCTACACTCACATATTATAATAATGTCGCCTGCGGCAACAAAGTATATTATATGCACCGCAGGCGAAGTTGTCAACACATTATTATTGTTCGCGCAATGTGCGCATTCACTATCAGCTACTGTATGGTGAATAGCTACCCTTCATAGCAGCTTCTGCTGCCTTGGTCTGGGCGACAAGCCTCTCCATATCAGGCCTTGCAAACTCAAAGCATGCAAGAAGTGTAGGTGAAAAGACTCCGCATTCGCCGTTCTTTATCATCTCGTATGCCTTATCAACAGGATATGCAGACTTATATACACGATCACTCACAAGCGCATCATATACATCGGCAAGCGCCGTAAGCTGGGCTCCTATAGAGTTCTCCTCGCCTACAAGTCCGTCCGGATAACCTCCGCCGTCATATCTTTCATGATGATGTCGGCATATGTCGAGGCACATCTCATAATATTCTTTATCCTGAATATCCTTGAGCATCTCTATTACTTCACAGCCCCTCGTCGTGTGCGATTTCATAACTTCAAACTCCTCGTTTGTAAGTCTTCCGGGTTTAAGAAGTATAGAATCGGGAACCGATATCTTACCTATGTCGTGCATAGCCGATGCCTGTGTGATAACGTCAATCAGATGAGGTGTAAGTCCCATCTTGGGATAGTTGTTCATGGCGGTCAGCGCAAGGATCCGCACAAAACCTTTGATCCTCTTAAGATGATATCCGGATTCCATATTTCGGAACTCTACGATCGTCGCAATGGTATCTATTACTTTCTCATTGCTGTAACGCAGCTTCTCTTCCTGCTTTTTGAGGTAGATAAACTGCTTCTTTAAGACTCTCGTCTGATCATCGGTCTGCTTCTCAAGATTGTTCTTGCGGTCAAAAAGCTCTACCGTTCTGGACACTCTCCTGTTAACGATCACAGGATCGAAAGGCTTATGGACTACATCCGCCGCTCCATACTGGTAGCTGGTGCGCTCCGCTTCGGTAGAAGTATCCGCGGTTATCATCAATACCGGAATAGTCTCATTGAGATTATCCTTTTGTGCCATCGCTTCCAAAACCGCATAGCCATCCATTTCAGGCATAATGATATCAAGCAAAACAGCGGCAAGCTTGTCCTTGTTTTCCTCGATCATCTTCATAGCTTCCACGCCATCGCCGGCTTCAAGGATATCATATTTATCTTTGAATATTTCCCCCAGTATACCTCTGTTGATCTCGTTATCATCAACAATAAGGATTGAGCGTTCTGCCATAAATCCTCCTAAAAAAGGGATATATTAGTTGCTGTATTTTTCTACAATTGCTGCGCAGCCCATTCCGCCGCCTACGCAAAGTGTTGCAAGTCCTTTATTGGCGCCTCTTCTCTGCATCTCATAAAGAAGTGAAACAAGAATTCTGTTTCCTGAGCATCCAACGGGATGTCCGAGAGCGATAGCTCCACCGTTTACATTGAGAACATCGTTGCTGAATCCAAGATCGTGCTGAACAGCAACAGACTGAGCAGCGAATGCCTCGTTAGCTTCTATAAGATCGAAGTCACCGATCGAATAACCGGCCTTCTTCATAACCTTCTGTGTTGCAGCTACAGGTCCGATTCCCATGATGCTGGGCTCTACACCTGCAAGCTCACCTGCGATCCAAGTTCCGAGAGGCTTTACTCCAAGCTCTTTTGCCTTCTCTTCACTCATTACGATTATAGCAGATGCAGCGTCGTTTATACCTGATGAATTGGCAGCTGTTACTACACCATCCTTCTTGAACGCGGGCTTAAGATGTGAGATACCTTCAACTGTAACTCCCTTTCTGGGGCCTTCGTCAGTATCAAAGATAATTGTCTCTTTCTTTTTCTTGATCTCTACAGGAACAATCTCTTCCTTGAACTTGCCGTCGGCAATAGCCTTCTCTGCCTTGTTCTGAGACCAAGCTGCAAATTCATCGAGCTGCTCTCTTGTAAGATGCCACTGCTCTGCGATATTCTCAGCTGTGATTCCCATGTGATATCCACCGAATGCATCTGTAAGAGCATCCTTGATCATAGCATCCTGAAGCTCTCCTGAGCCCATGCGATATCCGTATCTACCCTGCTGCATAAGATAAGGAGCCATTGACATGTTCTCCATTCCGCCTGCAACGATTATGTCTGCATCGCCCATTGAGATAAGCTTAGCTGCAAGGTTTACACAGTGAAGTCCGGATCCGCAAAGTACGTTGATGGTTGTTGCGGGAACTTCCACGGGAATACCTGCATTTAATGCAGCCTGTCTTGCGGGATTCTGTCCAAGTCCTGCCTGGATAACGCATCCCATATATACTTCATCAACCTGTTCGGGCTTAACTCCTGCGCGGTTTAACGCTTCCTTGATAACGATAGTTCCGAGTGCCGGAGCCGGTGTCGTGCTGAGTGCTCCGCCCATTGTTCCGATAGCTGTTCTACATGCTCCAGCTAATACTACTTTTCTAGCCATTTTTACCTCCGAAAATATATACTATACCAATATTATTTTATCACTTTAATGTTTAGGTCTCAACGTATTTATGTATACGTAAAATCGCATTAAAGTCCGTGTGCCTCAAGCAGAACCCTGTTTCCCAGAATCTCTTCTGTCCTTCCGTCTGCCACGATGGTCTTGCCATCCATAAGGATCGTCCTCTCGCAAGTATTCATCACAAAATCCAAGTCGTGCGACGCAATGAGTTTAAGTCCTCCGATATCTTTTAGAACACTTATCAGATTCCTTCGATTCTTCGGATCCAGCGCCACCGAAGGCTCATCCATGATTATTATATCAGGTTTCATCGAAAGAATCGTAGCAATTGATGCAAGTTTTTTCTCTCCGCCCGATAGTTGATAAGTTTTGTTCTTTCGTAAATTCTCTATCCCAACAAGATCTAACGCTTCGCTAACTCTTTTTTGAACCTCATCCTCAGAAAGCCCATAGTTGCGCGGGCCGAAAGCCACATCCTCTTCCACTGTTGAAAGAAAAAGCTGGCTGTCGGAATCCTGAAAGACATAACCGATATGTTCTCGGATGTGATCCAGATTCTTCGCGCACATCTCATGTCCTGCAACCGTGATGCTTCCCGAGAAATTAAGATACAGTCCCACAAGTAGCTTCATAAGTGTGGACTTGCCGATTCCGTTGGCGCCCACGAGAGCGATACTCTCTCCTTCATTTGCTCTAAAGCTCACATCCTTAAGAATCTCTTTTCCCTTCTCATAAGAAAAGCAAACTCCCGATATATTCAATAATTCACCGCTTATTCCTGTTTTCATAAAGACCTCTTTTGTTTAAAAGAAAATTCTTATAACCGTAAGTACTGTTATCCACGCGATGGGATAGATCACATCTATCGCATTTACGCCTTTCTTGGTAGGAATATAATCCCCCTTGAAACCGCGAAGAGTCATGCTCTCATAGACAACCTGCGCTCTGTCCATACTACGAAGAAGCCACTGTCCCACCAGCGCGCCCCAGAATTTATAGGCGATCCCTTTCTGTCCCGGTGCCCTTAATCTGTATGCTGTATATATCCTATCCGCCTCGCCGGACATAACATCAATATATCTGTAGATAAGCATGATCACAATAACTATTATCTTGGGAATCTTTATCATCCTAAGTGCATAGCAGATATCCTCAATAGTAGTGGTTGCAATGAGTGCGTATACCGCAAGCACCGTGTAGAGTCCTTTTACCACCAGTGTCAGCATTGATATGATCCCACCCCGGACTCCGTATCCCGCCACCATAACGATATTCTTATCCAAAAAAGGATTGAAAATACCAACAAAAATCAGAAGCGGCAATATCAATCTCATCCTGTAGATTCCTTCTCTAAAGGACAGTTCCCCTATGATAAAAGAGAAGATGATATACACTGACATAAGGATAAGCGGAACGATATCGTACTTTCCAAGAGATGTCACCAAAAAGATGTATATAACGCTAATAAGCAGCTTCCCCAAAGGATGAAGCGAGTTCATCCAATGGTTCCGCTGCTGAATGTCTTGAATCTTATTAAGTTCCAAAAGCTTTTTCTCAATAGAATCCATTAAGCTGTTTTGGTCTCTGTCTTTCTCCTAAAGAACCTGAATGCGTAGCAGAATACGGCTGAAAGGCCTGCAACGATCGCTGCTCCTACAATTCCGGAGAAGCTTGTTCCCACTGCTGACTCGCTATCCTTAAATGCGTAATCAGGCAAAAGAGATGTCGTCTCCTGGATGGATTCTGCAGTCTCGTACACTGTGCCCTCTGCCTCGAGTTCGGATGTACCTGCCACCTGCTCCATGGACCACTCAAGTCCGTCAGGGAATGCTGATGCGTAAAGTGAAACAAAGCCGCCGCAGATTGCTGCTGCGATAGCAATAACAATGATTGTTGTCTTAAAGGAAAGCTTGCCTTCCTTCTTGGTCTCTTCTCCAACACCCCAGAGCATCTCAGGTCTTGATTCATATACAAAGATAAGAACCGCTGATGTAATGAGTCCTTCCACAAAGCCTATAGCAAGATGGATAGGCTGCATTGTTGCAAGGAAGGTTGAAAAAGGAAGCTCTGTAATGCCCGATACCAGTGTCTCAAGCGTAACAGAAAAAGCTCCGAGCTGCAACGTCAGAACGCATCCTATTATGGACGCAGCTATTATCTTGGCTCTGGACGCTCCTTTCTTCATGATCGGACGCCATATAAGCAGCGCCCCCACAAAGCACCCGTAAAAGGCCATATTCCATATATTACATCCAAGTGCCATAAGGCCACCGTCTGCAAACAACAAGCACTGTACCAGAAGCACTCCTATCATGGTAAGGAATCCTGCAAAGGGACCAAGCATAGCTGAAAGCATCATTCCTCCGCAAAGATGTCCTGAAGATCCTGTTCCGGGGATCGTGAAGTTGAGCATCTGTGTTGCAAACACAAAAGCTCCCATGACACCCATTACGGGAATCTTGGATTCATCGCTCTCTTCTCTTACCTTTTTAACAGATACTCCTGCTGCTCCTGTTGATAACACATACATTGTACCCGCAACTGCCGGTGCAATGAGCGCGTCTGCCATATGCATATTTTTATCCTCCAAATACTTTTCGTGTTTAATAATAAATCTCATGATGAGTATAGTAAGAGGAAAAGAGCGCCGCAAGCCCCCCAGGGGGTTCGCGACGCCCTAAAATCACGCATTGTGATTATTTTTTGTTTGCCATTTCTTCTTTGATCTTCTTTGTAAGTACAGGAAGGATCTTGTTAAGATCTCCAACTACACCATAGTCAGCTACATCAAAGATAGGAGCATTCTCATCCTTGTTGATAGCAATGATGATGTCAGACTCTTCCATACCTGCTACGTGCTGGATAGCACCTGAAATACCAATAGCAAAGTAGAGAGAAGGACGAACTGTCTTACCTGTCTGTCCAACCTGAAGATCCTTGGGCTTCCAGCCTGAATCTACAACTGCACGTGAGCATGATACTGTTCCACCAAGAACCTCTGCAAGCTCATCAAGAAGCTTGAAGTTCTCTGCTGAACCAACTCCACGTCCACCTGATACAAGGATCTTAGCGCCCTGGATATCAGCTACGCTTGAAGCTTCCTTAACGATCTTAAGGATCTCTGTATAGCAGTTATTCTCTTCAAATCCGGGATTGAACTCAACTACCTCAGCCTTAGCGCCCTTGATAGGATCAATCTTCTGCATAACACCGGGACGAACCGTAGCCATCTGAGGACGGAAGTCAGGGCATGCAATTGTTGCGATTGTGTTTCCACCGAAAGCAGGACGTGTCATAAGAAGCTGTTTGTGCTTCTGCTCCTGTCCGGGTGTAGGATTAAGCGGGAAATCACCGATATCAAGACTTGTACAGTCAGCTGTAAGTCCTGTATGAACTCTTGAAGAAACTCTGGGGCCAAGGTCTCTACCGATGGCTGTAGCTCCTACAAGAAGGATTTCGGGCTTAAACTCGTTAATAACAGATGCAAGAGCGTGTGTGTAAGGCTCTGTTCTGTAATCTTTAAGAGCAGGATCGTCTACTACGATTACTCTGTCTGCGCCATACTCGGCAAGCTTGTCTGAAAGACCCTTTACATCGCTACCAAGTAATACAGCAGTTACTTTTTTCTCATCAAGATCTTCTGCAAGATTCTTTGCTTTGCCCAGAAGCTCAAGTGCAATGCTTGAAAGTTCATTGTCTACCTGCTGAGCAAATATAAATACACCTTTATATTCTTCTAAAGACATGACTCTTCTCCTTATTTTTCAAAAATTATTAAATGACATGTTTCTCTGTAAGTTTACCTACGATATAATCAACAGCCTCATCAACTGAGTCGGGAGCGATCTTCTCGCCCTGGCCCTTCTTAACCTTATCTGAAGCCTTAGCAATCTGTGTAGGTGAACCCTTAAGACCAAGGTTTGAATCGTCAACGTCCTTAAGGTCATTTCTGCCCCATACTGTAACTTCCTTCTCGAATGCATCGAAAATTCCGCCGGGAGTCATATATCTGGGCTCGTTGAGTTCTGAAAGAGCTGTTACAAGGCAAGGCATCTTAGCCTTAACGATGTGATATCTGTCTTCAAACTGTCTCTTAACTTCAACAGTCTTAGCCTTCTCGTCAACTTTGATCTCCTCTGCGTATGAGATAACAGGAAGGTTAAGATGCTCAGAAATCTGAGGTCCAACCTGAGCTGTATCTCCATCGATAGCCTGACGGCCTGTGATGATGAGATCATACTCGAGGTTTCTGATAGCACCTGCGATTGTTGAAGATGTTGCCCATGTGTCAGCACCACCAAGTACTCTGTCTGTTACAAGGATTGCCTTGTCAGCACCCATTGCAAATGCTTCTCTAAGTACAGCGTCAGCCTTGGGAAGTCCCATTGTAAGAACTGTAACCTCTGCGCCATACTGATCTTTTAATCTGAGGGCTGCCTCAAGTCCTGCTTTGTCATCAGGATTCATGATTGCAAGCATAGCACCTCTATCTAATGTTCCATCGGGTTTGAATTTAACGCCGCCCTTTGTATCGGGAACCTGCTTAATGCAAACAACAATTTTCATTTTGTATTCTCCTTATATTTATATCAAAGTGATTACTTAAATTACTTTAAAAGTGCTCCTGAGATAACCATTCTCTGAACTTCTGATGTTCCCTCATAGATCTCTGTGATCTTAGCGTCACGCATCATACGCTCAACTTCGTACTCTCTGATGTAACCGTAACCACCGTGAAGCTGTACAGCCTTGGTAGTAACATCCATTGCAACTTCTGCTGCAAACAACTTAGCCTTTGCAGCCTCTACGCCGTAGTAAGCCTGATTCTTCTTAGCATCAGCTGCCTGATATACAAGGAGTCTAGCTGCCTCACACTGTGTAGCCATGTTAGCAAGCTGGAACTGTGTGTTCTGGAAAGCGCCGATTGCTCTGCCGAACTGCTTTCTCTCTTTTACGTACTCAACTGTTCTGTCGAGAGCGCCCTCAGCGATACCAAGAGCCTGAGCAGCGATACCGATACGTCCACCATCAAGAGTGTGCATAGCGATATTGAAGCCCTTTCCTCTTGCACCGAGAATGTTCTCAGCAGGGATATGGCAATCCTGGAAGATAAGCTCGTATGTAGAAGAACCACGGATACCCATCTTGTTCTCCTTTGTTCCGAATGTGAATCCGGGAGTTCCCTTCTCAACGATGAATGCTGAGAACTTCTTCTGCTTTCTTCCCTTCTTATCTTCTACGATATCTGTGTAAGCGATGATGATGTAAACATCAGCAACCTCACCGTTTGTGATAAAGCACTTAGAACCGTTAAGGATCCACTCTTTACCATCTTCTGTAAGAACAGCCTTAGTCTGAACACCCTGAGCATCTGTTCCTGCCATGGGCTCTGTAAGACCGAAAGCACCAAGTTTCTCACCCTTTGCAAGGGGAACAAGGTACTTCTGCTTCTGCTCTTCTGTACCATATGTCATGATAGGATCGCAGCAAAGTGATGTGTGAGCTGAAACGATAACTGCGGTTGTTCCGCATACCTTAGCAAGCTCCTCTACACACATAGCGTATGTAAGAGGGTCACATCCCTGTCCGCCGTACTCCTTGGGAATCGGAATACCCATGAAACCGTACTTCTGCATTTTCTTTACAGTCTCGATAGGGAATTCCTCTGTCTCATCAACGTCTATTGCATGTGGCTTAACTTCTTTTTCTGCAAATTCTTTGAAAAGAGCTCTCGCCATTTCATGTTGCTGATCAAGCTGAAAATCCATTATTATTTCCTCCAATTTAAATATATATATTTGTTAGCTGATAAAGCGGAAGTTCCGCTCTCGCGTTAAGAAAGCAAAGGTTCTGCTTTCGAGCTAAGAAAGCAGAGGTTCTGCTCTCGTGCTAACGCACTCGCCAGAACAATAATACTCACTAGCTTCGAAAAGACCTCAGCAAGTGATTATTATTTATCAGTAGGCACCTTATTTCCGTCTGCGTAGTTGTAGAATCCGATTCCTGTCTTAACACCGAGCTTCTTACCGCGAACCATCTTACGAAGAAGAGGGCAAGCACGATACTTGGAATCACCTGTCTCTGCATAGAGAACATCCATGATTGCAAGAACGATATCAAGTCCGATGTAGTCACCGAGCTCAAGGGGTCCCATAGGATGGTTACATCCAAGCTTCATAGCTGTGTCGATACCCTGGATATCAGCAACTCCCTCTGAATATACGAAGATACCTTCGTTGATCATAGGAACGAGAATTCTGTTAACAACGAAACCTGCTGCCTCGTTAACCTGTACAGGTGTCTTGCCAAGGTCAACAGAGATCTTGTTGATCTTCTCAACCATATCGTCAGGTGTGTTAGCACCCTGGATAACCTCGATAAGCTTCATAACAGGAGCGGGATTGAAGAAGTGCATTCCGATGATGGGCTTTGAAAGTCCTGAACCGATCTCTGTGATTGAAAGTGATGATGTGTTTGATGCGAAAATGCAATCAGGGTTCTTAACGATGTTATCCTGAAGCTCCTTGAAAAGGTTCTTCTTAATATCCATAACCTCAAGAGCAGCCTCTACAACAAGATCTGCATCAGCACAGATGTCGTTAAGACCTGTCTGAATCTTACCTGTGATCTTATCAGCCTCTTCCTGAGTCTTCTTTCCCTTAGCAACCTGCTTATCAAGACCCTTCTTGATCTTAGCAAATCCACCTTCTGCAAACTCAGTCTTGATGTCGCAAAGATAAACCTTCTCTACGCTATCAGCCTGAGCAAATGTCTGAGCAATTCCTGAGCCCATTGTACCTGCGCCAATAACAGCTACCTTCATTTTAAAATCCTCCTTAAATTATCATTGTCTATGTTAATGTGATTGTTTCGCGTATTTATGCGTTCTTGAAGTCTACGACCTTAACCTTCTTGGGATCGTCTTTCTTTCTGAGGAAGTTAGCCATTCCCTCTCTCTGATCCTCTGACTCGAAGCATGAACCGAAGAGCTTCTCCTCGATCACGAGTGCAGAATCGATGTCTGTCTGAAGACCGTCGTTGATAGCTTTCTTGCAAGCGCGTACAGCTATAGGTGCGTTTGCAGCGATCTGTGATGCCATCTTCTCAGCAGCTGTAAGGAGCTCTTCCTGCGGATATACAGCATTTACAAGACCGATTCTGTAAGCCTCGTCAGCCTTGATGTTACGTGCTGTGTAGATAAGCTGCTTAGCCATTCCTGCACCGATAAGACGTGCAAGTCTCTGTGTTCCGCCAAATCCGGGTGTGATTCCAAGACCAACCTCAGGCTGACCGAACATTGCGTTCTCTGAGCAGATACGGATATCGCAGCTCATTGAGATCTCGCATCCGCCGCCAAGTGCAAAACCATTGATGGCTGCAATAACGGGAATAGGGAACTGCTCGATCTTACGGAAAACATCGTTACCCTTCTTACCGAATGCCTCACCCTCAGCCTTAGAAAGTGTGCTCATCTCTCCGATATCAGCGCCGGCAACAAATGACTTCTCTCCTGCGCCTGTAAGTACAACTGCTCTTACAACATTAACATCGATGCTGTCGAAAGCAGCGCCAAGATCATCAAGAACCTGTGAGTTAAGCGCATTGAGCGCTTCAGGACGATTGATGGTGATAACAGCGATTTTGTCTTTAACTTCGCAATTTACAAAACTCATGTTTTCTTCTCCTTTATAATGTTTACATAAATAGTGATATACGCATGACTTCGCTCCGCTCTCGTCATGCTACAGACATTCGGAATCCGCACTATCGTGCTACTTCCTCATGTCTGTTCGGTCTTCAAGCTAAAGCAGCCTGTTCAGCGCAAGCGCTGCAGACTGCTTCAGTTTGAATCCCTTTATCACTCATATTTCTCAACGATTGTAGCGCATCCCATTCCGCCACCGATGCAAAGAGTAGCAAGACCCTTCTTAGCATCTGCTCTTCTGCCCATCTCGTGAAGAAGAGTAACAAGAATACGGCATCCTGATGCTCCAACGGGATGTCCGAGTGCGATAGCGCCACCGTTAACATTAACCTTGCTCATATCAAAGCCAAGATCCTTAGCTACAGCAACAGACTGAGCTGCGAAAGCTTCGTTAGCCTCGATAAGATCGATATTGTCAAGTGAAAGACCTGTCTTCTTAAGAACCTTGTTTGTAGCAGCAACAGGGCCGATACCCATAACCTCAGGCTCAACACCAGCAAGTGCGCCGCCTACCCATGTAGCCATAGGCTTGATTCCAAGTTCTTTAGCCTTCTCTTCGCTCATAACAACGATTGCAGCTGCACCGTCGTTGATACCTGAAGCGTTACCTGCTGTTACAAGTCCGCCTTCCTTACCTGAGCAGCATTTAAGCTTTGAAAGAGACTCAGCTGTTGTGCCGGCACGAGGGCCCTCATCAACCTTGAAGTCTACGATTTCTTTTTTAACCTTTACGGGAACGGGAACGATCTCATCATTGAACTTGCCGTCTGCCATAGCCTTCTCGCACTTCTGCTGAGAGTTAGCTGAGAATGCGTCAAGCTCTTCTCTTGTGAGGTTCCATCTGTCGCAGATATTCTCTGCTGTGATCATCATGTGATAGTGATTGAATGCATCTGTAAGAGCATCGTTTACCATTGTATCAACAACAGTTCCGTTGTTCATACGATATCCGAAACGTGCGTTAGGAAGTGCGTAAGGAGCCATTGACATGTTCTCCATTCCGCCTGCTACAACTATATCAGCCTCGCCGGCCTTGATAAGGTCAGCTGCCATGTTAACACAGTTAAGGCCTGAGCCGCATACTACATTAAGTGTAACTGCAGGGGTCTCTATAGGAAGACCTGCCTTGATTGAAGCCTGTCTTGCTACGTTCTGTCCAAGTCCGGCCTGGATAACGCAACCCATAAGTACTTCATCAACCTGCTCAGGTTTAACACCTGCACGATTAAGTGCCTCCTTGATAACGATTGAACCAAGTTCAGCTGCAGGAGTGCCACTGAGTGCTCCGCCCATCTTACCGATGGCGGTTCTGCATGCGCCTGCTAATACTACCTTCTGTGCCATAACTTATACCTCCGTTTGCGGGCGTTTATCGCCCTTCTCAATTGTATTTTCTTATTCATTTTTATTTTTGATCTGATTGATAAATTTTTATCAGAACAGATTTATTTTAGCATACCAAACATTCAAATGCAAGGAAAATAAAGGGCTCTTCCCTTGCCACATCATGTTGTGAAATTTATCAATACAGTACAAAATCTTCCTCTAAATACTCTGAAATATATGCTCCTCTCTCTTTCAAAAAATCGTCCAGCTCAGAAAGATCTTTTTCATAATCTGCTTCGCTGTAATCAGGATTTTCAAACCTTCTGATCGTTTCGATGTTTTGCTTCCTATATATATGATCATATTCCATAAGCTGCTCATGCAGATTATCATATGAAAGTTCATTCTCCAAAAGCCTGTTCATCTCTTCTTTGAACTGCTCTTTAAAACCTTCTCTCTCATACATACATCCGGGAAGAAACATATTCTCTCCCTTATCTCTGTAATATGAGATCGTGTCAAACGTTGGATCCGAACATGTTACATCAAGATCATATGCAGCCCAGTTCCACTTCCCGCCTTTCTCCTTATAAAGAAGCTGGTTGTGATCGGGATCTATATCCTCATCGTTAAAAAACAGCAACGCACAGAAATAGTCGATCATGTTATCTATATTAATAGAAGATTCCACAAGACTATATTGCTTAGGGTCGGTAAGATCATAGTAAACAAGCTCCTCTATGGATCTGTGATGATCACCCTCTGCGATCTCACCGCCAAACTCAGCGACATTGTTCTTGACCACATAAAGATCCTCGGGAGTGATTCCCATATGATTCGCAAAATATTCCTCGTCATACTGCTCGCGAAGCGTATAAATGCCCCAGTATTCACCGTTCAAAAACAGCACGCACGGACGAGAAGCGTTATTGGCTATTCCGACATTATCGAGAACGGAATGCAAGAAAGCCTCCTGGAATACTATTCTTCCATCACCTTTGCGGAGTCTCATTTTCTTTTCACCATCATAGAATCCACAGGAAAAAGAGCCTTCGTCTGAATAAACATCTCTCACAAAAAGATTGAGTGATTTCTGGAAAACAAATCTTGTAGATTCACCCGCGATTCTTATTCCGATATCTTTTTTATCCGATATCTTCCTATCCTTATCAAACATCGTCATGGTCGCGGGTCTTTCCCACTCTCTTCCCATATATGATGAATTGGTATATTCCAAACGATGGACTTCTTCCCCGTTCTCATCCACAAAGCTTGGTGGGATCTCGTCATCCGGCAGATTCTCAAATCCGCCAAGCTTCTTGTATTCATCATATTTTTTACCGAGCGTATATATACCTCTGTCGTGATCAAAGAGATTGCCCGGATCGGTTACAAGCGACATTATCTCAACATCCTTGTAATGTGGCTTGTTCTCAAAGCCCACAAAATAAACATGACTGACAACACTACTCTTCTTGCCCGTTATCTTATTGACCGCGATCGCCTTGATCACATTCGCTTTGTCTATCTTATAATTCGGTGCCTCATAGATCGGATACATGATCTCATTGGCGTAGATGTTGTCCTTACTGCTCGCATCAGACAATGTTATCGGCGCCCTATATTTTTTTGAATTCTCAGTAGGCTCACTTCCGTCATCTGTATAGTAGACATTGTCAAACAATCCGGCGGAAAGCTTTAGCTTCGTCCCTTCTTCGTAAAAGCCGTCATCAATTGAAAACTCAGGTTCATTGATATGCTCGGTCTCAACAAAAAGAGCTTCATCATTAGTCTCTCCGGGTGTTCCGGTCAAGGTCTCAAAATCCCCCGTACCATCTTTTTCTCTGGAAAAAGAGACATTGTAAGGAAGAAGCGGCACAGCTACAGCGTCAACTACTCGGCCGCCCTCGGTACTCAGATAAACGGTCTCTCCGTTTTTATCAATATTAAAAGGAGCCTCATCCCCCGAGAGCCAGATAACTCTGTGCTCCCTCGGTGCGATCGGCGTCTCCAGTTTTATCTTTTTAAGGTCCTTCTTGGAATCGGAAAGATAATAATCCGTGTAGATATCCTCATCGGACAGATTGCAGATCTCTATATAGTCAGAATAATTACCTTCTTCATCAGAAGCTATCGAGAAATTATAGCCGCATACCTCGTTTATACAAAGAATAGGCTCATCATCTTTTTGCTCACAATAAAAAAGGGTTGCTGCGCCGGCTGTCAGCAACCCCATAAGTAAGCCTATCCTTTTGTATCTGTTTGAAAAAAAATTAAGTATCATAATTCAGGTTCGATCAATCCGTAAGTGTTGCCCTTTCTCTTATAAACTACATTAACCTGATCGGTCTCAGCATTAACAAATACAAAAAAGTTGTGTCCCAAAAGTTCCATCTGAACACATGCATCCTCAGCGTACATCGGCTTTGGATCGAATTTCTTCATTCTCTCGATACGAATGGCCTCTTCGTCCAAATACTCGCTCTCGATATATTCTTTCTTAAAATTGCTGGCCTCAGCCTGCTGTTTGTCTACCAATTTGCTCTTATATTTTTTGAGCTGTCTTTCAATGATCTCCTCTACTAGGTCAATAGATACGTACATATCATTGCTCACCTGCTCGGCACGAATGATCTTGCCTTTAACAGGAATGGTAACCTCGATCTTATGTCTCTCCTTATCGACATTTAATGTGACGTTGGCAATAGTGTCGGGTGTGAAGTACTTCTCGAGCTTACCGATCTTCTCCTCAACTGCTGCCTTCAATCCGGGTGTTACATTGATGTTCTTTCCAATGATAGTAAATTTCATGCAATCATCCCCTTTACTGCGGCTACAAGAGCCGTTTTTTGTATATATACAGTATATCATTTTCTAAAGCGAGTATGCAATTTATAAGAGCAATTTGAGGGATAATCTTTTGTTTGAATATCCCTTTTTGTAAAAAATGCACAAAAAATATCTTTTGTTTTCCATTGTATAAAATTTACTTGCAAATCCGATATTTTGTGGATAAAGTGGATAACTTCGTGTATAAGTTCATTTTTAGCCATTTTTTTCAAAATAATTGTGGATAACTCCTCTGAAAAAAACATCAAAAAACTTTGCAAACCCTGTTGACATTTGGCTTTATGTGCATAATAGAGAAAATATGTATAAACAAATATTTGGGCTTGAAAAAACACCGAACTCGGAATACCGAATTCGGTGTTTAGTAGTAGTTTTATAATGAAATTAGAATATTCTTCTTACGGCAAGTACCGGACGGTATGATGCATCTGAAATCTTAATACCTGTCTTAGCTGTTGAAGCATGTACGATCTGTCCGTTACCAATGTAGATAGCAACGTGACCTGAGTAACATACGATATCACCGGGCTCCGCATTGGCAAGTCCGTCAACGGCTGAACCCTGACTTCTGTCAGCACCGGAACTGTGAGGCAAGCTGACACCGAAGTTAGCATATACACTCATAACGAATCCTGAGCAATCGGTACCGTTTGTAAGTGAAGATCCACCATATACATAAGGATTTCCTACAAACTGCTGAGCATACTGAGCAACGGCTGAACCGATCGAACTGCTCTCTGTTGTATAAGAAGCAGCTGAATTATATGACTTACCGGAGTTTCCTCCATCAGCTTTATCCTTGGAAGTATTAGCTTTAGCAGCTTTGTTGGCTGCTTCTCTTGCTGCCTTCTCCTTGGCAAGACGAGCTTCCTCTTCTGCTTTAGATTCAGCTTCTACAAAGTCTGTCCAAAGGTCTACATAATCAAGAGATACGTATCCTTCACCTTCCTCGACGTTAACTCTAACCCATCCGTCAAGCTCTTCATCAACAACAAGCTGATCGCCTTCGGGAATAAGTTCGATTACTTTATCATCAGTGCTCGGGCCGCTTCTAACATGAAGAGTTGTTGTTGTAACAGTCGCCATTCTGGTTCCGACTTTCTTAGCAAGCTCTACTGCTTCTTCACCGGTCACACAAAACTCGCCCTTAACATATCCTTCTACCTTACCGGACTTTATCTTGTACCAACCGTTCTCTTCTTCAATAAAAGTACCGACGGATTTGTCGTATAATTTACCGACTATCTCTCCATCTTCACTTGCGCTGTCTCTTACATTGACATAGTGATCGACTTGAGCAATGACAAGAGTTTTGAAAAGTTCCTCTTCTTCCTGTTCTTCTGACTTTTCTTCCTCTGTCTTCTTATCTATAATAGCGCCTGTCGCTGACTGAATATCTTTGAGAATACTTTCTGTGATGTTAGAAGCTGAAGGGGTCTCATCTGTGACCGCCTCTGAAGACTCGATGTCTTCAACTACTGACTTGCTGACTCCTGACATAGAAGTCTCTGCCTTAGAATCCTTGGTATCTTCTTCTAAAGACTGCTGAAGATTTGAAAGAGATACCTGATTACTTCCGAGCGCATAAGAAATTCCCGCTTGAGGGAGCACGCTTGATACATTACCTGATGCAAATGATACACTATTGATATTTACAAATGTTATGGCAGATAGAACTCCAAAAGTCGCTATCCGCATAGCCTGTTTTTTCAATAATAACCTCCAAAATAACTGCTAAATTTTTAGTTGCACCCTTTCAGAATACGGCATTTTGGCTATTTTGTCAAATCCGGTGCCTTTTTACCTTCTAAAATTAGCTATTTTGCTACGTTTTTTTCACTTCTTTCCAACAAGAAAATCCTGAACTGAGGTCACAGCATTTGCGCCGTCCGAGACAGCGGTAACAACCTGACGAAGTCTCTTCTTTCTCGAGTCACCTGCCACGAATATTCCGGGCGTACTTGTAGCCCCGTCTTCGCCAGCGATCACATATCCGTTTTCGTCACATTTTACAATGTCCGCAAAGACGTCTGTGGATGGATGAATACCAATAGCAACAAAAATACCGTCTACATTAAGTTCTTTTTCTTCCTTATTATTCACATTCTCGATCAAGATACGGTCGACCTTGTCTCCGCCTCTTATTTCTTTTACTACAGTGTCCCAGATAACTTCTATGTTCTTAATTCCAAAGAGCTCATCCTGAAGGATCTTGGCTGCTCTAAGCTCATCTCTTCTGTGGATCAGATAAACCTTCTCTGAAAATCTGGACAAAAAGATGGCATCTTCAACAGCAACATCTCCTCCTCCGTTAACAGCTGTCACCTTTCCTCTGTAGAAAGCACCATCACAGGTAGCGCAATATGATACACCCTTTCCTATGTATTCCTCTTCTCCCGGTATTCCGAGTTTGGAATGATGTGCACCCGTTGCAAGAATGATAGTGTGAGTTTCATGATCACCCGAATCGGTTTTGACCTTGTAAACAGGTGCTTGGGTATCTGAACCCTCCTTAACGCACTCGATACCGGTAACCGTGCCATCAGCAAATTCAGCACCAAGCTTATCGGCATGTTCTCTGAACTTCATGGCAAGATCAAAGCCGTTTACACCGGGTATACCAAGATAATTATCCACCTCATAGGTATCTATTATCTGCCCTCCGCTAACGGGATTTTTTTCTATTATAAGCATATTAAGTCCGGCTCTCTTTGCATAAACAGCAGCAGATAAACCTGCGGGGCCTGAGCCGATTATTATAAGATCGTACATAAATGACCTCCTATCAAACACTGAAATCCACTCACTTTCATGAGTATGTTTATCGTTACATTAGATTGCGTGCAATCTAATTGTATCATATTTTATTTATTTGTAAAGGTCTTTAGTTGTATATATTCTATTTAGATAAGATCAAACTTCTTTAGTGCGTTCCAGATTCCGTCATCCTCAAGATATGTCGTGACATAATCTGCTATATTTTTGACCTCTTCGGGAGCGCGTCCCATAACAACGCTTTTTCCTGCAATCTCAAGCATGTCAACGTCGTTGACACTGTCTCCGAAAGCGATCGTATTATTTATATCCTCTGCCAAAAGCTCGCAGACCTTGGAAATACCGGTTCCCTTATTAAATCCCTTGGGCACCATCTCAACAACATACTCGTTATGAATAATGAAGTCATAGAGGTCATCGAGTTCCGCAAAGCAGCTCTTGGTGTCGCACTGTATCGTTGCGCAGGAGAGCTTATTTATCTCCCATTTGCCCCAGCATTCATCGATGCCGTGGAGCCTGTCGCCCATCTCGGCCATAACCTTCTCGCCATACATGTTTCCTTCGAAGTCGCTTCTTTCCATATAAAGATAATGCGGTCCCTCGAGAATCGGCCTGAAGCCGTAGCGTCTTACCGTCTCCACAGTCCTTATGGCATCCTCGCTGTCTATAAGTCTGTTAAAAATAATCTCGCCGTCTTTTTCTATCATGCAGCCGCCGGCTGATACGATACCGTCAAAGCCCAGTCCCAGCAATTCTTTATTACTGATAAAAGATCTTGCTCTTCCCGAATTTATAAAGCACTTGTGCCCGTTTTCTTTGGCTCTTCTTATTCCTTCCTTGGTAGTATCGGGGATCCAGTTTTTGTAATCCCATAATGTTCCGTCAATGTCAAAAAATAAAAGCATTAAAAATCTCCAATCAAATCCATCCGCCATCAAGCGTAATTATCTGTCCCGTCATATAAGCGGGTGCATCGGCTATCATAAGTGTCAGGCTCGCCACTTCCTCAACGCTCCCCATTCTACCCATGGGTATCTCTTCTTCAAGTTCTTTTAATTCATCTTCGGTCAAATGTTTTCTGTTCATATCGGTATCAATAACACCGCAAGCTATAGCATTGACCTGTATGCCGCTTGGAGCAAGCTCTTTTGCAAGTGCTTTGGTAAAAGAATTTACGCCGCCCTTGGAAGCAGAATAAGCAACCTCACATGATGCTCCGACTTCGCCCCATACAGAAGATATGTTTATTATTTTGCCACATTGTTTTTTTACCATCATGGGAATTGCAAATTTGGATGTATAAAAAAGAGAATCCAGATTGGTAGACATCAGCCTTCTCCAATCCTCTTTTTCCATATCCGTGATAAGTCCCAGAAATGCTACTCCGGCATTGTTCACTACGATATCAATGTCATCCACATGATCAAAAAGCTCTTTTACCGAATCATAATCTCCGCAGTCGCAAGCATAAGCGTGACATTTTATGTCATAGCGCTCCGAAAGCTCTTTGGAAAACATGTCCAGTTGCTCTTTATTGTTAACACATGTAAGGATCAGCTCATCTCCGGCCTTTGCAAAGCCTTCGGCAATAGCTCTTCCTATCCCCCTTGATGCTCCTGTAATAAGTACTTTTCTCTTCATTTCCTCACCTATCTGTAAAAAAAGAAATACCGCCTTACATATTACTGTAAGGCGGTCATTAAATCAAATTTTTCAGCATTTGGATAATGCGTCTATGACGGTTTCCTCTACAAAGGGCTTCGCCACAAATTCTACCGCCCCATATTTAACCGCCTCCAACATTTTCTCCTTCTGTCCCGCAGCCGTTATCATCACAACCTTGGCATCTGGATTGTTCTTTTTTATAAGCTTAAGTGATTCAATTCCGTCAACTCCGGGCATTGTGATATCCATCGTCACTATATCCGGACTTAGTTTGACGTATTCATCAAAACCTTCCTGTCCGTCTACAGCCTCACCGATAACACTGTAACCGGCACGTTCCAGGATATCTCTCAATATTCTTCTTGAAGTCCTCGAATCATCTACTATCAATACACTTTTCATATATTCACCCTCCGCCAGGTCATTTCACTTGACTTCGATGTTTTTGGATACAGATATAAGATACTTAACTTCGCCTCCGCATATATATACAGGCATGACCATCATCTCTTCACAGGTCGCCTCAGGGAAAGAAACATAGAAATTCGGAGGTTCAAGTTCAATTCGCGTATCGTGCCTACTCTGCTCTGTAGCAAAAAGACCGTTAATACAGTTTATGAGCTCGCAGATAGCATCGAGTGCATCCTCTTTTGTCTCTATAAATTCTTCTTTAGTATAGGCAATGGCCATTTTCTGTACATCTTCGTATTTACCCGAAATTGCCACCACACCGGTCTGGTCGCCATGGAATTTCTGAAGGCCCAATACCTCATCTTTTATAGCGGAAACTGTATAGGCTTTTCCCACATACATGTGGTTATCTACAAGCCTGTACATATTCTTTATTCCCATAGAGAACATATCCCTATAAACAGAATCATCCGTTGAAAGGAAAATAGGTACTATCTTCTCAACATCTCCTGTTTTTAAAGCAGCCATGTCAGACTCGGTAAAGCCATGAAGAGCCTGATAGTCCTCTTCAACTTCGCGAAGTTTCTCCATGGTAATATAGCCCTTATCCACAATTGCCTGTATAAAAGCCAAATATGAATTACCCTGAAGCTCCAAAAGTCTGCTGACCTGCGCTTCTGACAAATATCCTCGCTCTACGGCAATATCACCGAATTTCTTATCCATAGATGCCTGCATCGCATTAACCTGCTCCGCCTGTGCAATGGACATAAGCTTTTCTGCCACGGCAATGACTCCAAGCTTAGCCCTGTTGGATTCCTGCATGCGATACGCCTCTGCAAGCTGATTCTTGTCAAGTAAGCCTTGTTCTAATAAATATACACCGATTAAACGATCAAACATGTTGTCGCTCCTATAAGAACTATTAGTTCTGACTAATGCAATAAAAAAACGGACAATAGCCTACAATAATATTGTAGACTATAATCCGTTTATAAACAAGCTATCAATGATTAACCTTTACTCTAAAAGCCAACCATAATTCTGAAGTGAGATTGATTCCATGCTTCCGTCATCGTCTACATGAATATCAATTTTATTCCTTCTGTTCTGATCGATCGGAATCTTATAGTGTCCATAACTCTTATCATATTCATAATTTGAGATTCCCTTTGATGAAAGTAATGCTTCCAGATCTTTTTGAGTTGTGGAACCATTGACTCCGCCGGGTAACTCGATCTCAACCTTGCTGTAGCTTGAAGTGTAATATGTGATCTCAGTTACG
Source organism: Butyrivibrio sp. (assembly GCA_017535785.1). GTDB lineage: Bacteria > Bacillota > Clostridia > Lachnospirales > Lachnospiraceae > Butyrivibrio. Next base: position 159,783 of record JAFXTN010000037.1, on the reverse strand, counting down.
ATCGTGTACTTGATATAGCATGCACTTGTTGTGAGATTATATGCATTTACATATATACGATCGTCTCCCTTAGCAAGGGTGATCGAATAGCCGGAATTAGCTCCTACCGTATGAGTATCATCTCCGCCAAGGCTCCATCCATCTTCCAAAAGAACTTTAAGCGGAACGGGCACATTATAAACTTTTCCGTTTATAGAAATATTTCCGGACAGTAAATCGTCCCCAAGAGAAGATGGTGCCTTATACTTGCTCAAATACTCAGGCTCATCACCGCTTACAGTCTCCTCGCCCATATCTGAAGGCTTCTCTTCATTCTCTATGACAACATATGAAAGCTTATTATCCTCTTTATCAAAACTAAACCTTGTCTCTACCCTTGTCATCAAGTCGGTATCATTGGCTTCTTCAAAAGTAATAATAACAGAAGAGCTTGTGTCAGTTTCTCTTGCAGGCTCACCATAGGCAGCAACTACATCTTCCTTGGTTGATTCCTTGATCTTTATTGCACCGTCATGAAAAGAAAGGTTCATTCCTTCCTTGTTGGTGGTTATATCCATAAAAGTAATCTCGGTAATATAACACTCACCAAGTTCCTTGGCATCAATAGAGAAATTCGTTACGTTGACATCGATCTTAGCTGTATCCTCACCGGGAGTAAGTAACATGACCATCTCATAATTGCCTGAACCAAGCAATATCTTAGCATCGCTGTCCTTGTTATACTGCCATCCATCATCAATAAGATCCTGTATTTTCATAGGAAGCGAATAGTTCTTACCGTAAATAGAAAAAGAAGACATTCCGTTGGGATCAACTTCTTTACTTGAAGACTCCTTCTGCTCTTTTTCTTCCTTTTCTTCTGGAGCTTCTGTTGCTGCTGTCGTTGCCTCTACGCTTGAATCAGTATCCTCTTCAGGCTCTGCCTTTGTAGGAGCTACGCTGGCTTCTTCTGAAGCTTCCGCTACAGCTACATTACTGTTATCATTTTTATTTCTGCCCATAAAAACAGCAACATTGACTACAGTGATAATGATCAAAAATGCTGCAACAATGCCTCCTATAATGAACAGCTTCTTTTTATCGTTTCCCTGCGGAGGTATATTGTTTCCGCCAAAAGAAGGTGCTCCGTATCCATACTGATTCTGTGGGATATTATTGGGTTGCTGAAAATTATTAGACTGTGGAATATTATTGGGTTGCTGAAAATTCCCTGCCTGCTGTCCGATATTACCGAATCGCTCCTGAAATTGATTTGGAGCCTGATTTACAGGCTGGCCCTGCTGATTTACAGGCTGATTCACATTACCCATTGCCTGATTTGCGTTTGCCGCTGTCTGATTAACATTCCCCATTGTCTGATTAACATTTGCCGTTGTCTGATTTGCATCCGGCGTTGTCTGATTGATCGGTTGTCCGGTCATGGGATCAAACCTTTTCTCACTCATTTCATACTTCTCCTCTCAACAAAAATAACAATACTTAAACAAATATTTCTATTTGTTTACACAAGTATATACTGTTTTTTGTGAGATGAAAAGTATTTTTTACAAAATGAGTTATAAAATTAATAATTACGTTATAAGACTTCAAATCTCTCTTTTGGAATAATGATCCCCTGGCCCTCCGGATTGATCCTTATGCCATCTTTGTCTTTGGCAAATCTGATAATATCGTCGTATTTAAACACTGCTGCGTTCCATCCGGCTCCGCTTAACTTTTTTGAAAACTCAAGGCCGTCAGTAAATATGGGAAGGTATTCTTTTCCCTCTTTTGTCTTGATAACAGGGAATTTGAATTTGGTATCCTTTCCGGGCTTCATTCTTCCGTCTTCAAGTACCTCTACGTCTCCCTCGTGCTGCATAGGGACTATGAAATTACTCTTCTTGATGCAGTCAACCATTCTTGCTTCTTTTGCCTTAAGAACATCAACCTTCTGATCGTAATTAACGGGCCATGTAATCTCTGTCAAGAAATCAAGCATCGTAAAATTAAGAGCGGGATTTACGATCTCATTTCCGGAATTGCCCTTCCAATCCCCGACAGATACAACAATTTCATTTCTCTTAAATCTTGCCTTGTATGCACCGTTATCGATCACGAGATTCTCGATACCGATATAATACAGGTAGTCAAAAAAGCCTTTTCCTGACGGAGCTTTTTCATTCTCGACCTTAACTTCATTTACGACTATTTTTCTGTACTGCTTTAGATAAAGAGCAGCCGCCTTTTCAGCTAGCTCTTTTTCAAAATAAACATTGATATGACCACTGTCGATAAATGGAAATCTTGTTCCGGCATCATATAATACAAACAATGTACTTGCATTTCTTATCCTATCAAGCACTTCGTTGTACACTTTTCTGTGGTTTTTCTCATATCCGGGGAGCGGCGATACCTTATGGTACTCTTCCAGAGTTGTCAAAAGAAATAACAGTTCCTGCGAAGACAGCTCCTTGATCACGTCTGTATCAATCTCTTCATCGTAAATGTGCTCACCGATCTCGTTCTTTCGCTCAGGTGAAACAGTATCTTCCAAAAGTTCCGTTTCAGCGTCTTTTATATTTATATTATTGATCCTGGAAATAACCGGCCACCTAAGGTTCTCGTGTGCCTTCTTTACTTCTTCGATTGCTTTTTCCTTCTCAAAAGCCTTCTCTTTTTCCAAAGTATCATCCTGTGATTTTTCTTTTCCGGAGAAAAAATCAAAAATTCCCATTTAACAAAACCTCTTTCATATTTATTTCTGAAAACGCCCGAAAAACTCAAGCCTTATATTCGTAAAATGCCTTGGATGCCTTGACCATATACTCGGGGTCCAGGCTACCTGCCGATTCGTAGGGTGAATGCATCGCAAGCTGGGCAAGCCCTATATCTACGGCATCTACAGACACCTGTACTGTAGTTTTATTTCCAAGAGTCGCTCCTCCCGCTATATCCGAGCGATTCGTATATGACTGGAAAGGCACTTGAGCCTTTTCACATATTACTTTAAAGAATGCCGCAGATACGGCATCAGTCGTATATTTCTGATTGGCGTTGTATTTGATGACAATGCCCTTATTCATGATAGGCCTGTTCACCGGATCTGCCTTGTCGACATGATTTGGATGAACGGCGTGCGCATTATCCGCAGATATCATAAAGCTGTTTGCAACGGCTGTGTAATACTGCTGATCGTTTCTTCCAAGTGCATGATTGATACGGATAAGAGTATCCTTAAGGAACGTGGAATCCGCGGCCTGCTTGGTTCCGCTTCCCACTTCTTCGTTATCAAATACGCAGTGCATAGCAACGTTCTCTGAATCTCCGCTATTAATAAAGCCTTCAAATGTTGTATATACGCACTCCTGATCGTCCAGTCTGGAACTTGATATAAATTCTTCATTAGCGCCCCAGAAAGTCGGATGAACTCTGTTATATAAAAAGAGATCGTGTCCCAGAATATCCTCTTTTGAAACGCCTGCTGCCTCAGCTACTACGTCAAAAAACTTTTCTTTGGAATCAGCATCTCCGAAAACCGGGATCATATCAACCTGCGGATTGTACTTATATCCGTCATTGACTTCCCTGTTCATGTGGATAGCAAGTGACGGTATCATAAGAAGATCCCTGTCCACATTTACAAGCTTAGTCTTAAAGCCTTTTTTCTTGGACTTAACAATAAGCCTTCCCGCAACTGAAAGCGGTATGTCAAACCACTGCGCACAGAGCATTCCTCCGTACTTCTCGGTGTTGAGCTTAACGTAAGCTCCGCAGCTCTCCATTTCGGGGTTATCTTTTATCTTAAAAGAAGGAGAATCGCTGTGACTTGCGATCATGTAGAATCCCTTGAAATCTTTTTTGGGGATCTTAAAAGAGATTACAGCGGAATCATTACGGATAACAAAGTACTTACCTACTTTGAGCTTCCACTCCTCACTCTCCTTAAGCTCTGTAAAGCCTTCTTTTACAAGCTTCTGTTTAAGATTCTCAACCACATGGAAGCAAGTAGGGCTCTTATCTATGAAATCCATCATATCTTTTGCAATCTGCTTACTGTCAGTAATCTTTTTACTCATATCTTTTACCTCAGAATAATAAATAGTGCCATAGCCGGCCTTTTCCGCCCATGGCAGATCAAGATACCCTACCATTATAACACGCCTTTTTTTCATGAAACTATTTGTTTGACAAAAGCCTATTTCTTACGTAGTATTGCTTTATATTGGATTTAATTATTCATATTTTCAAGGAGATCCTGAATTGAAAACCATAGCAATCATTCTATTTATCCTTATGTACATTCTTATGATCACTCTTCCGAAAAGGCGAGCGATAGTTGCACTTTCTACAGCTGTTGTTTTCGTGATACTCGGAATACTTCCGATCAACAATGTATTCTTTGCAATAGACTGGAACATACTTATGATGATCTTCGGAACGATGGTCATCGTCGATTATTTCATAGAATCCAAGATGCCGAACCTGATAGCGGATAAGTTGCTAAATCTGGCTCCCAATGTAATGTGGGTTACGATCTATATGTCGCTTTTCTCCGGCATCATCTCGGCGTTTATAGACAACGTTGCAACACTTCTTATGGTTGCTCCCGTCGGACTTGCGATCTGTAAAAAGCTCAAGATCTCACCGGTACCCATGATCATATGTATCGCAGTTTCGTCAAATCTTCAGGGTGCCGCAACACTTGTCGGCGATACAACATCTATCATGCTTGCCGGCGCAGCAAAAATGGACTTTAACGATTTCTTCTGGATGAACGGTCATCCCGGAATCTTCTTTGCGGTTGAGCTCGGTGCTCTCGCAACCGTTCCGATCATGATGTTCCTCTTTAGAAAAGATAAAGAGCCTGTACATTCAAACGAAAAAACAGTGGTAACAGATTATGTTCCTACGATCATGATGCTTGGTCACGTAGTTCTCCTTGTTATCGCATCTTTCTTCCAGAACAAGCCCGAGATCACAAACGGTGTTATATGTATGGTCTGCGGTATCATAAACATCATCTGGGAGATACAGATATCCAAAGGAACCGACACTATGTGGCATTCACTTAAGGCTATCGACTATGACACAATGCTCCTTCTTGCAGGACTCTTCTGTGTAATAGCCGGAATCACCAATGTCGGTGTGATCGACGATCTTGCTAATATGATCGCTACTGCGGGAAAAGGTAATATCTTCCTCCTCTACACTGTAATAGTATTCGGATCAGTAGCCGTTTCGGCATTCATAGATAACATTCCGTACGTTGCCACGATGCTTCCGGTACTCGGAAGTCTTTCAGCAGTAATGCATGCTGATCCGCTTCTTTTATACTTTGGACTCCTCATCGGAGCAACACTTGGCGGCAACTTAACTCCTATCGGAGCTTCAGCTAATATCGCCGGTGTGGGTATGCTAAGAAAAGAAGGCTACGAAGTAAGCTTCAGCGACTTCATGAGGATCGGTGTTCCGTTCACACTTACAGCGGTGTTTGTAGGATATCTGTATATCTGGATCGTATATGCCTAATATGAATAAAATTAAAGGCTTTCGCTATATAAGCGAAAGCCTTTTTATTATAAGATCATCATCCTATTCCCATGCATTCATAGCATAGTCTGATAGCTTTATTTTTCACATCATTGAATCCCTTATTATTTAATCCGACAACAATGATCACCACTGCCAATACAACTAAGACGATCTGAAGTATTCTTTTTTTGTTATCAAGCCTTCGTACTCCAAAATGTATGGCATCTTCGGGGCAGTGTTTTATACATTCACCACACTGTATGCATTCTCTGTCGCAGACTTTTTTTACATCCATTTTGCAATTTCGGACACATGCGTTGCAGTGAGTGCACTTCTTCTCATCAACCTGTATTCCAAAGAAAGAGATCGGCTGAAAGAAAGAATATATCGCGCCCAAAGGACATAGGAATCTGCAAAAGCCTCGATAGGCAAATATGCATACCGCAAATATCAGCAAGAGCATAAATACCTTCCAGCTAAAAAGAAAGCCTATCATCGGTCTGAGCTTTTCCTGCAGTATCGTAAGCGGAATCCCTGCTTCCAGTGTTCCCGCAGGACAAATGTATTTACAAAAACCGGGTGCAGAATACAATATCGGAATAAGTATCGCAAATATCACAAGCACTACATATTTGATCCATGAAAGACCTCGAGTGATATTGCTCTTTTTTATCTTCGGCGTAGGAATCTTATCAAGCAGATCTTGAATGAGTCCAAACGGACACAAAAATCCGCAGATAAACCTTCCGAGAAACAGTCCCATCAGTAAGATCGTCCCCAAAATATAATATGGAAATTTATACTTCGATGAGATAAGCGCCGTCTGCAAGCTTCCCAAAGGGCATGAAGCGATCGCACCGGGACATGAATAACAGTTTAGTCCCGGCACGCACATTCCTTTACTATTACCTTTCCAGATCTTGCCCTCTGCAAAGCCTTTAAAATTACAGTTGTATAACACTGCAGCCATAAGCTGAACATAGCGTCTTGAAAACTGCTTGAAATGCTCCTTACCTTTCATCGGCACCTCATTTATCTTTTACTTCAAACACTCATCAATTGCGCCCTTATACTCAGCATACTGCGCATCTGCGTTATCAGCACCAAGGTAGATCTTCTCGATCGTTCCGTTCTTTATCACAAGAGTATAAGGAATACCCTCTGTGGGATATAACATCTCTATTGCGCCGTCTTCATCATAAGCGATAGGGAAAGTATAACCCTCATCCTTAATAAGCTGATCTACAGTCTCCTTGTCCTCCATGCAGTCTACGCATATGATCGACAATCCCTCGATGTTATCATTCTTAAGCTTCTCAAAAGCAGGCATCTCGCCCATACAAGGAGGACACCATGATGCAAAGAAATTAAGGAGAACTACCTCATTATTGTGATCTGAAAGCTTAAACTCCGTTCCGTCAGCAAGCTTTGCTGTAAAATCAGGAGCCTTATCTCCCTCTGAAAGTTCCTTTACTTCACCGGCTTTAGGAGCAGTCTCTTCGGAAACCGTATCCTCACTTTCCTCAACATCTGCTTCTGTAGTTGTATCTACAGTTTCCTCGATGTTGGCTTCACTTTCCGTGGCCTCTCCTGCCTTAGAAGAGCCGCAAGCCGTAAGCCCGGCAAAAGATAAACAGATTACAGTTACTAAACATAATTCTTTGATTCTTCTCATTTTTCTCTTTCCTTTCTCATATGAAAATATTTATTCAAAAAACCTGATCTTCAAATCCAATGTATCTTGTGATGCTTCCTTGCAGAGTCTTTTCAAAGCCTCAAAATACTTGCCCAGCCTTCTCTCTGCAAATTTTATATTGTAAAAGATAATATTCCAGCCGTTTCCCATTTCGGTAAGAACGTCGTTAAGTGCATCGAGGTTCTTTCCGTAATAATCGGGAAGTGGTAGCTCTTTTGCCAAAAGATCCTGAAATTCTTCCTTAGTTGTCACCTCGGACAGATCAATATAAAAAACTTTCCCCATTCATTCACCTCTATCGATTCCAAAAACTTCTATCTGTCATAAGTATCAAGGTTCATACAACAGTTCAAACGTATTGTAATGGTCTTCTGTATAATAGATGTGGAAATCTTCGGAATAAACTATCCTCTTCTCTCCACGCTTTTCAGCCTTAAATGTGTCGATATCACATTCGTGATATTCATGGCCATCCGGGAGTCTGCCCTCATAGTTTCCGAAAAAATCTCCGCCTATGGATTTTCCCGGAGCAAATTTTTCAAGACTTCCACCGGTCCATCCAAGCTGATTGGCCTGCTTCTTGGTAATGAAGTTTTGCGGCAGTCTGTGGTAAGTATGAAGATACATCGCCACATCTTGCTTTGAAGTATATACTCCGTTCTCTGGAAGCGTGGCTGCATCTTCTCCGGAGTCATCGTCCTTCGGAGTCTCTGCCACAACTTCTGCTTTTTGTTTCTTTGAAGAGGTCTTTTTTGATTTGGATCCTCCGATAGAAGGAATTCCACTCTTTCCTTGTGTCCCTCCGACCTGGGCGTCAGATCCCGTAGAACCGGTAGGATTTCCGCTTGGAACCGATGAAGTGTTGGTATCTGTAATAGCATCTTTTCCCGGATCACCTGCGCCAAATGAACCACTTCCTGAAGTATCCGCACCAACGCCGCCTATAGTATCGCCGTCTTTTCCGCCTAAGCCGGAAAGAGATGATTCACCTCCGATCGACGGGCCTGCGTTTATAACCTCGCCACCGTCCGCTCCCGAAGGAGCCTCGCCACTCGATCCATCTGCAAGAGCAGGCGCAGCACCTCCGCCCATAGAGTCGTAACCGCCATCTGTTTCTCCGGAAGGCATATCTCCGGCCATTCCTTCAACGGAATCTTCGCCTTCGACGTAGCTACTTCCACCGCCTGTCTGTCCTTCGATCCCTTCATCCTGTTTTCCAAAAGAACCTACGAAGAACACAAACAATGCAACGATTATTATTGCACCGATAAAATATTTAATTATGCCATTTTTTTTGTTCATATGTCTTTCCTATTCCCTTTTATATAGCGTTAACAGTTGCATGATCGATTAGTTCCCCTTATATAATACTTTGATCCATCGTCAAATATACATATTCTCTGCAAGCTCTTCTCTTGGAAGGAAAGGAGCAAGATCCTCAAGCGGAGGACTTGTGAGCGTTCCGTCCGGAAGTCTTTTTGCTGAACTCTTGGGAGCCCACACCTGATCTGTATCCGTAAATACCTCACATAGAACAGGATCACTTGTCTTAAGAGCCTCATCCAATTTGTCTGAAAGCTCATCTCCCGTATGAATTCCAATATAATTATATCCGAAAGCTCCCGCTATCTTTTCAAAAGATGGGAATGCAAGATCCCCACTCTCGGGACCTATTCCGCACTTTGAATAATCAGAAAAAAGATTGTTCTGAGTAAGCCTGATGGAATGATATCCCGCATTGTTTATAAGGAATATCTTAACGGGAAGCTTATTTGTAACTATAGTCTGAAGCTCCTGAAGGTTCATCATGATACTTCCGTCACCTTCAAGACATACAGTCTCTTTTTTACCTGAAGATAAACACAAACCTATAGCTGCAGGAAGTCCGTATCCCATACTTGCTACAGCATTGTTTATGATAAATCTCGTTCCTTCTTTTATCGTCCAGCTCTGATGTCCGGCAACGCAACACGCTCCGTTACTTACAGCCGTCAAGCTTCCCTTTGGAAGCTTATCGGAAAGTGCCTTGATAAAGCCGTAAACATTCACAAGCTTATCACCGGTATGAAGCTGCTCATCAGAAACAACAGGGTATTTCTCTTTCCACTTTATGCACTGCGCTCTCCACGCATCATCAGTAAAAAGATATCCCGAATTGCCAAAGCTGTTTAGCTTATCGCTAAGCTTTTCCAAAAATTCTTTTACATCAGCATGTATCTTGAGATCAACATGAAGTGTATGCTTATCCATCTCCGAAGGATCGATATCAACCATGATGACCTTGGCTGCTCTCGCCCATGTGTCCCAGGTATAGCCGACCTGTCTGATAGAAAGTCTGCTTCCGAGAACAAGAACAAGATCTGAATTCTGAATCGCAAAGTTACCGGGTCTATCGCCCATGTTACCGCCACGTCCGCAGTAAAGCGGGTTGTCGGACTCAATAACATCTATTGAATTCCAATATGTGCAGACCGGAATCCCAAGCTTATCAACTACTTTTCTGAAAGCATCATAGCCACCGGAAATGCGGATTCCGCCTCCGGCGTAAATAACAGGTCTCTTAGCTTCTTTAAGCATTTCAAGTGCTTTATCTATCTGCTCGTCAAGCTTGGCTTCACTTGATCTCTTTTGACCGTTTTCTTCAGAGGGATCATATCCTCTGAGCTCCTCGGGATTTATCTCTGCCGCCTGATAATTTACGGGAACGTCGATCCACACAGGGCCGGGTCTTCCGGTATTCATAAGATGCCAGGCCTTCTCAAGATGGAATCTGATATCAGCGGGATCTTCGAGCATTACCGCATACTTACAGATATGTGAAGTCATTGCGGTAATGTCATATTCCTGATCACCTATAGCTCTCGGAGCATACTCGTCCGCACAGCCTACCTGTGACGCGCACTCTCCGCCAAAGTTCTTTTTCCAGTAACGTACCGTTGTATCATAGCGGACCTGACCGCTAACTACGAACATTGGAAGCGAATCAAGCCATCCTCCAATAACTCCGGTAATGGCATTGGTTCCGCCGGGGCCTGAAGTTACGCAAAGTGCGGCAACTTTATTCTCATATCTTGAATAACCTTCCGCTGCGATAGCTGCTCCCTGTTCATGATGAAAATGGGTACACTTCATACCTTCAGTATGTCCGAAAGAATTATTTAAATACATAGCGCCACCGCCTACTACCGTGAAGCAGTCGGTGACGCCCTTTTTTATCAAAAATTCAACTATATAATCTGAAACTCTCATAATTTACCACTTGATCCAAGGCGCTCTTCCGCCCTCTATCATCTCCGATAACTCGTCCCTTTCTCTGGCGGTATCCATGCATTTCCAGAAACCGTCATATTTATAAGCTGCCATTTCTCCGTCTTTTACAAGATTGTGCATAGGCTCTTTTTCAAAGAAGGTTGCGTCGCCCTCGATATAATCAAACACTCCGGGCTCAAGTACCATGTATCCGCCATTTATCCTGGCTCCGTCCATGCTTGCTTTTTCTCTGAAATCTCTTACAACCGATGTGTCATCCTTATCAATATCAAACACACCAAAGCGCTGGCCTGCAAGTATTGCTGTAACAGTAGCGATCTTTCCGTGACTCTTATGGAACTTAAGAAGATCGTTCATATCAATATCACACACACCGTCTCCGTATGTCATGAAGAATGTCTCATTTCCGACATGCTCGCGGATCCTCTTGATACGTCCGCCGGTCATTGTGCTGTAGCCTGTATCTACAACCGTTACCTTCCAAGGCTCAGCCTTCTGTGAATGGAATGTAGTCTGTCCGCTGTTAGCAAAATCAAAAGTAACATCGCAGTTATGGAGATAGTAATTGGCAAAATACTCTTTTATAACCTCCTGCTTATAACCTGCGCAAATGATAAACTCATTAAAACCGTGATAAGAATACTCCTTCATGATATGCCACAAGATGGGCTTTCCACCGATCTCGATCATCGGCTTGGGACGAAGGTGACTCTCCTCACTTATTCTTGTGCCGAAACCTCCGGCAAGTATTACAACTTTCATTACTAAAATAAACCTTTCTGAATCTAAAACAATTACCCACTTATCTTAACGAACATGCAGGAAAATTACAAATTGCACGTTAAATATATGCCACCGGGTATCATTTACCTTTTTTTCTCATCTCCATAAGTCTTGATAAAAGGAGATCTGAAGCGCTGTCTTTGCTCATGCACTCAAGCGCTTCCTCACCGTCCTTTGTGATAAATGTAAGGACATTGGTATCCACGCCGAAGCCCGCACCTTTATCTTTAAGGTTATTGGCGCAGATCATATCAAGATTTTTCTTCTCAAGTTTTTTTCTTGAGTTTTTCAAAAGATCTTTTGTCTCCATGGAAAATCCACAGAGTATCTGGCCTTTCTTCTTGTTCTCTCCAAGGTGTTTCAAAATATCTTTTGTCCTCTTAAGAGGAATACTCATCTCATCTTCCGTATCTTTTTTCTTGATCTTGTCGCTAGCCATACTGACAGGCGTATAGTCTGCAACCGCAGCTGCCTTTATTATTATGTCCTGCTTAGTAGCCCTCTTTGTCACTTCCTTGAACATATCATCCGCGGAAGTGATATCAACTACATTTACATACTTCGGATCTTCAAGCGAAGTCTTTCCTGTAACGAGCGTTACTTCAGCACCTCTTCTAGCTGCTGCCTTTGCGATTGCATAGCCCATCTTGCCGCTCGAATGATTGGTTATATATCTTACCGGATCTATTGCTTCCATTGTGGGTCCGGCAGTAACAAGGACCTTTACTCCACTCATGTCCTTTTCACGAGCGATCTCATGGACTATGGCCTCAGTAATAACCGAAGGCTCTTCCATTCTTCCTTTCCCGACAGTTCCGCAGGCAAGGAAGCCCTCTCCCGGCTCTATGATAATATATCCGAGATCCCGAAGTGTCTGTATGTTTCTCTGTGTTACAGGGTTATCATACATCTTGGTGTTCATTGCCGGTGCTATCATCTTGATGCAATCACACGCAAGAGCCGTTGTGGTCAGCATATCATCCGCTAAACCGCAAGCAAGCTTAGCTATACAATTGGCTGTGGCGGGCGCGATAACAAGAATATCAGCTTTATCCGCAAGCGCTATATGCTCTACTTCATAGTAGCTTCCTCTGTCAAAAGTATCCGTAACGCATCTTGTATGAGTTATGGATTCAAACGTAAGAGGCGTCACGAACTTTGTAGCATTCTCAGTCATGATAACGTCTACATTTGCCTGTAGCTTGATCAGCTTGGATGCAAGATCGGCAGCCTTGTACGCCGCAATTCCACCTGTCACTCCCAAAAGTATATTTTTGCCCTGTAACATAGGATTCTCCTTTTTTATCAAGTTTACCCTGACATTTTACCACATCTATGATATATTTATTACGCACTGTATTCAAATAGGCTTGAAACGGTAGCTTTTTTGTAAGGAGAATTAAATATGTCAAACACATCATCATTGAGCCGCGAGACTAAGGAGTCAGCCGGACTCAACGCAAAAACACTCTATTTGGTGGAGACTGCCCTTATGATCGCAGTTACACTGATCATGGGAAACACCTTCCTGGGAACTATCCCCACACCATTTCTTAAGATTTCAATCGTAACAGTACCGGTTGCTCTTGCAGCAATGCTCATTGGTCCTACAGCAGGCGTTGTATGCGGACTTGTTTTTGGTCTCAACAGCTTCCTGACAGCACTCACCGGAGAAAGCGGACTTCTTTCGACTCTTTTTAACGTAAATCCCGCCGGAGTATTTTTAACCGCTGTTCTTGCAAGGTTCCTCGATGCATTCATAGTGAGCAATCTTTTTCCTATTCTTAAAAAGAGCCCTCTCGGCAAGGCTTCTTACTTTATAACAGGCCTTCTCATGCCTCTTCTTAACACAGTATTCTTCATGGGCCTTCTTTGCTTGTTTTTTTACCACTCAGATTACATTCAAGGACTTGTCGCAGCAAAAAATGCAACCGGACCTTTGTCATTCGTGATCGCACTTGTAGGTGTTCAGGCAACTGTTGAAGCTGTTATCGGCTGTGTTCTTGCAGGTACTCTTGGGCTTGTGCTTTCAAAGGTGCTTCACAGAGCATAAAGAATAACAAATAATATCATGGAAAAAATACTGACAATTGATATAGGAAATACAAATATAGCGACATGTCTATGGGACGGCGACAAAATGAATCGCCTTAAGAGTTTTCAGACTGACTTAAATGCGTCTTTTGAAGCCCTCAAAGATTCATTTCTTTCCGTTCTTATGTCGTATGAAGACAATAAGAAAACGGAGCTCATCGCGGGCTCCGTTATTTCCTGTGTAGTTCCGAGTATAGCAGAAACAGCTAAAGAAGCTCTTTCTTCCGTAACCGGACATACTCCCGTCATGGTAAGCCATGAGCTTGACCTCGGGATAAATTTTGATCTTTATGATAAAAAAAGTCTCGGTGCAGACAGGATAGTCGACGTTGTAGGTGCGGTTCAGCTTTACAAAGCGCCTGTGATCGTCTGCGATCTCGGAACCTGCACAACAATATCAGCAGTAGACTCAAATAAAAACTTCATCGGGGGAATGATCTGTCCGGGTGTCCAGACATCTCTTAATGCCCTTCATAGCAGAGTTCCTCATCTTCCGGAAATAACTGCAGCACAGACAGATACTCTTATAGGGCAAGATACGTCTTCCGCCCTTCTTTCGGGTGCTGTCGTAGGAACCGCTTCCATGCTTGCAGAAATCACTGACAGATTATGCAAAGCCCCGGAAATGAAAGGAGCATCCCTCATTCTTACGGGAGGAAATGCACCGTTTGTATTCCCATGGATCGGTGAAAAAGAAAAAGCTTATCACGAGCCCGATCTCATCATGAAAGGTCTGCGCGAGATATATACAAATTTCTGCTGAATCTTGTAGCTTATAAAGAAAAGACAAGTATCAACAACTATCTTAACTATCGTCTCAGCTGCGCCGGCTAGCAGTCTTACTCCCATCGTTACCAAAAATGCGCTTAGCGCCATTTGAACAACAGCAAGTATTATGTACTTGATCGCTGCCTTTTCAACTTTTTCTCTACTCTTAAAAACCATCTTATAATTAAGCGCAAAATTATACGTCGCAGATATTATCCTTGCTATCACTGTAGAGATTGCAATATATCCAACATATTTACCTCTGATAAGGAAACACAGAACAGCAAATAGTGCTATATCCAAAACGCATGATGAGAGAGAGGAAAAGATATATCTTATAAAGCTCTCCCCAAGTACTCTGTATATTCTTATCGAATCGGCAAAAGGATTGAAATGTGTTGAGTGATTATCCTTGGATTCATATATTGTGCTGATCGGCACTTCTACGATACGACACTTTCCCTTGGTTTCGAGGAGCATCCTCATCTCAAATTCAAACCTATCGCCTTTTACCACAAGAAGTTCTCTCATGAAAGCTTTGGATATTCCGCGAAGTCCCGTTTGCGTATCACTTAAATCGAGTCCCGATACATACTTGGTAACCTTCCTCGTTATCAAATTCCCGGCCTTGGATTTCCATGGAACATCATCCCCATCAAGACATCTTACGCCAAGAATGAGCGCATCCGGATTACTTAATAAACTCTTCGACACATCATTTATAGAAGCAACGGAATGCTGTCCGTCAGAATCGGCTGTCACTACTCCAACCGCACTCTTCATGGTCTCAAGCACATATCTAAATGCAGTCTTAAGGGCTGCTCCTTTTCCTCTGTTCACTTCGTGTCTTAAGATGATGCCGTTATCTTTAAGGATTTCTTTTGCCTCATCAAAAAAAATCTGATAATCATTACCGCTTCCGTCATCAACTATGATAACGACCTTTTCTTCTGCCGCAAGCTCTTTTACCAGCTCAGTCATTCTGGCATCCGGTTCGTACGAAGGTATTATCACCGGTATTAAGTTTTCTTTCTGCGATTTATCTGTATTCATCTATTACATTCTAGCTTAATTATTGACTTTGCGCTATATTTGAATGTAGGAGTTTATCATGACAAGAAAAAAGACGCTTATAATCATATTAATATTGCTATGCACGGTCTTTATCCTCTCGTTTGTCGGAAGAAAAGGCTTCGCACGCAGATCACCGCTTACCATTACAGAAGTATGCGCCTGCAACAAAAACGCCGCCTATGATGACAACGGCGATTACGGTGCAGATTATATCGAGATCTATAACTGCTCCGATGAGTCCGTCAACCTTTCCGGCTGGGGACTTACGGATAACAGAAAAGATCTTTTCAAATACACATTCGGTGACGTGACCATAGAGCCCGGCGAAACCTTGATTGCTTGGTGCAGCCCCTGCATAGACGACACTTCTTTATATAGAGAAGAATTCGTCCCTTCCGATATCCACGATATCCCTTTCAAAATTTCTAAAGGTGAAGTATGCATTCTCACAAGTCCTGATGAAAAATATGTCCAAAGACTTCCTATACCTTACGACCTTCCGGACAACAAGAGTTATTCCTCGTCCCTGGATGATCTTGGAAGGTACAATATTTGTTCTGCTACTCCTTATTATGTAGAAGAGACTTTTATCCCTGAGAAAAGAGTCAATCTTGAGGCACCGTCTTTTTCCATCAGCGGCGGCTGGTACGAAAAGGATATTGTTGTTTCTTTGAATGCACCCAAAGGTGACATTTATTACTCACTAAACGGTTCGGTTCCGGATGCGGAATCATATAAATATGAAGGGCCGATAACGATCAGCAACAGAACTGCCGATCCCAATATCTGGTCCGCAATGGGGGATATTGCCACAGCAAACACCTATCTTCCGGACTTTCCTGTCGACAAGGCCACTGTGCTGAAAGCTGTCGCCATTTCAGACGACGGAACAAGTGAGATCGTATCCCAGACTTATTTTATAGGCCTTGACAGCTTTGGCTATGAAGGTATTTCAGTGATGTCGGTATCAATGGATCCGGACGATCTTTTCGGGTACGAGAAAGGAATCTATGTCCAGGGACGTGTAAAAGACATTTATGGTGAAAAGATGGATCTTGATCCTTTTGAATATGTCTATGATTATTGCAACTACGGAAAAGAAGGCCGTGGCTGGGAGCGCCCTGTAAATATCGAATTCTTTTCAGAAGATCACGATAAGATATTCGAGCAGAAAGCCGGTATAAGGATTCACGGCGGCTTCAGTATCGGTCAAAATCAAAAGAGCTTTAACCTCTATTCAAGAGCGGAATACGACGGAAATGATTATTTTAAATATGACTTTTTTAAAGGAAACGGAAATGGCTATAGCAAAGTAGTCCTTCGTTCCGGCGGATCTAATGATCAATTTCTGACCAAGCAAAGAGATGTATTCTGCCAGAGTCTTGTATCGGGAAGAGACGTAGGTGTTCAACGCGCCATTCCGTGTGCATTATTCCTAAACGGCGAATATTGGGGAATGTACTTCATTCAGGAAGGCATAGGCGAATCATATATACACGAAAACTACGGAATAGATGAAGACAACGTGATCATCGTAAAAAACAACGAAGTAAACACCGATGATCCGAACGATCTTAAAATGTACACCGATCTTGTTGACTATGTTTCCTCACACGACATGGCTGATGATGGCAACTACAGATATATTGAGAAAAAGATTGATATACAAAGTATGATCGATTACTACATTACAGAAATATATGTAGCAAACGGAGATGCTTTTTCCAATAACCTGGCTCTTTGGAGAGTAAAAGATCCCACGGATGGTAAATACGGAGACGGCAAATGGAGATGGCTTTTATACGATCTCGATGAATCTTGCGCTCTGATCACCGAAATGACCAACGCCTCAGTCGATTCATTTGTAGAAGGACATTGGGAGATAAGCCCGTTAAACGGCGATGTACTTTTCTCTTCTATGATAAAAAATCCGGAATTTAAAGAACGCTTCGTAAACTCTTTTATTGAGATGACGGAAAATAATTTTCAATACGAGAAGGTTCATGATAAGCTTTCAGAGCTCTCTGCTAAATGTAAAGACGCCGATATAAAATCTCAAGAAAGATTCCGCGGCGACTTTGTGATCAGTAGTTATGAACCTAACGAGGACTATGCTCCTCCATATTCCGAAGAGGACTATGATAGCGATATTGCCGTTATTGACAGCTTTTTCAAGGAAAGAGCTTTATATATTACTGAGTATATGAAAACTGATCTGGGATTATCTGACTGAATTTTCTTTATTATAAAAAGCAGTTTTTTTAGAAAACGACAATATATATTTTCAATATACAAAATAAAACAATTTAAAATTTTATTTCGCTTGGTAATACGCTCGCTAAAAACTTTGTTTTATTTTTAGCAAACTTTTTGCCAAAGAATTCTATTTTTTCTTGTTTACTTTTTTCGTATATGATAAATTCATTTTCGCGCGTTTCTGAGAAGTTCTTTTCTTCTCCAAAATGAGCAGTCTGTACAATGATCATTGTTGTACTCTGCTCTTCGCGCTAAATAAACCCCAAAAAACACCAACTGCGACGTTCTGTTGCAGTTGGTGTTTATATTTTATCCTATTATCTGCTCGTATTTTGCAGATACCTTAGCCCAATCAAGGATCTCAAAGAATGCCTTGATATAATCGGGTCTTAAGTTTTTGTACTTAAGGTAATAAGCGTGCTCCCAAACATCCAATCCAATGATCGGTATTCTTCCCGTTCCTTCGCTTATCGGATTATCCTGATTCGGAGAAGCCGATACAAACAGAGCTCCGCTCTTATCTGTTGAAAGCCATGCCCATCCTGAACCAAACTGTCCTGCTGCTGCCTTGGACATCTGATCCTTAAGCTCGTCAAGGCTTCCGAAAGTTTTATCAATGGCTTCTTTTAGCTTTCCGTTAGGCTCCTTAGCAGGGCTTTTTGAAAACATCTCAAAATACAGATTATGATTGTAATAACCTCCGCCCTGATTTCGAAGTCCCTTCTTCAAGGTCTCATCGGAAACCTTATCTAGCGAAGCAAGGAGTTCTTCTGCAGAAAGATTGCTAAGTCCCGCTTTCTCTGCCAATTCATTAAATGTCTTGGTATAAGTAACGTGATGCTTCCCGTAGTGAGTCTCAACAGTGAGTTGATCGATATACGGCTCCAAAGCGTTTGTTTCGTAGGGTAACTTGATCTGTTCGTACATAATGCTTCTCCCTTCATAATCAATAATTTAATTGTTCATAAATAACGTGGTATTACTTTTTATACCAAGCCGTTACCTTCTTTACCGCCTCAATGACATCATCGACATCGCTGTCTGTCATAAGAGGGTAAAGCGGTATGCTCATGATACCTTTATAAACCTTCTCCGCAACAGGACAAAGACCTCTTTGATATCCCATCTTTTCGTAGAATGGGAACCAATATACCGGCACATAGTGAACCTGCGGCTGGACATTTTCAGCAGCGAGAGCATCGAAAAACTCTCTTCTGGTGCATTTTACTTTATCAAAATCAAGCTGTATCACATAAAGATGTCTTGTCGTATCTGACTCAGGAATCTCTTCTTGCACTATTATTCCCGGAACATCCTTAAATGCTTCATCATATTTCTTTACAATCTCTTTTCTTCTCTTCGAAAACTTATCAAGCTTGTTTAACTGGCTTATCAAAAGAGCTGCCTGAAAATCTGTCATTCTGTAGTTAAAACCAAGCTCCTGCATTTCATAGTACCAGATTCCTTCAGCCTCATGCTTAAACTCATCAGGTTTTCTTACTATTCCGTGTTGTGATGCAAGATGTAATTTTCTGTATAGCTCAGGATCGTTGGTTGTGATCGCACCACCTTCACCCGCAGTGACCGTCTTAACCGGATGGAAACTGAAGGTTGTCATATCAGCGATCGAGCCTTCTCCCTTGCCGTCATACTTGGTCCCTATCGCATGCGCTCCGTCAATTATGAGAGTAAGGCCATGCTCGTCACATATCTTTTGTATTCTCTTGTGATCCACAGCCTGACCAGTGTAATCAACTGCTACGATAGCCTTGGTCTTATCTGTTATATGCTTCTCAATGCTGTCCGGATCAATGTTGTATGTCTTGGGATCTATATCAGCAAATACAGGCTTCGCACCGACATATACGGCACAGTTTGCAGATGCCGCAAATGTAAGAGGAGTAGTTATGACCTCATCTCCTTCTCCGACGCCTGCCGCGATCATTGCACAATGAAGAGCTGCTGTTCCGTTACTTACAACAACCGCATATTTAGCGCCCGTAACTTCACATATCCTTTTCTCAAGTTCATCCACGTATGGTCCGCATGTTATAAGATCACCCTTAAGTGCCTTGGCAACCGCATTAACATCATCATCTTCAATGCACTGGCGACCATAATATATCTTTTCTTTTCTGACCGGAGTTCCTCCTAAAATAGCAAGTTTATCCATTGTTGTCCTTCTTTCCGTAGCCTCTGTATATATCCAAAGTTTCGTCTACAATTTTATCCATTCCCTAAAGCAATGTCTGTCAACAGATTATACCATATAATACGGGGCATGGGGTACATTGCACATGTACAAAAAGCCGAAGAGATAATTATCTCTTCGGCCACTATAAAACTTTGTAGGATCAGTCGTAGAGTTCGAAGTCTCCGCTTTTTGAAGGATCTCCGTTAACCACGTAATATGCTTTTCCCTCTTCAGGCTTTACATAGATATTAAGCTCCGTAATATCCCTTTTTCCGTAAGCCTTTTTTGCCTTGGAGATGATCTTATCCTCTCCTATAGACAGACTACCATACTGTAGTTCCAATTTTGTATTAGCTGTTGCCATTACATTCCCTCCCCTCAGAAAATGAGTTGTCTTAATTACGTTCTATTTTACACCCTATAATGTCAAAAGTGAATGTTTATTTAATTATCCGTGTTTTTTTAAGCTTCCTTTATTCTTATTTTATTTCTCTCGTTTATAATGGTACTACCAAGAGACAAGGAGGTATCTGCCATGGCTAATAAGAAACCTATAGCTTCCAGGATTAGAACGACTCCAAAACCGCCTCTTCAGGTTATGCACGTTAGGACCTTTAAACCCGATCTCAATACTCTCAGCAGCGTAGACTGTGGTGTGGATTTATCGGGATATGCTTTTGAAGGACTTAAAAAGTGGAAATAACAATTGACTGAACAAACTAAATATCCTTTTTAATGAAGGGCACGTATTGAGCGATCATGCGTGTCCTTTTTTTTGTGTTTTTGACATTGTATGATACAATATTGAAATGAACGCTTAAAAAATGGAGAGAGTAAATGATCAAAAGAAGGAAGAATATATTTCGGTTTATAGAACTATTTATATTTTTAATCGCACTTATATTCATTTCAACAAACCTTATGAACATCCTTATAGAAAAGGGTACTTCAACTAACCCAAGGATGCATAATGTATACGAAGGCTACGCCAAAAACACGGATGTACTTTTTGTAGGCAGCAGTCATGCGGGGCATCTTGTAGGAAGAAATCTGTGGAGAGATTATGGGATCGCAGCTTATACAATTGCGGGTAATTCTCAACCCGTAGATGTTACATATCATTCCATAATTGAATTTCTGAAATACGAAGAGCCCAGCGTTATCATGGTGGAAACCGCACTTATCCCCGATGACAACATGGAAGAGCCCGACACAGAATATGAGGGCAAGATCCAGAGTGATGCGGCCTTCAAATATTCAGAGAACTACCTGCAAATGGCTCGTGAACAGATCAAAAATTTCAATCTGCCTTTCACGGAAGAAGGAGTGCAGCTTCTTTATAAGTGGCCTGTTGTGCATTCACGATATTCAGAGCTTACCAAGGATGATTTCGTGACTGATGCTCCTTACTTAGTATCCGATGTTCATCCCCTTACTTCTGTTCCGGACGAAGAAGCGGAGATTGTCACCACGGATGAACGTGCCCCTATAAGCGATATTGGTCGGGAGTATCTTGATAAGATCATCGCTCTGTTTCATGAAAAGAACATACCGTTGGTTCTTTTCCATACGCCGTATCCCGCGCCCGAGATATCTATGGCACAGCAAAACACAATATCTGATATCGCTTCCCAAAATAATGTACCTTATATCGACTTCAACTATCTGGTTGAAGAGATTGGTTTTGATGTTCAGACCGATCAGGCTGCCGATCTGAACCATTTAAATCTTTCAGGCGGTGAGAAGATAACTGCATATCTGGGACAATACCTTTTGGATAATTACAACCTGAAAGACCACAGAAACGATCCGGGTTATGAGACATGGAGAAACGACCAAAAAGCATGGGAAGATTATCAATTAAGAGAAGAATTTGAATCTTCAAGCAATATAGAGGAATGGGGCGAGCATTTCGGTGAGCATTGCAAAGATTATTTAGTAATAATGACGCTTTCAGGTGATCATACTAGTGAATCAAACGGATCCATTCAGAGTATCCTTGAAGAAGTTCCGGCGCCGGAAGATTTCTATTCAAAAGGCGGAACGATAATACTCTACCACGGCGAGCTTTTATATTATTCATATAATGCCGAAACCTTTTCGTATTCGCACAAATTCGGAAATTCCGTTGTGTCCGTTGACAGACTCATGCCAAATAAAGAATATATGTCGCAATCAGATAAAGACGATCGAAATGACGGAGTTTATATCTGGGGCGAGAATTATGTCAAAAAAACAAGCGGACTAAGTGTATTTATTTATGACGAGAATTTAGATATAGTGATCGATTCTGTCGGCATGTCACCTGACGCCGAGGGCAACGAACTTAAACGAGAAGAAAACGATAAATAGCTATACATTGGAGAATAATGATGTTTATTACATACCAAATACTGTTTCCTTTGGTATTTATGATACTTTTACTTGAATTCATAGTACCTAAAAAAATACGATCCTTTTTACTTTTGGCATTAAGCTTTTTTCTGTATTACATATGCGGAACAGCGGGATTTTTTATATTACCGGCTGTAGGCATCGTATCATACGTTGTTACTGTCGCGATGGAAAAGTCCCATTCAGCATCTGCGAAAAAAGCTCTGCTAATTTCCGGGATCACACTGTTGATCGTTCTTATGGCAATTTACAGATATACAGCGATCAATAAGTTGGCTCCACTTGGATTATCGTTTTTCGCTCTGGAAGCCATTTCATATATCTCGGATTGTTATAACGGAAAGATCAAAGCAGAAAAGAATCCGCTCTATGTGCTTTTATTTATAGCATTCTTTCCTACTGTTATTTCCGGTCCCATCGAAAGAGGCGGTAATCTGATACCTCAGTTCAGAAAGCTTGATTCTGCCTCAAGGAAAGAATTATTCGATATAAACAGACTTTGTGACAATGCGATAATCATTATCTTCGGAATGTTTGTAAAGCTTGTCATAGCGGATAGACTTGCGATCTTATCCGATCACATTTTTACAACATACTACCGCTACGGAACTTCTGTTTTGATCATCGGAGCAGTTTCATTCGGAATGCAGCTCTATTGTGATTTTATGGCCTATTCTCATATTGCTCTGGGAATTGCAGGCATGTTTGACATTAAGATAATGGATAACTTTAAAGCGCCTTATATGTCATTATCCATAACAGACTTCTGGAGAAGATGGCATATATCACTAAGCTCATGGTTAAAAGACTACATATATATACCTTTGGGCGGAAACAGAAAAGGTAAGCTTAGAAAATACCTCAACACATTTATCACATTTGCAATAAGCGGAGTCTGGCACGGTTCAGGCTTAACCTTCTTGATCTGGGGAGTACTTCATGGGCTCTACAACATGATAGAAAATATACTGACCGATATAGGGATCATGAAGAAAAACAAGAGCAATATGCCATTTGGTGCGCGCTTTTTAAGAGCTACATTCACATTTATACTTGTAGATTTTGCTTGGATCTTTTTTAAAGCGGATTCGGTCCAACACGCATGCTCATATATCATACAGATGTTTACCGTCAAGGATTTCTGGATATTATCTGATATGAATAAGTTCTTTTCACTTGGCCTCGGTGCCCAGGAGCTGTTTATACTTATCTTTGCACTAATGATCCTTGGAGGAATGGATCTTATCGCTTACAAGCGCGATATCAGAATTGACCAATGGCTAAACATTCAGGGTCCTGTGTTCAGAATGATCTTTACACTTGCCATTTTGCTATACACAATGGTATTTGGCTTATACGGGGAAGTTGCTGATCCCGCATCATTTTATTATATGTCGTTCTAAAAAAATAACCGAGACAAAGAATTGTAACCAGCTCTTTGTCTCGGTGTTTTATTATAAGAAAAATTTTAAAATACTCCGCTCTTTATCGCGCATACAGCAGCCATCACAACAAGAACAAATGCAAAAATGCGCATCCATCTGTATGTCTCAGGTTCTTCCTCATTGTCTTTGTTAAGCTCACCTATCGTGAACACAATCACAGCGATTATAAATATAACCGATGCAAGTACAGCCAACACCTTACCCATCATATCCTCCAAAATATATCAGCCTGCCAAATGCTCTTTTATCTTGTCCTTGATCCTGCCCTCAACCATTGCTGCAATATCCTTGGTTTTCATGTTCTTATACTCTTCATACATGATCGGTTCAAGGTAATACACATAAGTCGTTACAGGGCCATAATGATCACTGTTGTAAACCTTATAGGAATCAACAAGAGCAACTGGCACGATAGGCACTTTAGACATCTGCGCGACTTTAAAGCTTCCCGCCTTAAAAGTTTCAACAACATTGCCGTTATTTTCCTTATATCCGCCCTCGGGAAAAAGAATGTACTTCTTCCCCTGCTCAAGTTCTTTAGCCATCTCCTGAAAGACTGTGATCGTCTGCCTGGGATTATTGAGATATATGGACTTTCCCCTTACCAATAACAAAAACTCATAAACAAGAGGTATACTTGCTCTTTCTTTATCCATAACAAAAGAAACAGGTTTCTCATGTGTGGCAAAAATTCCGGGAACATCATATTTGCCCTGATGATTGGGATACAACATGTATCCGCCTTCCTTCGGGAGATTCTCGGTTCCGAAAGCTATGGTCTTATATCCTGATGATCTGTTCATGACATCAACCATCTCTTGGGCCATACCATAGCATTCCTCTTCAGAATGCTTCTCGGGATGTCTCATCCATATTCTTGCTTTAACTATATAATAAATGATCTTATGTAGATTTATCAGTATAGTATGATAATAATTCCGCATAAAAAATCATTCTCCAATCTTATCCATAAGAGATTTAAATCCGTAGAGCTCAAATTGCTCTTTCGCTTTTATTTTATCAAATTTAAGCTTAAATTCGTCAATAGAAATGTCAAAAGGGTAATCTTTCCTGATCTCAGCAAGATCTTTTGACAAAACAGCAAGATCTCTGTACTCAATAAGCGCCTTTAACGGGCTTCTTGAAATACCAAGATCTTCTTTCCACATCTTCGCGAGCCCTTTTTGCTCTTTATCATCCTTGCAGGCATCAATAGCCTCGTATATCCCTTCAACAGTTCCATAATGCGCCAGAAGCGGTATTGCAGCACTGCTGACTCCCTTAACTCCGGGAATATTATCGCTTGAATCGCCCTGAATTCCCTTGAGATCCGGTATCTGATCGGGACGAACTCCGTACTCCTTAAGGCACAGATCGGGTGTTACCTCGAAGGCTTTATCAGGTATGGCTGTAAGCTTACTGTCCCAGCCATATTCAGCGCCATACTTGGTCTGAAGCTCAGTGGCAGTCTCCTGCTTGGTCTGAATGAGCCAGACTCTAGTATTATCGCTTACAAGCTGCAAGTAATCATGGTCCTTAG
Source organism: Butyrivibrio sp. (assembly GCA_017535785.1). Taxonomy (GTDB): domain Bacteria; phylum Bacillota; class Clostridia; order Lachnospirales; family Lachnospiraceae; genus Butyrivibrio. Next base: position 134,755 of record JAFXTN010000037.1, on the reverse strand, counting down.
TTATTATATACATGGGAATGTCTTTTTCATAGCGTTTTGCAACACTTCCCACAATATCATCCGCTTCAAAGTTCTCGTCAAACATGACCTGAAAGCCCATTTCCTTTAACATGTTCTCCATGTTGATAAACTGTTCCTTCAAAGGCTCGGGCGTATCTCCTCTGTTCGCCTTATAATCGGCGTACTTTTCCCTTCTGAAGGTGTCTCTGGACATGTCAAAAGCAAACATGATATGTGTAGGCTTCTGCTCATCTATTATCTTGAGAATCGTTCTCATCATGCCGAACATAGCATTGGTATATTGTCCTTTGGCATTATGCATGATCTGTGAATAGAGCTGCTCCTTCTTGGCAGGGTCTTTCTCGAACATTATGGCCTTGGGAAGATTACCGTAATAGTTTGTGACCAGCATGGAACTTCCGTCTATTAAAATGAATTTCTCGTTTGACATACTGATTATCTCCTTAAGTGGACAAAAAATCGCGCCACCATATTATTTAACCATATTTCAGGTACCAACTCAATCCAAAACCTCAGCAAGTACTCTGCACAAAGAAAACAGGTGCATTGGCAAGATGCACCTGTTCAGGTAGGAGATTTCTTATGACTATTGTATGTCACGTGTAAATAACGCCTTGGCATTGACGCATTTACTTTGTTAGCATTTGCTAACAAAGACATATTAGCATATGCTAACTTCATGTGCAAGTACTTTTTTGAAAAAATGTCTCACTCTAAAATATCTTCGCCAAATCTAACCTTCATATGTGCCTTGATAGCCTCTACGCATCCATCGAAGCCAAGTTTGCTGCTATCCAGGCAAAGGTCATAATTACGCGCGTCAGACCACTTGCATCCTGTATGATGCTCATAGTATTCAGATCTGTACTTATCTTCTTTACGGATAAACTTTTCAAGTTCATCCCCTCTAAGGCTCTGAACCTTAGCAGCCTGCTCCATAAGGAAATCCATGGGAGCATGAACAAATACACTAAGAACATTGTCATGATCTTTGAGAACAAAATTTGCTGCTCGACCGATTATAACGCAACTTTCTTTTTCAGCAAGATTCTTGATCGTCTGTGCCTGAAAATTAAAGAGATTATCCGGTTCGGTAAATTCCTTACTGTCAGGACCGATTATGTCACCTGTATATACATTTACGGGTGCTTTGAAAAAGCCAACCGTTCTGCAACGCTCGTCGGCCTCTCTGAAAAGATCCTCATTGATCCCGCTTTCTTCCGATGCAAGCTTGGTAAGATCCTTGTTGTAATATGCTATGCCAAGATCCTTTGCAAGCATCTTACCAACGGTTCTGCCTCCGCTTCCATACTGTCTTGCGATTGTAATGACGATGTTTCTCTTCATGCTTTTATCCCCCTTGAAGTGCTCTACTACGCTGCCAAGTGCTCTCAGCCGATAAGTGCTCTACTACGCTGCCAAGTGCTCTACTCTGGGATAGTCACTACGCTCGAAAATACCTCGCTTAGTGTCTCCCCATGGTTCGCACTAGGCTCGATAATACCTCGCCAAGTGCTCTACTCACCAAGATAAGCCTTTTTAATAGCCTCATCATTAAGAAGTTCTTTGGCGTCGCCCTCTTTTACAATACTTCCTGTTTCAAGAACGTAAGCTCTGTTCGCGATAGAAAGAGCCTTCTTAGCATTCTGCTCAACCAAAAGAACCGTAACGCCGTCCTTATTAACATCCTCAATGATCTTAAAGATCTCATTTACAAAAATAGGAGAAAGACCCATTGAAGGCTCGTCCATAAGGATAATATCCGGATGAGACATAAGCGCTCGTCCCATGGCAAGCATCTGCTGCTCGCCGCCCGAAAGGGTTCCCGCAAGCTGATTCTTTCTCTCCTCAAGTCTGGGAAAACGCTTGTAGATATCGGCAAGAGTCTCCTCCATCTCAGCCTTACTTGATCTAGTAAAGGCACCCATTTTAAGGTTCTGAAGGACTGTCATCTCAGCAAATACTCTTCTGCCCTCCGGCACCTGAGCCATTCCCATTCCAACGATCTTATGATTGGGAGTCTTTCTTAAGTTACTTCCATTATAGTTTATTTCTCCGGCATTTGCTTGAATAAGACCGGAAAGAGTGTGAAGAGTTGTGGTCTTACCTGCTCCGTTGGCACCTATAAGGGCTACGATCTCTCCCTTGTCTACGTGAAAAGAAATCCCTTTAAGGGCCTGGATAACGCCGTAATATACACTTAAATCTTTTACTTGTAAAATTGGTTCCATGTAATACCTCATTAGATACTGTTCTATACTAGAAAGTCATGCTCTCGCTGCAAGTGCTCTACTCTGGGATTCTCACTAAGTGTTCACCCATGGTTCGCACTAACCTCGAAAGGACCTCGGTAAGTGCTCTACTCACCAAGATAAGCTTTTATAACTTCGGGATCGGCCAAAACTTCTTTGGTCTCGCCCTGGCAGAGAACTCGTCCGAAGTTTAAAACCGTAAGCTTCTCACAGATACCCGAAACCAGTTTCATATCGTGCTCGATGAGAAGAATTGTCATTCCAAACTCCTTTCGAACAAGTGCGATCGTATCCATGAGCTCGCCTGTCTCGTTGGGATTCATACCGGCAGCGGGTTCGTCCAGAAGAAGGAGCTTGGGATCTGTTGCCATAGCTCTTGCTATCTCAAGCTTTCTCTGCTTACCGTAAGGAAGATTAGCCGCAAGAGTATCTCTCTCTCCATCAAGATCAAAGACCTTCAGAAGACGCATAGCCTCTTCATCCATCTCTTTCTCTACTTTCTTATACTTTCCGAGATGAAGGATTCCCTCCAATGTGCTGTACTTATAACGCTCAGCAAGTCCGACCTTAACATTGTCTATAACCGGCATCTGCTTAAAGAGTCTGATATTCTGGAAGGTTCTTGCTATTCCGCAGTGGTTGATCTCAATAGTGCTTTTTCTTGTGATATCCTCACCATCAAGCCTTATGATACCTTCATTGGGCTTATATACACCCGTCAAAAGATTGAACACAGTAGTCTTTCCGGCGCCGTTAGGTCCGATAAGTCCGTAAAGCTCACCTTTTTCAATTGTGATATTAAAATCATCAACAGCTCTGAGTCCACCAAAGGAGATGCTGAGATTGTTTACATCTAAAAGTGCCATTATGCGATCTCCTTTCCGCTGTTTTTCCTAAAATCAAATTTTCCGAGCGTTCTCTTTCTCCACTCAATGATCTTGGGTGACCAGTTAACGATCATCATCACGATAAGAACAATAGAATAGATCAGCATACGATAATTACTGAAGCCTCTGAGTAGCTCGGGAAGTAAGTAAAGTATGCAGGCCGCGATAACGCTACCTCTGATATTACCGATACCACCGAGAACCACATATACAAGTATCATGATCGAAGCATTGTAACCAAAGTACTGTGATGTCGCCGTGAGAGTCGTAATATTGTGAGAGAAAAGAACTCCCGCAGCGCCCGCAATTGCTGCTGAAATAGTAAATGCCATCATCTTATATCCGGTCACATTGATACCCGTAGATTCCGCTGCGATGTAATTATCGCGGATCGCCATGATCGCACGTCCGTCTCTTGAATTTATCAGGTTAAGTACTACAAAAAGAGAAATGAGAAGTACAACGATTCCGATAGTGAAAGTTGAATCGTGAGGAGTTCCGGTTATACCCATAGCTCCGTTTACTATAACTTCTCCGCTCTCATCAAGTCCAAGCTCCATGGCATTCTTAAGAGAAAAATGAATACCGCTCTTGTCGAGACCTATATAAAAAGCATTGAGAATATTCTTGATTATCTCACCGAACGCCAGTGTTACGATCGCGAGATAATCGCCTTTTAATCTAAGAACAGGGATACCTATAAGGAATCCGAAAAGTGCCGCAAATGCTATTCCTATAAGGAAGGCAAGGAAAAATCTGATCCCTGAAGGAAGGATCTCCGCCGTTGCCTTTGAAAAGAATGCACTTGTAAAAGCACCGATACACATAAATCCGCAGTGTCCTATACTGAGTTCTCCCAGGATACCTACACAGAGATTAAGTGCAACTGCTATTACCGCATAGTAAGTCATGGGAACGAGAAGTCCCTTCATGTGACTTGAAAGATTGCCTGTAGAAGCCAGCGCCGTAAATAAAATAAAAGCGGCAACTACGATTCCGTATGTGATTAAATTACTTTTTGTTTTCTTATCTATCTTCATATTTCACACCGCCTTTAATCAAACCTTTTCCTGAATGACCTTGCCAAGGATACCTGTAGGCTTAACAAGAAGTACGACTACAAGGATACCGAACACAATGGCATCAGAAAGCTGGGATGAAATATATGTCTTACTTAATATCTCAACAATACCAAGAACAAGTCCGCCGATCATAGCGCCGGGGATAGAACCTATACCACCAAGGACCGCTGCAACAAAGGCTTTGATACCGGGCATTGCTCCTGTGTAAGGAGAAAGAGAAGGATAAGCCGAGCACAAAAGAGCTCCGGCAACAGCAGCAAGTGCCGATCCTATTGCAAAAGTGAGCATTATAGTCTTGTTGACGTTGATACCCATAAGTGTAGCAGCACCCTTATCCTCAGCTACAGCAAGCATGGCCTGACCCTGCTTGGTCTTATTTATAAAGAGCTGAAGCGCAATAAGGATCACAACACTTATAACTATAGTGACAACGGTAACACCCTGGATCTTGAGCGCTCCGCCGGCAAAAGACAAACCTTCCCATTTAATAACGGATGTAAAAGATTTAATGTCCGCACCAAATATAAGAAGCGCAACATTCTCAAGGAAATAGCTGACGCCGATGGCAGTAATAAGAACCGCCAAAGGAGAAGCCGCTCCTCTAAGGGGTCTGTATGCAACAAATTCGGTAGTGATACCAAGAAGCGTACAAAGGATCACCGCCAATATTATTCCCACTAAAGAATTACCGCTGAGCGCCGCACTTACAGAAAATATAATGTAGCAGCCCACCATGATAAAATCTCCGTGTGCAAAATTGAGCATCTTGGCAATACCGTAAACCATCGTGTATCCGAGAGCGATTATTGCATAGATACTTCCCAGACTCAGTCCGTTAATGAGATAGGTTAAAAAGCTCATCTCAAACCTCCAAAAAATAAATCATTTAATCAATTGATTAATCTAGCATACCATAAAAATTAGTTTTATTTTAGCTAAAAACGCAGGATATCTTATGCAGATATCCCGCGTTACACATCTTCGTGTCAGGAATAAATACTTAATATAAATTCAAATATATTATTCAGCAGATACGTAAGCTCCGTCCTTGATCACAACAGCCTTAGGCTCCTTGTTAGGCTCACCTGAAGCATCCCAAGTCATCTTTGAAGATGTAAGACCTGAAGCCTCGATTTCAGTCATTGCACCCTTAAGAGCGTCACCAAGATCTGAAATGCTCATATCAGGTGTTGCGTTCTTAGCTTCAATTGCCTGCTTGATGATGAATACTGCATCATAAGCATCAGCTGCGAACTGGTTAGGAGTCTCACCATACTTCTCCTCATACTTCTTTACGAAGTTTACTGTGAGATCGTCTTTTGCATCAGCTGCGAAAGGTGTAAGAAGCATTACTCCCTCTGCAAGCTTTGTATCAAAGTTCTCAACAGTGAGGATTCCGTCCATACCGTCAACACCAAAGAATGTAGGAGCATATCCCATTGTGTTGGCCTGTGTAAGGATAAGTGAAGCTGCCTGATAGTAGATAGGGAGGAATACTAGGTCAGCGCCCGCATCCTTAGCCTTCTGAAGCTGAACTGAGAAATCTGTTGCATTGTCAGCTGTGAAAGCTTCCTGTGAAACGATCTCATAGTTCTTACCTGCAGACTCATCTACAAACTTCTGATAGATTCCTGTTGAGTATACATCTGAGCTGTCATAGATGATACCAACCTTAGTTGCAAGGTTGTGATCTGAAATGTACTGAGCTGAAGCAATACCCTGGTTAGGATCTGAGAAGCATACACGGAATACGTTGTCATACTTAACGCAGTCAACTGCTGATCCTGAAGGTGTAAGCTGGAACATATTGTCAGCCTTTGTGTACTCTGAAACTGCGATTGAGCAAGCACTTGTTGTTGAACCAACAAGGATCTGCATTCCCCAATCCTTAAGTGTATTGTAAGCATTTACTGACTTCTCTGCGTTAAGCTCGTCGTCTTCTTTGCTGTACTCTACCTTATATCCGTTGATACCGCCTGCTGCGTTGATATCCTCAACTGCAAGCTCTGCTGCATTACAAACCGCATTACCGTAAGCAGCTGCGCCACCTGTAAGAGGTCCGATAGCACCGATCTTAAATGTAGCTCCGTTGTCAGCTGAGCCCTGAGATTCCTGTGCAGACTGTGCCTGTGAATCTGTTGTCTCTGTGCTTGCTGCGTCTGTACATCCTACAAGCGCTGAAGCAACAAGTACGGAAGCCATAAGTGCACTAATAACTTTGCTAAACTTCTTCATAATTTTTCCCTCCTGATTGAATGCAATACAAAAATGTATATTTGTATACAATCTGATTATTACTTTTGAAGTTTAAAGTACCAAACTAAAAAAGTCAATAATAAAAAGTAAACTTAATCATTTCTTTTTCATGACTATAAGTTCTCGGATCGACCTTGTATCCTTACCCGGTTCTCTCACCTCTTCTATATATGAATCGGGATCCTTTGCATAATCATCCCAAAACTCTTTTCTGCGAATGAGCCAATCCGAAACGCTTCCCGCTATCACAGAATTATCGTACTTCTCCGAACCGTATTTACCATAATCAAATTTATCGAAGTAAACAGGCCCTTTGTCATAACGGATCATATCCATATGGAAACTATCACCGATTCTGCCCGTCGTCTCCGGGATCACAGTGCATATCACATCTCCGACCACTCCGGAAAAAGAATCTTCATAATATTTATATGTCTTTTCCATAAAAGCATCGTCATCACTCAGCCCGCGAAGCCAACCGTTCTTTTCCACAAGGCCCTTTATCCACAGCGCATTCGTCTCGTCTCCATCGTATGAGAACCACGGATGCCCCATCGCAAGATCAAAGTCCCAGACAGGTCCGGCGATGATCTTACCGTCTTTTTCCTTCTTATAAATATACTGACTGGCTCTGTCGGCATCACCGTTTTCAAAAAATTCCTGAAGCAGATAATACTTAATAAAGCTCTCCTCGTCAGCCACCTTTGCAAAATCGTCCTCTCCGGATCTGACGGCATCTTCCACCTTACGAAGATCCGTCGTTATTTCAGCGAGCTTCTCCCCATCGGCTCCCGAAGGATAAAGTACTTTAGCAAAAAGATCTCCCGTCTCAACATACAGATTTCCTTCCGCTTTAACTCTCTCCTCGTAATCAAACTTCGCAAGATATCCGTCCGAAGAAAGATCAAGGAAGCCGTTGTTTTCTTTTATCTTCTGAGCGGCAAGGTACAGGCCTCTGTACTCACCGTTTATGTAAAGATTGACATACTCGCAATCAGGGACATTTTCCATCCCAAGTCTTCTCGCTGTTTCAAGAGCCGCATAATTTTTTATACCGCTCTCGTCATAGAAATTGGACAAGAGCACATAGCTTCCCGCGCGGTCCATTCCGAGAATAGATTTTTTCTCAATAAAAGAAATATTGTATGAACGCTTAAATTCCTGTCCCGGGAATTCCTCCATGAGCTCCGTCCATGTAGAATTACCGTGACCCGAGATCTTAAGCTTACCCGAAGTCTCTTTTGCCCCTGAAGGAGCATAAATCGAATAATCAGCCGTAGCCTCGGTTTTGTGGTGCGGATCCTCATCCACATCCTTCATAGAATCTTTTCCCGTAACGATGTACATGGTATTTACTTCACCGCCGTTTAGGAAAAAGATATTTCCTTTGAAGCTGTCATCTTTTTTTACCAGCTTATACTTGGTTTTTCCGGGTAAAAAGAAATAAATGTCTCCGGTATCATCATCACAATAAGGAAAGATCTTAAGTCCTCCGGGTGATGTTACCGCGTACATAGGAAAATCTTTTCCCATATCGTCACTATCAAACAACGCCGGCACAAACGCGATCAGCGCAAGCATTACCACACAAAATATCAGCAACGCAAACACAGGCACTAAAGTTTTTATTCTGTTGTCTTTTTTTCCTATAAGTTTACTCAAAATAAATTCCTTTCGTCGTTGAAAATCCTCATATAATACTGGTTTGCAAAACAATTATATTATTTAACCATAGTATATAAAAGGACGGGTTTGCATTATTTTTTTATGGTTGATACAATTGTTTAGAGGGGGAATTGAATATGTTGCAATTATCTTATGTGGGGATTGCTTTCGCAGCGGTCTTCTATGTAGTATTTGGCATTGCAGTTAGGCTTATGGAACTAAGCGACACCGACCGCAACAAAGCAAGATTGTGGATCGTAGTCATATCTCTTGTTTCGTTTAGTGTTTCCAATTACGGAGCCGGAATTTTAAATCTTATGATGGGCAGAGTTTCATGGGGCATCTTGTTCCTGATACTCGGTACTTGTTTTGCCGCAATCTTGGGCTCCATTTCCCTTAAACTTCACAACATAAAAGTAAGAGTCAAGATGCGTAAATTTATGCTCTTGTTTGATACTGTCGATCATTTTATGAACGAAGGTAAGACCAAAGAAGAGATCCTCGATTATCTTACCAAGAGTCAGAAGCTCGCTCGTAAGGACGCGATCAACTTCCTCGACTTTATTTCCGATCCTACCAACTATCAATTCCTATCGGATGTAAATGAAAAAATCCGTGAAGCGCGTATGCTCACAAGATTAAAACAATAAGATCACTATCATATAAAAACAGGCTGTGAACTTTGGCTTATCCCGGTTCACAGCCTTTTATTCTGTCATTTTCTTTCCGTACGCACGAATCTGAATTCATCAAACTGAGGATCTTCTATGAAATCCATGATAAGGTTGAGCGGTGTAAGCCCAATCGCTTCATGATGAATCTGCTCTCTTATAACCATCTTTTCGTAAGTTGAAAGATTCTGAAATTCAGGATGGCTCCTTTCATACTTCTCACTTAGCTGATCAAACAAGTTGTACTCCGGATCTCCCCAGGCAAATACTTCGGCTGTCTTCAAATTTGGTTTGAACGGAGAATATTGCAACTGGCTACTACTCATAGGAAGTGCTCCTTTCTCTTTTTACAAACTATTGAATTGAATATCCGAAGGTGTATAACCCCTCTGCTATAAATAATAGCACATTTTTGTACTAATTTTCATAAATTTTTGTACATTTTAAAGAATTTCCATGAGCCCCTTGAGGCCTTTTTCCTTATAGACGCTCTTGTAAACAGCCACTTCCTCCTTGATGATAGAGTCGATCTGGCGCATTCCAAGTAGCTCAACCGGCGCTTTGTCATCAGTCATAACATTGTTTCCGGCCTCATAATCGCTAAGCACATTCTTAACGGCGGCCATCATGTTTTTAAGCTCAGGCTCATCCTCAAGAGCAAGATTCTCATCAAATGTGCTCATGAAATCAGCTGAATCCGTCGCAAAAAGCTCTCTGTTTGTGGAGTTGCTGACAGGAGCGATCTTCACATTGTCAAAAACCGATGAGATCGTATCCGCAAGATATCTGTTGATGGTCGATTCGTTATCATCACTGAACATATTCATGTTTACGACCATGACACCGCCCGGATTAAGATGATCTTTTACCATGGTAAAAAACTCTTTTGAGGACATCTGAAACGGGATCGTTATATCCTGATAAGCATCTACCATTATCACATCATACTTTTTATCAACTGCGGCAAGATACGCCCTTCCGTCGTAGGTTGTGACCTTTGTGTCCATCGGAAGCTCAAAATACTCGTGAGCAAGATCTGTTATCTTCTGATCTATCTCAACGCCCTCGATATCGATATTGTCAAAATGCCTCGAAAGCTGTGTCGCATATGTTCCCGAGCCCATTCCCAGTATAAGGATATCTGTATTCTCTCCGACTGCCTCCTTCTCTTTTATCCCGCTCATATAGGGCGCAGCCATCGCATAATCGTAATACATTCCGGTGAGCGCCCCGTCTTTTATAAGGATAGACTGAACGCCGAAAAGCACGTTGGTCGAAAGAATAACGCTGTTAGCATTCTCTTTTACCTGAAGATAGTTATATACCGACTCGCCCTCGAAAGTAAGATCTTTCTCCCAAAAAGAAAAGCTTGCATTGTGTCCCAGGATGCAGCACAGGATAAAAGAGATCACGCCTACGATCAGCTTCTTTCTGTTACCTGTGCTGTTCAAGAAAAAACAAGCACATAAAACTATAAGTATTCCCGCAAAAATAAGAAATGTCACAGATGTTCCGACAGCAGGGATAGTAACGAAAGTCGGAACAAAAGTTCCGATGATACTTCCAACAGTGTTGAACGCTCCCAGCGTTCCGATGATCTTTCCGTTGTCATCAAGAGAATCTGTCGTGTATTTTGCAAGACTTGGTGTAACCGTTCCGAGTAAAAAGAGCGGGAACACAAACACCACCATACATGTCGCAAAAGCCGCTATAACAAGGAAATTGTTGTTTACTGTAAATATCAAAAGAGCTGAGATACCGATAATGATATATTTACCAACCACAGGTATCGCAGCGATCCAGATAGCCGCAATGAGTATCCTTCCGTAAAGCTTCTGAGGATCCGGGTTCTTATCCGCAGCTCTTCCTCCGTAGATGTTACCCAGTGCCATCGCTATCATGATCGTTCCGATGATGATAGTCCAAACGATCTGCGATGAACTAAAATACGGTGCAAGAAGTCTGCTCGCTCCAAGTTCCACCGCCATGACGGACATTCCCGCAAAGAACTCCGTCAGATAAAGAAAAAGCTTATTATTTAATATGCTGTACTTATTCAAGGGTAATTACTCCTATCTATTTATTCGTGATAATTATTATAGCACCTCAATCCGTTCAGCAAAAAACTTTCTCATTTCTTTGCTATAAGCATTCTAAACGATTCACATTATCTGTAATTTGAGATACACTCTTATAAGACTATCCTAATAATAATTCAAGGGAGCAGAATAAAGATGGAACTCAAAAAGGTCACATGTCCGAATTGCGGAAGTTCGGAAATAAAGAAAATAAACGATGAGCAGTACAAATGCTCATACTGCGATGCGATATTCCTCATAGATTACGACAAAGAGGATGCGGAGGTCATCATTAATAAATCCAAAAACAGTACACCGAAACTCATCGCAATGTTTTTGTTCGTGATCATTGTTGTGATCATCGCTCTGTCTCTTTTTATAAGGATCCGTGAGACCGGTCAAAGCTCTTCAACTACAACTCAATCAGAACAGGCTTCAAGCAAAAAGCCACAGCTTCGCCTCTTAGATGCAAAAGATATCGAAGCAGGAACAGATCTTTCAGAGTTTACCAAGGCTGCGGACAGCTGCGCAAAGAACATGAAGGAAAGCTACACCGGCTCTTGGACGCGTGTAGGCGATCCTAAGCTTGTAGGTGAGTACCTCTTAAACAGCGAAGATGACAACATGCTCTGGTTCTTTTACGAATTCAGCTGGGAAAAAGAAGACGGAGAAACCGATGAACGTTACGTCGCTATAAATTTTAAAAACATCCGCATGACAGAAGATAATAAGATCAAATCAAACTACAGCCCCGATTGGGATTTCCACATGGAATATCTGGGTAACTATCCCGTATACGGATATACTGATCTCGACACTGCTTACAGAGAAAGCATTACTGCACTCCCTGAATATACAGTTACAGAAATCGACCTTTGATCAGGTTCTAAAGAAAGCTCACGATAATATAAAGTAATACTATCAAAAGCTCCGTTGTATACATAAGGAGTGAACTGCGCTTTATATCCTCGTTTTCAATATCTCTTGTGCCATCACCTATATATGGCTTGTCGTGAAGCTTTCCAAAATATGAAGTGGGCCCCGCAAGACGTATCCCGAGCGCTCCGGCGCATACGCTCTCACAATGAGCGGAATTGGGGCTTGCGTGGTTGTATCTGTCTCTTATATATATTTTGATAGCACGTGTAAAACTATAATTATTTACTCTTGAATCCGGGCGCCTGACAATTAACCACTTAAATCGCTCCGCTGCTCCAAGGATCCCTGCAGCAATTATCATAAGCACTGCGCTAAGTCTTGCCGGAACATACGCAAAGACATCATCGGCTTTCGCCGCAAATCTCCCAAAGAACATATACTTATCATTCTTATATCCGATCATGGAATCCATTGTGCTTACTGCTTTGTAAATAAAGGCAAGTACCGGTCCTCCCAGCATAAGATAAAAAAGAGGACAGATAACGCCATCGTTTGTATTCTCCGCAACGGTCTCTACCGCTGCCCTTGCAATTCCTTTTTCATCAAGCTTTTCCGTATCTCTTCCGACTATCATCGATACTTCTTTTTTGGCAAGCTCTATGTCGCTTTTAGAAAGAGCCTTATAAACCTTCATCGCCGCTTTGGAAAGACTCCTTGCCGCAATGCACTGCCAGCTCATTACCGACATGACAAAAAGCATAAGATAGCAGTTTATTTTATAGCACAAAAAAATGATCGCAAAGGACGCGCCGCCTGTTGATATCACAACAACAAACCAAAGAAGTACGCCTTTCCAAAAATTTAAAGCCTTTCCCTCTCCCAGAAGCTTTTTTTCCAAAGCACTTATAAGCTTTCCTATGACCTGCACCGGGTGGATCAGCCACATGGGATCGCCGAGGATAAGATCTATGATGACGCCCACAGTTATCGCTATGGGGACATATTTGTAATATTCTTTAAAAAAATCTATAAGGCAAATAGAGAACATACACACACCGCCACCGCAATCACAGTCTCACACAAGCACACAAACCATCCGGCTGTATCGCCCGTGATCCCTCCAAGTTCCTTCTTGGTTTTTAAATAATAATATCCAAATGTCAAAAGAGCTGTCGTTATAGCCACAACTCCACCAATCCTACCAAACACCGCCATTATTAGAGCAACTATCGCAGCCTCTTTAACAAGAATAGAAAGACATCTCTTTTTATCAGAGCCTTCCGCAAAAGTATAAAGGCTTCCCTCGTTCTTGGCGCACGGAAAGCTTACGACCGCTACCGCGCTCAATGCTCTCGAAAGAATAAATCCAAGACAAAGAACTATAAAATATCTTCCTTCAAAACCTCTCCCCGATGCTATGATCACAGAGATCGCAGAGACATAAACAGCGCACAGAACTATCAGTTTTATCACCGCAAAAGCCCCGATATGCGGATCCTTTAAGATCTCAAGCTTCTTTTCTTTTTCCCTGTATGATGAAAAAACATCGCTGCAATCCATAAATCCGTCGACATGTATTCCGCCCGTTACCACAAGCGGTATCACAAAAAATAAAAGCGTCGAGGCAAGAAGATTTATATCAAACATCTGCGCAACCATGCACCAACCATAGCAAATAGCACCTACCACGATTCCGATTAGAGGAAAAAAGCAGATGCTGTATTTCATATCCTCTTTTTCCCATTTGAACTGAGGCATGGGAATGCTCGAGTACATGGAAAACGCTATGCAAAATGCTCTCAAAAGATTTTTCATGATCATCCCTATCCTATTCTCGTTCCCTTTCCGCAAAATACGCGGTAAACTTCTCTGTCCGCTCCGAGCGCCTGCATGAGCCTTCCCGCGTCGTCGCGCCACTTCCTGTCTTCTCTGCTCATCGGAACGATCCCGCATGTTATATCTTCACATATCAAAATCGCATTCTCCGGGAAATAATCCGCGATCTCCCGTATATCCGTCCCTTCCAAAAGAGCTGTTCTCTCAACATGATCATACGCTTTATAACTGCCGGGAATGCATAATCCTCCGCGCATGACCTCGTCTGCTTCAAAGGAATAGATATCTTCATCCTTTAGTCCGTATTTTTCTTTTGCAAATGCTCTTTTCCCCTGAGCCGCGCCTCCGATTATAAGTGCGCCTTCCTTTTCGCCGGTTCTTTTTAATTGATCCATAAGCTCTTTATCCTCTGCTGCCTTGTCGCTTTTCTTATAAATAACAGGAACACCCGCGCACATCTCGATCACAAGATCGGCGCTTGCAGCTACAACTCTCTCAAGCTCTCCCAGTCCTTCCCGATACCAAAAGGTATCTCCTGCGTAAACCGTGGCATCACTGTAGATCCCATCACTTACAAAGATAAGATCAGCACCGTTTTCACCCGCTTCATTCATAAGCGCTTCAAGCTCATCCGAAACTCTTTTCGTGGCATCCTTATCTGTAATGAACTTTCCTTCAACTTCCTTAAACATCTCATTTGCAAGAAGTGCCGTCAGACTGTCGATGAGATAAGTACCAGAGCAAGTGCTTCCCTCAACTACTTCCGAAGTTTTTTCCGTATCAAAAAGCGAGCCTATCTCCGTTTTGATCTCCAACGTCTCAAACCCAAGTCCCGCTCTGTCCTCAACATGGCGGCGTATCCTCTCATCGTCCTCAGCTCCCGTCGACTTCATCGTCGCAACATAAAAGAGCCTCCCCTGCTTTCTCTTTGACAAAAGCACTGCGAGCTTCTGAGCCGATCCCGATTTTCCGTTCTTGCATCCTCCGGTCAAAAGAATTATCATCTGATCCCCTCTAAATACGAATCGTCTATCTTGCCTTCATCAAAAGTCGCCATGTTGTTCATCATTGCGCATGCCGCCTCTATCACGGAAAATGCAACGACGCATCCCGAGCCCTCACCAAGTCCCATATTAAGATCAAGATACGGATCAAGTGAAAGTTCTTTTATCGCAAGCTTATATCCCGGTTCTTTTGAAACATGGGATGGCAAAAGATATCCCGAAACCGCCGGACATATCTTAACCGCGCACAATGCCGCAACTGCGGAAATATATCCGTCAATGACCGCAACCTTCCCTGCAGCGGCAGCTCCGATAAAAGCTCCGCACATAGCTGCAATATCGAGGCCTCCAACCTTTGAAAGAATGCTTACTATTGCCTCGATTCCATCACCTGCAGAGCCGTTTGCTCCACCTTTTAGCCCGTGGAATTCAAGCGTCCTCTTGATCACTTCCTTCTTCCTGTCAAAAGACTCATCGGTGATACCTGCGCCTCTTGCCGTCACCGCCTCGGGGTCTGCTCCCGTCAAGGCGCACAGGACCGCTGTAGAAGTCGTCGTATTACCGATTCCCATCTCGCCGATCCCGACCAGCTCTATCCCTACAGATCCGATTCCATCAACGGTATCTGCACTATTGGCTCTGCTGTCCTGCGGATAGCATAAACCGGCCTTCTTTGCGCACTCTGCCCCGATGAGCATGGCTTCTATACATTCATCCTGCGTCATAGCAGGCTCTTTTACAATATTCCCTGTGCCTTTTCTTATGTTCTTATAAACGATACCTTGAGAACTGTGCTCAAGGTCACACTTCTTTACAAGTCCCTCGTAGTCTGTCTTTATCCCGACATCAACTACGGTAACATCAACGCCAAACTGCTTTGCAAGAGCAGCCATCCCCGTGACACCCTTAGTCATGTTCACTGCCTGCATCATCGTTACCGACACCGGAGCCGAGGCTACGCCCTCATCCGTCACCCCGTTGTCTGCGCAGAAAACAAGAATGCTCTTCGAAGCGACAGTATTCTTAACGCTTCCAGTGATTCCTGAAAGCTTAACCGCAATATCCTCAAGCTTTCCCATGCTCCTTGGCGGCTTTACCAGGCTGTCAACATACTCCTGTGCCTTGCCGGCTGCAATCTGATCCTGAGTCTTTATTGTATTTACTATATCTGAAAGTTTTTGAAATTCATTTGTATTCATACATTTATTTTACACTGTATATTGCAGTAATCAAAAAAAACTTCCCACATCTTACAGATGTAGGAAGCCTTGATCATAAATTATTCTCCCCATTTTTGAAGGAATTCAATTTTTTTATCATCTTATCCATCTTTTATCTCTCCAGTGGGAAGTCTGGGCCATAACTATATTGGCACCTGGATTTACAGATTATTATATTAACTCTGACCAAAAGGGTACAGCTTGAACTGTACTATAATCTACATCCTTCTGATTCTTGCCACCAAATTCAAGCTGAAAATATTCTTCCAAATCTTTCCCATAATAGATAACATCAGCATCGTATACTGAAAAAACAGGTGGATTATATAAGTTCCCCGCAGGAATATATCTATGAGAATAAATTGGTATTAGTTTAGGTGCTGTTATTATTTTATTTCTTATATACTCCGCAATTTCCTCTGAGGTATCGGGCTCTTCGCCCCATATTTCATTCCAATAAACAGCATCCGCATTATCTGAAAGATCTTTAATTGGCGTCTCTATCGCTCCTTTAATTTGTGCAATATTATCCGGTGACATATCTCTCCAATTTAGAAAGCCTTTCGAATGCGGAACCCCTTCTTGCAAGAGTTCCAATAAAGATTTAGGAAACCTTATGCCATATAATAACTGTATTTCTTCAATTTCTTTATCATCCATACCTTTTTCTACAGCAATATTGTTTTTCTTTAATATTTTTATAATCTCCGACATCTAGCCCTCCAATTTATTGTATTCTAAAAAATGAATGATAATGATCATTTGTATACCAAACGCTTCCGTCTTCACCAATAACGATTCTTTCAGCTCCTCTATTAACTCCCGGTTTTCTAGGATTTACATCATATTCTCGATAGTTTGTTCCTTCTGGTAATTTTTGATCCGTTGGGTTTTTGGGAACATTATTATATGTTCTCCCACCTTTATATCCATTTGGAGCCTTTCCGCCATTCTCCTTTATTTGGTTTGCGACATCATTTGCGTTATCTAACCTTTCTTGGTCATCATAGTTCCCACCTTGTTCTGAATTGTTATTGGATTTTTCATCATCGTCATCATCCGGTGGACTGGGATTAGCATTTTGACTTTGCGCCCCCGACTTCTCTTCAGCTTCCCCCGCTTTTTCCTTATTACTTGTATCCTCTTTCTTTTCTGCGGGTTGCGACTCTGCTACCTCATAAATAATAACCCCCACAAGAATAAGTATTAACGTAATAGCTATTCCAACAGGATTTGTTTCGGCAATAATAGCTGCTAATGTTTCAAGAATACTTCCTATAGTAATAATCGCTTCAGCCGGAGCTATCATTGCTGAACACTGCATTACAGCAGCTCTATCCTGAGCTGTTTTGCAATTAAGAAGTGCTAGTTCAGTTGCTGTACTGACAGTCGCTGCGTCCACAACCGTATTTAGGCTGCAGTTTACATTAAGAAGATTGGCAAGCTGAACAACCTCGGCGTTATTTTTATTCGGATTCAATGAGTTAAATGCCGTGACAACCTTGGCATTATTGAGCGCCAAAAGTGACAAAGACGTTTTCTCTACATCCGGTGTATAGACCCTAAATCCATCAAGTGCCCTCGCCACGTTTGTGATATCACGAGTATGGTCATATATCTGGCCTTCAAGGCCTGATCTGTTTATGGCTGAAAGGGCAGATTCGTCGAATTCAAAACACTTATCGATACTCTCATCAAGGTGTCCTCCTTCGCCGCATAGTTCTTCATATGCTTTTCTTGCCAGTCTGTAATCGGGAACGGTAACACCTTTTTCACCCTTAAGGTATTTTTCAAATCTTTTCTTTATCTCTTCTGCGTAGTTCTCAATGAAATGCGCATCATCATTGGTGACTTCACTATATACACTAAAGTCTCTTTTTCCCTTTTTCATGACCTCAGTGTCTACCCTTGCATTAGGTGCAGTATCTGCGATGCTTTTGAAGGTATCGTCTATATCCAAATATCTCTTATAAAGCTTGTACATCAGGGCATGATGTCCCTCATGGAGCCTTCCGACCTGACCGTTACTTATGAACTCTTTGGATGCTTCCGCAGCTTTACCTACATATGTATGATTATTGTAATATCTATGATATTCCGTTTCAAGCGCACTTGCTTTTGTATTGTAGCTGCTCATGCACGTTTCCATATCTGAGATGAATTCAGCTACTTTTCCGGCATCGTAGCGTATGATATCAGACTCGCCACGACCACAGTCCTCAAGATAATATTGTCTCATTCCTTTTACTCCCCAATTTTTAAGCGTTGACTTACTGCATTTCCGTTGCCTTATTGGCCACGTCCCTCGTATCCGGCCCCATTCTCATCCTCATCCGGAAGTGATTCCAGCTCTGCTTCAAGCTCTGCGATCTCGTCCTCGCATTCTTCTATCAGTTTTTCTAATCTTGCAATTATTCTCTCTATATCTGAAAGGAGTTCAGCCGTCTCACTCTGACCTTCACTCGTCCTACAGACGATCTTTTCCTGCAATGTCCTTGCCGTATCCAAAAGATCTCCAAGCCATTTTTCCGAAGATGTCATATCGTAAGCTTTTGCAGGCTCATATGCTTCTTTTTGAAGATGTTCGTATTTTTCCATTATAAGTCTGTGTGCTTCTCTGAGCTCTTCTATATAGCCTTTATACCTTGCTATCTTTTCCTCAAGGTGATGGATTCTGGATTTGATATCATCTCTCCTGCTCATCAGATCACCTCCGGAATGTTCCTTTTAGGCTCAATCGCTTTTTCTACATCTATACTCTCACTCAAATTTTTATCCACTCCAACCATGCTGTCACGAAGTGTAAGAAGAGCCCTGGGAAGCGACTCAGCAGCTTCAAGTCTATATGCATCTGACATCTTGTAGAAGGATTTCAACAGCTCGTTCATCTTCCTTCCGGTAGCCGTATCCTCCCATATATCTGTTTTTCTTAACAATTCATCTGAAAACACACAATTAGATGCGTTGCCCTTAATTCCAGTTGTAATTTCAGTAAACACGTTAGTGTCCATTAACACTTTGTTTTCTGCCATTTTTCTTCCCCATCTTTCCTTTTTATTGACCAGCTTAATTATCAATTTTTTGTTAATAGTTTATTACAATCGGAGAAGGAGAGTCAATAGGATCATTGATGCTTTTCCCAAACTTAGGTATGCTATATTTATGAAAAAGATTACAAGACTCCCCGCGCACGGCGGTGAATATGAAATAAATGAATACGGAAAAGATTCGATTAAACTGGATTTCAGTGTAAACCTTAATCCCTTAGGTATCCCTGAATCCATCGCTACGCTCTTAAAGGATAACACCGCCCTTTCAGAGATGATTTCGCATTATCCAACGCTTGATCACGACGTCATAAGATCACATCTTGCTGAGAAAAGAAATATCCCCAAGGACTGGATACTTATGGGAAACGGAGCTTCAGAGATCATCAGTATTATTGCGGAAAGTATTGGTTCATCCAATTTGGCTGCAACAGATGTACCTTACACCAAGGCTTTAATCGTCGAGCCCACCTTCTCCGGATATGAAAGAGCGCTCAGTGCCCGCGGAATAAAAGTTCTTCACTACGAACTACCAAACACCTTTGAACTCACGGATGATATCATTGATTATATAAGAGAAAACCCTGTAGACATGCTCTTTGCCTGCAGCCCGAACAATCCCACCGGGCAGACTATTGCCCCCCTTCTTCTTAAAAAGCTTTCGGACACATGCAAGGAATTAAATACACTCCTAATCATAGATGAGTGTTTCATGGGCTTTGTAAAAAACAACCACGAATACAGTGCCATAAATTCCCTTCGCGACAACGATCACATAATCCTGATCGACGCCTTCACTAAGCTTTATTCTATGCCGGGAATACGGCTTGGTTACTGCATCTGCAGCGACACATCTCTTATTAAGAAGCTGCAGGATCTCACTCCGGAATGGAATATCTCAACCTTCTCAGAGGCAATGGGGGTAGCGGTCCTTTCGGAAGATGCTTATATCAGGCAAGCGCAAGAACTTATAGAAAAAGAGAAATCTTTTTTGACAAAAGAGCTCACAAACCTCGGTTTTACGGTTTATCCAAGCTGCGCTCCATTTATCCTCTTGAAGATACCGGCTGGTACAGACTCAACTACTATCTATCACAGCATGATAAAAGACCACGGAATACTGCTTAGAAATTGCAGTAATTTCCATGGTCTTGATGATTCATACTATAGGATCGCCATAAGAGATCATGAAGATAATCTTAAGCTTATCAGGACTCTGCAGCTTGTGCTTTCTTCTTTTTCAGGCCGAAATAAAGAACAATAAAAATTGCCAATGCCTCGACAATGCATGACACAAGTGTTCCTTCGATTCCGAAATTAATATCATATGCAAAGCTGTTTCTGGCTGATGCGGCGTCAAGCTTAAAGATCGAAAATTCAAAAACGCTTCCGCTGTTGGGAAGTCCAAGCAAAATATTCTGCGTGAAGTTCCAAGCGGCGTGAACTGCCATTGCACACCAGATACTGTCATAGAAATATACAAACAGGGAGCACAGGATTCCGAAAAGTATAACATTTATGACTCCCGCAACTGAAACGCCTTCGTTGAAAATATGAAGAAGGCCGAACAACACTGAGTTTCCGACTACAGCTACTGCGTGATGTCTGTAACTGCGAAGAAGTCTTTGATACAGAAATCCTCTGCACGCCATTTCCTCTGCAGCCGACTGTATAAATACGGCTACGAATACCACAAGAACTTTAATAGGATTAAACGAATTGAAATAAACCGCTATGTCCTTATTGAGAAATGCGACCAATGCGCAGGCTATATTCATCACAAAACCGATCGCAAAGCCCACAAGGAGCATCTTCACATTGTTTCCCGGCTGCTTGTTTCCGATCTTGGAAATTATCGGTCTGTCAGGCTTAAACAGATACATGAACAAGAAAGCCAAAATCCAAACTCCCAAAAATGACGCATAAAAAAATGTTATAAGAATAAAGGGATTGGAAAAACCAAGATCCGGATCAATGGTCTTCAACAAAGATATGAACGAAGCCAGTATTATCTCTCCCAGGATCACTCCCAATAACATGATCGCGTACGTTAAGATCAGCGACAATAAGGAAAAATCATACCATTTAAAATTATCGCTGTGTATCCTCTTAAAAGAATCTTTCATCTACAACTCTCCTCTTATATCCTTTATTTTATTTTTATCACGGAAATCTCACAGTCATTGTATTCGGAAGAAAGCGAAAAACTGCTTGCAATATCCTCCGTGACATATACCTTTTTATCTTCCGTAACGAGTATGGCTCCAAAGCCTTCTCTTTCTCTCGTTCCTTCGGCATTTGCTTTTATAAAGTCTATAGCCTTTTCCGTTCCTTTTACAAAAAGAGCTGTCGAAAGCCCATCAGCCATAAGCCCATTATGACCTACGATCGTAACCGAGACAAGCCCGTTTTTAGCAGGTTTCCCGGTCTTTGGATTAAGGATATGCCAATATGTCTCTCCGTCTTTTTCAAAAAATCTCTCGTATCCGCCCGAAGTTATTACAGCGGTATCGCTTGCTTCAAGAACTCCCAGCACTCCGCTCTTACTGTCGGAAAAAGGGCTCTTGACCGCAACTCTCCAAGGAGACCCGTCAGGCTTATTTCCTATGCATTCAACGTTTCCGCCAAGATTTACTAGTCCGGATCTTACTCCATTTTCTTTGAAATAATCCGCTATATATGATCCCGTATAGCCTTTTACCACGCTTCCGAGATCGATCTGCATATCATCAGGAATAGTCACTTCATAGCTGTGATCCGGCATTTCCTCTACAGAGATCTTGCTGTGATCAACCTTCTTAATAAGCTCTGCAAGCTCTTCGTCCCCGGGAACCTTGTACTCTCCCGTTGTAAAGCCCCATTCTCTCAAAACCGGATATACCGATATATCCAGGCTTCCACCGGTTTTATCGCAGACATCGATCGCCTCAAGAAGTATCTTACCGCTCTGCTTAGTAAACATAGCCTTCTTCTTTTCATTAAGAACACTTACTTCACTGCCGCTTTTGGTAACAGAAAGTGTATTCTCAAGCTCTCTTATCTTTTGCTCAGCTTCCGTAAGGAGCGTTTCATCGCCTTGGATCTCAAGCTCCATAACAGTATCCATGGCAAATATGGTAGACGTATTCATTAACTGCGTGGAACTGCATCCCGCAAGAAAGCTCATAGCGGCAGCCGACACCAGTACCGGTAATGCGGCGCCTATGTAGTTGTTTTTCTTCTTTATATTTATATCCATTGTCATATATTATAGTCGATAATCACACCTTTTCACTACTGATAATTTTTAATTATTTCCCATATGTTTTTTCATCTTGTATAATTCAGTTATACCAATCGAGGAGGAAATACAGATTATGAAAAAGAGAATAATTACAAGTTTAATCTTAACCGCAGCTCTTTCATTCGGAGCACTTACAGGATGCGGTGCAAAAGCAGAAGAAACACAGACACCTGCAGCAGAAACCACTCAGGCTGAAGCAGAGACAGAGCCTGCAGCAGAAGCAACTGATACAACAGCTGACACCGATAAGAAGATCACCGTAGGAGCAACACCTGTTCCTCATGCAGAGATTCTTGACAACATAGTAAAAGAAGTACTTGCAAAAGACGGATGGACACTTGAGACCGTTGTCTTCCAGGACTACGTTCTTCCCAACACTTCACTTGAAGCAGGCGAGATTGATGCAAACTACTTCCAGACACTCGGATATCTCGATCAGCAGAATAAAGATGCAGGTCTTCACCTTGCAGCTGTAGCAGGAATCCACATTGAGCCCATGGGTATCTACTCACAGAAGTACACTAAACTCGACGAGATTCCCGACGGCGCTGAGATCGGTATCCCTAACGACCCCGACAACGGTGCAAGAGCACTTGACCTTCTAGTTCAGAAGGGACTTCTTACATCAAAGGGTTCTTTCGGCGAGGATGCAAGCTACACAGAGGATGCTCTTTCAAAAGACAAGGATGCTAACCCTCACGGATACAAGATCACACCTCTTGAGGCAGCAAGCCTTCCTCTTTCACTTCCCGATCTTGATGCGGCAGCCATCAACGGAAACTACGCACTTGAAGCAGAGCTTCCCGCTAAATATCCCGCACTTGATATCGAGGAATTCGACGACGAGACAACAGTTAAGAGAACAAACTTCCTTGTAGTTAAGGACGGTGAGCAGGATTCTGAGAAGATCAAGGCTCTTGTAGCAGCTCTTAAGTCAGACGAAGTTAAAAAATACATTGAGGATACATACAAGGGCGCAGTTATCCCTTCATTCATCGATCCTCAGTAATACAGAACGTAACCAAGTTAATTTGTGTAATATCATAAAAATCCTACCTTTCATATAATGTAAACATAGATATGACACGTCTCATTTGCCGGTGACGTGTCATATTTGATGTTTAAATGAAATAATGCCATAATGATGACGGAGCAATTCATGTCATCATATTTACAGTAGACAGGTGGTTTAACTATCTATGATACAGATAAAAAACGTCAAAAAAACTTTTAACAAAACCGAAGTATTGAAGGGAATAAATATCGACATTGAAAAAGGCGAGATCTTCGGCATTATCGGACAAAGCGGTGCCGGTAAATCCACTCTTCTTAGATGCATCAACGGCCTTGAATCCTACGACGAAGGTTCGATCGTTGTTGACGATACACTCGTTGACATCAGGAACAAAAAAGTTCTTCGAAACCTCCAGCGCAGAATGGGCATGATATTCCAGGGCTTTAACCTTCTTGAGAGACTGGATGTTTATCACAATATCGCCCTTCCCATGAAATTCTGGGGAATCCCAACCAATACACCCGAGGCAAAAGAAAAAATCTTAAACCTCATAAAACTCGTTGGACTCGAAGAAAAAGTTCATTCAAAACCAAGAGAACTCTCAGGCGGACAAAAGCAGCGTGTCGCTATTGCCAGAGCGCTTGCACTAGATCCTGATTTTCTTTTGTGCGATGAAGCAACAAGTGCACTCGATCCCGAGATCACCAAGGGTATCCTTGCTCTTTTACAAAGAATAAATAAAGAGATGGGCATTACGATCATCATCGTAACTCATCAGATGGAAGTGGTTAAGCAGGTCTGCCAGAAGGTCGCTTTCCTTAGTAACGGCAAGGTTCTTGCTGTAGGAAAGCCCGAACAACTTTTTGTATGGCCCAAGGAACGCGAGATCAGAGAATTCCTTCGTGAAGAGAGTGACAAGCTTCCGACATCGGGAATAAATCTCAAACTCTTTTTCTACGGAGAAGGCAATCAGCGTCCTATAGTTACCGAAATGTCCAGAGAGCTACAGACCAACTTCAACATCTGTTGGGCCAAGCTTGAAGACTTCAGAGAAGATGTCTACGGAAGTCTCGTACTAAACATGGACGAAAAAGATCTTGAGAGAGCATGTGCTTTCTTAGACAGTAAAGATGTAACATGGGAGGTGATCAGATAATGTCAGGAATTTTATCAACAACAGGCATGAGTTCTGTTATAATGACTGCCTTTAAACAAACATTATACATGGTATTTTGGTCAACTCTCTTTTCAGTGATACTCGGATTTATTCCGGCCATAATACTTACGCTTACGGCTCCCGACGGACTTAAGCCCAACAAGATCGTATATGAGATCTTAAGCTTTTTGGTTAACGTATTCAGAAGCTTTCCTTTTATCATCCTTCTTGTAATACTTATTCCTTTTACAAGAATGGTTGTAGGAAAATCGATCGGAACAACAGCTTCTATCGTGCCTCTTACGGTATCTGCGATTCCATATATCGCAAGAGTGTTTGAAACGAGCCTTCGCGAGACCAATCCCGGAGTCATAGAAGCCGCAAGATCGTTCGGAGCATCAAATTTACAGATTCTTATAAGAGTTTATGTAAAAGAATCAATTCCGAGAATGCTTAACGGAATCATCCTTCTAGTGATCTCACTTATCGGTTATTCCGCTATGGCAGGAACTGTCGGAGGTGGCGGAATCGGTGATATAGCCATCCGTTACGGATATCAGCAGTACAAGACCGAATATCTTATTGTATGCTCGGTTATCCTGATCGCATTCGTACAGGCTATTCAGATGCTCGGAAACTATATGTATAAAAAAATGAGCTGATTAAATTAAACAATAAATAAAGCCGGAGACGTCTGGTTTGACGCCGCCGGCTTTTAAAATACAATTCTTTATCTTTATTTATACTGCTGAAGCTTCTCGATAAAGGTCTGCGCCATATCGCTAAGCTCACTGCCTTTTCGGATGATATACCCGAGTGTGAGTGTCTCTTCTTCCTTAAGCTTAACATGATGGATTCCTGAAGTGTTAAGACTCTCACCTAGCATAGCCGCGCCAACCGCGTAGCCGTTAAGGCCAAGCATAAGCTCTACAGATGTGGCTCTTTCGTTGGTGCTTATAACCTTCTTGTAATCGTAGGTTGCAAGAGCTTCCTCTCTGTAATAGAAAGAAGTGTTGTCGCCCTGATCGAATACCATGCAAGGATAATCCTGAAGTTCCTCAAGAGATATCTCATCTCTGTCTGCAAGAGGATGATCCTTTCTAAGATATACAAATGTGTCTCTTGTAAACAGCTCATGGAACTCGAGAGAAGCATCCGCAAAGATCTTCTTGAACATATTTCTGTTGAACTCGCTGAGCGCGATAACGCCGACCTCACTCCTAAGGCTCTTGAGGTCGTCTATAACTTCACTTGTCTGAGTCTCTCTGATAGAGAACTGATACTCTTCAAGATCGTATTCCTTAACGGTATCTATAAATGCATTTACAGCTACGGTGTAATGCTGCATGGAAACTGAGAATGTAGGCTTATCAACCTTGGAATTGATATACTTGTCCTCAATCTTTTCAAACTGCTCAACCGCACTTCTTGCATAAGCAATAAACGCTCCGCCTGCAACCGTCGTCACAACGCCGTTGTGGACTCTCTGGAATATCTGAATTCCAAGCTCGTTTTCAAGATCTCTTACCGCACTTGAAAGACCCGGCTGCGACACATAAAGCCTGTCGGCCGCCTTTCTCATCGAGCATTCCTCATCAATCGCTATTACGTATTTAAGCTGTAAAATGGTCATATGTATAATCTCCGAACAGATTTTTATACATAATACCACACTTAAATAACATATGCATCCTGAGGAATAATTCTTGATAAGAATTGCCTGGTTCGCTCCTCCTTAGGCTTATAGAATATTTCGCTCGGTTTCCCTTCTTCAACGACAACTCCGCCGTCCATAAAGATCACCCTGTCAGCAACATCCTCGGCAAAAGACATCTCGTGAGTCACCACGATCATCGTTATTCCGGTCTTTGCCACCTTCTTGATTACTTCAAGAGTTTCTCCCACAAGCTCTGGGTCGAGTGCCGATGTAGGTTCGTCAAATAATATCAGATCCGGCTTAAGCGCCACGGCTCTCGCAATTCCCACTCTTTGCTGCTGTCCGCCCGAAAGCTGAGAGGGATAGGAATCTTTCTTTTCCAGCATTCCTACATTATCAAGAACCTCTTCCGCAATCCTTTGTGCCTCGGACTTACTCTTTTTCTGAACCTGAACAAGTCCCTCCATCACGTTCTGAAGCACCGTTTTATGCGCAAACAGTCCGTAGTTCTGAAACACAAAGCCCGTGTGCCTTCTCATATAAAGCACATCTTTTTTCTTGGCGGTCTTAAAATTTATTTCCTTTTCGCCAAACTTCATTATTCCGCTGTCGGCTCTCTCAAGGAAATTTATGCTCCTAAGAAGCGTCGTCTTTCCCGAACCGCTCGGTCCAAGGATTACAACAACTTCGCCGTCATTTACTTTTATCGAAACATCCCTTAGAACTTCCTGTTTACCAAAGGACTTTTTTACTCCCGTAAGCTCTATCACAGCTATATTCCTTCCTGTTTCCGATTAATTCTCAAAATCTTTTCTGTCCACTCGCCTTAGTCCTACGCAGTTCTTTTTAAATATTTCCCACTGTTTTTCTCAGCAAAATGCGCAAGTATCTCTATCGCGGCTCCTATCATCCAGTACACCAGCGCCGCCGCCACATATCCTTCAAGATAACTGTAGTACATAAGACTTGGCAAAAGAGCTCCCGTCATGATCTCAACTACCGAAATGGCGCTCACTAAGTTAGATGCCTTCAAAAGACCTATGAGCGAATTCTGCATTCCGGGAAGAAGTATCGGAACCATCTGGGGAAAGATAATTCTCGTAAGCGTCTTAAACTTGCCCATTCCTATGCTGTATCCCGCTTCGTACTGCACCTTCTCGATCCCTCGAAATGCTCCTCGTATGCTCTCGCTGACAGAACACGTCGTTCCGATTATAAGAGTGATATAACCGATAAATATCGGATTCACGTCACTTATCGGGACAGAAATATGAAGTGCTGCCGCCACATCCGAATAAAAAGTCATAAACAAAAGATTGTATAAAAGCAGCGCAACCATCGTTGGAAGCCCAAGGTATATTGTCACAAATGCCGCAAAGAACTGCGAAAGCACCGGCACCCTATAATTTCTTACGGTCGCTATCACCGCCCCCAGCAGCAAACTCACTACGAATGTTATCGCAGTAAGCTTTATCGTAACCGGAGCATAGAGAAGAGCCGATTTAAACGAATCAAAAAAACTTGTTATGCTAAAACTCATCTGTCCTTCTCCTTACACTGCTTTTGCCGTTCCGTTATTTAGCCTGTTCTCGATCAAAAGAAATACTCCCTTTAGGAACAAACTGAACGAAATATATATGATCTCCGCCGAAAGATATCCTTCCAAGGAATGTCCCGTCGCAGCTCCAAGTGTCTTGGCTTTTCCCAAAAGATCAACCACTCCCAAGATAAAAACTAAAGATGTGTTTTGGAATACTCCGATAAAATCAACACCATAATGCGGAAGTGCAACTTTAAAAGCCTGAGGGAGCACAATCCTGTAAAAGGTTTGTGCCCCCGTCATCCCAATCGAGTATCCTGCTTCCGCCTGAACAGACGGTACAGATGTTATTGCGCCTCTGAATATCTCGCCTAAAAACGCCCCCTCATTCAGAATGATTGCAATTTCTATAAATATCACAGGTTCGAGTCTGTTTAGGTTTATTCCGAACAGATTCAAAAAAATATTGCCGAGTACTATTGGTATTCCGTAAAACGCTATCATCATCTGTACCAAAAGCGGCGTGCCCCTCATAAAAGAAATGTATATTCCCAGTAAACCGCTTATCACAGGCACTCTGCGTATCCTAAGCACCGCCACGAATATCGCGAGTATGGTGCCAAGAAGCATTGACCAAAAAACTATATGAAGATTAACCGATAAGTTTGAAATCACTTTAGGAAAGACATTTATAAATCTTTCTGCGCTAAAATAATTTCCCATTGCTTTATTCCTCTTCCGTTACGTCGTAGCCAACCCACTTGATCGCAAGCTCGGAAAGCTTTCCGTTTTCTTTAAGTGTCTTAAGAGCCCCGTCTATTGCATCTCTAAGCTCTGTCTCATCCTTGCGATACAGATAATATGTCTTTGAGTTGTTGATCGGCTCTCCAACCGATTTAAGCCAGTCTTTTCCGTCATCACTGAAGTTCTTGTTCATCTTGATAACATCACTCTTTTTAAGAACCGAAGCTCTTGCTGCGCCTGACTTAAGTGCAGCGGCACCTTCTTCATCGGAACTGCTCTCGGAGTTTACAAGAACAACCTCCTGTCCCGGATGCTCCTCATTCCACTTTGTAAGGATCTGAGTTGTTGCACTTGTCGCACCGCCCGTTCTTATCTTTTCTCCCGCAAGATCCTCAAGTGATGTTGCGTCATCATCGATAAGCACTGCAAGGTATGTAATGTAAGATGTATATGATTCACCCGAGAAAAGATATTTCTCCTCTCTTTCAGGTGTGTACTCATACTGATGCGCCGCAAAATCTATCTTTCCGGCATCGAGCGAAAGTACAAGCTGATCGAATGCCATTGACTGATATTCGAATTCGTATTGAGGAAGAAGCTCATCTATCTCTTTCAATACGTCATATTCATATCCGACCGCATCTCCGTTTTCATCCACATAGCAGTACGGATTGTAGTTGATTCCGGATCCGACGATAACCTTCGTAACTTCACCCGAAGCCTCTTCTCTCTTGGAAGGATCGGTTTCGCCTGAGCTTATTGCTTCCTCAGCAGCTTTTACTTCAGTCTCCGGTCCTGCAGAAGCCTCTTTTCCGCATCCGACTACAGATGCCATCATTGCTGCTGTCACGGCTCCCGCTACCATAATATTTTTAACTGTTCTCTTTTTCATAATCGTCTCCTCGCTTTATCCTGAAATCAAAAGCTTTTACAAGAAAACCGGAGATTACTGATCCGCCTAATGGTGACGAACCACTAACCTCCGGTTGTCCGGTTAGTAAACATATGAGTTTGCTCCTTGTTTGCTTTTGTTGAGTTTAATATACAATAGCCTCCCCGTTAGCACAATTACGCTAATCTTTAGGGAGGCTATAACTAAAAGTTATAATTCAATATAATTTACTTATCCCAGCCAAGAGTTTTTCTCTTGTCCTTCATATCCTGTACTATCTGCTTGGCAAGTGCTACGGGATCTGTATTTACGTTCATTGTTGAGCCAAGTAACTCTTTCGTACCATGCTTAAGGAACTCTATTACATTCTTTGAGCCAAAGATCGGAGCCTCGACGCAGTGATAAGAACTGATTCCGTTAAGTCTGAATCCAAGAGCCGCATCAATTCCTTTTTCATTGCCCCACTCGGGAGATGAAAATGCAAAAGGAAGCTCGTAAAGGTTCTTTCCAAGCACACCTGCAATTCCCGCAAATATACCTGTAGAACGTGTATTGTCGATACACTCTCCTACATGCCATACGGGCGGAAGGTCGGGTTCAAGGAATTTCCTCAATGACTCACCCGCTTTTTCTTTTCCTGAGATTGCACAATATCCAAGCTTCATAAGCGGGAAGGATGCGCATCCGTTGGTGATAATAAGAACGTTGTTCTTAAGAAGCTCATCGGCAACATCAATAATACACTTCTCATAAAGTACTTTTGGATTGTTGCATCCGACCATATTTACAACGCCAAGAATCTGTCCTGATCTTATAGCTTCTGCGAGCGGCTTCATACTTCCGAATCTCTTGTGAACATACTCTACAGAGAATCCGACCTCTGCCTCAACCTCATACGGAGGAATATAAACAGGAATTCCTTTTCTGTTCTCAAAGCTTTCTATTGCTCGTCTTACTATCTTCTCGGCAAGCTCTTTAGTCTGTCCGATATTACTGTGATGATGGTCATACTCATATCTCTCGGCGCCCGGAAGACGTGCGGAATCACTTGTAGTTATAACTGTAGTCTTAAAGCACTTTGCGACATCCATGATCGAAGGGAATACATCCTGAACATCCGCAACCCACAGATCAAGCGCTCCGGTTCCAAGTACAAGCTCAGCCGATACAGCGTTGGAAAGCGGAATAACTCCGCTGTCTCTGTACATCGCTGAAAGTCCCGAACAACAGATACCGTAGAATCTGATACCCTTAGCTCCTTTGGACTTGGCTAGTTCGATCAGATCTTCTCTCTTGCCCGCAGCAACAATCTGGCTTACAAGTGTAGGAAGATGTCCGTGTACGGCAATATTCACATAGCCCTTTTTGAGCGCTCCGATATTAACTTTGGATGTAACTCTGTCACCTACTCCAAATAAAGCATCAGTTGCTATACCTGCACCGACAACCCCGGAAAAAGTAAATGCAAGACCGCAGCGAAGGAACTGCTGCATTATGCTCTTCCAATCGCCATCCGTAGCACAGCCTGATTTATGATAAGCTTCAAAAACTTCATGGTAAGCACTGATAGGAAGAATATCAAGTTCCTCCCATACCTTCTGTCTCTCGGGAAGCGCGCAGGCTTTGATCGTCTTATAATCATCGGGAACCGATCTTGACATATCCTCAAGCAAAACATCAGCAAGGTCTCTTGCTACGTTTTTAAGCTGTCTGTTCTTTTGTTTTATTCCGAAAGCCTCTGCAGTGCTTCTTATTTTCTGCTCTCCGAGAATAGGAATATCAAGCTCTCCCTCGGCAACTTTCTTAAGTGTAAGCATTACTTCACGGGCATGCATACCGTGCTGTGCTGCTCCTGAAGCAGCTGATCTTAAAAGATTTCTTGACACAATAAGATCCGCATCGGCACCGCAGACTCCTCTCTGTGCCTTTGCGGTAATATGACAAGGTCCCATATTGCAGATCTTACAACAGGTTCCGCTAAGTCCGAATGCACACTGAGGCTTCTGCGCATCGAATCTGTCAAAGGTTGTATCTATTCCGATCTGCTCCATTCTAAGTATCATCTCGCGAACGGCGGGATCGGGTGTATTGTCAATCACATCCTGCTTCGACGGAAACGTCTTTCTGTATTCCGCCACGGCGTTCATGTAATCCTTGGTAAAATCCTCAGGACTGCTCTCTCCGCCATGGTCACTTGCCTTAAGCGTCACTGTCGGAATTCCATGCTCATCGAAACCTATAAGGTTTCTGTGAGAGTGAATATGTGACAGTCCGTTTTTGCCGTGATGATGGTGATGTTCGTGTTCATGCGAATGTGTATGACTCATTTTTTCCTACCTTAACCTTAACTTAAATTGTATATTCAATATCTTCTTCTACCTTCATCTGAAGCAGATCGAAGATCTTGTCTCTTATCAGCAAAAAGTCTCCGCTTGTTCTGTCTCTGAAATGATGAATCGGAACCGTGATCACACCTCTTACTTTGCCGGGATTAGGTGTCATCACAACTATCCTGTCCGCAAGATAAACTGCTTCTTCAATATCATGCGTCACAAAGATGATAGTCTTCTTTTCGTTTTTGCAGATATCCAGAATATCATCCTGAAGCTTCATTCTTGTAATTGCATCCAACGCTCCGAAAGGCTCATCCATGAAGATGATATCAGGTTCCACAGCCAGAGCTCTGGCTATAGCGACTCTCTGTTTCATACCTCCCGAAAGCTGTCTTGGAAAACTGTTTGCAAAATTTTCAAGCTTCACAAGTTTAAGATACTCTTTAGCAATCTCTTTTCTGCGCTTTTTATCTATTCCTTTTGATTCGAGACCAAGCTCGACATTTTTGATAACAGTGCGCCACGGAAGTAATCCGTAGTTCTGAAATATGGTAACATTCTTTGTACTTGGCGCGGTTACTTCGTTTCCATCTATCTTAACGCTTCCGTGATTAACGGGATCAAAACCTGCGATAGCATTTAAAAGCGTACTTTTTCCGCAGCCCGAAGGTCCCAAAAGGCAGATAAACTCGCCTTTTTCAATATCAAGATTTACATCCGACAAAGCCGTGAATTCCGCGCCGTTTTGTATGAAGGTTTTTCCTGCGTTTTCTATATGAATATATGACATTACTGCTCACCTCCCCAGGCTTTAAGAATTCTTTTTTCCAAGAGACCGATAAGGAAATCCAGTAGCAGTCCTATAAGCCCTATTACAAGTATTGTCGCCAAAAGAATGTCAGCTCTGATATTGTTTCTCGCATCAATGATCTGGAAACCAAGTCCTGACTGCGCGCCTACCATCTCGCCGGCAACAAGGAATATCCATGCACTTCCAAGCGCAAGGTGAACTGCATTTGCAATCTGAGGGAATGCCGCCGGAAGGATCACCTTCCACATAAGCTGAGGCTGCCTGATTCCGAAATTATCCGCAACTCTGAAGTACATATCGTCGATCTTACTTACAGCTGATACCGTAGAAAGCAGTACCGGGAAAAACGCTGCTATAAAAATGATTACAATAGCAGGAAGATCTCCTATTCCAAACAGAAGCACCACAAATGGCATCCACGCTGTCGGAGATATCGGTCTGAGTAGCTGAAGCGAAGGATTAACATAATTAAAAACCTTCGGAAGGCTTCCTAGGATAAGTCCAAGAAAGACTGCTATTAAAACCGATAATCCATAACCTATCACAAATCTGTACATACTTGCGGCTATAGAAGCTATGAGCGTTCCGTCAGCTATCATTTCGCCCAAAGCCTGAATTGCCATCAAAGGTGACGGAAACAGAGCCGAACTGTAATCGCTTACAGTAAATGCAAGCTGCCAAATTCCCAATAATATAAGTATCGATACAACAACATATTTAATAGAGAGTAATTTTTTCATCAGGTCCCCTTACTTATTACCCGGTAACTAAACAATCACAAGTAATATAATCAAAAATCTGTCTTTACAAAATCAGAGTATGCAGGCGGATTATCAGAAAGCCC
Organism: Butyrivibrio sp.; assembly: GCA_017535785.1. Classification (GTDB taxonomy): domain Bacteria; phylum Bacillota; class Clostridia; order Lachnospirales; family Lachnospiraceae; genus Butyrivibrio. The sequence continues at coordinate 101,582 of JAFXTN010000037.1, read as the reverse complement.
ATATTCTTTAACCTTATCAACGAGCTTGTTATACTGTTCCTCTGTGATATCAAGGTCGTCATAAGAAATCCACTTTAAAGAAGTTTCAAGTACATCGTCTTTCTGCTTAAGATATTTTCCCGCAATCTTCTTAGCTGCTTCGGCATCAAGATTATTACCCGCTGTCTTGTAACCTTCGACAAAAGCCTTGGCTGTATCCGCATGCTTATCTATAAAATCATCCGTTAATACAAGTGCGCAGCAAATCGAATTCTCCCAAAGCTCCTCAGAGGTATACAGTACTTTTGCTTTTCCTGTCGAAACACCTACGGCACCGAAAGGTTCCGCAACGCAGTAACCGTCTATTGTTCCCGTAACGAGCGCAGACGGCATTTCTGTCGGAGCAAGTTCAACGACGTTAATATCATCGATAGTAAGTCCGTTCTTTGCAAGTGCATCATTTACCAAAATATTATGTGAAGACTGGCGATGCGGAATTGCAATTGTTCTTCCCTTTAAGTCTGCTCCGTCCTTAACTTCATTAGAAACAATGAGAACATTTCCGTCTTTATGTCCGAGAGCAACAGCTTTGATACCTACGCCTTCAGCTTTTGATTTCATTGCAAGCTCTATAAGAACCGATGCTCCGTCAACCTTACCCGAATTAAGTGCATCCAAAAGTTCGGGCCAGGATCCGTATTTAACAAGTTCAACATTAACCTTGTCATTATTTGCAAGTTCATCTGCTTCTTCCAACACGGCAAGTGAATGTGTTATGGGAAGATAAGCTATCTTTACTGTCTCTTCTGCCTTAGCACTGCCTCCTCCGGAGCCGGTATCCGAACCATTACCATTGGTATTTCCACATCCAAAGAGTGCAAGCACTGATATGATAAGTATTGTTAATAATAGGTGTTTTTTCATAATAACTATCCTCCACTATAATTCCTTTTACCTACTAGGTCAATAGGGTAATTTGTATTGATTGAATAATAACACACGAAAACGGAAGCGAAAATTAAAGATTGCTTATAGCGAATGATAATTTGAGCTTATTAAAAAAGAGCAAAGCAGGTTTTTACACCGACTTTGCTCTTCCTATATTTTTCTTACCCTCTTCTTAGACTTATATGATTGTCTATCTTGTTGAAATACGTTGCTATCTTGACGATTGCTTCATCAACGCTGCACTCTACATCGAATCCCGCAATGGCTTTTTTCTCAAGCTGCTTTTGTGCTTGGAATCCGATCTTCTTGCAGACAAGGCTTCGGCAATCCGAAATAAGTTCGACTTTCTTAAGCGCTCCGTCGCCACCTCCGCAGCCGCCGTGGCCACCGTTTCCGCCGCAACCTCCTTGGGAACCGTCGCCGCAACCGTTCTGCGCTCCTGCGCATCCGCTTATCTGAGTATCAGAAGTCTCGCTCTTATTCTGTACTCCTGCATTAATGTTTTCGTCTTCAACAAACTCTCTGTATTCTTTTTCTTTATAATCGGTTCCGTCTACTTCGTAGATATGGAACCCCCTAGCAGCACCAAAGCCAAGGTCTACGTCCTTGGCATTTGATGTTGCGACGGCAATCAAATATGACATCGCTTTACCTCTATCAATTTAGAAACAACAGTTTATGGCAGAACTGTGTCGTCGCCTTAGTTAAATCTCTGTGATGCTACGGTGTAGATATCTTCGATAAGTCTGATACCGCCTTCGTAACCCACAATTGCATCATTAAGAACTATCTTGTCCTTAACGGGCCATGAGATGTTGAGGAAGTTACCTTTAAGATCCTCAGTTACTTCTTTATCATAGTAGCCGCCAAGAACAAGCGGATATCCATGATAGTCATGGCTCTTTATCTCTTCATGGATCTTGTAGCCGTCAGTCTCAAATACAACTTCTGCTTCAAGACCGTAGTTGAGCTTTTTGAACTCCTCTGTTATAGCCTCTCTGTACTCCTTGGGAGTATCATCAGTAATGAACTGCTTAGCAGGCACAAGTCCCAGATCATTTGTAAGGAACTTGGTGATGCCAAGAGCATACTGAGCATCAGCAACAACTGAGAACTGCTTGTTGATTACTCGGTTCTCAAGGAACAGATCCGCAAATCTCTCGATGAGATAGTAGTAATAATTCTCATGCTCTGTTATAACATCCTCTACAAGCTTCTCATCTACTCCTGCAAACTTTCCTACTTCTCTAAGGAATTTACTTGTCTCGAAAGCTCCGATAGGAAGTGTATTGTAGTGAAGATAAGGTGTTCCGAGTTTTTTCTCAAGCTTCTTTACATTCTTGAGTGAAACCCAAGGAGAAACAAGAAGGTTAAACTCAGCAGAGGCAATCTTATCTACGTTCTTTATTCCTCTCTGATATCCAAATATAGTATTAGGTGTAAGACCTATCTCTTTTAACAGTTTCTCAAGTGCTCTTAAGTTTCCAAGCCAGTAAAGATCCTGATAAGGAACGTCAGCCCAGATATTTACAAGACCCTTTTCCTTCTTATCAGTCTTCTTTATGTACTGGTCAATGATCGCATCAATAATCTGCTCATGTCCCTTGTAGTTGTTTCCTTTAAATCCTGCTGTAGGAGCATAGATTACAGGCTTATCCGCATCTGCAAACTCAGATACAACTTCTCCTGAATCATCACCTACAATCTCGGGGATACATCCTGTAAGTACAACGTACATGTCCGCATCGATGACCTTAAGCGCATTATCGATGGTTGAATGAAGCTTTTTTACACCGCCGAATACAACGTCTTTTTCATTGATACTTGTACATGGAAAAATATTTGGTGAAAAGTATCCGCTGCTTCCGTTTCCGTCAGAGAGCTTCTGAGCACATCCGGGGCCGGAGTGAAGAATAGGGATAGCTCTTTCAATTGCCTGCACTGTCTGCATTGCACCCAGCGCACATTTATATCTTTGTTTATCAAGTAACTTTGCCATTTAAATCAGCCTCCGTGAATCATGCTTTGTCCTGAACGAGGAACTCTCCTACATTCTGTTTGTACCACCAATCTGTATAAGGAAGCTTTGTTCTCTTTGCGAGATTCTGCTCAAAGCTTCTGTTTCTGATACTGTCAAGGATTGAATATGCAAACTCAAGTGTGTGCTTGTATCCGAAGATCATATACTCATCCGCAACATATACAGAAGGTGTTCCGTTCTTGATTGCCCAAACAGTTGAACCGGGATGTCTTGATAGATACAGATCCGGCTGATACTTGTTCAGAATGTTCATAACCTCGAAGTTCTGCTGATCCGCAACACTGGCCTCGAAATCAATATTGTTATCAAGAAGATATTTCATTGAAGGAGGTACATCTCCGTTCTCATACTTCTTGTCATAGTGCCATGCAAGAGCCCATACAACCTCAATGCCAAGTTCGTTAAGAACACGGGATACCTCGAATGTATATCCGGGTCCCATACCGAGTACTGCTCTAAGTCCCTTAAGCTCTTTCTTAACTTCCTCAATCTTGGGAAGATAGATTGCTCTCTGCTCCTGAATGTACTTTTCTATCTTTTCACTTCTGCCTGTAACCTTACCTATCTCGCGAAGCCAAGCCTCAAAACCTACGATACCGCACTGGTTGATGCTTCTTACATAAGGAACGCCGTATTTTTCTTCAAGTACGTTTCCAAGATAGTTACCAAGTGTTCCGCAGATACATGTGGTAGCTACTGCTTCAGATATGTGAGAAAGCTCCTCAATAGTAGAGTTACAGTAAAGGAATGTCGGCTCAAGATCAAATTCCTTGAACATCTCTATGATCTCAGGTCTTGCACTCTCATAGAAATTCTTGAAGTTAATCTTGTTGCTCTTTACTCCCTCTCTTGGCGGTTTAACAATAGACTGTAGAACCGCGTGGTCTGCAATATCAAATCCTGTTGCCCAGATTCTTGACTTGAATCCCTCACAGTGAACCGCAACTATAGGAACCTGAATCTCATCTTTGAGCTCATCCACAATACTGTCGATATCCTCTCCGATGATTCCCGTTGCACAGGAGCTTGATACGAAAATAGCCTTGGGGCTGTATCTTTTGTTTACTTCCAGAATGATATTTCTAAGAGTATTGGTTGAACCAAAGATAGTGTCATTCTCATTCATATCTGTTCCAACATAGACAGTATCATTGGTAACACCACGCTTTTTGGCCATAACCTTATCAAGGTAATATGTACCTGCTGCCGCGACCGAACAGCCTGCAGGTCCGTGATGAATGATGGCGATGTCTCTTATCGCAGAAAGCTGACCAAGGGCACAGCTTGAAAGACAAGAGCTTGACTGTGAAAAACATCTTGAACATCCTTTAAGTGTTCCACATTCGCTCTGACTTGCAAGATCCTTGAGCGATCCGATGTAACCTGTTATAGAGCCGATCCTGGCCTCTCTGGTAGCCACATTGGAGTTATTTAAATTCGTTGCCATTATTTCTTTTCTCCTATATAAACTATGTCAAAATCCTATTTAATCCTGAGCCTTAGCAAAAAGATTGGTTGAAAGATATCTAAGTCCTGTGTCAGGGAATACAGCAACAATCTTCTTGCCCTTATTCTCTTCTCTTTCTGCCAATACTCTTGCTGCATGGAGAGCCGCACCTGATGATGTACCGATAAGAACACCGTCGTTTGCAGCAAGCTCTCTTGCTGCATTGTATGCATCAAGCGCCTCTACTTCGAGATATTCATCATAGATATTTCTGTCCATTGTTGCAGGAACAAGATTGTCGGGAACTCCTTCAAAAGGATGTACTCCTGTTATCTCTTCCTCCGGAGGATTCTTATCTGCATCCGGAAGTGAGTTGGGTCCGGGCTGAACAGCAACTATCTTTATGTTAGGATTCTTTTCCTTGAGATAAGCACCTGTTCCTGAAACAGTTCCGCCTGTACCTACACAGGCTACAAGGATATCAACCTGTCCGTCTGTATCTTCCCAGATCTCGGGACCTGTTGTTCTCTTATGAACTGCGGGGTTTGCAGGGTTTGAACACTGGTCAAGAAATACTACATTTTCCTCTTTATCAAGAACCTGTTCCTTGAGCGCCTTGATTGCAGCAACGAAGTCTCCGCCTGTCTCTTCAAGTACCTTTGCAATAACGGGCTCTTCACCAAGCTTTATTGTCTTTCCGCCAAATGCCTGTATTACCTGGAATCTCTCCTTGCTTACCTGATCCTGTATATATACTCTGAAGGGATATCCCTTAGCTGCCGCAATAGCCGCAAGTCCGATTCCTGTGTTACCACTTGTTGTCTCAACTACTGTATCGCCGGGTTTAAGCTTGCCGCTCTTCTCAGCCTCTTCGATCATCGCAAGAGCAATCCTGTCTTTAACACTCTGATTGGGATTAAAATACTCAAGCTTACCGATAATATTTGCCTTCAAATTATGTTTCTTCTCATATCCTGAAAGCTCTAATAGCGGTGTTCTTCCCACAAGTTCTGTAATAGATTTGTATACGCGTGACATACCTTTTCCTCCTTAAGTCTGAATCCTTCTGTATATATCAGATCTTGTAATCGTCTGAAAGTTCCATCATTCCATACTCCATAAGGATCTCTTCAAGTCTTTCCTGAGTCATGGGTGTAGGAATTACAAAATCAGTATTCTCGATAACTGCCTGCGCAAGATTTCTGTATTCCTGAGCCTGGTTTGAATCGGGCTTATACTCGATAACAGTTTTCTTATTAATCTCAGCGTGCTGAACCACATTGTCTCTTGGAACGAAGTAAAGAAGCTTTGTTCCAAGCTCTTTTGAAAATGCTCTGAGAAGATCAAGCTCTCTGTCTACGTTTCTTGAGTTACAAATGATTCCACCAAGTCTAACGCCGCCTGTTCTTGCATATCTCTGAATACCCTTTGAGATGTTATTTGCCGCATAAAGAGCCATCATCTCGCCACTTGCTACTATATAGATCTCTTTAGCCTTACCTTCACGGATGGGCATTGCGAAACCACCGCACACAACGTCTCCAAGTACGTCATAGAATACATAATCAAGATCGTCTGTATATGCGCCGAGGTTCTCAAGCATGTTGATCGAAGTGATGATACCTCTACCTGCACATCCTACACCGGGTTCGGGTCCGCCTGACTCTACGCACTTGGTTCCTCCGAATCCTTCCTTCATGATCCTGTCGAGTGAAATGTCTTCACCCTCTTCTCTGATAGTGTCAAGAACCGTCTTCTGAGCAAGTCCTCCAAGAAGAAGTCTTGTTGAATCCGCCTTGGGATCACAACCAACTACCATTACCTTCTTACCGTGCTCAACGAGTCCGGCTGTAAGATTCTGTGTTGTTGTTGACTTTCCGATTCCTCCTTTTCCGTAAATTGCTATCTGCCTTAGTTCTGCCATTTTTTCTTTTCTCCTCTTTCTTATTATTTATGTATAAAAAAAGGCATTGCAAAAGTAAGCTATTTTCTTACATTCACAAAACCTCCGGTTGACCGGTCAGCTTTTTTACTGTCCGCTTATGCTGTTCATTTCCTTAAGTAATCTGAGGTACCCGTCCAGCTTTTTTATCGCCGCATCTACGGGTCCCGGCATTTCAAATGCTGCGATTCCTCTGTCTTCGAGTTCGCCCATCGCTCCGCCTCCGATCTTGGCTACCAGAACGAAATTGCAATCCGCAACGCCATCTACTCCTCTTTTTAATTTCTCAGCGTTGTGATGCCCGCCTTCACATACCGGAATCACAAAACGCTGTTCAATTTCCTCATAGTCGCCGTTCTCATCAACATCAACTATCAAAAAGCTTTCAGCTCTTCCGAAATGCTGATCTACATATCGGTTGTCAGTAGATGCAAGCGCGACTCTGTAAACTGCTTTATCCATGTGAAAATGTATTCCTTACGTTAACTCTGCTCTGGTATACGAGCTTGCTGTACTCGCTCATTCCCGGAACTCCGACCGCATCTGCACGGCAGTGTGCGCAGTGTCTGAACACTTTGATGTACTGCTCCGCATCCTCTCTGGCTTTTTCTATCTGCTCACATGTCGGCTTTGGTATATCCTTAAGCTGATGCTGCGGTATCAGCGGAATAATGTTATACATCAGCGCTCCGGCTTCTTTGACCGTCTTAGCGATGGTAGCTATGTGCTCATCATTTATTCCCGGTACGAGAACGGTGTTGATCTTGAGCGTCACTCCCGCATCTGCGACCTTCTTGATTCCTTTGAGCTGATTCTCGATAAGAATCTTTGCGCCTTCCTCTCCGTATATCTTCTCGCCGTGCCAGATGATATATTCATTCAGCTTAGCTTCGATCTTGGGATCAACTGCATTTACCGTAACCGTTAGTGTATCGATTCCGATATCTATCAGTTCATCCGCCTTCTCATACAAAAGAAGTCCGTTGGTGCTCATGCACTTTAGAAGTTCCGGATGGCTTTTTCCGATCTTTTTAAAAGTCTCAAAAGCGTAATCCGTCGCCAATGTATCGCCGGGGCCTGCAATTCCTGCCACCTTGATGTTCGGCACAAATCCAAGTGCTCTGTCTATAAATGTATTTGCTTCGTCAGGGGATATCACTTTAGAAGTTACGCCCGGTCTTTGCTCGACATCATTTATTGTCCTGTCGCAAAATCTGCAAGCTATGTTACATCCGGGACTTACAGGAAGATGAATTCTTCCCGCATTGAACTTACATCCGCCAAAGCAAGGATGGTTTTTCTCAAGCTCTTCATATGTTCTTGCCATGATCAAATCTCCTCTCAGAATCTCTGTTTACGGCTTGTCTCGAGCTGAGTTACTTTGCCATCGTGTACTGTTATTGTTATCGTGCCATACTGTATACTTTTGATGCTATCAACTATGCTTTCCAAAATAGCCTCATCGACTTCTGTAGTCTTTGGTATTTCTGCCTTTGCCATAAACTTTATCTCCTCGCCTGTTTTATAACCCATCTCCCTACTCGGTAAGTAGGTTTTAATAATGACGTTATATGCATTATGCTTTAGTTCGCTGCCATTGTAAAACACTTATAATTTATAGCAGGGTATAAATAAAACTTATCCCTCCGCTTTTTTAAACACTCTTTCGAACTCGTTAATCAGATCTTCTATGCCCTCGATTCCCACAGAAAGTCTGAGAATACGGTCGTTTATTCCATTCTTTTCAAGAACGTCCGCGGGTACATCCGCATGTGTCTGAGTTATGGGATAAGTAATAAGTGTCTCAGTTCCTCCAAGGCTCTCTGCGAAATAAATAAGATCTACGTTTGCCAGAATCTCTTTTGCAAACTCTGCTGAGTCGACCTCGAAGGTGAGCATCGCGCCAAAGCCTCGTGCCTGCTTTTTCATGATCTCATGACCGGGATGTTCTTTAAGTCCCGGATAGATAACTTTGGTCACATGCTTGTTCTTCTTAAGGTGTTCAGCTATTGCAAATGCATTTTCCTGCGCTTTGTTAAGCCTCACGGACAGTGTCCTTATTCCCCTTAAGATCAGCCAACTGTCAAAAGGACTTAAACCGGCACCTGTTGTCTTATATATAAATCGAAGCCTCTCATCAAGTTCTTTATCATTTACGACCACGAATCCGCCTATCGTGTCATGATGGCCGCCCAGAAACTTTGTCCCCGAATGGATAACTATATCAGCTCCGAGATCTAGCGGATTCTGGAAATAAGGCGAAAGAAAAGTATTGTCGACAATAAGTATCAAGCCTTTATCATGTACTTTTTTTGCCAATTTCTCTATATCCGTAACGTTCATCATCGGATTGGTCGGTGTCTCTATATAGACCGCCTTGGTATTTTCTTTAATAAGAGGGATCACATCGTCAACGCTCAGATTCGCAGCGGTATATGAAAGTCCGTTCTTTCTGCTTATCTCATTAAAGAGTCTTACGCTTCCGCCATAGAGATCCGAATCGATAATAAAATGATCTCCCGGGGAAAAGAGCTCCATCACAGCCGCAACTGCAGCCATTCCGCTTGAAAATGCGATCGCATCTTTTCCGTTTTCCAAAAGAGCTACAACAGACTCAAGCTGCTGCCTCGTGGGATTCTGCTGCCTTGTATAATCAAATCCCGTACTCTCTCCAAGCCCCTTGTGCGCGAATGTCGCCGTCTGATAAATAGGATAGCTGACAGCGCCCCACACATCTTTTAATCCCGTATCGCTAAGCTGACACTTGGTATCAGCACTGTATTTTTCTTGTAGTATACAGCCATTTTCCGTACTCACTTTTACTCCTCCTGATAGCTTTCTTGTAACCCGCTATGACATACTGTCAGTCCTTGCCATATCTCTTTTCATATGCCTCATATAGCTGTTCCATTGCCTTTTCTATTATGCTTCTTGGACTTGCTATATTTATTCTTTCAAAAAGAGCTGTCTCCCTTCCAAAGATCACTCCTCCGTCAAGCCAGAGCTTGGCCTCATTTTCGATAAGATTCCTTAAATCCCTGTAGTTATCGGTAACCTCAGAAAAATCAAGCCATACAAGGTATGTGCCCTCCGGCTCTGTGAATTTAACCTTAGGAAGTTTTTCTTTTATGAAATTCCTGACGTAATCTATATTTCCTTCAAGATAATCAATGAGTTCATCAAGCCACTGCTTTCCCTTTTCATAGCAGGCTTTTGTAGCGACAAGCCCAAGCACATTGCACTGACTGTAGCCTCCCGCTCCGTTTTCAAGATCAAATTTATCCTTCAATGTGCTGTTTGGAATGATGATATTGGCGATCTGAAGCCCCGCTATATTGAAGGTCTTACTTGGTGATGTTCCAAGGATCAGCTTCTCTTTGTATTTATCATCCAAAGTCATAAAGGAAGTGTGCTTATATCCCTCATAAACGAAATCAGAATGGATCTCATCCGCAAATATTGTGACGTCGTGCTTTAAGCATATATCTGCAATTTTTGTAAGTTCTTCTTTGGTCCACACTCTTCCCACGGGATTATGAGGACTGCACAAAAGAAATAGCTTAACCTTTTCATCAACGATCTTTTTCTCAAAATCCTCAAAGTCGATCTCATAGTGTCCGTTTTTATTAACAAGCTGATTGTTCACAAGCTTCCTGTGATTTAGTTCCACTGTCTCACTGAAAGGATAATAGACAGGTTCCTGTATGAGCACGCTCTCACCCGGCTCTGTAAAAGCTCTCACAGCAACTGCGATGGCGTACACTATCCCCGGCACAACCGTGATCCATTCATCCTTGGTTTCAAAGCCGTGTCTTTCTCTGTACCAGCTTGCTACAGCTCTTTTGTAATCTTCCTTTGGGTCTGTATATCCGAATATTCCATGGTCGACCCTTGACTTGATGTCATCAAGTATTTCATCCGGGAGCCTGAAATCCATATCAGCAACCCACAAAGGAAGCAGGTCGTCTCTTCTCCTTCTCTCTATCCCGAAATCATATTTCAGACTGCTTGTGCCGCGTCTGTCATATATCTTGTCAAAATCGTATCTTCCCACGAGAATACACTCCTTTTGTTTGGTCGTAGCCTCTTTTAAAATAAGATCGCTTGTCATATATGATGACCAGCGATCTCATCTTGTTTCTTTTTATATACCCTTTCCCTTTTGAAACTCGCTAATGATGCTAATCTCTTTAGGAAATTAGTTTGCAAACAAAGGTGTAGAAAGATATCTGTCACCTGAATCGGGAAGAAGAACTACAATATTCTTTCCTGCATTCTCAGGTCTTGCTGCAACGATTGTAGCAGCCTTAAGTGCTGCACCTGAGGAGATTCCTACAAGGATACCCTCTGAAACTGCAAAGTTCTTTCCCTCTTTGAATGCATCTTCGTTATCTATTGCGATTACTTCGTCATAAACCTTTGTATTAAGTGTGTCGGGAACAAATCCTGCACCAATACCCTGGATCTTGTGAGGTCCTGCCTCGCCCTTTGAAAGAACAGGGCTTGTAGCGGGCTCAACTGCGATAACCTTAACGTTAGGATCCTGCTCCTTGAGGTACTCACCAACACCTGTTACTGTTCCGCCTGTACCTACGCCTGCGATGAAGATATCAACCTTTCCGCCTGCCTGCTCCCAGATCTCGGGACCTGTTGTTGCTTTGTGGATCGCAGGGTTTGCAGGGTTAACGAACTGTCCGAGGATCAATGATCCTTCGATCTCTTTCTCAAGCTCTTCCGCCTTAGCGATAGCTCCCTTCATTCCCTTAGCGCCTTCTGTAAGAACTATCTCTGCGCCGTAAGCCTTAAGGAGATTTCTTCTTTCAACACTCATCGTATCGGGAAGTGTAAGGATTGCTTTGTATCCCTTTGCTGCTGCAACTGCTGCAAGTCCGATTCCTGTGTTTCCGCTTGTGGGCTCGATGATTGTTGCTCCGGGTTTAAGCTTTCCGCTCTTTTCAGCATCCTCGATCATGCTAAGTGCTACTCTATCCTTAACCGATCCTGCGGGATTTAAATACTCAAGCTTTGCAAGGATCGTTGCGTTTGTATTTCCAACCTTCTTGCTGTAGCCGTTAAGTTTAAGAAGAGGTGTTCCTCCGATAAGATCTAATGCGCTTTCTTTGATGTCTGCCATAATTGTTTTCTCCTTTATCATCATTTTTTGTTTTAGTGGTTTGGTTTGTTTTATTTGATGATTGAATCATAGCACAGACATTTATGGGTGAAAATTAAGGAATACTTATAGCAGAGTATAAACTCTGCTTATCTGTAGCTCAAAGCCTTACCATCAGATGATTCGCCTCAAGATCATAGAAGAGTTCGCAGCTTAAGTCCTTCATATCATAGACACTTACAATGCTGCGCTCTGCTTCACTTTCCGCAAATTCCTCTGTTATATCCTTACCCTTTTTAAATCTTTCGGGAGAAAAGATCTTGGTCTTTTCACCGGAGAAAACAGCTGTATAAAGGATGTCAGCCTCAACAAGATCCTGGAAGATATGGCTTCCGTATGAAAGCTCCGGGTTATAACCCGCTTCTTTTTCCTCAACCTCGCATACCGCTTCAAACTCACTTATGTCCGCAAAGGTAGTGGGAACCCCAAGCTCGGGAGATGATGTTCCGATACGTCCGGGGACTATGAGCATCATATGTCTGCCCTTATCTCTGTAGCTCCAGTTGATCTTACCGATGATGCTTGCGATACCCGGCTTATCTGCGTAGGGCATATTGTAATAGGCCTTTGGATCGACGTATACGATAAGGTCTATAGGCACACTTCTTGAAAGACCCATTGAGGAATCCACTGTTTCCAATAAAATATTCTCTTCCGGCACATTTTCGGGAAGTGCCACGCTTCCTGTATCCTTGGACACCTGCAGGGGTCTGCACTGCAGAAGGTTTATGGAATACTCACCGGTCTCAGATAGGTTGATCGTAAACTCGATATCCACGGGATGCTCATACTCATCCTGAATGCATTTCATCAGCTGCTGCATTCTTTTCATTATCTCTTCTTTTTTCACCAGTCCTTTGCAGGAAATAAATCTGACATCACGGACTATTCCGCGCTCTTTTAACGAATCCTCGACCTCGTAGTCGTGCTCAAGAAGCGAATTTACAAGATACATCGGAAGCTTCTTTTCAATGTCTCTGAGTTCAAGACGCTTTAGCTCGTGCTCTGTTACGTCCACTACTTCCACGGCTCTTTGAGAAAACTGATGCTTCTCAGCCATTGTCACGCATGATGTTGCCTCAGGCATATCAAGACTTACAAGACGGGGATAAGAGCCCATTGTCCTGTCTACCGCAGACGTTCCAAGTCCCATGACAAGCCTTAGCATGCCGGCCTTTGGATCGATCCCCGAAAGAAATTTATAAGGGCTGTACGAATATCCAACACCCGCAGCGCACGGCATGTAGTACTGTCCGTAATATGAGCCCGAAACTCTCTGAACAAGAAGCGCCATCTGCTCATCTCTTTTATCAAGTCCTCTCCTCTTACGATAATCAAGAGCCGAAAGACTCATGGTGCTTGCATATACCGTTCTTATCGCATTTTCAAACTCATCAAGGCGCTCTTCAAGCGTTCCTCTGTTGGCGCAGAATACCGACTCATACTTACCCGCAAAAGCATTTCCGAAGCCGTCTTCCAAAATACTGCTTGATCGAACTATAAACGGGTCTTGTCCGTAATACTCAAGGATATGCCTAAGCTGCGTCTTGAAATCCTCTGCTAATACGCCGGTTTTCAGCTTATCCGCAAACTCTTTTGCCAAGGAAAAATACTCTTCTTCCGTCCTCTGCCTAACTCTGATATCCCAGAAATCGTTGTCCACTATGTACGTATAATAAATATCGGATCCGAGGAAAAAAGAATCATGCGGCTCAAGGATCTCATTTATCTCAGGCTCCATGTTTCTTATGATGGCTCTTGCAAGGAGCATTCCACAGGCCTTTCCGCCTATAAGGCCTGTGCCTATCATGTGATTTCGAACATTGAAATAATCTTCCGGCCTAAAATGCTTTTTTACCATCGCACGCATTTTATCATCTCTGGTCATCATTACCTTGCACATTATGTCGCACGGCTCGTCCATGTTCATGTGGCTGTCATATTGAAACTTAGCCGTGTTAAAAAACTTATCCCAGAAATCAACATACTGATCTTCTCCGGGGCGCTGGAAGTTCTCCAACAGCTGATAAAAGCGGCTACTTTGAACGCCGTCCAATATCGGTCTGAAATAACCATCCTCTTTCCTGTAAATATGCGGAAGGAACATGGTATCGGAATCTCTGTTCCATACCTTCTCGGGACGGACATATACATTTTTTGGATCGGAATACACATCAAGAAAAAGCTGCGTTGTATTCAGGATCTTGTTTATGGAATGAAAAGAATGTTTTCCTCTGATGATAGGAAAGAACGCGACTGTATCAAGAATAAAAAGAAACGGGCAGGTAACCCTGAAGAAATTACCCATCATAAGGTCTGTTGCCCACGCGATCTGAAGCTCGGACAGGCAATCAAAAACATAGAAGGCATCTTTTCCCTCTTTTTCTATGACATTATGGATCTCTACAGTGAAGGTCTCGAATCGGTGTGAAAGAGGTACCCTCACGGTCTTAACTTCCGGGCAGTCCTCCACAAGCGGCTCATGCGTAGCAAAGCGAAAATAGATAATGTTCCGCTTATCTTTTTTGGCCTGCTCAATATAAGGATCAACGAATAACTTGAACTCAGACAGTTCCGAAACTCTGAAAACAACGTTATCTCCAAGCCTGATATTATCAAGTGCTTCGTCCATCTCGGGAATACCGGACATTACTCTGTCAAATGCTGCCATAGATAGTACCTCCGCTCTCATTATCGACCAATAAAATAAGGCAAAGGCCACCAATTTCTTGGCGCCTTTGCCTTCGTATTAATCATACCATAATGTATTCACTTATACCAATTGAACATGTTATACATTTTATGCACAATACGATCGCATGAAGCATAGATATAATCCGCTTTATTTCTATTATTGTCACTGAATGTGATAACTCTTTTTGCTTCTGACGAAGTCCCAAGATAATCAATCATATTCTGAACCGAAGCATTTTTGTTATAGATTTTTATATATGAATAACCTATGTAATCGTCAGATGGATACGTTAAGATTTTCAGCTCTTCATAGACGTCACTTCCCTTTATTTCTTCGGAAAGCTTTTCTATTTTGGATGTTTCATCCACACACATCATGTAAACTACAGAATGTTCCTTTGGTCTCTTCTTATTAAGATAGTTTCTGTAGGGTGACTTTTGCATTTTTCTGTAGATATCTTTTTCCGCCTCAAAAAATATATCGCAAAGCATATAAGAACTCCCAGCGCCGATTTAATTATCCGAAGCCCAATGTGCGGAATATGCACTCTGTCTTTTTTCATATATCAGCTAAATATACTCCTTGCTATACCGCATAGAATCTCTGCGGTTTTCTCTGCTCCAAATTTTCCCGAGTCTATGCAAATATCTCTGTTGTCAAAAACACCTGCCATATCTTTGCAGTACTTACGTCTGTAATTTTCACGTGCCTTATCAACATCCTGTATCATCGATCTTGCTGTCTTTTCATCCATGCCCAGTATGGATTTGCAGTTCTCAAGTCTCTTTTCAAAAGATGCGTACACATATACGTCAAGCACTCTGTCAACATGTCTTAAACAGTAATCACCGCATCTTCCGACTATAATGCAGGACTCCATGGCTGCTATATCTTTTATAATGTTGCTCTGGATCTGAAAGAGCTCCTCCTGCATACTGACAGGTCCCATGCCGAGAGGATATCTTCTTTCGGCAAAAAAGCCTCCGTGTCGTTCCTCTTCTTTACTTATTTCCGAAATGGGAAGTCCCATTCTCTTTGCCGTAAGTTCGACTATATCCCTGTCAAAAAACTCTATGCCAAGCTCTTTAGACATCTGCTGAGCTATCGTTCTTCCAAGCGCTCCGAATTGTCTCGAAATAGTAATTACGTATTTATCCATTATTTACCACCCCGCCTTTTTGCAGATTCCTTACCGTCATCGAAATGGAAAAATTGATCACAAAATATATTGCCGCTGCCAGACCGAATAAGACAAAAACGTCGGATACATTTATTGAATTAAGTCCGTTGTATCTGTTGGCTGCCGACAAGACCTGCTTGGTTCTTGCCATAAGCTCTATCACAGCGACGTTGGCAAGGAACGAACTGTCTTTAATAGTGGTAATAACCTGGCTAAGGAGCGTCGGAACGATAGATTTAAACGTCTGAGGAAGCACTATGTACCACATTATCTGTAGCATCGAAAACCCTTGTGAATGTCCCGCTTCAATCTGTCCGGGTGCCACCGAATTAAGTCCGCCTCTTACTATCTCCGCTATAACACCGGACGTATACAGGATAAGTGCGACTGCTGCCTTGAAAAGAAGCTTGTTATTTACGGAAGACAATCCGAACATCTGCTTATCAACAAAGCCGGGAGTCGGGCAAAAAACAACACATATAAATATCCAAAATAAAAGCGGTGTATTCCTGAACATCTCTATGTAGATAGCTGATGCTGCCTTAAATATCCTGCTCTTTTTACTTACGCAGTAGTTTCTCATCAGGGCAAGCACTGTTCCTATCGCTATGCTGAAAAGAACCGCGGCGACTGATATGATCATGGTAAAAAGAACTCCTTGCAGTATGAACTTTATTATTGCCGGGTCTTTTAACATCGAAAGACTGTTTCCCAATGTACTCATATCATGCCTCCTTAGGTCTTCCGTTTTGGAACACTTTGCTGTCTCTCTTTTTAAGTGATGACTCCCACATTGAAGCAAAAGTTGATAACGGGAAGCATATCAAAAAGAAGATCACTCCACAGACGATATATGCGGGAGCATAGGAACCGCCTGTGTTTTCACCTGTTACAAAACTGTATGTCAAAGATAACAGATCCGCACCTCCTACAATGTATAAACATGATGTGTTTTTTATCATATTGACTATCACATTGGTCATTGGCGGTAATATTACCTTGATGCTCTGAGGGATTATGATGTAGAACATCCTCTCCGCATATCCAAAGCCCTGAGCCTGCGCTGCTTCAAACTGACCCTTGGGAACCGATTCGATTCCCGCTCTTATTACCTCTGCCATATATGCACCTGTATATATTCCAAGTGCCAAAAAGCCTGTAACTATGATTCCGGGGCTATGTCCAGAAAAAGCCAGTGCGTAATATAAAAAGCACATTTGAAGAAGGATCGGTGTGTTCTGAATTACCTCAACGTATATTCTGCTTATTGTCCTTAGAACTTTTTTTCCGCTTGTAGCCATAAGTCCGAAAACAATACCAAGTACTAAAGCTATCATAAGAGCTACCAAAGCAGTTTTCAGAGTATTGGCAAAACCAAGTAAAAACGTTCCTCTATATGTCCATATTTTGTTCCATGCTCTTGGAGATAATAATCCTGACATCACCGGTCCTCCGCTATCCTTACTTAATCAAGTCCGTTATCTTTAATAAGCTTATCGATCGTTCCGTCACTTAAGCTTGCGGAAACGAGTTCCTCTGCAACCTTTGAAAGTCCTGAACCTTTTGTTGTTGCAATGCCATACTCCTGAGGAGCAAACTCTGCATCGATGTATGATCTTCCCTCTGTCTTGTAGATAGCAAGAATTGACTTATCTACACAGAACGCATCAACCTCACCAGCGCTCAGAGCTGTGGAAATTGTCGGATAATCATCGTACTGTCTGAACTTAATACCTGTAGTCCATGTTGCAGGATCAAAGCTCTCTTTATCAAAACCGTCTCCGCTTATCAGACCTTTTTCGATCATAGCTTTTACAAGTGACTTGGCTGATGTCGATCCGGATGAAACACCGACAGTAGCATCAACAAGATCGTCAAGCGTCTTAATTCCCTTGGAATCTTCAACAAGAACACTTACATAATCTGTGTAGTAGGGAGTCGTGAAATCCCAGCTTTCTTTTCTCTCATCGGTTATTGTAAAT
This sequence comes from Butyrivibrio sp., assembly GCA_017535785.1. Classification (GTDB taxonomy): domain Bacteria; phylum Bacillota; class Clostridia; order Lachnospirales; family Lachnospiraceae; genus Butyrivibrio. The sequence goes on along the minus strand of JAFXTN010000037.1, from coordinate 84,195 downwards.
GTCGCAAGCACGCAGTCGATATCACCCGAATCAAGAAGTTCTGTTCTTGTCGCTGCTGTAACTGCAGTAAACTCAATACCGACTCCGAGCTTATCCGCAAGTGCTTTGGCAAGTTCGATCTCAAGTCCCGTATACTCACCTGTAAGAGGATCTTCGAAGCCAAATCCCATAACGGCATTCTTAACTCCGACCTTTAATACTCCTCTGTCCTTGATAGCCTGTACATCTTCAGAAGCAGGCGCTGCGATCGAATCCTCGGACGATGCAACTACTATATCCTCTGTTGAATCCGCCGATGCCGTACTTTCAGGTGCTGCACTTCCGCACGCTACCAGCATGGCGCTCATCACTCCCACCATTATTGCACTCAAAACCTTCTTTTTCATAATATTGTTCCTCCTATCTATTACCTGATTATCTTTCCCAAGAACTGTTTTACTCTTTCGCTCTCAGGATTATTGAAAAAGTGCTCCGGAGTTCCGGACTCGATTATCTGTCCGTCCTCCATGAAGATCACTCTGTCAGCAACTTGTTTTGCAAATCCCATCTCGTGGGTAACGACCACCATCGTTATATTTTCTTTTGCAAGCTTGATCATTACGTCAAGAACTTCCTGAATTGTCTCGGGATCAAGCGCCGATGTCGGTTCATCAAAAAGAATTATCTTACTCTGCGAACAAAGTGCTCTGGCAATCGCTATTCTCTGCTGCTGTCCGCCCGAAAGAGTTGTTGGATAAACATCCGCTTTATCTTTGAGCCCTACAATATCAAGATAGTGATAAGCAAGCTCCTCCGCTTCTTTCTTGGGTTTATGCTGAAGCTTTATGGGACCGATCGTGAGATTTTTAAGTACTGTCATGTGAGGATACAGATTAAACTGCTGAAATACCATCGAAGTGTTATCCCTGATGACCTTGGTCTTATTCTTGGTCGTAAGCTCCGTCCCGTTAATGTAAACGTGTCCGCTGCTTGGAACCTCAAGAAAATTCATACACCGAACGGTTGTCGATTTGCCGGAACCGGAAGGACCGATTATTACAAGCTTTTCTCCCTCCTCGACTTCAAGATTCACGTCTTTAAGAACGTGCAGGTCTCCAAAGTTTTTATTTACATTTTCAAGCTTGATCATTGCCATAAGCTGTTGCCTTTCTTTCCCAAATGCAAAGAAGGCGCTCCGGTATCAAACCGAAACGCCATTGTTTCAATGCATCTGTATTAGGATGAGTATGAATAAGAATAACAGTGAAAGGCGCTCTGAAACACTAAGTGAATCAAAACGCCTTTGTTTGTATACAAGTATACATTGAAGTCTGTCTTTGTCAACAATTTTTTTTATAATTATTATTATCAATAAAAAAGATCAATCTTTAAAGTTTCTAAGTTCCGAATACGCCAGCGGGATTGCAAGGAGCATAGCTAAAACGTCAGCGCAGGGCTGCGCAATCTCAACTCCGGTAATTCCCATAAACAACGGGAGTATCAGGATAAATGGAATAAAACATATTCCGTTTCTGGCAGATGCCATAATAGATGCCTTAACCCCTTTTCCGATGGACTGGAGCATCATATTACTCATAACAATTCCGCCGGACAGGAACAATGTTATGCACTGGTAGCGAAGCGCTGCAGTTCCCACTTCCATTGCTGCAGCATCCTTGGAAAACAGAGATATAAGATCCGGTGCAAAGTAAAAGCAAACTGCCCCAAGTCCCAAAAGAAATATAGTTGAATATTTCACACAGAAAAAAAATCCCTCTTTTACTCTCTTAGTAAGTCCGGCGCCATAGTTAAATGAGCACACGGGCTGATAGCCCTGTCCAAATCCTATTAATGCAGATGCCATGAGCATCATGATCCTGGTTGCTACGCTCATTCCGGCTATAGCAGCATCAGAACCGATAGAACCTGCCGTCCTGTTAAGAATAAGAGTTGCAATGGCTGCAAGACCTTGCCTAAACAGAGATGGTGCTCCGCCATTTACTATTTCCTTAAGATAATGACCATTAAATCTGACATTCTTAATGCTGAGTTTTATATTCTCGCCCTTTGTCGTTCCGATAAGAAGAACAACAAAGCTTGTTATCTGTCCCATTACGGTCGCGATAGCGGCTCCCGTAACCTGCATGTGGAATCCCATGATAAGAAGCGGATCGAGAATCATATTCATGACCGCTCCGCTCATAAGCCCAATCATGGCATAATATGCACTTCCCTGAAACCTCAGCTGATTGTTTATTACAAACTGAGCCATCATAAATGGTGCACCAAGAAGGATGATCCTCATATAGTCCTTGGTGAATATAAGGCTCTGGACAGTCTTGGGGCCAAGTGCACTTGCTATATCTGTAAGAAAAATATTTCCGACTATCGCAAAGATAACGCCTAAGATTATAGCTAATGCAAAACCTGTCGAAGCCATCTCGTCGGCTTCTTTATAATTCTCAGCGCCAAGCATTCTGGAAAGATAATTACCCGAACCATGTCCGCAAAAGAAACCTGTTGCCTGAATAAGCGCCATAACCGTAAATACAAGTCCTACTGCCGCAGTCGCCGCCGTGTTTACCGTAGGATCGTTTGATACCCTCGCCACGAAAAAAGTATCCGCGGTATTATAGATTCCCGTAACCAGCATACTCATGATGGTCGGAAAAGCCAACGTCATGATGAGCTTCGGAATAGGGGTGGTGGTAAGATATTCTCTTCTGTTCTGTGTTGCCATTGTAAACCTCATGTAATAATGATGTTCCGCTCTCGCCTACGCTCGCCGGAACTAAGTAGTACACTACGACTCGTAAGAACCGAGTCTAATGATTACTTATTGAACTTCGCTTTCATAGTTGGATTATCCTTAGTAAGCTTCTTGACACTTACGTCTTCCACCTTACTGTTGGCGATTCTGAGCTGATTGTCCGAACCGAGAAGTTCTTTTTTCACTTTCTCAAGGTGCTGTATGGTCTTGTCGATCTCGTCGATAGCCTTGTCAAAATGATTATGTGCAAGATTGTAATTCCTTGAAAAATCGTCCTTAAACTTCATAAGGCTGTCTTCGAAATTGGAGATATCGATGTCCTGATTGCGGACCATTGCGAGCTCCTGCTTGTATTCAAGCGCGCCGAGAGCTGCGTTTCTTAGAAGTGTGATCATAGGGATAAAGCACTGAGGCCTTACAACGTACATCTTATCGAATTTGTATGACACATCAACAATTCCTGCATTATAGAGGTCGCTGTCACTCTCAAGAAGCGATACAAGAACTGCATATTCGCAGTTTTTCTCTCTGCGGTCCTTATCAAGCTCCTTGAAAAAGTCTTCGTTCTTGTGCTTGGTCGCAGTCTCATCCATCTCGTTCTTCATCTCAAACATGATGGAAATGATCTCAACGCCGTTTTCATCGCACTCTCTGTAGATGTAATCGCCCTTGCTTCCGCTTCTTGCATCGTTATCTTTTTCAAAATAAGCATTCTTAAAAGCAGTGGCTCTAAGCTGATTAAACTGTATCTCACAGTGCTGCTCAAGCGTTTCGCCGACCATCTTTGTAGACATCTTGGCCTTTAAATCCTTATAGAACTCAACCTCTTTTTCCTTCTGCTCAAGGAGTATCTTTCCCTTTTCTTTTTCCTGCAAAAGAGCATTCTCAAGATTGTGCTTCTCGTCGTTGAATGCCGCTGTGAGCTTATTCTTCTCATTCTCAACCTTATTAACGGCCTCGAGAACGGCAAGCTTTGTCTTGTCTTCTGCTCCCTTTATTTCCATGGAAAGAAGGCTCTTTTCCTCAAGAGCCTTGTTAAGTTTGGCTTGAAGTTCTTCAAGCTCCTTCCTGTGATCCTCTTTTTCTTTTTCATACTGAGACTTGCTCTTAAGGATTATCTCATTCTCCTTTGCCGCAAGCTCAAGCTCATGCTTTTCTTTATAATGTCTCTCAAGCTCGGAAACACGGCTCGAAAGATCTTTTTCGAATTCCTTGTCTCTTATCTGCTTCATTATGGAGCCAAGCTCCGTATCATCAACCGTAAACGCCTGTCCGCAGTGCGGGCACTTAAGTTCCGCCATATCACCCCTCCGTTTTCAGTTCAAATATCAATGCCTTTTACCTACTATTCAATAATAGATTGAATAGAGAAAAAGGTCAAAGCAAACGGATGATTGATCAATTTGAGTAAAAATAAATACTTAAGATATAAGTCCTTATATCTGCATAGCCTCTATCTTCTCGGTAATAGCTTCAGCCAGTGCCTCATGTCCTCTCTCATCAAGATGTTCATCGTCGCGCTTGCTTGCCTTTGCGTATGATGAAGCAGCGAGGAACCTGTTTCCTCTTCTTTCTGCGATTCGTCTGTAGGTATCGGCAAGCTCTTTACTCCTTGTCACAGAGGCTGTATCAAACTCAGGATCTTTGCTTGGCTTCCAGACATCATCGCCAAGGTGAATAGGCGAAACGACGAGTACTTTCTCCGGAGAGACGTACTTTTCGATCTCCTCAATGCAGCGCTCAAGACCCTTTCCTATTATATGAGGATTGGCATGATAGTATGACTTGCAGTCATTGGTTCCGAGCATGATGATCACGCCGTCCAGCGGCGATGCACTCTCCAGGATAAGAGGAAGTGTGTCTACGCCCTTTCTGAAAGGTCTTATCTCATCTTCGAATACGGTTGTTCTTCCGCAAAGTCCCTCTTCTATTATCTTTGTATCACCTAGTTTATTTTGAACGAGACCTGTCCATCTTATTTCTCCCGGATATCTTTCTTTTGTCCCGGGGATAAGGCCCCATGTATTTGAATCACCGAATGCAAGTATGTTTTTCATTATCCTTTACTCTCCTTTGATGATCTGTGTGTCACAATTTACTTTTATATTCAACATAATTATCACCCCATTTTTTTAATATGTATAATATTGACAACTTATAGGTAGAGATAACCATTTCATATTGCACGATTTCGTAATACAATAGTTAATAGTCTAAAACGAAGCAATTCGTTGTATTAGGTATGATTTTAAAGTATTTGGGAGAGGTCTAATATATGAGAGACAAACTTAAACTCGTCCAGGAATGTATGGACAAAGCAGTCTATAAACAAGAGGTTGCCGGAGTTGTTGCCCTTGAGATCAAAGATGGTAAGGAAGTTCTCTTTGCAAAGAGCGGTTTTTCTGATATCAAGAACGGCATCCCTATCAGCCGCGATACGATTTTCAGACTATATTCACAGACCAAGCCGATAACAGCAACAGCAGCAATGATGCTTGTTGAGGATGGGATCATAGATCTCGGCGAGCCTGTAGGCAACTATATCGACAGCTTCAACAACCAGAGCTATCTTTCAAAAGGCAAGGTTCACAAGGTTCCCGCTGATAAAAAGATGAGGATCCGTGATCTTCTTAATATGACTTCAGGGCTTGTTTATCCGGGTCTTGGTACGCCCACGGAAGTTGCGGTAGGCCGCCTTATGAACGGAATGGAAAAGAGACTTGGCACAGATAAGATGATGTCAACGATCGAATTCGCGGAAAAGATCGGAAAGATCCCGCTTAACTTTATGCCGGGAAGTCACTTCCAGTACGGTACAAGTGCGGATGTTCTCGGTGCTGTAATAGAAAAAGCTTCCGGAATGACATTCGGAGATTTTGTAAGAGCAAGGATCCTTGATCCTCTTAGAATGAACGATACGGACTTCTATGTTCCCGCGAGCAAATTGGATCGTCTTTCTAAGGCATATAAGAGCGTTAAGGGAAGACTTATCGAGTATCACGGTGACAGACTCGTTATCAGAAATGACGGCGGTACTAACCCGTTTGAATCAGGCGGAGCAGGTCTTTTCTCAACTGTAGATGATTATGCACGCTTCGGACAGATGCTCCTTAACGACGGAAAGTTCGGCAACAAGCAGCTTCTTTCAGCTAACAGTGTTAAATTCCTTACATCAGGAAAGCTCACGCCTTATCAGCAGCCTGATTTCGATGCTTGGCAGGGACTTGAAGGCTTTACCTACGGTAATCTTATGAGAGTGCTTGATGATCCTTCACAGGCTTCTATTATAGGTAATAAAGGCGAATACGGCTGGGATGGCTGGCTGGGAGCATATTTTGTAAACGATCCGACTACCATGACTACATTTATCATGCTCGTTCAGCGCTTTGATTACGGTACAGGCCCGCTTACAAGGAAACTCAGAAACATTATCTTTTCATAATTCATTTTATAGGGGGAATGCATGGAAAAGAGATCCGTAAAAGAATGGCTCATAAGAGTCGCACTACTGATGATCGGACTTATCATCGCCCACCTTGGCGTAACACTGTTTCTTCTGGTGGATCTAGGCTCCGATCCGTTTAACGTCCTGATCCAGGGTATTTTCAGACGCCTTGATGCCATCAGCCTTATCCCGGGGCTTACGCACGGACGTGTACACATCGCGATCAGCCTTCTTATAATCTTTGTTCTGCTTGCTGTAGACAGAAGCTATATCAAGATCGGAACTCTTCTTTGCATGATATTCGGAGGCCCTATAATAGATTTCTTTTCTCTGATATTAAATCCTATTATCGGCAAGGTTACGGCCTTGCCGGTAAGGATCATTATTCTTGCCCTCGGCTGCGTGATCTTGGCTTTCGGAATGACGATAGTAATAAAGTCAGATGCGGGAACAGGCCCTAATGACCTTGTTGCCGTTGTTATAAGCGATAAGCTCAAAAAGAAATTCAGCATCATGAGGATCATAGTCGACAGCCTTTTTGTTATAATAGGCTGGCTTCTTGGCGGCACTTTCGGCATAGGCACGCTCATCTGCGCTGCCCTCGTCGGTCCGGTCGCCGGTTTCTTTATGCCTTTTAGTGAAAAAATATGTTCCAAGGCCGTTAGTGTGATATAATACGTAAAAACTAACGAAAGGCACCAACAATGAATATAGGTATTGTATTTGGCTGCTTTATTCCCATGCACAAGGGACATGAATCACTTATTAAAACAGCTCTTTCTGAAAATGATAAAGTAATAATCGCAGTCTGCGGCTATCAGAACGACCGCGGCCGTGATTTTCTTGACTTTAATACACGCATCAAGCTCGTAACCAAGATGTTTGAAGCACAAAAAGACAGAGTTATTGTCGTACAGATCGATGATAAAAAGCTTGGGCTCGACGGAACCTTCACCCATGAAAACTGGGTGCTCTGGGGAGACGAGCTATTCTCAAATGCAGGCATCAGCCCTGACAGCGCTACGTTTAACTGGTACACAGGAGAACCTTCTTACGTTGAGAAGCTCAGCGCAATCTACCCTGATCACAACTTCAGATTGGTCGACCGCACGATCATCAAGACTTCGGGAACTCAGATAAGAGAAAACCCCGGAATTCACGCTGATGATATAAACGAAACCTTCAGAGAATACTTATCCGAAAACGGAAAATTATTATAACAAGCACCACCAAAGAGGAGAGAAAAAATGCAAAACATAATCAGCAGTCTACTTGAAACAGATCTTTACAAGTTTTCAATGGGACAGGCAATCTATCACAACTTCCCTGATTACACAACGACCTGGTCTTTCAAGTGCAGAAACAAAGATGTCTTTTTCACAGAGGAAATGGTCGAGGAAATAAAGCGACAGATCCTCGCTTATTGCGACCTTACTTTTACCGAGGATGAGCTTACTTATCTTAAAGGTATCAAGTGGATCAAGAAATCCTACGTTGATTTCCTTCGTCTCTGGCATCCAAGATACGAAGATTTCACTATCGGAACAGATGCAGATTGCGGACTTACGATCGAGACCAACGGAACATGGCTCAACACTTCACTCTATGAAATCCCCACTCTCGCTATCGTTAACGAAGTGTATTTCAGAATGGCATATGACTACGAAGAGCTCATGGCTTCTTTTGAGCAGAAGCTTGATGAAAAGATAAAGGCTCTTACAGATAAAAAGTTCAACATCGGTGCATTCAGTGAGTTCGGTCTCAGAAGAAGACTTTCCGCAGAGGCTCAGGAGCTTGCTGTTATGAAGCTTAAGAATGCCGATCTCGGCGATTCAAAGTTTGTCGGAACTTCAAATGTTCTTTTGGCAAAAGAGCTTGGTGTAAACCCTGTCGGAACAATGGCGCACGAGTGGATCATGTGCGTAGGTCAGGGCAATCACAAGCACAATCCCGCATACTCAAACTGGTACGCGCTTGACTTCTGGGTAAAAGAATACGGAATCCTCAACGGAACCGCCCTTACAGATGCGATCACAACAGATTGCTTCCTTCGCGACTTCCAGTTGACTTATTCAACACTCTTCTCCGGTGTACGCCACGACAGCGGCGACCCGATCGAGTGGGGTGAAAAGATGATCGAGCATTACAAGAGTCTCGGTATCGATCCTACAACTAAGACACTTCTCTTCAGTGACAGCCTTGATTTTGAAAGAGCAAACAATATCTTCGCTCACTTCAACGGAAAGGCAAGAGTTGCTTTCGGAATCGGAACATACATTGCAAACGATACATTCGTTCCTGCACTCAACATCGTAATGAAGACAACAGCCTGCAACGGTCAGGATGTTGCTAAGATTTCCGACGTTGAAGGAAAGGGCATGTGCAAAAATCCCGCGTATGTTGACTACTTACAAAGATGTATTAACTGGAGAATGGAGCACGAAACGGTATGAGCGAATATAGAAAGATAGATCCCAAACAGGAAATAGAAAACATTTGTAACTGGATAAAAGAATGGTTTGACAACAACGGCCCCAAGGCAAGCGCAGTCATCGGTCTTTCAGGCGGAAAAGACTCAACAATCGTTGCCGCTCTCCTTGTAAGAGCACTTGGAAAAGACAGAGTTGTCGGCGTTCTTATGCCGAACGGCGAGCAAAAGGATATCGAGGATTCAAAAGCAGTTGCCAAGCTCCTTGATATCAAGCACTACATCGTAAATATCAATCCTGCTGTGGAAGGCGAGAAAAAAGCTCTCGCGGAAGCCGGTATTGAAATGGGAAATGATGCGATAATAAACACTCCTCCCAGGATCAGGATGACTACTTTATATGCAATAGCTCAGTCACTTCCAAACGGCGGACGTGTAGCCAATACCTGCAATAAGTCGGAGGACTATGTGGGATACTCCACCAAGTACGGTGATGCAGCCGGAGACTTCAGTCCCTGCGCTGATTTCCTCGTTACCGAGATGAGACAGATCGGCGATGCGCTCGGTCTTCCCACAGAGCTCATTCACAAGACTCCTTCAGACGGACTCTGCGGTCTCTCTGATGAAGACAAACTCGGATTTACTTATGACACTCTTGATAAATATGTAATGACAGGTGTCTGCGAGGATGCAGCCACAAAAGAAAAGATAGACAGGATGCACAAGAATAACCTGCATAAGTTACAGACTATTCCTACATACGTTAAGTAATAAATGATCTCAATAAAAAACGCGGATTTCTGCAAGCGTCACGCTACAGAAACCCGCGTATTCTTTTTTCTTTTATGCTAATGCATTAGCAATATCTGCTATAAGATCTTCTTTATCTTCAAGTCCGCATGACAAACGGATAAGTCCTGCAGGGATTCCTGCTGCCTCAAGCTGCTCATCTGTAAGCTGACGATGTGTTGATGTTGCAGGGTTAAGACAACATGTACGAGCATCTGCTACGTGTGTCTCGATAGCTGCCATCTTGAGCTTCTTCATAAAGCTCTCCGCTGCTGCTCTTCCACCGGCAAGCTCAAATGAAACTACGCCGCATCCGCCGTTAGGAAGATATTTCTTGGCAAGCTCATAATACTTATCTGACTCAAGTCCGGGGTAGCTGACCTTCTTAACCTTATCCTGTGACTCAAGGAACTTTGCAACAGCAAGTCCGTTCTCAACGTGCTTGGGCATACGAACATGAAGTGACTCAAGACCAAGATTCAAGAGAAATGCGTTCTGAGGAGACTGAATGCAACCAAAGTCACGCATAAGCTGTGCTGTACACTTTGTGATGAACGCTCCTTCTTTTCCGAACTTCTCTGCATATACTATTCCGTGATAAGAATCATCGGGTGTTGTAAGTCCGGGGAACTTATCTGCGTGAGCCATCCAGTCAAACTTACCTGAATCAACGATAACTCCACCTACAGCAGCTCCATGTCCGTCCATGTACTTTGTTGTTGAATGAGTTACTATATCTGCGCCCCACTCGATAGGTCTGCAGTTAACGGGTGTGGGGAATGTATTATCAACGATAAGAGGCACTCCGTGAGCATGAGCCACCTTAGCAAAAAGCTCGATATCAAGAACTGTGAGCGCGGGATTTGCAATTGTCTCACCGAATACCGCTCTTGTGTTGTCCTTGAACGCTGCATTGAGCTCTTCCTCTGTGCTGTCGGGTGATACGAATGTAACATCAATTCCCATCTTAGCCATTGTAACGGCGATAAGATTGAATGTTCCGCCATAGATTGAAGAAGAAGCAACTATATGGCTTCCGTTCTCACAGATATTAAAGAGTGCAAAAAAGTTTGCTGCCTGTCCGGAAGATGTGAGCATTGCTGCCGTTCCGCCTTCAAGTGCCGCGATCTTGGCTGCAACATAGTCATTGGTGGGGTTCTGAAGTCTTGTATAGAAATAACCTGAAGCCTCCAGATCAAAAAGCTTTCCCATATCCTCACTTGTATCATATTTGAAAGTTGTAGACTGAATGATCGGGATCTGACGAGGTTCACCGTTTCCCGGAGTATATCCGGCCTGTACGCACTTTGTTCCGATTTTCTGCTGATTCATAATATTCCTCCATATTATTCAAAAATTATATCATTATATTTTCAATATCACTCTTTACCGCTCCAACAGTAAGTACAAAGCTTACAAGGCTCAAGCGGGATAGCTTCAACCATATCGTCGAGACGATGATAGTGAAGAGATGTGAAATTAAGCTCTTTTCTTATCTCCTCAAGCATCGCTGCATACTGAGGTGAATCCGGATCCGTATACTTTCTTACGGTCTCCTCGTTTGGTGAAGGATAACCCTCAAGCTTTTCGATAACTCTTCTTGTGATAAGCTCCATCTCTGAGTTTGAACGTGAGAAGTTAAGATATTTACATCCATATACAAGAGGCGGACATGCGGGTCTTATATGTACCTCTTTTGCTCCGCTCTTATAAAGGAACTCGGTAGTCTCACGAAGCTGCGTTCCTCTTACGATAGAATCGTCGATAAGAAGAAGGCTCTTGTCGTTTATGAGCTGATTTATCGGAAGGAGCTTCATCTTGGCAATAAGATCTCTTCTGGACTGAATAGTAGGCATGAAAGATCTTGGCCAAGTAGGCGTATATTTTACAAAAGGTCTTGAATAAGGAATGCCTGATGCATTGGAATATCCTATTGCATGTGCTACACCCGAATCGGGAACTCCCGCAACGATATCGGGATGAATACCCCTCTGCATATCGCGCTGTGCAAGCTTCTCGCCACAGCCGTATCTTACATTTTCTACATTAAGTCCCTCGTAAGTCGAAGCAGGGAATCCGTAATATATCCAAAGGAATGTACATACGCGCATCTTGTTAAACGCAGGTGCTACTATCTCAACGCTCTCCGGTGTGATATATGCTATCTCTCCGGGTCCCAACTCTTTGTATGTAGTATATCCAAGATTTAAATATGAAAAACTTTCAAAGCAGACGCAGAATCCCTCGTCCTTATGTCCTATCTGAACCGGAGTACGGCCGAATTTGTCTCTTGCCGCATATATTCCTTCTGGTGTCATCAAAAGAAGTGACATGGAACCCTTGATGATCTCTTGAGCGTAACGTATACCGTCAACGATGGTATCTTTCTGATTGATAATAGATGCAACAAGCTCAGTGGGATTGATGTCTCCGCCGCTCATCTCAAGGAAATGAGAGTGGTTATCCGCAAAAAGCTTCTTGGTGATACCATCAATGTTGTTGATCTTGCCGACTGTAGTAATGGCATATGTGCCATGATGTGATCTTACAATAAGAGGCTGTGGCTCAAAATCAGAGATACATCCGATTCCGAGATTACCCTCCATCTTCTGCATATCGTCTTCAAACTTAGGTCTGAAATAAGACCTCTCGATATTGTGTATCGAACGATCGAAACCTTTCTTCTTGTCATATACCGCTAATCCTGCACGACGTGTACCAAGATGTGAATGGTAGTCAGTACCGTAGAAAAGATCAAATACCGCGCTCTCTTTAGATGCAACGCCAAAAAATCCGCCCATTTAGAAACCTCCGGAAGCATATTATATTTAATTCCATACCGTGAATAATAATAACACATATTTAAAGAAAAATCGCATGTACATTAGTACATGCGATCAATTTTTATCTTATGAGGTCTTTAATTATCTCCGAAGCTATGCACAGCCCTGCAACTGAAGGGACAAACGCCACACTTCCGGGGGTGCTCCTTCTTGAAGAATCTTCACCGGGGGACTTGTGTCCGCCTATGGGCTCAAGAGGCTCCTCGGTGGAATATACGACCTTAAGGTCCTTAACTCCGCGCTTTTTAAGCTCTCGTCTCATCACTCTCGCAAGAGGATCGACCGAGGTCTTATATATATCCGCAACGGTAAAGGCTGTGGGATCAAGCTTATTGCCCGCTCCCATTGAACTTATAACGGGTATGTTTTTTTCTTTTGCCCGCATGATCAACTCTATCTTGGCTGTCACGGTATCTACCGCATCAACCACGTAATCATACTCTTCAAACGGGAAACTGTCGGCATTCTCAGGTAAAAAGAAACATTTGTGAACCCTTATGTCCGCTTCGGGATTGATATCAAGCATTCTCTCTTTCATGACATCAACCTTGTACTTGCCGACACTGCTCGTCGTTGCGATTATCTGCCTGTTTATATTGGATACGGCCACGGTATCATTGTCGCAGAGATCAAAGGCTCCGATCCCGCTCCTTATAAGGGCTTCACAGACATATCCGCCTACTCCGCCTACGCCGAATACAGCTACTCGCTTTTTAGAAAGCTCTTTTACCGCGTCCTCTCCCAGAAGTAATTCTGTTCTTGAAAAGATCTCACTCATATTCGTTCCTTATCAAAGAAGGTGTGCTCTGAGCTCTTCTCCGCTCTTTTCTGAAAGGTATGCAGGTGCAATATCAAGCATAGTCTTGCAACCCTTCATTCCTTCATTCTGCATACGGAATGCAGCTCTTGCTACAGCAACGAGTACGCTTGTTGTAAACTCAGGGTTTGAATCAAGCTTAAGGCTATACTCGATGATGTGGTTGTGCTCCTTGTCGGCGCCTGTCTTTCCGCTTCTGAATACGAAACCGCCGTGAGCCATTCCGCTGTGGTTCTTAAGAAGCTCTTCCTCGCTGATGAAATGAACTGTTGTGTTGTAATCAGAGAAGTAGTTAGGCATCTCCTTGATCTCTTTTTCTACAGCTGCTGCATCTGCGCCCTCTTCAAGAACTACAAAGCACTCTCTTGTGTGCTTATCTCTTGTTGTAAGCTCAGGATTCTTGCCGCTTCTAACTGCTTCAAGTGCACTCTCAACGGGAATTGTATACTGCTTGGCATTCTTAACGCCCTTAACTCTTCTGATCGCATCAGAGTGACCCTGTGATACGCCCTTGCCCCAGAATGTGTAGTCGTTTCCTTCGGGAAGGATCGCATTGGAATATACTCTTGCAAGTGAGAACATTCCGGGATCCCAACCACATGAAATAACTGCGACCTTTCCTGCTGCCTGCGCTGCGGCATCTACGTTGGCAAAATGCTCAGGGATCCTTGCGTGTGTATCAAAGCTGTCTACTACGTTGAAAAGCTTAGCGTACTGAGGTGTCTGAACGGGAAGATCCGTAGCACTTCCTCCGCAAAGGATCATAACGTCGATCTTGTCCTTCCAGTTCTCCACGTCGTTAACTGAAACAACGGGAACTCCCTGTGTCTTTATCTGTAATGAAGAAGGGTCTCTTCTTGTAAATACAGCTACAAGCTCCATATCAGGGGCTGCTGCAACCGCAAGCTCTACACCCTTTCCAAGATTTCCGTATCCTAAAATTCCTATCTTGATGCTCATTTTGTTCCTCCTAAATTTATGTATTTATATATTCTCAGTCTAATGACGCGAGTATATTTTCCGCTGTTTCGCTTCCGTGCTTGGCAGCATATGAAGCCCACTTCCTGGCTTTTTCATGATTCTTTTCGCCAAAAGAGCCTTTGAAATAGCCTTCCGCGATCTGCTCCGCGGCTTCTATGCTTCCTTTTCCCGCTCTGTCTATGAGATCCAAGAGCTTTTGTTTCTTATCCATTTTATTTCCTTTCAAAAAGAGCTTACAGCTCACATATCATCAATCTTTTTTCTTACAATCATCACACTTGCCGACTATTACCGTCTTACCGAGATTCACGTCAAGTCCGTACTCCTTGCGAACCTTTTCTTCAAACTCCTCAACAAAGTCCTCTTCAAGGTGAAATACCTTGCCGCACTCCGAGCACTGCGCATGCATATGTGAATTGCAATGCTTGTGATCCTCGGAATACTGGAAGAACCATGAGTCGGAATTAGGCTCTTTTATCTTGATGATCTCGCCCTGGTCGCTGAGTCTTTCAAGATTCCTGTACACGGTGGTCTTGTCTATTCCGCCGGCCTCGGCGCTTATCTGATCGTAGATCTCACGCACCGTGAATCTTGTGTCGGCATGAGCCTTTAGAAAATCAACTATGCACTTTCTTGCTTTTGTCTTATACTCGCCCTTCATTTTTCCTCTCATCCGAAGCGTAAATAGCCTTTAGTAAGATAGGTGTCATTATCGAACTTATAACTATAAGTAAAATAACCGCAGTAAAAAATCTTCCGTCTATGATCCCGGTCTTAAGTCCCCTCTGCGCAACGATAAGCGCAACTTCGCCTCTTGTCATCATTCCGATACCGATCTTAAGTGAATCGGAAGCATTGTATCCAAGAGCCTTGGCAACAAGTCCGCATCCACAGACTTTTCCGAGAAGTCCCACAGCAACAAACGCAAGCGAGAATACAAGGATGGTCACATCCACTTCTCTGAGATTGGTCTGAAGTCCTACGCTTGCAAAGAATACCGGTCCGAAGATCATATATGAGTTGATGTCCATCTTTCTGTCGATGTATGCCTTATCATCCAGTGAACTTAAGATGATACCCGCAACAAACGCGCCGGTGATGTCCGCAACTCCAAAGTACTTATCCGCTACATATGATAACACAAATGCAAGTGCCATCGCCATGATGGGGATTCTCCTGGTGTGAGTCCATCTCGCATCGAGTCTCTGCATGATCTTAAAGATCAGGATTCCCGCTCCAAGTGAAACTATGAAGAAAAGAACTGTCTTTATGCATACCATTCCAAGGTTGGCGTTGGCATCCTTAAGTCCGATAACGGCAGTAAGTACCACGATTCCGATAACGTCATCTATTATCGCCGCACTCATTATGGTTGTTCCCACTTCCGTGGAGATCTTGCCAAGCTCTCTGAGCGCCTGAACGGTAATGCTCACAGAAGTCGCTGTAAGGATCGTTCCTATAAAAAGAGCCTGTATAAAGCCTTGTGTTCCCGGCTGTGAAAAACCGTAGAAGCACATATACATGATCGTTCCCAAAACAAGCGGTATCGCAACTCCCGCGCAGGCAAGGATCGTCGCCTTAACACCGGATTTTTTCAGCTTGTCTATATCAGTCTCAAGTCCGGCACTGAACATAAGGAGAATAACACCGATCTCCGCCATTCCGGACAAGAAGTCATCCGTTTGCACAATATTAAAGAGGGTAGGTCCTATAAGTAGGCCTGCCACGATCTCACCCGCAACCTGCGGTGCCTTCAATCTCCTCGCCAAAAGGCCGAATGCCTTGGCAGCGACAATGATTATCGCCAGATTTCTTAAGACTATCAAAGTATCCATTTTTTCATAATCCCTCTATTGTTTCGTTTACTTCGGATACATTATTGCACATTTCTTTTGACATTTCCACATAGTAAAAAGAGCTCCGGTCACAAAGGCCAAAGCTCTATATTATTTCACACTATATTCCTTATTCCCTCGCAGATCCTGCGGGCAACAAGCGGATTGTTCATGGTATAAAGATGGATTCCCTGTATGTCGCTTACAAGCAGATCGATTATCTGACTCAGCGCATATGACATTCCGGCGTCAAATAGTGCTTCTTTGTTGTCCTCATACCTGTTTATGATCTTCTGAAAGCGCTCGGGAAAGGATGCGTTGCACATTGTGATCATACGTTTTATCTGAGCAGCATTGATAACGGGCATGACTCCCGGAATGATCGGTATGTTTATATCCGCTATCCTACATTCATCATAGAAATTAAAGAACTTATCATTGTCAAAAAAGAGCTGTGACAGCAGCGCACTGGCTCCGCTGTCAGCTTTCTTTTTCAAATTCTTAAGCTCTGAAACCCTGCTCTCGGATTCGGGATGGCATTCGGGATAACAAGCGCCAAGTAAACAAAAATCATATGTTTCTTTTAAATACTTGATCACATCGCTTGCATGCTTAAAATCATCCTTCTCAACAAGCTGCGGATTGCGGTCTCCACGAAGCGCAAGGACATTCTCGATCCCTTCATCCTTCATGACACGAGCAAACTCATCAATCTCATTCTTGTTATACTGAAGCCCCGTAAGATGCACAACAGGCTCGACATGATATTCATGCTTGATCTTTTTGGCAATATCTATTGTCTTGTTACGGTTTGAAGATCCGCCTGCTCCGAACGTCACACTGATGAAATCCGGCTTAAGCTCCGTAAGTACTTCAAGCGTTGCATCTATATTTTTAAGTGCTTCATCTTTTTTGGGCGGAAAGATCTCAAATGACAATGTCTTCTTGCCGCTCTTATATATTTCCGATACTTTCATTTTTATTACTCTCTTTTACGCTCTTACAATCTGTGCAGCCTTTACAAGATTGATCAGGCTTGCCTTTGTCTCAGTCTCTCCTCTTGTCTTAAGTCCGCAGTCGGGATTGATCCAGAGCTTCTTGTCATCGATCTTACTTCTCATCTTGCCAAGTGCCTCGACAATCTCCTCAACCGAAGGGACTCTCGGGCTGTGGATATCGTAAACACCGGGGCCAACCTCGGTTTTAAAGTTATTCTCTCTGAGTGAATCAAGGATCTGCAGA
This sequence comes from Butyrivibrio sp., assembly GCA_017535785.1. GTDB lineage: Bacteria > Bacillota > Clostridia > Lachnospirales > Lachnospiraceae > Butyrivibrio. Next base: position 67,066 of record JAFXTN010000037.1, on the reverse strand, counting down.
TCAGAACGGGACGCTTCAAATGTAATGACATCAGCATCCATCGCATCTATAGCAGGTATGATATCCGTGAATTCGCTGTAGCACATGTGTGTATGGATCTGAGTCTGTGGCTTAACTCCGCTGTGCACAAGTCTGAAAGCGGGAATTGCCCAATCAAGATACTCGCTGTACCAATCCGATTTTCTAAGAGGAAGCTTCTCCCTGAGCGCCGCCTCGTCGATCTGGATTATGTTGATCCCTGCCGCCTCAAGATCAAGCACCTCATCGCGGATAGCAAGCGCGATCTGAAGTGTGCTCTCCTTTAAAGAGATATCCTCTCTTGGGAATGACCAGTTAAGTATGGTAACAGGACCCGTGAGCATTCCCTTCATAGGCTTATCGGTACAGCTCTTTGCGAACTTAGACCACTCAACTGTGATCGGTGTTTTTCTTGATACATCGCCCCAGATGATCGGAGGCTTAACGCATCTTGTTCCGTAGGACTGAACCCACGCCTTCTTGGTAAATACATAGCCTTCGAGGTGCTCTCCGAAGTACTCAACCATGTCATTTCGTTCAAACTCACCATGCACAAGTACATCTAGGCCGATCTCCTCCTGGAGCTCCACACACTCTTTTATCTTCTTCTTGTTGTATTCAACATATTCTTCCCTACTGATCTCGCCCTTTCTAAAGAGCTGTCTGTTCTTTCTTACATCTGTTGTCTGAGGGAAAGAGCCGATCGTTGTTGTAGGGAATGCCGGAAGACCCAACTCTTTTTTCTGGATCTCTTCTCTTTCTTCAAACGCCGGAAGTCTGGTGTAGTCTTCATCCTTAATAGCCGCAACACGGTTTTGAACCACCTTGTCTACGCTTCCTTCTCTGTTCTCGAACAATTTTTTATTGGTCAAAAGAGCTTCATCAGTAATATTCGCAATCTCTTTAAGCTCCTGCAGCTTCTCTTTTGCAAATGAAAAGTGCTTCTTTACTCCGTCCGAAAGTTCTGTCTCACTTTCAAGTGTGTAAGGCACATGCAAAAGAGAGCATGAAGTATTAAGGACTAAGTTTTCATCGCCTCCAAGCACTGTCTTTAACTCATCAAGAATTTCAAATGTCTTGGTGTAATTATTTCTCCAGATATTCTTGCCGTTTACAAGTCCCGCAAAAAGAAGCTTATCCTTAGGGAATCCGTTCTCTTTTACAAGAGAAAGAGTCTTTCTTCCCTCAAGAAGGTCAAGTCCGATAGCGTCAAAATCGAGCTTCACGATCCTGTCGTAAGCATCTCTCACATCTCCGAAATATGTCTGAAGAAGGACTTTAACACCTTTCTTTCCTGCAAGGATTTTTTTATAGAGTTCCTCGAAAATCTCGATATCTGCTACGTCGAGATCTCTTACAAGATAAGGTTCGTCAAACTCGACCCATGAGACATTGTCTGCATTTAACTTATCAAGGAGCTTAACGTACTCATCTGCGAAAGCATCCGCAAAGTCGCTGAGTGTCTTACTTCCTACATACTTTGCAAGCTTAAGGAAAGTGAAAGGTCCTATTATAGCGACCTTGGTGTCCACACCCTGTGCATACGCATTTCTGTACTCTTCAAAAGGCTTATTGCCTACAAGCTCCACCCTCGTATCATCTTCAATCTCAGGCACAATATAGTGATAGTTGGTATTGAACCACTTCTTCATGGCAAGTGCTTTTACATTACCCTTCTCCCCCTGATAGCCTCTTGCCATTGCAAAATATGTATCTAGCTCCGATGCGCCCAGATCTCTGTATCTCTTTGGAATGATGTTAAAAAGGACTGCCGTATCGAGCATATTGTCATAAAAAGAAAAATCGTTTGAAGAGATGAAATCAATCTTATTTTCCTTCTGAAGCGTAAGATGCTCTTTCTTAAGCTCCTGCGCGATCTCTTTTAACTCTTTTTCTGTGATCTCGTTCTTAAAATATTTCTCTGAAGCAAATTTAAGCTCTCTGTCTTTTCCTACTCTCGGATAACCTATTACTGCTGTTCTCACTGTTCTACCCCTTTCTAATGTATGTATGAGAAGTATACGCCTAGCGAAGCGATAGGTATAATATCTATTTATGTCGGTTATCCATAGTTTTAATCTATGATAAGTGGTATAATATCAGATGATAATTATGGATAATATATAGACAACAAATCGTAAGGGTAGAAAAAACATGACTTTAAAGCAGCTAAATTACATAGTGACAGTTGCCGATACCGGCAGCATAACAGAAGCGGCGGGAAAACTTTTTATAGCTCAGCCGTCACTCACAGCGGCTATACAGGAGCTTGAAAGTGAATACGGGATCACTATATTTAACAGATCCAAAAAGGGAATAACTCTGACTCCGGAAGGTGATGAGTTTCTTGGCTACGCCCGCCAGATCCTGGAGCAGGCGAGCCTTATAGATGAAAGATATACGGGCAAAACTTCCAACAAGTTAAGATTCTGCATTTCTTCGCAGCACTACTCTTTTGTTGTCGAAGCTTTCGTTGCGTTGTTAAAAGAGTACGGCGGCGACAAATACGAGTTCCATATGAGAGAGACTCAGACTTTCGATATCATCGACGACGTCGCGCATCTTCGAAGCGAGATCGGCGTTCTTTATTTGAATAGCTTCAATGAGACAGTAATCAAAAAGACTCTTCGGGACAACAATCTGTCCTTCGAGCCTTTATTTAAAGCCAAACCTCACGTATTTGTCGGAAAGGATTCTCCGCTTGCGAAAAAGAAATCCATAAAGCTTGAAGATCTCGCGCCTTTCCCGAGACTGTCCTACGAGCAGGGCAACCACAACTCCTTCTACTTTTCGGAAGAGATCCTCAGCACCATGGACTGTGATAAAGAACTTGTTGTCTGCGACAGAGCCACTCTTTTTAACCTGCTCATCGGTATGAACGGTTATACGATCTGCAGCGGAATCATAAATGATAAGCTCAACGGTCCCAATATCGTCGCCAGACCTCTTAAGATTGACGATTACATGGAAGTCGGATATATTCTACCTAACGGTATCAAACCGACAACACTTACGAATGAATATATTAAATTACTAAAAGGAATTACTGCTCAGGAAAAGAAAAAGCAAAGATAATAGTTATGATTTTTAACTCTTTTTGTCCATTGGTACTATCTCCAACTTATATCCCATAGGCACCAAAATTTTGAGTAGACTGTTTATCTGGGGAGAATGCACAGCTTTTTCAACACGAGCAATCATAGGCTGCTTAACATTACATTTGTCTGCCAACTCTGCCTGAGAAAGAAAATTTAAAAATAAAGTTCCGGTCACAATTATGATATTCATAAAAGTGATCGGAACTTTTTAAAACTCAAGTTAAACGCATTCTTTATCCAATTCTTTTTTCTTTTTCAAAATTCCAATATCCACATGCGCAGGATAGGCATTTTTGTATTTATATATACTCAGTATTATTCCAAGAAAGGCATAAGATGCGCTCAATCTGTTGTATGAAAGGAACGGGAAGAAAGATCCGAAATACGGTGACAGGATTCCAAATCCTACAAATATATTGACAACAGCATATAACGCAAGCCACATCATGCATCCGCTTCCCATTACCTGGCCCAACTGATTCTTGGACTTACATGAAGATATAATTCCCAAAAATATCAGGCCCGCTACAGCTATAACCACAGCCAATACCACGGCTATACCCAAAGTAGCTCCTATCCCCGTCAGTATATACTCGTGAGTGATCCATGGTATTTTTCCCAATAAGTTCTTGGTTGAAACATTCACTTTCCCGCCAAAGCTACTGACAGAACCACTTCCAATCAGAACAAGACCACTGTTTATTTCTTTAATCCTATTCATTTCCGTATTCGGAATAAAAAAGCTGCGTATTCGTTCCATATGTCCATATTCAAGCATTCTGTTTTTATACAAAAGGCCTGTAATAGCCACCGGAATTACTGTAAACAAAGACCATGCGGATGCAATAGCAGGAATCTTTGGAACTTTTATCCATTCTTTTTTTATTGCGACAGTAAGCTCTATGAGCATGCAAAATGCCATAACCACTGTGCTGGAATGTTCCCACCCGATTCCTATTTTATAAGACATACATACGGCTGTTGCAAATATCCAAAGAAGCGACTTAACTAAAGCTCCTGTCTTTTGCCCCTTATACTTATATAGTATCCCCGCAAAAAGTGGGATCATTAAAACAATAAGCGATGACGCATATCCATACATCCGAGCACACAGTAAATGAAAAAAGCCTGCTTCTCCCATGCCCGGAACCCCGTTAATAGCTCGCATAGTAAAATATGCATAGCTTGATACAAAATTAGCTCCCAATAATACTGTCGCCACGAGCTTAGAGTACTTCGCGATCGTTGTATAATCTACAAGATAAAGAAGTAACATCACAACAATTCCCTCTATTGTATGAACGGCAAACAATGTACCTTCTGATACCAATCGGCCTCCGGAAGTAGATATTTTGTAGCCTGTTATTACTTCATTGCTTATATAGATATGTACTATTATTGCTATTATAGCTATAACAACAGCCGCTATTATCACTCCCCATGCAATCTGCGGTCTATGAACCCTGTCAAGAGAGACACCTGCTTCAACGGGATCTCCCATGTCTTCAACAGCTCTTTTCTCCGCAGCCTCAGGCTCCATTCCTTCGGAAATATTAGCTTTGATCTGATCTTCCATATGTGACCTGATCTCATCGGCTATCATCTTGTGAGCTTTTGTAAATCTCACCTGCTCCAGTAACTTATTGATGTAATTTTCCATAGTCAAACTCCTACTGCCAGCACATTCGCGATTGCTCCCGAATATACATTCCACTCTTCCTTTTTGCGTTTCAAAAGTTTCTTTCCCTCCTTGGTAATACTGTAATACTTCCTTGTCTTACCAAGATATTCTTGCTCATAAACTTTGAGCATCCCCTTATCCTCAAGGCCGTGAAGCAAAGGATAAAGAGTTCCCGCCTTGAGTTCAAATACGTTCTCCGATCTCTTTCTCAGAGTATCTATCATTTCATATCCATACATATCTTTTTCAGAAAGTAATTTTAAAATAAGCATTGTCATACTTCCCGTTAAAAGAGATTTATCAACCGCCATATCTACCTCCTTATATCGAACATCTATATATCGGATGTCTATATAATATATCGACATCCGATATATGTCAAGTCAACAAAGAGCCGGGTACTTTTACGACGATCATATAAGCATCCGGCTCTTTGTTTGTGTCTTATTACTGCTGTCCTTGCTTTTCAAAATAATTGTAAATTGCACTGATTCCGGAGCACAAGATTCCGCTTATAAGGAAGCTCTTTTGCCCCGAAGCGCTTATTAAATCCTATAATGATGCAACCGGTATTTTAAGTAAACTATTTATCTGCGGAGAGTGAATAGCCTTCTCAATTGTTGTATACTTAAAATCACACTAAAACAAAAAAACAGGAGCGAATATGGAAATCAAATTAGCTAAAGAAGATAACAGAATAAACGAATTCGTAAATAAAGAATTTTCAGGATACGCAACGCAGTGCGAAGTAGAACTTAACTATGAAGAGTTTTGCTTTGTAGCTGAAGACGAAGGGGAAATACTTGGAGTCCTCACAGGACGCGCATACTACAACGAGGTTCACATCGGAGATCTTATCGTTGGTAAGAATTGCAGAAAAGGCGGAGTCGGAAGCAAACTTGTTCGCGCCGTAGAGGATAATTACAAAGGAAAAGGTTATAAAAAAATAGCCCTGACAACCTTTGGTTTTCAGGCACCCTTGTTCTATAAGAAGCTTGGATATGAACTTGAATTTGTTCGTGAAGATGAAGATCCAAAGCTCAGCAAATATTTTTATATAAAGAAAATTTAAAGTTATAAAAGGAAAGAGATATGTCACTTAGAAAATTAATTAAAAAAGGAAAACCGATAATAATTCCATTGTTCCTGATCCTCATTGGAATTGGAATATTTTTAGCATACAAATACAACTATATCCCTCATAAAAAATACACCGATGAGGATTTCGGCATTGAATATCATCACAGTTTATCCGACAAAGACAAAGACGGAATAGATGATTGCTCTGATATAATCGCATCCGCAAGAAGTTATATCGAAACAAAACCAAAATATAAGAGCAAATACTACGAAAGTGGTTATCCGGATGATGAATACGGAGTTTGCACAGACGTAGTAGCATTTGCTCTGTTAAACAGCGGATATGACCTTCAAAAACTCGTAGATGAAGATATCAAGGCCAATCCTGATGATTATGATATTGACGAACCTGATGATAAGATCGATTTCAGACGTGTAGTCAATCTTAAGGTTTATTTTTCACATACCGCGGATTCACTCACAACGGATCCAACGGATTATAAAAACTGGCAAGCCGGTGATATTGTCGTATGGAGTCACCATGTCGGTGTTATTTCCGATCACAGAAACAGCAAGGGCATTCCTTTTGTTCTTCACAACGCAAACCCATATCAGGCGTCGTATGAAGAAGATGTCCTTTCTTCACACGGAAAAATTATCGGCCATTACCGCATAGCATCCCGATGATTGCTACTCTATCACTGCACTTCAAATAGATCTTTTGCGCTTGTTTCGCCAAAATAGAAGACCTGTTCACCGTTTTCTTCTTTCTGATCTATTGAAAGATATCCAAGTGATTCTCCGTTTTCATCGGTAAATCCCATTACGCTATCGCCATATGCCAAGCAGCTTGGGCTTATCTTATCACCGGCCTTAGCTGACTTGGGGCCTTCGCCGCTTTCATCATCTTCAAATTCAACATCTTGCTTTAAAGTTAATGCTTTAGGATTAGTTATCGTACGGAATTTATCTGCAGTGCTAAGTCCGCCTGATACAAAGTAATAATCTGTGGCAACTTCCCACTTATCTATCATATCCAATTCCTCGGTAAGCATAACAGCTCCTTCGGCTTCATCTATACCAAAATATTTAAAGCCGTCAACCGTCTCTCCCTTTTCCATCGAAGCGCCTGTCCACATATAGTTGACAACCTGCCTCTTTCCGGCATCACCTTCCAATGAAACAAAGAGAGAATCGAACTCATCTTTATGTACAAAGTAGCAATTTGCGCTCTGGAAATAAGGTGCATCCTCTTCTGAAAGAATATCTATTATCTGATCATTTACTTCCAGACTATAGAAATCAATACCATACTCATCTGAATGTTCTTTGTTAAGCGTGATAGTATCAAACGTTCCGTCTTTTCCAAGATCAACCTTTGCGGTCTTTCCTTCTTTTAATTCATAGCTAAAGAAATCCGCATCAGGGATCTGCTCTTCATCTGTATTCGAATCTCCAGTATCCGCAGTATCGGCATTCTCGTCAACGGTTTCCGCTACTACAGAAACATCCTCCGTTGAAGCCTCTGTAGAAACATTCTCATTTGGATCAGTATTGTCTGTGCAGGCAACAAGAGTTGTTGCTGCAAGCATAGATATCAGTATAAATGCATTTTTTCTTATCATGGTATTACTCTCCTCTTTTATATAAGCGTCTCATAACATTATTGTAATATGTCTTAACATATAATTGCATTATACTACTCAAAATGATAAAATCATAATGTTTTTTAATATGTATTTTTTAGGAGGAAAGAAAAATGGCAACAGTTGGAACAGAAATGATGAATCAGATGCTCAACCCGCTTCTTCAGCCGGGAGAGACTTATCAGGCAGCGGGTTATGCGATCATGCCCCCTCAGTACCCTATTTTGATGTACTTTGGTGCTATCGGAGCACTTCTTGGAGGTTCACCTCGTCCTTGCTATATCGGACTCAGCGGAGATAAGATCAACTATGCAGTATTTGGCGGATTTAAAAACGACAAGCTCATGGAGACAGGATCCATCAACCTCAACGAGATCACAAAGGTTAAGATCAACAACGGACTTGGAATCAAAGCTGTTGTCCTTAAATTAGGTAAGCAGAAAAAGCAGTTCTCTATTAAGAAAAAGCTTAAGACTATCCCCGATCAGGAGAGAAGCTTACAGGTTATTTTAGACAGACTCACATCTCTTTCAGAGTCACTTAAGCAGAGCGCTTGATCAGCAGTATCATTTATCGAAAACACAAAGCCGGTTACGTTTAAGATCAATGGCTTAAACGTAACCGGCTTTTTTTATTTAACCTACTATTTAACCTACTATTATCTTCATCCTTTCAAGTTTTGATTCCATATCTTCTATCAGTTTAAACTGATTCCTTGCACGTTCGAGATTATGCGTGTCGTGAGAGGTCTTGAAGTAAACATCTCCTTCAAGGTAATCGGCAAGAAATCTTATCCCGCACTCATATGTCATCAAAATACATGAAAACGGCAAAAGCTCTTTTTCCGTATCTGTAAGAATATCTCCTACTTCCGAAAGGAACCCTTCCGTAAATGCCTTGAATATCTTAAGGTCAAAAGAAACTTTGGAAAGATCGGTCTCATCCTCAAGAGCAGTATTGGATCCAAAACGGTTGCTGTCTCCGAAATCATAAAGCACCGAACCGGGCATTACCGTATCAAGATCGATAATACATACGCCCTCTCCCGTCTCGGGATCGATGAGTATGTTGTTGAGCTTGGTATCGTTATGTGTAACTCTGTAAGGTATCTCTTTTGTACCAAGCTTTTCCGTCACAATATCGCAGTACTTCTCTCTTTCAAGGGCAAAAGAAATTGCGTCTTTAGCAGACTCAGCTCTTCCCTTAACGTTTGAATCGATCGCTTTCCTAAGCGCTTCGAACCTCATTCTGGTATTGTGGAAATTCGGTATGATCTCAAACAGCTTCGTCGCATCAAAATCCGCGAGTTGTTTTTGAAAATGTCCGAAAGCCTTTCCGACATTTCTTGATACCGATTCATCCGCCGCGCTCTGATAAGTTATCGTGTCCTCAATAAACTTATAAACACGCCAGCAGCCGTGTACACTATCTTCGTAATACAGCTTTCCGTCAACGGTAGGAATGATCGTAAGAGTATTTCTTTCCGGATCTTTACCTTCCTCTTTGATCTTATCCTTAAGGAAATCCGTTATGAGGCAGATGTTTTCCATCAACTTTTTTGCATCAAAAATATTTGTGTTTATGCGCTGCAAGATGTATCGAATAGGGGCTTCATTATCTCTTTTGAAGTACACTGCGTAAGTGTCGTTGATATGCCCGCAGCCATAGACTTCGCTGTAAATGAAGTCCCCTTTCAATTTGAAATTATTTACTATTCCAAGTACATCGATACCCATAACTTTTAATTACTTTCCTTGTGTTTTAAGGTACTCATCGAGCTGCTTCTGAACTTCTTCAAGGTACTTATCCATACCTGCGTCTTTAAGTTCCTGAGCAATCTTGTCGTGAGCCTCATCATATGAAACATAACCGCAGATAACGGGCTGGATCTCTTTGTTCCAGATCTCGCCAAGAGCTGTCTGCTCATTCTTCACATTGGTATTGTCAAAATAGAATGCCATAACATCTGAAGGAATCGCACCGTCATCCCACTTCTGATAGCTCTCGATGAACTCTTCGGGAACGTCTGATGTGAACTTCTGATAGTTAACGTTACGGAACATCCACTCGTAGAAATATCCCTCAAATGCAGGATCCTTAAGCTCAATTCTGTCACCGTTCATTGTGTAGTTCTCACCCTCGGGTCCATAGAGTGCATACATGTAATTATCCTGGCTTGTGTAGATCCAGTTTACGAACTTGATAGCACCGATAGGATTGTTAGCTGAATAAGGTACGCAGAGAACCTCACCGCCGCAAGAGATAAGATACTTGGGCTCATCAGGCTTAAGAAGGTAGCTCTTAAGTGTTGCTTCGGGTGCATTTGCACGAACCGCACTGATGATCTCATTTTCTTTTCCGAGTGAACCCTCTACCCAAATATATGTACCCTGCTGCATACGGCTGTCACGCTCGTTGTAGTTGGTTGTAAGTTCGTCGCGGTAAATTCCCTTTTCATACATGCTTCTGTTGAAATCAGCAACCTTCTTGAAGGTCTCTGTCTCAAAGAAATTCATTGCCTTCTTGGAATCCTCACCGTATACGACTGTATCACCTGCTGAGCACCATGTGAGCTGCTCATCCTGGAAATATCTTGTGAGAGGCTTGTAGATGATATCTGCAGGTCCGCTGAGTTCAGGATGTGCATCCTTAACCTTCTGAGCGTACTCTGCAAGATCGTCTGCAGTCTTGATATCTGTCATTCCGACTTCATCCATAAGATCCTGTCTTACGCATACAAGCTGGAACATAGCTGAACTGGGCGCATATGCTGAAGGAATACCGTACTGGATCCCGCCAACCTTACCGCCTGAAAGCTGTGAATCAGGGAATACCTTCTTCATATCCTGACCGTATTCTTCTATAAGCTTATCAAGAGGCTGGCACTGTTTCTTATTTACCATGATGCCGATATCAACAAGGCCGTCCCAGTATAGGTCGATGCCTTCACCTGCTGCCAACATGATATCCTTCTGCTCCCAATACTGATCCCATCCCTTGTAGACGATCTCAACTTCTTCTCCGATCTCTTCCTTCAACTTGGGATTGAGTTCGTTGTTAATAAAGTTTGCCATTGCATCTGTTTCTTCGCCGGGATAAAGAATACGAACCTTTCCGTTATCCTCGGGAGTTTTTCCGGAAGCTACCTTGGAACCGCCCCCACAACCTGTCAGCATGAGCGTTGCTGCAAGCAAAGCTGCCATTGCTTTCATAAGCTTGTTTTTCATATTAACCCTCCTTATATTTAATAAATCCCTATAACTTACTCTTTTACGGCGCCTGCCATGATTCCATCAACGAAATACTTCTGTATAAACGGATAAAGGAATATGATAGGTCCGATAGTCACAATAGTTACCGCCATCTTTACTGTCTCTGCGGGAAGCTGGATATTTGCCGCCGCGCCGGCAGGTATTCGTCCCGAGCTTATGGCATTTACGTTGGATAAAATATTGTAAAGATAATACTGCAAAGGGAAGTAGTCCCTGTTATCCACAAACATAAGAGCGTTCCACCAATCGTTCCAATAGCAAAGCGCATACATCATTCCGACCGTCATCATTCCGGTCTTAGTAAGCGGGAGCGCTATCTTGTGCCAGATGGTAAAATACCCGGCTCCGTCGATCCTTGCGGATTCATAAAGAGAAAACGGAACCTGCGAAAAATATGTTCTTAAAAGGAACATATTGAACATATTCAGTATCAGCGGAAATATAAGTGCCCTAAAGTTATTGGAGAACCCATACCAGTTAACACAGATGTAGTACCACGGGATAAGTCCCGCGGAAAAAATGATAGTGAAGTTGCAGAAAAACGAGATCGCATTTCTGTACTTAAGGTTCTTTATCGACAGAGCAAATGAGCACATGCTCGTCACTATCATCGCAAGAAACGTTCCGGCAACGGTCACAAAGATCGTCACTCCGTAGGATCTTAAAATCCTCATACCACTGTGTGCAAAAAGATACAGATATGTGTTCAGCGTAAAGTCTCTTGGGAATATCGAATATCCCTTTTGAACTACTGCGGTGTTGTTGGAAAAAGAAACCGACAAAACCATGAGCAGCGGGATAAAACAAGCTAGTGCGATGATCCCCACAAACACATATGAGAATGTTATTACCAATTTATCTGCGGCGGAGGTTTTTACTTTCATTGTTGCTCTTTTTTCCATACTCAAAACAGTCCCTCCCCCTCATTTATTTTTTTGGCGAAATGGTTGGATATCGTAATAAGTATCAGTCCCATAACGGATTGGAAAAGACCTATCGCCGTGGTATAAGAAAAACCAAGCGTTCTCATCGATGAATAAACGTAAGTATCAATGACAGCAACCTCATCATAGAGAAGTGAATTGTTTCCGACTATACCGTAGATCATTCCGAAATCTCCGAAGAAGATCCTACCTATCGACATAAGCATGAGTACCACAACCGTTGGCTTAAGGAGCGGAAGTGTGATGTAAAGGATCTGCTTAAACTTATTGGCTCCGTCAACCTGCGCTGCCTCATAAAGTGTCTTATCAAAGTTAGTCATTGCCGCCATGTAAATGATCGAATTATATCCGCACCATTTCCACACATCGGCGATGATGATGATCGGTTTCCAGTACTTAGGCTCAGCGTACCATCTTATGATCTCATCGCCTCTTGCTGCGATCCACTGGTTGATTATTCCCGTACTTGTTGAAAAGAATGCGTAGATTATCGCACCTACAACAACCCATGACAGGAAATACGGAAAAAACATGATGCTCTGAGATATCTTTTTATAAAACTTGTTCTGTACGTCGTTAAAACAGATGGCGATCGTGATAGGAATGATCGTTCCGAGAACAAGTCCCCACGCGTTGATGATAAGCGTGTTGGCTATTACCTTGGGACCCATTCCTGTTCCCGTAAAGAAATATTTGAAATTGGTAAGTCCGACAAAGCGGCTTCCGAATATTCCGTCAAGAATGTTGTAATCCGTAAATGCCATCCACAGTCCGCCGTACGGAATGTAGCAAAACATTATGAGATAGATTATCGCAGGAACGCACATGAGATATAGCTGCCAGTGTCTTTTTAATTCTGCTTTCATTACGTTCCTCCTTTCCATCCCGTTCTTGTATAAAGTTCATCCTGCTCACGCAGGTCTTCGTCTGTTATATAGATTGGCTTGTTGTAATCTTTTTTCAGCTCCTCCGGGAAGTAGACCATTCCCGTGTCTATGAATTTCTTTCCGTCCAAAAGACATTTCGCAAGATTTCTTTGAAGCGAACTCTCCTGAGGTACTTCCGAAAGCGGCTGCTCAACATCACCGAAAAGCTCAAGGTATGTTGATTCACCGTTCCAACCTCCGGTGTAATTAAAGAACTGTCTCTGCACTCTTACGATACGACTGTCTTCCGGAAGAAGTGTCGATAATCTTCCGTCGTATAACCAGCTCGATGACCAGAAGCCCTTAAACGGGATCTCGGGATAATACCTTTCAAAAAACTTCCACGCCAGAGTCATCGAATTTCTTACTCTCTGCGGTGTATATCCTTCTCCCGAAGGAATATGGAAGCCGATCATCCAATCGTCTCTTTCAAGTATCTTTTTATACTTTCCCTTACTTAAGATCACAGTCTTTGTTGTGACTGTTCCGCAAGGAGATATGCGGCTTCCGAGTATCTCTGTATCAGTTTCCCTAAACGTCGTTGTAAATGCGGTCTTTCTTTTTTCCGAAAATCTTCCGTAGTAATGACCGTTCTTAACACCGTTTGGATCTGACAATTCCTCGTCATCGGGAATAAGCTGTCCCATGTCATCTATATTGAGACCTCCCATCGCAACTCCGATGACATCTCCGTCTTCACCTCTGTAGAAGTAATACGGATCGTCAAACTTACAAGGTACAAATAAGAATCTGTCAAAAAGATATATCGAAAGAGAAAAGAAATTGAGCTTCCATGGAATATCAAGAATCCTGAGCGTTCCCAGTTCTTTATATCTTTCCATGATCTCATCGAGCATCCTGTAAGGGATCTGCTCATATAATTCTTTTGGGATCATTCTGCTTTCAAGGTCTGTTCTTGCAAATGCAATGCATGACAGAAGCATAAAGAATTCCAGTGTTTCTCCAAGGTCTCCGAGTGCACCGCCGTTTAAATTGTGATCGCAATCAAGGAAATAATCGTAACGTCTTATATCACACTGTGTCCATGTAAGGAACTTTATATAATCACAGATCTTTTCATCTGCCTGTATCCTTTGAAGATATCCGTGAAGCTTATCACTTTGCTCGCCTGTAATAGCATAGCGGACAAGGATATCATCCATCTCTTTTTCTCCTACAACATGTCCTTCCCCGTTCCACTTGTCATAGGCTGCCTTGAATTTATCCGGCATGTTTACCGGCTTTATATATTCACAAATATCTTTAAAAGAAAACTTACTCATTTTATTTCATACTCCAAAACTTTTTTCTTTTGATCCTATCATTATCGCAGTTCTTCCATCTCAACTACTCTGTGTTCGACCCTTGCCTTTTCTGCAGCGATCGCCATCACATGGCTTTCGATCGATCTCTCTATAGCTGAAAGATTCTCCGCGTCCCGTCCCTCCATCATGTCAAGGAACTGTTCCATAAGACCTGCGTCCCCACCGCCATGGAAGCCCTCTCTCACATCGGGATTTATAGTCTTTACTTCCGGCTCCTGACACCAGTTTGATGTAAAGCGTATTATCTCGAGTTCATTCTTTTCATCATCACCTCGTATCTCGCCATTCTCACACATGACTTTGATCGTTCTGCACATGCGATTGGTGAAACCGCTCAGATTAAACGAAGCATGTATTCCGTTTTCAAATTCAAATATGGCAACCTGATGGTCGCACACATTGTTATCGCATTTATACACACATCTTCCGTAAGGTCCCTCTTCTATTTCCTTGAGAAGGCTTTCCTCGCTCTGGTCAACCGAAAGAACTGTAGCCGGCCAGTTTCCTGCGATAGGAAGATAAACTTTTCTCGCATCAAATCTGCAATCCATGATCCCACACTTTGAACATCTGGAAGCACTGCCTTCGGGAGCATGCTCTTTATTGAAATAAGTAAGCTCTCCGAACGAAGAAACGCTCTTGGCTCTGCTGTTACAAAGCCATGTCAAAAGATCCATATCATGGCAGGACTTTTGCATTATCAGTGAACTTGTGATATCGCTGTTTCTCCAGTTTCCTCTTACAAAAGAATGTGCTATATGGAAATTACCTATATTCTCGTTATGTTGTATGTTAATGATTTTTCCGAGTTCTCCGGAATCGATGATCTTCTTGAGCGTTGCCCAGAAGCCTGTATATCTGAGAACATGACAGACCATTATACGACACTTGTTCTTAAGAGCAAGATCTCTTATTCCAAGACACTGATCAAGATCGGGGGATATCGGCTTTTCAAGCAGTATGTCATATCCAAGCTCCAGTGCACCCATCGTATGCTCATAATGCTGCCTATCCATGGTCGCGATAATAAGCGCATCACATACCTTTCCCAGCTTATAAAACTGTGCCGGGTCGGTAAATACATGCGCATCGTCCAGTCCGTATTTTTCCTGAGCTTCTCTTCTGCGAGCCTCATCCGGTTCAACCAGGTAAGTTATCATGGCGCGCTTATGATCGCACGCATAATCGCCGTAAATTCTGCCCCTTTGTCCTGCACCTATAAGTGCAAGCTCCAATTTCTTCTTTGAAATCCCCATACCGTTTACCTTTTGTTACCTTGTGTTTCCCAACTTGTTACCTAGATTATATCATCGAGGCTAAAATTGATAAATGTGAGAAATGTACACTTTTTGATGGACATTTTTGTACACAATAACAACTTGTCATTCAATTGACACTATGATAAAACTCTCCTATAATTCAAAGTAGTTAGACTTTGTTTACTAAACAAGAGGTGACTGTTTATGAGCAATATTCGAGATGTTGCCAAAGAGGCGGGAGTGTCTACCGCAACTGTATCTCGCGTTATAAATCACGACACAATGGGTCGCATGACCGAGGAGACCAAAGAAAGAGTCTGGGCTGCAATTGCCAAGCTTGGATATAAAGCTCCTGCCGGAAGTGTCAAAAAGAAAACTCAGGGAAACACCATATCCGATGATTCTCCGCAGCAGATCGGCTGCGTTATCAGCACGGATAAAGATAAGTACAGCGATCCGTATTTCCTCAGCATATTATCTGCCATAGAGGAACAGGCAAGACGCAACGGATGCAGCGTTCCTTTCGTCGTTACTTCCAAAGAAATCGAGGATACACCAATCGTTGATACTTTCTTTTCAGGTAAACTCGACGGTATCATTCTCATGAACACCTTGAGCAACGATATATATTCTTCAATAAAGAAAAAGGTTCCGGCGATTGTCGGTATAGATACAGCGCACACAGACATAGACAACATCATTTACGACCACTATGCTGCCGCTTCTCTTGCTGTAGATACGCTTTACAAAAAAGGCTATAAGAAGATAGGATTCCTCGGAGCTTCTCCTTCAGGCCTTCAGTTTGAGGACAGTAAGCGTTTCAGAGGATATTTAAGTTCTATGTATGCACACAAGCTTCCTATCGATCCTCGCACGACGATTGACTGTAAATGGCAGGAGGATGCTTGTTTTAAGGCAATTAAAAAAATGCACAAGGGAGGATATCTCCCCGATGCATTTGTTGTTGCAAGTGATCTTATGGCAATGGCGGTACTCCGCGCATTATACGATCTCGGAATAAAGGTTCCCGACAAAGTGGCAGTTATGGGCATCTCAAATATTGAGATGTCTCGTTTTTCAAATCCGCCGCTTTCAACAATTGGCATTCAGACTGCACAGATGGGAACTCTTGCTTTTGATACATTAAAGCAGCGCATGGAAGGCTACGAAATGCTTCCACGCACGATCGCGCTTCCGCTGGAGATCGTACTCAGATCATCCACAAATTGATTTATACAATTCATCCATGGTATTTACGACTGCGATGGCTCCCTTTGCTTTCATGTCTTCAAGATCCCCGAATCCCCATGTAACTGCGATACAGGGGATGTTGAATTCAGCTGCACCGGTAACGTCGTAAGTCGTATCACCTATCATAACGGTATCGGATAGTTCATCTTTATCGCCTACAGCGATCTTATCAAGAAGATATCTGATAACGTCTTCTTTTTTCTCACGCTTTGAATCATAAGTTGCTCCGGCGATCTCTTTGAAATACTTTGCCAGATCATAATGTTCCAATATATCAAGCGAAGTCTTCTCGGGCTTGGAAGTAGCTACATAGAGGTTATAGCCTTCGTCATTGAGCTTTTGTAAAAGCTCCGGGATCCCGGGATATGGCTTATTTTCATACTTTCCGACAGTATTGTAACGCTGTCTGTATATATCTATAGCGTCTCTTACATCCTCTTCTTTTATCCCGCATCTTACAAAGCTGTCGCTGAGCGGTGGTCCGATAAATGTCGGAAGAAGTTCTGCAGCAGGAGGTGTTGCTCCCATCTTTTCATAAGTATGTAGAACACATTTGATTATTCCTTCCGATGAGTCTGTAAGTGTTCCGTCCAGGTCAAATAATATATTTTTGTATTTACTCAAAACTTCTCCCTTTTTACTGATCAAACAACCATTACTAATGTTCCGATGCCTATCAATATTATGTTTTTAATTACAAATTACATTGCAGTAGCAAGATAATCTTTAACATCGATCAGACTATCAAGAATTTTCTCTGCCTTCTCTTCCATCTCATCATCTGCCGGAACAATATCCGGAACCATGATCGGGCGGAGCTTTCCTGCGTTTGCAGATCTTATTCCGTTAAAAGAGTCTTCGATAGCATATGCTCTCTCAGGCTCAACTCCAAGTTCCTCACAAGCTTTTAAATAAATGTCCGGATCGGGTTTACTTCTTTTTACCATATCTCCGCAGATAAGCACGTCAAAGTATTCCAATATGTTTGCATCACGCAGCTGTTCTTCAACTTTAGCTTTTCTTGTCGAAGAAGCAAGCGCTATCTTTTTGCCACTGTCCTTAAGAAAAGAAAGGATCTCTTTTATACCTTCCTTCATCGGAAGACGACCGCCTGAATACTTGTCATGAAATATCTCATTCGCCTCTTTATCGTATTCATCGTAAGGAAAATCTTCTCCGTACGCTTCAAGCATTATCTCTTTTGTCCTGGCTACCGTTACTCCTATGCATTTATAGAAGTTCTCATTTACATTGGAGATATTGTACTTCTCACCCAATTCGGTCCAGCACTCCAATATAGCTCTCTCTGAATCAAAGATCACTCCGTCCATATCAAAAACCACTGCGTCAAAATCCCTGGCTGTCATATTTTCTCCTACTCATTTACTATACTTTTGAATCCACTCTCTAAAGTTCCGTCAATAAACTTTATCTGCCCCGTCATATCTTTTGCCGACGAAGGAAAAGGGTCATAACCTACTCTGTCTCCCGATACAGGATAATAAAATGTCGTTCCCTCAATCTCATATTGATCAACGTCATATACCCCGTAATCCTGCTGAGCAACAAGCCATTTTGAGCTATATCTCTTCTCCTCATCCATAACAAGAAATGAAGCCTTGTATATCAGCCACAGCGCAAACATTGCAATAACGCATTTAAAAAATGTAAGCGCCACTCCACGATCGATCCTGTTATATATGATAATGACCACTCTTCCGCATATGATCGAAGCGGTAAGAAGGGCATAAACAATTCCGTACCTGATAAGAGGTGCGCTGCTCATCCAGAACAAAAGACTTAATATCATCGTTCCACCGATCGCCATGAAATCAATCTGATTGATCATGGTCCTATGGCTGATCGAAAAGATCTTGTTCTGTTTAGTTGTTTTCTTCTCAAACTGCGTCGCAAGGAAAAGACCTGCCATCATAAGGTAGATCACGATCGAAACAATATCGAGAAGTATTATTCCCTTATCAAACGCCTGAAGTTTACTAAACCAAGTCGGGAACCAAACGGAAAGAGGTGCATTTCCATAAGCCGCAACATCAGTAAAGCCTCGTCCGAATGTCTTTATCTCAAGTGCGTCATATTGCGCGATTCCCTTAGGGATTTTCCAACTCACATTAAACAAGTCGATAAATGTGGCCGGATACACAAGCCATCCGGATATCAATACATTCCTTATAAGGAATGGCACTGTTACAATAAGCGCAAGCAGCACAGATACGCCCAGAACTTTCATCTTATGTCTGTCTCTGTTACGCAGCAGTTTGTAGATCGGAACACAGGACAAAAGAAGTAGCGGTGCAGCCGCAAGCTTGATCGTGATCGCATAGACTCCGAGAAGTGATAGATGTATATACGGAATATATGATTTCTCATGTACTACATTTAGATCAAGCCAACTTATTATTATGTAAAAAACAAGCGAAGCAAGAAAATAATCGGATGCGGGCGATACTATTTCATCGATCACGGTAAAGAGGTAGTATATTGCCGCCATTCTCGCGAAATCAGACAGCACAAAATGTTTTCTTACTATAATGTGCTTTATATCCAGGCACTGCCAGCCGAGCATCAGTGCAAAAAAGCCGGCCATCACATGATATGATTGCCCTCCGAGAAAAGCCATACTGTACAGCGCAGACAACGCAAAAGCCGAGCTGTTATAAGCCAGCCTTACATGAAGATTGCCAAGTCCTTTTATAATGCCGTATTCTTCGATCCACCTGATCGACTGAGCATGATACAAGTCGGTATCGTAATGCATAATACCGT
This sequence comes from Butyrivibrio sp., assembly GCA_017535785.1. GTDB lineage: Bacteria > Bacillota > Clostridia > Lachnospirales > Lachnospiraceae > Butyrivibrio. The sequence goes on along the minus strand of JAFXTN010000037.1, from coordinate 47,782 downwards.
GTGAAGTTGCATACGCCATGATAAGAAAAACCGCGGCATATAAAAAAATATTGCCCTCACTTCTTAAGCGTCTTATAAGATCAGCAAGATCTTCACGCAGTTCCTCTCTGTAATAAGTTGCAATGACAACGCATATAGCAACAAGAAGAATATTCTCCGCAAGATCTATTCCGGAGAACAGACTAAAAATCTGCGCGTAGACAGTTGTAAGGACAACACCTGTGATTATGTAGTTTTTGTGGGATTTGATCCTGTAATGCTGCTCCTTTTTGCTTTTACCTTTTTGAACCGCTGAAAGCTTTTTTTCTTCACGAGAAAGAAGCGCATGGATGAAGCAATATCCCAATAAATATGTAGTTATCGTCACATATATCCACAACAATACGACCAACAACATAGTAAAAACGCCCCTCTTACATTGTAGACACTACCGTACCGACGATAATACCGATAATCGCACCAAATAGAACCTGCATTGGTGTATGTCCTACAAATTCCTTCAATTTCTCTTCAACCGGTATATCACTGTCAAGCTGAAGGAACCAATCCATCATGTTATTGATGACCTTAGCCTGAATTCCCGTTTCGCGTCTGACACCCGTAGCGTCATGCATTACTATAAGTGCAAGCACACCCGCGATCGCAAACTCAAAAGATGACGGACCATAGAGTGCATAAGATGTAGTAACTACCGCCATAACAGTTGCCGAATGCGAGCTCGGCATTCCGCCGTCACCCATTAGTCTCTCGGGATTAAATTCCTTGTTTACTATGATATATAATATTGTCTTTAATACCTGAGCAACAAACCAACCGCAAAAGGCAGCCACAAGTATTTTATTACCCAATAATTGATTGATAACTGACATTTAAACCTCTATTCCTTCACTCAAAGGATTCCTTTTAAATATTCTTCGATCGCATCATGCCAATCGGCAAACATATAGTCTGATGTAAGCTTGAGCATATAGTTTTCAAGAATGCTGTACGCAGGTCTGGGAGCAGCCTGAGGATTTTTCTCAAGATATTCCTTTGTTGTAACATGATTCACTCTTGTCTTTTTACCTGCGATTCTGAATATCTCTTCGGTAAAGTCTGCCCAGTTGGTTGAGCCTTCACATGTTCCGTGGAATATTCCGTAGTTATCTGTAGGGAAAAGATAGCAGATAGCCTTGGCAAGCTCAGTTGCACTTGTAGGTGTTCCAAGCTGATCCTTAACAACGCTTACCTCTTCATACTTCTCGGAAAGAGAAAGCATTGTCTTTACAAAGTTCTTGCCATCGCCATAAAGCCAAGCTGTTCTGACAATGAAATGGTTCTTGGCAAATTCTTTTACGAACTCTTCTCCGGCAAGCTTAGTCTTACCGTATACGCTTACAGGGCCCGTCTTATCAAATTCGATATATGGCTTTTCTCCGTTTCCGGCAAAAACATAATCTGTGGAAACATGAACAAGCTTTGCTCCAACTTCAGTTGCCGCAATAGAAAGATTTCTGGGTCCGATCGCATTGATCTTATAGGAAAGATCGATGTCGCTCTCCTGCTTATCAACCGCTGTATAAGCAGCACAGTTAATGATCGCTGCAGGCTTAACCTTTCTTGCAAGTTCAAGACAAGCATCTACGTTTGTAATATCAAGCGGTGTGATACCACTGCCTTCAAAGACATCGGTATTAACAAGCTCATACTTGTCATTATTGCCAAGTTCGATATTGATCGCTCTTCCGAGCTGTCCGTTACAACCTGTAATGATAATTTTTTCCATCTTTTCACCTTTTAAATTCAAAAGTGGACGGCATCACTGCCGTCCGCTATTATGTTGCATAACCATGAAAGCAGTTTTACCGGCTTTCGATCAATCGGCATAAGTTTCGCCGTTAACAGTAAACTTTGAGAATGATCCACCCTTCTCCTGAACAACAAATATCATTGTCTTACCGGTATTGAGTGTGATCTCGTCTCCGTTGTCATCATAATATGTTGTAGGGCTGTAATCATCGGTCTTTTTCCAAGTAATATGGATCATCTTGCCCTTAGTGATGAAATATCCATCCTGAGTGGTATCGTGCATCTGATATGCAAGATATCCGTTATCATCACGAACTTCGTGATATGTTCTCTGGATGATTATATTTGAAAATGCAAGCTGTTCGCCTGTAATTGCATCCTTCTGTGCTGAGCCGTATAAGCTCTTAAGATATACTTCCTTATCCGCATCATACTTAAGAGCGGACTTGGTAACAGGGAAGCATCCCTTCATATCAATTTCAGTAGCCTCTACCGCATCGGAATAATCGTCAAGCGTATTGGGCTTAGCAGCACTTGTAAAGTTGAAATGTGATTCTCCTTCAAACTTATCTCTGTGCTCACGTGAAAACTTAGCTTTGTCTATAGCTTTTGAAATATGCTCACCGTCTGTGAAAGCGGTATGCTCTGATGCGCTTCCCTTAGGGATTCTGAAAAATGCGCCGTAATCAGGGCCCATTGCTCCGCCTACACCGTTAACGTTATCAACGTCTTCACGTGTAAGTACGGATTTAACATAAAGCTCCGGTCCTCCGAAATGAACTATGACCGGATCGTATTCAAGAGCAGCATATATGAAATAATCACGGATACTGCGGATATTACCTATCTGTTCGAGATTTTCCCAATCCTCTAAGATACCCATCTGACGGCTCATGCTGCCTTCTTCCATGATCTCATAGAACACAGATACATTGCTGAGTCCGTACTGAGGCTGAGCCTCCTTATTTATGGGATACATGACCGCTAACGGTCTCTTCTCATTTATCTCTTCGTCAACCCATTCGTTGGTAAAATAGCTTCTTACCATTCCTTCCTTGGGTGGCGCGTCCTCATCTACTTCTTCCTCTGCTTCTTCTACTGAAGCAGCTGCAACCGGCTGAACATCCTCAAGCTTCTCAACGCTGATCCCGACAACCGATTCATCTTTTTGCGCACCACAACCAACAAGCATAGATGCTGTTAGTCCCGCAAGCAAAAATGCCTTTACTTTTTTCATACCAAATAAATCCTCTCCTCGAAATTTATACCTGCATAAGTTTATCACATATAACAATTATTCGCCAAGACCGGTCTCAATAGCCTGAACCATCGCATTCATGGCCTCTTCTTCATCCGGTCCTTCGCATTTAAATTCAAGTTCATCCCCACACTTGATACATGCTCCGAGAACACTGAGCACGCTCTTCGCGTTTGCTGTATTCTCCCCGTAGCTGAATGTAATATGTGATTTAAAATTCATAGCCACTTTGCAAAGATTGCCGGCCGGACGCAGATGTAATCCGGTAGGATTTGTAATGACTACCTTTTGACTAACCATATTACAGCATGACCTCCTCGATAAGCTTAGCAAGCTTATTAGCCTCTTTGTCGATCTCTGCCTGGTCTTTTCCTTCAATCATAACCCTTACGAGCGGTTCTGTTCCGGAAGGTCTGATAAGCACTCTTCCGTCACCGGCAAAACGCTTCTCAAGTTCTTCGATAGCACCGGCGATCTCAGGATACTCCATGTATGCTTCTTTCTTGTGATTCGGAACATGTGCATTAACCAGCGCCTGAGGCATTACCTCCATAACTTTGGCAAGTTCCGAAAGAGGCTTCTTTGTGGCAACCATGACCTCCAAAAGATGCAGTGCCGACAACAATCCGTCTCCGGTTGTATTGTCATCCAAGAAGATAATGTGTCCTGACTGTTCGCCTCCAAGGTTGGCACCGATTTCTTTCATGTGCTCGAGAACGTATCTGTCTCCTACCTTGGTCTTATCGACACGGATTCCTTCTCTCTCTGCCATCTTAAAGAATCCCAGGTTACTCATAATTGTTGCTACTATCGTGTCTCCGGAAAGCTTACCCTTTTCCTTCATGAACTTTCCGATAATCGCCATTATTTCATCACCGTCTACAAGCTTTCCGTTCTCATCTACGGCAAGGAATCTGTCAGCATCGCCATCAAACGCAAGGCCGATAGCCGCTTTCTCCGTAACAACCCTTCCCATGAGTTCTTCCATATGAGTTGAACCACAGTTTGCATTGATATTGGTTCCGTCAGGATTGTTGTGTATTACGATAACCTCAGCGCCGAGCTGTTTGATAGCTTCTACGGAAGTGTAATATGATGCGCCTTCTGCACAGTCCATTACTACCTTCATACCATCAAGGTTGATATCTACAGCTCTTAAGTTGTGGTTGATATATTCTTCTTTTGCATCACTTCTGTTCTTTATCTTACCGATTCCGGCACCTGTAGGCATCTTGATGCCTTCCATATTGTTATTGATAAGTGCCTCGATCTCATCCTCAAGCTCATCGGGAAGCTTGTATCCGTTCCCATCAAAAAACTTGATTCCGTTAAACTCCATAGGATTGTGTGATGCGGAAATAACTACGCCTGCATCCACTCTATATTTTCTGGTAAGGTATGCAACTGCGGGTGTGGGAATGATACCTACATTAACTACATCCGCTCCTACAGAACATGCTCCTGCCATCAATGCACTTGCAAGCATATCGCCTGAAAGTCTGGTGTCACATCCGACCATTATAGTAGGTCTGTGATTAACCTCCTTAGACAATACATACGCACCTGCCTGTCCAAGCTGCATCGCAAGGAGCGGAGTGAGCTCATCATTGGCTACTCCCCTTACACCGTCTGTTCCAAATAATCTACCCATGATAAAAAACCTCTTTATTCTGTTTTCTTAACTGAAATATTTACACTTACAGGAGTCTTCTCTTTAATTCCGTTTGGAAGATCCCATTCAACCTCTGCGCTGTAATTACCTTCGGCGAGTTCTGTAAGGTTGTTGTTCTTTATAACCTTATCGATATTCAAGGTACCTCTAAGTGCATCGGTGTTCAGAGCAGTTATTCTACTCTCAAGTCCCTCAAGTGTCAAAGAGACAGTCTCTTTTTCATCGTCATCAATCTCTATTTCATAACCTTCCGGCACTTCTCCTACCGAAATGTTATTGATACTCACATCAACGGTTGACTCTGTAATAGCACCGATATCAACTACTATGTTGGCTTTTCCGTTGAACTCGGAATCTCCGAAAACAACACCTGCCGGGAGAAACTTTGTAAGATCGACAATATATTTTAAATCATCTTTAAGTCCTGTCACGTCAAGCTCTTCAGGATCTACAACAATAGAATCCACAGTTTTAAGGACATTGTCTTTGCCCGCTATGAGCACTTCTCTGGGATCGCAACCAATCTCATTGACTGCATAACCTGTTGCAGGTTGTCCCGTTGCTTTAGGTCTGATCGGAACTTTTTTGGTTGCCAATATCTGAACGGTAACTCCGACCTTCTTGATATTCATTTCCAAATTAGCCGAATCCGGATCTATTACTTCATCATTGCTGTCATATAATACGATCTCGGGTCCTGTGCTGACCTTGTCCTCTTTTGTAAAGCCTGTGACATCAACATCTACCACCGCTTTGGCTACATTGTTTACAGAAGATTCAGGTCCGCTTATCTTGATCATATTCTGATCGGCGGAAATATCGCCTGTAATATAACCGTCTTCAAGTTCTCCGGATGTAGTTGCCAAAAGCCTTAACGTACGCGTTGCTTTCTTTTCGATATTATATCTGACCACATCCGAACTAAGCGTGATATTATCTATCTTCTCAGTGTATTTATTGGTGGTTACGTTTATTCCGATCGTACTGTTTGATGCTGATAACTGTTTCATATCAGCTGTTGCTACGATATTGTTCTTATCCAGTTGTTCTGTAATAGAACGAGGAGCATACACAGTAACGGTGCTTATGATATTCGATTCGTCAAGGATTATACCTATCTGTCCTCTTTCTTCCAGATAATCGGGATTCTCGATCGTTACCGCTACATTGCGGAAAGTTTTTGATTGAAGAGGATCATTTATGTTGGTTATCAAAAACCACACAATGAACGCAAACAAAAGAGAAACCAGTTTAAATCCCCAGTTGGCCGTTAATTTTTTCATTTTCTCACCTTGGCCTTTCTGGCGAAGTACTTAATAGGTGCTTCCTCCTCATGCTTGTTCTGTAAGACACGAAGTCTCTCGCGAAGCCTGTCACTGTCTACAGCTCTTTCAAGTTCTCCTCCATAGGCCACGCTGATCTTACCTGTTTCCTCAGACACTATAATGGTAAGTGAATCAGTCACCTCGGACACTCCGACACCTGCACGATGTCTGGTTCCAAGCTCTTTACCGATTCCCATATTGTCTGAAAGCGGAAGATAACATGTTGCCGCCGTGATCCTATCGCCTCGTATAGTTACCGCTCCGTCATGAAGTGGAGTATTATGCTCAAAAATATTTATCAGAAGCTGGCTTGAAACCATAGCATCAACTTCGATTCCTGTTCTCTCGAACTCTGTAAGCGGATGATTCTGCTCAATAACTATAAGAGCTCCGGTTCTGACTTTAGCCATCTCAACGCATGCTTTTACAATCTCGTTGAGTGTGGAATCCGTAAATCGACCTTCCATTCTCGAGTCACCCAATGAAAGAAAATTCGAAAAGAAGTTTTTACGTCCGAGTTCTTCAAGCGCCTTTCTGAGTTCCGGCTGCAAAATAACAACCATCGCAATAACTGCGATACTGAAAACTCTCTCAACTATCCACAATATTGTGGACATATTTAATAAGGCTGCGATCAGAATGAATACAACAATAACTACGATTCCTTTAAGAAGCGACCATAATCTGGTACTTTTTGCCCACACCAAAATATGATAAACCAGAAATGCGATAATTAGTATTTCCAGAATATCAGGGAATTGGATTCTAGGCATATGAAGATTTGTTCTGTTTGCATCAAAAAGAAAACTCAAATCTAGTTGTTTCATAGTGCTTCCTTGGATATAGTCATCGCTGTCCCTTCGCGCGATTTATCTTTTTAACCCTTCTGTCGGGTGCTGTAAGTGTAACTTTGGGTACAGCTTTTACGTAGTAATAGTAGTCATCATCCTCAAACTGGACTTTTTCTGTTCTCGAATAGTCAAGGTTAAAGGAGAAGAATTCTATCACCAATGTAAGACATGCCGAGATAACTGTTCCGACTATAACTCCGACAATAGAGAGCTCTGCTTTTGTAGCAACCCCTCCTATTATAGAAACCATCACAAGGACAATCGCACCTGTGATGATAGCGATCTTCCAACAATTATCAACAGATGATCTTCTAATGATATAAACAACTGCGATAGTGATCGCAAATGCCACAATCATTACGATCATTGCCTTATTGCCAAGCATTCCGCTGATCATAGCTTTGAATTCCACGGCTGCCGCTTCTACTCCTTCAGCTCCCGAACCTGCTGCATACTTGGAGAAATATGTGATCATAAATGAAATCACAACTCCGAATGTAACCGACACTATTGAAGCCGGTGTTCCGAGAAGTCCGCATGCAAGCGGAATCAAATACGGAATATGCAGGAAGAAAAGTAGCGGTGTAAGAAGTACTGCCAATGTATCTTTCGGTGAAAATCTGAAATACAAAAGAAACATCAGTACAAACACAATAAACGCTATGATCGCACACTCCGGGGATAGTGCAAACAGATGTCCCATTATGAACAGAGCTGATATGAACACTATGAAATTTGCAGGAAGAATAGCGCACAACAATGATGCCATAAGAACAATGGCAATATTGTTAAGGCTTGCCATAAAGCCAAGCTTGTTATTGATAACCGCTATTGTTATCAGCGCCAATAAGAACTTCCACAAATAAGTGATATAAACTTCGTTTTTGATATAAAATTTTCTTATATACTGTTTAATTTCTAGTAATGCTGTCATGTTACCTATCCTTTTCGTACATTCTGGCCAGTCTCTTTAAATCTCCGTAATACCCTTTCATACTCTTACGCATCTTGGAATAACGATAAGAATAAATAACGTATGATATAAGAGAATACACGCCAACAAGCAGGAGGTAGTATATTAACAGCCTCCTGCCGGTATTCAGTAAATTATCGGTATTGTATAAATCTGCCAAGACTTTTTCAAAGTCATACAGCACATAGGTCCCGACGAAAATAACAAAGACGATGGTGGCGCTAATTACGGATTTAATGACGTTAAGTCCGATATAATCGCTCTTGAAATATGAATTTATAGCATCGTTCTTTTTACCCTCGCGGTCTATGAACGCAGCCATCCTTGTCATCAAGATGACTTTTTCTTCATTTAACATTCTTGCTCCTTAAGTATCCAGGAAGCGCATTCCGGCCTTATTGTCCTTTTTAACGGGCTGTTCAAGCGTAGGCTTGGGTCTGGCAAATGTGTTGTTAAGATTATTTGCCATCTTAGCCTTACATTTGGCACAAAATCTTCCTGTTAATATTGACTCGCCACAGCTTTCGCATTGAAGCTGGATCGGTGAGCCTTCAGCAAACATCAGTCTCTCCTCACGGATCCACTGCTGTATTTGCTTAGATGATACTTCATTATCTTCTGCTATCTGTTTGAGACTCGCACGCGGATTATCCGCAATATACTGCTTAACCTTTTGGAAGTCCTCTTCAATAGCTTTCTTACAAGGTTCGCAGATTGGCTGTCCGCCAATGTAATTAAACATCTTACCGCATCTTGAACAATTCCTTAAGTTCATAAATATGACCTCCGATTATGTTAGGTAGTTTGCCCAATGGCAAGAGTAAGAACATATATCCTGTCCGTACCTGTCATACGAAACTCATGGGCGATCTCATCAACGGTACTTCCTGTTGTGTAGATGTCATCGATAATAAGTATGCACTTAAATTTTACATCATTTCGTACTATATTAAAAGCCTTTTTCAAATTATTGCGCCTTGCTCGAGCGTCCAAACCCTTCATCGGCACTGTACTTTTGACCCTTTTGATCACATCCGGGCAAGTGGGTATCCCCAGTCTCTCAGATAGCTTTTCGGAATAAACCTCCGCCTGATTATATCCCCTGTCGCTCCGCTTCCTGTCATACATTGGAACCGGTATTATAGCCTCTATCCCGAGATTTTTCAGTCTTTTCCCCAGTCTTTTGGCGGTTATATCCGCATAATAATCCGAATATTCACGTCGTCCCTCGTATTTGAACCTATAGATGGATCCCGATATGCTTCTGTACTCAAAAAGTGAGAACCCTCTGTCAAAATAATGCCCGTGTTTCTTGCAATCTAAGCAATACTCCTCGTCTTCCTCCGTCTTTATCAGAGGTTTTCCGCATTTCATACATGTAGCACCCTTTACAAGCCTTGGTTTTTGGGCACATTCTCTGTGTATAAGGCCTCCACGCACGATTTTCCCTTTAGAATAGGTAAACAAAGGCACAATATCATCACAGATCGGGCATCTTCTTGGAAAAAAGAGATCAAATACGATTTCACTCATCTCTTTTAATTCTTTATTCTCTGTCCACATCAAAAACTTCTTTTATCCTATCCGCCAATCCTGTATATCTCTTCAGCTGCTGCTCGTTGTCAACCATATCCATAAGCGTCGAGCTGCTTCCAAGTATACATACCGTGCTCTTTGCCCTTGTTACCGCAGTATATAAAAGATTGCGATTAAGAAGCATTCTGGGACCTCCCAAAATAGGCATGATAACTGCCGGATATTCACTTCCTTGTGATTTATGTATTGTTATGGCATAAGAAAGCTCGATCTCATCAAGCTCAGAAAAAGGATATCTGACTCTCCTGTTCTCATCGAACTCAACCACAACATCCTGGGAATACTCATTTATCTCCTTTACTATTCCCATATCGCCATTGAAAACACCCATTCCCGAATCGATAGGAATGTTGTATTTTCCTATTATTTCCCACTGTGCCTGATAATTATTCCTTATCTGCATGACTTTATCGCCTTCTCTTATGAGTTGATCGCCGTAAGCATGCTCTTTTTTTGAGGAATCAGGCGGATTAAGATACTTTTGAAGCACCTGATTGAGCTGTATTGCTCCAAGTGGTCCCTTTTTCATAGGGGTCAGCACCTGTATGTCAAGCGGGCCCGCATCAACATAACCGGGTAGCTTGTCTCTAATAAGCTGTATCATGTGCTTATATATGACATCAGCATCATTTCTTTCAAGGAAAAAGAAATCTTTGCTTTTATTATCAAGAACCGGCTTCTCACCGTTATGTATCCTGTGAGCGTTCATGACAATATCACTCTCTTCGGCCTGTCTGAAGATCTTCTTAAGGTATATGGTCGGGAACTCCCCGCTGTTTATAAGATCCCCAAGTATCTGTCCCGGTCCGACGCTCGGAAGCTGAGAGCTGTCACCAACAAGTATCAGATGAACGCCCGGCACGAGTGCTTTTAATAAGGCTGTAAAAAGATGAGTATCCACCATCGACATTTCATCGATGATGATCGCATCTGCTTCAAGCGGATTGTCGGAATTTTTCTCAAATCTCACTCCGGATTGCCTGTCATCATCCTCAACCTGGCCTGTAACTTCCAATAATCTATGGATCGTCCTAGCCTCATATCCTGTCGCTTCCGTCATTCTCTTTGCTGCTCGTCCTGTCGGCGCCGCAAGCATGATATCAAGCCCTTCGCTCGCATAGTAATTTATTATGGTATTGATCGTGGTAGTCTTTCCCGTTCCGGGGCCACCCGTTATTATGACAATACCGTTGGATATACTCTTAAGAACCGCTTCTCGCTGAAGTTCGTCAAGCTCGATACCTTTTCTATTCTCAATATCAAGAATACGCTTTTTGTATGCCTCTTCCTCTGCTGCCGTGATCTTCTCCGATATATTCAGTTCATGAAGCATGACCGCACATGCCTGTTCCTCGTAGTAATAACCCGAAGCATAGATATTTTCGTTGTTTTTACATACCAGCTTCTTATCCATTATGAGATTATCTATCTGCGTCTCTATAGAATCCGTATCAATAATGTCTTCCGGGCCGTTAGCAAGAAGGAGTTCAGTCTTGGAAATAAGCTCCTTCCTTGGAAGATAGGTGTTTCCATCCATTGATGACTGCAACAGAGTATAAAGGATACCGCTTCTTATACGATATTCGGAATCCACTCGTATTCCTACTTTTCCGGCGATCTCATCCGCGATCTTAAAACCTATACCGCTTATATCGTCCGCAAGACGATATGGATTCTCTTTTAGAATTCCGTATATTCCTGTCCCGTATCTGTTGTATATCTTTACGGACATAGCATTGCTTATGCCATATTGCTGGAGGAATATCATTGCATCTCGCATCTCCCTCTTTTCAGCCATCTGCATAGCTATATCTATAGCCTTCTTCTCGCTTATTCCCTTAACCTCAGATAATCTCTCGGGCTCATCCTCAATTATCCTAAAGGTATCATTTCCGAATTTCTTGACTATTCTTGCCGCAAGCGCCTCTCCAATGCCTCTTATCGCGCCGGATCCTAGATATCTCTGCATAGAGACCGCATCGTCGGGGATTGAGATTTTATAATGCTCTGATTTGAGCTGATGTCCGTAGACCGGATGATCAACAAAAGCGCCGGTGATCTCAAGGGTATCTCCGATATCGACATCCTTAAAATTACCGGTACAGGTAAGTTCATCGTCCTCAGTGACCAGATTGAGTACTGCGTAGCCGTTTTCCTCGTTCTTATATATAAAATGTTCTACATAACCTTTTACTGTTTCTTTTTCCATAGTGAATATAGTATAGCACAATAAAAAGCGCTCAATTCTTAAGTTTTCTTAAGAATTGAGCGTATAATTTTTCTGCTTTATTCGTCCTTTTTCTCGGATGCATCAGGTATGTCATAATTGCGCTTAAGATTCTCATATAGCATCTTAGCAAAGCCATTACTCTGAGAATCTACCGAATCAGCACATATGTCCTGAAGAGTCTGATCCTTAAAGAAATTAACCAGCGTGTTTGTGGATCTGTCCTGTGTTTCAGGTTTAAGTGCATCTACCGACTTCTGCATCTCTTTGTACATCTGCTCAAGAAAATATGATTCAAATCCTTTGCATGCTGCCCAGAGTTCTTCGTCTGTTGATTCCTTGGATGTAGATGAAATCTTGTTCTGAAGCATAGCAGCGGAAGCGTTCTTACTTTCCTGCATTGCATATTCAGTTATAGCAGTGGCATTAAGCCCCTTAACATCAAATCCTGCCATATCTATTCCTCATCTTACCTCTTAAGGCCGTTAGCTGTCTGCATCATCTCGTCAGTTGTCTGGATCGCTGTTGAGTTCATTTCATATGCTCTCTGCGCAACGATAAGATTAACCATCTCAGTTGCAACATTAACGTTTGAACCCTCAAGGTATCCCTGAACGATCTCACTTCTCTTCATCTCGGCATCACCTTCGAGCTCGGAAATGGGTTCGCCGCTTGCTGCAGTCTCCTGCCATGCTGCGCTTCCGACTCTCTCAAGGCCTTCTCTGTTTCTGAACTGCCAAAGTCCGATCTGAGCATCGCCGATCTGCTGAGGAACACCTTCCTCATCGGGATAATATATCCTTCCGTCTCCGCCGATAGTGATTCGGCTTGCAACTGCATTATTCTCTACAAGAATAGGATTTAAATTCGCATCAAGAACAGGGTTTCCTTCTGCTGTTGTAAGCTCAAGAACATTTCCGCCTGTCTCCTGGAGTGCCCATGTGAAGTTACCGTTTCTGGTATACTGCACTGTCTCTCCATCTGCTGCCATATAAGCAAAGAAACCATCTCCGCTTATGGCAAGAGCTGCCGGATTGTCACTGTTCTGGAAAGAACCCTGTGAAAAGAACTGATTTATTGTTGAAGTACGAACACCAAGTCCAACCTGTGAATTGGTTGGCTTAGGCGCACCGTTAGCTGTCGTAGTTACAGTTTGCAGCTCTTGATATAAAAGGGATTTAAACTGTGCTCCCTGTGCCTTGTAGCCTACTGTATTTACATTCGCCAAGTTATTGGAAATTGTATCTACATTAGTCTGCTGGGCGTTCATTCCTGTTGCTGCTGACCATAAACTTCTAACCATGTGTCACCTCCGATAATCAAGTTACCGTCCTCCGTGACTGGTAATTTTCATCTCTCTGAAATAATATCGGCAAAAACCGCGTTTTAAATTATAAAATTTCTATAAAATTTTATCCCATTCTGCCAAGCTGGTTAGCTGCAATATCGAGTGTATCATCTATTGTAGTGATAACTCTCTGATTCGTGTCATAGTTCCTCTGTACTGCGATCATGTTGACCATCTCATCAACAACAGATACATTGGACTGCTCCAAGAATCCCGCATAGATCTGACCATTGGCCTCAACAGGAGCGGTTCCTTCTATAGGGATAAACATATTCTCGCCGTAATGCTCGAGATTGTTATAAGCTATCCTTCCATCGGGATGTATGGTCTTTTCAAAATCAAAAAGGCCTATTCTGGCAACAACATCTCCGTCCTGAATGACATCTCCCAATGTATTGATCTCAACAGGAAGATTGGGATCGATCTCAATATGTCCTCCGTCCTGTGAAAGAACGAAGTCACCATCCTGTGTAACAAGTGCTCCGTCAGCGGTAAGTGTGAAATTACCGTCTCTTGTGTACATAATATCTGTCTGGCTCGGAACATCTCTCTCGATGTTGACCGCCTTGTTGGTATATTCAATTCCGAAGAATCCGTATCCGCCGATAGCAAGATCAAACTTGTTGTTTGTCTCCTTCATCGGTCCTTCCGACCAATCAACATAGCCTTCGCCAATCTTAACACCCGGATTAATAATGCCCAGTCCACGAGCTGTGAACGGGGCATCAGTATAGTCTTTGATTTTGAGCGCAAGCTGATCACTGAAAGACTGTGCAGTTGCGCCTTCCTTTTTGTATCCGTTGGTATTGGCATTAGCAAGATTGTTGGTGAGCACATCCATTCTGTGCTGTTCATTGATCATTCCAGTGTAAGCTGTGTATAGACCTTTTACCATACAATTTCACCTCATACCGTCCTGGTCTTACTTATCCATTCAATCCCTGAACGGCGTTGCTGTTTTAATCTTGACGATAGCCAACGATGAATTCCACATAACGACCGGTTCCGATAGCAACCGCTGTCATGGGATCCTCTGCTGTCATTGTATTGATTCCTGTCTTGGAATATATAAGCTCCTCAAGTCCGCGAAGAAGTGCTCCGCCTCCTGTAAGTACGATTCCTCTGTCTGCAATATCCGCAGCAAGCTCCGGAGGAGTATTCTCAAGTACGCTGTGGATAGCTTCTATGATCTGGGATGTAGGCTCTCTGAGTGCTTCCTCAGTCTCCTCGGAAGATACTCTTACAGTCTTGGGAAGACCTGTTACAAGGTTTCTTCCTCTTACATCCATATAATCGTCCTCAGCTCTCGGATAAGCTGAACCGATCTTGATCTTGATATCCTCGGCTGTTCTGTCACCGATAAGAAGATTGTGCTTCTTTCTCATGTAACGAACGATCGCCTCATCAAAGTCATCTCCCGCAACCTTAACGGATGTGCTGACAACTGTTCCGCCAAGTGAGATAACTGCGATATCGGAAGTACCACCACCGATATCTACTATCATATTTCCGCAGGGCTTTGTGATGTCGATTCCGGCACCGATGGCAGCCGCGATAGGCTCCTCGATAGTCTTAACATCTCTTGCTCCGCAAAGTCTTGTAGCATCTTCAACAGCCTTCTTCTCAACCTCTGTTGCTCCACTGGGAACACAAACTGCGATAAAAGGCTTTCTGTGAATTCTCTTTCCTATAGCTTTCTTGATGAAGTATCTCATCATCTGCTCTGTGATCTTGTAGTTGGAGATAACGCCCTGACGAAGCGGTCTTACCGCAACGATGTTGCCGGGTGTACGTCCAAGCATAAGTCTTGCATCCTCACCGATTGCCTTGATCTCCTCGGTGTCTCTGTCGTAAGCCACAACTGAAGGCTCTTTTAGAACAACTCCCTTTCCTCTTATATACACGAGAACAGACGCCGTTCCCAAATCAATTCCTATATCTGCATACTGCATAATCCTAGAATCCCCTTTCAAAAACTGTATAGCATTTATTTCAGCGCATAAATGCGGATATTAATATAGTGATTATAATTTCACTGCCATTATAAACCAAAACTGCCAGTTTTAAAAGGGGTTATGCACTTTTATATATTATCGGCACATTTTCAACATGTCTTTACTTCAGCATTTTCTTGATATAAGCGCCTGTATAAGACTTCTTACATTTAGCAACTTCTTCGGGTGTTCCGCTTACAACAACGGTACCTCCTTTAGATCCTCCTTCGGGTCCCATGTCGATGATATAATCTCCTGTTTTGATAACATCGAGATTATGTTCTATCACAACTACGGTATTACCCTGTTCAACAAGCTCATGCATGATCTTTACAAGCTTCTGAACATCGGCAAAATGAAGTCCCGTTGTAGGTTCATCAAGAATATAGACTGTCTTTCCGGTGCTTACTTTACTCAGCTCCGTAGCAAGCTTGATCCTCTGCGCCTCACCACCCGACAATTCCGTGCTGGGTTGTCCGAGCTTAACATATCCAAGGCCCACATCATAAAGAGTCTGGATCTTGCGCTTGATAGTCTTTACATTCTCAAAGAAAGACAAAGCTTCCTCTACGGTCATGTTGAGAACATCATAAATGTTCTTTCCTTTATATCTAACCTCGAGTGTCTCATGGTTATATCTTTTTCCACCGCAGACTTCACAAGGAACATATACGTCGGGGAGGAAATGCATCTCGATCTTGATGATTCCGTCGCCGCCACAGGCCTCACATCTTCCGCCCTTAACGTTGAACGAGAATCTTCCCTTCTTGTATCCCTTCGCCTTCGCATCGGGTGTTCCCGCAAAAAGGTCTCTTATCATATCAAACACGCCTGTATATGTTGCGGGGTTTGATCTTGGAGTCCTTCCGATAGGCGACTGATCTATAGCGATAACCTTATCGACCTGCTCGAGTCCCTCGATGGAATCATGCTTACCGGGAATGCATCTTGCTCTGTTAAGGTCTCTTGCCAGATGCTTGTACAATATCTCATTGACAAAAGAGCTCTTGCCGGAGCCTGAAACTCCTGTGACAATGGTCAATACACCAAGCGGAACATCTATATCCACATTCTTAAGATTGTTTTCTTTGGCACCTTTTACTTTGAGCCATCCCTTGGGCTGTCTTCTCTCCTTCGGAACTTCTATCTTGAGCTTACCCGAAAGATACTGGCCTGTTATCGACTCTTTTACCTGCATGATCTCTTCAGCAGTTCCTACAGCAACGATCTTACCGCCTCGGGAGCCCGCACCCGGTCCTACATCGACAATGTAGTCGGCCGCTCTCATGGTGTCCTCATCGTGCTCGACAACTATAAGCGTGTTGCCGAGATCTCTCAGATTCTTAAGAGTATTCAGAAGCTTGTCATTGTCTCTCTGATGAAGTCCGATACTGGGTTCATCAAGGATATAGCAAACTCCGCAAAGACCCGATCCTATCTGAGTAGCAAGTCTTATTCTCTGAGCCTCTCCTCCCGAAAGAGTTCCCGTAGCTCTGGACAAGGAAAGATAATCAAGTCCGACATCGACAAGGAATCCCACTCTTGCCTTGATCTCTTTAAGGACCTGACCTCCGACCATCATCTGGTGTTCGGTAAGCTCCATTCCTTCAAGATAATTCTGAAGCTCTTCTATAGACATCGCTGTGATCTCATGGATATTCTTTCCGTCTATAGTAACTGCAAGAGCTTCTTTCTTAAGTCTCTGTCCATGGCAGGTTGTACAAGGTGTTATTCTCATATACTCCTCGTACTCAGCCTTGGCAGTCTCAGAAAAAGTCTCTCTGTATCTCTGCTCTACATTTTTGATAAGTCCGTCAAAAAGAATGGGATAATCTCCCTCTCCTCTTGAGCCCTTATAATGCACATTTACGGTCTTGTCTGCTCCGTATATGAGCATATGTCTTACTTTTTCCGGAAGATCCTGATAAGGTGTGTCAAGGCTAAACTTATACGCCTTAGCGAGAGCCTTCAGTGTAGCATTGGAAAAGCTTCCTTCTTTGTTGGAAGACTGCCATCCCATAACCACGATACAGCCTTCATTAAGAGAAAGAGACTTATCGGGTATCATAAGATCTTCATCAAATTCCATCTTGTATCCGAGTCCCGCGCAATCAGGGCACGCACCAAACGGATTATTGAACGAAAAGCTTCTGGGCTCGATCTCAGCTATACTGATGCCGCAATCGGGGCAGGCAAAGTTCTGGCTGAAGCTCAGTTCTTTTCCTCCGAGCACATCAACCGTAAGTAAGCCTTCAGCTAAGCTGAGCGCACTCTCGACGGAATCGGTAAGTCTGCTTCGCAAGCTGTCACTATCCTCGTGAACCACGATCCTGTCCACGATTATCTCTATGTTGTGCTTGATATTCTTATCAAGCTTTATCTCTTCATCGGTCAGATCGTACTGGCTTCCGTCGATCCTGGCTCTGACATATCCTGCACGCATAGCTCTGTCCAGTGTCTTTGCATGTTCACCCTTTTTACCTCTGACAACAGGTGCAAGGATCTGTATCTTTGTTCCCTCTCCGAGTGCAAGGATCTGATCGCACATTTCATCTACGGTCTGCCTTCTGATCTCTCTTCCGCAGTTGGGGCAGTGAGGGATACCTATCCTCGCATATAAAAGTCTGAAATGATCATAGATCTCGGTCACGGTTCCAACTGTTGATCTTGGGTTCTTGTTGGTGGATTTCTGATCTATGGAAATAGTGGGAGAAAGACCCTCTATCCTCTCAACATTCGGTTTATCCATCTGTCCCAGGAACATTCTTGCATAAGAAGAAAGAGATTCCATATATCTTCTCTGTCCTTCCGCAAAAATAGTATCAAAAGCAAGTGATGATTTTCCCGATCCGGAAAGTCCCGTAAACACAGTGAGAGTTTCCCTTGGGATCTTCACATTCACATGCTTGAGATTATGCTCATCGGCTCCTCTTACTCTGATGTAATCATGTATATCAGAGGGAAGGATCCTCTTCGTAGTAGTATTCTTTTTGGTCATTCTGTTGTTATCAGACATATATTCTCCGATCTCGCCTCAGGAATAAAAATGTGCGGCGATGATTCATTTACCTTCTGTGAGGTCATTATATATTTTCTTGAGATTTATCATCTCATCACGAAGCTGCGCAGCCGTCTCGAAATCCAATTCCGTAGCTGCACGTTTCATCTTCTTCTCTATCTTGGCTATGAGCTTTTCCAGTTCTTCCTTATCCATTGACTCAGGATCTTTTTCAAATCTTACTTCTTCCTTGGCGATAGCCTTTGTAACAGCGATAAGATCCCTTACAGCCTTCTTTATCGTCTGAGGTGTTATGCCGTGCTCCTCATTGTATTTCTCCTGAAGAGCTCTACGTCTCTTGGTCTCATCAATGGCCTTCTTCATGGAATCGGTCATATTGTCGGCGTACATTATAACGCGTCCTTCCGCGTTTCTCGCCGCACGGCCTATCGTCTGAATAAGAGAAGTCTCCGAACGAAGAAATCCCTCTTTATCGGCATCTATTATGGCAACAAGAGATATCTCGGGAATATCAAGACCCTCTCTCAAAAGGTTGATACCCACAAGAACATCAAAAACATCAAGTCTCATATCTCTGATGATCTCAGCTCTCTCAAGAGTATCGATATCGGAATGAAGATATTTGACCCTTATGCCGGACTCTGCCAGATATTCCGTAAGATCTTCAGCCATTCTCTTTGTGAGCGTAGTGATAAGAACCTTATTCTTCTTGTCTATCTCGGCCCTGATCTCGCCAATAAGATCATCTATCTGTCCCTCAACAGGACGAACCGATATCTCAGGATCCAAAAGACCTGTCGGCCTGATCACCTGCTCTGTCCTAAGAAGCTCATGTTCCTCCTCGTATTTGCCCGGAGTAGCCGAGCAGAACAGCATCTGATCGATATGTGATTCAAACTCTTCGAAATTAAGCGGTCTGTTATCAAGCGCAGAAGGCAGTCTGAATCCGTAATCAACCAAAGTCAGTTTTCTGCTCCTGTCGCCGTGATACATAGCACCGATCTGCGGAATAGTCATGTGTGACTCATCGATGATGATAAGGAAATCCCTGTCAAAGAAGTCCAAAAGCGTAAGAGGCGGTTCCCCGGGCTTCATGAAATTAAGATGCCTTGAATAGTTCTCAATTCCCGAGCAAAAGCCGGTCTCTCTGAGCATCTCCACATCAAAGTTGGTCCTCTCGGAAATTCTCTGAGCCTCTATGAGCCTGTCTTCTCCCTTAAAGAACTTGATCTGTTCCTCAAGCTCGACCTCTATATTGTCACATGCTGCATTGATCTTCTCCTGCGGCACAACATAGTGCGAAGCAGGATAGATCATGACATGGCTTAGCTCACTTCTAACCTTGGCGGTCACAGGCTCTATCTCCGTGATCCTGTCTATCTCATCCCCAAAGAATTCAACTCTTATGAGATAATCGTCGGCATTGGCAGGGAAGATCTCGATAGTGTCTCCTCTTACCCTAAAATTACATCTTCCAAGCTCCATGTCATTTCTGTTGTACTGGATAGCCACCAGCTCTTTTATCGTCTCATCTCTGTCCTTCTGCATACCGGGACGCAAAGAAATAGACATCCCCTTAAATTCATCGGGGCTTCCCAGTCCGTATATACAGGAAACGCTGGCAACAACGATGACATCCTTCCTCTCCGAAAGAGATGCCGTAGCAGAAAGCCTAAGCTTATCTATCTCATCATTGATGGATGAGTCCTTGGCTATATAAGTATCTGTCTGGGGCACATAAGCCTCGGGCTGATAATAATCATAGTAGGATACAAAATACTCTACTGCGTTCTCAGGGAAGAATTCCTTCATCTCACCATATAGCTGTCCTGCTAAAGTTTTGTTGTGGGAAATAATGAGAGTCGGCTTATTTAAAGCAGCAATAACATTGGCCATGGTAAAGGTCTTACCGGAGCCGGTTACACCAAGCAGGGTCTCAAACTGGTTGCCCGCTTTGAAACCCTCAACAAGTTCTTTTATAGCCTTCGGCTGATCTCCGGTAGGTTTAAATTCGGAATGAAGTTTGAATTCCATATAGACAAAACTCCCTGTTATAATCTATCTTTTTATCTCTTTTCCTGTTGCAGAATCTATAAAAGATTTCTTTTCCGGAATAAATTCAAGATCTGTCCCCACGGGCAAACTATAGATACCAAGTACCGCAGGCTCTATCTCTACAAGCCTATCAAAATCTACTACAACACTGTTACTGGGGTTATCAATATATTCCTGTGTATCACTATCTCCTATAGCTCTCCATCCGTTATCCGATGGATTGCAGCTTTCTTCCCTGAATATCCATTTTAGTTTGGATGATCCCTCTAAAAGAGACTTTGTAACGATGCAACCTCCAAGATTATGAGTCTTTAATTGTTCTGTTCTCTTGTCCCCTTTTCCAAAAAACATAACTAATCCCCTTAATTAATCCCAATCATATTTAAAATCATAACCGTCTTCCGGTTCCCCAATCTCATATCCAAGGGCTTTTGTAAGTTTTAATTTAAGCTCAGAGTACCATTTATCCCACATATCTTCAGGCATGGTACTAAAAAATTGTAAACCGCTTGCTTCCCTTGATGCCTCAATATAGTGCTCACCGCAAGTCCATCTTGGATACTCCGATCCTTCCTCATAATAATCCATGCTCCTAAATACTTCGTCCACATTTTTCCATACATATTCCGGTGCATTCCAGTGTATATTCAAATTAACATTTACTGCCATGATCGTTTCTTCCCATTTTCTATTTGCTTATAACCCCTTTTTCCACAAAACAAAAAGAACGGTATACCACTCGTAGTATACCATTCTCATTGATAACTGTCTATAAAAATCTGAACATACGTTCGCGTTATTTAATTATCTGCAAATTCCTGGACAAAGTAGATCGAATTGCCCTCAACATAGTAGCCAAAGCCAACATATTTCCAGTTAGCTGCAAGCATGTTTTCATTATGGCCTGAGCTACCCTTGAATAATCCCATAGACTCGGATATTTTCGAGCTCGGGTCACCGGCATCGGTCCAGATCGTTCCAATATTCTCACCGACACCTTGCGTCGTATATCCTAGGTCACCGTAAGCTGCCGAAAAATCAGTCCCGTTCGGTCTGCTGTGCGAAAATGAAGCTGCACATTCTTTTGCTCTAAGACTCGCAACATCCAGACATTTCCGACTGAGTTCCAGAGCCGGTAATCCTTTTGATGCGCGATATGCGTTGAGCTGTGCAAGCATATCCATGATATTCTTATCAGCAACAACATTGCTCTTAGCCGCTACTGCAGTTCCCCCTGCATCGCCGGCGTAGCATTTTCTGCCTTCTTTTCGTCCGCACTGTTCATAATGCTTTTTAAGTGCCTTTTCGTTGTATCCGAATGCCGCTTTCAGATCCGGATATGTGTCTGCGTAATACTTGTAGTCAAACTTTGAATTGGTCTGCGTTTCAGCTGCAATTGCTTCTAAAGAGCTAATAGATATGAGCATCAGAGCTATTGCGATAGCTGAAAGCCTCTTAATTACTGTCTTGTTCATATAAACTCTTCTCCTTTTTAGCAACATAAGCCCCATTATACTTGAAAAAAGATATTTCAAAACCGTTTTCACACTTTTTTGACACTTTTTTACTTATTTATTCAATTTTTTAAAGGTTAAAAGAGTCATATGTATATACCATATCCTGCTCAATAACAAAATCTTCCACACTTAACCTATCCTCGGGGCTGTAAGTATCCAGAAGTCTTGTTGTACACATTGCAGCGGTAGCCTCACCCTCCGTGATCTCGGAAGGTCCCTCACCCTCTCCTATAAGAAGACTCCCAACGCCCAAAATAAGCAAGAGTGCAATAAAAATAACAATAAATGTATAAATAAAAATGATCATCTCAACTCCTCTATGTAATTCTCAATCCTCATTCTCGCAAATCCCAATCTTTCCCTTACTGCAGGAAGCCTCTTTCTTGCATCTTCGCGAACATACTCGCTCACCGATCTGTAATAAGTTATCCCGGCTGAAACAACGGCAGAAAGACATGCTGCTACCACAAAGGCTTTGATACCAAGCTTGATCTTCTTAATGGCCATAGCTTTGGGATATGTCAAAAAAGCCTTCTTTATCTCCTCGCAGCTTTTGAATCTGTCATCTCTGTCGGGCTTGATGCATTTATTTATCACGGACATAAGCTCCGGTGAGATCCCACGCACACCGTATTCTTTTATCCTGGAAACCGCCAGGTCGTCCTTGGGGTCGATCCCTGAGATCATCTGCAAAAGAGTCATTCCCAGACAATATATATCCGTCTTGGGATCGGTCTGTCCGAGATGTCCGTACTGTTCAGGTGCCGCAAAGCCGTAAGTTCCCAGGTATGAACTATCTGTTGTCTCGCCTTTTCTGTATATCCTCGATGCTCCATAGTCGATAAGTGCGACATTTCCGTTCGCGCCTATTATTATGTTTGAAGGTTTCAGATCTCTGTATATAACAGGTTTATCCAACCCGTGGAGGTAACTTAATATTCTGACAAGCTCATTTCCTATCCTGATAACCTCTTTTTCCTTAAGTCTTCCACCTTCTTTGAGTATGTTATAAAGACTCTTTCCCGAAATGTACTCAGTTGCTATATAACCTTCTCCGCAGTCTATAAGACGCGGTATCCCTTTACATCGAAGCCTCTTTAATATCTCAGCCTCGTTATCAAGACTCTCCTTAGCTTTTCTATATTTCTTTTCATCGGTATTTCTGATGCATTTAAGCGTCACAAGCTTTCCGCTCATCCTGTCTCTTGCAAGGAACGCGTCACCGCATCCTCCGCTTCCGAGCATTTTTATTCTCTTATATCTTGAAAAAACACTGCTCTCCATATTTCAGAACTCCATACAAAGCGCCGCTATTGATACATTGTCTTCCTCATTCCTTGCATACGCTCTTTCAGCAAGCTTTTTGCATGAATCCAGCATATCTTCCGATGTTACGCACATCTGCGGACAGAGTCTCTTGAATACTTCATTGTCATCCATAGTCTTCCAAAAGCCGTCGCTACAAGCAAGCACCGTAGAATTGCCTTCGAATTCTCCTATCTCGATCTCCGGTTCCGGAGTTCCCGAAGTTCCTACACATTGCAGCAGGACATTCTGCGCAAGGCTCTGATCTTTTGTTATTTGCTTTACATTATCTTTCCCTGCAATATAGATCCTGGAATCGCCTATATTCATGAGAATATATTTTGTTCCTATCTGCAGGAGCGCCGTAAGCGTTGTTCCGAGCTTGATCTTTCTGTGCTTTCCGTATCTTCTTAACTCGCCGTTAACTCTTGCCACAAGCCTTCTCCAGGATTGTTCAACAACCTCAAACAATCTTTCGCCTTCCAGATCCTGCATAAGGCAGAGCTCTTCATGAAACCAGTTCTCCAAAGATCTGATCACTTTACAGCTTGCAACTTCTCCTTTTGACAAGCCGCCCAAGCCGTCACAGACTGCGACAAAAGAAATCCTTCCAAGATTTTTGGTCTTGGCAACCTTCACCAAAACAGAATCCTGGTTTACTTTACGGGCAATACCCGCATCCGTGTAAATACATGCTTTTACTTTCATAACTAACCTTTCAAAAAAAACAAAATACAGTGTGGAATACCGCCCGATACGGGCTAGAAGTATTATCCGAAATTAATAAAAGAAAACTGTGCCGATGATCGACACAGTTTTGTATACTACTATCTATTTTATTATTTGTCAAGAAGCTCTTTAATCACCTCAACTGCCTTATCAAGTTGGTTGTCGGTTCCGTCTTCTTTGTACGCCTCAGCATCGAACTTGACCTCAACATCAGGCTCGATTCCTATTCCGTGAATATTGTTTCCGTTTGGTGTAAAGTAACTGCTTACCGTAAGCTTAATTGCCGTTCCGTCATTGAGATCATATATACTCTGAACTATTCCTTTTCCGAAAGTAGTTGTTCCGACAAGCTTGCCGAGTTCATAATCCTTTATCGCTCCCGCCAATATCTCTGAAGCACTTGCCGAATATCCGTCTACAAGAAGTACAAGAGGGATCTCGATCTTATTATCTTTCGTGCAGGTATAATCAACTCTTTTTCCGTCCCGGTCTACCGTATAAACGATAGTATTACCCTTCGGGATAAGCTGATCGGCAATGTCACAAACAGTTGTAAGGCTTCCTCCGGGATTTCCTCTAAGATCGATTATGAGGCCCTTCATATCATCCGCCTTTAGCTGTGCCATTCCCTCAACAAACTGATTGTAGGTAACTTCATCAAACTCTGTTAACTGAAGATATCCTATACCATCATCAAGCATTTCTGTGCTGACAGTGGGAACTTCTATCTTTTTACGATAAACATCGACTTCGACACTGCTTTTTTCGCCGATCCTCTCAAGTGTAAGATGAACAGTGGTACCTTCCTCGCCTTTTATTTTGGAAACAACCTCTTCCGTCGAAAGGCCCTGCACACTTTCCTTGTTTATTTCAGAAATTATGTCATCTACCATAAGTCCTGCTTCTTCAGCAGGTGTTCCGGGAATGACTTTACTGATCCTTGGTAGTCTGAGATCGGTGTCCATTCCGATAAATGCACCTATTCCATAATAGATACCCTCTGTGTCATTATGAAAATTCACAAGGTCTTGTTCGGAATAATATTCTGAATACGGGTCACCCAGAGAATCAAGCAAACCTCTGTAAAGTCCGTCTCTCTCTTTTTCCTTGTCAACATCAGTCTTGTAATAACAGGAATCTATAAGAGCCTCAAGTCTTTTGATCTTGAGCGCCGTCTCATCATTCATTATCCCGTATTGATCTCTTGAGCCAAATGATACATACTGCAATGCCATAGTTACAGCCGCGCATACAAAAGCAGTACACATGGTTCCGATGAGAACTCCGCTTATAAATCTTCTTCTGAGCTTTTTCTCATCTTCCTGGCTATAGGTCTTTACTTCACTTACAGTCTCTGATGCATCAAATCCTTCTGTCTTGGTCTCTTCTGCCTTAGTCTCTTCAGTCTTGTTATTGTTAAAATCCACTTTCTACTCCTCGCTCCTACAAACTATTTAAGATAGTTCCAGGGGCTTACATACGCACCGTTAAGTCGCACTCCAAAATGCAGATGGGGTCCTGTCGACCTTCCGGTTGAACCAACAGCAGCAATCTTAGTTCCCGCTGTGACATCCTGTCCCTTCGAAGCATACACCGCTGAGCAATGCATGTAAACAGTATATAATCCGTTACCATGGTTGATCATGACATAATTACCCATGGTTGAATTGTAATCGGCTGCAACCACTGTTCCGTTATATGCAGCCAGTATCGCTGATCCGGTAGGTGCGGCAAAATCCACACCGTTATGCATCTTCTCAACTCCAAGAGTTGGATGCATACGCATACCGAAATTATCTGAAACTCTGGTATAGTTCGGACACGGGAATGTAAACATTCCACCGTCATATTTATATCTGCTGTTAAGAGCCTCTTTATCCGCAGCAACTTCTCGCTCGAGAGCTGCAATAGTAGCATTCTCTGCTTTGATCTCAGCCTCATATTCCGCAATAGCAGCCTGCTTGTCACTTATATCAGCCTTTACGGTAGAAAGCTCTTTGTTCTTCTGATCCAAAAGAGCCTGCATATTGGCTTCTTCTTGCTCTTTACTTTTTTTGGCAGCATCAAGTGTAGCTTTTTCTTCTTCCAAAGCTTCCTTAGTAAGCTGTATAAGCTCAGTCGTTGCGATGTACTCATCCAGCTTTTTTCTGTCATAACTTGAGAGCATTTCGATGTACTCAGCTTTATTGAGCATATCTCCAAAGCTGCCGGATTCCATAAACAGTTCGATGTATACGGCATTACCGCGTTCATACATGAACTTGATACGCTTCTTCATTGCCTCATACTGTTCTTCCTGAATACGTTCCGCCTCTTCAAGTTCTGCAGTCGTCTTTTCAATTTGAGCAACCTTGTCTTCGATCTTGGTATTAAGCTCATCTATCTTATTCTGCATATCCGTGATCGATGCATCTAGATCCGTGATATATTTATCAAGATTGGATTTACTTGCTTCAAGATCTTTTTTTATCTTCTCAAGGTTACTTTTTACATTGCTTAAGTTGTCTCTTTCCTTTTTGGCTTCCGATATCTGATTCTCTTTTGCCTTAATACTCTCTTCCGTAACT
The DNA here is from genome assembly GCA_017535785.1 of Butyrivibrio sp. Taxonomy (GTDB): domain Bacteria; phylum Bacillota; class Clostridia; order Lachnospirales; family Lachnospiraceae; genus Butyrivibrio. The sequence continues at coordinate 21,558 of JAFXTN010000037.1, read as the reverse complement.
TCTGCACTTATGGATAAAGAGCTGCTAAAAAACACCAGCGCGGCAAGAGCCAGACATGACAACACGTTAAACAATCTTTTCCTTGTGCTGCAAATTGATCTGATCAAAACAAATTGTCCTTTAAATTATTTCTTATACATGCAAGTGTTTTCTAACTGTCGCAAAGCTTCCTAGGAATCCGATTCCTATACCGATCGCAAGCGAGATCGGAAGAAGTCTGTTGTAAATAACCTCAACAGGAAGGAAATTCAGGATTGATGAAAGCATTGTAAATTTGGTTCCAACATACTCAATAGCATGAGTGTAAACAAAGTAAATGATCACAAGCGGGATCGCCGAACCGATCATTCCGATGAGGATACCTTCAACCACGAACGGTGCTCTTACGAAGAAATCCGTAGCACCAATATATTTCATGATGTTGATCTCATCTTTTCTGACAGCGATACCCATTGTAACCGTGTTGCTGATAAGGAATATCGATACCAGCAAAAGGATGATGATGATTCCGGCCGAAACATATGCTATGAGCATGTTAAGTCCACTGAGTGTGTTGGCCGTAACTTCCGATCTGTTTACTTCTCTTACTACATCGATCGATTCTATGTATGTTACAAGTGCAGGCTGCATTGATACATCTTTTAGATATATCTGGAGGTTGGCTGAATCTGCAAGCGGATTCTCTGTAAATCCGTCTGCGTATTCTCCGAGGTACTCCTCTTTAAAGCCTTCCCATGCTACATCTGCAGATACATATTCAATTTCTCTTACTTCGGGGCGATTCTTTTCAAGCTCACTCTTAACTGCCAAGATCTGCTCTTCACTAACGCCCTCATTGAAGAATACTGTTATGGATACACCTTCCTCGGCCGTCTTAACTACGTTCTGGAAGTTGGTAACTATTGAATAAAAGATACCAAACAGAAAAAGACATGCGCCGATAGTTGCTATAGAAGCCAGTGTATACCACTTATTTCTGCCTAGGTTCTTGATTCCCTGTCCAATTGTGTAAAAAAAGCTACTAATCCTCATCGATGTACATACCTTCTTCCTCGTCTTCTATGATGACGCCCTTTTTCATGGTTATAACTCGTTTCTTCATGGCATTAACGATCTCTCTGTTATGTGTTACCACGATAACAGTTGTGCCGTTTTCATTGATCTGTTCCATGAGTTTCATGATTTCCCATGAATTATTGGGATCGAGATTTCCGGTAGGCTCATCGGCCAAAAGAATTGTCGGCTTATTCACCAGAGCTCTTGCAAGAGCAACTCTCTGCTGTTCACCGCCGGAAAGTTGATTGATCTTACTCTTATATTTACCGGCAAGATTAACCGTAGCCAAGATCGAAGGCACGTTTCTTTTTATCTCTCTTGTCGGCGTCTGAACTATACGCTGCGCAAAAGCAACGTTCTCATAGACATTTCTGTCTTTTAGAAGTCTGAAATCCTGGAATACTATTCCGAGATTACGTCTAAACTTCGGGATCTTACGATGCTTGATCCTCTTAAGGTTATAACCGAGAACCGTGATCTCCCCCTCTGTCGGAGTAAGCTCTCTAAGAAGCAGCTTGATAAGTGTTGACTTTCCTGATCCGCTGTCTCCGACTATAAATACAAATTCCCCTCTTTTAATGTGAAGGTTAACTCCGTTTAAAGCAGGCGCACCTGTTGAGTAGGACTTGGTGACATTCTCAAGTGTTATTATCTCGTCCTCAGGTATCTGCCTGTTTGATCTCTTTTTTCTGTATCCTCGTTCCATATCTGTCTCCCGAAATTTTTTCTGATTTATGGAAAAAAATTATGTGAACTTCTCCATGTACTTCATATACCTTACAACCATGAGTGCGATCTTGAATGTTATCGCATCATCAAATACCCTAAGGTCAAGTCCTGTGCTCTTCTGAAGCTTATCGAGACGATAAACCAATGTATTTCTATGGATAAAGAGCTGTCTTGATGTCTCGGATACGTTAAGGCTGTTCTCGAAAAACTTATCGATGGTTGATAAGGTCTCCTGATCGAAATCGTCGGGATTTCTTCCTCCGAATATCTCCTTGATAAACATCTTGCACAGAGGGATCGGAAGCTGATAAATAAGACGTCCTATACCGAGCTCGCTGTAGCATATGACCTTTCTCTCATCAAAGAAGATCTTTCCTACATCGAGAGCCATCTTGGCCTCTTTGTAAGATCGGCTGACCTCCTTGATCTCACCTACTACTGTTCCGTAAGCTATCCTTACCTTTGAAAGGCCGTCTTTTTCAAGAACAGACAGCATCTCTTCAGCAGTCTTGGTAATATCCGAAGGCTTAGCTATATCAGTAACATCCTTGACGATAATGATGTTATCCTCATCTACCTCAGTAACGAAATCAGTGCCGTTGCCGAAATGAGTTCTCGCAATCTCAAGAGCATTGTTATCTCTTCCGTTGTGAGACTCAACTATCATCGCAACTCTCTTGGCATCCGACTGAATATGAAGTTTCTTGGCTCTACTGTAAATATCTACAAGAAGGAGGTTATCAAGAAGCAGATTCTTGATAAAGTTATCCTTGTCGAAGCGCTCCTTGTATGCAACAAGAAGGCTCTGAATCTGATAAGCGATCATCTTGCCGAGCATATAAACATTCTCACCTGTTCCTGCACAGATCAGAATATACTCAAGCTGCTGCTCATCGAATATCTTGAAGTATTGATATCCCTGTATCTCCTGGGAATCAGCCGCAGACTCCACAAAATCTCTGGCAACCGTTGATACATTGCCCATGTCTGATGATGTTGACGCTACCTCTCTGCCATCAATGTCTAACACATATAGCTCAACATGAGCAATATTCTTAAGACCGTCGATCGTGTTCTGGAGAATCTGATTTGAAATCATTTTTCACTCTTTCTGCCAACCCTATTTAGGGGCTAACGAATAATATACAAAGCCATTTTAATATAAATGTACAAAAAAATCTACCTTAGAGTATCCTTTTTTTGTACATTTTTTTGATTATCCCGTCAAAATCTACAAAAAGAGCTTCTTTTTTTGGTATGAAATTTATCATTATATGGGTAAATATTCGATTATAATAATACGATATAAAAGATGAGAAACGATATAATATACCTTTCTCATGGAACCGATATCCGTAGGGAAACGGAGGTGCTTATGGATATTCCTTCATTATCGATGGCTTTATCACAAAACCGCGTCCTCACTGACGTAGGAGTGGCTATGCTGTCAAAGAACCTGGATTTCATGAAAGACGTAGGCAGCAACGTTGTAGAGCAGATAGACTCTGTATCAGAACTGTCCGTTAATCCGAATGTAGGTTCAAATATCGACATAAGATTATGATATCGTCATCAACACAAAGAGGAGGGTACTACCCTCCTCTTTTTATTACGCTTGCATGAATTGTGATACCGCAAGAAGAGTCATATATGCGAGTGCAAACACTATAGCAATGATCAAAGGAAATGTGATAAGTCTTCCTTCTTTCTTTTCACCCTTTAATATTGCTGTAAGCGCAGCCTCTCTTCCCTCTATCTTAGCGATCTTATAAACTATGCAGAGTGCGATAGGCGTAAAGATGACCGCCATTAGGAAATACATTCCTATCGCCGGAAGAAGCCCTGCTCCGTCTCCGATCTGTGTCTCTGCAAGATTCTCCACATCATCCATAAAATACTCGGACGAATATAAAAATATAACTTCTATGGAATTAAATAATCCGTGTGCCAAGAAAGACGACCACACGCTTCCCGTCGCTTCAACAAGGATACAAAACATAACGCCCATTGCAGCTGCGTATGTAAACTGATTGAAATTCATATGCATCATGCCGAAAAGCACAGATGACAAAACTATCGATGCCACGATGCGTCCGGTTTTCTTATAAGTCTGAAAAAGAACTCCTCGGAATATCACTTCCTCGATAAAAGGACTGATAACTCCCATCGAAAGGAGCATAAGCCACATAGGCATTGCAACAACGCTGTCAGATATTGAATCTACCGTATTCTCCACAAATAACATTGATATCGAATTCACCAATGTTATCAGAGGAAAAAGCGCAAGCACATAAAGCACGGATAAAAGAGCCGATACTATATTAAATTTTTTGAGCGGAATCACAGAGCCCAAGCTATCGCCTGTATAAAGCACAACTGCTATTCCCGGAATAAGAACAACAAGCTCACAAAAAATGTTGTTCAAAAAAACCGAAGGCTCTTTTCCTGTAGTTACAACCCATGCCGACACAAGAAACGTCATTACAATAGTCGCCAGCACCATAAACATATATGCTATGTTAGCTTTTCTGTAATCCATAATCACCTCATTTTAGCTCGATTGATTCCGTCTTGATCTCTATCTTACCCTCTTTCAAAAGCCTTCCCACAGCCCTCTTAAACTCATTCTTGCTCATACCTGTCTTCTGACGGATAAGCTCGGGAGATGCCTTGTCTGTAAAAGGGATCTTACCTCCGTTCTCTTCCATCATGGCAATGAGCTTTTCAGCATCCTCATCCATCTGAAGATATGCCTTTTCTCTTACACTTAAGTTAAGTCTGCCGTCCTCTTTGACAGATGTCACACGCGCATCAACACTGTCTCCGATCCCGATATTGCCGTATAGCTCCTTCTTGGGAATAAGCGCCGAATAAATATCGTCAACCGCAACGAATGCTCCGAAATTATCGCTGAGCTCGTATACGGTACCTTTTACCTTATCGTCTTTCTTATAAGGGCTGTTGTTTAAAAGATATTTGTAAACATTCATGGTAACGCAGAGTCTGCTGCTCTTATCAATGTAAAGCGCACAAAGGACCTCTTCTCCGACCTTAACTTTCCTGGTCTGTTCTCTGAAAGGAAGAAGCACGTCCTTCTCAAGTCCCCAGTCCATAAAAGCTCCGATCTTGCCGACTTCCTTGACCTTAAGGAGCCTCACGTCACCGAGCATTATCTTAGGCTCGCTTGTAGTCGCGATAAGCCTGTCACTTGAATCCTTATAAATAAATACTTCTATGGAAGATCCGACCTCTGTTCCCTTAGGAACCTGTTTAATGGGCAAAAGAACTTTCTCTTCGCTTCCCTGTTCCTCAGAAAGGTAGACGCCGAATTCAACCTTCTTTACTACTGTAAGTATCTGTTTTTCACCTAATCTTATCATTTATCCTCCGGTTAAATAAGCTCAACCACGCATACCAGTTCGCCTTCACTGTTATCAAAGCATACCGTATAAACATCATTATCCTCTTTTTTGCTCTTTATAACAACAGGGCAGAGCACATCCCCAAGTCTAGCTTGCCTCTTGTATTCGGCACGAAGCTTTGAGATCTTGAAATCCTCGTTTCCAAGGCAATCAATAGCCATTCTTATGTATCGACCGTTATTGACATGCTTGTTGGTGTCGATATGTCCTCTGGTGATCTCGATGCTCTGGCATTCGATCCTCTCACCGTCTTTGGGAAGAACGATCTTTCTGCCGCTGTAGTCCATATCAAGCTTCTCATCCAGAACATATGCGGAAGCAATCTCTTCCGTGATCCTGATAGGCATCTCTTTCTCAACGTCGACAAGCGTCCATATGGAATTGGCAACCGCAAGCCTTTCGCCATCAGCGCCGTCCATAAAGAAGTTTCTAAGCCCCACAGCCCCTTTAAGCTCATAAGGCATTGTTCCTATGGTAACATCCTCACAAAGCTTGGGATATCTGTTTACGGTAATCTGCCATGCGGAAAGGACCCATGCCAGACCGTTTCTTTTAAGATAATCTATGGATGCAGGTCCGGACTGCGTCTGAAAGATAGTACTGTCCTGAAAATAGTTTATAAGCGACTCTATTGTCAGTTTCGCATTACTGTCTACTTCACTGTATCTTATTTTCGCGTCAAATGTATACATGAGCCTTTCTCCCAATATTATGAAAAAAGCGAGATTGTCACCAATCTCGCTTTCACATATTAGCTGGGCTAGTAGGATTCGAACCTACGTAATGACGGAGTCAGAGTCCGTTGCCTTACCGCTTGGCGATAGCCCACCGACAAGAAATGATTATACGTGAGGTGATAGAAAAAAGCAAGTACTTTTTTATTATTTTTTTCATTTCTCGTTTCTTTAATTATAACCCATCGCAAGCAAAGTTGCGATGGGTATTTAAAACCGTAAATAATCAGCCTTCAAAAAGTAGATCCGCATATGTAGGGAACGGCCAATCCTGCTTATCAACGAGCATTTCAAGCTTGTCGGCGGGAGTTCTGAGTGACTCCATTACAGGAAGGACTTTATCCTTGTAGAAGAAAGCCTGCTGACGCTGATCCTTGATCTTGCGCGCCTTCTCCTCATTGGTCTTAAGCTTGTCGAGAGCTGTCTTCATCTTAGCAAGCAGCTCCTGGATCTCTTTAAGCTCTGCAACCTCAACGGATGCATCTACTCCGGCAGCCTTGATCTCGTTGACATCCTTGGCAACTCTTCCCGCATACTTCATAACCGCAGGAATGATCTGCTTTGAAGCCATATCGATCATTGTAAGCGCCTCGATATTGATAGTCTTGGCATATGACTCAAATATGATCTCTTTTCTGGATTCAAGCTCGGTCTTGGTATAAACACCGAATCTCTCGAAGAGATCGATAGCCTTCTTGGTAGTAAGTGTATCGGCTGCTTCGATAGTAGACTTTATATTGGGAAGTCCGCGTCTGTCAGCCTCTTTTACCCACGCGTCAGAATATCCGTCACCGTTGAAGATGATCCTCTGATGCTCGGTAAGATACTTCTTAATGAGATCATGCACAGCCATATCAAAGTCATCTGCCTTCTCAAGGATATCCGCTGCCTCGCAGAATGTCTCTGCAACGATCGTATTAAGTGTAGTGTTGGAGCTTGCCATGGAATCGGAAGAGCCAACCATTCTGAACTCGAATTTATTACCTGTAAATGCGAAAGGTGATGTACGGTTTCTGTCTGTAGCATCTTTCTCAAACTGAGGAAGAGTTGATACACCGGTCTTGAGCTTGCCACCCTTCTTGCTTGACTTGGCAACACCTGTCTCGATGAGCTGTCTTACAACATCCTCAAGCTGCTCTCCGAGGAATACGGAGATAATAGCCGGAGGAGCCTCATCAGCACCGAGTCTGTGGTCATTTCCTACGTCGGATGCACTCTGTCTGAGAAGATCCGCATGTCTGTCTACAGCCCTGAGAATGCAGGAAAGCACAAACAGGAACTGAACATTCTTGTTGGGGGTATCACCGGGATCAAGAAGGTTAACACCGTCATCTGTGCAAAGAGACCAGTTGTCGTGCTTACCGGATCCGTTAACGCCGGCAAAAGGCTTCTCGTGAAGGAGGCATCTCATGTGATGATGCTCAGCTACACGCTTCATAGTCTCCATAATGATCTGATTGTGATCTACGGCAATATTGGCTGTCTCGTAAACAGGAGCAAGCTCGTGCTGTCCGGGAGCAACCTCATTGTGTTGTGTCTTATCGGGAACACCAAGCTTCCAGAGCTCTACGTTGAGGTCGTTCATGAATTCTCCGACTCTCTCTCTGATAACTCCGAAGTAATGATCTTCCATCTCCTGTCCCTTGGGAGGCATAGCACCAAAAAGAGTTCTTCCGGTAAAGAGAAGATCCTCTCTCTTCATCGCCTTGTCCCAATCAACAAGGAAGTATTCCTGCTCAGGTCCTACAGATACATTGACCTTGGTTGCAGTTGTATTTCCAAAAAGCTTAACTATACGAAGTGCCTGCTTGTTAATAGCCTCCATCGATCTAAGAAGAGGAGTCTTCTTATCAAGCGCATCTCCTGTGTATGAACAAAAGGCAGTGGGAATGCAAAGTGTAACGCCTGCTCCTGATTCCTTGAGGAATGCGGGAGAAGTGATATCCCATGTTGTATATCCTCTGGCCTCAAATGTTGCTCTGAGTCCTCCTGACGGGAAAGATGAAGCATCAGGCTCACCCTTTATCAGTTCTTTTCCTGAGAAAGAAGTAAGCATCCTTCCATCCTTGTCAGCGCTTCCCACAAATGAGTCGTGTTTCTCGGCCGTGATACCTGTAAGCGGCTGGAACCAGTGCGTGAAATGTGTAGCTCCGTTCTCAACGGCCCACTCCTTCATTGCGTTGGCAACCACATCGGCTGATTCCTTGGATAACAATCCGCCGTGCTCCGTCACGTTCACAACCTCTTTATAAACATTCTTGGGAAGTCTCTCTCTCATCTTGGCAAGAGTAAAGACGTTCTGTCCGAATATCTCTTCTACGTTCACCCTATTGCTCATCAGTGCCCCTTTCTGTACTGCAAAATTTAACTGCTTAACAGTTTACATCAACTAACAAAAAACTACTAGCCAAATTTATCTTTTTATTCATTTTCTTTTGAAGGGGCTCTAAGTATGTCGTATTTCTCAGCAGACTCAGACAGCTCCACATATAAAACCTGTTTGGGATGAGGGCAGGATTCCACGCTCTCCCCATCCTCAGTATACATTGCTTTGACAGTTACCTTTACATCTGTACCGTCGGGCTTCATGATCTCTATCTCATCTCCTACAGAGAATTTATTTCTCTGCTCGATCTTGGCATAGCCTCTCTCATCGATATCATTGACTATTCCAAGATAGATATATTCATTAACATATGTGTTTACGTCATAAATCTGTGTCTCATCACTGGGCTTTCCGAAATAAAAGCCTGTGGTGAACTGTCTGTATGTGCACTTTGATATCTGTTCCTTGTACCAGGGCATGTTCTCCCTGTATTTTTCCTCAGACTCAAAGAAATCATCTATCGCTTTTCTGTATGTTCTTGCAACAGTAGCAACATAGAGGGCAGTCTTCATCCTTCCCTCGATCTTACAGCTGTCGACACCCGCATCAACAAGCTCCGGGATGTGCTCTATCATGCACAGATCCTTGGAATTAAAAATATATGTTCCTCTGTCGTTTTCATATACGGGAAGGTATTCGCCGGGTCTTTTCTCCTCGACAACAGCGTATTTCCATCTGCACGGATGAGTGCACGCGCCGTGATTGGCATCTCTTCCTGTGAAATAATTGGACAAAAGACATCTTCCGGAATACGAAATGCACATGGCTCCGTGAATGAAGCACTCCATTTCAAGATCATCCGGGATCCTCTCCTTGATCTCTTTTATCTCATTCATGGAAAGTTCTCTTGCCGCAACAACTCTTTTGGCTCCCAGATCTCTCCAGAAAAGATATGTCTCGTAATTGGTGTTGTTGGCCTGTGTGGAAACATGTATATCTATCTCGGGACAGATCCTTCTTGCCTTCATGAAGATTCCGGGATCAGCAATGATAAGTGCATCCGGCTTAAGCTCTTTTAACTCATGAAGGTATTCCTCAACGCCGTCGAGATCGTAATTGTGAGCAAGGATGTTGACCGTGACATGGACCTTAACTCCATGCTCATGGGCAAAAGCAATTCCTTCCTTCATCTCTTCTTTACTGAAGTTTTTAGCCTTGGCGCGAAGTCCGAATGCATCTCCTCCGATGTAAACAGCGTCCGCTCCGAATATTACCGCAGTCTTTAAAACCTCAAGGCTGCTTGCCGGTATAAGTAATTCTGGTTTTTTCATTGAAATCTCCGTTTATAGATCAAAGCTTGACAGAAAGTGTCATTCCATCCCCAACGGTAAGTATCACCGTATTAAGCGCATCATTATGCTTAAGCTCATACAGATAGTCGCGCATCCTTGCATGGATCGTCCTATCTCTTCTTGTGACCGCAAACCGCGACTCTATTATATCTCCGTCCTGAAGCACATTGTCGGAAACGAGCAATCCGCCCTTATTAAGTATCCTTAAGCAATCAGGCAAAAAATTGATATATTGGCCTTTGGCCGCATCCATAAAAATAAAATCATACCCCGGGGCCAGCGTTCTGAGTATATCGGTCGCATCACCTTCCAAAAGTGTGATTTTATTGTTTTGGTCGTACTTTATGAAATTTTCTTTTGCAACAGGAATTCTCTTTTCGTACTTTTCAATAGTCGTTATCTTGGTGTCATCACCACTGTATTCCGCCATTAAAAGAGCCGAAAATCCAATAGCGCAACCCACTTCCAAGATATTCTTGGGTGCGGACGATGCCATAAGGAACTTAAGCAGTGCCTGAGTATCCTTTCGGATAATGGGAACATCCGTAGCCTTGGCTTCTCTCTCAAGCGCGTCAAGATATTCCGCATTTCCGGGATCGAGAGAATTGATAAAAGCAGTCATTCTATCCTGTTCAATCACCGTCTTCTCCCTCCGGAGCTTCTTCACTCTCGGACTCACCCTCGGATTCGCCTTCAGAATCGCCTTCAGATTGCTCATCTTCAGCAGACTCATCTATAGCTTCGATTCCTTCTCCGGATGATCCGGATCCCTCCGATGTCTGTTCCTTGGAAGAATTTCCTTCCAAAGCATCTTCTCCTCCGGCCATTATTATTATCATCTGTTCCGGAGTCATAGTTGTGTTAAGTTCATAAGTTCCGGGCTTTTCAAGACCTGAATATTCAGAAAATCGCTCCTGAAGCAAAAACAATTTCTTATCTGTGATAAGTCCCGCTCCGGCAAGCTTGCTTCCTATAGTCCTTGCGCCGTCACCTTCACTTATGGTAACAGTAACATCTCTTCCCGATCCTGTAGATACAGGCTTCTGATTAAAGATCTGATATCCATAGCTGTAAGCAAGCTTTGAATACCTGCTTATCAGCATTATCATTATCAATACAAAAGCTACTTTTACAACAGTATCAAGTACTCCTAAAATTCCATTTTTAGCATTCATAAATAATCTTTCCCCTTATAGACCGAACATCAATTATTCGAGTCCATTATTATTGGCATGATCATCGGTCTTCTTTTTGTCTTCTTCCAAATATAATCGCTTAAGACGTCTTTGACAATATTTTTTAATTTTCCCCAATCGGTAATACCCTTTTCGAGGGCCTCGGTAACCTCATCGTAAACAAGATCCGTCGCATCATCGATCAGTTTGTCGGACTCTCTTACATAAACAAAACCTCTTGATACAATACTGGGTCCTGATACAAGTATACCATTTGCCTGATCGAGACCAAATACAACGATGACAATTCCGTCCTCGGCAAGATGCTGTCTGTCCCTGAGGACCACATTTCCTACATCTCCGACGCCAAGTCCGTCTACAAGTATAGCTCCGAAAGGAACTTTTCCGTTAATAGCTGCACCTTCGCCGTTAAGCTCAAGTATATCACCGGAATGAAGAATAAAGATATTCTCCTTGGGTATTCCAAGATCCTTGGCTATTCTACGCTGAGCCATAAGGTGTCTGTATTCACCGTGAACGGGAATCGCATATTTAGGTTTTACCAAAGTATAAAGAAGCTTGATATCCTCCTGACAAGCATGTCCCGAAACATGGACATCCTGGAAGATAACGTCGGCTCCCTTCATCTGGAGTTCGTTGATTATATTGGTAACGGCCTTCTCATTACCCGGAATCGGATGTGATGAGAAAATTACCGTATCACCCGCACCTATAGTGATCTTCTTGTGCTGACCGCTTGCCATTCTGCTGAGTGCGGCCATACTCTCTCCCTGGCTTCCCGTTGTGATTATAACGGTCTTGTTCTCAGGGTAGTTCTTTATCTGATCGATATCAATAAGCGTATCTTCGGGAACCTGGATGCACTCAAGCTTCTGAGCAATGTCGATGATGCTGACCATGCTTCGGCCTTCGACAACAACCTTTCTTCCGAATTTATGTGCCATATTGATTATCTGCTGAACTCTGTCAACATTGGATGCAAAAGTAGCGACAATGATCCTCGAATTCTCGTGCTCCTCAAAAAGTGCATTGAGAGCCCTACCTACAGTCTTCTCTGAAGGTGTAAATCCGGGACGCTCAGCGTTGGTTGAATCGCACATGATACCAAGGACACCCTTTTTACCTATCTCGGCAAAGCGCTGGAGATCGATGGGATCTCCGTAAACAGGTGTATAGTCAACCTTGAAATCGCCTGTGTGCACAATAGTGCCTGCAGGTGAATAGATTGCAAGTGCAGCAGCATCAACGATGGAATGGTTGGTTCTTATAAACTCAACTCTGAACTGTCCAAGGTTGATGGATTGTCCGAATTTAACCACTTTTCTTCTTGTGCTCTTTAAAAGATTATGTTCCTCGAGCTTGTGTTCAATTATACCCATTGTAAGGCGTGTTGCATATACCGGTACATTGAGCTCATGTAAAATATACGGAAGAGCACCGATATGGTCCTCGTGTCCGTGTGTTATAACGAATCCTTTTACCTTATCTATGTTCTCCTGAAGGTAAGTGATATCAGGAATAACCAGATCGATTCCCAGCATATCGTCGTCAGGGAATGCCAATCCGCAGTCAACCACAATAATACTGTCTTCATATCTGAAGGCAGTGATGTTCATTCCAATCTGCTCAAGACCACCCAAAGGAATGATCTGCAGCTTGGACGCATTTTCAATTTTCTTTTTGTTCATTAATTCCTCCATCTTTTTGTAGAAAAAGACGCAGAACCCGATAAAAACCAGTTACCCGTTAAATATCGAGATCTATACCGTCCTCTGAAAGCAGCTTGCGAAAAATGCCTGCGACCGCATCAAGTTCCTTTTCGTCATCTACGATCACATAAACCGCTTCTTCATCTTTAATATCGGAGTCGTCGCGCAAAATGAGCGCCTCTCCGTCACCATCCTCTTCATCTGTTACAAGCAAATATGTTTTTGCACCTATAACTGTCTGTTCAAGGCAATAGAACTCAACGGGTTCTTCGCCTTCGGGACTAAAAATAATCTTTTCCAAATCGGTCTTCTCTCAATCTTTTCTGTTGTTCAGATAATCCTGAAGAATTATCTGAGCCGCTATCATATCTACGTATTCTTTTCTTTCACGACCTCGTATCTCGAGCTCGTCCATTATCTCATCAGCCTCTACCGTGGTAAGGCGCTCATCCCACATGATCACGGGGATGTTTGTTCTTCTTTCGATCTTGTCTTTAAATTCAAGGCATAACTCTGAACGCACAGAAGGTGTCATATCCATGTTAACAGGGAGCCCAAGAACTATCTTCTCGACTCCGTACTCCACAATAAGCTCCTCTATGCGCGCCAATGTTTTTCTAAGTTTGTTCTCTTCTTTTCTACGGATTATCTCTTTACCCTGCGCGGTAAGAAGAAGCTCATCACTGATGGCAACTCCAACCGTCTTGGAACCGTAATCAAGCCCCATTATCCGCATAATCTCGTATTACTTTCTAGCCCAGTCGTTGCTCTTGATGTACTCGGCAAGCATCTCCTCAACGAGTTCATCTCTCTCAACCTTCATGATAAGGCTTCTTGCACCCTTGTGGCTTGTAATATAAGTAGGGTCTCCCGACATGATATATCCGACGATCTGGTTGACCGGATTGTATCCCTTCTCAAGAAGAGCATCGTAAACCACAGAAAGAACCTTCTAACACCTGTCTCGGGTTCAATCTCAACCTTAAAAAATTGGGTGTTTCCTAAATCCTGCTCTGCCATAGTTTTCTCCATTCATATATTATTGAAGCGGTATACACACGCCGCTTGGAATCAGTAAAAAAATAGCTACACAATTATTATGACATAAGAAAATCAAATAAGCAACGTATCGGAGCTTAAGAAGGCTCTGGGTGTAACGGTTGTGATATCGCCCGAACCCGCATTTTCAGGGGCTTCGTCAGCCATTGCTCTGGCAATTCTGACATATCTGTCAGTATGACCGATCATATATCTCTTGCCGCCTATATTCTCCTCATCCTCCCAAAGGACCGAGATTTCTTTTCCTATGAAGTAATTACGATAGCACTCTGATTGCTTCTTTGTCAAATTAAGGAGCACATCGCTTCTTGCGCTCTTTTCCTTATCGGTAAGCTGCTCCTTCATACCTGCGGCAACAGTTCCCTTTCTTGGAGAATACTTAAATACATGCATCTCGTAGAAATCGATCTCTTCCGCAAATTTCCTACACTCCTCAAACTCCTCTTCGGTCTCACCGGGAAAACCGACAATAATGTCAGTTGTAATAGCCGGCTTTTCAAAGTACTTTCTGAGAAGTTCCACTCCCTTTCTGAAATCATCAGCGGTATAGTGCCTGTTCATCCTGGAAAGCACGGTATCGCAGCCACTCTGTAACGAAAGGTGGAAGTGCGGACAAAGCTTCTTTACAGCAGCAAGCCTCTTGACGTTCTCCTCGGTCATGATCCTGGGCTCAAGAGAGCTGATCCTGATCCTCTCGATCCCGTCAATGTCACCAATCTTCTCGATCAGCGGAACAAGAAGCTGTTCTCCCTTATCAACTCCGTATGAGCTTATATGTATACCTGTAAGGACCACTTCCTTGCAGCCTTTTTGAGCAAGTCCCTTTATCTCATCGAGGATATCCTGCATTTCTCTGCTACGCACCCTGCCTCTGGCATAGGGAATGACACAATAAGTACAGAACTGATTACATCCGTCCTGGATCTTGATATAGGCTCTGGTATGCTCAGGGAGCTCACTAAGTGTCATTTCTTCATAAACATCGGTATGATTGATATCGATTATTGATGTTCCGTGCAGAGTCTTGTCATCCTTGGGATTCTTGAGGCTCATGAACTCATCAAGGATCTCTACGATCTCTGATTTCTTATTGTTTCCAACCGCAAGATCAATACTGTCATCCTTTATGACACCTTCTTTTCCGGTCTCGACATAGCATCCGACCGCAACGACAATCGCTTCAGGGTTCTCCTTCTTTGCTTTATGGAGCATCTGTCTTGATTTTCTGTCGGCGATATTGGTGACTGTACAGGTGTTTATGATATAGACATCGGCCTTATCGGTAAAAGGGACGATAATTCCGCCCGCTTCCTTGATTTTCTGGCCCATGACATCCATCTCGTAATTATTAACTTTACAACCCAGATTGTGCATGGCAATCTTTAGTCCTGCGACGTTTTTTGGCATTGACTTTTACACTTTCTACGTATACTATGAAATAAAAGAAGGAGGTATTTGCGCAATGAAGACCGTAAAAATTTCTTTAAATTCTATCGATAAGGTAAAATCTTTCGTAAATGACATCACAAAGTTTGATTATGACTTTGATCTTGTTTCAGGAAGATACGTTATCGACGCAAAGTCTATAATGGGTATTTTCTCACTCGATCTTTCAAAGCCTATCGATCTGAATATCCACGCTGAAGACGGCGCAGATGAGGTTCTTAATGTATTAAAGCCTTACATGATCTAATCTTTTTGGGATTAGATCCATAAAAAAGACATTACAGACCATCCTATTTAGGATGGTCTTTTTATATCTCTTTTTATTTACAGATCTCGATCACTTCATCAGTTTCAAGAGCTACCTTCATAAGCTCATCGATCTTCTCGGCAAGATTCTCTTCATGCTTTCTTATGATCTCAGCCCTAGGCTTGGTAACGGGGTGCTTTGCAACAAATATCGTGCAGCAATCTTCGTAAGGAAGGATTGAAGTTTCATAGGCATCAATCTTGTATGAAATATCAACAATATCCTGCTTATCAAATGCAATAAGGGGTCTGTAAACAGGAATATCCGTAACCACTTCGCCGGTGCACATAAGACTCTGCATCGTCTGAGATGCAACCTGTCCGATACTCTCACCCGTTACAAGTCCCATACATCCTGTATTATTGGCAATGATATCCGCGATCCTCATCATATATCTTCTCATAATGATGGTAAGCTCATCGTGAGGACACTGCTTGTATATATACATCTGAATATCGGTAAAGTTGATGACGTGAAGTCTGACTTTACCTGTATACTTGGCAATAACTCCGGCAAGATCTATAACCTTCTGCTTAGCCTTCTCACTTGTGTAAGGAGGAGCATTAAAGTATACAGCCTCGATCTCAACACCTCTTTTGGCAATCATATATCCGGCTACGGGAGAATCGATTCCTCCTGACAAAAGAAGCATCGCCTTTCCCGCTGTTCCTATAGGCATGCCTGCAGGTCCGGGAATGACCTCTGAAAAGATATTGAGCTTTTCTCTGATCTCAACGTTGATAAGAATGTCCGGATTATGTACATCAACCTTCATCTCTTCATATGCATCGAGGATCTCTCCGCCAAGATGAGCGGCAAGCTCCATGGAATCCATGGGATAGCTTTTATCCACACGTCTTACCTTAACCTTAAAGGTCTTGTTCTTATCGGGATAAACGCCGTCGACAAAGTCAACAACCGCCTTTGAAATTCCTTCTACATCAGGGAGGTTGCTCTCTCCGTCTCTTTCGATCGATACGGCAGGGCAGATCCCTGTCACACCGAAAACAGTCTTAAGCTGATCAACGGTCTCATTGAAATCAAAGTTCTTGGCGTCAACATACATTCTTCCGTTTACTCTGGTTACGTTGAACTCACCGTCGCACTTAGAAAGAACGCGCTCTATCTGCTTAACAAGCGCCTCCTCGAAAATATATCTGTTTTTTCCTTTTACACCTATCTCCGCATACTTAATTACAAAAGCATGGTACTGCATATATGATCCTCTTTCTTTAATGGCGATAGAATTCCCTCATGGTCTCTACCTGTGAGCAGAGTGTATCCAATAAAAGATCTATCTCTTCCTTTGTTGTCATGACCGACATACTGATACGAATTGTTGATTCAAGAAGTTCTCTCGGAACCCCGATCGCTTTGAGCGTATCTGATACGTGTGGATTGTTGGATGTACATGCGCTTCCGGCAGAAACGTAGATCCCCTTTCCGCTAAGCATATTAAGAACTGTCTCTGCGGCAAGTCCTTTTATCGAAAGGCTTACGATATGAGGCGCACCTTCATCATACTTAGGCCCGTTTATCTTGATATCCGTAAGTCTCTCTTCAAGATTGTCGATCAGATACTTCTTGAGTTCGTAAAGTCTGTTGCTGTGCTCGGAAATACCGTCACAACACATCTTTGCAGCGAGCGCAAGTCCTGCGATACCGGGAACATTCTCTGTTCCGGATCTCATTCCCTTCTGCTGCCCTCCGCCATAATTTATAGGAACTATCTTGGTTCCTTTTTTTACATATAAAAAGCCTATTCCCTTGGGGCCATGGATCTTATGTCCGCTGACAGACAAAAGATCTATATTGAGCGCTCTGGGACGGATCAAAACCTTTCCGTACGCCTGAACGGCATCAACATGAAAAATGATGTCCTTATTTGCGGCTTTTATGATATTGCCGGCTTCCTCAATGGGCTCTATCGTACCGATCTCATTATTAACAAACATAAGAGATACCAGAATGGTCTCGGGTCTTATAGCTTCTTTTAACTCATTAAGATCGATACGTCCCGTCTCATCAACAGAAAGATATGTGATATCAAAGCCCTCTTTCTGCAGATATTCCATTGTGACAAGCACTGCTGGGTGCTCGATGGAGCTTGTGATAATGTGATTGCCGCGCCACTTATTGGCTCTGGCAGCACCTATTATCGCAAAATTATCGGACTCTGTTCCGCCCGATGTAAATACTATCTCTGCCTGATCAACCTTAAGCGTCGATGCGATAGTCTCCCTCGCATCCGCAACTCTCTCAGCGGCAACAGCACCCAAGTGATGAACACTTGAAGGATTGCCGTACTCTACAGTCATCTCCTTGGCAACGAGCGCGGCCACTTCATCAAACGCTCTGGTCGTTGCCGAATTATCCAAATATGCTTCCATTTCTTATCCTTCTAAATGATACATTAACCATGAAATAATGGTAAAACCAGCTGTTTCGGTCCTTAGAATCCTCTTTCCGAGCGTGATCGGCTGTATACCGTTTTCTTTACAAAGCGCAACTTCCTCTTCCGAAAAACCGCCTTCCGGCCCGATGAACACGCCTATACTCTGTCCCGGCTCTATGGATTCTATGATCTTCTTAGTTTCATCTATATGTTCAGCAAGCTCATAAGGAATGAGCTTAACATCAAGTTCTTTTGCATAAGCGACAGCCTGCTTGATCGTCATGGGCATTGTCACCTTGGGAATAACTGCTCTCTTACTCTGCTTAGCGGCAGCTTCCGAGATCGCATTCCAGCGCTTGATCTTATTTTCCGCCTTCTTTTCATCAAGCTTAACGACACATCTCTTGGTAGACATGGGAACTATTTCGAAAGCCCCGAGTTCTACTGCTTTCTGGATGATAAGCTCCATCTTGTCCACCTTAGGTAGTCCCTGAAAAAGATATATCTTGGACGGAAGTTCGTTCCCTACTTCTTCTATAAAACAGAGGTTTCCGATAACGGATGAGCCTGTGATCTCTTCTATTTCGTAAAAGAGCTCTCTTCCGTCGCCTTCTTCTCTGACACTGACGGAGAACTGTTCTCCAACCTTCATCCTAAGGACATTGGCTATATGATTGTAATCGTCTCCCGTTATCTCCACTTTCTTAAGGTCTGCGGAAATGGCTGAGCTTTCAACAAAAAAGTGATACATCAATTTTTCCTCGAAGTAATTGAAACCCAATCTCCCTGATGGTGGATCTCGAGAATCTCAAGTCCGGCATCAAGATGCGCCTTTTTAACCTCTTCTTCCTTGGTATTGATGATACCCGATGTAATATAGATACCACCCTTTTTGAGCTGATCTAATATAACGGGTGTAAGCGGAACAAGTACGTTGGCCAAGATATTGGCAACTACAATATCGTACTTATCATAACCGACTTTATCCTGAACTTCCTTATCATCAATGATATTACCGATCAACATGTCGAATTTATCGGGAGCTATCCCATTATTCTCCATATTTTCTTTTACAGCGGGAACCGCGCACTTATCAAGATCTGTTCCCATTGCATGCTTGGCACCGAACATAAGCGCCAAAATAGATAAAACACCGCTTCCCGTTCCGACATCAAGAAGCTCCGTCTCGGGAGTCACATACTTTTTGAGCATGCGGATGCAAAGCTGTGTTGTCTCGTGCATTCCCGTTCCGAAAGCCGTTCCGGGATCGATGTGAAGAACCATCGAAGCCTTGTCTTTATCTTCATCATTCTCTTTTTCCCATGAAGGGATAACGAGAATATCATCTATATAAAACTTATGGAAATACTGCTTCCAGTTATTGATCCAGTCTATGTCTTCGGTAACATCAACCGATATGGTTCCGTCGCCGATATCAGAAAAGCTTCTGAGTTCATCCAGCTTTTCCTTCATCTCTTCCTTAACTTCTTCGGGAGTTTTCTTTATCTTAACGTACTCTCCGTTATCATCAGGGAGCTCTATGGTGAGCATATTGTCGTCATCTATTTCCAAAAAGAAATTGAGATATGCCGCTCCGCCTGTGAGTTCTGTATTGATTTTGTCCGGCTCCAGCTCGGGAGCGTCGATAAACATCTGCTCTTTATCCGCTGTTGAAAGCGGTGCATTATCTTCAATCTGAGCGCCCTCAAGACCTATATCCTGAAGGTAGCTTACAATTATATCTTCTGATTCTTCGTTGGTACGAACTCTAAAACGCATCCATTTCATAATGATCACCTATTTCAATGAGGTTCCGCTCTCGCATCCGCTCGCCGGAACTAAGTAGTACACCACGACTCGATAATACCGAGTCTGGTGATTACTTAAAAAACTTCCGTAGTTATTATTCTAACTACGGAAGTATAACACAAATCGTTTTTTATGCAAAATCACTTCCAGAATGATTTCTTTTTCTTACCGCCGTTGCCTCCGGGGCCGTCGTCATCTGAATCTTTTGACCCCATCATGCGCTCTGCGGCTGTAAGTGAATCTCCTGTCTTCTCATCAAACTTCTTAAGAAGATCCTTAGCTTCCTTGGAAAGCTTGTCGGGAACCTGTACCACAAGTGTTACGTAGTGGTCACCTCTTGAATCCTTGTCACGAAGTGAAGGAACACCCTTTCCACGAAGTCTTACTCTTGTGTCCGTCTGAGTTCCGGCCTTGACATCATATGCCACCTTGCCGTCAACAGTATCTATAAGGACAGTTCCGCCAAGTGCCGCGATAGCAAATGATACGGGAACCATTGAATAGATGTTGACACCCTCTCTCTGGAAAATAGGATGATCGGATACAACAACTTCTACAAGAAGGTCTCCTCTTGGTCCACCGTTAATACCGGGTTCACCCTTATCACGTATCCTTACACTCTGGCCGTTGTCTATTCCGGCGGGAATGCTGACCTTGATCTTCTTTCTGCTTGCTATATAACCTGTGCCGTGGCAATCAGGACACTTCTCTTTAATGATCTTACCTGTTCCACCGCAATCGGGACAAGTCTGAACATTTCTTACAGTGCCAAAGAAAGATTGCTGTGTATATACGATCTGTCCCTTACCGCCGCATCGTGTACAAGTTGAAGCGGTAGTTCCGGGCTTAGCGCCTGTTCCGTGGCAATTAGGGCAGGGATCTTTAATGGTGAGCTCAAGCTCCTTTTCACAGCCAAAGACAGCCTCAAGGAATGTGATCCTGACGCTGGCTCTGATGTTGGCTCCCTTAGAAGGGCCGCTTCTTGCTCCGCCACGTGACCTTCCGCCACCAAAGAAGTCACCGAAAATATCGCCAAAGATATCACCGAAATCGGCACCGTTAAAGTCGAAGCCTCCGAATCCGCCGGCTCCGCCGCCTTCAAATGCCGCATGTCCGAACTGATCATACTGACGCTTCTTCTCGGGATCGCTAAGAACAGCGTAAGCCTCAGAAGCTTCCTTGAACTTCTCGGCTGCAGACGCATCACCCGGATTCATATCCGGATGATACTTCTTGGCAAGCACTCTGTATGCTTTTTTTATCTCGTCGTCCGAGGCGCTTTTGCTGACGCCGAGCACCTCGTAATAGTCACGCTTCTGTTCTGACATAATACTCCTTAATTATCAAACTTCTCTGTAATCGCCATCTACAACGTTGTCGTTGTTATCAGCTGAAGCTCCGCCCATGTCAGGACCTGCGCTCTGTGCACCCATGTCAGGGCCTGCACCTTGAGCCTGTGCATTCTCATACATCTTAGCGAAAAGAGCCTGAGCGTCATTCATGAGCTTTTCTTTCTGGCTCTTGAGTGAATCGATCTCGCTGTCTGAAAGCTCTTTATCCTTAGTCTGCTCAAGTGTCTCTTTAAGAGCCTTGATGTCATCTTCTACAGTCTGCTTCTGAGAAGCGTCGATCTTGTCGCCTGCTTCCTGAAGAGCCTTCTCTGTCTGGAATACAAATGCATCGGCGTCGTTGCGGGCATCGATACCCTCTTTACGCTTTTTATCCTGAGCCTCATACTCCTGAGCCTCTTTTACAGCCTTATCGATATCCTCGTCAGACATGTTGGAGCCTGCTGTGATAGTTATGTGCTGCTCCTTGCCTGTGCCGAGATCCTTAGCTGATACGTTAACGATACCGTTTGCATCGATATCAAATGTAACTTCGATCTGAGGAACACCTCTCATTGCCGGAGGGATTCCGTCAAGTCTGAACTGTCCGAGTGACTTATTGTCTTTTGCAAACTGTCTCTCACCCTGAAGAACGTTGATGTCAACGGCTGTCTGGTTATCAGCTGCAGT
>JAFXTN010000036.1 GCA_017535785.1 Butyrivibrio sp. | reverse complement strand
TAGTTTAATATAAACTAGTTGTTTGATGTGATGTAATTTAGGAGGATTTTTATATGATTTCTGCAAGTGATTTCAGAAATGGTATGACCATCGAGATTGATGGTAACGTATGTCAGATTATTGAATTTCAGCATGTTAAGCCCGGTAAAGGCGCTGCTTTTGTAAGAACTAAGCTCAAGGATATCATCAACGGTGGTGTTAAGGAGACAACTTTCCGTCCCACTGAGAAGTTCCCTGCAGCTCGTATCGACAAGAAGGATATGCAGTATCTTTATCAGGATGGAGATATCTTTAACTTCATGGATTCAGAGACTTATGAGCAGATCGGTCTTACAACAGATCAGATCGGTGACTCTCTTAAGTTCGTTAAAGAGAACGAGATCTGCAAGATCATGTCTTATAATGGTAACGTATTCGCAGTTGAGCCCCCTATGTTCGTAGAGCTCGCTATTTCAGAGACAGAGCCCGGCTTCAAGGGTGACACAGCTACAGGTGCTACAAAGCCCGCTACAGTTGAGACAGGCGCAACAGTTTCTGTTCCTCTCTTCGTTAACGAGGGAGACGTTATCAAGATTGATACAAGAACAGGTGAGTACCTTTCAAGAGTTTGATCTGACAACCTTTACTGACACTTGGTAAAGTCATACTTATTCATAAAGAAACTAATATAGGCAATAGAGATGTATGTCTCTATTGCTTTTTATTTTAATAAAAATGTATGAAAAGAGGACTTTATGAATATAGAAGAATTTGGGAAAATAATGGTAAATGAGTTGGAGGGTGCTCTTGGCGATGAGTACGAAGTAGAATACAAGGAAATGCTCAAGAACAATTCGGTCGTTAATCATACGATCTGTATCAAGAAAACTGACGAGAATATATCGCCGGCAATCTACATAGACAGCTTCTATGAGGAGTACAAAAGAGGTGCTTCGATAGGGAAGCTTGTCGATGACTATATCGGAATTTACAGGGAACATTCACCTAAAGAGCCTATCGATATGAGCTTTTATACGGATTTCTCCAATGTTGTAAATAATCTCTCGTTTAAGGTGGTCAACAAAGCCGGGAACGAAAAGATATTAATAGATGTTCCCTACAGAGAATATGAAGATCTGGCGCTGGTGCCGATATGTCTTTTTGAAAGTGATGAAATAGGAAAAGGTAATATAGTGATCAAGAATAACCACCTTGATATGTGGGAGATCTCTATCGAGGAGCTATGGGAAAATGTGATGGAATATTCACCGGTAAATTCTCCCGTTAAGCTCCGTGACCTGCTTCAGCTCCTTGAGGAGATCAATAAGATCAAGCTTCCGGAAAACACAGATGAGCGCAGAATGATCGTTGCCGGCAATAGTAATGATTTTTACGGGGCCGGAGTTATCTTTTACCCCGGGGTACTTAAAGAATTATCAGAGAGGCTTGGGGGAGATATATTCATCATTCCCTCATCCGTTCATGAAGTGATAGCGCTAAAGGCTTGCAAGGAAGATAAGGATGGAATGTCGCTTCGTGATATCATAAAAGAGGTAAATACCACAACTCTTGAACCCAAGGATTTTCTTAGTGATAACTTATATCTGTATGAAGCAAAGGCAGATAAACTGCGTATCTACAATGAAGAATAAACCAAAGAGCCGCATCCCCCGCCAATTGCGGCGGGATGGGCGGCTTTCGTTTTTGGGCATCTTGTGGTATGATAGTGAAGTATGTATGCACCCGTAGTCTAATGGATAGAACGGAGGCCTCCGACGCCTTTAATGCAGGTTCGATTCCTGTCGGGTGCATCGAGAAATACAAGAAATACCCTCTTGTACGGGGAAATATAGAGGTTTTGGTCATGAAAAAAAAGAAAAACAAAAATGATTTATTAAACTGGCGTAATGAGAAGAAGAGCATAATCGCATTTCTTGAAGACAATAAGAAATTGCTGATGCCTATAATACTTGGAATAGCAGTGATCCTTACAGTAGTAATAGCACTTAGCGCCAACCGCAGAGCGGTAAAAGCGGCTGCCACTGATGAGAAAGCCAATCAGGAACAGGTATATGCAATATCTGATGCAACAATGGAAGAAGATACGCATCCCGATGTTAACGCTATCATTGAGAAATACTACACAGCTGCAGCAGAAGGTGATACCGATACAATAAAGCAGATCTATAAGGGACTTGATGATACAGAAATATTGAAAGCAGTCGCAGCAGCAGATTATATAGACTGCTATGAGAATATCAAGGTCTACACCAAGCCCGGACCTGTTGAGGGTAGCTATGTTGCTTACGTTTACAACGAAGTAAAGCTTTATGATTATGAAAAGCCCATACCCGGACTTGAGACTATGTATATATGCACTGCGGAAGACGGCTCTTTATACATCAACAGAGATGTTGCCGATGCAGCAGAGCTTCAGTATTTAAGAGAGGTCAATGTACAGGCTGACGTCATCGACCTCAATAATAAAGTCGCTTCTCAGTACAATGAGATGGTCAAAGGTGACGAGAAGCTCGCCGAGATCCTTAATAACATGAGATCAGGACTTCAGATTTCCGTAGGTGAGGCACTCGCATCAGCAGAGGCTTCCAACAATACACAGGAGAGCGCTGCGGAAGCTTCTTCAGAAGAAAAAGAAGAAGGTCCCGAGACGATCACACAGTATACTATCAAGGCTACAAGCGTTATCAATATCAGAAGCTCAGATTCAGAGACTGCTGAGGTTGTAGGTAAGACTGAGAAGGATCAGGAGTTTAAGCAGCTTGAGGCTCGTGCAAACGGATGGAGTAAGATCCAGTACGAAGGAAAGGATGCATTCGTTAAGACAGAGTTCTTTGAGGTTGTCGGTGAAGAGACAATAGAAGTTCCCAAGACTGATGACGCTGATGCTCAGGAGCCCGAGAATACCGAAGAGAAGACGGAAGAGAATAAGACCGAGGATACACAGGAAAAGACTGAGGATACATCCGATAAGAAGGATGAGAGCAAGTCTTCGGATATCTCTAAGGGTAAGCACGAAGTTACCGATACCGTTAAACTTAGAAAAGAGAAGAATACAGATTGCGACGTTCTTGCAACGATCTATAAGGCTGAGACAGTCAACGTTGTAGAAGTCGGAGATGAATGGTCTAAGGTTGAGTTTAAGAACAAGACCGGATACATTAAGACTGAGTTTATCAAGAAGTAAGTGAAGTAAAGGGGAGGTAGAGCTTATGTTTGGACGAGTTAAAGTTGCTATTATGGGAACCGGTAAGATTGCCGGAGTCATGGCAGAGACTCTTAAGAGTGTAAGAGGCGCAACGTTTTATGCAGTAGGCTCCAGAACCCAAGACAGTGCCGATAAGTTTGCACAGGCACATGGTGTAAAGAAAGCATACGGCTCCTATGAGGAGCTTTTGGCCGATCCCAAGGTGGATCTTGTATATGTTGCCACTCCTCATTCAGAGCATTATAAGAACGTAAGGCTTGCACTTATGAACGGCAAGAACGTTCTTTGCGAGAAGGCATTTATGCTCAATGAGCGTCAGGCCGAGGATATCTTTAATCTTGCAGATGAGAAGAAGCTTCTTGTTGTAGAGGCTATGTGGACCAGATTCCATCCTATGAGAAAGAAGCTTGATGAGATATTGGCAAGCAATGTTATCGGTGAGACAACCATGCTTACCGCTAATCTTGGATATAACATCCGTGAGAAAGACAGGATAAAGCTTCCGGAACTCGGAGGCGGAGCTCTTCTTGATCTCGGTGTATATACACTTAATTTTGCATCAATGGTATTTGGTAACGAGGTTACCGATATTGTTTCCATGTGCTCTTTTAACGAGCAGGGAATGGATCTTCATGACAGCATAACTCTTCGTTACAAGAACGGAAAGATGGCTGTCCTCAATGCTTCTGCGCTTTCTGTAAGTGACAGAAAGGGTGTCATCTACGGAAGCAAGGGCTTTATCGTTGTTGATAATATCAACAACATTGAGGGTATCACCGTTTATGACAGCACTTACAAGAAGCTGGCATATTACAAGAGACCCAAGCAGAAGACAGGATATGAGTATGAGGTCGAGGCATGCGTTAAGGCGATCGCCGACAAGCGGACCGAATGCCCTCAGATGCCGCATGAAGAGACTCTTAAGATGCTCAACATGATGGATTTCATTCGTAACAGCAATAATATCAAGTTCCCCGGAGAAAACGATCTTGCATCAGAGGAACAGCCTGTGGCAGAAGCTAAGGCTGATGAGCAGGCTGTGGCAGAGGCTCCGGTTGCTACTGAGGAACCCAAGACTGAGAATGAGACAGACTCTGTAGAAGATCAGAGTAAAGAATAAAAGATCAATTAGTGTGATGACTAAAATGAAGAAAAAATTTCTTGTATGGATGCTTCTTTTTACCATAATGTGGGGCAGTATTCCGCTTGGAGTATGCGCTGATGAAAACGATGACATGTATAGTTCGGAGGCTCAGACCAGGGAGACCATCTCCAATCTGGAACGAGAGAGCAAAGCGACTAAGGATGCCATTCAGCAGCTTCAGGGTGAAAAGGAGCAGACTAAATCCAACGTAAACAATCTGCAGAATCAGAGCAGTGCTCTGCAATCTACGATCAATAGTTATTCCAGCAAGCTAAATACAATAGATGAAGAGATTTCGGCCACTGAAGATGAGATGGCCGTAGTTTCTGCCGAGATAGTTGAGCTTGATAAGCAGCTTCAGGAGGCAAGGAAGGATGAGAAGGAACGCTATGAACTTCTCAAGCTTCGCATGCAGTCTACCTATGAGAACGGCGGAAGTAAGGGACTTTTAAGGCTCATGCTTGAATCAGGCACGATGAAAGAGCTTCTTACTAAGTTTGAATACATCAATGCTATTGTTGCTTATGATAAAAAGAAGATCTCAGAGCTAAAGGCACTTCAGGATGATATAGAGGCTAAGGCTGCAGTAGTTGCGGAAAAAGAAGCGCAGCTCGATGCATATCAGGCACAGCTTGATGAGAAGCATGATGAGCTCACAAATCTTACCGGCGTTGTAAAGGGACAGCTTAATTCAACTAACAGTTCTTTGTCTTCCGAGAAGAGCAAATTGGATGATTATGATAAGAAGCTCGCAGAGCTCGATAAGAAGATGAAAGCTCTTGAAGCCAAGACCGCCGCTGCACAGGCTGCTCTTGCTCAGCAGATCGCGGAGAGACTTGCACGTACCAAGGAAGATACATCAGGATCATATTCAGCCAGCGACAACGAGCTTATATGGCTTGCTGCGACAATACAGGCGGAGTCTGACGGTGAATCATATACAGGTAAACTCGGCGTTGGCTCTGTTATCATGAACAGAGTTAAGAGTTCCGCGTTCCCTAATGATGTTATAAGCGTAATTACCCAGCCCAACCAGTTTGCACCGTACAGATCAGGTAAGGTGGAATTTATCATCGCAAACGGACCTAATTCAACTTGTATCAGAGCAGCCCAGGAAGTTCTGGCAGGTGCCCGTATCGGTGACTATCTTTTCTTCATGACCAAAAAGTGGGCAGATTACTATCGCATCAGTGAATACACAATGATCGGTAATCATGCGTTCTTCTATACATGGAAGACCAAAGAGAAGCCTGAAGAGGAAGCAAGTGAAGAAGAGCATCATGAGGATGAGGCTCCCGCAGAAGAACAGCATGAAGAGCCACAGGAAGAAGAGCATCATGAGGAAGACAACAGTGACGATGATGACGACGAAGACGATCATGATGAT
>JAFXTN010000035.1 GCA_017535785.1 Butyrivibrio sp. | reverse complement strand
TTCGATCTCTTCTTTCTTCTTTCCCATAGACTTCTTTTTTCCTTTCTGCGCTTGAAATAACTGCTTTTCCTAATCCCATTAACGCAAAAAAGACACCTACCTTAGTTTCCTAAAGTAAGTGCCTGATTAAGCGTTCTCGAAAGCTGTTCCTTCGATACTCTGCTGATATTTATTTGGATTGATTCCTGCTGTACGACGTATTCCGTCGCGTTGCATTAACCGTTTTATTGCCTTTACATAAGCTTCCGACAGGTTCCGACACTTTTGTCAGAAATCGTATCGATCAGGGTCAACACGTCCTGATTCGTCTTTCTCCGTCTGACTACGGATTACCACGTCAAGCTACGTCCTTCTCCATCAAGACAAACTCTTTAACGTCGGGAGGTCATCGGGGTAATCACGCATTATCCGGCAGGACGCCGTATTATTGATTTTCCCGGTTTTTACGGATTTCGCACTATCAAGCACTATTCCGCATTACCTCACACCTATTCGTTGCAAAAGCGTTGCAATCCGCATCTATTTGTTGCAATTCTCACAAGCTTAAAACAAGGACTCTTTCCTAAAATATATCCATGTTCTTTGAAAGCTTGTCTAATGCTTCTCTCTTTTTTGCCTCAGTGACCTCGGCGTATATATCAAGGGTCGTCGTTATATCCTTATGACCCATGACTTCCTGTATCACCTTGACATTTGTTTCTGTCTCGCAGAAGCGTGTACAAAACGTATGTCTCGTATAGTGGCACGAAAACATCGGGAGCAATAAAGGTTTGCGATGCTCTTTCTTCGCCAGAATGATCTCCTCGCCGTTGTAATCACTTACGATTCTCTTAATGGCGTCATTGATCGACTGCTGGTTGATCACATTGCCAAACCGATTCTTGAATATAAAGCCATCCATGCCATCTATGACTGTTTTGTTAAATCCGGTCTTCTTATGATCGTTATACACTGTCCTGAATGCTTCTCCAACTTCAGGGAGCATAGGAATCATACGGATCCCGGCCTCTGTCTTTGGATAAGATATCCCAAGTCTCGATTTTCTCTTACCATCAACCATCTCGGTAAAATATACAAGCCCGTGATTGATATTTATGGACTTCTCCTCAAGGTCGATGTCCTGCCAGCGGAGTCCTGCTACTTCTCCGATACGACAGCCCGTTCCAAAAAGAACTGTAAAGAGCGGATGCCAGTGTACATATATCGGATGCTCTTTCAGAAAGCCAAGGTAGGCTCTCTGCTGCTCCTTGGTAAGTGCATGTCTTACAGACTTATTTTTCCCGGTTTTCTTCTTAATCTCTGCCATGACTCCATCTGTGGGATTATTCCTTATGATGTTATCACGGACTGCGAGCTGGAAGGTCGGGTGAAGTACCGTATGCACGTTATCAACCGTCGCAGGCTTCAAATGTAGGTCGTTAAGCAGATGGTAATAGAAATATCTGATGTCTGAATACTTCACATCACAGATCAGCTTCTTTCCAAATTCGCCTCTGACAAAATGATCATATGTATATTCATAGTTGGCTCTCGTAGTTTTACGAAGGTCATATTTTGTAGAAATATACCTGTCAAAAACAAAGTTGATGGTCGCTTTTCCTGCTACATAGACATCCAATCCATCGAGCTGGTCACGCTTAAGCTTGTCCTCCTTCTGTCTTAATTCCATAAGATCTGTCGCATAAAGATACTTGCGATTACCAAATGGATCTGTGTAAGTGTAAACGTATCTCATATCCTGAGACCGTTGACTCTCACCACGCAGTAAGACTCTGCCTTTGTTGTCTTTTCTTGCCTTTGCCATATTCCCTCCTTTCCACACGGATCAGAGGAAAGAGACTTTGCACACACTACTTCTCAGGCTTTTCCTTCATAAGTTCCTTAACGCCCTTGAGCAGCGTTTCCGTTATGGTCATGTCGTGCTTCGTGGCATACTCCTTGATGGCTTTGTATTCGTCATCGGTAACCCGAACACCGAGAGACTTTTCTCTTGGATCATCTGTCTTGGGTCTCCCCATCTTTGCCATTCGGAGTACCCCCTTTCTCTTGTCTCTTCCTCATTATAGTTTTTGTGGAACATAAAGTCAAGGACTTTTTGTTGAACAAAATTGCAGAATTACATTCTTGACTTCGATTCCGGAGGTAATTTGTAAGGTTGAAGAAAATCATTGAAGACAACTGTATTCACAAGGTTCATCTTACCGACCTTATGAATGGCACCGGCTTTATCGGCCAGGATTTCAAACTCTCTCTGACTCATACCAAAAATCTTACATCCTACATTATAACGGACATATAATGGTATAGTCCCACCAATCGCTTCGATCAGTTCTATCTTCTCCATATTGCTTGCTCCCTTCGCTATGATAATACATGGCTAATCAGCCAATAAAGGCGCACTTATCCCCTAAACCATATTTCTTAACCGCAAATGCGCTTTTATTGACCGATAAACCTTTTTCTTAAAAAAATACTTTGCAGTGATCCTGGGTACAGATCACATTGGAATTCCACCAGCTTCATCAGCCCCCATTCTTCGGGGAAGTAACTTTAACTAAGGAACGCATCATCGCCATAGGATCCCCAATCCCATTCTCAGCAACATATACGACGCTCCACAGCTCATAGAGAAATTCGCTTTTCTTCCTAAATATAAGAGCCGCATCATGGCGTACTTACTGTTTGGCTTAACGCTCCGGTTGTTCTGCAAAGTACAACAATATTCAGTTTTCAAAGATCAGTGCCACCGTTACGGTGGTAATTCCTAACGC
>JAFXTN010000034.1 GCA_017535785.1 Butyrivibrio sp. | reverse complement strand
GAAAAACCGCCTTCCGGTCCGATAAATACAGCGATATTTTCTCCGGGCTTTATACCCTCTATTATCTTCTTGGTTTCATCTATATGCTCGGCAAGCTCATAGGGTATGAGCTTTACGTCAAGATCTTTTGCATACTCTATTGCCTGCTTCATCGTCATCGGTTCTTTCACCACAGGGATGACCGCTCTCTTACTCTGCTTGGCTGCCGCCTCCGCTATTGCCTGCCATCTCTTGACTTTTGATTCAGCTTTTTTTGCATCAAGCTTAACTATACACCTTTTGGTAGACATAGGTATAATCTCAAAAGCTCCGAGTTCAACAGCCTTCTGAATAATGAGCTCCATTTTATCAACCTTCGGAAGCCCCTGGAAAAGATAGATCTTAGACGGAAGTTCATTTCCCACTTCCTCTACAAAGCAAAGTTTCCCGACAACACTTGTCTTATTGATCTCTTCAATCTCATAAAAGAGCTCTCTGCCGTCGTTTTCTTCTCTGATGCTTACAGAAAACTGCTCTCCGACCTTCATCCTGAGCACATTTGCTATATGATTGTAATCCGCTCCGACTATATCAACGCGCTTTAAATCAGGACTTACCTGCGCGCTTTCAACAAAAAAATGGTACATCAATTTTTCCTCGATGTGATAGAAACCCAGTCTCCCTGATGATGGATCTCAAGTATCTCAAGTCCGGCATCAAGATGTGCTTTTTTGACTTCTTCCTCTTTAGTGTCGATTATTCCCGATGTGATATATATTCCGCCGCTCTTAAGATTGTTCATAATAACCGGTGTGAGTGGAACAAGTACGTTTGCAAGTATGTTCGCAACAACAATATCATACTTATCATATCCGACTTTGTCCTGTATCTCTTTGTCATCTATGATATTTCCGATCATCATGTCAAACTTATCGGGACTTATGTTGTTGTTCTCCATATTTTCTTTTACCGCGGGAACGGCACATTCATCAAGATCTGTTCCGACAGCGTGCTTTGCACCGAACATAAGAGAAAGAATGGAAAGAACTCCGCTTCCCGTTCCTACATCTAAAAGTTCCGTCTCAGGTGTAACGTACTTTCTGAGCATTCTGATGCAGAGCTGGGTAGTTTCATGCATTCCTGTTCCAAAAGCTGTTCCGGGATCTATGTGAAGAACCATCTCAGCCTTTTCTTTATCCTCATCGGTTTCTTTCTCCCATGAAGGGATAATAAGAACATCATCTATATAAAACTTATGAAAATACTGCTTCCAATTATTTATCCAGTCAATATCTTCCGTCACATCAACAGAAACTGTCCCGTCGCCTATATCTGTAAAAGCTTTGAGTTCGGCAAGCTTTTCTTTTATCTGTGAAAGCATTTCATCAGGAGTTCTCTTAACCGTGGCATATTCACCGTTATCATCCGGATACTCGACCGTCAGCATGTTATTATCATCGATTTCCAAAAAGAAATTGAGATAAGCGACGCCTTCTTCTATTCCTGTCTCTGTATTATCAGGCTCAAGCTCGGGCGCATCAATAAACATCTGCTCTTTATCGGAAGCAGTCAAAGGCGCATTATCTTCAATCTGCGCACCTTCAAGCCCTATATCTTCCAGGTAACTTATTATGATATCTTCCGCCTCTTCGTTTGTACGAACTCTAAAACGCATCCATTTCATATCTTTTCACCTATAAAAATGTACTGCAAGCTTCACTAGGCTCGATAAAACCTCGCCAAGTGAACTCGCATGGTTCGCAGTAAACTCGATAATACCTCGTTAACTGCTCTACACAAAAACTTCCGTAGTCATTTCTAACTACGGAAGTATACCACAAATCAATTCATAAGCAAAATTTATAAGTAAATTTTATTTCCAAAATGATTTCTTTTTCTTGCCGCCGGGATTATCTCCTCCGGGATCTTTATCCTTGGAATCCATCATGCGCTCTGCTGCTGTAAGAGAGTCACCTGTGAGTTCATCAAATTTCTTAAGAATGTCTTTTGCTTCTTTTGAAATTTTCTCGGGAACCTGCACAACAAGTGTTACATAGTGATCGCCGCGAACCGACTTATCTCTGAGCGAAGGAACGCCTTTTCCGCGAAGTCTCACTCTTGTATCCGTCTGAGTTCCGGCCTTCACATCATAAGCGACCTTACCGTCTACAGTATCGATAAGAACCGTTCCTCCGAGAGTTGCAACCGCAAATGATACCGGCACCATGGAATAAATGTCGTATCCCTCTCTCTGGAAGATAGGATGATCTGAGATGATAACTTCAACAAGAAGATCTCCTCTCGGACCACCGTTTATTCCCGGCTCACCCTTATCACGGATTCGTACACTCTGTCCGTTATCTATACCTGCAGGGATCGTAACCTGAATCTTTTTCCTGCTTGCAATATATCCTGTTCCGTGGCAATCAGTACACTTATCCTTGATAACTTTACCTGTTCCGCCACATTCCGGACATGTCTGGACATTTCTTACAGTGCCAAAGAATGACTGCTGTGTATATACAATCTGTCCTTTTCCTCCGCACTTAGGACATGTCTGTGCCGAAGTTCCGGGCTTAGCACCGGTTCCATGACATGTAGGGCAGGGGTCTTTTATCGTAAGATCAAGTTCTTTCTCGCAACCAAATACAGCTTCGAGGAAAGTAATCCTTACGCTGGCACGCAGATTGGCTCCCTTAGAAGGGCCACTTCTTGCGCCGCCACGTGACCTTCCGCCTCCGAAGAAATCTCCGAATATATCTCCGAATATGTCTCCGAAATCCGCACCGTTAAAATCAAATCCGCCAAATCCACCGGATCCGCCTTCAAAAGCAGCATGACCAAACTGATCGTACTGTCTCTTTTTCTCAGGATCGCTGAGTACGGCATATGCTTCGGAAGCTTCTTTAAACTTCTCTGCTGCAGATGCGTCTCCGGGATTCATGTCAGGATGATATTTTTTAGCAAGTACACGATATGCTTTTTTAATCTCATCATCAGAGGCACTCTTACTTACTCCGAGAACCTCATAGTAGTCACGCTTTTGCTCTGCCATAACACTCCTCAAATATCATCAAATTTTCTCTCTGTTTCAAAATGCTCCGAATAGCCAGGCGATTATTCGTCTGGCTATCAGAATCTTTATCGTAAAACTAATTATACTTCTCTGTAATCGCCGTCAACAACGTTATCATTGTTATCAGCTGCATTTGAAGCACCGCCCATGTCAGGACCTGCTCCTGCTGCACCCATATCAGGGCCGGCACCTGCTGCCTGAGCACCTTCATACATCTTAGCAAAGAGTGCCTGAGCATCAGTCATAAGCTTTTCTTTCTGGCTCTTGAGAGAATCAATTTCGCTGTCTGAAAGCTCTTTATCCTTTGTGCTCTCGAGAGTTTCCTTAAGAGCTTTGATGTCATCCTCAACTACCTGCTTCTGTGAAGCGTCTATCTTGTCGCCAACTTCCTGAAGAGCTTTCTCAGTCTGGAATACAAATGAATCAGCATCGTTACGCGCATCAATTCCCTCTTTACGCTTCTTATCCTGTGCTTCATATTCCTGAGCCTCCTTAACAGCCTTATCGATATCCTCATCAGACATGTTTGATCCGGCTGTAATTGTGATGTGCTGCTCTTTTCCTGTTCCAAGATCCTTAGCAGATACGTTAACGATACCGTTTGCATCGATATCAAATGTTACCTCGATCTGAGGAACACCTCTCATTGCCGGAGGGATTCCGTCAAGTCTGAACTGTCCGAGTGACTTATTGTCCTTAGCGAACTGTCTCTCACCCTGAAGGACGTTGATATCAACGGCTGTCTGATTGTCAGCTGCTGTTGAGAATACCTGGCTCTTCTTTGTAGGAATTGTTGTGTTACGCTCGATAAGTCTTGTAGCAACACCACCCATTGTCTCGATTGAAAGTGAAAGAGGTGTTACGTCAAGAAGAAGGATATCACCTGCGCCTGCATCGCCTGCGAGCTTACCACCCTGGATGGAAGCACCGATAGCTACGCACTCATCGGGGTTGAGGTTCTTGGAAGGCTCCTGGCCTGTGAGCTGCTTAACCTTCTCAACTACGCAAGGAACACGAGTTGATCCACCTACAAGGAGAACCTTTCCGATATCTGAATTTGTAAGTCCTGCATCCTTCATAGCGTTCTGAACAGGGATAGCTGTTCTCTCTACGAGGTCGTGGATAAGCTCTTCGAACTTAGCTCTTGTGAGATCTACGTCAAAGTGCTTAGGGCCGTCAGCGCCTGCTGAGATGAAAGGAAGGTTGATGTTGGTTGTTGTAGAAGAAGAGAGCTCCTTCTTAGCCTTCTCTGCAGCTTCCTTAAGTCTCTGCATAGCCATCTTGTCGCCTGAAAGGTCAACGCCTTCTTTATTCTTGAAATCCTGTACCATCCAATTGATGATAGCCTGGTCAAAGTCGTCACCACCAAGGTGTGTATCACCGTTTGTTGAAAGAACTTCGATGACACCGTCACCGATCTCGATGATTGATACGTCGAATGTACCACCACCAAGGTCATAAACCATGATCTTCTGCTCTTTCTCATTATCAAGTCCGTAAGCAAGAGCTGCTGCTGTAGGCTCGTTGATGATTCTCTTTACATCAAGTCCTGCGATCTTACCTGCGTCCTTTGTTGCCTGACGCTGTGCGTCATTGAAATATGCGGGAACTGTGATAACCGCTTCTGTAACTGATTCGCCGAGATACTGTTCTGCATCAGCCTTGAGCTTCTGAAGGATCATGGCTGAAATCTGCTGAGGTGAATACTTCTTGCCGTCGATTGTACGTCCGTTGTCAGTACCCATATCTCTCTTGATAGAAGCGATGGTGTTGTCTGCATTTGTAACTGCCTGACGCTTAGCGGGCTCACCTACGATTCTCTCGCCGTTCTTTGTAAATGCTACGATTGAAGGTGTTGTTCTTGCGCCCTCTGCGTTTGCAATAACAGTAGGCTTTCCACCTTCCATAACTGCAACGCAGCTATTGGTTGTACCTAAGTCGATACCTATGATCTTACTCATTTTAAATTTCCTCCGTATACTATCTTAATTTTCTGTATTTTTTATTGTGAAACACCAACCATGCTGTGTCTGAGCACGGTATCGTGGAACATATATCCCTTTTGAAGTTCCTGTGCAACAACTCCGGATTCATACTCCTCGCTGTCCACCTGCATAACCGCATTGTGAAGGTTTGGATCGAATTCTTTACCCACAGCTTCAATTGGGGTTACTCCAAGATCTTCCATCTGCTTCATAAGCTGCTTGTAGATCTTGTTCATACCATCCGCAAAGGCTCCGTCTTTTTCCTCTTCGGGAACCGCCAAAAGTCCTCGCTCGAAATTATCTATTACAGGAAGAAGCTTTTCAAGGACACTTCCCTGGCCCTGCTCAAACATCTGAGCCTTTTCCTTATCTGTTCTCTTCCTGAAGTTATCAAACTCAGCGACCTGTCTGATAAGTCTGTCGTTAAGTTCGTCAACTTTTTCCTTAAGAGGGTCCTTCTTTTCTTTTTTATTAAAAAGACCTTTCTTCTTTTCGTCAGCATTTTCTTCGCCTTCAGCTTCTGTTTCTGCCTCGGCTGCCTCTGCTTCCGTTGTCTTGGCTACAGTTTCTTCTTTTTCCTGAGCCTCTTTCTCAAGTTCATCCATGATGTTCTCGAGAACTTCCTTTTCTTTCTCGCTCACAGGCTTCTTTGCCTTTGACTGAGCCTGCTTATCTGTACTACTCAACTCATTGCCTCCTGAACTTATTTCTTTTTATCAAAGTACTACTTGCCCTTCTTGTAGAGATCGTCTAGGGCATGTCTCATATTCTTAAGTGTTGAGATAACCTTGTCGTAGTCCATTCTCTTGGGACCGATTATTCCGACCGTTCCTCTCATTCCGTCTCCAAGCTCGTAGGTTGCGGTTACAACGCTGCAATCCTTCATCGCCTGTACGGGAGTCTCGCTTCCGATGTAAACCTGGATTCCGGTCTCATCGGTCTCTGCAGAAAGCGTTCCCTCTACGATACTGCCAAGATCCTTGGTATCCTCAAATGTGCTGATGAGTTCGCCCGCCTTGGTGCTGTCCGTAAGTTCGGGATATTTGAAAAAGTTCATCGTTCCGCTTGTGTATATCTGAAGATCTTCATCTGCAGTGATTGATTCAGCCGCAGCATCGATCACGTTTCCGATGATTCCACTGTGAATACCCGCTTCCTGCTTGACTGCGGATATAAGTCCTAGGTTGATATCCTCAACCGCAAGTCCGTCAAGTCTGGTATTCAAAAGTATGTTGAGCTTGAGCATAGTCGCATCGTCAAGAACCTCCTCTACAGGGATGATCTTGTTCTTGATGACATTACCTTCAATGACAATTGTCGCAAGAAGATGCTCATCATCTACTTTGGAAATCTGTATGAACTTGAGCTTGTTCTTCTTGATCTGAGGCGCCGAGATCATTGTGGCATAGTTGGTATCGATAGCCAGCGTCTTAGCCACTTGCTTAAGGAGATTCTCAAGCTTCTCTTCTTTATCAAGAAGCATCTCCTTCATGTTCTCAACTTCCTTCTCCTTATCTCTGAGCATCTCGTCTACATAAACTCTGTAGCCCTGATCCGAGGGAATACGTCCTGCCGATGTATGCGGCTGGATAATAAGCCCCATTTCCTCAAGGTCCGCCATCTCATTTCTGATAGTAGCGGAGCTCAGATTAAGATCGGTATATTTGGAAATCGTACGGCTTCCGACGGGATCGCCTGTCTCCAAATAGTTCTGAACTATAGCTCTTAATATTTTTCTTTTTCTCTCATCAAGTTCCAAAATGTCCACCTTCCTATGTATTCACCGGTTAAATTCATGGGATGGTTTTTAAAGTGTTAGCACTCACCATGATTGAGTGCTAACATTAAAATATCACTACCATAGGATGATGTCAACTATCTGAAATAATGAAAAATCTGTAAACTCGACTTGCGGCTCATCGCATTTCGAATCTACAGATTTTTTATTATTTATTAAAGAACTCTTTTGCCTTAAAAAAGAAGTAATACAATCCTCCGGTAAACCCGCTTATCTCAACCGGTGAAATTCCCTTTTCCTCATTGAGTTCCCTGAGCTTCTCCATATCTTCCCGATCCAGTTCAAAGTCGAATATATCAAGATTTTGCTTCATTCTTTCTATATGTGTGGATTTAGGTATAAGGATAATATCCGATTGGAGCATGTAGCGCAGACAAACCTGCGAAGAACTCTTCATGTGCTTTTTACCTATCTCGGTAAGTACCGGATTTTCAAAGATGTTTCTTTTCCCTTCCGCAAACGGTGCCCAGGACATATGCTTGACTCCAAGCTCTTCCATGCATTCATGAAGCTTTTTTCTCTGATAAAAAACATGCGTCTCGACCTGGTTGACCATGGGCTTGATCTCTGCAAACTCATAAATCTCACGAAGTTCTTTTTCATTAAAAGAAGAAACTCCGATAGCTCGTACTTTTCCTTCCCGATACGCTTCTTCCATTGCGCGGTAGATCCCGAAGTAATCACCGGCGGGCTTATGGATAAGGAGTAAGTCTATGTACGGCGTCTGTAATTTTAAAAGTGATTCTTCTATAGAAGTTTTGGCTCTTATATATCCCGAATTGGTTATCCAGACTTTGTCGACTATAAAAAATTCTTCTCTGGGCACCGCACTCTTTTTTATCGCCTCTCCGACTGCCTCTTCATTTTTATAAAACTGTGCTGTATCTATCAGACGGTTTCCCGCACCTATCGCATCAAGAACGCATCTTTCACACTCTTGTGGTTCGATCTTGTAAACGCCATATCCAAGCATAGGCATTTTTACGCCGTTAGATAATGTTGTGTATTCCATTCGTCTCCTGTTCCGAAATCAGAGTCTGAAAAGAATCATCTTTTTGTGCAGGCATTCTCAGAAATCTTCTTCATAGTAGCATTCCTCGTTTAACAGTTCCTCAATATGATCAAGCAGATCTCTGACCTTCTTTATTCCCGCTCTGTCCGCATTGATAGAGTAATAGATCATTGTTCCTTCTTTTCTTGAAGTAACAAATCCCGCGTCCTTTAATATCTGCATATGATGAGAAACGGCAGGTCTTGAGAGATGCGTCTTTTCAGCCAGATCTACCACTCTCGTTCCTCCGCATTTTTCCATTATCATCACAGACATCAGGTACTGCCTCGTTTCATCACCGATCGCCGCAAGCATTTTCTGACATTCTTTAAACTCAGACTGTAATTTCTTTGATTCTTTTTTGGAGTCCATGGATCACCTCCGATGTGCTTTTGGGTGCACATCGCTTTCAGTTAATCTGTTCATTTGTTTAAACAGTTGCATTATAGCATCATTTTCTTTTGACAGATCATTCGTAAAGAAAATCAAGACGGATTCAAAATCCCATAGAAAAAAGCGCAGACTTCACCCTTTATCCGTTTCGGCAAAAGTTATCGTAAATTCTTTCATATCATCTAGTCTTAAGAGGATAGCGCCTCTTGAATCTTTATTGTCCCTTCCGCCGCTAGCACATCCGCCGTCTATATCGATCACATTCTCTACGGTAAAAGACGAAAGCTCATGCTCGCCTTCACCGTATACGATATCCGCCATGTAGCATGCGGGTACATGACCAATGATAAACGTCCACGGCTTGTAGTAGATATAATCGCGAATATCCTTATAAAGGTCCGGCCTGAAAGGAGAATTCCAAACAATGTAATTCACATCATTTTCATCCATCTCTTTAAAAGGTATATCGATCTTGTCAGGCAAGAACGCCGTATGGGTTAAAAGAAATATCTTTTCATTTACTTCTATCTTTAATGAAAGCGGACAAGAATAAAGCCAGTCCATAAGCTGCACACGCTCTTCCTTCTTGAGGCGTTTGTACTTGTTGAAAGTCCTGTCGCCTCCGTTCCACCAAAGCCATCTGTCAGCTTCCGGTCCATGATAACCGCTTATATCAGACTTGGCGCTTCCGCGCGGATCAAGCACTTCAAGCATCATGACCTCATGGTTTCCCAAAAGAAAATGCATGTTGGGAGAGTTCATCACATGCTGCAAGATCTTTATTCCGTCGGGTCCGCGATCCACCGCATCACCGAGCATATATAATTCGTCCGCGTCAGAAAAAGCCACTTTCTCAAGTAGCTTTAAAAACATTTTATATTGCCCGTGAAGATCTGATATTACGTATGTCGCCATGTTGTCTTTCCTTTAATCTGAAATATGCTAAAAACATTTACTCTAAGTAAACATTATACACTTTGTTTTAGTTTCATCACTGTATTTGTGATAAAATTCTAATGATAAAAAATAACAGATTATTTAGCGCTTGATGATTGGAGACATTATTTATGAGTGAAAACAAAAAAGATCTAAAAGTATACTTCTTTAAAAACGTTCCGGACAGC
This sequence comes from Butyrivibrio sp., assembly GCA_017535785.1. Lineage (GTDB taxonomy): Bacteria > Bacillota > Clostridia > Lachnospirales > Lachnospiraceae > Butyrivibrio. The sequence goes on along the minus strand of JAFXTN010000034.1, from coordinate 34,763 downwards.
TTGGGAATGATCGCACTTACAGGCATTCTCCTCTTTATAGGAGGCATCGCCGCCTTTGTGATAAATAATAAATCTCTTACAGATTCGCATGGCGGTCTTACAAACGTCGGTATCATTGTTCTCATAATCGTTACCGTTTTAGGACTTGGCGGTCTTATAGTTGCATTCAGATGCATTGGTTTATCAAACAACTTTGCTCACGGATTTATGGCAGAGCGCGACGGACATGTTTATGTATTCACTATTAATCCGCAGCGTTTAAAAGACGGAAACGCCGTTCCGAATATAGGAAGGATCGGAAGAGCCGTAAACGGCGTGCTCCAGATGCAGACCGTAAATAACTATTACAAGCAAATGGATGAAGATAAAGAATCCATAGATTTTTATAATGATGTCAATACATGGCTTGATGAAAACTACTCTTTCTTTTATAGGATAAGAGATCTGGAATCAAATGATTTTTCGAAATATGAAAAGTCATTGTATTTAAAAGCGTACGCCGAATGCAAAAACACTCCGGATCAATAAAAATGATTCGGAGAGCTTTCATTTTTTTCTTTAATCTTCACCAACCAGATGCACGATCATGGGTTCATGTCCAACTTCGGGCAGGAACTTATTAAAGATATCTTCTGTTTTGATCTTGAGGCTTGATGTACATACACATGGATGACATCCAATGTATTCACCCTTCTTTACATCTTCATCAATAAGAAGTTTAACCGCATGCTCCTTGTCATTCATGAGTCCCATGATGCTGACAGCGCCCGGCTCGATATCAAGAAACTTAAGCATATCATCTGCATCCGCAAATGAAAGTCTTGCTGAGTTGATCTGAGACGAAAGCTCTTTTGTCTTAAACTTTTTATCCCCGGGCATCATAAGAAGATAGTATTTAGTCTTCTGTCTGTTGCAAAGAAAAAGGTTCTTGCAAATAATAACTTCAAGCACCTTATCTATTTCATTACATGCTTCCATGTTATCCGCAGGCGCATGATCCGTTCTCTTATAACTTATCCCGAGCTTGTCCAAAAAATCATAAGTGCGGACTTCTCTTGAAAGTCTTCCTTCTGTGCTTATAGGTCTTCCGTCAAATAATTCCATTATCCTATTCCTTTCATGTATAAAAAAAATAGCAATTATCCATTATACTGGACAATTGCTATTTTAATATCAAATCATTTAAGCTTCAATCATCAGATATCAGCCTTGCCCTGAACCTTATCGTTTACAACATAGTATGCTGCATTCTCTTCAGGCTTGATATAAATGCTGAGCTTCTTGATACCGTTAACATCTCCGGCCATCTCATTCTTATAGTTTTCCTTTACGCATGCAACGATATCATCGTAAGGAAGGTGCTTGTAAGAATACTGAAGCTCGATATTAACCTTCATATTGGTAACGGCTTTCTTAGCTGTAGTCTTCTTTGCAGTAGACTTCTTAGCTGTTGTTTTCTTTGCAGTAGTTTTCTTTGCTGCAGTTGTCTTCTTAGCTGCCGTAGCTTTTGTAGCAGTCTTCTTAGCTGCAGTTGTTTTCTTAGCTGTAGTAGCTTTCTTTGCTGTTGTCTTCTTTGCAGCAGTCTTTGTTGTAGTAGCCTTTTTAGCTGTTGTAGCCTTCTTGGCTGTAGTAGCTTTCTTAGCCGTTGTAGCTTTCTTTGCTGTTGTTTTCTTTGCAGCAGTCTTTGTTGCTGTAGTCTTCTTTGCAGCTGCCGTTGTCTTCTTAGCCGCAGTAGCCTTCTTTGCAGTAGACTTCTTAGCTGTTGCTTTCTTTGCAGTCTTCTTAGCTGCAGGTTTCTTTGCAGCGGGCTTCTTTGCCTCTGCCTTAACCTCAGGCTTAGCAGTTGCTGCAGCAACAGGCTTCACCTCTGCTGTAACTGTAGGTGTCTTAATTGTTGCAACAGGCTTGATAGCAGCTTCGGGTTTGTTGATCTCAGCCATTTTATCATCCTCCTCAAAAGAAAAAACATTCTGTTTTTATAGCTCGTTATAACAATAAAGTAGTTACGTAATATAGTTTACCCTTGTTTTAATACATTGTCAACGTTCGGACATAAGAACAGCGCTGTGTTTCGAGGTCATCACAAAACACAGCGCCGCATTTTTTCTGAATCATTTAATTCAATCTTTTGCACAAACCCTATTTGCAACAACAGCATAAATAGCTGTAAGTGTAAGATACATCAGTATTCCGCCGACTATATCGGTGAACCAATGAACACCGGAAAGAAGTCTTCCTATCACAGTCATCACAATGATAAGATCAAAAAATATTATGATCGCATTTAAAAGTTTTTTGTTTTCAATTTTCTTTTTGAAATAAATAACCGCAGTACTTAAGATCGTTCCGATAACAAGAACATGTGTCGAAGGGAATGAAGTCTCAAGTTCTGTTTCTCCGGGCAAAAGAAAAGGTCTGTAATTGATCGGTATCTTTGAAAATGCAACATAAAGAATTGCGATCACAACATAAAGTCCTGCAAGCACATAAAATTCTTTATCGACTTTAAGCAAGCTCTTTTCCCTGATAAGACTAAGAAGTCCCATTACCGCAAAATACAATGCAACAAGAATAGCGATGAGCATAAACACATCGGTTATCTTATCCCACATAACATTAAGTCCTATAGCATCGCGGATGCGTGTGTTGAAACAAGAAAAGCCAACACTTGTGCCTTCCGCTCCGACAGGGGCACGATCAACAAAAGTAATGATCAAAGTATATACAAGTGTAATGATAAAAAACACAAAGGGTCTTGTCGTCTTTTTATTCTTCATATAAGCGTCTCCACCAAATTTTTATTTTTTATAAACCTCAGTCACAAACTTGCGAAGTCTTTCCATTGCTCTCTCAACTTTTTCCGTGTCAATGCAGTAAGCCATTCTGAAGTATCCGGGTGCTCCGAATCCGTCTGTAGGAACGAAGATAAGATCATATTCCTTAGCTTTTTTGCAGAACTCGATAGAATCTTCTTCAAGTGCCTTAGGCATGATGTAGAAAGTTCCGCCGGGTTTAACGACTTCGAATCCGAGTTCAACAAGAGTATTGTAAATGATGTTCATGTTGGTCTCGTAAACAGAAAGATCCGCTGTCATGCCGCAAACTTTTGCAACTGCCATCTGGATGATAGAAGGAGGACAGTTATGTCCTGTTCCTCTAGAGATCTGTCCGCACATGGGAACGATGAACTCAGCGCCTTCACAAGCAGGATTGACCGCAACATAACCGATTCTTTCTCCGGGAAGTGAAAGTGATTTGGAGAATGAATAGCAGCTCAAAGTATTGTCGTAGAACTTTGATACGTAAGGAGCATCAGCACCCTTGAACACGATCTCTCTGTATGGTTCATCGGACATAAGGTAGATGACATGTCCATACTCTTTTGACTTAGCTGTAAGGATCTCAGCAAGCTTTGTAAGTGTCTGTGTAGAATATGCAACACCGGAAGGATTGTTGGGTGTGTTCACAAGAACAGCCATTACTCCGGGATTCAACATCTCTTCAAACTTCTCGAAATTGATCTGGAAGCTTGTTGTATCAGCAGGAACGATGCTGAGCTTGCAACCTGCTCCTGTGATGTAAGGTCCGTACTCGGGGAAGAAAGGTGCAAATGCGATCACTTCATCTCCGGGTTTTGTTATCGCACGAACAGCGTGAGCGATCGCGCCGGCAGCTCCCGTTGTAGGGAAGATGTGCTCGGGGCCGTAGTTCATTCCGAATCTCTCATTAAGTGACTTAGCTATCTCCGCTTTGTATAAAGGATTACCAAGACTTGGCGTGTATCCGTGAAGTGTCATGGTATTCTCTTCCTGAAGAAGTCTTATCATCTCTTCTGTGAATTCCTTGGGAACTTCAACACTGGGATTTCCGAGACTGAAATCAAAAACGTTCTCGTATCCGATCTCTTTTCCTCTTGCAGTAGCATACTCTGAAAGCTCTCTTATTACGGACTTAGCTCCGAGCATACTCTTGAAACTTTCGTTAATCATTACTTCCGATCTCCTCCGTACTACTTAATATAATTTGGGCAAAAGAAATTTCGCCATAAATTTTTCTTTTTTTAAATGAAAAACATCTGCCTTACATAATACCACATCTTCAAAGAAGTAGCTCTTCCATCTTTGCAACGATGCTCTCAGCATCATCCAAAAGCTGACGCTCTGCCTTGTTCGTATTTTTATCCTTCACATACTTATAGACAAAGACGGGTGTCTTGGCTGTATGGAAAACCATCTTCCCTTTATAGGAATCAAGGAACGCTGGTATGTTCTCCGCTTTGATCTTGGCAGTCGGGCTGACGCTTATCTCTATCTTTCCGTTGCCACCTTTGATCTCATATATAAAAAGAGAATGTGCCTTTGTTCTAAGAAGTGAAATGCGCAAAAGATTTGTCGCGGTGTCCGGAACTTTTCCGAATCTGTCGATGAGCTCATCTTTCATATCATCACACTCACCTTGATTTTCAAGACTCGCTATACGCTTATATATCTCAAGCTTCTGCTCTTCGTTTAGTATATATGTGTCGGGAATAAATGCGCTGACATCCAGATCGATCGAAGTATTAAATATTTCTTCCGTATCATCTCCGCCAAGGCTTCTTTTATGTCTTACAGCTTCCTCGAGCATCTTGCAGTACATGTCGTAGCCAACAGCCTGCATGTGTCCGCTCTGTTTTTTTCCAAGGAGGCTTCCCGCACCTCTAATCTCAAGGTCTCTCATCGCGATCTTAAAGCCGCTGCCAAGATCCGTAAATTCTCTGATCGCAGAAAGTCTTTTTTCCGCAACCTCTTTTAGCATCTTATCCCTCTTGTACATAAGGAATGCATAAGCGGTTCTGTTGGAACGACCTACTCTTCCTCTTAGCTGATAGAGCTGAGAAAGTCCCATTTTATCCGAGTCGTGAATGATCATTGTATTTACGTTCGGAATATCAAGTCCCGTTTCAATGATGGTTGTCGATACGAGTACATCGATCGTTCCGTCTATGAAATCATACATGATCCTTTCAAGCTCGGATTCCTTCATCTGTCCGTGAGCAAAAGCGACATTGGCTTCCGGGACAAGCTTCTGTATCTGCGCCGCTGTATCCGCGATCGTATTTACCCTGTTGTATACATAGTAGACCTGACCGCCTCTTGCAAGCTCTCTTACAATAGCTTCTCTCACAAGCTCATCGTTGTACTCCATGACATAAGTCTGGATCGGTAGTCTGTCGTTGGGCGCTTCCTCAAGAACAGACATCTCTCTGATGCCGACAAGTGACATGTGGAGCGTACGCGGAATAGGCGTTGCCGTCAGTGTAAGAACGTCAACACTCTCTTTCAATGTCTTTATTTTTTCTTTGTGTGTTACGCCAAATCTCTGCTCCTCATCGACGATAAGAAGTCCGAGATCTTTATAAGCAACATCTTTTGAAAGAAGTCTGTGCGTACCGATAACGATATCCACAAGACCTTTCTTAAGATCTTCAACCGTCTTTTTCTGTTCGGAAGCAGTTCTGAACCTCGACATTAGATCGACTCTTACAGGGAAGTTTCTCATACGTTCAGCAAAAGTGTTGTAGTGTTGCTGCGCAAGGATTGTCGTCGGAACAAGTACTGCGACCTGCTTTCCGTCCTGTACAGCTTTGAACGCAGCGCGGATCGCGATCTCTGTTTTTCCGAATCCGACGTCTCCGCATATAAGTCTGTCCATGATAACTGAAGACTCCATATCCCTCTTGGTGTCCTCAATAGCCGTCATCTGATCTTCAGTCTCCTGATACGGGAAAGAATCTTCAAACTCCTGCTGCCAAACGGTATCTTTACTAAACTCATAGCCCTTTGTCTGCTGCCTCTTTGCATAGAGATCGACAAGGTCCTGAGCAACTTCTTCAACGGCTGCTTTAACTTTGCTCTTTGTATGTGTCCACTCAAGTGTTCCAAGCTTGTTGAGCTTTGGCTTGTGACCCGTCTCTGAGTCTCCGCCTGAAGCATATTTCTGTATTACGCCCAGGCCGGTCGCGAGAATATAGAGATTTCCTCCGCCGCCGTATTCAACTTTAATGTAATCACGGACAACATGATCGGTCTCAACCTTTTCTATACCTCTGTAGATTCCGAGGCCGTGCTCTTCATGAACGACGTAGTCGCCGATCTTAAGGTCGGCAAAATCGGAGATCTTTTCTCCGGTGTATTTTGATTTTTTCTTCTTTCTCTTTTTAACGTGTTCGGTGAAAATATCACTCTCTGCGATGACCGCAAACTTAATATCCGGATACTCAAAGCCCTTAAGTATCCTTCCGTAGTAGGTCATTATCTCGCCCGGTCTTAGAACTCTTCCGGGATCTTCGCTGTAAAAAGAGGTGACGAGATTATCGCGAAGGTCTTCTACGATTCTTTTTGCTCTTGTCCTTGATCCGGACAGAATAAGAACCCTGTATCCGTTCTTGGAATAGTTCTTAAGATCGGACACAAGGGAATCGAAACTGTTATTGTAGGGCGCTACACTTCTCGCCCTGATATCCCAGCTCTTCTCGGGATTAAATGCGTTCTGACTCTTTGGCATCGCAAGCGCAGAAATAAGAACTCTTCTTCCGTTTTCCATTCTTGCGATACAGTTATCCACAGAATAAAGGATGTCCATCTGGCCCGGAAGGACATAGCCCTTCTCGGCTCTGTGGGTCATGCTCTCTTTAAACTCAAGCTCAACTGCACTTGCGTGCTCAAATACTCTCTGCGGTTCATCAATAAAGATGCAGCTCTTTCCCTTAGGGAACATCTCCTGCATCGTAACGGTGTCGTCGTAAAAATATCTGATATAGCTCTCAAGATTTACCATGGAATGAAGCTCAAAAAGCTGTTCTCTTAGTTCCTCGGTAAGCTTCTTAAGCTGATGTGCTTCTTTGGTCTTAAACTCTTTTCGAAGGGCCTCGTAAGCTGTGTCCGTTTCTTCCTCGATCCTCTGCATTCCTTTTTCAAGGCGCTCATCATCCAAGATGATCTCGGATGCGGGATAGATCTCTATGGATTCAAGCTTTTCAAGAGATCTCTGTGATAAGATGTCAAAGCTTCTGATCGACTGGATCTCATCTCCCCAAAGCTCTATTCTGTATGGATTATCTTCGGTAAGATCAAAGACATCGACGATATCACCTCTAACCGAGAACTCGCCGGGGCCTTCAACCTGATAGTTACGAACATATCCCATTGCAACTAGTTTCTTGGCAATTTCTCTTTCATCTATGGGTCTGTGCTTGTCGATGCTTAATATACTCTCTTTGATAACTTCGGGTTTTATCTGCGGAGACATAAGGGCCGCAAAAGTAGTCACAACCGTGACGGGACGTCCCTCAAGAAGTCTTCTCATGCAGCGGATCCTCTGTCTTACAACTTCGTTACTGTGAACATCCGCCTGATAAAAGATAAGGTCTTTGGCAGGGTACACAGTGACATTCTTATCATAAAACTTGTAGTCCTCATAGATCTCTTTTGCCCTAAGATCACTGTAAGTAACGATGATCCTATACTTAAACTCAGCGCCGAGTCCGTCTATGAAATGAAGCTTCTGCGAATCAACACAGCCCGTCACCTCTGCACAGGCGAAAGGTTTGTTGAGATATTCATTTATTTCATCAAATTCTTTAAGTTCCTTTAAAGGACTCGTGATCGCTCTCATTATTTCTTCCCGTTGTATTTGTTCATGGCGCTGTCCACACCGTTATCAATTATCTCTTCTATGGCTGCGACAGCTCTTTCTTTTCCTTCTTTTATAAGAACTGCTGCCTCTCCTTCAAAATGACCGAGGACCCAGTTCACCATATCGTATTCCTTAGGCTTCTTTCCGACACCGACTCTCACTCTTGAGAACTCGTCGTGTCCAAGAAGCTTGATTATATTCTTAAGACCGTTGTGTCCGCCCGCGCTTCCCTTGGGTCTTACTCTGATATTACCCTCATCAAGTTCCACGTCGTCGGATATGACTATGAGTTCAGTCTTTGTATCTACTTTAAAGTAATCGCAAAGAGGCCTGATGGCTTCTCCGCTTAAGTTCATATAAGTAAGGGGCTTTGCTAGGATGACTCTCTGACTTCCTATTCTTCCCTTACCATACGCCGCTTTAAACTTGGTCTCTGTCAGCTCTATATTGTATTTGTCAGACAAGGCGTCTATAACATCAAAGCCGATATTGTGCCTTGTCCCGAAGTATTTCTTTTCGGGATTTCCAAGTCCCGCTATCACTATCATATTGCCTGTTTCCTCTTCTTTATTTCCGAATAGTCTTTTTAACAAACCCAACACTACTACATCTCCTCCAATATTACAATACGCCTTATTCAGGCATTCCGTACAATTATAATATCATACCACGGCGCCAATATGATTCCTAAAGTATTCCGTAGTTAGTTTTGTTTTATTTGTATAAATAATTAACATAATTTCATATAATTTTCGCTAAATTATGCTACTATTATCTTATTGTAGCTGCAATACCAACAAATTCATTTTAGAGGAGGGATTCAATGAAAAAAAGTATTTCTAAAATCATTATCTTGGCTTTATCTTTTATGTTCTCCCTGATACTGTTCAAACTGCCCGCAGAGGCAGCCGAACCAACAGTAATAAACTTAAGTGATCTTGAAGAAGGACAGGCATTGGAACTTCAGGAAGATACAATTCTGAATCTTAATGAGACTTCCATCACACTTAAAAGATACGAATTTTTTCAGCTTTTTGCTAATGTCACCCCCGATAGCGCTACAAACCAAAATATAGTATGGAGTAGCAGTAACAAAGACGCTGTATTCGTTAACAGAAACGGTCAAGTTTTCGCCATCCAATCCGGCACCGCTGTTATCACTGCCAAAACTGAAGACGGAAATTATGAGGCTTCTTGCGAAGTAACTGTTCCCGAAGGAGATGACGGAAGAAATCTTGGTCTTAAGATCAACATGTGCGATCGTCACGACAAAGAGGATACTCCCTACATATCTATTAGTTATAATGGCTCTCCTATATATGAACAACGTGATTATGTTCTAAGATTTGGAAGTAACGAAGAAAACGGTTTATCAAACGTTGCAATATTGGGAATGGATGACTACCTTTGGATTTATACCGATCCTACAACAGAATATGATTATCCGGCTTCCGAATATTCCGAGGAACGTTTGAACAGAACTCTCGGATTAAAAATAGAATTGAACAGTTATGATGGCGAAGAAGCGCCCATCTTAAAAATCATTTATGATGGCTCCACTCTGAATGAAGGTACCGACTACTTCGTTGACTACAGCACAAATACAGAGGATGATTCCAGCTGCTTTGTTATTAAAGGGCTTGATGATTTCATTTGGAATGATAATCACTAAAAACTATTGAATAAGACACACATAACTTTCTGAATAAAATAAAGGAGAAATTCAATGAAAAAAAATATTTCTAAGATCACTTTCTTTGTTTTATCATTGGCCATGGCACTAATAATCTTAAAGGTGCCGGCGGAAGCAGCAGAACCGACACGCATAAACTTAAGCGAGTTAGAAGATGACCAAGTATTGGAACTTCAGGAAAATACCATCCTTAATCTTGATACGGATAAAAGGCTTACGAAGATATCATTAACCGGTCATGATTTGACAATCGAAGGCAGTGGAAGCTTAACTCTTGGATTACCCGGTCCGGGCTATTGGGATAATTTAGTATCCAACGGAACCGAGACAATTACCATAAACAGTGGCGTGCTCGTGGCAAAACAATTAGAAGGAAATTTCATAGTAAACGACGGAAAAATCAGTATTCCCGAAACCGGCCCAAGTTTATACAATTACTCTGATAACGGATTTTTCATAATGAACGGTGGAGAAGTCGATGTGGACAATCTTTATTATCCCGGCGAAAACTCTGAAATCACCATTAATGGTGGCCATTTAACACTTCATTACATTCATTCTTTGGGCGAAACCAAGCTTAATATTTCCGAGAATGAATACCGTATGTCTTATGGATTGGATGGAATTAAAGTATTACCAAAATCCGAAGTAACTTACTTAGAGGGTATTTCATTTGCCGAGCCTTCATATACTTTAGACAGATACGATTACAAAAAGCTTCCTATCAATTTCTATCCAGAGTCTGCAACAAACAAAAATCTTACATATACCAGTAGCGATCCTTCTGTTGTAAGAATGTATGATAATGGTTATGCTGATATAGCTAACTACGGAAGTGCTACCATCACTGCTACATCTGAAGACGGAGATTATACAGCCACATGTGAGATTATTGTTCCCAGACCGAGCGATCTTCCCGGTCTGTCATTGAATTACAATGTTGACGGTGTTAATGCTCCTCAGTTTACAGCTGTAAAATATGGTAGCCTTGTTTTTGAAGATGGTCAAAATAGTCAATATAATTTTGAAAATGATGTGATAACTGTAACCATCCCGAATTTCGTGGACTATGTTCTTACAGACAACAACATTGCTCCGGAAGATAAGAAAGAGTTGACAATACAATTCTGCGAAGATGCAACCAAAAGCAATCATCACATCAAACTGATGTATGGTGATACCACACTAACTGCAGGCGAAGATTATTTCTATGATATTGATGATAATTCGGAAAATGGTATCTTATCTGTAGTTTTCCCTGAACTCGAATATTACTTTGAAAACCTTTATAACAATTAATTTCTATAAGAATTAGACTAAAAAAATAGGCCGGTGCTTGAAGATTCTATCTTCAGCATCAGCCTATTTTTTATGCTTATATTTTCAATTTTATAATACAGGCTCTTCCTCGCCTTCTTCTACAGCGGCTTTATCATAAGCCTCAAGGATAGTATCCTGCAGGATCTTTCTGGTATCCGAATTGATGGGATGAGCAATGTCTCTGTATTCGCCGTCCGTAGACTTCTTACTCGGCATAGCGATGAACAAGCCTCTCTCGCCCTCTATTACTTTGATATCATGAACAACAAATTCATTATCAAATGTAACAGAAACAACTGCTCTCATTTTGCCCTGTTTGGTAACCTTTCTTACTCTGACGTCTGTAATTTTCATCGTGTAACCCCCTCTTGGTTAATCTGATCTAGCATAACTAGATTACATAGCGTTCATTATTTTCTACCACTATCTTGATGCCGTTATCTTCTTTGTAGTACGAGTTCGCTTGGATCGTACCGTGGCTCTCTACAATGCAATTTTCTATGTGCGTGTTGTCGCCGATATAAACATCATTCAAGATGATAGAATTCTTAATATAACAGTTATTGCCTACAAAAGCTCCTTTGAATATCACCGAATCTTCTATGGTTCCGTTTATGATACAACCGCTCGATATAAGACTGTTCTTAACGTTAACTCCGACGTTGTACTTAGCCGGTGGAAGATCTACTATCTTGGTGTAGATTCCCGGATACTCTCTAAAGAAGTACTCTCTTACTTCGGGCTTTAGGAAATCCATATTTGTCCTGAAGTAATCTTCAACCGAAGCTATATTATTCCAGTACTCTTTTATCTTGTATCCGTAGATACGTTTCATATCCTTGTATCTTACAAGAATGTCTCTTACGAAATCGTATCTTTCCTCTTCTTCAGCTCTTTCTATGAGCTCTATGAGCTGCCTTCTTCGGATCACATATATACCGCAGGAGATTGTATTGGATCTTGATACCACAGGCTTTTCTTCAAAGTCTTCGATCCTGCTCTCCTCATTCATCCTTATGGTTCCGAATCTCTCAGTATCAAAGGATGCCGGCATGTCCTTGCAAACTACGGTTATATCTGCCTGCTTCTGAATGTGATATTCCAAAAGCTTGCCGAAATCCATCTTGTAAACACAGTCACCGGATGTTATCACAACATACGGCTCATGACAGCTCCTTAGGAAATCCAAATTCTGAGCTATCGCATCGGCAGTTCCTCTGTACCATAGGTTTCCTGACGCCTTCACGGCCGGAGTGAAAACATATAATCCGCCTTGTTTTCTACCGAAATCCCACCACTTTGATGAACTGAGGTGTGAATTAAGACTTCCCGCATTGTACTGAGTAAACACCGCAACCGTTTGAATATGAGAGTTTGTCATGTTACTCAGAGCAAAATCTATACTCCTGTAAAATCCCGCAACAGGCATCGCACATACGGCTCTTTTCTTGGATAGCTCCTGCATCCTACTACTGCTTCCGCCCGCTAAAATAATGCCAATCGCCCTCATGTCAATCACCTGCCTTATCTAGTGTTCTTCCGCTGTCCAAAACACCGTCCGGATAATCTTCCGAGGATGTCTTTCCAAAGATCATAGTGTTCTTTCCGATGGTTACATTGTCGGGAATCTCTGACCTCTCTCCTATCGTGCAGATTCCCTCGCAATAGATTCCCGGTTTTGTTTCGTTGGGCTTTTCTTCAAATGCCCCCAGGTGTACGTTGTTTCCTATCTTAACTTTCTCTGCGATGATACCTTTTTCAATATTGCACCCCTCTCCTATCTCTGTCTCATTCATGATTATGGAGTGGCTTACAACTGTGTCTTTTCCTATCTTTACTCCCGGACCTATGATGGAGTTATATACCTTTCCGTATATCTCACATCCCTCACCCGCTATGCATCTCTCCATAGCGCTGTCGGGTCCTAAATACTGCGGAGGCTGTATTCCGCTTGAAGTGTAGATCTTCCAATATTCTTCATAGAGATTGAACTCGGGAACGATATCAATAAGCTCCATGTTGGCCTGCCAATATGATGTCAGCGTTCCCACATCCTTCCAATAACCGTCAAATTCGTATGCATAGAGCGACTGTCCCTGCTCCTTGCAATATGGAATGATATGCTTACCGAAATCAAGTCCCGGAAGGTCTTTGTTGTTTATAAGTGCATTTTTAAGTGCTTTCCATGAAAAGATATAGATACCCATCGAAGCAAGATTGCTCCTCGGATGCTCGGGTTTTTCCTCGAAATCCACAATCCTCTTGTTCTCATCGGTGATCATGATTCCGAACCTGCAAGCTTCTTCTATGGGCACAGGCATAACGGCAATCGTAACGTCAGCGTTACTTGCCTTATGAAAGTCAAGCATGGTCTCATAATCCATCTTATAAATGTGGTCTCCCGAAAGGATCAACACATAATCAGGATCATAATTTTCCATGTATTCAAGATTCTGGTAAATAGCATTGGCGGTACCGGTATACCACTCACTGTTGGCACTCTTTTCATAAGGCGGAAGCACAGTTACTCCACCGAAATTACGATCAAGATCCCACGGTATACCTATTCCAATGTGAGAATTAAGTCTGAGCGGACGATATTGTGTAAGGACACCCACAGTGTCCACTCCGGAATTAATACAATTACTAAGCGGAAAGTCGATTATCCTGTACTTTCCCCCGAAAGATACTGCCGGCTTTGCCATATTGGCTGTCAGCACTCCAAGTCTGCTACCCTGGCCCCCTGCCAGTAGCATGGCGATCATTTCTTTTTTTATCATGTTCCACCTCGTGTTGCAGCTTCCGTCATTAACTCTAATGCAATTGAATCACCAAACTATCTGTGTGTTTCTCATAAGAAAAAAGAGATACTTTTATATATAAAAGTATAACATTGTTAAGCTAAATATGATACTGTTTTGTTTGTTTTTTCGCTCAAACACTAATTTATATAATTTTTGACTTTAATTAAATAAGTGTTAGAATAGATTGCGTTATATCTTTATTAATAATCAGGAAAAAGGAAACGAGGATCATCATGTACACTATAGATTTTAATAAGCCCGTACATATCTATTTCATGGGAATCGGCGGCATTTCCATGAGCGGACTTGCACATATTCTCATCGAAAAAGGTTTTAAGGTATCAGGTTCTGATTCCAAAGAATCTGCGATGACCAGAACTCTGAGTGATAACGGAGTAACGGTTTTTTACGGACAGTGTGCGGAAAATATTGAGAACTCGGAACATATAGATGCGGTTGTTTACACTGCAGCCGTTCATCCCGACAATCCGGAATTTATTGCAGTCAAGAACGCAGGAATCCCTATGCTCACAAGAGCAGAGCTCCTTGGACAGATAATGAAGGAGTATAAGCTTCCTGTTGCGATCAGCGGAACTCACGGAAAGACTACAACTACATCGATGCTTTCCAAGATCCTTCTTGAAGCAGACACAGATCCCACTCTTTCTATAGGCGGAGTGTTTAAGGATATCGGAGGCAATATCAGAGTAGGAAGCTCAGATTATTTTGTAACGGAAGCTTGCGAATACACAAACAGCTTCTTAAGCTTCTTCCCAAAGATCAGTGTCATTTCCAATATTGATGCGGATCACTTGGATTTCTTCAAGGATCTTGATGATATCAGACATTCATTCAAAAGATTTGCCGCTCTTTTACCCGATGACGGAACTCTTGTGATCAACGGTGATATCGACAATGTCGGTGAGATCACCGAAGGTTTGTCATGTTCTATCATCACTTACGGTTCAAAGGATACATTTGACTACTATCCTACCGATATTACTTACGATGAAAAAGGCAATCCGTCATACAAGGCACATATGCCCGGAGAAAAAGTACTTGATATAAAGCTTGCCGTTCCCGGTATTCACAATGTCTACAACTCACTGGCAGCTATTGCAGTCAGCAATGTTCTCGGCATAGATGAGGAGCATATGACAGCAGCGCTCTCTCTATTTGGCGGAACAAGCCGCAGATTTGAATATAAGGGAGATATCCACGGCGTAACCATAATTGATGACTACGCTCATCATCCTACTGAGATCAAGGCTACACTCACCGCAGCTCAGAATTATCCTCACAATAAGATCTGGTGCGTGTTCCAGCCTCATACTTATACCAGAACGAAGGCTCTTTTAAATGAGTTTGCCGATGCTCTGTCTCTCGCCGATCATGTGATCCTTGCAGATATCTACGCTGCAAGAGAGACCGACAATCTTGGCATCAGCTCAAGAACTCTTCGCGACAAGATAGTTGAGCTCGGCCATGAATGCAATTATTTCCCCACTATTCAGGGCTTTGGAGAAATCGAAAAATTTCTTTTGCAAAATTGCACTAAAGGAGATTTGTTGATAACCATGGGTGCCGGAGATGTTGTTAAAATCGGGGATGAGCTCCTTGGTAAATAATACTTATCCACATATCCACTTTTAGTTTGATATATATGTAAATCTTTTTTGGTGGATAACAGCCAACCGCTTTGTGCTAAGTCTTTTATATCTGACATGTGCGCGGTTTGGCTGTTTTTTATTTTCAGTCCAATAAATAATCCACGTTATCCACATTGTCCACAAAAAATCCAACAATCCCGAAACGCGCTCTGTAACTGGATTTCTTCGTCACTTTTCCCATATCTTTTAAAAAATCACCATGCTATAATCGAACCTGTGATGAAAAAGTAAAGCAGGTGATTAATTGAGATGATGGGGCGAGTAACTATAAGTCATAATCTTGGGGAGGATTCTACGAATGTTTCCAATATATTCATTGATGAATATATGCAAGATGCCAATGACGCACAGATAAAGATCTATCTTTATCTGCTCAGGATGATGAATGCAAATTTACCCACCAGTGTTTCAGCTCTGGCGGATAAATTCAACCATACAGAAAAGGATGTAATACGAGCACTTAAATATTGGGAAAAGAAAGAGCTTATCAGCTTGGAACATGATGCCATGGGCAATCTCACCGGCATCCACATGGAGGATATCGCATCTCCCGTGAAGGTTTCCACAAGAAAGAGTGAAACTGTTCTTAAACCCGTAACTTCAGTTAAATCCGAAGTCACGGACGGTATTCCGGAAAAGCCGAGCTACTCTGCCGCACAGCTTCGTTCCTTCAAGCAGTCTTCGGAGTCAAGCATTCTCTTTCCCGCTGAACAGTATTTCAACAGACCTCTTACTTCAACAGAGATCATGACACTGTTCTACATCAAAGACGAACTTAAGTTTTCCGATGATCTATTGGACTATCTGATGCAATACTGCGTCGATAATCATAAAGCTGATTTCCGGTATGTAGAAAAGGTGGCTATCAACTGGGCTCAGCAAGGCATCAAAACGCCAAAACAGGCTCGCGTGGAAAATTACAAACGTGATCCCGAAATCGTCGAGATCATGAAAGCACTCGGTATGGAAAATAACCCCACGGAAAAGGAAGGAAACATTATCCGTTCCTGGCGTGGAGAGTTGGGATTTTCAATGGATATCATCATGGAAGCCTGCGACCGCACTGTTCTGGCTACACAGAAGAATCGCCTTAGATATTGCGACGGCATTCTTCGAAGCTGGCATGATAGTAAGGTTAAGAACAGGGAGGATATTGCCAGACTAGATGCTGACTTTACCGCCGATCTTCGCAAGAAGAAATCGAAGGCTTCCGTGTCATCCATTGACAGCAAACTCCGCTCTGACGAATCATATATTCGCCATGGCGGCGCCCAGAACCGTTTCAATCAGTTCCAGCAAAATACATATGATTTTGCTGAACTTGAAAAGAAACTTCTGGACAATTAATACTCTTATCCGGTTGGGGAATCGGTAAGAGTTACACAAAAGCAAGCCCTGTACTTTGGTTTGGCGGCGGCGCACAGCCTTCCCCAAAACACGTGCAGGGCATAACTTTGTGCTAAGAGGAGAATCACATGGCATTGACCAACGCTCAATTCGACGAAATAATGCATGAATATGAAGAAAGACGCTCTCTCCACAGACAGGAGCTTGAAGAGAGACAGCGTTATGTATATGATACCGTTCCGGGCTATAAAGAGCTCGAGGACAAGACTTCAACAGCCAGTGTAGACTTCGGAAGAAGGCTTCTCTCGGGAGAGAGACTGGACAAGAGCGCATTAAAGCGCGAACTTGAAGAACTTGCACGCCAAAAGAAGATTCTTTTGACCGAGGCAGGTTTTTCTGACGATTATCTTGATATGGGTTATACCTGCAGTGACTGCAAGGATACCGGTTATATCGGCAACGAAAAGTGTCACTGTTTCAAACAAAAGATCATAGAAACTCTCTATGACCGTTCCAATCTTAAGGCTTTAGCTAAAACCGCAAACTTCAAACTCCTGACCGAGAAATATTATCAAGGCGAGGATTTAAAGCGTTTTAAGGGCGCTGTGGCGGTTTCGGAAAAATTTATAAATAATTTTAACTCCGACTACCAAAATCTATTCATTTATGGTACAGTTGGTGTTGGCAAATCATTCTTGTCTACTTGTGTTGCCAACGAACTGCTCAAAAAGGGGCATTCGGTTATTTATTTTAGTTCTTCCGGACTGTTCGAACTACTGGCCGAGAACTCATTCGACTATCGCAACAAGCAGGAACTTAAGGGTATATATGATGATATATACAATTGCGAATTGCTTATAATCGACGATCTCGGTACTGAGCGAACGAACAGCTTTGTGGCATCTGAGCTTTTCTCATGCCTCAATGAGAGAGATTTGAGGAAAAAGTCTACGATCATTACTACCAACCTTTCTCTAGAAGAATTACAGGCAACCTATTCGGATAGAATCTTTTCGCGAGTTACAAGTAACTATACGCTTCTTAAATTAACCGGACAGGACATTCGTAAGATCAAAAAGATTGCCAAAAAAGAAAGTGAGGATTTTCAGTAATGTCAAAAAGAGAAGAGAAACGTAATCTGGAGACAATTCCTGTAGGTTCCCTCGGAATCATTCCACTCAAGGGAGTTAAGCCTTTAGCAGAAAAAGTCGATTACTACCTCGTTAAATGGAGAGCAGAAAGAGAGAACGAGCATAAAGGAAGCTTAGCCTTCACAGGTTATGAGCGCCCCTCTTATATCTTAGATGCCGAGGTTCCCAGATTCGGAACAGGCGAGGCAAAGGGCGTCATTAAAGCATCAGTTCGTGGTGACGATCTGTATCTGCTTGTAGATGTATGTAACTACTCACAAACCTATTCTCTTTTCGGACAGGAAAATCATATGTCTCCTGATGATCATTATCAGGATCTTAAAAGACTCATCGCCGCTGTCGGCGGAAAGGCAAGAAGGATCACTGTTATCATGCCTTTCCTCTACGAATCAAGACAGCATAAAAGAAGTTCAAGAGAGTCTCTCGACTGTGCTATAGCTCTTCAGGAGCTTGTAAACATGGGTGTAGATAATATCATCACCTTTGACGCACATGATCCGAGAGTTCAAAATGCTATTCCTCTTAACGGTTTTGAGACCGTAAGAACAACATATCAGTTTATTAAGGCCCTTCTCAGAAACGTATGGGATCTTAAGATCGATTCAGACAACATGATGGTAATCTCACCTGATGAAGGTGGTATGAGCAGAGCAATCTATCTTGCCAGCGTACTTGGTCTTGATGTCGGAATGTTCTATAAGAGACGTGACTACACACAGGTAGTTGACGGAAGAAATCCTATCGTATCACATGAGTTCCTCGGAACAAGTGTTGAAGGAAAGTCAGTTATCATCGTTGATGATATGATCTCTTCAGGAGAGAGTATCCTCGATGTTGCAAAAGCACTTAAACAGCGTAAGGCTGCAAGAATATATGCATTCTCTACATTTGGTCTTTTCACAGGCGGTCTTGCAGAGTTTGATAAGGCTTATGAAGAAGGTCTTATCGACAGGATCTTTACAACAAACCTTATATACCAGACTCCCGAGCTTCTTTCACGTGAGTGGTATATAAGCTGCGATATGAGCAAGTACATCGCTTATCTCATCGATACACTTAACCACGATGCATCAATAAGCGACCTTCTCAACCCCGTTGAGCGTATCAACAATATCATTGAGAGATACAACAGCGGAGAGCTCAGAGCTTCTCTTGAGGCTGAGAAAAAAATCCCTTGATCATAAGCAGGTTATCCAGTCTTGCATAGAGCTTTGACTTAAGCTCTTCATCCGGTTCTGTCAGATCCGGAATCATTATGACTTTACACCCGGCCAGATATGCACTCGTCACGCCGTTCGGAGAATCTTCCACTGCGAAGGTTCTCTCGGGCGGAAGACCAAGTTCTTTACTTGCAAAAGCGTACATATCAGGTGCGGGTTTTCCTTTTTCTACCATGTTTGCACAGATTATCTTATCAAAAAGCTCAAACAGCCCGATCTTTTTAAGATATCTCTCCGCTCTCTGATAATCATTAGCGGTCACAAGCGCTGTCAGTATCCCGTTTTCTCTTAGCCACGTCAAGATCTCTTTTGCTCCCGGCTTAAGAGGAATACCATTTTCTTTTATCATCTCTTCCACTATTTCTTTTCTGTATTCCCTGACTTTCTGATAATCAAAGTCTTCTCCGAACCAGTCTTTAAACTGTTGTATTGCAAAAGGTCTGCCTAGAGAACGAAGCTTAAGCGGCATATCCTTTTCCATTTCATATCCAAAATGCGCAAGCGCCTTAGGCCAAGCAGTCTGATAGAATCTCTCTGTGTCCGTAAGTGTTCCGTCAAGGTCAAATAAGACAGCATCTACAGGTTTATTTATTTTCATATCTATACTCCCATTCGATTAGTTGTATAATATTAGTTGGCATGAAACACATTCATTTATTTGGAGGTTCTTATGGCAATGAACGAAAACATAACCAAGAGAAATGAGCTCTTATCCCAAACAGTAATAAAGGGTCTTGAATCAAGAAACATGACCGGTTACTACGCCAAGGATAAAGAAGAAGCTCTGAAGATCGCTTTAAGTATAATCCCCGAGAGCAGCACCGTCACTATGGGCGGAGCAATGAGCGCCAATGAGATCGGTCTTGTCGATGCTCTCAAAAAAGGCAATTACAATTTTATCGACAGAAATGAGATGACGGACAAACGTGCAGCAATGCTTGCCGCATATGACGCCGATGTCTTTCTCTCAAGCGCAAATGCTATGACTGAGGACGGAATCCTTGTTAACATAGACGGTAACGCTAACCGTGTATCTGCGATCGCTCAGGGGCCCAAGAAGGTCGTATTTATTGTTGGAATGAACAAGGTATGCGATGATGTCGACGGTGCTCTTAAAAGAGCCAGAAACGTCGCAGCGCCTATCAATGCGCAGCGCTTTGGTCTTTCAACTCCCTGTTCAAAAACAGGATCATGCATGAATTGTAAGTCTCCTGACACCATCTGCTGTCAGTTCCTTATAACTCGCTTTTCAAAGCACCCCGGCAGAATTCATGTGATCCTTGTAAACGATAATCTTGGATTCTAAAGCAATATTCCTAGAATATTATAAGGTATATGCCCATAACGGGCATATACCTTTTTATGTGTCATATTCCCTTAAAACTCATGATAAATGAAAGCGGCTCTTCTTTTGGTAACAAGAATTCTTCGTGAGTACGCGATCCCCAAGTGTCATCTCCCGCTATTCCCATCTGCATACAGCTGCATCTGACAATAGTCTTACATACTCTCGGAAGCTCAAAAGGATGCGCCGCAGCTTCAAGCTCGTCCGGTGTATACGGAATCGCACTGAAGTTCATGGTATCGGGTGCCTCGATGAGAATTCCTCTTCCGTCTTTATCCGTTATCTTAGCCCATCTGACATCAACCCTGTTTCCGGTTTCCTGAGGTCGAATATATTTCTCAACGCACTCCTCTGTTGTAGTCTTAAACAAGCCAAGTCTTGCTCCTCTGCATCTATCCGTATAATTCTCTTTCGGGCCTTTTCCGTAATACTCAACATTATCATAGTCCGCACTCAGTCTGAACATCATGCCAAACTCAGGCATTTCGGAAAGGCCTTCCACGGGCTCATAATCCTCTTTAATCCACACTCTTCCGTCTCCCGTGACCGTATACGTCACAAGTACCGATGCTTCCGGCGATGTTGGAAGAGTAAATCTATAACTCACTGTGAGAGCGTTATCATCCCTTTCAATTCCTTCAAGCTGAGATGTCGAATAGGAACTTGCTATCTTCCACTGAGCATAACGCTGAGGCTGCCTGTTTCCACGGTCGTTATCTACGGGAGCTCTCCAAAAGTTCGGTCTGGGCAGCCCCTCTATCAGCTCTTTTCCCGCAAAGTTATAAGAGACAATATTTCCCTTATCCTTAGAAAAAAGCACCGAGAAATTCTTACCCTTTACGCCTATATTGAACTTTCCGTCTGTTACCTCTATCGGACTACAGGTTATATATGTCGCAGCTGCATTTCTGAACACTCCCTGCCCGAAAGCCACCTCATGTCCTCTCTCAGCCCACAGTGTATCATCGCGAAGCCTAAAGGATACGGTCACAACATATTCATCCAGCGGGAACGGACCGTTTTCATCAAATACTCCCGTGCCTGTAACCATCAGCTTATTTATTATCGCCTTCGGAAGATTGTACTCTTTTTCCGAAAGAGGTTCTACATCAGTCGCCATGCGCTTATTCATGACTTCTTTTCCGTCTCTTTCAAGAGTAACTATGCAATCGTAGGCCCACGTTCCCGTAAACAGGTTGTTATTAACGATCCTTACCTTATATTCCTCGATGAAGACTTTGATATTACTGTAGTTGAACTTCACCTCTTGCATCTTGGCATAAGGCTCTCTGTCAGCATCCACTATACCGTTTCCGCTAAAGTTATAATCAGTCGGTCTCTCGCCATGGTCACCGCCATATGCCATATAATATTCGCCGAATCTGTTCTTTTTCCTGATGGCCTGATCCACATAATCCCAGATAAAACCGCCCTGATACCTAGGTTCTCTGTCTGCAAGATCGGTGTACTTAAACATAGCTCCACAGGAGTTTCCCATCGCATGCGTGTATTCGCAGCAGATAAAAGGTTTGTCATCGTGCTCCGAAAGGAATTTCTCAATATTCTTTACAGTCGCATACATCTGACTCTCCATGTCGCTGGTGTCATTGTATCTTCTGTCATTAAATATTCCCTCATAATGAACAAGCCTGTCCGGATCAAGCTCCTTAAATAGCCTGCTCATCTCATGCGGAACTTTTCCTCCGAAAGATTCGTTTCCAATTGACCATATGAGAACACTCGGATGATTCTTATCGAGCTGATACGTCGAATTAACCCTATCAAGCATCATAGGCAGGCATTCTTCTCTGTCACCCGGAAGCGCATTCTTCTTGCGCTCCTCCTCATCGCCGGTATACGTCCACGTTCCGTGCGTCTCCATATTATTCTCCGCGATCATGTATAAACCATAGATGTCGCAGAGCTCATAGATCTTTGCAGAATTCTGATAGTGGCTAGTTCTTATGGCATTGATGTTGTTTCTTTTCATAGTGATGATATCGCGAAGTGTATCCTCATCAGATACTACTCTTCCCTTATCACATGAAAATTCATGTCTGTTTACGCCCTTAAAGACGATTCTTTTCCCGTTTATGAGCATCAGCCCGTCTTTCAATCCGAACTTCCTAAATCCGACGTTCTGCCTTACCACTTCACAGATTTCTTTTTCATCATCATTTACATATAAAACAAGCTGATAAAGCTGCGGATCCTCTGCGCTCCATAGCAAAGGACTCTGAACGTTCTCTTTGAAAACGACTTCCTTATCGTTATCGATCGTTCCGCTTAAGACCTTATGACCGTCTTTTAAAAGCTCGTAATCCGTTGTTCCGACTTTTGCAGGGAATTTTAATGTGACCTCGAGCTCAGCCTCTGAAAGATCATCATTCAAAAGAGTCCTAACCTTAACATCCTCAAGATGTGCACCCGGAATAAGTTTTAGGAAAACATTTCTGTAGATGCCTGAAAATCTGAAGAAATCCTGGTCTTCGAACCAGCTTCCGCTCGTGTATTTGAACACCTGTACAGCAAGCTTGTTCTCACCATCTCTAAGATAAGGCGTAAGATCAAATTCAGATGGGGTAAAAGAGTCTTCGCTGTAGCCCACAAAGCTTCCGTTAAGCCACAGCGCAAATCCGCTCTCTACTCCGTCAAATACGACATGCACTTCCTTGTCCTTCCAAAGAAGCGGAAGCGCAAAATACTTCACATAACTTCCCACGGGATTGAACTTTGTCGGAATCTCACCCAATTCTAATTCCTCTCGTCCATCCCATGGATATTGATAATTGATATAAGCGGGAATATCATATCCCTCAAGCTGTATGTGTGAAGGAACTTTGATATCGTTCCATCCGTTACAGTCAAAACCGTCTTTTTCAAACCCGGGTATAGCCGCACTATACTCCTTAGCATAGTGGAATTTCCACAACCCGTTTAATGACACGATGAGTGAGCTTATCTCCTCTTCAAGCTCATCCAAAGAAGCATAGGCTCTGTGATCTGAATGAGCCGGCAAAACTCCTTCCTTAAACATCTTCGGGTCTTTTACCATACCAAAGTCGAAATCCTTCATTTTATCATTCCTCCCTAAAATAGGTTATAAAATGATTTCCGTTCTCTTCAAACAGCTTCTTGGAATCGTTCATTCCGTATTTATACCAGTTGCCCGTCTTGGGATTTACCAGAACAGTATTCTGATCGTTAAATCCTATTATGAGCATGGATTCCCCATTACTTAGCATAGCCATAACGGGCGCCTCTTTATTCACATAATACAGCACCGAATCAAGTGAACAGCCATCCAGCTCGACCACGCTCACATCGGAAAGTGATTCGCTGAGGATCTGACCCACGCTTTCACCACTTGCAAGAAGTGCTTCGACATTTCGGTTTACACCTTGGAACTGCAACATAAGATCTATGCAGACCGCCGTGGAATCTTTTGACGTCATGTCTTCATAGGTCTCAGCACGTCTGGTTATATCCATGATCTGATTGGACTTAAGCCTGTTCCCCTTATACCATACGTAGTTGTTCTTATCATTAACAACAACTCCGGTTATTTTCTCTGCAGCAATAACAGCAGATGCGGCATCGGGATAAGTATTTGCTCTTCCTGAAATATCATATACGTAATATACAGGATTCTTTTCTATATCTCTGTCAAAAGAAACTACTACATTCCTGTCGCCTTCATAAAGCGTCAGGTTTGGTGTGAGCACTCTCAGCTCTTTAACCTTGACCTCACTCTTGGTCGTAATGCATGAAATCTTATCATATACTTCATCCGCCACTGTTGTGACAACATTACTTCCCTTTTCAGCCTGAAGAGTATAAGTCAGAGGATCGTCATATGTAGGTGAATAGGAACCACTCTCGGGGTCCTTGACGACTCTGGTCGTATTGATCATATCACCACGTATATCCACATCAGTTATATATATACCGTCCGGATGATAATCAAGCAGGATATTTCCCTCACTGTCCTGAATCTTTACGCTATACATCGCATAGATAGGATTACCCATCTGATCGTTTTGAATATCTGCGGGATTAACCGTTCCGTATACAAGATCCTCGCCTCTAAATCCGAGAACAATGATATTTTCTCCGGGCTTTGCTTCAACCGGAGATATTGCCCTTGTATTTAGATTCATGATATTAAGAGAAGTAAGATCATCTCCCTGCCAAGCAATAACATTGTTTGACTTGGATATCTTATATGTTCCGGATCCGATATCTTCCACGACAGCTTTCGCTGTTCTGTCCAAAAGATCCACTTCGTAAATGTTCTGATCAAGCATCACATAGAAAATATCATTGCTGCTGACATAAGCAAGCTTATTTACATCGCTTACGATAACCTCTGCAGACTTATTACTCTCTATAAATACCAACTCTTCAACGGCATTTATTGACGCGTTGTAATCATATACGGCAATACCGGTGCATCCTTCGTGAAGTCCCCTGTTCATATAACCGCAAACCACGAATTTTACATTACCCGCTTCATCGACATTGAGAACTTTGATGCCGTTTTTGTTCCATCTTGTTCTGATGTCGTCATTGTCTTTATCATAAAAACCATACAGGTATGCAAGCTTATTCTCGGTATTGTTAAAGGCATACAACCTGTTTCCGCTCACAAATGCAAACGCACTTCCGCTGCTACTCTCTTTAAACTCTATATTTGGGTCGGAAATGCCAAGATATATCGAGTTAGGGCTTATTGAATAGGAATCTGAATCAAATACATAATCCATTCTTCTCTCGTAATCAAGAAGATACATTCTGTCTGATGTGTATCTGACTCTGAAATCTTCAACAACATCATAATCACTTACTGTAGTACCGTCCTTGATCCTCACCCTGTACTGCAGTTCATAACAGCCGGTCTGCTCATGAATGTCTGTGATATAGACATCCGGCTTAGTGTGGTCAACGATCATCTCTTTGATCTTGCCCCATGTGATCTGATCAAATGTACTGTGAATGTTTATCTTACTTAACGTAGCGTGATCGGTCTCTGTACTTGTTTCAAGATATTTGGAATACTCTTTTGCCTTAGTCACATCAAAGGTAGCGTCAGAAAAACCAAGAACAAAATCAAGCTCATCTTTTACATAGTATCTGGATTCTTCGTTCGTCCACACAAATCTTGTGTAATACTTAGCTTTACCGAGATCGGTATTCATAAACACAACAAGCATATATTCTTTCTTCGGATCGATCAGATCCTTTAGATGAATATCTGCATAGACAGTGTCTTTATCCTCTTTATAATCGGTAAGCATTACGCTCTCAACGAGGCCCTTTCCGTCGACACTTCTGACCTCATATCCGATGTCGGTCACCTTTTCTCCGAATGTGTTGATGTTAAATGATAACGATCTGTCCTCTCCAAGCGGCACAACCGTTCCCCTGATATTAGCAACATCAACATCAGAAATATAACCATGCATTGCATTGATATCTTTTCCACCCTCAACCACTGTAACTACAGGGAGTGTGGCTTTCGACATCTTGGCTGTCATATCTGCATGATCACCTTTGGATAAATGTCCAAATACTATGATCGTCAAAATAAAAATGACTATAAAGTATGCAATTTTGATTATCGTTTTTTTGATTGAATTATCTCGCATAATTGACTTTCATTTTCTTTAATAGTAAGATTTTCATAATATAGATTCGGAAAGGAATACTATGGAAAATCCTATTCTTTATCGTAAGCGCTTCATTCCGGCTGAAACTATCAAATTAAAAGATGACGTTATTCTCGAATGCAGCGATTCTATATTGGTCACCAAATGGAAAGCCTTGGGAAAGGCACATGACTTTTCTCACGGCTATTCATGTCTGTATCTGAAAGAAGGCTATAAAGTTAGTAAGTTTCTAAAGCCTGATGGCTCTCTATGCTGTTGGTATTGTGACATAGTCACATATGATTATAACAAATCAGACAACATTCTTACCACTATCGATCTTTTGGCTGATGTGATCATATATCCCGATGGCAAGATGAAGGTTGCCGATCTGGATGAGCTCTCCGAAGCTTTTGAAAAAAAGCTCATCGATGAGTCTCTTCTTAAAAAGAGTCTGCTCTCATTGAACAGACTCCTTGATGAAATCTACAAAAACGGTATGGATAATCTTATTAAACCGATTGAAGACCATATTCAAAACTAAATATCAGTAAAAAACATGTCCTCCGATATTGGTTCCCGAAAGGCCCGGTATCGGAGTTCTGAAATATAC
Source organism: Butyrivibrio sp. (assembly GCA_017535785.1). Lineage (GTDB taxonomy): Bacteria > Bacillota > Clostridia > Lachnospirales > Lachnospiraceae > Butyrivibrio. Next base: position 8,275 of record JAFXTN010000034.1, on the reverse strand, counting down.
GCAATTCCCGACATTGGAATAACCTTTCATGGCTTCATCCGCTGCCTGATAACAAGCAGCTGTCGCCTTGCCGTTGGCAAGTGCAAGCGCAAGTCTTCCGCTCGCCGCAGGAGAAAACTGCTTATTCTGATATATCACACCGACAACAGTATCCGGATATACGGAACTCAAGACTCTGTTGATAACGACTGCTCCAACAGCCACCTTCCCTTCGTAAGGTTCAGATCCCGCCTCACAATATATAAGATTAGCCAAAAGATATCTGTCACCTTCAGCAAATGTAACCTCAGAAATATCTCTCCAAGTAGAAGCTGCTGCCAGCTTGGACAACCTCATCTCTTCGGCAAGCTTAGCCTCTAGATTCTTGATGTCCTGCTCCTGCGCTTTTATCTGGTCCTCAAGTGCCTGAGCCTTGGATTCTGCATCCGATATATCATTGGCATATTGCTTGATGGAACCGGAAGTCTGACTTACAAGTCCTGATACTCTACTCTGTTCAGCCTTCTGCTGAGTCTGATATTCCTCGAGCTGCTGATGCTCAGCTTCCAACGCAGCCTCTTTTTCCTCGATAAGCTCTCTGGTATCTATATACTGAAGAAACATCTTCCTGTCATATGCGGAAAGCTCTTCTATGTAATGATTCTGATTCAAAAAAGCAGCAAAGTCGGTTGCCCCCAGAAGCATGTCGACCAGCACAAAGTTCTGCTTCTCATAAATGAACTGAACCCTCTTCTTCATCGAGGCATACTGATTTTCTTCAGTTTCACGCGCAGCATCGAGCTCAGCAAGTGTATTATCAATCTCCGTCTTCTTATCTTCTATCTGTTCTTCGATAGCCTCGAGATTGTTACTCACTTCCGTAAGCTGATTGTTCAGCGTATTGAGCTGTCCCTGCAGAGATGATTTTTCTTCGTTCATCTCCGCTATATTGTCTTTGGTGCTGTTAAGCTCATTTTGAGATTGTGCCTTTTTCTCTTTGGCCTCTTCCAATTTTTTCCTGGTAGCATCCGTCGCAAAAGAATCAACGGGAAAAGAGCATGCCAATACAACGATCATGAGCACAGTCGTAATTGCCCTGAATATCGCAGCAGAAAAATATTTAATTTTAGTTTGTACTATGATTACCCCTCTTTTTCTCATAACCCCAAACTGTAATTATATTGTTATTTTGATGTTCCTTCCGCTCGGTTGATATTGATAATAGCGGACCCCCGCAGCATCAAACATTCTCTTTGCAGCTTTGGTCGATGCGGATGTGCTGTACTTGTCACTATCGTATACAACAGTTCTTATACCGGCCTGAATTATAGCCTTGGCACATTCATTGCACGGGAATAAAGACACGTACAACTTGGAGCCGATAAGGCTTCCTCCTCTGTAATTCAGTATGGCATTAAGCTCACTGTGCGTAACAAAAGGATATTTGGTACACAGCTCATCTTCGCCGTCTCTTTCCCAGGGAAAATCTTCATCGGAACATCCCTTAGGAAGTCCGTTGTATCCCATTGAAAGAATATTGTTATCTTCACTGACTATACAACTACCGACTTGGGTATTGGGGTCCTTGGATCTCATTGCAGCGAGCTTAGCTACGCCCATGAAATACTCATCCCAGGTTATATAATCTTCTCTTTTCATCTATTCTCCTTATTTTGTTCCGAAAATCCTGTCTCCGGCATCTCCGAGTCCGGGAACAATGTATCCGTGCTCGTTGAGTTTCTCGTCAAGGGATCCTACATATATGTCAACATCCGGATGAGCTTCCTGCATTGCTTTAAGTCCCTCGGGAGCAGCAATGATACACATGAAGTGGATATGCTTGCATCCTCTGTTTTTGAGCATCTGTATAGCTGCTACGGAAGATCCTCCTGTAGCAAGCATGGGATCGACAACAAAGATCTCTCTTTCTGTTATATCCGCAGGCATCTTGCAATAATACTCAACAGGCTTAAGTGTCTCGGGATCTCTGTAAAGTCCGATATGTCCAACCTTAGCGGCAGGAATGAGCGCGAGCATTCCGTCTACCATTCCAAGTCCGGCTCTTAAGATCGGAACAACGCAAAGCTTTCTCCCCTTAAGCTCTTTTACCGTAGTCTTACAGATAGGAGTCTCTATCTGAACATCCTGAAGCTGAAGGTCTCTGGTCGCTTCATAGCATATAAGCATGGCGATCTCGCCGATTGTCTGTCTGAAGTCCTTGGTTCCCGTGTCGATTCTTCTGATATAACCGATCTTATGTTGAATCAGCGGATGATCCATTATTACAACTTTTCCCATAGTGTCCTCCTTAGAGATTATTTCTTGTAACTGTTCGCTTCAGATGATCACTGCTCTGCTGCAGCAATCTTGGATATTCTGCGGCTATGCTTCTCAAGGCCTGAAAAAGGAGTATCGAGAAATGTATCCACGATCTCCATGGCAAGAAGCTCACCGACAAATCCGCCCCCCATAGCAAGCATATTGGCGTCGTTATGCTCTCTTGTAAGTCTTGCACTTGTTACTTCTGAGCAAAGTGCACATCTGATTCCTTTGACCTTATTGGCAACAATACTGATTCCTATACCTGTAGTACAGATAACAATGCCCTTTTCACATTCTCCGTTCGCAACGGCTTCCGCTGCCGGTCTTCCGAAATCCGGATAATCGCAAGAGCTCTTGTCATATGTGCCAAAATCCTTTACTTCGAGTCCCCTCTCTTCCAGATGCTTTTTTACAGCCTCCTTCAAGTCAAATCCGCCGTGGTCGCTAGCTAATGCAATCATTTGTACACCTCTTTTCATATAATTATAGTACTTATATTTTTACAGGACTATAACATTATGTCCTGCTGCCTTTAAAAGCCTGTTCATGATCGCCTGACCGATACCGCTGTCATCAAAAGACTCCGAAAACATGATATCTACCTTGTCGTCATCAAATTCTCTGAGTGCTTTGAAAAGCTCGTGCGCGATGCTGTTTTCATCTTCCCTGCTCCCAAGACTCTTTACAATATCCGCATCATACTTATCCTTGGTCGCATCGGTTCCGATAACTCCGACTCTCTTGCCTTCTTTCTTTGCGAAAGCGGTCCTGTCATTGATATACTTTATAACTTCATCCATAGGTCCCTGAACAATGGTAAGCTCTCCCTTTGGAGCATAGTGCTTGTACTTCATTCCGGGTGCCTTAGGCTTTAATGTCGATGTACTGTCTATGATAGTCTTATCTATGCTGACTTCTCCCAGAACCTCTTTTATCATGTCCGCAGTGATATATCCGGGACGAAGGATCATGGGAACATCAGAAGTGAGATCCACTATCGTAGATTCAAGTCCTATTCCCACCTGACCGCCGTCTATTATCATCTCTATCTTGCCGGAAAGGTCTTCAACACAGTATCTGGCGACCGTAGGACTGGGTCTTCCCGATGTGTTGGCGCTGGGTGCGGCTATATAACCGCCTGATGCGTCTATGAGCTCAAGAGCGATCTTGTTGCAGGGCATTCTTATAGCCACTGTATCAAGGCCTCCCGTCGTCTCATAGGGAACGGCGTCTGTCTTATTCATTATCATTGTAAGAGGTCCCGGCCAAAAAGCGTCTGCCAACTTGCGTGCCGCTTCCGGAACTTCTTTTACGATTTTACTTAATGCGTCCATGTTGGACACGTGGACAATAAGTGGATTGTCTGAAGGACGGCCTTTAGCCGCATATATTTTCTTAGAGGATTGCTTGTTTAGCGCATCTCCCCCAAGACCGTATACAGTCTCCGTGGGAAATGCGACAAGGCCTCCGTTTTTAATGATGTTGCCGGCTTTTATCAAAGAAGCTTTGGCAGCATCATCTATATTCTTTTCATCAATTACTACCAGCTCTGTATCCAATTTTCATCCCTCGACATAAGCGGAAATTGCATCCCAGACGTCAGATGATTCCATTCCAAGAGCCCACTCGGCAATACCTGCGATCTTATGGTTCTTCATTACATTGATCTTCTGCTCGAGTGATGCCTTATTCTCCATCCATACCTGATATGTGGTTCCGTTTGATGTATACTCGCCGTAATCCTGTGAAGTTTCGGGATCCCACTCCATATTGATAGAATGGTTGCTTATATACTCTTTGGCACTCTTCATCGGATATGCCTTACTGCTGACCTTTCCGTCAGCGGTCTGCCATATTCTTGTGTAAAAAGGAACCGCGTTTATAACTTTTGAAGGATCAACTTTGGCAACAGTATTGATGATACCGTTCTCTACATATCCCAGAGATGCTACCGATCCTACCTCCGAAGATCCACCATAGTGCTCATCATATCCCATGATGACAACATAATCAGCAACAATACCCTGCTCGGTAAGATCATAATGATCGTTGAAATGCATGGGTACATAGTTATCTATTGAAAATACCAGTCCGTTATCCCTACAAGCTATAGAAAGCTCACGAACGAACTCTATATATGACTGTCCGTCTTCGTTAGAAATTTCCTCAAAGTCCAGATTGATACCATCGGCTCCGCATGAAAGTGTCTTACTTACAACAGAATCGATCATTGCTTTTCTTGAACTTGCATGAGAAAGCACTTCTGTCATGGAAATATCTTTTTTGTATGTAATGTTCTCAAAAACAGCCCATACTTCCAGGCCCTTACTATGTGCAGAATCAACATAGCTTGATGAAGCATAACTCTCTACGGAACCGGAATTATCAGACACCATAAACCAAGTAGGTGCAATGACATTCAGACTCTTTGTAGGTGAAACTACCTCACTGAATGAATCATTTCCGCTGGGGCCACTCATATTATGAAAGCCCATATTTATCTTGTGATCCTTCTTGATCGAAGTGTACTCGGGCTCCTTGTAATCCGTAACGGGAATCGGAGTTGATGTGGTCTTATCCTTTAATTTATTGTTCTCAACAAATCCTATGAAAGAATCAGCGCTCTTAACCTTAGACCACTTATCCATCTGATCCAGAACGATAACCTTATCACCTACAGCAAGCTCTTCAATGACTGCACTCTTAACTCCGCCTCTGACTCTCAGCTGAGTAGCCTTGGAAATTGTAGCAACCTCCTGCTCTTCCCAAGTTTTATCAATCTGAAGGTGATTGGGCTCTGTAAAGCTTGTATATGAAAAATTAGTATATTTCTTTACATAATCAAGGGCAACCAAAAGAGTTCCGTCTTCTTCAAGCCTTGCGATCTGATAAGCTTCCTCTTTTGCCCCTTCTTTGGTACTTTCGTATGTTCCTGTGCCTATCTTTGCAGTGATTATCGCATCCGGAGTCGTATAAACAAGCTCTCCGTCTGCCTGTCCGTAATAAAATCTCCTATTAAGGTACTTACGGACTGCGTTGATATCCATATAATAGGTTCCGTCCAGAAGTTTTGCTCTTTCTTCAAGATAATCGTTACCCAGAAGGATCGCTACGTCAGTATCCCCTGTAATGTCAAAATACTCATTTAAATCTTTTTGTTCTTCACTATAAGAAAAATGCTGTCTGTAAATTTGTGATGCATATATACTTCCTATAATAAAAATAAGGGCGATTATAACAATCGCCGGAATCACCTTTTTTTTCATGTTCTAGCTCCTTTACAATCGCCCTTTATTATAACAGACTATTATGTTTACGTCATTATGAAAAGTCGATATCTCACAGAAAACAACCTTATAATTGTATGTTATGGTGGGGTCCTTTTATAAACTTTTAATAATTGATTGTTTTTATGAAAAATCGCTCTTGTCTTTGGGCCATCCTAAGACCAAAAGGCCGAAAACCGTGATAATTCCATGCTTGCTTTTTTTTGCCTGAAATAACCCTTTTGACATATTTTAATCTCTGCAAGACGCCGACCGTAAATCCTTCTTTTAGCGCATAAATAAGCGCTTTCTTATGGTATAATAATAGTGTAAACATAATATCTTTTGATCTATGTGTTTACTGTCGTTGTTTGATTATTTTTGTATTTTTAGGGATTTATTTTTAGAAACTAATATAGACATTCCGCAGAACGCGAAACGATAGAAAATCTAAAATAATTCCTGTATCGCCTCCTTTCCGGATCCATATCCTCGAAAGGCGTCTCACAAAAATAATCATATCAGACAAATCTTAAGAAATACGGTCGAAATTTCTTAAGATTTTATGTAGTCACTGATTTATTTTTAAAATATGTCGATACATCTATTGACATAAAATTATCTTTAAATTAGTATCTATGTATTCCAAAGTCAGGAGGTGAGCATCATGAAAATTGAAAAAGTTAATGATCACCAGATCAGATGCACCCTTACCAGAGATGACCTTGCGAAGCGCGATCTTAAGATTACTGAGCTTGCATACGGAACAGATAAAGCCAAAGAGCTTTTCCATGACATGATGCAGCAAGCTAATTTAGAATACGGATTCGATGCAGAGGATACTCCTCTTATGATAGAGGCTATTCCGATCAATTCAGAATGCATCGTTCTTATCATCACCAAAGTTGATGATCCTGAGGAGCTTGATACCAGATATTCCAATTTTGCTCCTTCGGTTCACGAAGAAGACGAGGAAGATGATGACGATTACGATGAATATGATGATGATGCTTCTTATGAAGATGACGAGGATGAAGATGTCGCCGGTCTGTTTAAGAGGCTCCAGCATAGCAATATGTCTGATTTTATGGAATCCACTTCGAACAGCGCATCAACAGATGCCAAGAAGTTAAAAGAGAAAACTTCCGGCGCCAAAAAGAAAAATCAGCCGACAAGGCGTGGCTCAAGGATCTTTTCATTTGATTCAATGCATGAAGTTACAAGATTCGCTGCTATAGTAAGCAGAAAATTCGATGGTGAGAATACATTATACAAAAATGAAGTGAAAGGTAAGTATTATCTGATACTTCATCAGGGCGAGATTGAAGATAATGTTTTTGCCAATATCTGCTCGGTTCTTACGGAATACGGCAAGACAGAGATCGGCAGCACAGCTGAGGAGCAGTATCTTGCAGAACATTACTCGGTAGTTATTAAGGATAACGCCGTACAGACACTCGCCAAGATCTGATCGATCAGGTTAAACTCTTTAATAATTTGGAATTACAACAATAAAAAGCAGGTCCTTTCGGACCTGCCTTTTTTATGCCTTTTGGCTATTAAGCTTTATTATTTGTCACCGTAAAGAGTAACAAGCTTCTCAAGATAAGCTCTGTGCTCCTTAGCATGCTCTGCTGCCATAGCATTGAGCTTAGCTGCTCTCTCAGGATTCTTGAGCTTAAGTGAAAGGTATCTAACCTCACCGTCAAGGAAGCTCTGGAAGTCTTCTGTAGCAGGCTTAGAATCAAGAGTGAACTTCTGCTCTGCCTGAGGATTGAATCTGAACATATCCCAATATCCTGTAGCTACAGCCTTCTTCTCCTCATCCATAACCTTGTTCATGCCGGCCTTAAGACCCTGGTTGATACAAGGAGCATATGCGATGATAAGTGAAGGTCCGGGATAAGCCTCAGCCTCTGCAATAGCCTTGAGAGTCTGGTTCATATCAGCACCCATAGCGATCTGTGCTACGTAAACATAACCATAGCTCATTGCGATGGACGCAAGATCCTTCTGCTTGATCTCCTTACCGCCTGCTGCGAACTGTGCAACAGCACCTGTAGGAGTAGCCTTTGATGACTGTCCACCTGTATTTGAGTAAACCTCAGTGTTAACAACGAGAACGTTTACATCCTTACCGGAAGCAAGTACGTGGTCGAGACCACCGAATCCGATATCGAATGCCCATCCGTCACCACCGAAGATCCACTGTGACTTCTTAGCAGCGAAGTCTTTGTTCTTGATGATGTACTTAGCGGCATCTGAGCTGTCATTCTTAAGAGCTTCGATAAGAGCATCTGTAGCAGCTGTGTTCTCTGCACCGTTGCTGAATGTATCGAGCCACTTCTGAGCAGCGTCCTTAGCAGCGCCGCCTGCAGCTACAACTGCCTCAACCTGCTCCTTGATAGCATCACGAAGTGCGTTCTGAGCAAGTACCATACCCATACCAAACTCAGCGTTATCCTCGAACAATGAGTTATCCCATGCAGGGCCATGTCCCTTGGCATTTACTGTGTAAGGTGTTGAAGGTGAAGAGTTACCCCAAATTGAAGTACATCCTGTTGCGTTAGCAACATACATTCTGTCACCGAACAACTGAGTAACAAGTTTAACATAAGGTGTCTCACCACAACCTGCGCAAGCTCCTGAGAACTCAAGGAGAGGCTGCTTGAACTGAGAACCTCTGATAGTTGTTTCTTTAAGCTTCT
>JAFXTN010000033.1 GCA_017535785.1 Butyrivibrio sp. | reverse complement strand
GTTATCACAAAGCCCGGCACAGTAACTTGCCATACAAAGTTCACTGCTGAGGTTTACGTTCTTACTAAGGACGAGGGTGGCCGTCATACACCTTTCTTCACAAACTACAGACCTCAGTTCTACTTCAGAACAACTGACGTTACAGGTGTCTGCAACCTTCCCGATGGTGTTGAGATGTGCATGCCTGGTGACCACGTAACAATGTCTATCGAGCTTATTCACCCCATCGCTATGGAGCAGGGTCTTAAGTTCGCTATCCGTGAGGGTGGACGTACAGTTGGATCAGGTAAGGTTGCTACAATCGTAGAGTGATCTACCTTCTAGCTTTTAGCTAAATGCAAATATAAAGAGCTTCGAGCCTTGTGCTCGGAGCTCTTTTTTATTTGCTTTTTCTATAAACATTCACCGAGTGTAAACCGATATATACGATATAAGGATAACTATACATATTTATCACTAACACAGGAGGAGCCTTATGCGTATACAACAGAACATGGATGTTCAGAATAATCTTTATCCCACACAGGAGCCGATCGATCCCGATAAAGTCAAAACAAGTGACAAAGGAAAGAATGTTTCTGTGTCAGGAGCCAATCTCAAAATTCAGAGCTTGCTTGAGCAGCGTCAGGACTTTGCTAAGAAGAATGCGCTTAAGATCGTAGCGGATGCATTTGGCGGAGAGAAGAAGCTTGATGCTCAAATGCAGTCAATAAAGGATCAGATAAAATCCCTTTCTGAAGAATTAAATGAAATGAAAGAGCAGCATAAAGCGGACAATGCCATGCTAAAAGAGCTCATGTCTGAATATGGGGTTGAACCAACAAGTAGAGAGTATATTGAACTTGAGGGGTACGCCGAGAGAGCACGGAGTACTGATCCCGATACTCAGCTTTCTTTAGATGAATATAACAATCTAACTGAGTTTCAGAAGAAAGCGTTGTACTATGTCTCTTCGGACCAAGATAAAACAAAAGAAATGAGGGATATAGAGAATAAGATGGCATCACTCGTCTGCGGTTATGCTGACATCAAGAGGGAACGCCTTAAATCCAACGATATGCTCGATGCACAAAAGGAAGCTGATAATATTATGGACGCATCCACTAAGGAGGCGATAGCTCTTTTGACAAGCGACGCAGTCGAGAATATCGATGAAGAGCAGAAAGAGCGTGAAGAGGAAGCCAAGGAAGCTGCAGAAGAGAAGAAAGAGGAAAAGAAGAAAGAAGCCAAGAAGCTGGAGAAAGAGGCTCAGTTGCAGGAACTTATCGAGAATATAAAAGATAGAACTGAACTCGGACATGCAACCGGCGCAGATGCAAAGAGGGCAATAGCAAGAAGAGCGCGCGCGGAGGCAGAGGAGAACAATCCCGATAATTATAAGAAGGTTGTTATCACAGAGGAAAAGTCGCTTGAAGATGTGCAGGAAGATGTCAATATTGAGATAACCAACATCCTCAATAAGCTAAGTCTTTTATCCAATGATGTAAAAGGAGCTTCCATAGATAATCAAGTGTAAAATGTGTTCAAACGCCTAAAAATACGCAAGATTAGCAGTATTTTTATAATTAGTTCATAGAATGTTTAAGCCTTGCTGTTATACTGAACTTACGAGAACTACAAGAAAAGGAGTGAAGTCTATGGCAGTAAAACACGTCGACTATTCCAAGATAGATTTTGCTAAGCAGGGGGGAGATGGGAGTATCACACACAGTGATCTCGAGAATCTTCTCAAAATGAAAGATCAGTATAAAGATTTTCAGCTTCTGATGATGAAATATGATTGTGCTTTGTCGGAAGTCAGAACCAAGCTGGATGTACTCAACAAAGAGCTTTCGCTTCGAAACAACAGAAACCCTTTTGAGGCGATCAAGATGAGAATAAAGACTCCAATGAGTATCTACAACAAGTTGGAGGCAAAAGGACTTGATTTTTCACTTGATAATATAAAAAAGAACATATCGGACATCGCAGGTATAAGAGTCATTTGCTCGTTTGTCGATGACATTTACATGCTCGCCGATTGCCTTGCCAAGCAGGATGACATTGAGGTAATACAGAAAAAAGATTACATCGAAAAGCCCAAGAAGAGCGGTTACAGGAGTTTGCATCTCATAATAGAAGTTCCTATTTTCTTGACTCAGGAAAAAGAATTTATGAAGGTGGAGGTTCAGTTCAGAACGATCGCGATGGACTTCTGGGCAAGTCTTGAGCACAAGATGAAATATAAAAAGAACATCGAAAACCAGGAAGTGATCTCCGATGATCTTAAGTTTAGTGCGGATCTTATCAACCAGCTCGATCTTCGAATGCAGCAGATCAGGGAAAAGATAGATGCGAGTGATGAGACGCCGGAAAATAATAAGGAATAACGAATATAAAAAATCGAGCAGGTTTCTGCTCGATTTTTCTATTTATTTAGCTGTCCATCTTCCGCTTGCTCCGCAAGGAAGTACAAGACCGTTTCCTTTTACGGGAAGACCGATCTCTTCCGCTTCAATTGTTCCGGAATGGATAGGATCCAAAACGGTGTGGAGCATATATGAAAGAACTGCAGGCTGTAAGCCTGTTGTGTATGAGTTGATAAGGAAGAAAAGCGGGTTGTCCGAAAGTAGCTTACTTGCCAACTGGATAAAAGGAAAAACAGATTCTTCTATTTTCCAGATCTCACCCTTGGGTCCTCTTCCGTAAGAAGGAGGATCCATTATTATGCCGTCATATTTGTTTCCTCTTCTTATTTCTCTTTCTACGAATTTAACGCAGTCATCTACGAGATATCTGATGGGCGCATCGGCAAGCCCTGAGGAAGCCGCATTCTCTTTTGCCCAAGCCACCATGCCCTTGGCTGCGTCAACGTGTGTGACACTAGCACCTGCCTTGGCGGCCGAGACAGTGGCACCTCCCGTATAAGCAAAGAGGTTGAGAACCTTGATCGGGCGATCGGCCTTCTTTATTAAAGAAGAAAACCAATCCCAGTTTGCAGCCTGCTCCGGGAAAAGACCCGTATGCTTGAAGCTGAAGGGCTTAAGATTAAAAGTGAGTTCCTTATAATTAATAGTCCATTCCTCCGGAAGCTTGTGGAACTCCCACTCGCCGCCGCCTTTATTACTTCTGTGATAATGTCCGTTGGGCTTCTTCCATCCGAAGTGTTTCTTTTCAGTGTTCCATATTACCTGAGGATCCGGTCTTACAAGCAGGTAGTCGCCCCATCTTTCGAGCTTCTCGCCGCTTGAAGTATCGATGACCTCATAGTCTTTCCATCCGTCTGCAATCCACATATCTGTTTGCCTTTCCGATTTATAATTATGAACGTTGTCTTTTTTCTTATATAATATGATTCTAACGCATGTCCATCGTGAATGATATCACGTTAACTGCCGTTGTTCCAACGATATGGCAAAAGAGATTAAAATAGATCAAGTAAAATGGGCAAAAAACATTGATTTTGCGATTAAAGTGATTAATTTATAAAAAGAGGTTGCATATATCGGAAAAATGTTTTATAGTATAAGACGCTGTGACATGATAGCTATGAAGCGTGAGGTTGCTGCTTTATCCAGTTAAGCAGGTTTTCCGTGGAGCGAATGTCTAGAGGCTGCCGAGCAGCCAAACAAACTGACGACAAGTCACTGTACAGTAATTTAAGTCTGCCGACTAACCCAAGGCAGAAACGACGTGTAGAAGTTTTACAGCTTTAATTTGGTTTATCGCTTAGGACACACACGGGAGAGTGTACAGTCACCGCTTGTCGTACTTAATACAAAAGTGCGAAAAGGAGGCGACTTTTTTTATGGCAAATCAGGTAATGAGAATTACACTTAAGGCATATGATCATCAGCTTGTTGATGCATCTGCCAAGAAGATCATCGAGACAGTCAAGAAGAACGGTTCTCAGGTAAGCGGACCTGTTCCCCTTCCTACAAAGAAGGAAGTTGTTACTATCTTAAGAGCTGTTCATAAGTATAAGGATTCCAGAGAGCAGTTCGAGCAGAGAACACACAAGAGACTTATCGATATCATTACACCTACTTCTAAGACAGTAGAGGCTCTTCAGAGACTCGAGATGCCTGCAGGTGTAAACATCAATATCAAGATGAAGTGATTTATCACTTGATCATAAAGTAACTATTTAACACCTCTACTAGTATGATGCGAGACGCATGATGCCGTGATAACTGGAGAATTGTTCATAAAACGTTGCGGAACAATTGAAGCGACATTGCGAATGAAGTAAGCATCCGCTGTAGACGTAATAAGGAGGTAAAAACATGAAGAAGGCTATTTTAGCTACTAAAGTCGGAATGACTCAGATCTTCAAAGAGGACGGATCACTCGTTCCTGTAACAGTTCTTCAGGCAGGACCTTGTGTAGTAACACAGATCAAGACTGTAGAGAACGATGGATACAGTGCCGTTCAGGTTGGTTTTGTTGACAAGAAGGAAAAGGTTGTTAACAAGGACAAAAACGGAAACAAGACAATTTACCATCGCCATGGTGCAACCAAGGCTGAGCAGGGTCACTTCAAGAAGGCAGGAGTTTCTTGCAAGAGATATGTAAGAGAGTTCAAGCTTGAGAACGCTGCAGAGTATGAACTTGGTGCAGAGATCAAGGCTGATGTATTTGCTGAGGGCGACAAGATCGACGCTACAGCAATTTCAAAGGGAAAAGGATTCCAGGGCGCCATCAAGAAGAATGGTCAGCACAGAGGACCTATGGCTCACGGTTCCAAATTCCACCGTCATCAGGGTTCTAATGGTTCATCTTCAGATCCCAGCCGCGTATTTAAGGGTAAGGGAATGCCCGGTCACATGGGTAGTGTAAAAGTAACAGTTCAGAATCTTGAGGTTGTTAGAGTAGATGCCGACAATAATCTTATTCTTGTTAAGGGTGCTATTCCCGGACCTAAGAAGGGACTTGTTACTATCAAGGAAACCGTTAAGGTTATCGGTTAATAGAGCGCGAAAGGAGGACCATACAGATGGCTAATGTATCTGTTTACAATATGGAAGGCAAAGAAGTTGGTAAGCTTGATTTAAGCGATGCTATCTTCGGAGTTGAAGTAAATGAACATCTCGTACACATGGCAGTTCTTCAGCAGCTCGCTGACAAGCGCCAGGGTACACAGAAAGCAAAGACACGTTCTGAAGTTTCAGGAGGCGGAAGAAAGCCTTGGAGACAGAAGGGAACAGGTCATGCTAGACAGGGATCTATCAGAGCTCCTCAGTGGAAGGGCGGCGGAGTTGTATTTGCTCCCGTTCCGAGAGATTACTCTTTCAAGATGAACAAGAAAGAGAAGAGAGCTGCTCTTAAGTCTGCTCTTACAGATAAGGCACAGAGCAACAACATCATCGTAGTTGATGAGCTTAAGTTTGATGAGATCAAGACTAAGAAGTTCGCTGAGGTTATGAACAACCTCAAGGCTACACGTAAGGCTCTTGTAGTTCTTGCAGACAATGACAAGAACGTAGTTCTTTCAGCAAGAAACCTTGCAGAGGCTAACACAACACTTACAAACACACTTAATGTGTATGATATCGTAAACGCTAGGACACTCGTTCTTACAAAGGACGCAGTAGCTAAGATAGAGGAGGTGTATTGCTAATGGCAGCATTACAGTATTATGACGTAATCCTTAAGCCTGTTATTACTGAGAAGAGCATGGCAGGCATGGGCGAGAAGAAGTACACTTTCCTTGTAAATCCTGAAGCAAACAAGACACAGATCAAGGAAGCTGTAGAGAAGATGTTCGAAGGAACAAAGGTTGCTAAGGTTAACACTCTCAATGCTAACGGCAAGAAGAAGAGACGTGGAATGACAATCGGCTTCACAGCTAAGACTAAGAAGGCTATTGTTCAGTTAACTGAGGACAGCAAGGATATCGAGATCTTCCAGGGACTTTAATTTTTAGACAAACTGAAAACTATACGTGCGAATCCAACTTAAGTCCGGGATTCAAGTGCAAAGAGCACCATGCACGTGATAAACAAAAAAGGAGAAAATATCATGGGAATTAAGAAATACGGCCCATATACCCCATCCAGAAGAAATATGACCGGTTCTGATTTTTCAGAGATCACAAAGAAGACTCCTGAGAGATCACTCGTTGTTTCAAAGAACAGCAAGGCCGGACGTAACAACCAGGGTAAGATCACTGTTAGACATCGTGGATGCGGCGGCAGAGTTAAGTACAGAATTATAGATTTCAAGAGAAATAAGGACGATATGACTGCAACAGTTATCGGTATCGAGTACGATCCTAACAGATCTGCAAATATCGCACTTATCCAGTACGAGGATGGAACAAAGTCATACATCCTTGCACCTAACGGTCTTACAGACGGAATGAAGGTTATGAACGGTGCTAACGCTGAGATCAGAGTTGGTAACTGTCTCCCTCTTTCAGAGATTCCTGTCGGTGAAAACGTACACAACATCGAGCTTTATCCCGGAAAGGGCGGCCAGATGGTTCGTTCAGCCGGAAATGCTGCACAGCTCATGGCTAAAGAAGGTAAGTACGCAACACTTCGTCTTCCTTCAGGCGAGATGAGAATGGTTCCTATCGAGTGCAGAGCTACAATCGGTGTAGTAGGAAACGGTGATCACAACCTTATTAACTATGGTAAAGCCGGAAGAATCCGTCACATGGGTATCAGACCTACAGTTCGTGGTTCTGTTATGAACCCTAACGACCATCCTCACGGAGGTGGTGAAGGTAGAGCACCTATTGGACGTTCTGGCCCTTGCACACCTTGGGGCAAGCCTGCTCTTGGTTACAAGACACGTAAGGCTAAGAAGGCTTCAAACAAGCTGATCGTAAGAAGAAGAAACGGTAAAGCCATCAAATAAGGAGGAATAAAATGTCTAGATCACTTAAAAAGGGACCTTTTGCAGACGCAAGCCTGCTCAAGAAGATAGATGCTATGAACGCAGAGGGCCAGAAGCAGATAGTTAAGACTTGGTCACGTCGTTCTACAATTTTCCCGTCTTTTGTTGGACACACAATCGCTGTTCATGACGGAAGAAAGCATATTCCTGTATATGTTACTGAAGATATGGTTGGACACAAGCTTGGTGAGTTTGTTCCTACAAGAACATTCAGAGGACATGC
>JAFXTN010000032.1 GCA_017535785.1 Butyrivibrio sp. | reverse complement strand
AGAAGAACTCCATCTCCATCTGCTCGAACTCTCTTACACGGAAGATGAAGTTACCGGGTGTGATCTCATTTCTGAATGACTTACCAACCTGGCAGATACCGAAAGGAATCTTCTTACGTGATGTTCTCTGAACATTCTTGAAGTTTACGAAGATACCCTGTGCAGTCTCGGGACGAAGATATACCGTGTTCTTGGCATCCTCTGTAACACCCTGGAAAGTCTTAAACATAAGGTTGAACTGTCTGATATCTGTGAAATTATGCTTACCGCAAGTAGGACAAGGAATGTTGTTTTCCTCGATATATGCCTTCATCTGCTCCTGAGACCAGCCGTCAACACTTGACTCAAGTGTGATACCGTTCTCTGCAGCATAGTCCTCAATGATCTTATCTGCTCTGAAACGCTCGTGACACTCCTTACAATCCATAAGAGGATCTGAGAAGCTTCCAATATGTCCTGATGCAACCCAGGTCTGGGGATTCATAAGTATGGCACAGTCAACACCAACGTTGGTAGGGCTTTCCTGAACAAACTTCTGCCACCAAGCCTTCTTGATATTGTTCTTAAGCTCAACACCCAAGATACCGTAATCCCATGTGTTGGCAAGTCCGCCATAGATCTCACTTCCGGGATGTACAAAGCCTCTTCCCTTAGCAAGCGCTATAATTTTTTCCATTGTCTTTGCACTGTTTTCCATAACTTTCTCCATTCCTGCGAATTAGTAATTTATTTTGAAAGAAGAAGCTGAACCTCTCCTTCGGTCTCTTCCGAAAGCACAGCTTCCTTTTTGCCTGTTACATTAACGCCCTTAGTCGCATAATCGATCTTGTAAGGAGTCTTTACCTTGACCTTCTCCTCACAGATAATGATGTGCTTATCAGCGTACTGCTCCTTCCAGTCGTCGGGTAGCTTGTCATCTCCGGTTCCGACCATGTCGGCTGAGATAGTATACCCCTTCTCTTCCGCCTCGGAAACTGTTCCGTAGAAGAAGGGCACATCATTAAAACCCGCATAATCACTTGCATTGTTGTAGTCCATGATAAGCTTGATAGTCTTTTTCTCCTCGTCAAACTTAAGGGAATCTACAGTGATCTTGGTGCTCAGATAATCCGAATTGTACTCGGAAACCTTAGTGTTAACCATCTCGGTTAACTCGTTGACATCATAGTTGGGCTCGGAAAATCCTTCAAAAATAACACTCTTGACAGCGCCGTCTTTAGAAACCTCGACTCTGGTGGTGTTATCCGCTTTTCCGCAAGCGCTCAATAATATGCCAAAAGCAGCAACCATCATAAAAGCTGCCGTCTTAACAAATAATCTTTTTACATATGAAATTTTCTTTTCTGATATTACTGTCATAACAAAACTCTCTCAAATAATCAGTGTTTTAAGCAAACAAAGTTATTATATCCAAATCGTTTTTCTTTTTCAACTTTATAAAGTATCAGATACCTTCAAGCATTTCAAGACTCTTGAGGGGACGATCGATAAATCTTTTCCTGAATTCGTCCGTCACGGCGATAAGTTGAGAAAGAACATCGTCCTTGACCGTAAACGAATACAGCTTCTCAAGCGGGCTCTTTACTATATAATCCATCGAATATCTCGTCGCCTCCAGAAGGTTTCTTTCCTCGGGGATCCCGGGGTATTCGCCTTCGATCGCAAGTGCGCGGAGTTCATATATACATCTGACCAGCCTGTTCGGAATGTTCTCATTCAAAAGAGCTTTCAAGGAAATATACAAGAGATTTAATAGCTCGACATCTTCGCTGTTCTCTCTTGTATAGTAGCTTGCAAGCTCCAAAAGATACGTTCCGTAAAACGCCGCCTCCAGATTCTGTCTGAATCCCTCAAAAAAGTTGTCTATATCGGCCTCTACTATCGTATATGAGGTCTTTGATGCAAAAAGCTTGAAAGTTCCGAAGCAAAAAGGTTCAACGCATCCGCCGAGCTTACTTCCGGGCTTCCTTGCACTTCTTGCAAAGGCGGTTATCTTGCCCCTGTCCGAAGTGAAGATAGTCACAACCCAGTCGTAATCTCCCGTGGGTGAATGCTTTAGAACAATGCCCCGTACGATTACCAGATCTTCCATAATCAAAGTTTCCTGCTTGGCGTTATTTATAGTCTCTTACGTCATAACCAAAGCTCTTCATCTGGGTCTTGTCGTCTCGCCAATCTTTTCTGACCTTGACCCATAGCTGAAGGTTAACCTTCATACCGACAAGCTCCTCAATGTCGCGTCTTGCGGTGCTGCCTATCTTCTTAAGCATCGATCCGCCTTTTCCGATGACAATACCCTTGTGGGAATCTCTCTCACAGATGATCGTAGCATCGATATCCATGAGCTCTTTGCCTTCTCTTTCGCGCATTCTTTCTATGGTAACGGCGATGCCGTGAGGAACCTCGTCCTTCATGAGTCTGAGTGCCTTCTCTCTGATGATCTCGGCGACAATGTTTCTCTCCGGCTGATCTGTCAGAGTGTCCTCATCATAAAAAGGAGGACCGACAGGCAAAAACTCTTTTATCGCATTCATTACTTCGTCAATATTGATCCTGCGAAGTGCCGCTGTATGAACAACCTTGGCAAAGTCCATATGACTTCTGTATGCATCTTCAAATTTGGAAAGGTTCTCTTTATCTACCGTATCTATCTTGTTGATGACAAGGATAACGGGCTTTTTGCAAGCTTTGAGCTCTTCGATTATCCCTTTTTCGCCTGCGCCGATAAAGGTACTCGGCTCAACAAGCCACAGTACGACGTCGACTTCATCAAGGGTGCTCTTTGCAACCTTGGTCATGTACTCGCCGAGCTTATTCTTACTCTCGTGGATTCCGGGAGTATCAAGGAATATCATCTGGCAAGTGTCATCTGTGTACACCGTCATTATTCTGTTTCTTGTTGTCTGCGGTTTGCTTGACGTTATCGCTATCTTCTGTCCTATAAGCTGATTCATCAGAGTCGACTTACCGACATTTGGGCGACCAATGAGCGTCACAAAACCCGTCTTAAAATTATTTTCCATCTTTACCTTCTGTATTTTCCGCAGGCTTATTAACCTGAGGTTTGTTTTCCTGCTGCACGATTCCGTGCTGCATCATAAATGCCTTGCGCTTTTCTGCGCTCTTTTTGTTGCTTCGCTTAACGATAAATACGATTATCAGCACGAAAATTGCAAGAAGTACGATCTGAGGGATGTGGATAACAAGCCAGATCGCTAACTCTTTAAGTCCGCGTCCGACTGAACGAAGGCTCTCCATGAAGCCCTCTCCCATTCTCTCAAACGCACCCTTTTCTTCTGTGGGTGAGAACTTGGTCACTTCTTCTATACCCAAGTAAACAGTACTGTAATTAACTTTATTGTCAAATGTACGAAGCTGTGACTCAATGCTCTCAAGCTGATATCTTACATCCGAAAGCTTATCCTGAACAGCAATGATATCTTCGATCTTTTCAGCAGACTCAAGGATCGCAAGAAGGCTCTTTTCCTCCGCCTTAAGAGCATTCTTTCTGCTCTCGAGATCGACATAGCTCAAAGTAACATCTTCTACATTGGAAGACTTATTTGTGATATTGGACGCATTCTCGATAGTCTCAATAAATCCATTGAGTTTATCCGCGGGGATCCTTATGGTATAATCCGCACTTCTCACCCTCTGTCCCGAATAATACCGGCTTCCGTTGTAAATATTGCTTGATTCCACGTATCCGCCAAGCTCTGTTGTCTTTGCTGTGATCTTGGCAAGCGTATCATCAAGATTCTCCGTCTCAGCGGAAATATTAACAGTGGTTATGAGCTTACGGGTAGGATCAGCTACCTGTCCGGAAGATTCCGAAGCACCGTCATAATCGGCGTTTTCCTCATAGGTTTCCGTCTGCGCCGCATCGTAAACGCCGCCGGCCTCTTCGGGCGCAGCTGCCTTTGATGCCGTATATGCGGTCTCACCGTTCGCGGAACCGCCGCATCCCGATATCAAAAGCCCAAATGAAAGAACGCATGCTAAAACAATACCAATTCTCTTTTTCATAATTTTTCCCCCGTGGGATACAAATCATCCCTTGTTTACAAGTTGCTCGATATTATCAAAAAGTTCCTTACTGTTCTCGATCTTGTCAGCCGCACCGATAACGCACAGGCACTCATCTGACATGAACGCATCGACGTAATCCGCAAGACTTCTTATTGTCTCCTTGGTGGTTCCGAGAAGCTGATCTCTGTTTCTCTGGATGTTCTCCATCTTGGCATTGCACATATAAGCCGTGAGGCCGTATGTACCCTTGCCCGAAGGAGTCTTTGGTGTATCAAGATCGGATATCGCACCGATTATGTACTGAAGGATAACTCTCTCATCCTCATCAAAGCTCCTAAGATACTCGGAAGCCTTCTCAAATACCTTTACACTGTTATCAAGATTGGGATCTCTGTACGTAACGAAGGCTGCGTCACCGTTCTTGGCATAGCTACTCATGCAGCCGTATGCGCCTCCGAGAACTCTTATATTCTTCCAGAGATAATCATATCCCATCATGACCTTGAGAACTCTGAGCGCTCCGTTATAGGCAAAGCCCTTGCTTGCAAAGTTTCCTGCGCGGCAAACGTACTGGACCTGACCTGCGGTCTTGAACGCTTCGTTCTTTTTAACCGGTGTAAACACAAGCTCTTTTTTCTCATAATCATCAGTAAAAAGACACTTCGCAAACTTCTTACTTTCTTCGGGAATACCCTCATACTCAGCCTTTGTTCCCGTTACATCTATAAGAAGATTCTCCGGTCTGAAGATCTCTTTTGTAAGTTTACTTAAGGTCTCCGTGATCTCTTTTGCCCCGTCATCGGTTCCGATCATCGAGATCATCTTCTCGAGATGCCTGAAATATCCGATTCCGCTTACCTGATCCGATACCATCGCAGCGGGAGAAACATAGCTCATCGCTCTGATCGCAGCTGTCTGATGACCTGCCGAAGCAAGATCCGACTGCATTCTCGCATACTGCTCATCAAGTATCTCAGATATTCTCTTAACATCATCAAAAAGAGAATTGATAAGGATCTCTTTTACCAGGTCAAAAGCATATGAAAGGTTGCCGTGGAGCACCTTTACGCTAACCTCGAATACTGTCTTAAACTTGGTCGTATCCTCTGCATCCGTATAAGTGCTGATAGCACCGCTCACACCGCCCGTGCGGATATTGATCTCATTGTAAAGATCCTTGTATGTGTAATTCTTGGTGTTGAGCATTCCAAGAACCTTCTTGAGCGTTGCCGCATACGGAAGGAGCTTAGCATCGATATGCTTAAGATCAAAGACGAAAGTCAGATAATCAATTCCGTTCGTAAATATGTCATGGAAAAGAACATCCACTCCGCCCTCATTCTTTTTCTCGAAAACAAACTGCTCCGAAGTTTTTCTTAAGTCTTCAAGCTTAAGAAGCGGTATCTTCTTAAGATCTTCCGGATCATCGGGAGTGTCCTGGTACTCCTTGAGCTCTTTTGTCTCCCTGACGATAGTCTTGATCTCTTCGGGACTGAGCGAATTCTTGTACTCAGCGAGCTTCTTCTTAAGCTCCTCGTCCTTCTTAAGAGAAAGACCCGGCTCAGGCTCAAGCATTACTACCGTCCTGTGCGTGTTATCAAGAAGATATTTCTGAATGAGCTCCTCGAAATAGCGGCCCTCCGCCTCTTTCTTAAGCTCAGCAAAAGTCTCGTTTGCTTCAACATTGATCCAGGGAAGACTGTCATCGTAGAGCCAGCTGTCAAAGATCTGAAGACCGTATAAAAGACCCTTCGGATATCTTCCGAAATCAGCCTCTCTGTACTTGAACTCATCGTAACTAAGACCGGCCAAAAGAGCCTTCTTATCGATTCCGTTCTTTACCTGATCCTCAAGGACTTCTCTGATCGTAGCGACAAACTCGTCCTTCTGATCCTTGTCGGCGTTCTTGGCGATCACTGAAAATACAGGCTGCTGAATGCTGTTGTCATATTCACTGTAAACGTCCTGCCCGATACCCTTATCTATCAGCGCCTTTTTGATCGGTGCTCCGGGTGCGGAACAGAGCGCGTAATCCAAAATATCAAAAGCGATATAAAGCTTTTTGTCGAGGGTTGAACCCACGCTGCAGTTATATGAAAGATAAGTATTCTTGGATGTCTCCTCATTGGAAAGGACCGAATAAGGTTTAACTATTTCCCTGGGAGCATCGAACGCAGGCTGTCTGCCTATCGCAGAATCAACCTCGATCTTATCGAATGCCGAAAGATATGCCTTATCTATATAATCAAGCTTTTCTTCCATATCCATATTTCCGTAGAGGTAAATATAGCTGTTGGAAGGATGATAATATTTTCTGTGGAAATCCAGATAATCCTCGTATGTAAGCATAGGGATAACATCGGGGTCACCACCAGATTCTATTCCGTACGTGATATCGGGATAAAGAGAGTTCTGGATCTCTCTGGAGAGAACATCATCCGCAGATGAGAACGCGCCCTTCATCTCGTTGTAAACAACTCCGTTTATCGTAAGCTCGGAGGACTCATCCTCCATCTCATAGTGCCAGCCTTCTTGGCGGAATATGTTCTTGGTGTTATAAATGTTCGGATACAAAACCGCATCGAGATAAACGTGCATCAGATTCTGGAAATCAGTATCGTTGCAGCTCGCTACAGGATATACGGTCTTATCCGGAAATGTCATCGCATTGATGAAAGTATTGAGTGAACCTTTTACAAGTTCAACAAAAGGATCTTTTATAGGAAACTCTCTTGATCCGCAAAGAACGGTGTGCTCGATTATATGCGCAACTCCCGTTGAATCCTTGGGCGGAGTCCTAAAGCCTATCGCGAAAACTTTATTCTCGTCGTCATTAGACAAAAGAGCTACTCGCGCGCCCGTTTTTTTATGTCTTAAGACGAAGCTGTCGGAATTCAGGTCGTCTATTCTTCTGCTCTCGACAAGCTCGTAAGCAGGTGCGTTAATTTTCTTCATTATTGGTTACGTCCCCTCATGTGATTTATTTTTAGATATCAAAGTCATCCCCGGGTTCGATCTGAATATCGAATTCATATCGAGGTTCTCTGCGGGATGTATCTTTATTGCCTTCTTTATTATCTTTTCTGTTGAGCGCGATCTTGCCTTCAAACTGAGGTACCTTTTTCTTGGGTCTTTCGCGCTTGATCTCGTCTGCGTCAGCCTCAGTCTCCTTAGGAAGTACCATTCCCTCGGGAACAAAGCGTGGCTCCTCGGGCTTAGGCGCTTCTGCTTTGGTTGCCTGTGCCTCTGCTTCGCGCTCTGCGATTATCTTCTCGCGCATCTCGCGAAGTGTTAACTCGCGTCCAACAGGTGCGCCGGGATCCGCTGCAGGCTCTTCTTCAACTTCAGGCTCATCCTCAGCGTCTTCTTCGTCGGCCTCGGGCTCTTCTTCAGCGGTCTGATCGTCTGCGTCAGCCTCGGGCTCTTCTTCAGCGTCCTGATCATCAGCCTCGGGCTCTCCATCAGCATCAGACTCCTCATCAGCATCTTCAGCGCCCTGATCATCAGGTTCGGGCTCGGTTGTCTCGTCGGGTTTAGCAAGATCTGCGAACTCCTTGGGTTCGGGCTCGTCGTCGCGCTCGGGAGTTACGACTCTCGAGGTTCCGGTGCGAAGTCCTTCGTCCTCTTCATCACCTAAGTCTTCGAGCTCCTCATCATAAAGCTCTGCGTCGGTTGGCTCCATTACGATGATCGCAGCCACACACGCTATGATGATCCCATAGAAGATGGTTGTCATAAGCTGACCGTTCATCTTGGTCGCTCCAAGAAGAGGAGTTGCCGCAAAGAGAATGATCATCGAGAAAAGAAAAGGTGAAACATTGTCGACTTTTGTATTTTTCCAAAAGCCTACGATAATTCCGGACATCGCTATAAGAGCAATAAGATAAATAAGCTTATAGTCCGTGTAAGTCCAAAAAGCATCGAAAGTATTTACATTATGGAAGAAATATTTGTGCCAGTGATCAAATACTGTATTAAAACCTGCTATGCCGCCCTCTTGAATGATCATTGCAATGAAAGCAAGCAAAGCGCCGCCGATAACAAAGATCAATCTCACAAGCTCTTTTCCCACGGTACTTCTAAGAAGAACAAGTGCCGCGATAAGAAGCGGGAGCACAACAACAAAAGTGCCCGCATCAACATATCCCATGAATCCTATAACGGCACCCACGATCATGTACCAAGGTATCCACTTTGCGTTTGTGTATTTGCCGTCTGATGCTTTTCTCAAATAGATGGCAATGAACAAAAGCTCAATTCCGAACATGCAAAGGAAAAGAGGATCGGTCGTAAGCTCAAGCTTTGAAAAGCTCTCCAAAAAAGGAGGCATGAAAGCCACAAACAAAGCGTAAACAAGCGAAGCCAATCTTCCGAGAAGGAGCTTGATAGCTATTGCCGAAAGGATTATAAAAATACATGATAAAACGGCGGAAAAGACATATGCCACAGACGGTCTGTTACCGGTAAAAAGTAAGATACCGCTCAGAATCTTTGAAAAAGTCACAGATAAAAGGCCGTTGTCGGGAACTCTGTTGGTTCCTCCAATGACCGCATTCTCATAAAGTGAAATCTGTATAGGTGGTTCTGCATTTGAATTGACAAGGCAAAGGAATCTTGTAATATATGCCCCGATAACGGTTGCTACCATCATCACGGTATATATTACATTGCATACCTTGCTCTCGCCTAATTTGTAAAGCTCAAATGAATCGCTCAGATTTCCGAGGAAATACGTGAGCGTATTCATGATAGCAATACCGAGTAACGTGATCGTACCGGTATATAAAACAGTATTAACTTCGGGGAAAAGACCTGATGTGTAGCCGGATCCCGCCACCATTATCACGTTAAAGATCACGAATAAAATCCAGATGATTATTGCCGGCCATTTCTGTTTTAGTCTCATTGTCAGAATTCCCCTTTTTCTTTAGTATTAGTGTCAATTACTCCTCAGGCTCTTCCCAGTTGTGATATACAGCCTGAACGTCATCGTCCTCATCGAGAAGATCAAGAATTCTCTGAAGATACTTAACAGTCTCGGGATCGGTAACCTGAACATAGTTCTGAGGGATCATTGTAACCTCAGCAGAAGCTGTCTCAATGTTCTCTTTACCGAGTGCCTCAACTACAGCCTGGAAATTCTCAGGTGTTGTAAGGATCTCATAGCTGTCATCTTCCTCGTTGAAATCATCAGCGCCTGCATCAAGAACAAGCATCATAAGGTCATCTGAAGACATGCTGCAAACTTCCTTATCGATAAGGATCTGACCCTTGTTGTCGAACATATATGATACGCAGCCGGGAGTTCCAACGTTACCGTTACCCTTAGTAAATGCACTCTTTACGTTAGCTGCTGTTCTATTCTGATTATCTGTAAGAGCTTCAACGATGATAGCTGTTCCGCCGGGACCGTATCCTTCGTATGTAATGCTCTTGTAATCTACTCCGCCTTCCGCACCGGAAGCCTTTTTGATACCACGCTCAATAGTGTCGTTGGGCATGTTGTTGGCCTTAGCCTTGGCAATTACGGTCGCAAGCTTGAAGTTGTTGTTGGGATCGGGACCGCCTTCCTTAACCGCTACCGCGATTTCTCTACCGATGATAGTGAAAATTTTTCCCTTTGCCGCATCATTCTTTTCTTTCTTATGCTTGATGTTGGCAAATTTTGAATGTCCTGACATAAAAACTTCCTTTCGTAAAAAATCTATTTTGCTATTTCAACTTCGTCGTCCTGCTCCGGAACTTCCTCCTTGGGAAGTTTCTTCATAAGTACACTCTGTATCTTATGATTTTCAACAGAAAGAATCGTGAAACTATAGCCTTCAACTTCGACGCTGAACTCAACGTCGTCTTCGGGTATCCTGTCGAGCTTGGAAATAAGGAAACCGTTAAGTGTCTCAAATTCCGTGTCCTCAAAGGAAAGCTCGAATTTCTTCTCGAGCACTTCAAGCGGTGTCATCCCGTCGACAATGAACTCACCCTGATTCTTGGTGGGTTTGATGTAATCCTCATCCTCATCGTACTCATCAAGGATGTTACCCACGATCTCTTCCAGAATATCTTCCATAGATACAAGTCCCGCCGTCTGACCGTACTCATCGATAACGATGACCATCTGAGTCTTGGAAGACTGCATGTTATGGAAAAGAGAATCGATATTTCTGGTCTCCGGAACAAACTTGGGCTGTCTTAAAAGTCCCTTGATCTTCCTGATCGGAAGGTCGTTTTCCGTTTCCTCCGAAAGCTTCTTCATCGCATCTCTTATATGCATGATACCTATGATGTGATCGATATCATCAAGATACACGGGGAATCTTGAATTGTTCGTATCCATCATAAAGTTAACTGCCTGCTTAAGCGTAAGATTAGCGTCGATCGCAACCATGGCATTTCTGTTGGTCATGATATCCTGAGCTTCCTTATCCGAAAACTCAAAGATATTGGTGATCATATCAGCCTCGGTCTCCTGAAGAACGCCCTGCTCCTGACCTTCGGAAACCATTGATTTGATCTCCTCCTCGGTCACATCATCAAGCCCGTCGTCGCCTCTCACTCCGCAAAGATACAGCACAGCTCCGGAAAAGCCATGTATCAGAAGTACAAGCGGGTAAAAGAGGATCTGTAAGAACTTGACCGGATAATAACAAACATATGCCCATGTCTTGGGCTTTCTTCCCGCAAGTCTTGCCGGGATAGCAATTCCAAAGCACATGATGACAAACACGATAACAAAGCATGTCAAAAACCAAACAACAGCCTTCATGCAATAGTTATCTTCAAATCCGCAGATATTCACAAGACATCTTGCGATACCCGTCACAACTACAGCACCGAGTATCATATTAACGACCATGCAGACAAGCTGGATAGCTTCATCAAACATGTGTCTTTTTGGATTTTCCAAAAGCCTTAATATTCCGCTTTTAAGTATGCTCTTTTTCTCTTGATTGTCCTTTTCAACATCATCCTCTTTGACATGCGCGATAGCCACGCAAAAGCCGTGAACAAAAATGTCCGACAAAAGAATGATGAAGAATAAAAAAATACTGACAGAAGGCAAGCCTTCGTCCATAATCCGTCCTCCTAATAAGAAAAAAACTCGAAATTCACGCAGAGTACCAAACTACAATATATCATATTTTAGACTAATGTTCAAAAACGCTTCTTCGCTTCGGCGTACTGCACATTGATTTCCTGAAGTGCCGCCGTATCGCCATCCATGTTATCCGGATGGTAAAGCTTCACAAGACTCTTGTACTTGCGCTCCACACTCTCTTTACTGTTGCATCCCGCAAAGAAATTGAAAGCACCTACATTCGCAGTATGTCCCGCACCGGATGAGCCTTCCGAGGATCTGTCCCTACTGCGCTCACGTCGCGCTTTATCTTCTATATATTCATCGTTGTACTCATCTTCGTCGTAATCGTCATAATCCTCGTACTCGACATACTCTTTGCGATCATCGTATTCTTCATACTCTTCATATTCATCTACATCGTAATCGTCATCGTCGTAATCTTCGTCGTAGTCGTCGTACTCATCCTCAGGATAATCTTCGCCGTAGAAATCATCCGCGGTCCTGCGCTTTTTGGCACCTGCTGCGGCAGCTTCTTCGTATCCGCCCTTTTTGAGCCAATCTGTGTACTTCTTCTCGTAATGTCTTTTGCCCGCTTCAGGGAACATCTTGTAATAGCGCCCCATAAACTGCTCGGTGAATGACTTTCCGAGGATTGCCCTTATCACATAGAGCACCGCATCAACAACTACCGCAATGAACAGGATCTTTCCGTATGATTCAAATACAGTGATCGTCAAAAGAACTGTCGCAACGGGGATCAGCATGATAGCGGTGAAAAAAACAAGAAAAATAAAAGCCACAGTACCGTTGTAGGGATAAACCTCGCTCATCCACCACTGCTTTACATTATTATATGTATCAACAACGTTTTGGTTTCCGATCAGAAGAAGCTTCTCAGCCTCGTTCCGCACGCCCTCATCAGATACATTACTCTCGGTAACATTTATGAGCTTCTGTATATTACCCGTTACAAGTATGATGAGATTGAGAACAAAAAGAAGTGCTGTTGCCACGGCCGATACCGGCAGAAAACAAAACAGCATTTTGAACAGCTTTAAGATAAGCCCAAGAAACCATGTAAGCATGGAAAACAAGGCTTTAAGCACCGATATAAAAAGACCTGCGGCAGCTCCCGCCGCCGTTGATAACAATGAAATCATCAGATAGATCCTACTCCCATAAAAAACTTTTTCACCTTCAAATTTTATACGAAATACTTCCCCGTGTCGAGCGACTTCTTTGGGCTTTCCACTCGACACAGCCCTATATAAATGGTAATGTTTATCTATCGATAAAACGCATATGATATGAAAAGAGGAGACTTTTATAAATGGGGAAGTTCAAAAAATTCTTAAAAAAACACCCTGTATTTATCTATATCGCAGCACTCATACCCTTCGTGGTATCCTGCTACGGCTACTATATAACAGGTAAATTTTCTTTCTGGGAATTCGTTTACGCAGCGATCGCAGTTTACTTTGTAAACCCGGTATCAGAAGACGTAAACGCATTCATACTCTTCGGTGAGATCACATCAGTCATCGTAACGGCAGGAATCATCTTAAGTGTACTCAAATATGCTTACGCCAAGATCGAGCACTTTTTTGTCCGTTTGAAAAAAGATTCGACTGTAGTATATACAGACAATGAGCTAGGCCTTGCCCTGGCTTCTTCATTAAAAAACGGCTATGCGACAGACAACGACTCTCGTCCCGAGAAGGTCAAGAATCACATAGTCATGTTCGAAGATGACGCCAAAAACATCACCTTCTACAGCCAAAATGAAAGCAGACTCAAGGATCAAAAGGTCTTCATGATGATGTCGGAACTTGACTCTACACTTCTGAAAGCCCCCGATACATCCGAAGCGGATCTTCACTTTTTCAACACCAATGAACTTCTTGCCAGAGATTATTGGAAAAAACACAATCTATACGATCACAAAAAAGACAGCTTCAAGATAGCCATCATCGGCAATAACGATGTCGCAGACGCGATCTTTAAATACGGCTACCTCAATAACCTCTATACACTCGAGCAGTCTTTTGAATATCATATCTGGGGACTTACAGGCGCAAAGGCCAAGTTTATCGGAAATCTTCCGACCGATAATAAGGACAGGATAATCATCCACGAGGATGACGCCTTTGAATCCGGCGACGCATTCAAGGACATCGACAGAGTCATCTACTGCCATGAAAATAACAGCATCGACATGATACAGATAACACTTTACGTCAATCCGACCGCAGAGATACACTGCTATTTCAAAGAAGAGACAAGCTACGAAGACATTTACGATTCAGATAAGATCATCACATTCGGTGCTCTTGATGAGCTTCTGACAGAGGACAGTGTCAAAAACGAGAGTCTGTACCTTCTCGGAAAACTCTTTAACTATGACTATGCCCTTAGATATGCCGAAGCCAGCGCTCCTTATAACTATGAAAAAGATATGGAGAAAGAATGGAAAACCCTGAGCGGATTTAAGAAGAGCTCAAGCATCGCAAGAGCCGATCATTACTGGATCGAGAAAAAATTAAAGGAAGACGGCATCCTCTCAGACGAAGATGAAGATGCGCTCAAGATAGAGCACATCAGATGGAGCCGCTTCCACTTTATAAATCACTGGTCATATGCAGAAAAAAGAGATAACGCGCTTCGCAGGCACAATCTCCTTGTGCCCTACGAAAAGCTTTCAGATAGCGAGAAAGCCAAGGACGGAATCTATGATCCGACCATAAAAGCTAAGATAGACAGTCTTGTTTAAGACTCTCCTCTTACAAACTTTCTCGGTACGCGCTTATTTATATCACATGTAAGTTCATAGTTGAATCTTCCGCTCATCTCTCCCAAAAGCTCAGCAGAGATCTCCTCTCCGCTTATCTTGTCTTTTCCAAGGAGAATGACCTCATCGCCCTCTTTTGCTTCGGGGATGTCCGTAACATCGACCATGAACTGATCCATACAAACTCTACCGAGGATGCCTGCTCTTTTACCATGTATAAGAACATAGCCCTTGCTTGAAAGACTTCTGGGATAGCCGTCACCATATCCGACAGGGATGGTCGCTATCCTTGTATTTTTATCACACACATGCGTTCCGCCGTAGCTAACCGGAGTTCCGGCCGGAACGTCTTTTATCATAACGATGTGGCTTATAAGCTCCATGACGGGCTTAAGCTCAACTATATCTTTGGGAACTTCTTCCGAAGGCCACATTCCGTACATAGTAACGCCCGCTCTTACCATATCCATGGATGACTCGGGAACCGCTATGATGCTCGCGGAATTGGCACAGTGATGAAGCTCTATCTTGCGGCCGAGTTTATCCTCGACGTCGCTGACAAAGCCCGCAAAAACGAGCTCTCTTTCTTTTACATTTGTAAGATCCTTTTCATCTGCTCTCGCAAAATGAGTAAAGATACCTTCTATCTTAAGAGACTTCTCTTTTTCCGTTTCCAAGACAAAAGAGATCCCGCTGTCATTGGGGTGGATCCCTATCCTGGACATTCCGGTATCAACCGCTATATGGATGGGGGCAGGCTCTTTTATCGCGCCTTCCTTAAGAAGCTTATCAGCGCACTCAGAAAGCTCTTTTACCATGTCTGCTCTGAACACAGTCGGTCTGATGCCCTCTTTGATCATCCTCTCATACGCATAAGGGAAGGTGTATCCGAGGATGAGGATAGGCTTGTTTATGCCGTTGTCTCTTAGTTCAAACGCTTCCTCAGCGGTCGCTGTGGCGTAGCCCCAAATATAATCCTTGGCCTCAAGGTCCTTGGCTATCTCCACGCTTCCGTGTCCGTATGCATCTGTCTTAATAACCGCCATGATCTTAGTGTTCGCAGGTATGTTGGCGCGCATGGATTCCAAATTGTACTCCACCGCCGAAAGATCGATCTTGGCGCAAACTCTCAAAAACTCGTTCTGCATTTTTATGATCCTTATTTAAGTATGTCTTCCAATTCATCAACAATATCCGACGCCGTCATAGACAGCTTACCGTGCCTTCCGGCCGCGATATTGCCTGCGGCTCCGTGAATATATGATCCCAGGCAAGCAGCTTCAAATCCCGAAAGATCATAGCTAAGAAGCGCTCCCAAAATGCCCGTGAGCACGTCTCCGCTGCCTGCGGTCGCCATTCCGTCGTTGCCGCTCATATTAATATAAATCTTTTTAGCATTACTGTCACTTACGACGCTGCGCGCATCCTTGCAGATAACCGTGCAGTGTAGCTCGTTTGCAAGCTCCTTGGGATACTCAAGAAGATGCTCCTTGCAATCGGCCACGCTCGTATTGTAAAGTCTCGCAAACTCTCCAAGGTGCGGTGTTATTATGAGCTTTTTGCCTCCCGTCGCATAGTTGGAAGCAAGGCTCCTAAGCCCCTCATCTTCCGCGATTATATTGAGTGCATCCGCATCCGCAACAATATCCTTGTCGTAATTTTCAAACAGCGTCCTTACAAGCTCGATGCCTTTCCCTTCAGCGCCGATACCCGGTCCTATGACCGCGCAGCTCGACCACTTCATCGCTTCCGAAAGCTTGGGAAGTATAGGCTCAAAATCCTCGTAAGTACTAAGAAGTGCTTCAGGCAAAAGAGTCTTCACAGCATCCGCGTTCTCGGCTGCAGTAAATATCATTACCATGCCCGCTCCGGACTTAAGACAAGCGCCCGCAGATAAGATACATGCTCCGCTTATCGTCTTAGAACCCGCAATGACAAGGACTTTTCCGTTCGTTCCCTTATTGGAATCCTTTCTCCTCTCGGGCAAAAGATCCTTCACCTCGTCATCGTACCAGAAGTACGTAGGCTCTTTTGTCAAAAAGCTCTCATCCGTAATGCCCGCATCCTTAACGATAAGCTTACCGGTGTACTCACAGCCCGGATAAAGAAGATGACCGATCTTTACCTGATTAAAGGTAACGGTCGAATCCGCCATCACAGCGCATCCCATGACTTTGCCGTTGTCCGCATTTATTCCTGACGGAATATCAACCGACACAACGAACATGTCATCAAGTCTTTCTTTTTTGCTATCGTTGATATAGGATATCGCTTCCGCGTAAGTGCCTGTGACATTTCTTGAAAGCCCTATACCGAACATTGCATCTACTATGATATCCCAATCCGCAACGCTTTTGTTGTCTCTTATATTGGAAAAAGTGTCCGTAGTGATCCCGTAGCTTCCGCAGATCTTAAGTTGCATCAAAAGAAGATCGCTGCACTTGGTGGGATCTCCGATAACGCACAGATTTACAAGATAGCCTCTCTGTTTGAGAAGTCTTGCAATACATGCACCGTCTCCGCCGTTATTACCGACTCCCGCAAAGACTAGCGCTCTGCGTTTCCTCGTGATATTACGCTCCTTGGTGTACCTGTCTATCTCATCGCATACAGAAAGCGACGCCCTCTCCATGAGGATCTCAGTCTGTACTCCAAAGATCTGCGATGTGTTTCTGTCGTACTGCTTCATCTCACTGCTAGTGACTGCATATCTCATAGTAGTTTCCCCTTTTCTTTTTTCTTTCCTTTATTTGCGCAAAAGGCTGCCCAAGGGCAGCCTATAAATCAACATTATTCTATAAAATCGCCATCCTGTGCACTTCTCGGCCTTCTGATAGGATGTCTTCTGTTCGGATCGTATTTAAGATCGAATATCTCCATGACCTCCGGTCCGAATATCTGATGCATGTAAGAATACAGATTGTAATTCTCAAGCTCAGCTTCCTGCATATGGATTATGTTCTTCTTGAGCTCAACTCTCACCTTGGATACCCAATCATCAAGCTCGAGGATATATTCGGTGTTGTCATGAAGCCTTTCGTAGCAAACGTTCATAGTCTCTACCATAAGCTTATAATCCACGTCGTATATCTCTCTGGAAAGCCCAGCCAGCTCGTCGCTGTAAGAATCAATCCTCTCGTTGCACTCAGAGATAAGCCTCGTTCTATCCTGTATCTCTTTCTCGATAGCGGGATTGTCACTCTTACCGGCCTTATCGCGAAGCGGGACGATCTCACCAAGGAGTTTCTTCTTAAGCTTCTTGATATCCTTAGTCTCTCCTCGAAGCTTGGAATCCCTCTCGACCAGTGCATTAAGTTGATCCGCCAGCTCTTTGATCTCAGGCGACATTTCCGTCTGTGTAAAAAGCTGATGCCATTTGTTATCAAGCGTCAGAATGGGAATCTTCTTCCCTTCAAGCGCAGACATATAGACTTTATTGTCTTTTGCCATTACTTTTTCTCACCCGGGTTTAATGTTTGTTCGTATCTGTTAATATTATACGATAATTTCATCAAACTGTCAGATAAATGTACGTTTTCCACCTGTATAGAGCTCGGAACCTCGAGATCTACGTGCGCGAAGTTCCATATAGCCTTGATCCCACACTCAGAAAGTCTGTGTGCCATAGGCACCGCCTGATCCTTGGGGATCGTAAGCACAGCTATTTCTATCTTGTTCTTGCGGACAAAATCTTCGACCTCATCAATGGGGCGGACCTCAACGTCTCTTATCTTAGTACCGAAAAGCGACGGATCACGGTCGAACGCTCCCTTGAAAACAAATCCTCTTCTTGTAAAATTGGTGTACCCCGCGATAGCCTTACCAAGATGTCCCGCACCGATGATAACAAGACTGTGCTCCTTGTCGATGCCGAGTATCTTACTTATCTCATCATAAAGATAGCCGACATTATATCCATATCCCTGCTGTCCAAATCCGCCGAAATTATTAAAATCCTGCCTGATCTGGGAAGCAGTAACCTTCATTAATTCGCTGAGTTCCTGAGAAGAAATCCTCTCGACACCCTTTTCCTTAAGGTCACCTAAATATCTGAAATAACGTGGGAGTCTCCCTATGACGGCTTGAGAAATCTCTTTTTCTGCCATATTCAGCTCCTCCTCATAATTATTAAGCGGAATCAACATCCGAATGGATTGTTAAGAATTCCACAAGTCAATTATAGCCGCGCGTTAAAAGTATGTCAATTGTAAAAAAGGCTTATCCCGCACTCATAGCAAGCCTCATTTACACAACCAGCAAAAACATTTATCATAGTGAATACAACACGTAAGCAGAAAGAGGTTTATTTATGTCTTATAAAGATTATATGGTAAGAGCAACCGCCGCAAATGCGCAGATCAGAGCCTTTGCGGCTACAACAAAAGACCTTGCGGAGTACGCAAGAAAGGTTCACGGCCTATCTCCCATCGCCGCAGCCGCACTCGGACGACTCATGACGGGAACAGTAATGATGGGAACGATGATGGACAACGACGACGATCTCATCACGGTTAAGATAGACGGCGACGGTCCTATGAAGGGTGCGCTCGCAACCGCTGACAGACACGGAAACGTCAAGGGTTATGTCATAAACCCTCTGGTAATCATGGAGCCCAATGCTTCAGGTCACCTCAATGTAGGAGGCGGTTTCGGTGAAGGTACTCTCACAGTCATAAGAGATATGGGGTTAAAAGAGCCTTATGTCGGCCAGGTACCTCTTTTTTCAGGTGAGGTCGCAGAGGACTTCACATACTATTTTTCCAAGTCTGAACAGACCCCTTCTTCAGTGGGACTTGGCGTTCTCGTAGAAAGAGAGAATCTGTCCGTGATCGCGGCAGGCGGCTTTATCATTCAGCTCCTTCCTTTTGCGGACGATGCAACGATAGATCACCTCGAGGAAAATCTCAAAAAGTTCACTTCTGTTACCGACATCCTCAAAGCTGAAAAGACTCCCGAGGAGCTTCTTAACATCCTTCTCGAAGGCTTTGATATCGAGATCACCGACAAGGTCGATCTTAACTTTTACTGCAACTGTGATAAGGACAGAGTTGAAAGAGCTCTCATGCTCATCGGTAAAAAAGAGCTGGATGAGATGATTGAAGAAAACAAAGATTTTGATGTGTGCTGTCACTTCTGCAACAAGAAGTACACTTTTTCTCCCGAAGATCTTAAGAAAATAAGGCAGCGCGCCAAGTAATTTTTTTCCTAATGCGTTATAATCATTACTATATATAAAGAGGAAAAAGGAGGTATGGTATGAAAACTATCACCAAAATGACTAGGCTTCTTGCATCAGCGCTTTCTATCGCGCTCTTCCTTGCATTATGCGTACCTACGCTTAATGTAGCAGCTTATGATGCACCTGCCGATGTCAAAACTATCGCAGACATCCCCGCTGACCTCTCCGGTAAGACCGTGATCCTTCAGACCAACGATGTTCACGGCGCAGTCGGAAAGTATGCAAGTGTCGCTTCTGTAAAGCAAAATCTTGCAGGCAGAGGCGCTGACGTTCTCCTTGTAGATTCGGGAGATTTCAGTCAGGGAACACCTTACGTTAGCACATCAAAGGGTGCTAGTGCCGTAACACTGATGAATGCCGCAGATTACGATATTGTCACACTCGGAAATCACGAATTTGATTACGGCTACGATCAGCTCAGATCAAATCTTGCTCAGGCAAAGTTCAAAGTTCTTTGTGCGAACGTGCTTGATGCAAACGGCAATCCCATTTACGATCCCAATTATTTATATACTAACGGATCCGGGATCAAGATCGGATTCTTCGGAATGGAAACACCCGAGACACAGACTAAGGTTAATCCCGGACTTATCCAGGGAATCACATTCCTTTCAAAATCAGATATCTATAAATGCGCTCAGGAGCAGACAGATGCTTTGAAGGCTCAGGGCGCAGATCTTGTTATATGTCTTGCACACCTCGGCGTTGACGAAGAGTCAGCACCCGATGGACACAGAAGTATTGATATGTACGCAAAGACAAAGGGCATCGATCTTATCCTTGACGGCCACTCTCACACCGTTATGACCAAGGGTGCCAAGAACGAGCCTGTTCTTTCTACAGGAACAAAGATCGAAAACATCGGCGTTGTTATCATCGACAATGCTTCCAAGAAGATCGAGGATGATTTCCTCATCACACTTGACGGTCTCCAGAACGAAGTTACAGCAAATGCTGCAGCTACAGAGATCATCAAAAAAGTTGATGCAGAATACAATGTTAAGTTCGCAAAGAGCGAAGTTCTCCTCGACGGAAACAAGGCTCCCGGAAACAGAACCCAGGAGACAAACTTAGGTGACCTCATCACAGATGCTCTTTTGTGGAGCGTTCTTAAGACAGACGGTGCCGTAACAGTTGATAAGGATCATGTTGTTGCGATCACAAACGGTGGCGGGATCAGAGCTACTATCAAAGCCGGCGACGTTACAAAAGCTGACCTCAACACTGTTCTTCCTTTCGGAAACACAGTTGCCGTTGTTTATGTAACAGGTGCTGAGCTCCTTGAGGCTCTTGAAGCTTCCACATTCGCAGCACCGGAAGCAGTAGGCGGATATCCTCAGACATCAGGCATCAAGTTCATCCTTGATACAACCAAGCCTTTTGCTCAGGGCGCAGCTTATCCTAAGTCAACCTACTACGCTCCTTCCAAGATCAGTCGTGTGACTATCCAGAGCATCAACGATAAGCCCTTCAACATGAATGATACTTATGCGGTTGTTACAAACAACTTCTGTGCAGCAGGCGGTGATACATACTATGCATTCGCAAATGCTAGCTCGCAGTACGACACAGGTATCGTCATGGACGAAGCTGTTATGGACTATGTAAAAGAAGTTCTTGGCGGAAACGTATCATCCGCTCAGTACGGCAAGGTTCGCGGCGACCAGACGATCATCACATCCGCAACAGATGCAGCTACAATAGCTGACGCAAAGGCAGCCGTTCAGAACGGAACAGGCGCTCAGGCTCCCGAAGCTAAGACTGAAGAAAAGAAAGCCGAGCCCACCAAGGAAGAAACAAAGACCGAGGCCGCTCCTGCTGAAACAGCACCTACAACCGAAGCTACACCTGCTGAGGCACCCGCTGAGACTGCTCCGGCAGCCGAAGCTGCTCCCGTAGAGACACAGCCTTCCGCAGATACATATGTTGTTGTTTCCGGCGACAATCTCTGGAAGATCGCTGCTGCTGTATACGGCGACGGAAATAAGTGGTCAGTGATCTATGATCTCAATAAAGATGTCCTCAAGGATGCTAACAGCATCAAAGTCGGACAAGAACTTAAGGTTAAATAATATCTTATAAACAAAGATAAGTCCCACCGAGCTAACAGCCCGATGGGACTTTTTATATTATAAGAATTACTGTATCAATAATTCTTTCTGCATAATTTGGCTAGTATACTCTGAGAATACCAAGGATTTTTGCCTTCACGTACATGTACGTTAGATTCGCAATCCCCACTCCTTACTTTCTCAATCTCATCTGAAAAGATATAATTCCCTTTTACTACCTGAATGTGTGAATTGATATACATTTCTTTCCCCATAGCGTGTACCCTTTCCTTTTATATATATTTAAAGTGTGTATTTATATAGTAACATAATTTTTATATATTGCAACTATTTTTTAATAATTATTAAAAATATTTTTATATTTGTTTCACTTGCATTAATATCATATCCAAAGATAACAAAAATCCCCAGAAACCATCATGGGTTTCCGAGGATTATATATTTGTTATATTATGCTGTATTTTTTAACATTTGCAACATATGTTGCATTACGTTTTATTACTGCGCCACTTCCGTAACGGTAAATCCCACCTTTTCAAATATCTGAGCTACTTTCATGAAATTCGCTGATTTGCCGCTCTCTTTTGACAGCGCATCTATTGCCTCCGTGTACTCTGTCGATGATGTATCAACAACAGGTATGTCCAGGGCATACAGCTTGTCTTCATAAACAAAATAGCATCTCTTAGCTAAAGTACCGTCTTCGCAAAGAGTCTTCACTACCGACACACTAAGATCGGTAATAGATCCAAAGCCAAACTCCAGCACCTTGAACGAATGAGCGTCTCTTCCGCCTCTGGGTGCACGAGTCTTCTCTTCTATGGGAATATATACGCGTGGTCCGTCGTTAACACTGTATACCATTCCAAGACCGGGATTCTCTACGCCGGGAACATAGACTGTATCCGACTGTCCGCCGGACACACCATCAATAGGCTTATCACCAACTGTACTAACAACTGTTTCATTATTTTTTTCGGATACCTTAAGCTGAAGATCCTCGAGTGTAAGCGATACATTACCCGTAAGCGATGAAAAACTTACCGTATATGATCCGTCTTCGTTTTTATTAAGGCTATAAGCATACTTATCTGTCTCTCCGGAAAGCTGTCCGTCATCGGAAAGTTCAAATCCTTCCGCGGGCTTAAGCGTGATAGTTCCTTCAATATTTACAGGTTCATAATTTGCCTTAGTCCGTGTATACCACTTCTTATCCGTACCATTCTCCACAAATCCGGAATAGTCAAAATCTATATTCTCTGTTTCTTCCATCTCAACTGAATGATACAGATTATCTATTGTCAGATAATCTTTTTCCGGAAGCTCCTCATCGCTGAAGCTGTTGACGATATGAATGGTTCCATGCTTTGCGTTAGCATCTTCAAATTCGGATTTCATAAACTCATCATATCTTCGTATAGCCCCGGAATAAAAATTAACTACTACACAGTTATTCTCGGGAAGTCTTCCACTTATTACTTCTCCTCCGAGATTGTTGATAACGAAATTGTCTCCGTTACCCTGATCATCTATGGCATATCCCGTTCTTCCGCCCAATACCTGTCCGCCTTCATTGTTGTTTACGACAGTTCCGGTTGGATTGATAACGTAGAAATAATTGTTTTCTACCTTTCCAAAATTAAAAGGAACAATGGCATTATTATCAATAATAATCCCGTAATTATTCTTCACAACAGCGCTTTTATCCGCATTTTCATTAATGATACCGTCATTCCTGTTTACATATCCCCTGTTGATCTCCATAGCTTCATTATTCGCTATGTTTTCCACACTCTCATTCATGGGATTATTCGGAACGGTTTTTTCGACTACTATATTCGTTACTTCACCGTGGTCTTCACTAATCTCAGAAACAATAAGATTAAGCATCTCAGGCGAAATCGCAACATCTCCGGTAAGAGAAGAAATGTTTACCGTATAAGTTCCGTCTTCATTCTTGCTGAGAGCAAATGCCATCTTATCTGTCTCTCCGGATAGCTGTCCGTTATCGGAAAGAGAATAACCGTCTTTTGCCTTGAGAGTTATAGTTCCGGCAATCTCAACAGGCTCACCATTTTTAGCAGTCTGAATATACTGTGCGTAATCCACATCATCACGTACAAAATCATTGTATGTAACATCCGTGTTATCCGCATCATATACTTCTACACTGTTGTATCTATTCTCTACCGTAACAAAATCTTTGTCGGTATCGCCTTTTTCACCATACTTATTGGTAATGTGTATTGTTCCATTGCAGGTAACTTCACCGTCAGGTGTATCTACCGTGTTTTTCAGATCACCGTAATAATAATTCCCGATCGTCAGATCATCTTCAGATTTAACTCCACTAATTACCGTTCCGCCTCTGTTATTTGCAACAACAGCGCTGCTGATTCGAGCGTCATCAGGATCGAGTGCACTTCCGTAAACAACACCACCCGTATAATTATTCTGTACAGCACCTTCTTCAACGATAGTAGCTTCGGAATAATTCTCTACAATGTTTCCGCTATTCTCACCGACAACGCCGTTATTGGCCATGATCAAAGCCGAATTGTTGCCTACAGCTTTGTCATTATTCTCAATCATATCAGTATTATTGTCCACATAGCCGGCATTGCATAAAACACGACCTGCGTTATTGATAATAGTGGCATCCGTATCATTTAGTTCAACATAATAATTGTTGTTGATAATGCGATCTCTGTTGATGTTAACAGTATTATTATTATCGATGACATCACTCTTGTTTTCACCTACAACACCATTATTACTTATAACCCTCGAATT
The DNA here is from genome assembly GCA_017535785.1 of Butyrivibrio sp. Taxonomy (GTDB): domain Bacteria; phylum Bacillota; class Clostridia; order Lachnospirales; family Lachnospiraceae; genus Butyrivibrio. Next base: position 54,994 of record JAFXTN010000032.1, on the reverse strand, counting down.
ATTTTCACCAACAACTCCGTTTTTGTCGTTATTTACTATCTCAGCGGTATTGGTAAAAACAAGCCCGTTATTGTTTAAGATCGTACCGTCATTGACACCAACAGTAGAATAATTTGTGTTGATCTTTCCATTGTTGGTTTCAACATAGTCACCTGTCGAAGACACAGCTTCAGGTTCTGATTCAGGAGCAGTCGCCTGTTCAGTCTCCGGCACAGTCTCTTCTGTAGTCTCAGGCGCAATCTCCGGCGCCACCTCTGGTGCCGGTTCCGTCGCTGCCTCAGATGCATCCTCTGATGTACTTTCCTGTGAAGGCTCAATTGCTACCTCTTTTGTTCCATCATCAGTACTCTCCTCGGCAGCATACGAATCCACTTTCATTGTCATGCCTACAACAATCGGAGTAAACACCATAGCGGCTGATAATAAAATCCTAGCAAGTTCTTTTGAAACAAATCTCTTTCTTCTCATTTCCCTCTCCTTTTATTCAGCGTTTTTTGCAAACATCAAGATGAAGATCCTTAAGCGTGATCTCAGCGTTCCCCTTAAGCTCTGTGATATTCACTGTATAAGAGCCATCGCGGTGCTTATCAAGTGTGTATGAAAACTTATCTGTTTCCCCACTTGTTTTTCCTGTATCGGAAAGCTTATAGCCATGCTTAGCTTTAATCGTAATAGAAGAATTTACCTGAATGGGTTCACCGTTTTCAGCAACAAGCGCATACTCTTTTTCATCGAAATCACTGAAAACAAAACCTGTATATGACACGTCTACGTTGTCGGCGTCTTTAACTTCTACAGAATGATAATGCTTATCCACAGTGATAAAGCTCTTATCTGCAACACCCTTTTCATCAGCGATCGCATCTACACCTTCCTCCGAAAAGTCATTAAGGATGTGGATCTTACCAATCTCGTCGCCTTCATCGTTGGTGGGATTATCATAATTTCCCAAAACCTCACCGTAAAAAAAGTTGGTTACGGTAAGCTGATCGTCAGCATTATATCCGGCATAGAGCCTTCCGCCGTTGTTATATGTAACGGTTCCGCTTCCTCTTTCTGCTTCTCCGTTTTCATCATATTCGGCGCCTCCGACTACAGAAGCCGTCTCATTGTTGTTGAGCACGTTTCCGGTAATATTGAACACCAGAGCATTGTGATAATTGTTGTTTATCTCACCATAGTTGTTATGTACGACCATCTCGTTATAATCAACTGTTCCAAAGTTGTTTTCGACTCCCCATTCCTGAGCGTAATTCCATCCGAGAAAACCATAGTTGTTTGAAATGGAACCATCATTCTTATCAACAGTTCCGAAATTATTAACCATGTTTTCCGACAAGAATTCCACATAACCGCTCTCCGGATTATCCGAAGCCTGCTCCGCCGCAAATGCAGTGATCGGCATAAGCATAACCGATGTCGCCATGATCGCAGCTACTGTTTTCTTTGAAAAAATCTTGTTTCTCATTTACTCTCTCCTTTTTTGTTTTTATTTTTATCAGGTCAAAAACGACCATAATAAACCCATTCCACGCTCACTTTCCGATAATATCCAGATGAAGATCTCCAAGCGAAATCTCAGCATTTCCTGATAGTGAAGTAATCTTCACCGTGTAAGAACCGTCATCATTCTTATTAAGAACATAAGACATCTTGCCGGTATCTCCCGAAAGCACGCCATCATCGCAAAGCTCATAACCGTCCCCGGCTTTAATTGTGATTGTAGATGTTAAATTGGTAGATTCTGCATCTGCGGAGATCTCTGCATAATGTTTTTTGTTATAGTCACCAATAGTGAACCCTTCATAGATAACATCAACATTGCCGGATCCTTTTACATCTACATAGTGATAATGCTTATCTACCGTAACGAAATCATTGTTTTCGATTCCGGCTTCGGAAAAATCATTGATAATATGGATCTTACCTCTGTTAGGCTCATTATCGCCTGAGGCAGCGCGGGTATAGCCCAGCACAACATCGCCATAGTAATAATTATTTATTGTCAGAAGATCATCCGGACAATATCCGTTTACAACAGTTCCGCCAATGTTATTGACAACAGTACTACCTGTTCCTTTTGATTGGACAAAAGAGCTTTCTACGTCGTACTGTCTTCCGCCGATCACACCGGCTTCCTCGAAATTATTTACAACAGTTCCTCCGACATTGGCAACATAGCCACGTCTGAAATTATTGGTCACTTCCCCAAAGTTAAAATAGACCAATCCGCTATTTTCGCTTATCGTGCCAAAATTATTCAGAACTTCCGAATCCTGATTGTCTGCACCGATCACGCCGTAATTATTCTCAATAGACGAATCGTTGGTATCTACAGTGCCATAATTATTAGCCATGTAATCCGACACATACTCTACAAATCCGTCTTTAGGATTGTCAGCAGTTACAGGCTGTTCCCACGCAAAAACACTAACAGGCATTAGCATCGTACCTACAACAGGCACAATTGAAACCGATACTGACATCAGTATTGCCACAACTTTCTTAGAAAAACTCTTTTTCCTCATATAACTCTCCTTTCACACATATATTGTTTTTTGCTATAAAAAAAGGGAGAAATACCGGGATTCCCCAGTATTTCTCCTTTTTATATCTATTTAAAAAAATTATTCAGCAGCTTCCTGCTCTTCTTCTACTACCTTAGCAGCAAAGCCAAGCTTTACGAAGATATCCTTGATTCTAAGGAATCCTGCTGTATGAGCAGGCTCTTTATCCAATACTTCAAGACCCTCTGCATACGCGGGTGCATTAAGGTCAAACGCAGGAATGAACAATACATGCTCCTGATCCTGGTAATCGAAGTGGCATCTCTTAGCTACAGGCACCTTCTCGCAAAGGTACTTGATAGCGCCGGGTGTCATGTCGATCTTATCACCAAAGTAAATATCGATAACCTCAAGTGCTGCGATATCATTTCCGTTTGCAGCAACCTGCTTCTGAACCTGATCTGTGATGTTCTTGATCGCAGCATCTGTAAGGTTGTAACCAGCAGGTGCAGATGCCTCAGCGGGAGTTCCTGAGTTATCGCTGCTTCCTTTAATAACGATAACATCACTATCCTTGATATCTTCAACCTTTACTTCCTTTCCATCAACTACAATCTGTTGAATACTTGCAGCCTCTTCAGCGGTAAGCTGCGAAACGATAAGGTTGAGCATATCTGCAGTAAGGAAAACATCACCTTTAACTGAAGCAAAACTTACAGTATATGAACCATCATTATTTTTATTAAGATTATATGTAAGCTTATCTACTTCTCCGCTTAACTGTCCGTTATCTGTGATCTTATAACCGGAATTAGGTCTGATCGTAATACTTCCGTTTATCGGAATATCAGCCTTATTCTGAGCAGTCAGCACATAGTGTTCAAAATCCTTCAGATCACTAAAGTTATTATATTCAGTGGTCGCGTTATCTGTATCCGCAAGGAACACTCCATGATACTGATTATCTACAAGGATAAGATCATTCTCCTTGAACTCTTTTTCATCATAGTTATTGATGATATGCACTTTACCTTTTCTATCCTGGAAGTTTTCAAGGAATTCATATACACTGACACCACCTCTACTCCTATCAGGGTTATAACCCTCCAGGCCGGTATCTATATCTCCTTGCATAAAATAATTAACAGTCAACACATCATTTTCACCGGATCCGTTTATAATACGTCCATTATTGACTCTGATCGTACCCAGGTAAGGACCTTCACTACCTTCTTTATCACTGAAATTTCCGGGTGAACCAAGTACTACTCCTTCATTCCAGTTATTATCAACATATCCGCCATTACCGTTATATACAGATCTATTATTATTATCTACTCTGCCATCATTTTTAAATATAATACCGTTTTCTGAATTATTTATAATGTATCCTGTTTCCGAATTATTATTTATTTCGTAGTCATTATAGGGAACTGTACCGTCGTTATATCTGATAGCGCCATCATTTTCATATACTCCGGCCTCTTCACTGTTGTGTACTATTGTTCCATTATTTTGGAGGATCACACCATTATTGGCATCCATGATAGTGTCTTTTTGTACCTCGTCAACATATTCTTGAAGATTATTATTATCCTCAACAGGTGTCTTTAATGAATCCGTAGTAATTGTGTAGTCATGCTGCTCAGCATGTACATCGACCTTCGTTACCATAGCTCCCATAATTGGGACAACCAACATAGTTGCAGCCATTAAAACTACTGCTAATTTTTTTGAAATAAATTCTTTCCTTCTCATACGCTCTCCTTCGCGGTATTTGTTATTCTGCCTTGTATTCCCCTCTCAAGTCTTAATACTCAGCGAGTTAATATTACACATATATATTACCATTAATTTTATAAAAAGCTACATCTTTTTTAATTATTTTTATTTTTTCGAGGGAAACTCATAATTTATTAACAGTTTCCACAGAGTTATCCACAATTTTGTTCAAAGAAAAATCACATTTATTATTGAGCCCAGTTATTTACTGGCTTTCAGAATTTTATTGCAAATAATTTTCGTAACCTTTGTTTGACATGTTTTTATAATTTTGCTACGGTGTACGAGTGTTCCCCAAAACACAAAACGCTTATAAAAGGATAGAGTATTTATTAACATCGGAGCTTCGGCTCCGCGAAAGTTCGATATTCGCGTCAAAGCGAATTCTTTAAATATAGATGTGAGCAACAAGCTGCACAAAAAGATCTAAATAGATTTAAAAATCATATTCAAAAAATATCTAAAACATAAATCTAAAACAATTTCCAAACTAAACACAGTTTCTCATATCTAGATTTCATCTATCCTGAATCACCAAAAGAAAAAAATACACACCATAAGGAGGGAAAGTATTTTGAGAAAAAAAATCATAATTAAAAGTATGCTGGCAGCCGCAATGGCAATGAGCATGCTCTGTTCAGCAGTGGGCACTACTACTGCTCACGCTGCGGGACTAGAAAAGGTATATTTTAAAATCAGCAAAGACAAGATATGCACAGAGTATTCAAATGGATTACCCGCATCGTTAGACCAAAAGTCACTTGCAGGAAAAACAGTCATTATTTCCACAAATGACATCCACGGAGCCCTTTTGGAATTCACTTATGTCTCACAGCTGAGAAATAACCTCGAAGACAGAGACGCCAACGTCATCATTGTAGATTCCGGAGATTTCAGCACTGATAAAGAAGTTGAAGGTGGCTATGCATTAAAAACCAAAATGCTCGGTACACCCTCTACAAAAACCGAAGGTATAGCCCCCGTAAAAATAATGAACGCGGTAGGCTATGACCTCATATGTTTGGGTAACCATGAATTCGAAAAAAAGAAAACCAGCATCGACGACATCATCAAAGAAGCTAATTTCAAGATTGTCGATTCTAATGTAACAAAAAATACCTACAAAGATAAAATCGAGCCCAATATAGTTTTAGATAAAAATGAAAAAATAGGCTTTTTTGGATTAGATTCACTTGAGAACAACAATTGGTATGATGATCTCGATTTTGACTATTCCCATAATGCCGAAGATCTTCACAGTGAGGCCCAGAAGCAGGTTAATACATTAAGAAACGACAAAAAAGTTGATGTTGTAATCGGTCTCACTCATTTGGGTGTAGATAACGAGCCCGGTAGCCGCGCGGCAAAAGATCCCAAGAAAGTAACGAAAAAAGAAGCTCTCAAGCCCGATAGGCCGGATGAAGAGCTAAATAAATATGAGTTAATTTATAAAAACGGTATCAGAAGTGTAGATTTATTTTTTGACGTTACAGGAATCGATCTTTTGCTTGATGCCCATTCACACACCACCTTTACAGGATGTGAAGATTTCCCGGACTTTAATATTCAGTCCAACGGAATACAGTTCCAGAACATCGGTGTAGTTGTGATCGGAGAGAAGGAAGGCAAACAAGCAATCGAAGACAGATTCCTTATTCCGGAAAAGTATTATGACAAGATCGGCGAAGATAAGAAGATTTCAGGTTACATCGGTTATGTCCTTGACACTTTAAAAGATATTGATGATGGCGAAAAGATTTCTGCATCCGAAGCCAGAAAAGAAATAGAGAACTACGATCCCGAAAAGGATTATTCGGAATATTATATGCCAATCGACAAAGATGCATATTCAAGAATCGAAGAAGCAAGAAATTCATCAAATAAATCATCAAAGGATTCAAAGCGTGATGAAATCTCAGCAGCTGAAGACTCCGCTTCTATCGAGGCAAGTCTTCCCGAGAATGAAATCGAAGCAGCTGAGGCAGCAAGCAGCTCAAGTATTGAGAATGAAGACGCTGCAAACAGCGACCCTTCCGAAGATGCTATGAACGCTGAAGCATCTTCAGAAGAAATTTCTTCAGACGAAGCTACATCTGAGCAGTCCGAAGACGAAAACACAGGCAAAACCGGTAGACATCACCGTGAGCGTCATCACCACCGTGGCTTCAGACAAGGTTTCGGCGGTTGATGAAGGTATAACCTTAACTATCTGACATATACAGTAACTCGTAAACCCACAACACATAGGAGGTGAATTACAATGAAAAGAAAATTTGCTTTTAAAAGTTTACTGTCATTAGTAATGGCAGGAACCCTCTTCTGCGGCAGTGCTATTTCTGCATTTGCGGAGGATATTGGTAACTATGAAGTCAAAAAGCCCGATAATTCGACCACTATTCAGACAATTGCAGAACACTATCACAATGATCTATCCGATAAGGTAGTCATACTTTCAACCAACGATACACATGGTGCAATACTTCAGTTTGCTTACTTTGCAGCTTTAAAGAACTATTTTAAAGATGAATTACACGCAGCCGGAGTTCTTCTCGTTGATTCAGGTGATTTCAGTGCAGACAAAAGTAGTAAGGATGATCTGAAAGTGGCTAAGTACAAGCAGGAAGGCCATCTAAGTGGTAACTCTAAAAGATCTGTAGAGCTAATGAACCTAGCCGGATATGATTACGCTTGTCTCGGAAATCATGAGATCAATAGCAACCCCACTTCGTTAAATTCATTAATAAAAGATGCAAGCTTCAAGATTCTTGATGCCAATATACACACATCCATTGATTTAAATTTTTCAGCTAATGACGTTGCCACATTTGAGAATAGTCCTGTTAAAATTGGATTATTTGGTTTAGACACCAAAGAGATCAAAGATGCTGTAGATAAATGGAATGAAAAAAAAGATAAAGAAAACCCAAAAAATAGCGTAGATATCGATAATGCTTTATTTGAATGTGCCGAAAATCAAGTAAAAGAATTAAAAGGAAAAGGTTCGGATCTTGTCATCTGCCTCTCTCACCTTGGCATGGAAAAGGGTAAGGCTCCAAGCGAAAAGGATCAATATGTACTCGGTACAAGTAAAGATAAAAAGGGAAATATTAAATATGGAAACAGAAGCGTTGATGTATATGATCAAGTAGATGGCATCGATCTTATGCTTGACGCTCACTCACATACCGCAATGATCGCCGGCTCAAAAGGCGAGCCCATTATGTCCGGACAGATCTGGGGCAACTATATGGGTATTACGGTAATAGATAATGACTCCAAAACAATGGATAGATACCTTGTTTCAGATCAAGGTTATGAGACCACGTTCGGAACCACTTCTGAAGAGCGCGTAGAAAATCTTACCAAATACGGTGCCTCAGATGTGATCGAAAAACTCGAAGAGATCACAGGCAAAGATGCTGATACACTTTTCGATTATGACTATAACGGAAACAGCGGTTCTTCAAAGGATAAGTCTTCCGATAAGTCCGGTAAATCCGGTAAGTCAGACAAAGATAAGTACGGCAAAGATAAGCACGGCAGAGATAAGCACGGCAGAGATAAGTCCGGAAGAGGCGGTAACAACAAGAACAATAACAGATTTAACAAACGCGCATTTGAGTACGACGAGGAAGATTTCGAGTTTGAAGAAGATTTTGAGGCTGTAGAAGATGCTTCTGTTGAGGCAAGTACAACCGAAGAAAATGATCAGCTCACAAACGAAGCAAGTGATGAGAACAGCACTCAGATTGATGAGCAGACTTCAGACGATGCAAGTACACAGGATAGCGCTGAGGCATCAGAGCAGTCTTCTGAGGAAGACAACGCTGATCAGGATGATGCTGAACAGAACGTAGATGCTGAGGAAGAACCCGCAGCATAAAACAAAGTAATTTCATTGTAACTAATATCTCGCCGCTTAAGCGGAAACTCACACATAAAAATATTGCGTAGATACATAAATATATAGCATAAAAGAGCACAACCCTTTTGATACGGTCCAAAAGGTGTTGTGCTCTACTTTTTACTTATTTTACTTCACAATATCTTTATAGCATGAAGGTCTTCTGTCTCTAAAGAGTCCCCACGAAGATCTCATCTTGCCGATCTCTTCAAAATCATATTCAGCATAGATGATCTCTTCCTTGTCGCGACTAGCCTTTGCGATTATATCGCCGGTCTCATCTGTAAGAAAGCTGCTTCCGTAAAAACATAATGAAGATTTCTGTCCGCCGTTCTCTTCGCTTGGCTCTACGTCTTCCTTGCCGATCCTGTTAGCAGCGGCAACAGGAATGATATTCGCAGCGGAATGCCCCTGCATTGTTCTCATCCAATGCCCTGAGCTGTCAACGTCGAGAATAGGCTCTGAACCGATCGCTGTAGGATACAAAATAATGTCAGCACCGCCAAGTGCAAGACACCTTGCCGTCTCAGGGAACCACTGATCCCAACAGATTCCGACACCGATATTTCCGGCAGCCGTCTTAAACACTTTAAAGCCCGTATTTCCGGGAGTAAAATAAAATTTCTCCTGATAATAGTGATCATCCGGAATATGAGTCTTCCTGTACACTCCGACTATCTTGCCGTCAGCGTCTATCATCGCAACCGAATTGTAAAAGACATTCTCGTCCTTTTCAAAAACACTTATAGGCATGACCACTTTATTCTCTTTGCAGAACTCGCTGAAATAGATAACAGCAGGGTTCTCAAGGATCGGAACCGCAAGCTCATAGTAGTCATATCTTCTCTCCTGGCAGAAATACTTTCTTTCAAAAAGCTCTGACAAAAGAATTATCTTAGCGCCGTTGTCTGCCGCTTTCTTGGCAAGCTCGCCGGCTTTTTTTATGTTGTAGTCCACCTGCTCCTTGTCTGACGAACAAGCCACTCCGCAGGCGTATTGAATACATGCAACTTTTGTAAGTGCCATCACCCTTCTCCTTTATATGCAAAGTCTATCAATGCTTTTTTCGATATGGTATCTGCTGTGTAATGCAGTGAATGTTTCCGCCGCCGAGCAAAATATCACGCGCGGGGATCCCAATAACCTCTCTGCCCGGGCACAGCTCTTTTAACACCTCAAGTGCCCTCTTATCGCTACTCTCATTCTCACCGCCGAACATCGGAACAAGTGCAGCTCCATTTATATAGTAGAAATTAACGTAGCTGGCAGCAAGTCTCTCCCCAACCTCGCGGAAATCCTCGCCCTCTTCAAATTCGTAGTTAGCAAGATCCTTTTCTGTGATACAGATCGTATGCTCAGGGATTGGAAGCTTGCGGATCACAATATCTCTGCCCTTCGCATCCTTCTGCCCTTTAAGATATTCATAGGAAGCAAAAGAAAGATCGTATTGCGGATCGTTCTTGTCATCAGTCCACGCAAGAACAACTTCACCCGGAGCCACAAACGCACACACGTTGTCCACGTGCTCATTGGTCTCATCATTGTAAATGCCCCTCGGAAGCCACAATATCTTTTCCGCTCCGAGATAAACCTTAAGCTTCTCTTCTATCTCTTCCTTGGTTAGAGACGGATTCCTTCCTTCGCTCAAAAGACAACTCTCCGTCACCATCACAGTGCCTTCGCCGTCGGAATGTATCGATCCGCCTTCAAGCACAAAAGGCTCTGCGTCATAATAGTCATAGCCCGCATGCTCCATGAACTTAACCGCAAGAGCATCATCCTTATCCCATGTGGCATAAAGTCCGTCTACTTCTCCGCCCCACGCATTAAAACTCCAGTTGATGCCTCTTACATCACCGGAATCATCAACAACAAACGTTGGTCCGACATCTCTTGCCCAGGCATCGTCCGAGTCTATCGCGATCACTTCTTTTCTTTTCTCAAACTCATCTGCAGAAAGACCGGTCTTAGGAAAAAGAGCTTTCAAAAACTCACAAGCTTCATCGTAATATTCCGATGAAACCGCAAGATACAGCTTCTCCCTCTTCATGATCTCCGTATAGATCTTGCCAAAAGAAAAAAGCGCTCCGCTCCTGTCTTTTCCCCAGCTTCCGGGACGAGTCGGATATATCATAAGGGTTCCTTCATGCTCCGCAAACTCCGCGGGCATAAAGAAACCGTCTTTGTCAGGTGTCATATTTAACATCTTCATATATGTTCCTATTATAATCTCATCTTAAAGTCGTCGTAGCCAAAGCGCTTTATCACCTCGACATCGCCCGACTCATGCATGATATCGATATCGGGAAGAGACATTCCGTTGAAGGTATTGTTCTTTACCATGCTGTAAATAGCCATATCTTCAAAGTATAGCCTATCACCGATCTCAATTTCTTTATCAAAACTGTAATCGCCGATTATATCGCCGGCAAGGCAGGTTCTTGATGAAAGTCTGTAGGTATGAGCAAGCTCACCCGCTTCACCGCTGTCGCGAAGAGGCGGTCTGTACGGCATTTCAAGAACGTCAGGCATATGACAAGCCGCCGACGTATCAAGAATGAGCACGGGGTATTTTTCCGTCTTCACAATATCCATCACGGTCGTTACCAAAAGCCCCGCGTCAAGCGCGATCGCTTCGCCGGGTTCAATATACACCTCTATACCGTAAGTATCTTTTATCCTCTTAACAAGCCTTATCAGCCCTTCTCTGTCGTAATCATCCTTGGTTATGTGATGTCCGCCGCCAAGATTGATCCACTTGATCTTGCCCTCTTCGCCCTTGCGGGTTGGGAAGAATCGTTTAAAAGAGCTCTCGACTTCAAGAAACGTCTTTTCAAGCGGTTCAAATCCCTGTTCGCACAATGTATGGAAATGAAGTCCGGAAACACCCTTTGGAAGCTTATCTCCAAGGTCTGCGTTTCTTATGCCGAGTCTTGAACCCGGAGCACAAGGATCATAGATCTCATGTCCTTCCTGTGTGCTGTACTCAGGATTTATGCGAAGTCCAACAAAAAGACGTCCGTTCTTTACATTTTTTTCCCAGATCTCTCTGTGTCTTTCAAGCTGGCCAAGTGAATTAAAGACCACGTGGTCGCAGATCTCACACAGCTCTTTTATCTCATCATCATTAAAAGCAGGCTCAAAGACATGGTTCTCGATCTTGCGCTTGCCTTTAAGAGGCTCAACCATCTCTTCCTTGGCAAGCCTTGCTTCATATAAACCCGAAGCCGTAGCTCCGGACAAATACTCACCTATCATAGGATAAGTCTTATATGCGGAAAAAGCCTTCTGAGCAAGAAGTATCTTGGCTCCCGACTCTTTCTGCACATAGCTTAATATCTCAAGGTTTTCTTTTAATTTCTTTTCATCTATTACATAAGCTGGAGTTGTGATCTCCGAAATCTTCATCTTAAGCCCTCATAGCGCCGATGCGCATCCATGTTTTCTTCTTACGTCTGTCAAGGCACAAGAACAGGATTCTCATCAACAACCCAAGGAAGACCGTACTCATTAAGCATCTCCATGTACGGATCGGGATCAAACTCGTCGGTTGTGTATACCCCGGGCTTCTTCCACTGTCCGTTAACAACAAGAGCTGTTCCGATCATAGCAGGCACACCTGTTGTGTAGCTGATAGCCTGGCTTCCGAGCTCCTTGTAGCATTCCTGATGATCGCATACATTGTAGATGTAAACTGTCTTTTCTTTGCCATCCTTGATTCCCGTAAAGATACAACCGATATTGGTCTTTCCTACCGTTCTGGGGCCAAGGCTTGCGGGATCGGGAAGAAGTGCCTTTAAGAACTGGATAGGCACGATCTCTTTTCCCTCGAAATTGATAGGACTTGTCGAAAGCATTCCAACATCCTCAAGGCAACGCATATGATCAAGATAGCTCTGACCAAATGTCATAAAGAAGCGGATTCTTTTTACCTCAGGGAAATTTCTTCCAAGTGCCTCGATCTCCTCGTGATGGAGAAGGTACATATCCTTATCTCCTACCTCGGGGAAGTTGTAAACCCTCTTGATCTCCATGGGCTTAGTCTCAACCCAGTGTCCGTCCTCCCAGTAGCTTCCGTTCGCGCTTACTTCGCGGAGGTTGATCTCGGGATTAAAGTTGGTCGCAAAAGCGTAACCGTGGTCACCGCCGTTGCAATCCAGAATATCAATAGTATGGATCTCATCAAAATAGTGTTTCTTGGCATAAGCTGTAAATACGCTTGTTACGCCGGGATCAAAGCCTGTTCCGAGAAGGCCTGTGATACCTGCCTCCTTGAACTTATCCATGTAAGCCCACTGCCAGCTGTAATCAAAGTAAGCTGTAAAGCCCTTCTCCTTGCATCGCTTCTCGTAGATCTCACGCCACTTCGGATCATCGGTATCCTCAGGCTCGTAGTTGGCTGTGTCGATGTAATCAACCTTGCAGGCAAGGCATGCGTCCATGATAACAAGATCCTGATAAGGAAGTGCTACGTTAAGAACCGCATCAGGCTTGTATTCTTTGATAAGAGCGATGAGCTCATTCACGTCATCGGCATTAACGGCCTTCGTTGTGATCTTCACACTGCTTCCGCTCTTTTCGATCTTCTCTTTTAAAGCATCACACTTTGAAACCGTACGGCTTGCGATGCAAAGCTCCGTAAATGTCTTGCTGTTCTGACAGCACTTCTGTATTGCAACCTGTGCGACTCCGCCGCAACCAATAACAAGTAATCTGCTCATCTGGACATGTCCTCCTCTTCCTGTAATAAGTCTTCTACGTACTTGGGCAGCATGAACGCTCCCTTATGCAAATGCGTGGTGTAGTACCACGTCTTGATTCCTCTCTCATCCCATCTGTCCGGATTGAAATCCTTGAGCGGATGGTACTTCTTGCTGGCAAATCCAAAGAGCCAATAACCCGCAGGACATGTGGGAATATGCGCCTGATAAACCCTGTTTACGGGGAATACTCTGAACGCCTTCCTGTGCATCGCTCTGCAGCTCTCCTCATCCTCATCATAGAACGGGCTGCCGTGCTGATACACCATGATGCCGTCGTCGTGAAGCGCCTTGTAGCAGCTTCCGTAGAACTCCTTGGTAAAAAGACCTGCCTCATGGCCAAGGGGCTCGGTCGCATCGTTGATTATAAGATCATACATATCCTCGCACTTACGAAGATACTTAAGTCCGTCCTGATAATAAATATGAACTCTGTCATCCTCAAGTCCGACCGCGTTGTCCGGGAAATACTGCTTGCAGACATCCACAAACATATTGTCAGGCTCAACAACGTCGATAACCTTGATCTCCTCGTAGTGAGTGAGCTCTCTGGCAACACCGCCGTCGCCGCCACCAAGAACAAGGACTCTCTGAACCTTGGGATGAACCGCCATAGGCACATGAACGATCATCTCATCGTAAGTGAACTCGTCCTTCTCGGAAAAGATGATATTACCGTCCGAAGTAAGGAACTTTCCAAACTCAGGTGAGTCAAAAACGTCTATTCTCTGAAATTCACTGCTACCGGAAAAGAGCTGTTTGCTGATCCTTATGCTGATCTTAACGTTTCCGGTATGCATATCGCTAAACCAATAATCCATCTCTGCCATTATCGATCTCCTATAAACGCATATACAAAGCGTCTCTGTTATCTACTATATATTATATGATATACAAATCACTTAAGCACAAAAAGCTCGGAAATATCTTCACTTTCAGGTCCCTGCATGGAACAACCCTTCTCCCTTGCAGTCGTGATGTAGTCAAGTATTTCCTCCGTGATGACTTCTCCCGGTGAAAGGATCGGTATTCCCGGCGGATAACACATAACCGATTCCGCACTGATCCTGCCAACAGAATTCTCGATAGACACAGGCTCTTTTTCCGCATAAAAAGCTTCCTGCGGTGTCGCCTTGACGATAGGTGTCACGTACTCTGCAGAGAAAAAGCTCTGCTCAGGCTTTGAATAAAGTCTCCTGATATCGGCAAGCGCTCCCGCAAGTCTCTCGATATCCTGCAGTCTGTCGCCGATCGAAATATATGCCATAACATTAGACAGATCGCCAAACTCCATCTGAATGTCATATTCGTCTCTCAAAAGATCATAGACCTCGATACCGGTAAGGCCGATGCTTCTCGTATTAACAACAAGCTTGGTCTCATCGAAATCAAAGATGCTTCCGCCGTTTATAAGCTCATTGCCGTAAGCGTAGTAGCCGCCGATATCGTTGATCTCAACTCTCGCATACTGCGCCATCTTGGTAACCTTGGCAAAACTCTCCGCTCCGTTAAGCGCGAGGTTTCTTCTGGAAATATCAAGACTTCCGAGCAAAAGATAGCTCGCACTCGTAGTCTGAGTAAGATTCACAACTCTGCTGATATATCCGACATTAGCGCCCTCTCCGCACAAAAGAACCGAGCTCTGCGTAAGACTTCCGCCCGACTTGTGCATACTGATAGCCGCCATATCCGCACCCGCAGCCATAGCATTAAGAGGAAGGCCCGGTCCGAAATACAGATGCGTTCCGTGAGCCTCGTCAACAAGCGCTTTCATGCCATTTTGATGTGCAAGCTCTACTATCGCTTTTAAATCCGAACAGATACCATAATAAGAAGGATTATTAATAAGGATAGCTTTCGCATCCGGATTATCTTTTACCGCCTTCTTAACGTCCGCGATCTCCATTCCAAGCGGGATTCCGAGCTTAGTATCAACCTTGGGATCGATATATACCGGAACCGCGCCGCACAGAATAAGGGCGTTGATCGCACTCTTGTGCACGTTTCTCGGCATGATGATCTTCTCACCTTTTTTTACAGTAGAAAGAACCATCGCCTGAACCGCACTCGTTGTTCCGTTTACCATCATAAACGCATGCGCTGCACCGAAGGCGTCAGCCATGAGTTCCTCCGCATCCTTGATGACAGATACAGGATGACAAAGATTATCAAGCGGTTTCATTGAATTAACGTCAACACTGACGCATCTATCTCCCAGGAAACTCACAAGCTCGGGATTACCTCTTCCCCTCTTGTGTCCCGGAACGTCAAAGGGAACAACCCTCTGCTTACGAAATCTCTCTATAGCCTCGTAGACAGGCGCTTTCTTTTGTCTGCTAAGGTCCAACTCGCCGATCCTCCTACCAAATAAAACTCTTCATGGCCGCTAACCAAGTGTTCTGCTCATGCGACTAAAAGGGAGCGGTGCGATCCTTCGCACTACTCCCCGTAAAATCTAATTGTACAGTAAAATTATCATACTATATATTAGTACATTATGAAAGTAAAATATTTGTGTATGAATCAAGCTCTTCATCCCTATAGCAGCAGATGTAGACATTCATAAGTATTCCTTCATGCGCAACGAGCCACTCTGTTATCGCGGTAAGAGCGACATCTGCGGCTTCATCAAGCGGATAGCCGTACACTCCTGTTGATATACAGGGAAAAGCAACCGAATTAAATCCACCTTCAAGCGCTTTCTCAAGACTGCTCGTATAGCAAGAAGCAAGAAGCTTAGCATCCTCCTCGGATCCGCTGTACACAGGGCCGACGGTATGTATGATAGCATCGGCAAAAGAAATATCGTAAGCCTTAGTAACCTTGGCTTCGCCCGTATCGCATCCTCCAAGCGTCTTGCATTCCTTAAGGAGATCGGGGCCCGCTGCCTTATGAATGGCACCGTCAACTCCGCCACCTCCCAAAAGCGTATTGTTTGCGGCATTAACGATAGCTCCGACATGTACATCGAGAACTCCGCCTCGCACAATAGTAATAAACGCACTCCTGTCATATTCAAGGAGCATATGGATCATATCCTTATTAATAACGATCTTTTTATCCCAAGGATTGATCATATATCCAATGCACTTAGGCCAGTTATCGATCGCTTCAAAAAGAGTCTTCACAGGCTGACTTATGGAAACTGTGGGCTGACCCTTATCTATCTCTTCCTTACCGGTAAAAAGAGGAATGAAATACTCACCGTCATCGTTGACAACAAGGTGCCTGAATTTGATCTGGATATTCTCATCAGTCCCGGCCTTTTCGCCTTTGCCCTTATCTCCTTCTCCGTTTAACATCTTAAGCAGTTCGTCGGAAGCATCTATAGGGACCAGAAAATCCATACCGTTTCTGACTCCGTTTGCAAGCACATTAAAAATAGGCTCAGGCGGTGAATCTTCCCCCGCAAAATAACAGTTGTAGATCGCACGTTCAAGTTCTTTGAGATGGTTAACCAGCGACATAATATCCCCTCACTTCTCGTAACAATTATCTCTTTAGTTTTGACACATATTCTTTTTATACCCTTATTTCAATAGTACATTCGATATGTACCATTGTCAACAAACCTCATGAAATAGCTGTTTTCACGCCGCTCTATCCCTTTTATAAAAAAGTGTTGCAATTTATTTCATATAATGTTACAATCTCTAAAACAAGTTGTTAATATCACGATTGGAGAGAGAAAATGAAAAAAAGAATTAATACGGGGATTATTGCAACAATCATGGCGGCAGCTGTTCTTTCAATGGGACTGGTTGCTTGCGCAGAAGACACATTAGAAACAGAACAGACCGGAGCTCCACAGCCCGAAAGCTCAGCTGAAAAAACATCTGGTGCTCAGACAGAAAGCTCTACAGACGTACAGGATGTCAGCACAGCCGGTATACCTGAAGATACTCCAGCCGATAAGGTTCTTCTTCCCGGTGAGGGTGAGGCCGCTGTACCTGTATCTGAATATGATTGGATAACCTTACAGGATATTATGAACAATCCCGACTTCGAGGTTACTGAATTAGAGGAAGTCAGAGATCTTAAGTTCGCACAGTGCATGAAACATACCTACGAGGCAACATGCAAGAAGTGTGGAAACACCTTCTTTACAGATACTCAGGAGGTTGTATTCTTAGATGATGATTTCGCACGTGGCGCTGAAGCTATCAACATATTACTTATGCAGCCCAAGTTGGACAAGCAGTATGAAAATACTATTCCTGAGAGCTATACACAGTGCGGACAGCACCCTTCCGATGTCGGCGGATTTTTCGGTAATGAAAACACAGTAAAAGATATAAACGTGATCAATAACAGATTCATGACTGTTAATTACGTAGAAAGCTCTGCTATCGGCGGTGGCGCAATGTTCTCTCATGACCGTCAGGAAGTATATGACCTTGAGGAAGGCGACAAGCTTGATTTCAAAGATTTCTTCAAGGGAACCAAGGAAGATTTCGTCAATATCGTAAAGAACGAATACAAAGGTGATGAAAATGCTGTAAAGATGGCCAATATGGTCTTCGAAGGTGATCCTACTTATCATATTGAATTCTTGGATAACCAAGTACTTTTATATTCATCAGTGTTTGATCTTACCGGTGACAACGATTTTTCAAAGCTTGAGTACCAATTCACATATCAGGAATTGTTTGGAACAGATTCTTTGACCAGATAAAAAGTACCATATAAAAAAATACCATCCTTCACATAGAAATATAGTAATAAAGAAACCCCGGAGGCGACGCCAAAGCCTCCGGGGTTTTAATGTGCGATGGTTTTGCCATCAGCCTTTATTATTCTGCATATCCGCCCGAATGCCGCGCTGTAATTCTTTCCGCGGACTAGGGTATGTTCGCCATAGCCATGGGCAAAATAAGGCTTATATCGCTAATAGAACCATGGTCTGAATCGCCGTATTTTTGAGGATCCTCCGTCCATTAATTCCGGACAGGGAAAACCCACGGGGTATGTTTTACATATTCCCGTGGGTCATTATGAGGTGGGGGGTATATTATCTATAAAAAACAACAGGCGTAAATTGCACGTCGTGTTTTTATAGGGCTATTGTAGCGGCGTATTCGCCGTCTCCGGGCTGTCCTCCTGTAAACTGGTTGTAATCAAACCATAATACAAGATTATTTCCGTCATATTTCCAATGTACCTGGTCACTCTTGATGGCCTTCTTAACTTCTTCCGTGATCACGAAGTAATCCTTGTCATTGTGATCGGAATATACCTGATCGGCTGCATCCTGGATCTGTTTATCTGTAAGACCCTGTACATCTGAAAGCTTAGCAAAATCTTTTGTCTCTTTACTTATTGTATAAGACTCATTATAAACATTGGGGTGAGGTCCACCGACTTCCTGAACTCTCAAAACACTGATAAATACATACTTGTCAGTCTCATTTATTGAAACGGTATCCAACACCTGCTTAAAAGCAGTTTCCCCTGTGTTCTTACCTATATCCTGCGTCTCGTATCCTTCATATAAAGAATTGAGCTTATCGACAACTGCTTTATACTCACCGTTATCGGCTTCGAAGACAGGACTCTCGTAATGTACTATCTCTGCTCCTTTTACATCGTCCTTTGTCACGAACTTGGTCTTGACACCAAATCCGGCTCCTCCCTTAGACTGTGTGTCTCCTGCCTGTGTCTGCTCCTTAGCAGGTGCCTGATCCTGTACCGGTGCCTGTTCCTTTGTCTCTGCAGGAGCTTTAACCTGTGTAGGTGCTGCTGCATCGCTTGGCTTGTTTGCTACAGGCGCAGTGGAGGAAGCGTCTGTAGCAGCCTCACTTGATAATATATTCTCAGATGAAGAAGCTTTCGCGGCAGCTTCCTCATTTGATTCGGAGGATTCTTCTGTTGCTTCTGAAGAATCATCGGTAATTGCCTCTTCATTGGTCTTCTCTTCAAGGACCATGTCGTTTGATGCCTCAAGAGCCGCCTCAAACTCATCTATTTCCTGTTCGCTACATCCTGTGGCTGCAAACATCGCAGCTAGTAATGTGATCGTTATCAGATTTCTTTTTAATTTACCAATTTCCCTTTTCATTACTACTCTTTCCTTTTATAAGCGTTCCTTTTATAAGCGTTTCTTACTTCATCTGTAACAATAGTATCACATTAGTTTTAATATGTCTAGTAGTTTTTTAAAAAAATTTTAAATTTTATCATAAAAATAAAGCCGCATATCTCTGTAAATCCAGAAAACATGCGGCTTTGCGTCGAAAAAATTTTATTTAATTTTTGTTAAAAAACTTATCATTTTGCCTATTTTCAGTGCCAAAAATCATCAAAAAGCAAAGTTGAACTCAAACTTTTCTCCGACTGAAACTACGCCGGAATCGCATTTTGTTACTTCAAAAGTTGCTCCATTCCATCCGTCCAACTTGATCGTTCCGTTAACATCTCCGGCATCGTCAGTAAACTCAAGCACTCCGTTGCCCTTTTCGGTAAAAGAGCCTTCTAATGCTGCAGCTCTGTAAAGATCGAGCTTAGCAACGTTATCGCCTTCCATTCCCTGGGTGAGCACAAGCTGGCTGTATATCTCGCTTGTTCCCTGATCGTCAACGTATGTGTTATAAATGCCTCTCTCGGGCATCTTAAAACTCTCGCCCTTGATCTTAGCAAGCTCGTTTGCAAGGATCATACATCTGTTGTAAGTAAGACCATCCATACAGTTATTGTAAAGAAGAGGATATATTGTTCCGCTTTCCTCTCTGGGTCCAATTTCAGCAACGATCATATTTTCTTTATTTGAATTCCACATTCTCTGCTTTGCAAGTAGATCTTCTTTAGTTTTAGCATCAGCACTGTTACTGATCCTGTCCCAAAGACTGTTCAACTCAAGATCCCATACCTCAAGCGGCCATTGAGATGCCTGATTCATGTCAGCCTGGCCCGTAGCTTTGGATGCATACTGCTGATACTTTTCCGCAACCTTTGAAACCGCATCGATCTCTTCCTGAATAGATTTGGTTCCCGCTACAGCTGCTTCTACATCCTTTTTAATATCTTCTGTATAATCAGCCGAAAAATCCTGTGTAGGATCTACATCGGAGCCTTTAACCGTCTCATTTGTGTCTGTAGCATCAGCCGCTTCAGACTGTTCAGCCCCTGCACTTTCATCTGTTTGTTCATCAGCCTGCGCATCTGTATCCGCGCCGCTCTCATGCTCTGTTCCGGATTCCTGCTCTGCCCCGGTCTCATCTACAGTCTCAAAATCTAAATTATTGCTTTCCGCTGTGCTGCTACATCCCGTAAACGCGAGTGCAGAGATCAATAATGCACAAAAAATAGTTTTTCTTTTCATAAGCGTTTTCTCCTTTTGTCTTACGAGTTTATTTATACGTAGTTTCCCCTACATATGTTCCATAAAGATCATCGGATGCGCCGTGCAAAACGGCGTTTTTTCCATGTACATTCCGAGCGTATCGTCATTATCATCCATAAGAACGACTGACTCCGGGGATATTTCCGGAAATAGCTCTTTTACCTTATCCATAACTATCTGCGGCTTATCTTTTGCCTCAAGAACATAGAAGCAATGAGACTTCGGAATTCCATAGAGCCTTTCCACCATCTCGGACTTCCAATCCTCGTGCCCATGCGGTTCCCGCGATATGCAAAAGAGCCTGCTAACATCGTGACCTTTGATGTAATCGTACAAGGGCTTTAACCTCTTGCAGTCGGCGTAAATGTTAACATCGCGAAATTCAGGTGTTCCGTCCAGCTCGTGATGAGCGTGGTGTTCGCCGTAGTTATAGCTTGTGAGCGTTCCGTCAACGTCAAAAAACACGACTGTATCCGGTTTGTGCAATATCTCCCAAATGCTGCTCAATTTCTTTTCCTCTCTTTATGAAATTACTCTTAACATTTAAAAATCATGATATCACATCCCCACAGAAAATGCCAATTTCACAGAAAAAAGGCCCCGCGCCGGGGGCCTTTTTAAGTTGGTGGGCGAAACTTAAATTCAATCGATACTTTTTAATCTTTTTATTTCATTGACTACAAACTTGTTCCAATCATTATCAAACTTTAGCAGGTGAGCATCTTTTAAGTCATCCCCAAGCCTAGAATAAATGATCGAATTCAATACCAGTTTCTTTAAGGCAGCTATTCCTATCATCTGGGAATAATAAACCTCCCAGAAATCGTATGCCAATCCGTTATAATTGAATATCTGCGGATCGTCATTACATATAACGCAGTTTATTCCTCTCTTCATATACTCTGCGATAGGATGAATGCGCAAATCCTGCGTGTATCTAAGCAGCTGATTACTTATAGGACAAACTTCTAGTACGACATTATTTTTTATCACCTCATCCAAAACTACAGGAAAATGATAAAGATTAATACCATGTCCAACTCTTACAGATCCGAGAGTTACAGCAGAGAAAAGATTCTTATTGTCGGCCCAGCAGCTCTCACCGTCATGGAAGAAGAAATCAACATCAACCAATTTTCCGTTATCATCAAAAAATGCTTTCGACACATCATCGGTGTTCCATCCCTGATCTTCTTCGCTCACAAGATCATACCCTATAATGAAAGGCTCATCCTCAGCTAATATTTGATTTCGGTATTTTAGTACCCATTCTATATCATCCTTATAATCCTTTACAGGGTCCTTATACTTATCATTATCCTTTTTCTTTTTTCTACTTGATGTTATTATCAAACGTAAGGTAAAGTCTTTGCATTCCGTTTTAGCTGCTTGATATGCTTCATAAATAAGCTTAACCGATTCAAATTTCGCCTCGTCAATATCTGTAATATCTGATCCCCCTTTGAATTCATCATCATTTGAATCCTTAAGCACAGACGGTGTACATCTAAGTTCAACATGGCTCGTGTTGTCCTCGATCATCTTTTTGAAGGCGCGTGTATAATATTCTAAATAGATTTTTCTTACGCTCAAAACATGATATACTCTCTGGAATATTTTATCGAATTCATCCCATATATATTGTTCTTCACTTACACTGGTCTCGGAAATTGTAAGATATGATATTAGTTCCTGCTTTCCTTCATCAGAAAGCTGACTTAATCTCTTATATCCCGGTGGGATAAATTTTGTTACAAAAAAGATCGTATACTTATATATCTTTTTTTCAATATCATCATCATTAAAGTTAACTATTACAAATCCATCCTGTCCGTTATCATACTTCTCCAGCATTTCAATAAAATCCACAGCCCCGAGCGTAGAGCTTGTATGAATATGAAGGTTAGCACCTTTTGGCATATTTTTAAAGGTTTCAAACAATATATCGTGTGTAATCTTATCCTGAACTTCATAAAACGGTCTTATCGGCGGAAAAATCCTCGGCATCCTTTTTTCATCTCTCACTGCACAGACATACTTATCGCCAATCAGCATGTCTCTAAAATACTTCATTAAATTATCAAGTTCTTTTTCCTGATCCGTTATGTAGTCATCATTCCAATATACATTTTGCATATCGCTGTTTATTAATGCATCAAATGAATTGCGATACTGATCATACGTCATTCCCGCTCTGTTTTTTACTACATTTTTCCCATCTTTCATATAGTACCCTCCTTAGATAAACACCACTTTCCCTCTTGAACTGTTCGTCAAGTCGTTACACTAATTAAGATACCAAAAAAGCGATAATTCCTAAACAAATTATCGCCAAATATATTTCTGTTTTTTTGTATATCATTGCGAAAAAAAGAAACGCTCTCCTATATTTTTTTCGAAAAGGACAAACGTTTCTTTTAAAAACTTATGTTATTTACTATCACCCCTGCAATCCTGAGGATTGTCTGATCATATCTTCTATAACGATATCGTAGATCTCACCGACGGTGTTGCAATACTCAAGCACCTTCCAAGGGTAATTGGTGTGGAAGTGGATCTTGATAAGATCCTCGTCGCCTGCAACGATAAGGCTGTTTCCCTCAAAGTGCTCTGTGATATAGTCTGTTATTGCATCCTCGTCGAGGTCCTCGTCTCTTCTGTCCATAAGAAGCTGTGTGTCATAGCGGTACGCAAGTGCATCCTCTTCGGGATCGATGTTTACAAAATCTGCCATATTAAAATCCTTTCCTGAAATGGACCACTCCCCCGCCCCTAGGACCATTAAGCCCCAAGGTCTTGGCTGCGCTTCACGTATAGTGCCTTATCCTCAGCTCAATTCCGGTCTCTTCAGAGAGCTTTTTGCACTTATCGATGTCTTCGCTTGGAAGGACATCTACGATGGACCATTTCACGTCTTTTATCTGCTCCTTGCATTTTAGCGCAAAGTCGACCATTTTATCAAATCCATTTTCGTAGCGCGGCCTAGTGACTTCTTGGTACTTGGAAGCATCGGGAGCGTTTAGGCTGATCGACACACTGTCGATAACTTCGGCAAGTTCGGGCACTATGTTATGTCCGTTCTCCTCATTTCCGAGGCCGTTTGTATTAAGACGCGTTTTTAAGAACTTTTCTCCTTTAGCGATCCTTGCGGCGGAAATAAGCGTATCAAGCTCGCAGGTGGGCTCGCCGTAGCCGCAGAAAACAAGTTCATCAAAACCGGTAAAATCATAGCTTCTTATCGCGTCAATGATCTCCTCCTTCGAAGGATTCTTTTCATGCCAGAGCGTATCAGCACTTCCCACCCCATCCTTGAGCGAACGTATGCAGAACGTGCAGCTGCAATTGCACTTGTTTGTGATATTTGCGTAAACCGAATTTTTGTAAGTATATAAAATGTCTGCCATGTATATTCTCCTTGCCTAATCAGGTTGTAAATTTTAAGACGGTTCTTTTTACTGAAGCTGCGTCAAATGCGGCTGCCGCAATATAGAAAAAGAGTGCGCTTCCGCCGGATTGAACCAGGCTTCCGGAAAACGCCGAAATGATCGCTGTCTTAGTTCCGAACAGGATCATCTCCGCAATGTAGTAGCCCGTCGCAGAAATGAAAAATGAAATTATGGGCGCTGCCATGTTGCGCTTTGATAAGAGCGATCTGCCCTTACTTGAAAACGGCAATACGATCAGCATCTTTATTATGATCGTAGGTAACATCCACATCGGCGCAGTCAGAAGATCGGCGATCCCGCCGCCCAACGCTCCGACCACAAATGCATAAGGCGTGGGCAAAAGAGCTGCCGCAAGATATATCACTGAATCTCCGAAATGAACGTAACCACCGTTAACACCGACAGGTATATGGAAAATGTATGCCGTAAAGATCACGGTCATCGCGGTCATCAGCCCCGTAACTGCCATTAGTTTTGTCTTTGTCTTAACTGTATTCTCTGCCATATCTATTCTCCTCCCGATTTATTCAAAAACTTTTCAATATCTTTTCAAAATCAACGCCGTAGTTTCTGTCGGTCGATGCGGTCTTACCGATGGCTTCGCCGATCAGCTCAGTCGCCTTAGATACTGCGGTAACGATATCTTTTCCGTTTAATATATTTCCCAAAAGAAATGCCGCAAAAAGATCTCCCGTTCCCGAATAGCTCTTTCCGTTTGACTTACACTTGATCACCTGCGTTCCGCCCGGATAAACAACGAGATTACAAAGCTCACCTTCATTTCCGGGAATGCCCGTGACAACAATGCTCTGTCCTTCAGCCGAACGAACTTTATTGGCTATCTCTATGATCTCTTCAGCATCTTTTTCATTCATGATACCTAACTCTGCGCGCTTTGGATCTTCTCCTGCAAGAAGTAGCAGCTCCGTCAGATTAGGTGTGATCATGTCTGCTATTGCCGCAAGCTTTTTTATCTTGGTAAAAAACTTTTCGGAAAAGTTGGAGTAACATCTGCCTCCGTCGCCCATAACAGGATCGACCACCAACACGTTATCTTTTCCCGCAAAAGAGATCACGAAATCCAAAACGCTGTCTGCGACCTGTTCACTTGGCATATAACCTGTGAGCACTCCGTCAAACGTAACTCCCATCTTATTCCATTCTTCCTTGCAATGCCCGACCATATCTCCGGTATCGTGCATGTAGTATGACGGAAAGCCTGTCTGCGCTGTGAGAACGGCGGTAGGCACCGGACAGACCTCAATGCCCATCGAAGTTAACACGGATATATCCGCTATAAGTGAGCATTTTCCAAAGCTTGATAGATCATTAACTGCTGCAACCCTCATATTTTCAGGTCCTTTCATGTTTGTAATAATAGGGTAAATATTTATATGCAACTTTACAGCAATGCTGGGTATATAAAAATATTCAATTCAAGAAACTTTTTTATAACCAGATTTTTGCACATAAAAAACGACGGAGATTTCTCTCCGCCGCTTTGGTTCTCAACTTTATTATTTAAGTATCTGCCATGTTACTACCTTGGCGTTACTTCCATCTGTAAGGCCTACAGATTTCTCTTTGTCAGCGATCATCTTATCCGCTTCACTTACGGAAACAGGCTTAACTCCCTCATTTTCAAGGAACTGATAAAGGGAATTGCTGCTATCATAAGTTGTATTGGCGTCATTAAACTCGCCATAGTAATACTCGCGAGAGCCGCTTGAATTACCGGGATTCTCGATTATCTTTGAATATGAATAAACGTCATCGGTACCGTCTTCCAAAGTATTGTTGAAATCAAAATCTATGAAAGCATAGCTGTCATCAAGATTCATATCCTGAGGAAGTGAATGAGTCTGTCCGTTAAAGTACAGATCTCCTCTGGGAGTTCCGGGCTCAATGTACTCTGTTACATATGCAGAATAAACAAAATTCCAATTTCCGTCAGCATCTATAACACTCTTTTCGGTAGAGAATGCTCCCCATCCCCCGTTACCGCTCTTAATGATGCTTCCGTTATAATTTAAAACAAGCTCAGATCTATCCCATTCATCTCCGGCATAGATAAGCTTAAGCGCGCCGTCAACTTCCTTAATGGCAACGATCTCCTGTCCCATAGAAGTATTGATCTTGATCGCAAGCTCTTTTACTCCGTCAGAACCGCAGTCAAAGTAGCCATACTCAACACTGTCTGCTGTAACATCGACACCTGCCTGCTTGGCATAAGTGTCCGTAAGGACTTTGGTAAGTTCATCCAAAGTGCACTCAGTGCCGTTAGCATCTGCAAGACTCATATATTCGCCATGATCGTTCTGCGTATCAACAAGAACCTTGGCCTGGTTATTTAAAAAGCTCTCATAAAGAGCATCTCCGGTTTCGCCGGAATCCGTAGATTCATCGGCTATATTCTCACCCTCTGCTTCCGCATCAGTATCCGTTGTCTGCTCTGTAGTATCCTGCTCTTCAATTGCATTCTGCTCTGTATCGATACTCTCAGCGTTAAGATCATCAGGATTAGCTGAACATGCGCAAAGAAGCATTCCACAAGCTAAAACAGCTGTAAGCGTTCTTAATTTCATTTTTTCACCCCTTACTCCATGCTCTTACTAAGTGAAGAAGATCCACTGTAAGAGTCTGCAAACTTACTCTCATCCCATGTGCTGTAATATTCCATAACTGTGTCGTCACCATCGGCTGTCTTAAGTGTATACTCTGAACCGTTTGATGACACAGCCTTAATAACATAACCATTGCTTGTCTTCTCAGCTGAGCTGATCTTATCTGAATGATCGATCGTAAACTGACCGTCCTTCATATGGCCGTAATCGATGCTGGAATCCTTAAATTCAACATAGAAATCAGGCTGCATATCATCGCCATCCATATATCCGATAGAAGCTGTCTGCCATGTTCCGTCGATTGAAACAGAAACCGCAGCGCTGTCCGCTGACTCTGAAGTTGAAGCTTTAGCCTCTACAGTTGCTTCGATAGCTGCCTCAGTAGACTCTTCCTTAGCTTCCTCTTTTTCCTCAGTTGAAGTCTCAGACTCCATAATATCTTTTGCGGTAAGAATGCTTGTCTCAGCATTAGCCTCCGCGGGCTGATCCATAGGTTCACCTGTACATGCCGTAAGGAGCATTGCTGACAATGCAAAAGGCATAATGATTGTTCTCTTCATAATAGTTTTCCTTCCTTTTTCTTTAAAATAAGCGTAACATTTCATAAACATATTATCACAAATAAAAAAATAATGCAAAACTTTTTATTTTTTTACTTTTTTCCATAAGTCCCGATGACTTGTATCTCAAGAAGCATAGTGATACTCTCTTTTTTCGGAACCCACTTTATAATAGAGCGTATTATTCTTTACATCCAAGGATACAAATTTTCCCTCGTGGATCGACGCATATCTGTCGTCGTCGGCAGTAAAATCAACATCTGTATTCTTGTGATCATAACAGAACTTTACCGGCCCCATCAGATCTCCGAAATCGGGCTCACGATCCTTGGCTGTGATCATAAAGTACTTAAGATCAAGCGCGGTCTCATCCGGAAGCGCCCAGGTAGGATCGATGAAATATCCGGTATCGTCGATAGTGACATAAGTCCACGCATGCCTGTTACCGTCTTCTCCGCCTTCAAACTGAACAGCATCCACTCCGCACTGAAGCAGCAGGTAATTATATACACTGCTCAGGTCACAGCACATTCCTTTTTTGTCATTAAATGTTCTGTAGGTACCGTATGTTCCTCTTGGCAGATTTCCCATTTTCTCATAAGTGTTGTTTTCACTTTCTCTGAAATCAAAAGTATAATTATTGATCATATACTCATAAAGCGCCAAGCTCTTCTCAAAGTCGGTGTAGTCTTTTCTGACGTTCTTATTTAATATATCAACGACCAGTTTCTCAAACTCTTTTTCCTTCCTTTGAAAAACATCCTTCGGGATCATATATCTGATATGTCCCACGCCGTCTGAATAGCCGTTTAGATCATCCCTATCAACGGCGTATCCTGCAAGCGGAAAAAACTCATCGAGCGGTCCTCCGCTAAAGCAGAAGTCGTAAACTTCTTCGCTCGGGCATTCAAATGTATCCTCCCCTGCCCTAAGAGCATCACATAGTTTAAAAAATGTCTCCCACTCCTCAGGTCCGTAAGCATCATAGAGCTTCTTCGGACAAACATGAGGATTAAAGGCAAATCTCTCGCCGACGTAAACAGGGTTCCCCAACTTGGTACAAGCATCGATCTGTTTTATCGGCTTAAAAGAGCAAGACATCATTAAGAGACTTAATGCGACAGATGAGAAAAGAGTCATAAGTCTCCTCATACCATATCTCCTTCCTTTTTTCAACCTATGCGGTTGAATAAGCGTTATAATTTTTCTTTTCCTTTTATGTCGGGTATTGTAACAAACAATCAAAATAAATGCAAATTTATTAACATTCTGTGAACACAAAAAGCCGGATCCTCAGATCCGGCTTGAATAATTTTTCCTGATATATTCAGTTCTTAAGCGCTTTTATGGCTCGTCATGGCCTACCTTATGCGCATTGTCTTCATCCCATTCATCATAGATGTCGATGGCGGGATTCTCTTTAAGTTCTTTATAAAGATCACTGTTGTAAAAAGCTTCTATCGCTTTGCTGTCGCGTGCAGGTCCGTTTTTTACTGTGGTATAGATACTTATGTTTATACGATCGAAGAACTTAAGCCCCGTAGCAACATCTTTTTCCAATTGAGACAGGGTCTGTCCTTCCATTCCGAACATTATGTTTATCCAGCTAAAGTACTTTGCGATATCTTCGGCTGTGACATTAGGAAATCCCTTGTGGAGAATGTCCTCTCTGATGTGCTCATCGAAGGTCTCTACGCCACAGCGAAAGATTGTCTTTATTCCATACTGCTCAAAAAAGTCCGTAAAAAAGCGGTTGGTGTCCCTATAGATGTAATGGCCCTCGAGAATGACCGTGGTTATGCCCTTTTCTTTGCAGGTTTCCCTGATGTAGTTGATGGTCGTAAACGGAAGCTCCGTATATGACGCAGAGCAAGTGACTTCGAGGATGGATGAACCTACTTCTCTCCCCTTTACCTGTGAAAGGACCTTTTTGTTGACCGTATCGCAGGCAAGTACCGATGAGGACTTGTCGTCCTGATAGTCGCAGAAGGCGCATTTGCCCCAAGAGCAGCCGAGAGATACCAGAAGGACGTTTTCTCTTTTCATAGAGCTTATACTTTCGTCAACAAACTGATAACGTACAAGATCGTAGATCATGCGGCGCTTTCCTCCGAGATATTTTCGTCATCATTATCTTGAGACAGCAGGATCCCGCTCGTACGGTTGAAAATGCCGGCGAGATAAAGGAACGGTGTGTCGCAGAGAGCTATGAGCATCTCGATGAGCGAACCTGCCACTGCTATCTCAAGGCAGTAAAGAAGCGGGAATGTGCCGATGAATGCAAGGACGGAGAAACCGAAGTTCTCAGCGCAGTTGCAAAGGATCGTTGATATATTGTTTCTAAACCACATGTGCTTTCCGCCTGTCTTTTGCTTGATCTTCTGATATAGGATCACATCTAACCAGTTGGACAATACGAACATTACGCCCGATGCTGTGGTTATCCTTACTGACATCGCAAATATGCTCTTCATTCCGGTATTTACAGTATCGAAGGAATTCGGGATAAATGCCTGGGTAAAGAGTGCAAATATAATGTAGGCGATAAGTGCAGCCGCTGCGATCTTAACCGCGTTTTTGCTGGCTTTTTCGCCGTATTTTTCATTGAGGATGTCGGTTGTCAGGTATGTCGATGCAAACATTACATTGCCGAGCGCTGTTGAGATGCCGGCGATGTCGACCTGCTTTGAAACCTGAATATTGGCAAACACAACGGCGAGTGCCATCCATGTGTAGAGGCCGAATTTGCCGAATAGTTTGTCCATAAGGAGTACGCCGTAGAATACGACGATCAGTTCTAAAATTCCAAGTGATAAGTTCATTTTGGTGCCTTTCGTAAATAATAAAAAGAGCTCTGCGCACAACAACGCAGAGCTATCAGAATGTATGGTAATACAATGTTCCTTAACAGCCCTGGTTTTGTTTAACGACAGGATGGTGCAAACGAACTGTCGGGGTTACTTAATGTAACAGCCTTGGGTAGTTTACTATGGAGTTGGGAATGTGTCAAGAGGAAGATTTTATTTTAAATATCTTCAACACACTCTCTTATGATCCCGGCAATTTCCGCAGGAATCTGCACTATTTCGTGCTCTTTGTTCTCTTTTACATGAGTCCATTTTTCATCGGGAAAAGAAAAATCGAAACTCCTAAGGAACTTAGCTTTCGGAAGTTTACCTGTGATCGTCTTTGTAAGGACCATAGCGATAAGATAATCTCCCACTGCGGATGCATGGGCCCCGTCCGTATAATAAAGATCGGAATCCGGTATTTCTTTTAATGCGTATTTGGCCTTTTCCCAAACCTCTCCCACAGGAGCAAGAAGCACTTTTTGATCCTGTGATATCTCGCGATATCTGCGATTCATCGCTGCTTGGCTTGCGGGTCTTTTCTTCCTCGCCCAGGTTTCGAAAATAACCGGTTTGGTTCCTACCTGCATACAAAGCTCTATTATCTTTCCGGCGTATTTTACCGTGTCTTTTTCAAGGGGCATGGGATGCGCCTGCTCCTGGATCACGCAGTAGTCATAGCCGCCGTGGAGTATATTGAATCTCTCGGAAAAGTATTCCTCTTCCATGTGCCACTTAAGTGATCTTCCGGAGTACGCGAGCATAAAAACTTCGCAAGGCTCTCCCATGGCATCTTCAAACATCTGCCTGAAAAGCTCCGGCATATCATTCATGTAAGTGTGGCTGTTTCCGATAAATAGGATTTTCTTCATTTGTCTTTTACCTGATTGCGTAAGTGTTCAATTGCACTTCAAGGTATTACCTCGTAGCCTGCGTCAAAGAGCACGCTCATTGCTCTGTCAAAGTTTTCCGATTTAACAAGAATATAATCTGTGTTATAAGTTGAAACCGCAAAGATTCCGATCTCGTTATCAGCAAGGATTCCGGAAATCTTGGATAAGATTCCGATAAGGGAAAAATCAAGGACTCCTTGAATTCGAAAAGCTCGCCAGCCGTCATCTCTTTCGATTGTGTTGGCGGGAGTGTCCGCAGTTAAGCAGACAAGAGAGATCTCTTCGTCGGTCTTTTCCAGAAAAAAGAATTCTGAATCTATGGCTGCATCCTTTACGGACGCCAGTTTGCATACAGTAAGGTTGAAGTCAAGTTTTTTGAGTTGCATGTGTGTCCTCCGTAAGGCCGAAGCCGCATGATTCACGTACTTAAAATGATACTATAAAGATGAGCGATGGGGAAGAGCGTAGGGTGCAAAACTATCGCTCATACAAGCGAGCTTGGGGGCAGGGCTATAACTCTATTCTATCGCTCATACAATAGAACCGGGAACACTGGTCTTCAAGCGAGCTTGATCCCCGCATTCCCGGTTCTATTGTCGTCCGTTGTCGTAAAGCTCAACCGCATACAATCCGGGGCGTCTTCGACGCCTTTCTTCAATAAAACAGACTGCCCATCCAAGCGAGCTTGAGGGCAGTCTGTTTTATCGAAGCACCACTTCGTGGTGCCCGGATTGTATGCTATTGGAGTTTTACTCGTTATCGCTCACATCATTCCCATGCCGGGTGCTCCAGCGGGCATTGCGGGAGCGGGCTCTTTGATGGTTGCAACTGCTGCTTCTGTTGTGAGGAAGCTTGATGCAACGGATGTAGCGTTCTGGATAGCGCTTCTTGTAACCTTGGCAGGATCGATGATTCCGTCCTTAACCATGTCAACATACTTCTCTGTATATGCGTTGAAGCCTACGCCTACCTTGCTCTCTTTTACCTTATTAACGATAACTGATCCTTCAAGACCTGCGTTTTTAGCGATGTTGAAAAGAGGAGCCTCAAGTGCCTTAAGAACTACGTTAGCACCTGTCTTCTCATCTCCCTCGAGCTCAGAAGCAAGCTTCTCAACTTCCTTGGAAGCGTGGATGTAAGCAGAACCACCACCGAAGATGATTCCTTCCTCTACAGCTGCTCTTGTTGCGTTAAGAGCATCTTCCATTCTGTACTTAGCTTCTTTCATCTCTGTCTCTGTAGCTGCACCGACTCTGATAACTGCTACACCACCGGCGAGCTTAGCAAGGCGCTCCTGAAGCTTCTCTTTATCGAAATCAGATGTTGTATCCTCGATCTGCTTTTTGATCTGTGCGATCCTTGCCTGGATCTCTTTCTTAACTCCGAGACCGTCAACGATTGTTGTCTTCTCTTTTTCTACCTTGATGCTCTTAGCTCTTCCAAGGTCATCCAAAGTTGTATCCTTAAGCTCAAGGCCAAGGTCTGAAGAAATAACCTTACCGCCTGTAAGGATTGCGATATCCTCAAGCATAGCCTTTCTGCGATCGCCGTATCCGGGT
The DNA here is from genome assembly GCA_017535785.1 of Butyrivibrio sp. Classification (GTDB taxonomy): domain Bacteria; phylum Bacillota; class Clostridia; order Lachnospirales; family Lachnospiraceae; genus Butyrivibrio. Next base: position 22,771 of record JAFXTN010000032.1, on the reverse strand, counting down.
GCCTTAACTGCTACTACGTTGAATGTTCCACGGAGCTTGTTAACGATAAGAGTTGTAAGAGCCTCACCGTCAACGTCCTCAGCGATGATAAGGAGCTTAGAACCTGACTTAACGATCTGCTCAAGAAGAGGAAGGATATCCTGAATGCTTGAGATCTTCTTATCTGTGATAAGGATGAAAGGATCGTCGAGATTAGCTTCCATCTTGTCCATATCTGTTGCCATGTAAGCTGAGATATATCCTCTGTCGAACTGCATTCCTTCTACGAGGTCAAGCTCAGTCTGCATTGTCTTGGACTCTTCAATCGTGATAACGCCGTCGTTTGAAACCTTCTCCATAGCGTCAGCGATCATCTGTCCTACTTCGTCATCTCCTGAAGAAACAGCGGCAACTCTCATGATCTGATCCTTGCCCTTAACCTTTGTAGCCATCTTGCTGATAGCTGCAACAGCGCAATCTGTTGCCTTCTTCATACCTTTTCTGAGAACGATAGGGTTAGCGCCTGCTGCGAGGTTCTTAACGCCTTCGTTGATCATTGCCTGTGCAAGAACTGTAGCTGTTGTTGTTCCGTCACCTGCTACGTCGTTTGTCTTTGTAGCAACTTCTTTTACAAGCTGAGCGCCCATGTTCTCATAAGCATCCTCAAGCTCTATCTCTTTTGCGATTGTAACACCGTCGTTTGTGATAGTGGGTGCACCATAAGACTTGTCGAGAACTACGTTTCTTCCCTTAGGTCCGATTGTAACTCTTACTGTATCTGCAAGCTTGTTAACGCCTTCTACCATAGCTGTGCGGGCGTCAGCGCCGTACTTGATTGTCTTAGCCATTTTTGTTTTTCCTCCAAAGTTTATAGTTATAAGTTAGAAATTATAACGGATTGCTCCGCTTCGCTCTCGCAATCCTACATGCATTCAGAAATCGATATACTCATTACATTCGTATATCTTTTTTCTTCATGCATGTTCGGTCTTCAAAGTCAAATAATTCTTTGTACAAGTACAGAATTATTTGACATTTCATCCCTTTATAATTGCCAGAATGTCATTCTGCTTAACGATGATGTATGTTACGTCGTCGAGCTTAACCTCTGTTCCGGCATATTTTGAATAGATGACATTGTCACCCTTCTTAACCTGCATCTTAACTTCCTTGCCGTCTACAACTCCGCCGGGTCCAACCGCGATAACATCAGCCTGCTGGGGCTTCTCTTTCTCTGCTCCGGGAAGAACGATTCCTGATTTGGTTGTCTCCTCTGCTTCAAGTGCCTTAAGCACAACTCTGTCTGCAAGTGGTTGTAACTTCATTATGGTGCCTCCTTTATATAATGGATTCTATTTTCTTTTTTAAATTGTTAGCACTCTTTTATCTCGAGTGCTAACCCCTAAGAACATATATTAGTTACTTAGGTCTGTATGTGCAAGCACCTATATATTGGATTTTCTCGTAATATCTTTTTATTTCTCGCGATAGCTCTTTTATGCTCTCTTTTTCTGCTAATTATCGTAGAAACAGTGAAAACTCCTAGCATAAAGCGCATTGGAGTTTATAGTTTTTATTTTGAACGGTAAGATATATTTTATACTTATTTAATGATAAAAAAATTGCATTTAATCGATTTACGGAGCATAATACAATTACTAAAATATCAGTCAAAACACGGATGTTTTGAGTTTGCCGCGAAAGCGGATCGGCAAGGAGGTAATGCCTATGAGTGCCAATATTTTCAGTAGCTTATCAGGTTCATATAATTATGTTAATGATATGAGCAATCTCCTTTCTGATTATTCGAGCATTAAGAACGGATCATACGGTTCACTCATGAAATCGTATGTTAAAAAAGTTGGTAACCAGAATGCACTTGATGCTTATCGTAAGACAGGTTCCACTGCTTCTGTAGAATCTTCCGTCAAGGAAGAACCCAAGTCATCCAAGACAGTAAAGACTGTTTCCGAGATGACAAAAGAGGCAGCTGCTACCACTACAAAGAAGACAGACAGCACCGTTAACACAGCCGATAAGTACGAGAAGCTTAAATCCAACTGGCTCGACAATCAGCTTAAGCAATATGATAAGGACGCTAACAAGACAACAACAGCGGATACATCCGTATCGCTTGATACAACAGTATAATAATGATTTCGCATAAAGCGTATAGAAGGTGCAGTAGGAAAACATTTTCTCTTTTCTTGCTGCACCTTCTTACATGTCAAAAAAATAAACCCAGAGTCCATGCGGGATTCCGGAATTTTTCTTAACAAAATTGCAGATAAATCCTCATTCCTTTATAATCTATACCTATATGATACAGTTTTTCTTTTGGCCAAAAGATCTGTTTTCGTATTTATGGGGAATACATATTACTATTACTTAACGCAGGAAGGAGAGTGATTATGCAATTTAACAAATCAACAGTGCTACGTTTATTTATGTCAGCAGTTCTGGCATGTACGATGTTAGGAGTGAACACTATGGGTATTCACGCTGAGAGCCTCGGTTCTACTATCAAACTAGAAGAATCCGGCAATGAAATTGAAACCAATGTAGAACGCGGACGATGTCCTTTTACATGGGTCAACGTCGATGCAGCCTCGTGTCCCGTTCTCTGGCCCTCAGGCGGAATGTACAGTATCATGTACGACCTACGCTATTTTTCAAACGGAAATGACTTTACTCAGGAAGGATATGAAAAATCAACAGGATGCGACGGATACAAATCTCTTTCCGAACATCCGGATTTCCTTTCTTCATTAAAAGAGACACTTCAAAATGCCAGAAACAGTGGCACATCTATTGTTCTGAGATTTTCCTATGCCAGTGACAAAACTACGGGAAACGAACCATCCAATGCAGGTGAAGGCGATTCTAATGCACAGCCGAACACCGATCTTATTGTTAAACACATCAGAGAATTAAGCCCGGTAATAAATGAATACAAAGATACTGTTCTTGCGGTAGAATGCGGAATGTACGGACCTTGGGGCGAAATGCACACATCAATGTACGATGAGCCCCAGTATTACAGCCTCTTTACAAAAGCATGGCTCGCAAGTCTTGATAAGAATATCAAAGTCCTAGTCAGAGCTCCCAAGCATCTGATGGCATACTACGGCTACGCCGATAAGGCCGAAGAGTTTGCTAAAGCCATCGATAACGGCAGCCTCAAGATCGATCCAAGGCTTGGAATGTATAATGACGGATACCTTGGTTCTTCCGATGATATCGGAACCTTCGGTGCCACCAACAAGTGGCCTTATATCACCCGCGAAAAAGGTGTCGACCTCCTCCAGAATATGGATACTGTCCCTTACGGCGGTGAGCTCGCTTACGTAACTGTAGACGATCTAAAGGCCAACAATTCAACTATCTATGATAATCATGATATTATGGGCGAACTCTACAGAACCCACCTCTCATACCTTCACAACATCAAGGACGAGGGACAGGTTCTCGCAACTGAGCTCGGCAAACAGATCGTTGACGACAACGAGATCATTCCCGGTCTTGATAAGTCGGATGTTGAACCTTACATCGGTCAGTCTTACCAGAAGTATATGCTCGATCATATGGGCTACCGCCTTCTTGTAAAAAAATCTGAGTTGTCCGATTCGGTTGATTCTGACGGAACTTTCAACATGTCAGGCTCTATCAAGAACACCGGCTTCGGAAACTTCCTTACAGATAAGAAGGCCGAGGTCATCCTTAAGAACGGCGATGATACTTATGTCGCAGACGTTGATAACTTTAATGCAAAAGAGCTGAATTCTCTTGCTACTATGAATTATGACTGGAACTTCACTGTTCCTTCAGATCTCGCAGCAGGTAACTGGGACGTTTATATCAGGATCAGGAATGCTAGCGATACCGGCGATGTTTGCAAAACAGGAATCAGCTTTGCCAACCCTGATTGCTTCGATGAGGACCTTCGTGCCAACAAGATCGGAACCATCAGCATCGGTGACGGAGCAGCCACAGCAAGCTCAACTTCTGCATCAAGCCTTGACGACAGCAGCACATCCGCTTCCACAGATGATGCAGCAATTGCAGCAAGCTCAGATTCAAGCGATGATAGCGCTATCGCTTCAAGCACCGACGATGCATCTACCGGAAAGTCAAGCTCCAAGCCACAGCACCACAAGGGCCATGACAACAAGCACAAATCCGGAAAACATTACAGCTTCCGCCACTGCAAGAAGCACTGAGAAGTTTTTAGTAAGCAGAATTTAATAAGAGTTAAGAATGCGCGCCATTAGTTGCGCTAAAAAACGAAGGAAGGATTCTGTTCACGGATCACCCAAATTTTGATCCGTAGAATCCGACCTTCGTATTTTGATGCCTTAAATCCAAACGAGGAGACGGAATTGACATGAATCTATAAACCGATCTGCGCCATAGAACTAAATGGCAGCGCGGACCCCGGTCCGTCCCTCAGCCCCCACGGTCAGTCTTCTTTTTCTCTTGGTATGTCCTTACCGTGGAGGTCCACATAGTTTTCTTTAAGGGCGATCGCCCAGTATTTCTCGGGGATGTCGGGCCAGCGGACGACGCCGCGTTCCTGCTCGCACAGTCTCATTGCACGGAGGAGGATCGTCTCATTGATGTCGACACCGGTCCGTATCGTATGCATTGAAGCTGCGGCCCAGGCGGGCGCTACGTTCATAAGTTCCGATGCCTTGAATTCCCTGATGATCTCCTTCTTATTATAATCAAGCTGGATCTGCTCTTCTTCCCAAGCCTTGCCGGTTCCGTGGAGAATGCAGAACTGCGTCTTTCCCTCGTGATACCACGGGATACCGATGGATCCGGGATTCACAGCCTTTTTTCCCCTGTAGACATATGTGTCCTGCACATGATTGTGACCGTGCAGCAAAAGATTCGTCTTAAGGTGAGCGATTATCCTCTTGGTATTTCTCTTTTCCCTGAACATAAGCTCAGATGTGTTCTCAGGCGAACCGTGGCATATCTCAAACGGCGGATAGCCCTTGATCTCGCAGAGCATATAATTAGGAAGAGAATCAAAAAACTCAAGATCTTTTTCCGTCAGATTCTCATAAGTATATAGAAGCGAACCGCTCGCGGAGCCTTTCTTCCAGTTGCCCTTACCTTCCTTCCAATAATCCAGAAGGTACTCCTCGCGATTTCCTCTTATTATATAAGTGTTAAAATACTGCTTCAGCACATAGATAAGCTCCATTGTCTTCTGCGGATTGGGGCAATCCGTCACGTAGTCCCCAAGAAGAGCAAAGTTCGTGATGCCTTTGCCCATCGCATAATCAATGCACGCCTGAAGAGCCGTGTGATTGGCATGTATGTCGCTGAAAACCGCAATGTCCGTCATATCAGATTAAAACTCCGTTCCTCAAACTGTCTTGTGAAAAGTTCATAGTAGTAGCCCTTTTGCTTCATCAGCTCACTATGCTTTCCTCTCTCAATTATTTTACCATCTTGTACGACCAAAATAATATCCGCATCAACAATTGTTGATAATCTATGAGCAATGACAAAAGAAGTTCTGCCCTTCGTCACTATTCCGATGGCGTCTTGAATTTTTTTCTCAGTAACAACATCGATCGATGAAGTCGCCTCGTCCAGTATCAGGATCTTCGGATCTGCGAGTATCGCCCTTGCAAAAGAAAGAAGCTGCTTCTCTCCGGTTGATAGCATATCTCCGTCTTCTCCGACGTCCGCATCAAGCCCCTTGTCCATCTTGCGCACAACATCCGAAGCCGCAACGAGGTCAAGTGCCTTCCAGATCTCCTCATCCGTGGCATCGGGCTTTCCGTATTTTAAGTTATCTCTTACAGAACCCGAGAAAAGATGCGGTGTCTGAAGCACGTATCCGATGTTGCTGTGAAGCCAGAGCTGCGACCTAGCCGCTGCGTCTTTTCCGTCGATAAGCACATAACCCTTTGTCGGTTTAAAAAATCTGCAGACAAGATTTACGAGCGTCGACTTGCCCGCACCGGTCTCACCAACTATAGCAACGTTGGTCCCCTGCGGAACCTTCAGGTTAAAGTCCTCAAGAACGTACTCATCACCGTCCGGATAATGGAAAGAAACATCTTCAAACTCGATGTCTCCGATAAGCTCCTCCCAGTTTTCTTTCTTGGGATTGAACGTATCGCCGTATTTCTCGATGACTTCGGGCCTATCGAAAACATCGGATTGCTCCTCGATCAGCTTAAAAAATCTCTCGACATTGACCTGCACGGTGATAAGCTCAGACAGCGTCACGATGACGTTCTGCACAGGCTCCATCAGCGCAAGCGCATAGGATAAAAATACAGAAAGCGTACCGATACCCATGACGCCTTCCATCGTCATCACGCCGCCCTTATACAAAACAAGTGCCAGCGCTATCGATGAGAGCATCGTGATCGACGCGGTAAAAAAAGCTGAATAATGCGTCGCATGCACCGATGTCCTAAACATCTTCTTCGTATCTTTTTCAAAATCTGTCTGTATCTTGTCCTCGACAACGAGCGTCTTGATCGCCTTAGCGCCCGTGATACCCTCGTTGAAATTGCCCGTAATGGTTGAGTTTATCTCACGCACCTTCCTGTTGATCGCGATCAGCTTTTTCTGGAAGTAAGTCGCAATGATCACCGCGATCGGCACGATCGCCATGACGATGAGCGCAAGCCTTACGTTTTGGATCAGCATCATGAGAAGCACACACAGGATAAAAGAGCCGTTCCAGACAATATCCATCATTCTCCAAGACACCATAAGCCCGATCTTACCGGTGTCGCTCATTACGCGCGCATGAATATAGCCTACGTTGTTCTGATTAAAGTAGGCAAAAGACAGTTCCTGCAGGTGGTTAAATGCTGCATTCCTAAGATCCCTGTCCATGCCCATCTCGACCTGTCCGCAGATATACGTGCAGATATAGTTATCAACAACCAAAACAATAAGTACACCGACATATAAAATTGTAAAAATAGGAAGTCCCTTAAGCGTTCCTTTCGCAATAAAATTGTCGATCGCATACCTGTTAAATATAGGAATGAATGAATCAAGGAGCGAACTCAAAACTCCGAGGCTTACCATGATCACTATCTTTAAAAGGTATGGTCTGATATAAGGAAAAAGCTTGGGGATCCCGAAAAATTTTAAATTAGTACCTTCTAAATTACTGTTTTCCTTTTTCATATTCCCTGCTTCTGAATATCATATATTCTCTTGTAAATTCCGTTATTGGCAACAAGCTCATCGTGCGAGCCGATCTCGGCTACCCTTCCCTTATCAAGAACAAGGATCGTATCCGCATGCATCAGCGTTGTGATCCTGTGCGAAATAAGGATGACAGTAGAACCGAGCGTAGTCTCCGAAAGCGCCTTCCTGATCCTTGCATCCGTCCTTGTATCAACGGCTGAAAGAGAATCATCAAAGATCATGACAGGCGGCTTACCCATGAGCATCTGCGCGATCGCGGTCCTCTGCTTCTGACCGCCAGACAGCGTCACTCCTCTCTCACCGACGTATGTCTCATAACCCTTGTTAAAGTTACGTATCGCCTCGTCGAGATCTGCGATCTTGGCGGCATCCCTAACTTCCTTCAGATTGACGTCGCTCTGTGTTATCGCTATATTTTCGGACAGAGTTCCGGAGAAAAGAAAAGGCTCCTGAAGCACAAGTCCGATGTTCTGCCTTAAGTAGCTTCTTTTTATATCCCTGATATCGGTATCACCGACCATGATCCTTCCGGCTCCTTCGGGAAGATCGTAGAGCTTGTCCATAAGATACATAAGGGTCGATTTGCCCGAGCCCGTTCCACCGAGGACTCCAAACGTCGTGCCTGCTTTAATCCTAAAGCTTACGTCCCTGAGCACATCCTCAGTGCCGTTTCCGTATTTGTACGAAACATTCTCAAAGACAATATCCCTGTTCATCGGAGGTTCTACCGCATCAGCAATATCTTTTTCCTCTTCGGAATTCATGATATAGCGAAGCCTGTCGATAGAAACTCCCGCTTTACTCATCTCGGAAATGATCCTTCCGAGCGCTCTTACCGGCCATGTGAGCATCGCATTAAGAGAAACAAAAGCGATGTACTCACCGACAGTTATGCTGTTATTTACGCACAGCACAGCACCGATGATCGTAACAAGCATGACCTGAAGACCCGAGATAAGGTCATTGGATGCCCAAAACGCTGATAATGTGCGGATCAGATCGATCCAGAGATTTGTATAATGATAGTTCTGCGTCTCAAATCTCTCTTTTTCATACGCTTCTCTTCCGAATGCTCTTACGACACGGACACCCGTCAGATTCTCCTGCGCCGTCGCGGAAAGTCTTCCTTCCTCGCTGTCCGCCTTTTCAAAGCCCGTGCTTATCCTTCTGTGGAAAAAACATGAGTAGAGAACGATTATCGGAATGAATATCGCGGAAAAGAATGTGAGAAATTTGCTGATACCCAGCATGAAATACATTGCAACGGCTATCCTTACGCTGATCCTAAAAAGATTTATCATCTGCTCGGAGATGAAATTCTTGATCGTATCAACATCTGAAGTACACCGCTGAATGATATCGCCGGTGTGGTTCTCGGAATGCCATGCAAAAGGAAGGCGTATGATGTGCTCAAATAAAGTGTCACGCATCCGCCTGATAAACTTCTCTGCCGCTATTGAATTAAAAAGTTTGAATAAATATCTAAAGAGGGCCGTAGCCACCGCGCATACGCCGACAACCACTGCCATGAGATAAAGATTATCCCTAAGATAGTCCCTTCCTCCAAGCATATTTATCACGTAATCTATATAGCCCGGGACGCTGCTGTCCGCAGCGTCCACGATGCAATAGTCAACTGTATACTGCACGAATTTCGGACTTACGAGTTCAAAGAACGTCACAAGTACCGAATACATCATGCTTATAACAAAAAAGATCACGCTTCCCTTTAGGAAGTAAAGGACCATTTGTGATTTTGTTTTAAATTTATTGTTCATGTATAAACCTATGGTCAGTTTCGGCCACGGCTACAATAAACCTATAAAGAACCTTCTTACTTCAAGGACTCTTTTATAGAGCTCGCAAGACCGGCGATCCCCTGAATATTGGAGGGAACGATGATCTTGGTTGCCTGTCCGTCCGATGCCTTTTCAAAGGCTTCAAGACTCTTAAGAGTAAGAACGGATTCGTCCGCTCCCGCTTCTTTGAGCATCTTGATACCTTCAGCGTTAGCCTGCTGCACGCTCTTGATAGCCGCTGCCTGACCTTCTGCCTCTCGTATTTTCTTTTCCTTCTCAGCTTCAGCTCTAAGAATTGTTGCCTGCTTATCAGCCTCAGCCTGGAGGATCTTACTCTGTTTCTCACCCTCTGCAACGGTGATCTGTGACTGCTTCTCACCTTCCGCGAAGAGGATCTTTTCTCTCTTTTCACGCTCAGCCTTCATCTGCTTCTCCATCGCGTCACGGATCTGCTCCGGAGGATTGATGTTCTTGAGTTCGACTCTTGTGATCTTGATTCCCCAAGGATCGGTAGCGATATCAAGCGCATCCTGCATCTGTGCGTTGATCTGATCTCTTGATGTAAGTGTCTCATCGAGTGTAAGCGAACCGATAACGTTACGAAGTGTGGTCGCTGTGAGGTTCTCGATGGCTCCGATAGGATTTCTTACTCCGTAAGCGTAAGCCTTGGGATCTGAAATTCTAAAGAAGACGATGGAATCAATCTGCATTGTTACGTTATCCTGTGTGATAACGGGCTGAGGCGGGAAGTCGCAGTACTGCTCCTTGAGGTCCACCTGTCTTGCCACTCTGTCTATAAAAGGAACTTTGAAGTGAAGACCTACATCCCAAGTCTCCTTATAAGCTCCGAGTCTCTCAATTACAAATGAATGTGCCTGAGGCACGATCCTGATGTTGGCTGCAAGTATGATAATAGCCAGGACAACTATTATACCGATAAAAAATGATGCCATGTTCTTTCCTCCCTTGTATATACGTAATTTTTTTGATCATTCATTTTACATAAAATCTCTTTTTACAATAAGCTTGTTGCCTTCTACCCTAACGACGGTAACTTCCGCTCCCTCCGGGATCGTGATGTTATTGTCCTCGGATCTGGCAAGCCATGTCGAGCCTTCGAAATCAACTTTTCCGCTCTCTTTAAGATTGTCAATCTCTACCTTAACGACCAGTCTCTTTCCGATGATAGAGTCTATATTGGTTTTCTCAACATTGTTGTTAAGGTACTTGGCCGCAAGCGGTCTGACCGCAGCGATACATATAACCGACACAAGCGCAAAAACAGCGATCTGCACCGGAATACTCGCTCCAAATGCCGCAAAAAACATGGCAATAAAGCTTCCCGCCGCGAACCATATCGTCACAAGTCCAACGGTAGCAAGCTCAACAATAGCTAAGATCACAGTGAGTATCAACCAGAAAGCAGCCGCTGTAGAAATTATATTCATAAGATGCCCCCTTCCCCTGTTAATATAAACGATATTACAGGTATTATACCTTTTTTTAGGCTAAAATACTATTTATTCTTTATTTCACAAAATCCACTCATAGTCGTTTCAGCATATCTGGGGTCAAAAATGAACTGTTTTCCGCCGCATGAAACAACATATCGGCCCACAACTTTTCCGGATTCATCCCTTGTCAGTATAGTCGACGTTATCACAAACTCTTTTAAATCCGCATCACGAGCACTTGGAGAGTAAAGATCACCGTATATATCGCACAGAGCAAAAACAGCACGATCTGTCCAGAAAGACACCCTGCTTCCGTTTTTGAGCATCTGGTCTACTTGATTAAAAGTTGGCTTATAATCAAGCATATTGACACTAGCTTCTATATTATTTTCCTTGAAATAATGATCGATCCTGTTCTGGAATGTAGTAGCATTTTCTCCCCATTCGTCGCATAATTTCGGGAACAATATTTCTTTTTCCTGCGATTTATTGGCAAGTTCTTCGTAAATACCTGCCTCTTTCTGACAAATTGACCACAATTGGTTATCCATACCATTATTAATGTTCCCATTCGCATCAAATACATTATCATTGTGTGTTCGCTTAAATGACTTGGGATCTTTACAATAATATTGGTAAATGTACTGTGCGCAGCAATCCTTACTGCCCGGTTCATCTAAATATACCTTTCCATCGGTTTGCAGATAAATATCCAAAGCAAGAAGATCTACCACGTCTTTTCGATCTATATCCAGGTGGAACTTCTCCTTAAATTCTTCTTTCTTATACTTATATATATCAATGATCGCTTCAGCAGCAGCCTTTGCATATGTACCATTTTTTTCAAAACTATCCAGAACCTTACATGCATCATCATAAGAAACGTTTGCGTAACCGGGATACTTCTTGAAAATATTCATACACAATCTATCTTGCTGCATACCCGGAAGATTGATCATTTCATTTTTTATTTTTTCCTTTAAACTACCGTATGTCTCTGACTTTTTTAATTTAACAAGATAAACATTATTGAGTATCATATCAGATCTTTTACTTTTCGGATCAAGATACCACATTTCCCCCCAGGAAGACACCTTATATTTCCCATCACTTGTTGTTCCGGTCACTGTCATCATATGTGCAGTAGTTTGAGGATCGATTTTCCCATCCGTCGTTTGAAGATCATAGTTTTCTCCTCCAATAAAACCTGAATATCCAGCATTCAGATAGTATTGAACAGAAGCAGGAGAGTTCTTATCCACCATCCTGTATTCCATATCGATCCCATGCTCTCTGCAATAATGTGAAAATCTGTTTATTGTATTCTGAGTAGCAGTCATTTGATAATCTGCTTTAATCTCATTAACCCCTCTTTTCCACTCTTGCACTCCTTCAAACATACAATTACCATTAACATTGCCGTCACCTTCTATATGTCCGGTTATATCATTATAAAAAAAACTTCCTTCATTATATTTTGCCTTATATTCATCCTGATTCAGGACGTAATATTTCATTTTATATTTGGAGTAGCAGGCTATTCCAAACGGTTCATCAAGATAGAACTTATTTTCGGTATTCACAAAAATATCTACACATAATTCTGCGTAATTTAGATCTCCATCCTTTATCATATCAAAGCCAAACACGCTCTTAAACTCTTCAGGATTATACACGTATTGATCAAAGATCATATTGGCCATTCCCATATAAGTACAGCCGGTATTTTTTATCCGTTCCAATAGATCATGGATTTTGTGTTCACTTGCATCTTTATATTCCGGATATCTTCTGACAAAATCATATATATCATCATCCTCACCAAGTATAAGCCAACCAACATTTGTACCGCTTCCGTAATCCCTCTGATTTCCGCCGTATTTTCCCTTATCATCATAAGGTCTTTCATGTTCAATCCATTTAATAAGATCGTCAATGCATTCATCTCCTCCGCTTGTCTTTATATATTTGGTACTTGCGTCATTGATAACACCTATATTATCTGCATTTAACTCATCCACATTATTAATAGACTTCATGATCCCGGAAATCGCAGTATCTACATCATTGACTCCAAAATTTCTGAATTGATCTGACGAACTTGCGACAGTTTCCCAGTTCTTCATGAGCAAATTCATGCACTCTGTTCCTCTTATCGCATCACCCATATCATTGATCGGTGAGACATCCAGTATTTGCAGGTTTTCGCAGTCGCGTACATTCTCCTGCTTTTGCTTGGTCACTTTGCTGTTAAGATACAGGGTGTCACCATTTGTTCCAAAGTTCCCTGTGTTTATTTTTTTTAAATCCATATCTTTATCTCTTTCCTTTTATATTGTTCTTAGATATGATCACTGTTTGATCTTTATAGCCGTGGAAGAACCGCGGGGTGTGTTAGCCCACTCATAATGCGGCACCCACTTATATGAGTCACGTGATATATAATAAAATTCGGATATATCACTCTCCTTACTTTTTTGTTTTGAAGGATTATAATAGTATTTTTTCCCCTTTGATGTAACAATGAATCTATTATCTTTTGTCACTCCAACTATAGTAATCTCATGCGCATTATTAGTTCCTTCAGTATTAAAGACCTGATTTCCTTCAGCATCTTCAAAAGTATAATTATGTACAGAACATATGACAGTATGTCCTTTTTCCACTTCTTCTTTTACTTTTACAAAATAATCATCCTCATACAACAAAGGCCCCATATTCAGCTCAAGACCTTTTTCCTTAAAATAATGCAACCCTCTATTAAACACTGATCCGACAGGGCCACGTAAATATTTAGTCTCAAATACTTTGTTCTCTCCATTTTGGTTATATAACTGAAGGGCTGCATTTTCAGCATTTTGTAGACGATCTAATTTTTCATCATATAAATTTTTATTTTTCACTTCATCGGGATAATGATAAAAATAATTTGCTAAAGGAGTCACTCCCGTTGCGTCATCGAGGTAGATCTTAAACCCTGTATTGCAAACAATATCCATAATAAGAAATCTGTAGTTTAGATCACCATTTTCACCAATCATAGGAAAGCCTAATTTATCTCTAAAGCTTTCTTTATCACTCCTATAATGTTCAAATATAGAATTAGCCAAAGCTACAAATGTACAGCCATGTGCTTCTACATCTTTTAATAGATCATGGATCTGGTCATTACTATAATTCTCAAACCCTTTATGGGTTCGGATAAATTTGTATAATGCTTCATCTTTCCCTGCTATTCCAAAAATGCTAAAGCTTGTACCCATGCCCATGTCCTCTTGGTTTCCGCCAAATGATCCATGTTCATCAAAGGGATTGGTTCCCTGATACTCTCCTTCCATTGGTACGGCACAATCAAGTTCCTTTTTTTCCTGTTTTGCAACATCCTGTACATCATAGCCGGAATTCTTTGTCACTCTTCCTTTCGCCGGTCCAAAAACTTCAGATCCGGTGTCTCTGACGGCTATAGCCCCGGCGAGAGCGGCATGTTCTGCATCCATATTTTTAACTTCCATTTTTATTCCGTTCTTATTGGACGTCTTAGAAGTATTCCCCTTTTCGGCATCCGTGGATCCTGCAGCTACTACAGCTTTAGCCCCGGCAGCCCCGGCAGCTCCTGCAGCTATAGCCACGGTACTTCCGGCGGCTATACCACCGGCAGAAGCAGGACTTTTTTTATCCATATTTTCTGCTTCCGTTTTAACACCGTTTATATTGGCCGGCTTTGATGCGACACCCCTTTCGATATTGATGGATTTTGCCGCAGCATCATCAACTTTATTGATTGACATCGCCATCTTACCGAGTGTAGTATCAAGCACTCCTGTTCCAAAGTTTCTGAATGTATCGCCTGAGTTTGCTACATTACTCCAATTCGCAAGAAGGAGACCAACGCATTCGGTCCCGTTGATCTTATCTTGTGATTCGAGCGCTGAAATATCCAGTTTCAAACCGCTTTCGTTATTTTTGATATTATCCTGTTGCTGCTTAAAGACTGCGTTATTAAGATATAGCGCGCTTGTATAAGCAGACCCGTTATTTGCTGTCTTATCGTATATTAAACTCATTTTCTCTTTCCTTAAAAATAGATCACTAGCTAAGTCCCCTAGGTCTATTCGCGTTTTTATTTAAGTGGCACATCATATTTTGGTAACTTGGTCACTGTGGCTTTTTCCGGTCTAAAATCTTTATGCTTTATGTCTCCGGAAAGTTTAGCTTCAACAGAGGCAGTTCTTTCTTCATCCATATCTTCAACATTCATTTTTATCATCTTGCTGGGTTTGTACTTGATGATATGAACATATAAATTCAAAGCGTCTATCGGATCCAAATAGTATTTTGTGCCCCAGCTAGATACTATATATCTTCCATCGGGCGCTATTCCGGTTATTGTTATGGCATGAGGACCGCTTTTTGTTCCAAATTTTTGGTAGCTTCCATCCTCAAATTGAAATTTAAACTCAAGAGCATTCGCCTCAACGATATCTCCATTATCTAAAGCTTCTCTTATCCAATTCCTACCTAGTAAATATACTCCATCCGTAATTTCCAGTCCTATATTTTTTTCTTTATAGTAGTGTTCAAATCTGTTCTTAAAAGCTTCATTACTCGTACCATCTTTTATTGTTTTTATTACAGTCTCCCCTTTGGCGATCAAATCCTTACCCGCTTGATCAATTATTTGGTCCAGCTCACCTATAATATTTCCATTCTCGTCTTTCACACAGTAATCTTTAAATCTTGCTTCAAATTCATCCGGTTGAGACTCGAAATATTGTTTAAAACTACTTAGTCCATTAGGCTCATCGAGATATATCTTGTAACTACAATTTAGATACAAATCGATAATAAGCTTTTTATAATTCAGATCTCCATCTTTTCCTTTGATCGGGAATCCAAATTTTTTTTTCAAAAAGCTCTCCCTGATTTCTGTAATGCCAAAAAATTGCATTAGCTGCGGCTACATAAGTACAACCATTTTCTTCAAGAGTATTCAAAAGATCGTGGATCTGTTTATCGGAATAATTCTCATATCCCTCATATTTTTTTACAAAATCATAAATTTCATCATCTTCTCCTATTATCCATCCTGTCCCGAAAACATTAGTTGATGGATCTATACTTCCCTGGTTTCCACCATATAATCCATGATCATCAAACGGATCTGTTGCATCAGTTCCCTTAGGCTTTGCAAAAAGTGACCATGGTGCAAATGACATTCTCATTAAATCCTCAAATTCTATCCCCAACAAATCCCTTGATAGGTTCTTAGTATCATCGGCAAATGACTGAAAGAACCCCGGCAAAAAGTCGATTATCGGATTGGAAGAGATTATCTGCATAGAAGGATATAAAATGGAATTAGCCGCATTATGATCAAATAGAGTATCCTTCGCGCCTCTGTTATCGTCTGCATTATGATCAAATGTATTATCATTCGCGCCTCTGTTATCGTCTGCATTATTGATCCTATCCAAATCACACCTTGCTTTAAGGTATTCATCTACATCATCGGAATCATCACAATAATTTTCTTCTCTGTTATATTGAGAATATCGCTCTATCATTGTACTATCCGTATTCTGATCAGGATTCAAAAACTTCTTAATCTTCAAATCATTAAACCGGGCCGGCATAGGCATTGCTTCTCCGGCAGAAAATGCGTTTGTGGCGTTGGTAAGTTTTCCGGTGATATCGTCACGAAAAGCAACTGTATCGTTCGCTCTGACATGATCAGACATAGTGCTGTCAAAAGAAATGAATTTATCCTGACACTCTTTTATGTAACCGCCGCCGGATTCTGCGCCGCACATATCATTAAATGCGTTTTGAACTCCGCCCTTGTCAGGCTTGGGGAATTCACCGAGATCTTTACCAAACTCATTATTTAGCTTATTTATGATCTCATCCACGCTCTGAGCAATAGACTTAAAATTCGTATAGTAACCATCAAAGTCCTGATCTATCAATTTGAGCGTATTATAATCAATGTAAGCATTGGGCGATGAATCCACCATTTCACTAAAACCTGTCAAAAGGTCTTCCTGATTCTTAAGGCACTTAAGTACAGCCTCTTTAATATCCGAATTCATCTTCCCCATGCCGTTTCCCACAAAGTTCTTTGTGGCATCGGCTGATTGGCCCATAAAAGCTTCACTTGCCACAAAGCTCTGATAAGCCAATCCTGTCGCATCAGAATTTTTGCAGTAAGTCTCTGCTTCCTGCTTCAATGCTTCAAAAACTTCCGTGGTCTTCCTAACGTCAAACCACTTATCTTTGTTGATATCTACCTTGTAATCCATGGGCTCTTTCCTCTTTCCTTTTCACTTTCCCCTTTTAAAATGGACTACTAACCCAGTACCTTCGGATCCAGCTTGATAATATTTAAATGAACATCCTCCAATTCTTTTGGATCCACATACAATTTTGTCCCCCAGGTTGATACTTTATATCTTCCATCCGGCATTATACCGGTTATTATCATTGAATGGATAGGTACCTTAATACCAAACCCATAATAACTACCATCTTCAAATTGATATCTGGCTTTTGCACTCATCTCAACGATATCTCCATTATTCAAAGCCTCCTCTATCTTCTTCGAATCCAGTGTATATCCGCCAAACTCTACCATAAGTCCCAAATCCTTTTCTCTACTGTAGTGTGCCAATCTGTTACCGACAGCGAATGTATAATCATCTTTTGTAGTGATTACTGTTTCTCCTTTTTTGACTGATTGAAGATAAGTATTAAGTACTATATCTTCATAACTAAGTTCTACATTATTACTTACATAATTCCCATTCTCATTAACCCAATAGTACTGTTTATATGTTTCTTTAAATTCATCAGGACGTTCCAGGTAATAATTTGTAAAAAGATCTAACCCACTTTCCTCATCGAGATATATCTTCTTATTAGTATTCAGATAAAAATCAATAATAAGCTTTCTATAATTCAGATCTCCATTTTTTCCTTTGATCGGAAACCCAAATTTTTTTTCAAAAAGATCTGCATGATTTCTGTAATGCCAAAAAATAGCATTAGCTGCCGCAGTATAAGTACAACCTGTATTTGTAATAGTCCCCAAAAGAGTGCGTATCTGTTCGTCTGAATAATTCTCATATCCCTCATGTGATCTCACGAAATCATAAATTTCATCACCTGTTCTGGGTATCAATCCCATCCAGGGTAAAATATTACTGATTGATGCATCCACATGTACCTGATTTCCACCATATAATCCAAAATCATCAAATGGATCTGTTGCATCAGCCCCCTTCGGTTTAACAAAAAGTGACCATGGTGCAATTGATATTCTCATTAAATCCTCTATTTCTATACCAAATAATCTATTTGAAATTGATTCAAAACTCATTCCAGCTGACTGCGTCATTCCGGAAACAAGGTTATTTACTACCCTGCCGGGAATCAACGGTAACTCCAAAAGATCGCTAAACCAAGAAGCCTTCGCATTATTCCCCGACTTTTTTAGGTCAAGCACATTCTCTAGTTCCACGGAACTTGCCGCATCATGGTCAATTGTATTGATCGACATCGCCATCTTTCCGAGCGTAGGATCAAGTACTCCTGTTCCGAAGTTTCTGAATATATCACATATACTTGCAACAGTGCGCCATTGCTCAAGAAGAAGACCAACGCACTCCGTCCCGTTGATCTCCTCCTGTGAAGAAAGTGCTGAAATATCAAGTTTCAGTGTACTTTCGTTATTATTGATATTATTCTGTTCCTGCTTAAAGCCTTCATTATTAAGATGAAGCATAGCTCCATTAGCAGGCTTGTTATTTGCTGTCTGATCGTAAATTAAACTCATTTTTTTACCCTAGTCTCTTTCCCTTTTTTTGCGTTATCTTTATTCCTGTTTTTAAAATGGACCACTAACCCCGTCCCCTGGGTCCACCTCATCCCCAAGCAGCTGCTTATGAAATTTTTATTGCCGAATAATTGTTGCAATCTTCGGTATGTTTTGTAGGATCGTAATAGTATTCGTTACCGTTGCATATAACACGATATCTCTCTCTAATGATATTTCCATTAGGGTCTTTTTCAGTAACTACGTCCTTTATCTTAAGTTCCTTTGCACGTAGCTCACCCAATCCTAAAGTCATAACCTGAAGTCCTCTTTCATCTTCAAGCTTAGATATATCATCGCAGTGGAAGAATACGTTGTATCCGGATTTTTGCGCATTTCTGATATCGTTATTTGTTGGTATTCCATCAAAAACAACCGCTTCTCTGGCAGCATTAAAATCACCTTTTTTCACTGTTTGCATTCTTTCAGCCGTAGTTTTTCCATCGATCATTTTGAAGGTTACATTATCTCCATGCTCCTTGCAATACTGTTTAAATTTAGCATTTTCCATTTCTTCATTTTTAGAAAACGATGTCTCTTCATAGAATTTTTTATATTCTCTTTCCAGTTTTAATTTAAATGAAGTTTTCCCTTCATCCTTGGTTGCTTTAACGTGTTTTTCAACCAATTCTTTACAATTTTTTCTAATATCCTCATGGCTGATATTAGTCTTATCCATTTTATGAAATACTAGCCTATACAGATCCATATGACCTAAATAAAAACTATAGTAAAAATTTGTTAGGTAATCTATATCTTTACTTTTATTGCAATCTACGAGTATCGTGTTGCCATAATCTTTATAATAATCCAAAGCAATAAAGTCTTTGTTGACTTTTCCTGATTGTTGATCAATTAGATCAATATTATATTTTTCTTTAAATGCTTGTGGATTATCTAAATATTTCTCAGCCAGCATATCAATGCGATCAAAATCCCGTGCCCCTCTATTGGCCATGTCATCTATCGCATCTGCTAGTTTATTGTTATAGGGAACATTTAAAGCCCTTGGTGATAGCCATCCTTTATATTCGGGATTATTCGAAATAAAATCAGCTAGTTTATCATATTCTTTATTTCGATATACCCCATCAGGATCAACGTAACTCTTATCGCGGTTTCCATAAAACGGATTGGTTCCATATTGCAATGCTTCTCTATTCTCCCAACCCGGTACGATCTTTATCGAATAACAATCACCCATCTTAACCGCATTTGGAGTAAGAAGTCCGCACATTCCATTGTATGCAACTATATATGAATTACCGTAAACACCGGTTATCGTAACTTGTTTTTTTCCATCGATCTTTACATCTTCATCAAGTACACTTCCTTTATCCACAGGTTTAAGCACAAAATCTTCGAACTCCGCAATAACTGAATTTCCAGCTACTAACTCTTTTAATATCGATTCACTAGACACCGGTCTCGGAAAGTCATTCAGACATTTAGTGCTCATTTTTAAATTATTACGGGTGCTAAAAAGTGAGAGCTCATTTATTGTGCTCAAAACACTTGTTTCACTATTTTTGACATCAGAATAAACCGTATTGGGATTTCCGCTATTAGGTTTATTTATTGAATTCTCTCCAACCAGAGAATTTACCAGTTCATTATTATTGATACCATTCATAATTTCCATACGGATCAACGTTAATGCACCCGAACTATAGCTTCCATCCCTATCTTGAAGCCTTTGTCCCGGGTATTTCTTTTTAAATTCATCCATATGATTTTTGTAATAGGAGCATTTATCCATGATCAGTTTCTCTAATGCTCCCTGATCATACAGTGATGTTCTGTCAAAACTGCACTCTCTCAAAGCAGCCTGCAAAACCCTATAGTTTAACTGTCCGTCTTTAAATCTGTCGACACCTGTTGTAGCAAGAAAAAGATCATCATTAAACGTTTTTAACTGATCAAAGATAACATTGGTAGCTGCTGCGTCAGCAGACGTTGTGCCCTCCAGCATTTTAAATATTGCCATTGATCGCTTATCCGCAAATGCATCACCTAATGTATTATCATTCGCTCCTCTGTTATCGTATGCATTATAGATCCTATCCCAATCACGCCTAGGTTTAAGGTATTTATCTACATCACCGTCTCCATCAAAATTCAAACCAAATATTCCCCAATGAGACTCCCCGACATCATCGTGATTAGCACCATACCTTCCATTTCCGTTATATGGAGAATTTCTCGTTATATTTGCTGCTTCCGTAGCCTTATTCGGATCAAGTAACGTCTGGATCTTCACATCATTAAACCGGGCCGGCATAGGCATTGCTTCTCCGGCAAAAAATGCGTTTGTGGCGTTGGTAAGTTTTCCGGTGATATCGTCACGAAAAGCAACTGTATCGTTCGCTCTGACATGATCAGACATAGTGCTGTCAAAAGAAATGAATTTATCCTGGCACTCTTTTATGTAACCGCCGCCGGATTCTGCGCCGCACATATCATTAAATGCGTTTTGAACTCCGCCCTTGTCAGGCTTGGGGAATTCACCGAGATCTTTACCAAACTCATTATTTAGCTTATTTATGATCACATCCACGCTCTGAGCAATAGACTTAAAATTCGTATAGTAACCGTCAAAGTCCTGATCTATAACTTTGAGCGTATTATAGTCAATGTAAGCATTGGGCGATGAATCTACCATTTCACTAAAAGCGGTCAGAACATCTTCCTGATTCTTAAGGCACTTAAGTACAGTTTCTTTGATATCTGAATTCATCTTCCCCATGCCGTTACCCACAAAGTTCTTTGTGTCATCGGCTGATTGGCCCATAAAAGCTTCACTTGCCACAAAGCTCTGATAAGCCAATCCTGTCGCATCAGAATTTTTGCAGTAAGTCTCAGCTTCCTGCTTCAATGCTTCAAATACTTCAGTGGTCTTCCTAACGTCAAACCACTTATCTTTGTTGATATCTACCTTGTAATCCATTTACTCTTTCCTCTTTCCTTTTACTCTTTCTTTTTTAAAATGGACCACTAACCCCGTCCCCTAGGTTCATTTGCGTTTATTTTTAAGTGGTACATTAAAGTCTGATGCTTTGGTCACTCTGCCCATTCCCGGTCGCGGAACTTTAGACCTCAATAATCCGGAAGCAATAGCTGCTGCAGAATCAACGTTTTCTATATTCTCAGTTTGCATATTTATGTCCCTTACGATCTTATCTAATGTCGCTCCCCCAGGGACCTTTTTAGGATTTTGCTTAATAATAAGTGCGGTAATAGATTCAGCATCTTTGGGATCCAAATAGAGTTTTTCCCCCCAGCTTGATACAATATATCTTCCATCAGGGGCTATCCCGGTTACAATCATTGCATGACCACCATTGGACTTTTCTGAATAATCGCTACCATCTTCATATTCTAATTTATAATTTGTAACACCAATCTTAACGCAGTGTCCGGCCATCAAGGCTTCTTTTATCTTTTTCTCCGTAACTTCCGCTCTTTTATAATACTTACATACCAGTCCCAAATTCTTTTCTTTGCTATAGTGTGATAGTTTGTTAGAAATAGAATAATCTGCTTTATTATCATTTTGGGTATGGAATATTTTTTGCCCATTTTCGAAAAATATTCGGTTGTATGTTTCTTCGAATAAAATTTGCTGTTCATCTATGTTTTTTCCCTCTGGGTCAACCGCACAGTATTCTCCAAATCTTTTTTTGTATTCATCGGGATGCATTAAAAAATATTCTATAAAAGCCTCTTTTCCATGAGGCTCATCAAGAAATATCGTACATCTAGTATTCAGGTAATACTCTATAATAAGCTTTTTATAATTCAGATCTCCATCCTTTCCCCTGATCGGAAATCCGAATTTTTCTTCAAAAATATCTCCATGATTTCTATACTGCCAAAAAATTGCATTAGCTACGGCTACATAACTACAACCGGTTTTTTCAAGAGTAGTCAAAAGATCATGGATCTGTTTGTCGGAATAATTCTCATATCCCTTATGTTTTTTTACAAAATCATAAATATCATCATCTTCTCCTATTATCCAGTTGCTTCCTAAAACACTATGTGCCGGATCTATGCTTACCTGATATCCGCCATATAATCCATAATCATCAAAAGGATTTGTTGGCAAAGAATCATACTCCCTCTTATTTTCGGATAATAGATTAGACTCTGTGGATTTAGCCGCATCATCATCAATTATATAGAATGACTTCAACATCTTACCAAGCGTAGGATCAAGCACACCTGTTCCAAAGTTTCTGAATGTATCACATATACTTGCAACAGTGCGCCATTGCTCAATAAGGAGGCCGACGCATTCTGTCCCTTCTATCTCCCCTTGTGATAAAAGTGCTGAAATATCAAGTTTCAGTGTACTTTCGTTATTATTGATATTAATCTGTTCCTGCTTAAAGCCTTCGTTATTAAGAAATAACGTGTCAGCATTAGCAGGCTTGTTATTAGCTGACGGATCGTAAATTAAACTCATTTTT
>JAFXTN010000031.1 GCA_017535785.1 Butyrivibrio sp. | reverse complement strand
TTTGCTAATAAGGTATGGAACGCTTCAAGATTCATCATGATGAACATGGAGGACGGCGCAAAGAGCGCTATTCACCAGCCTGCTCCTGCAGGTCTAGAGCCTGTTGATAAATGGATCATCTCCAAGCTCAACAACACTATCAAAGAGGTTACAGACAATATGGACCACTTTGAGCTTGGTATCGCGGTTCAGAAGGTTTACGACTTCATCTGGGATGAGTTCTGCGACTGGTACATTGAGATGGTTAAGCCTCGTCTCTACAATTCAGACGACGCTGAGTCACACAAGGCAGCACTCTGGACACTCCAGACAGTACTTATCAACGCACTTAAGCTCCTTCACCCTTACATGCCTTTCATCACTGAGGAGATCTTCTGCACACTTCAGGATGAAGAGGAATCCATCATGGTTTCAGAATGGCCTGTATACAAGGATGAGTGGAACTTTGCAGCCGATGAGAAGGCTATAGAGACGATCAAGGAAGCCGTTAGAGGAATCCGTAACGTTCGTACACAGATGAACGTTGCTCCTTCAAGAAAGGCTAAAGTATTCGTTGTAAGCGACAATGATGAGGTTCTTGATATCTTCACAACAGGTAAACTCTTCTTTGAGTCACTTGCTTATGCTTCAGAGTCAGTATGCCAGAAGAACAAGGACGGTATCGCAGATGACGCTGTATCCGTAGTTCTTGCAGAGGCAACTGTTTACATTCCTTTCTCAGATCTTGTTGATATCTCAGCAGAGATCGAGAGACTTACCAAGGAGCAGAAGAAGCTTGAGGGTGAGCTTAAGAGATCACAGAACATGCTCAGCAACGAGAAGTTCCTTTCAAAAGCTCCCGCTGAGAAGATCGCTGAGGAAAAAGAGAAGCAGCAGAAATATCAGCAGACTTACGACCAGATAACAGAGAGACTTAGCCAGCTTCAGAAGTAAAGATTTAGAAATAAAGATTATGAATAATGAACTTATAAAAGGAGCGACCGATTTTATCGATCGCTCCGATAAAGGCGAAAAGATTTCCGTTTCGGAGTGCGAGGCATTTCTTAACTCCATTCCGAGTTTTACGGATAAACATACTATGAAAGACACCGTGGCTTTCCTTGAGTATTTGGGAAATCCCGATAGCAACATGAAGATCATCCATGTTGCGGGTACCAACGGAAAGGGCTCTGTATGCAGCTATCTTTCATCTATACTCATGAAGGCAGGATATTCCGTTGGAATGTTCACATCACCTCATCTTGTAAAGGTCAACGAGAGATTCTGTATTGACGGCAAGATGATATCCGACGGAGTGTTTACAGAGGTCTTTGTTGAAGCATTAAAAAGAGTCATCGAGTATGACAACAAGGAGTATTTTCCTACTTACTTTGAGTTTTTATTCTTTATCGCGATGATACTCTATGATGTATATCCGGTGGATTACCTTATCCTTGAGACCGGACTCGGCGGCAGACTTGATGCGACCAATTCGGTTTCGAACCCTCTTTTGACCGTGATAACAGAGATCGGATACGATCACATGCAGTACCTCGGAGATACTATCCCCGAGATCGCGGGAGAAAAGGCAGGTATCATCAAGCCTTGGGTTCCCGTTGTATTTTTTGACAAGCAGAAAGAAAGTACCGAAGTCATAAAGAAAAAAGCTTTGGAGCTTGATTCGAGAGCTATTGTCGTAGAGGAAAAAAATATTCAGAATGTGACCACGATCCGAGAGGATGAGGGGAACAAATACATTGCTTTTTCGTATATTTCCTTATATGATAAATATGTTGATTTAAAACTCAACACCGAAGCGAGATATCAAGCGGAAAATGCAGCGCTTGCGGTAACTGCCGCAGAAATCCTCAGAAACGAAGGAGCGACTATTTCTGAACTTGATATCAGAGAGGGACTTATCGAAGCCAAGTGGGAAGCCCGCATGGAGGAGATACTTCCCGGAGTATACGTTGACGGTGCCCACAATGTGGACGGCATCGAAGCTTTTATCGACACTGCTGCGAATATTGATTCCAAAGGGCGTAAGCTTCTTTTATTCGGTATTGTCGGAGACAAGCAGTACAAGGAGATCATAGACAAGCTGCTTACATGCGGTGAGTTTGATTCGATATTTGTCGCTGTCCTTGAGACAGGCAGATCTGTTTCTGTTTCGGATCTTAAGAGCGCTTTTGAGGAATGTAAGGAAGAACATGGTATCATAGGTCTTCCTATAAAGTACTACAGCAATGTCAGGGATGCAGTCACGGATATAATCACCGTGAGAAAGTCCGGGGATACTGTATTTGCTGCGGGATCGCTTTATCTCGCGGGACAGATCAAATCAATGCTGTGATAAGAGCATTTATCGAATGAGTTATAAAGGGGAAATCTAATGCTTAATTTTGAAGAGGAACTTAAGAAGTTTAAACCAAGTCTCGAGATTGAGGATGCGGAAGATATCATCTACAACAGAGACCTTGATGATATGTCAGATGTTATTGTAGGGCTCCTTAAAGATGCTAAATCGGAAGCTGATAACAATAAGAGGAGCAGATAATGGCAACCAGCATATATAAGAAGCTTGTAAGCTTATCAAATGTCTTTTACAATGAAGGACTTGAAAAGGCATCGGTCAGAGATCTGACGGGAGCTATGGAGTCGCTTCATCAGAGCCTTAAGCTTGATAAGAACAATATAAATGCACGTAATCTCTTGGGACTTATCTATTATGAGACCGGAGAGGTTGTTGCGGCGCTCTCGGAGTGGGTTATAAGTAAGAACCTTAAGCCCGATGATAACATCGCCGACGAGTACATGGACATGGTAAGAAACAGCCCGTCCAAGCTTGAGGATATCAATCAGACTATAAAGAAATTTAATATAGCACTTAACTACTGCCATCAGGACAGCCTTGACCTGGCCGTTATTCAGCTTAAGAAAGTTCTTTCGCTCAATGCCGGCTTTATTAAGGCGCATCTTCTTTTGGCACTTTTGTATTTGAAGGCAGGAAACTGGGACAGAGCCAAAGTTGAGGCCAAAAAGGTATTAAAGCTTGATACAGGCAATACCCTTGCAAGACGTTATCTCAAGGAAGCAGACAGCATGCTTCTTCCGGGTGAGAGCGGCAAGCTTGTTTCGGATATCGCTTCAAGTGAAAATGATGAGGTTATCAGATACAACAGCGGCAATGAGATGATAATCCAGCCGCTTAAGAAGTCTGCGCTCACAAGAACCGGTTCCATCTGGGGAATCGTACTTGGAATAGCGCTCGGCGTTGCGGCATCTTTCTTTTTGATACTGCCTCAGAGAATAGAGACCATCACTGCGGACAATAAGGATAAGATCGCTCGTATCAGCGAGGAATCCGACAATAAATCCGCCAAGATAGTTGAGCTTGAGCAGAAAATGGCTTCTATGGACAAGAACATGCAGGAGCTCCAGGGCCAGGTGGACAGCTACGAAGGCGTAGATTCAACATCAGCATCCATGAACTCTCTTATGAAGGCAGTGGATTGCTATGAGAATGATTCATCCGATATTGAAGGTATAGCGGCAGCACTTGAGAACGTAGACCTTGAGGTTATCAAGGACTCTGTTTCTCCTGAGTTTTTGGCGCTTTACGATACACTGATGTCTAAAGTTGGCCCTCAGCTTGCGACATCATATTACAACACAGGATATGACGCTTATAAAGCTAAGAAGTTTGATGAGGCCATTGCCAATCTTTCAAAGGCATATCAGTATGACAATACCAACGTCAATACACTGTATTATCTGGCCAATTCATACTCGGAAAACGGGGATCTTGAGAAAGCCAAGGAGAAATACGACGCTGTCGTGACGGAATTCCCGAACACAAAGACTGCGGCTGCGGCCGAGACCAAGTTGGCTGAGATCAATAACTCCGGCAACTAATAATAGGAAAAAATGGGGAAATGATTAATTTTTCGGATCTAACTTTTATTTTCAGGTTCTTACCTGTATTTGTTATAGCGTATTATTTGACTCCCGTTTCATTCAGAACGTGGACGCTTTTGATAGGCAGTCTGGTTTTCTATGGAGTGGGAGATATAAGGATGCTTCCGGTATTACTCGGGGCTATAGTGGTAAACTATCTTTTTTCACGTGCTATACGCGGTGCGAATAAGAAAAAACTTCTTCTTGCCTTCATAGTATGTATTGATGCACTTATGCTGGTGGAATTCAAGATACTGGGGCAGGTGATAGACAATAGTCTCATGCCGCTCGGAGTCAGCTTTTTTGTATTTAAGATGATCTCCTTCCAGGCAGACACCTACATGGACAAGATCACAGAAGAACCACCGTTTGCGGATGTTGCTACGTATTTTTGCATGTTTCCGCAGATCGTTTCGGGACCGATCATGCGCTTTTCCGACTATGTCGAAAATGACAATATAGGTAAAGACGCATATAAGGCAGAGCTTAAGACTGTTCTTGAAAGCATTGAGGACGGACTTAGGTTTTTTGTGCTTGGTCTTTTTATGAAGGTCATGGTTGCTGATCACCTTGCTATGCTCTGGAATGATATAGGAACTATCGGATATGAGAGTTTGTCCACTCCATTGGCGTGGATAGGCGCTGCGACATATTCGATGCAGCTTTATTATGATTTCTGGGGATATTCACTTATGGCAGCAGGTATTGGAGTGATGCTGGGCTTTCCTTTTGTTGTCAACTTCGATCAGCCCTACAGTGCAAAGAGCGTATCGGAATTCTACAGAAGATGGCACGCTACTTTGGGATCCTGGTTTAAGGATTATATCTATATCCCGCTTGGAGGCAGTAAAGTCAAGGCTCCGAGGATCATATTCAATCTGCTTGTTGTTTGGCTCATTACAGGATTCTGGCACGGAATAACTTTGAATTTTATTCTGTGGGGACTCATTCTTTTTGTTATTATAGTAATTGAGAAATTCATTGTATTTAAGTTTTTCCCGAAATGGCTCAGCTTTATCCTCGGAAAGCTCCATGTTTTAGTGCTTATCCCGCTCACATGGGTGATCTTTGCTATACCCGGGATTGGCATGCTTGAGAACTATTTCTGCAGACTGTTCCCGTTCTTTGGGGTAGGGATAGCGGTCAACGATAGTGATTACATTAAAAAGCTCGGAGTTTATGGAGTGTTCCTTCTTTTAGGCATCATCCTTTTGATTCCGGGACTGTACGGATTATTTGAGAAAAATAGGAAAAAACCTGTGTTCACGGCTATATTGTTCGTGATCTTTTGGATCTGCGTTTTCAGCCTGTCCAATTCCGCAGGTAATCCTTTTATGTATTTTAAGTTTTGAGGAAAGAGTAAAAAATGAAACTGGTTAAGTACTGCCCGCTGCTATTTTTGACAGCGGTGGTTTCAATAATTTTATCGTGTTTGACGTTCGCGCTTAAGAACGATCTTTACAGCGACTATGCAGTGGACTACGATTCTGCAAAGACGCCGCTTTTTGCCGTTATGATGAAGGGAATGGCGGACGGAGTTTATCCTTGGGATGAGTTTGCCGATCTCAGTGCGGTCGATCAAAAGATACTTGCAGGAAAGCAGGCAGCCGATTCGGGCGAAACTCAGCCGGCTGAGCAGGTTGTAGTCAATGAACAGGAGACTGATAGTCAGCCTGAGAGCAGCGATGTGTCGGGTAATGATATATCCGGCAATTCCGATATTTCAGGCAATGATATATCGGGCAATTCGGAAGAAGATAAGTTGGAATTTTGCGAGGTTACAGATGAGTATTTCGATGATGCTCTTTTCATCGGAGATTCCAGAACTGTCGGCCTTTCCGAATATGTAGATGAGCTTGATACCAGAGCGACCTTCTATTCAAAGGTTTCGCTGACTATATATACGGTTTTGGAAAAGCCGTTTTTGAAAAAAGAAGGCAGCAAGGTCAAGATGACCGTCGACGAAGCGCTTTCCGAAAATGAATACGGAAAGATCTATATCATGCTCGGACTCAATGAGATGGGAACAGGAAATCTCAACATGTTCATTGAAAAGTACACCGAGGTGATAAACAGGATAAGAGAGCTTCAGCCTGATGCGATCATCTATATTCAGGGGATCATGCATGTCACCGCGGATAAGAGCAATACGGATAAACACTTTAACAATCCGAACATCAATGAGAGAAACGAAGCGCTTTCACAGCTTGCGAACGGCGAGGATATCTTCTACATTGATATGAACGAGTCGGTTGATGATGAAGATGGAAATCTGTTAAAAGAGCTTTCTTTTGACGACGTACATCTTAAGGCTTCGGCATATGAAAGATGGCATCAATATCTTTTGCAACATGCGATTGTAAAAGACTGATCGGGAGTGATAAAATGGCTAGAGAGATGAGTTTCAAGATGGAACGCCCGGGACTTCTCAAAGAGGGCGACCATGTGACGGTTACGGAAGGTGTACTTCCAAGTAACTATTACTATACGATAGATCCGTCACTCGCAATGTCGGGTAATTTCCCTTTTCGTGAGCGCATGCTCGAGAGGGAAGGCGTTGTGACCAAGGTTGAAGAGAACGCAAGAGGGTTCTATGTGACGGCCGTTTTTGGACAGGAATAACAATCTTAAGGAGGATATATATACATGCAGTATGTAAGTACAGACAAGGCACCGGCAGCGATCGGACCTTATTCACAGGCTATCAAGGCGGGAGATTTTCTTTATGCTTCGGGACAGATTCCGATCAATCCCGCAACAGGTGAGATAGATACTACAACAATTGAGGATCAGACAAACAGAGTATGCCAGAATATCGGAGAGATATTAAAGGCAGCAGGAACTGATTATGAGCATGTTGTAAAGACTACATGTTTCCTCGCTGAGATGAGCGATTTTGCTGCTTTTAACGGCGTATACGAAAAGTACTTTACCAGCAAACCCGCAAGAAGCTGTGTTGCTGTTAAGAAGCTTCCCAAGGACGTTCTTTGCGAAGTAGAGGTTATCGCATATCTTGGTAAATAAGAAGAGGCATAGATGAAGTATAGATTTATTGCGGGATTACTTGCGCTGACTGTCATCCTTTCAGGCTGTGGCTCTATCACGAACGGACGTAACGTAAACTCCGGATTTACTCATCTTGAGAACTGTGAGTATGCGGATGCGCTCGAGAGCTTTCAATCAGCACTTGAAGGCGGAGAGGATGAATGCCTGGCGCGAAGAGGCATGGGCATAGCTTATCTTCATATTTATGAATACGAGCAGGCGGCTGAACAGCTGCTTGCTTCTCTTGCTGCGGATGAGGGAATAGTTGACGACATGGATTTTGACACCAACTATTACCTCGCTGAAGCATATATGAAACTTGGTGAATACAACAAATCCAAGGAAATCTACGATGCGATCTTGGCTCTTAGAGAAAAAGACAAGGATGCGCATTATCTTAGGGGCGTATGCGAGCTTGCTGCGGACGATCACGACAGTGCATATTCCGATTTTGCAAAAGCGATGAAATCAAGTCCCAAGGATTATTCATTAAAGATCAGAATTTATAAGGCTCTTGCCGAGTACGGTTACGAGGAAGAGGGCACCAAGATCCTTCAGAACGCCTTTGACGGCGGAAGCGATTTTATGAGTAACTTTGAGAAGGGGCAGATATCTTTTTACCTTGGAAACAATGCTGAGGCACAGAGTTATCTTGAGGCTGCAAGAAACGAGAGAGATCAGGAAAAAGAGCCTGTGGTACTCCTTCTTGGAGCAACAGGAGAAAAACAGGGTGATTACAATTACGCAGTGAGCGTATATAAGACATATCTGAGCGAGAATCCGGACAGCGCCAAGGTATACAACCAGCTTGGAATGTGCCAGATAAGGCAGGGTGACTATGAAGGCGCGATATCATCCTTTAAATCGGGGATCGATATAGGTGATAAGACGATGAATCAGGCACTCATGTTAAATGAGATAACAGCATATGAGCACATGGGTGAGTTTCAGGTTGCCAAGTCCATGATGGATGAGTATTTAAAGGTTTATCCTGAGGATAATGACGCGATCAGAGAGAATGTCTTTCTTTCTACGAGGTAAAAAGAATATGAAGGTATCGGTTTATAATGATTGGGATCATGTAGCAAAGGCAGAAGCAGAAGGGGAAGAAGCTGTTGTTCTTGCCTGGGACGGGGAGTACAGAAAGGGCGATATCATCGAGTTTTCGGGTATCGAGCCCGGTAATTTTTATGTTGTAAAGGCAGATGCCGCAGTTGATGAGGCATTTTGCTTTATCGAGCAGGATACGGTTTTGTTTCCTGTTCCTTTTTATGAGAAAAAAACAAGCTATAACCCACTTGCTTTTATGGGAAACAGACATCTTGTGACCATCAGAAAAGCAAGAGACTATGAGATAAAAAGCTATAAGAACCTTGCGCTCAATCCTTTTGACCAGCATGAGTTCGCCGGTGTTTATCCGCATGCAAGTGCCAATGTTGAGACGAGAGGCGAGGCTGTTTTTGCGGCAAGAAATGCGATCGATGGCTGTATCGCAACGCTTTCACACGGCGAGTGGCCGTATGAATCATGGGGTATCAACAGGCAGGACGATGCGGAATTTAAGCTGGACTTCGGAAGAGAAGTATCTTTTGACAAGATAGTTCTTTATACCAGGGCGGACTTCCCGCATGATAACTGGTGGACCAAGGCTACCTTTGAATTTTCAGACGGTAGCACAGAGACTGTGAACATGGAAAAGAAGATCCAGGAGCCGCATGTTTTTGATATTGAGAAGAAAAATATCAGATGGATCAAGCTGGGTAAGCTTGTTAAGGCTGACGATCCGAGTCCTTTTCCCGCACTTGTTCAGATTGAGGTGTACGGAAACGAAGCTTGAGGTGGGGTATGGCAGTAGATTTTGTTAAAGAATATCTTTCTAAAACAACCGGCTGCGGAGTGTACGCCGGATATCCCGATATTTCCGACAGAGAAAAATGGGAGTCTCTTCCCATTGAACTAAAGAGAGAGATCATTAAGAGAGGCGAAGAGGCTCTTTTAGAGCCTTGGAGCGAACTTCTTGTATCTGATTTTCGAGAGTTCTTCAGATCCGGCAATCGCGTGAGATTTGAAGATAAATATTTTCCCAGAAGAAGAAAACTAAACAGCTTGGTGATGGCGGAGTGCGTCGAGAATAAGGGGCGTTTTGTCGATGCGATATTGGACGGATTGTATCTTATCCTTGAAGAGAGCTCGTGGTGCCTCCCTCCACACAACAGTCATGTCAGAGATGGAAAGAATGATGCCATGCCCAATGTGGCAAGGCCTGTCATAGATCTCTTTGACGCGGAGTCTGGAGCTGAGGCCGCATTTTGCGAATATCTTTTGAGACCCGTCTTTGAAAAGATAAGTCCGAATATTAGCGAGTATGTAAATTACAGGCTTGAAGAGAGGATCTTTGTTCCTTTCATGGATGAGCATTTTTGGTGGATGGGAAACGGCAAGGAAGCTATGTGCAACTGGACGCCGTGGTGCACTCAGAATGTTCTTATATGTGCTCTTACAAGAACCAAGGATTATTTCACTGAGGATAAGAGAAGACGGTTCTTGGAAAAAGCTGCAGTCTCATGCGACTATTTTCTTGATGAGTACGGCGAGGACGGTTGCTGCAGTGAAGGAGCGCAGTACTATTCACATGCGGCGCTCACTCTTTTTGGCTGCCTCGAGCTTATATATGATGTTACGGATGAGGCTTTTGCAGAGATCTATTCCGAGAAGCTTATTAAGAACATGGCAAACTACATCATGAAGATGCATGTTTCCGGTGATATGTATATCAACTTTGCTGATTGCAGTGCTCATCCCGGAAGAAGAGGCGCCAGAGAGTTTCTCTTTGGTATAAGGACAGGGGATGAGGCGCTTTCGGGTTTTGCGGCAGATGACTTTAAGTCTGAGACTATGTATGCGAGACTTATCCCTGATGAGATCAATCTCTTTTACCATGTCATGCAGGCTTTTGCCTATAAGGAAATGATGGAATATCCAAAGCAAGCTAAGAAATGCGATGATTCCTGGTTTGAGAGCACGGGACTTATGATCGCAAGAGACGATGTCTATACACTTGCGGCCAAAGCGGGAAACAACGCCGATAGCCACAATCATAACGATGTCGGCTCTTATACGATATTCAAAAACGGAAAGCCTTTTGTCATCGATTTGGGAGTAGGAACCTATACCGAGAAGACTTTCTCCGACAGGCGTTACGAGATATGGACGATGCAGTCCAAGTATCACAATCTTCCGACGTTTATAGATAAAAGTAAGAGCGGCGCGGAAATAATGCAAAAGCCGGGCGCAGAGTATGCGGCTAAGGCTGTTAAATGTGATCTTGGAGACAGCTCTTTTGCCGAAAAGGATAAAGTTAATAACGGAACGGTCTGCAGCCTGTCTATGGATATCGCGAGCGCTTACGGTGATGCCCGTATCAGGAGCTATCACAGAAATGTGGCGCTAGATAAGGGCGTGGGCATTACAGTTACTGACAAGTACGACGGTGATCTCAAGGCTTATGTCAGTGTTATGACGTATGAAAAGCCTGTTGCGAAGAAGTCCGGAAAAGGCATGGAGCATGGAGAGGCCATCTCTGTTGGAGACCTAGGAGTGATAGAGATAAAGGGCGGAAAGGTTTTTGAGATCGAGGAGTGCCCTATAAATGATGCAAGGCTTTCGATATCCTGGAAGCACAGTGTTTACAGGACTGTGATCGAGATGGATGATGCACATGAGCTGACTCTTTTTATTAAGTGAAGGCGTGAATATCAAAAAAGTCATGTTTTCTGAAAAGAAAATCCATCAAAATTAAAACGAGAAAATGATACGATTATTGTGGCGCGGAAATTATCATAAAAAGATTCTGCGCCACAATTTGCATAGGGGTATGCATGAAGAGAAGGGAAAAAGCATGAGAATACTTACAGACAGCGAAAAACAGTGGGTTAACGAAACGCTTAGAAAGATCTCGGATAAGATGGAGGTCGTTACAAAGAGAAACCTGGATAAGATTCCGTATACTACCGATCAAAACGGAAGATTCGACGATAAATCCGGAAAAGACATCTGCTGGTGGACCAACGGCTTTTGGGGCGGCGAGATGTGGCAGCTTTATAAGCTCACCGGAAATGAGATGTACAAGGAAGAGGCGATAAAGGTTGAAGATAAGCTCGATGAGAATCTTATGATCATCGAGGGCTTGGATCATGACAACGGCTTTAAGTGGCTTCCGACATCGGTCTGCAGATATAAGCTCTTTAACAACAAGGAATCATACAACAGAGCGCTTCTTGCAGCGACCAACATGGCAGGAAGATTTAATATGACCGGCAAGTTCATAAGAGCGTGGAACAACTGGGATGATGTCGACAGAAGAGGCTTTGCGATAATCGATTGCATGATGAATCTGCCTCTTTTGTACTGGGCAAGTGAGGAGACGACCGATCCAAGATTTGAAATGATCGCAAGGGCGCATGCCGACACAGCAAGAGAAGCTTTCGTGCGCGAAGACGGATCGGTCAATCACATAATCATCTTTGATCCCGAGACCGGTGAGATCGTCGGAAAGCCGGGCGGACAGGGATACGGCGAAGGCTCTTCATGGACAAGGGGTCAGAGCTGGGGGATCTACGGCTTTACCTTGAGCTTTAAATATACGGGAGATGAGAAATATCTTGATACGGCAAAAGAGATCGCGGATTACGTTATCTCAGAGATACCGGATTCACATCTTATCCCTATAGATTACAGACAGCCAAAGGATGTGGAGCTTGAGGACTCAACAGCAGCAGCTATAACTGCTTCAGGCCTTATCGAGCTCTCTATGGCGGTCGGGGACGAGGCTCTTTCAGATAAGTATCTGGATACTGCGATAAAGCTCCTTAAGACTCTTGATGAAAAGAGGATAAGCTGGGGCGATGATGCCGATAACCTTTTAAATAAATGCGCAGTCGACTACCACGGCGACGGACATAATATGTCTATCATATACGGCGATTATTATTTCATTGAGGCAATGATGAAGCTTGCCGGGATCGCGCTTGAGATCTTTTGACCCGGAAAAGACATTGCTATATAAGCTTAAAATAGGCGGAGGTTATTTATGGTATTTGAACCTAAATATACGGACTATGAGCTGAGTCCCTACACGGGACTTACGAGAGAGAGCTGGATAGAGGCTGCGAAATATCTCCTCGGAGGGATATTTGATAATATAGCGAGCGCGGATAAACCTGTAGTGATGCCGCGCTATGAGACAAAAGTAACTTACCCCGGGAAGGATGCGCCTACGTGGAGATTTAAGGCAGAGATCTTTGAGGGTCTCACTAGATCTTTTTTCATTGCTGCGCCTTTAATCTGCGAGGAGCCTGCGCTTTCTCTCAACAGGATAAATATCAGAGATTATTACAAGGATCAGGTCCTTCGCGCGGTCACGCCGGGCAATGATAATTATGTCTACAACTATTCGGACATGAAAAAAGAAAACGGCGATGAGTATGCCATCTACCAACAGACGGTTGAAACCGCGGCACTCGTGATCTGTCTTTTTATCTGCAAAAAAGAGATCTGGGATACCTATACACAGGAAGAAAAAGACAGGATCGCGGCATTTCTTTCTGACTATGCGCACAGCTATACGGTTCCGCAGAACTGGCGCCTTTTCAATATGCTCGATCTTGCGTTTTTGTACATGAACGGATATGAGATCGACGAAGACATCATGCGCGATCATGCACAGAATATCTTGTATTATTATGTCGGAGACGGCTGGTATCGGGACGGGCAGTCTTTTGACTACTATTCGTGCTGGGCGTTTAACATGTATACGGCTTTTTGGAACAATTGGTACGGCTATGAAAAAGAGCCTTATATTGCAGGAAAGTTTGAGGAAAACTCCAATAAACTGATGGAGACCTATCCCGACTTTTTTGACAGGGACGGCTTTACAAATATGTGGGGCAGGAGCGGTATTTACAGAAATGCCGCAACGAGTGCTTTTGACGGCAATCTCATGATGAGAGATTCAAAGGCTGATCCGGGAATTGCTAGGAGGATCTGTTCGGGATCTCTTTTGCAATTTCTTACAAGAGATGATTTTCTCATAAACGGCGTTCCTACGCTGGGATTTTACGGCCCCTTCACGCCTCTTGTGCAGAGCTATTCATGCGCGGAGTCTCCTTTGTGGCTTGGAAAGGCGTTTCTATGCCTTCATCTTCCCGCTGATCACCCATTCTGGACGGCAAAAGAAAATAACGGTACTTGGGACAAGCTTAAAAAGAATGAGACCAAGGTGACTACACTTAACGGTCCCGCTCTTTCTTTTGCAAACCATGAAGCAAGCGGCATAACGGAGCTGCGTACAGGTAAGGTCGTAAAAGAAAGATCGGATGAGCACGGTATGTGGAACTATTCCAAACTCGTCTATAATTCCAAGTTCCCATGGGAAAGCGCTGTGAGAAAAGACGTCGAATCCGAACAGTATGTTATTGGATATACCGATAAAAAAACAGGTGAGATTCAGAACAAAGACGACAAGATACTAAAGGCGAACGTGACCTTCTGGCACGGCGAAAAAGACGGTGTTTTGTACAGGAGACAGTTCTTTGATTATGAGCTTAATACCGAGACTCACTGGAATACAGCAATGAATCTTGCTGACTTTGCGGTTCCTTACGGAATAATGCGTGCCGACAAGATACGAATGTACAGAAATCCTATAACGATAACGCTTGGTGCCTTTGGTTTCCCTGACAACGGGACAATCGTTGAATGCAAGGAAGAAGGCGGATTTAAGGCAGTTATATTAAAGGGATATGATCACACCGGAAAAGAGAAGCAGCTTTGCTACACGATCTTTGACGGATGGGACGAGATAGAGGTGATAAGGAGTGTGGGTACAAACCCTGACAGCGAGAGGTCTGTCGTTCTTTGCGCCAATACAAAGAGAGAAAAACAGTACGGCTATGAGAAGTATTTTTTGATCTCTCAGGTAATAACCAAGGAAAGTCACGAGGACTTCGGCATTGATGACATTTTTCCTGTTAAGGACATCATATACACCGACGAGCAAAAATGCGGCGGCTACGGCCCCGTTACAATAGTGCTCAAAAGCGGAGAAAAACGGGTTGTTGATTTCTATGGAATCGAAGGAGATATCGAGCTTTGATAGGTCTCTTTGTGCATGAAAATCCGTTGACAGTGTACATTTGATTTTGTAAAATAATAACGCATGCTTTTATAAAAAAAGCTATTACCTTTGGCGCTCATCCGTCGGGGTAAGAATTATTGTTGGGAGGGTATATATGTCCAGAAAAGCTACGATTACGCAGAAAGAAATCGTGAATGCGGCATTTAAGATCACAAGAAAGGAAGGCTTTGAGCAGATCACGTCGAGAAAGCTCGCGGCAGCAGCCGGATGTTCGACACAGCCTATTTTCCGTATTTACGAGAATATGGATGCGCTTAAAAAGGACGTTTATGATAAGGCAGCAGCTTACTACGAGGATTACTACAATGAGTGCGACAAGAACCACGAGGTACCTTTCGTGGACCTCGGTCTTGCATACATTGGTTTTGCACAGAAGTATCCTCATCTTTTCAGACTTCTTTTCATTTCCGAGCAGGGAAACGATGGCAAGACAATGTACGATCTTGTAAACGGTGCTTCGGAAAATGTCGTTAAAGAGATCAATAAGGCTACAGCCAAGGGCGTTGCCAATGCGCAGCAGCTCTTCATGCAGATGTGGATCTTTATTCACGGTGCAGGTTGTATGGCCGTTACCGGTGATTATGATCTTGATACTGAGGCTTCAATTTCCATGCTTGAATCAGCATATAAGGCGTTTAGTCTATGAAATTCGAGAGCGATGTTGATGTAATAACCAGAATAAATGAATGTTATTCAAGGATGAGTAAGGGCAAGAAGAACATTGCCACATATATCTGCGATCACTATGAGCAGGCTGTATTCATGACGGCTGCGGAGCTCGGTAAGATAGTAGGTATGAGTGAATCTACTGTTGTTAGATTTGCAATGAGCCTTGGATACGACGGATATCCCGCTTTTCAGAAGGCACTTTCTGTATGGGTTACGGACAAATTCGGCTCCGTTGAGAAGGTGGGCCGCAAGTTCGGAAAGAGCAATGAAGGAGAGATTCTCTCTACTATTCTGCGCTCTGATATAAGCAATCTTGAAGATACGATAAACAACATAGATGTAGCGGCATTTAAGACAGCGGTTGATATTATTTTAAAGGCAAAGACCTTGTATATCGTCGGTATCAGAAGCTGTGAGCCGCTTGCTGATTTCCTTCATTTTTATCTCAACATGATAAGAGGCAACAACGTTCTCATTAAGACAACGTCCGTTACCGAGATGTTTGAGCAGATGATAAGGATAAGCGACAGGGATGCGATAATAGGAATAAGCTTCCCCAGATATTCCATGAGGACGCTTAAGTGTATGGAGTTTGCCAATGACAGGAATGCCAAGGTGATAACCATAACCGATTCCGTGCATTCACCGATGAACCTGTATTCATCCTGTAATCTCCTTGCTAAGAGTGAGATGGCTTCCATCGTGGATTCGCTTGTGGCGCCGCTTAGCGTTATCAATGCGCTTGTTGTCGCACTTTGCATGAGAAAGCCCAATGAAGTAAAGGCTGATCTTAAGATGCTCGAGGAGACTTGGAACAACTATCAGGTTTATCTCAATGACGAGATTGATTTTGCATCAGACGATCCGATGATGCTTGAACCGCTCAGAAAGAAGAACAATTGATGAAAAGAATTGCAATTATCGGCTGCGGTGCAGCCGGGATGATGGCGGCGCTTGCTGCTGCGAATAGCAGCGTGAGCGTCACTATTTTTGAGAAAAACGAAAAGCCCGGAAAGAAGATCTATATCACGGGAAAGGGACGCTGCAATGTGACCAATGCCTGTGATCAGACGGATTTTTTTGATCATGTAAAAAGAAATCCGAGATTCCTTTACAGCGCTTTTTATGACTATGACAATACCGCCGTTATGGACTTTTTTGAAAGCAACGGCTGCAGATTAAAGATTGAAAGAGGAGACAGGGTATTCCCGGTTTCCGACCATTCGTCCGATATAATCAGGACTCTTTTTAACGCCGTAAAAAAGGCGGGAGTCAAGGTCTTATTTGATACAGAGGTCCTTTCCGTTGAGACGAGCGGCCAGAGCGTAAGTGCCATAACCTATGCTGATAAGGCCGGTTCTTCCAAGAAGGGCGGCGACGCGCCGATAATGAGAGAGGAGTTC
Source organism: Butyrivibrio sp. (assembly GCA_017535785.1). GTDB lineage: Bacteria > Bacillota > Clostridia > Lachnospirales > Lachnospiraceae > Butyrivibrio. The sequence goes on along the minus strand of JAFXTN010000031.1, from coordinate 43,692 downwards.
GACAGCGTTATCGTCTGCACCGGCGGTGTTTCTTATCCTTCGACGGGATCGACGGGAGACGGATATGAGTTTGCAAAGGCAGCAGGGCACTCGGTAAAAGAGCCAAGACCTTCGCTTGTTCCTTTTGAGACCAAGGAAGATTGGTGCAGGGAGCTTCAGGGACTGTCACTTAAGAACGTCGGACTAAAGCTCTTTTTATCAAATAAAGACGGAGCTGAAGATAATAGCAAGAGTGCCAAAAAGAAAAAGCCGGTGTACGAAGGCTTCGGAGAGATGCTGTTTACACACTTCGGAGTGAGCGGGCCGCTTGTCTTAACAGCGAGCTGCCACTACGAAAAAGATAAAAAGGCTGAGCTTTTACTGGATCTTAAGCCGGCGCTTTCCGAGAAGCAGCTTGATACAAGGGTGCTCAGGGACTTTGATGAGGGACTCAATAAACAGTTTAAAAATGTTATCGGAGGTCTTTTCCCTTCAAAACTTGTTCCTGTTATGATACGCTTATCCGGGATAGATCCGGAGAGACCTGTTCACGATATCACCAAAGAGGAAAGGCTCTCGTTCGTAAGGCTCATTAAGAATCTTCCGATAACGGTCAACGGAACGAGAAGCTTTAACGAAGCCATAATAACCAGAGGCGGCGTGGACGTAAAAGAGATCAATCCTTCAACGATGGAGTCCAAGCTTATAAAGGGACTTTACTTTGCGGGAGAGGTGATAGACGTTGATACTGAGACGGGCGGCTTTAATTTACAGGTTGCCTGGTCAACGGGACATCTGGCCGGAACATCTGCCGCAGAAATATGATTTTTTAGGAGTAAAAGAAATGAGTAAACAGATAGCGATCGACGGACCTGCAGGAGCAGGAAAGAGTACAATAGCCAAGAAAGTTGCCAAGGAACTTGGATTTATATATGTTGACACGGGAGCAATGTACCGTGCAATGGCTTTATACATGATAAAAGAAGGTGTCGGCGGAAACGAAAGAGAAAAGATCGCTGAGACATGCACGAGCGCCGATATCACCATCAAGCATGAAAACGGGGAGCAGATAGTGCTCCTTAACGGTGAGAATGTAAACGGGCTCATCAGGACCGAGGAAGTCGGAAACATGGCATCTGCCATCAGTACGATCGGTATTGTAAGAGAAAAACTTGTTGAGCTTCAGCAAAAGCTTGCGGAGACAACAGACGTTGTAATGGATGGAAGAGATATCGGAACCGTTGTCCTTCCCAAGGCAAGCCTTAAGATATATCTCACAGCGAGCTCCAAGGTAAGAGCCGACAGGAGATTCAAGGAGCTTAGCGCAAAGGGAGTTAAGTGCAATATCGATGAGATCGAGAAGGATATAATAGACAGAGATTACAGAGATATGCACAGAGACATCTCCCCTCTTAAGCAGGCAGAGGATGCGGTACTTATCGATTCCTCCGAGCTTACGATAGATGAGGTCGCAGAGAAGATCATTTCGCTTTATAAGGGCTGATGATATCCCCGTTATAAGTTTTATCCGGAAACGGTAGGAGATAAGAAAATGGAAGTTGTAGTTGCCGAGCATGCGGGCTTTTGCTTTGGTGTCACCAAGGCTGTAGAGACCGTATACGATGAGATAAATAAAAAGTCCGGCCAAAATATTTTTACCTACGGACCTATAATCCACAACGAGACTGTAGTCTCCGACCTGGAAAAAAAGGGTGTGAAGGTAATAGAGTCTGCAGACGAGCTAAAAGGTATCACCGAGGGAACGATAATAATCCGCTCTCACGGCGTGACAAAAGAGACTTATGAGAAGCTTGAAAAGACAGGTCTTGAGATCATGGACGCAACCTGTCCTTTCGTAAAACGGATCCACAAGATCGTTGAAGAAGAGAGTGAGAAGGGTAAGAGCATCATTGTTATAGGTTCTGCCAATCATCCAGAGGTCGAAGGGATCGTAAGCTATTCAAAAGGCGAAGTTTACGTAGTCGACTCTCCCGAAAGTGCCTTAAAATTTGAAGGAGACAAGACCAAAGATTACACAATAGTGTCCCAGACTACATTTAACAAGAATAAATTTCAAGAAACCGTTGAAATCTTTAGGAATAACGGTTACAATATTAATATTGTGAATACTATATGCAACGCTACCGAAGTACGCCAAGCAGAGGCTGAGGAGATAGCTTCTAGGGCCGATGTGATGATCGTTATCGGAGGCGCGCACAGTTCTAACTCCAGAAAACTGTACGAAATATGCAGCAAGAAGTGTTCCGATACATATTTTATTCAGACACTGGATGACTTGCATTTAGATATAACTAAAGCGGTTAAACTAGTGGGGATTACCGCCGGGGCATCAACCCCAAAGAACATTATTGAGGAGGTTCAGAATTATGTCAGAAGAAACTTTTGAACAGTTGCTTAACGCATCTTTCAAAACAATTCATACAGGGGAGGTTGTTGAGGGAACTGTTATTGACGTTAAGCCTGACGAGATAATCCTTAACATTGGTTACAAGTCCGATGGAATCTTGACCAAGAACGAATATAGCAACGATAACAGCATTGACCTTACAACTGCAGTAAAGGTTGGCGACACAATGGACGTTAAGGTACTTAAGACCAACGATGCAGATGGACAGGTTATTCTTTCATACAAGAGACTCGCTATTGACAGAGGTAACAAGAGAATCGAGGAAGCATTCAACAACAAGGAAGTTCTTACAGCTAAGGTTGTTCAGGTTCTCGAGGGTGGTCTTACAGTAGTGGTTGATGAAGTTAGGATCTTCATCCCCGCAAGTCTTGTTTCAGACAGCTATGAGAAAGATCTTTCCAAGTATCAGGATCAGGAGATCCAGTTCGTTGTAACTGAGTACAATCCTAAGAGACGCAGATATATCGGTAACAGAAGAATGCTTGTTACAGCTGAGAAGGCAGAGCAGGCTAAGAAGCTCTTCGATACTATCAAGGTTGGCGACATCGTTGACGGCGTAGTTAAGAACGTTACAGATTTCGGTGCTTTCATCGATCTCGGTGGAGCAGACGGACTCCTTCATATCTCAGAGATGAGCTGGGGACGTGTTGAGAGCCCTAAGAAAGTATTCAAGATCGGCGATACAGTCAAGGTTCTTGTTAAGAGCATTGACGGAAGCAAGATCGCTCTTTCCAGAAAGTTTGATGACGAGAACCCTTGGAAGGATGCTACTGATAAATATGCAGTAGGCAACATCGTTAAGGGTAAGGTTGCAAGAATGACTGACTTCGGTGCTTTCATCGAGCTCGAGGCAGGAATCGATGCACTTCTTCATGTTTCTCAGATCGCTAAAGAGCACGTTGAGAAGCCTTCAGACGTACTCAAGGTAGGTCAGGAAGTAGAAGCTAAGATCGTTGATTTCAACGAGGATGAGAAGAAGATCAGCCTTTCAATCAAGGCTATGTTCGCTCCCGAGAAGGAAGACGAAGCAGCTGAGGAAGAGGGCGACGTTGTATCAGTTGATATCGACAAGGTTATCGCTGAGCAGAACGAAGAGAACTAATTTAGAACAGTAGAATTTTTGCACCGGCAGCAATTATTTGCTGCCGGTTTCTTTATTTGCGGTAACCCAAAGGATTTACCGCAAATAAAGAAACGAAAAAGATGCGCAACTCGCGGAAATGAAAATATTGCTTGCGCAATCCGCTCGTGCGCAAGAATTCCGCAAGCGGAATTCTATCATACATATTAGGCATCATGAAAAAGATTAGTACTAAACCAAGAACTGAATATATAGATATTGCCAGGGGCATCGTGATCATCCTTATGTTGATAGGACATTCAGGCGCCCCTGATATCATTACAACCCTTATATACGGTTTCCATATGCCGTTTTTCTTTATCCTTTCCGGTTTTCTTTATAACAGAGAAAAGTGGGAAGAGAAGGGATTAAAGAACCTTGTTGTAAGTAAGTTCAAGGCATATATCATTCCCTATTTTGTACTCTGCGGGATAAATATCGGTCTTGAGCTTATCTATGATCTGATGTCCGGCTACAGCTTTGAGGATTTTTCTCAGGAAGGCGTAAGAAGTATATTATGGGCGCTGTATTCCTATAGCACCAAAGCAAGAATGGGAACCAGTGTGCCGTTATGGTTCTTGCCATGTATCTTCTTAAGTACGATAGTTGTATGGGCGGTTTTCAAGTTAAGGAGCAGAGCGGCGAGATGCCTCATGCTCATGGCGTTCTGGGGTGTCAACCTCATCCTCGGAGCACTTAAGAGCCCTATACTTCCATGGCATATCGGAATAGCTCTTATAGGCGCAGGCTTTATGATGGCGGGATATTATATCAGGAAAGTCCTTGATAATAAGGACGTATCCAAGGTGATGTCAGGGAATCCACATTTTTATGTGGGCTTTATGTGCTTTCTTTTTTCAGTATTCTTCCTATGTACCGCGGCAACGGGCAAGGTTGATATAAATCTAAGAAAGTTCGGCACATATCCGGGTCTTTTTATCATAGGAAGTACCTGCATGTCAGTCTTTGTGCTGCTACTTAGCCGCGATGTGATCGGCTCAAACAGAGTTCTTAAGTTCTTTGGGCGCAACACAATAGTGCTCATGGGCTTTAACTACACTATAAATTATTACAGTAAGATCTTTTGGCAAAAGAGTATTCTAAGGGGAATTGTTTCATATAACTGGATCGTGGTATGCATACTTGATATTGTTTGCTGCGCAGTCCTTATAAAGATAAAGAAGCGGATCGATATGCATAAAGCATTGAGCATCGCATCTTAAGTGATTTGTTAACGCTTATATAAAAGAAGGAGAATTGAATAATGAAAAGAGTGAGATTACTACCGTTACTTGGGCTATGTTTATGCCTTGCGGGCTGCGGAAGTAAAGCGGCCGTGTCTACGGAGCAAGCTTCGGAAGTGAATTCAGAAGACACCGAAGCGGCAGATGCGGGAAATGCGGCTTCCACTGAAAAACCCCGTTCGAAGTTTGCTATATGGCGGGACTATATCGACGGCAGAGATAGATCGGAGATCACACTTGATGAAGAGTCTGAAAAGCTATATTCCGGATTTATCAGTGGGGAAGTAGAGGCAGAATGTTCAGAGGACTGCAGTGAATACTGCGAACAGTTTGGTTTATCCTCCGGGCAAAAAAGCTACAAATTGCCTGAAATTGAAAGAATGATAGACATTGATCGTACCAAAATACCGGACGATGCGGAGTACTTAAGTGAGAGATATATTGATCTTGGGCTGGATGGAAGCTATGAACTATTGGTGGATTTTTATGATGAAGAAGATCCACATGGATATGGCTTAAGTCTGATAGTAAAGAATTTTGGCGGAAAGCTGAAGATATGCTATATTCAGGACTGTTGGGCCAGACAATCCGCAGTCATAACGTATTCCGGAATGATATATGTATCAGGCTCGGGCGGGGCTATGACTCACGGAGGATTTAACGGATATCTTGATGCTGAAGGAAAGTATCATTTGTGGTATGAGTGGGATGAATCGATATATGAGACAGAATATGATCCTCCCGAAGAGGATGTGACCATTAACGGTATCCGGATCGGCGGAGATGACATAAGGGTGGATGTAGACCGGTATACCTTTTATGACAATAAAAAGTATATAACAGTAGACGTGGAATACCGTTATCCTGAAGACGAACACGGCGAGGATGCCACAGACCTTGAAGATGCGTATAAAAAAGCCTGTGAAGCTTTTGTTGACCCGGATGAGACGCTTTGCACCATAGAAGAAATAGAGGATATCTTAAAGGATTATCGCAAGAAGCTCGGCATCTCCGATGAGGTATATACCTATGGAGATGAACTAAAGCCTGAGGATGACTAAGAGCATTTTCTTTGACAGATGTCACTTTGGGATCAAATATGTTTGAGATGTCGTTTATAATTATTTAATTTTACATATATTCTGCTATATTATAAAATATTATTAGGCTCAAAAATACATAGGCCGATCAGGAGGGTGACATCTATGGTTTACGATTATGAGTGGTTTAAAAAAGCGGTTTATGATCTTACGAAGATTGATCTTAATGCTTACAAAGAAAAGCAGATGAAGAGAAGGATCGATACACTGATCGGAAAGTATGACGTCAAAGGATATGACGGATTTGCAGAGCTTATCAAAAAAGACAGAGAAGCACTCGATGCTTTTGTTTCGTACCTTACCATCAATGTCTCCGAGTTTTTCAGAAATGTGGATCAGTGGAACCTTATGGATAAAGAGATGGTTCCGGAGCTCATGGGTAAATTCGGAAAGAACCTTAAGATATGGAGCGCTGCATGTTCAACGGGTGATGAGCCGTACACGATAGTTATGTTGCTTTCAAAGCATATGCCGCTTAACCAGGTGAGCATACTTGCTACGGATCTTGACGCCGTTGTTCTTGCGAAAGCAAAAGCGGCTATTTACGATAAAAAAGAAGTTGCAGGAGTCCCGGAGGACTTTAAGAAAAAGTATTTTACCGAGACGGAAGACGGTAAGATGAAGGTGTCGGATGAGATCAAATCAAGGGTTACCTTTAAACAATCAGATCTCCTTCGCGATCCTTATCCGAAGGATCTGCACCTTATAGTCTGCAGAAACGTGCTTATTTACTTTACAGAGGAAGCTAAGGACGAGATATTCAGAAAGTATTATGATTCACTCGCTCCGGGCGGTATCCTCTTTATAGGAAGCACAGAGCAGATCATAAATTATAAAGAAATAGGCTTCGTTCGTAAAAACTCCTTCTATTACGAGAAGCCTAAGGCCTAATAGTTTTCTCCTAACTCTACATCTAAAGCAGGGCAGCGGCTCGGGTGGTATATCCACTCGGGCCGCTGTTCTGTTTGGGTTTATATGTATGAGTTTAATTATATTTCCAGTATCTTGGCCATTACGTGAGATGCGTACAAGCTCATCGCGAAACGGCTCTTTTTCATGTTTTCGTTTAAGTCGAAGTAGAAACTCTTATCTTCGTAATCTTTTTTGAAGAAGGGAGAAAAGACAAGATCCCATTCTTTTAAAAACTGACCTTCTTTTTTGGTATAGCAGGTCTCGGGAGTGGCTTTCTCACGGTATGCTTTATCCACAAATGATGCTATGGATTTATGGATTGCCATATCCTCTTTAGGAAGATAGAAGTAATCCTTGTAATTGGCATAAAAATACTTAAGCTCAGTCTCATATAAAGGAAACCTTAGCGTAGCTTCGTTACCGTTGGTCTTAAGATAAAAGCCTTCAAAATTCCCTGTAAGTGAACACGGAAGCTCCATTGCCATGTTGAGCTTCATAAAGATCTCTTTTCTCGAATTACCGTCTATGTCATCGTACTGATTGGCTTGAACCTTGATCGCTTTGACGGGAAGACGGGAAGCCCAGCCGGGACAATACTTTTCTTCATCGATATCTTCATCACTCCTTACGGATACCTTCGGGAGATTTCTGAACATCGCAAAGAATGAGCTGTATTGGAGCATCGGAAGGATTCCGAACATGCCCTTTACGTCTTCAAAGTTATGCAAAAGAAGAAGCTTGAGCGCCTCGGGATTTCCGGTCTGCTCGTAGTTTTTGTAGATGGGGATCAGCTTTCCGCCATCGTATTTATCTTCTCTGTTTATGCCAAGATAGAGCTCTACGGTCTTTTGCTTGCAGTCCATAAGTCCGAGCTGTCTTTTGTATGGACCGATCTTTTTGTAGATATCTATCGAGTCCATGTTTTCAAAAACATTGGGAAGACCGTGCTTTTCGAGCTTACTCTTTATATAAGGGATATCAAAGCGGTCTCCGTTATAGTGAAGGACTTTCGTAAAGCCTTTTGAGAACTTGATGAATTCTTCCAGGATCTCTTTTTCCTTATTGATGTCCTCTGCAAAGAACTGGCTTATCTGCCAGTGTCCGTCTCTGTAAAAAGAAACACCGATGAGATAAAGGTCGGAGCTTCTGAGCGATAATCCCGTTGTCTCTATATCAATGAAAAGAATATCATTATTGGAACATCCCAGGATCTTGGGAAGGGAATGCACTATGTGGTCTTCGCTAAAGGTCAATGCTTCGTTTGTCTTGATCATGATAAAAAATCTCACTTTCCGAAATCGCCTACTACCATATTGTATCACATTTCCTCTTAAACTTTTTTTCGATTTCTCAGCATTTTCCTGTGAAAATATAGTATAATTATATTGTTAAATTTTTCACTCGATTATTCTTATCGGGTACACATCTAAAATATGAAAGAAGGGTAGGAAATGGCAAGAGGTACTTTTAAGGGCGGCATCCATCCTTATGAAGGCAAGGAACTTACTAAGGACAAGCCCATTAAATCAGTGCTACCAAAAGGTGACTTGGTTTATCCGTTGTCTCAGCACATCGGTGCACCGGCCAAGGCGATTGTCGCTGTTGGGGATCACGTTCTTACAGGACAAAAGATTGCAGAAGCCGGCGGTTTTGTTTCGGCACCGATTTACTCAACCGTATCAGGTACGGTTAAGGCTATTGAGAAGCGCAGGCTGGCTACCGGCGCAATGTGCGATAGCATCATCGTTGAGAACGATGAAAAGTATGATGAAGTGGAGTTTAAACCACTCAAACCATATGAGGAGATGACAGCGGAGGACAAGATTGCAGCGGTCAGAGAGGCAGGCGTAGTAGGAATGGGAGGAGCAGGATTCCCTACTGCGGTCAAGTTTTCTCCGAAAGAACCTGACAAGATTGACTATGTAATAGCCAACTGCTCGGAGTGTGAGCCTTATCTTACATCTGATTACAGACGTATGATAGAGGAGCCGGAGCTTCTTTTGGAAGGTCTTAAGATTGCTGTCAGTATTTTCCCCAACGCCAGAGGTATTCTTGCGATAGAGGACAATAAACCCGACGCGATCGCGAAATTCCAGGAATTAACTAAAGATGAAGAGAAGATAAGCGTTAAGCCCGTCAAGACCAAATATCCTGAGGGCGCTGAGCGTATGCTTATTTATGCGGTTACGGGAAGAGAGATCAACTCTTCGATGCTCCCTGCTGATGCGGGATGTATCGTTGATAACGTTGATACTCTTTGTGCTGTCTGCAGAGCGGTTAAAGAGGGAAGACCTCTCATGGAGAGGATCGTTACCATTACAGGTGATGCGGTTACAGATCCCAGAAACTATAAAGTCAGAATAGGAACCAACTACAAAGAGCTTCTTGAGGACGCAGGCGGATTTAAGACTGAGCCCGCCAAGATCATATCAGGCGGTCCCATGATGGGATTTGCGCTCTTTGACCTTGATGTTCCCACAACCAAGACGGCATCTGCGCTTACATGCCTTACCAAGGATGAGGTTTCAGCCCTTGAGCCAAGTGCATGTATCAACTGCGGAAGATGTGTGGAGGTATGTCCTGAGAGACTTATCCCCAAGAATCTTGCCGATGCCGTTGAACATAACAATGAAAAGGCATTCCTTGACATGTACGGAATGGAATGCTGTGAATGCGGATGCTGTACTTACATCTGTCCTGCCAGACGTCAGCTCACTCAGCTGATAAAGGGCATGAGAAAGATTCAGCTGGCTAACAGGAAAAAGTAAGGGAGGGACATTTTTAATGAGTGATATGAAAAGAGTGTCATCCAACCCGCATGTAAGAGCAAACACGACTACATCAAACATCATGATGTGGGTTGTAATTGCGCTTTTACCGGCTGCAGGCTTTGGTATTTACAATTTCGGGCCGGATGCTCTAATTATTCTTTTGCTGTCCGTGGCTTCTTGTGTTTTATCTGAGTTTATATATGAGAAAGCCATGCACAAGCGTGTAACTATAGGCGACCTTTCGGCGGTTGTAACAGGACTTCTTCTCGGAATGAACCTGCCTTCAACTGTTCCGTATTGGGTACCGGTACTTGGCGGTGTATTTGCGATCATCCTGGTTAAGCAGCTCTTTGGCGGACTTGGCCAGAACTTCATGAATCCCGCACTTGGCGGAAGATTATTCCTCATGATATCTTTTCCCGCCCTTATGACCAACTTCGTTACCGATACATATACAGGTGCTACACCACTTGCCAACCTTAAGGCAGGCGTTGATGTCAACATCATGGATATGCTTATAGGTAGAACAGGCGGAACGATCGGTGAGACTTCAATGCTCTGCATTGCGTTTGGTGCTATGATCTTGTTTGCACTCGGTATCATCGATTATGTGATCCCGTTCACCTATATAATCACATTTGCGATATTTGTCGGACTCTTTGGAGGATATGGATTTAACTGGGCTTATATCTCAGCTCATCTTGCAGGTGGCGGACTTATGCTCGGTGCATTCTTCATGGCAACCGACTATGTAACATGTCCGATAACTCCCAAGGGAAGATATATCTACGGATTTATCCTCGGACTGCTTACAGGTGTGTTCCGTATTTTCGGTGCCAACGCAGAGGGTGTTTCCTATGCCATCGTAATTGGCAACCTATTGGTTCCTCTTATTGAGAAGTTCACAATACCGAGAGCATTCGGAATTAAGAAAACTGCAAAGAAGGAGGCGAAGAAAGCATGAACGATGCAAAGAGCATGATCAAAAACGCCTTGGTTCTTTTTGCTATAACTCTTGTTGCGGGAGTTTTATTGGGACTTGTTTATCAGGTTACCAAGGACCCTATCGCATATCAGGCTAAGCTTGCACAGGACAAGGCCAATATGTCGGTATTCGCCGATGCAGCAACTTTTGAAGATGCGGAACTCAATGCTGACGGAGCAGCTGCAGCTGTTTCCGGACTTACAGGTGTTACCATCGAGGATGTAAAAGCAGCTAAGGATGCATCCGGAGCAACACTTGGATATGTTATAAGAGTTTCATCCAAGGGTTACGGTGATTTCATCACATACACAGTCGGAATCAAAAACGATGGAAACGTAAACGGAATCTCCATTATATCTATTGCCGAGACTCCCGGACTTGGAATGAACGCCGAGAAGGTGATCGTTCCTCAGTTTGAGAACAAGCAGGCACAGCAGTTTAGCGTAGTTAAGAACGGACAGCTTACAAGTCCTTCTTCTCAGATTGAAGCGATCTCAGGCGCTACGATCACATCAAAGGCCATCACCAATGGTGTAAACGCTTCGATCACATATTTTGAGAATGTTTTGAAAGGAGGACAGTGATGAGTGACAATGTAAAAAAAGGAGCTTTGGGCTTCAAGCAGGATACTCCGGCCGAGAGATTTTTTAACGGCCTCATTGCTGAAAATCCTACTTTAGTACTTATGATCGGTATGTGTCCCACTCTTGCGGTTACTTCATCCGCGATAAACGGACTTGGAATGGGACTTGCAACTACATTTGTTTTGGCACTCAGTAACGCGGTTATCGCAGCACTTCGTAAGACGATCCCTTCAACAGTCAGGATCCCGTCTTTCATCGTTGTTATTGCATCCTTCGTTACTTTGGTTCAGCTTCTTATGCAGGCTTATGTTCCGGCACTTAACAGTGCGCTCGGAGTGTATATCCCTCTTATCGTTGTTAACTGTATCATCTTCGGAAGAGCGGAAGCATATGCAAGTAAGCACGGCATAGTACCTTCTTTCTTTGATGGAATAGGAATGGGAATAGGCTTTACCTGTGCGATCACGATCATCGGTCTCGTAAGAGAGTTTATCGGTGCAGGTACAGCGTTTGATGTACAGATACTCGGCGAGGGAACAGTTATCCCCGGAGCTGTAGGTGCTTTCCTTTCAGGATATAAGCCCATCAGTATCTTTGTACAGCAGGCAGGTGCATTTATCGTTCTTGCATTCCTTATTGCGACAATGAACAAGATCAAAGCTAACGCAGCAAAGAGAAAGGAGGCTGAATAATTATGGCACAACAGATTATGAGCCTTGTGGGACTTATGATATCAGCCTCACTTGTTAATAACGTAGTACTCAGTCAGTTCCTTGGACTGTGCCCTTTCCTTGGTGTATCCAAGAAGACTGACACAGCTCTTGGAATGGGTGGAGCGTGTGTATTCGTTATCACACTTGCATCTCTTGTATGTAGTACAATTTACAAGTTTATCTTGAAACCTTTGGATCTTTCTTATCTGCAGACAATAGTATTTATCCTAGTTATTGCCATGCTGGTACAGTTTGTTGAGATGGTCCTCAAAAAGTATGTGGTTTCACTTTACAGAGCCCTCGGTGTGTATCTTCCTCTTATTACCACCAACTGTGCGGTTCTTGGTGTTGCTCTCAACAATGTAACAGACGGCTATTCAATTTTTGAGAGTACTGTTTGCGGATTTGCAACAGCTATCGGATTTACGATCGCAATAGTTATATTGGCAGGACTTCGTGAGAAGATGGAGTACAACGACATCCCCGAATCATTTAAGGGAATGCCCATGGTACTTCTTACTTCCGGACTCATGGCTATTGCATTTACCGGATTCTCGGCTTTGAAGTGAAGGAGATAAACTTATGATTATTGGAATAATCATTGCAACTGCGGTTGTAGCCGGCGTAGGAATTGCCATAGGTATGATCCTCGGGCTGGCAGACATGAAGTTGCATGTGGATGTAGATGAAAAAGAAGCAGCTATCCTTGAAGTCCTTCCCGGTAATAACTGCGGAGGATGTGGATATCCCGGATGTTCCGGATGTGCTGCGGCTATTGCAAAAGGTGAGGCAGCCGTTTCACAGTGTCCTGTTGGCGGAGCACCTGTAGCAGCAGCTATTTCGGCGATCATGGGCGTTGAGGCGGGCGATATGGCTCGCAAGGTTGCTTTTGTACACTGTAACGGTACCTGTGAAAATGCAGAGAAGAAATATGATTATGTCGGAGTAAATGATTGCAGACTTATGTCACAGGCACCCGGCGGCGGAGCAAAGACCTGCTCATACGGATGTCTCGGTGGCGGATCATGCGTATCTGTATGCCAGTTTGATGCCATTCACATCGTAAACGGTGTTGCTGTGGTAGATAAGGAAGCATGTAAGGCTTGTGGTAAGTGTGTGGACATCTGTCCCAATCATCTTATCGATCTCATACCTTATGATGCTATGGAAGCAGTTGCATGCAAATCACAGGATATGGGAAAAATCGTTAATTCTTATTGCAAAGCGGGATGTATCGCATGTCATATCTGCGAAAAAAATTGTCCTGCAGATGCAATAACAGTTGATAACAATGTAGCCTCGATAGACCAGGAAAAATGCGCACATTGCGGCGTTTGCGTGGCAAAGTGTCCAAAGAAGGCAATAGCTGCACTGTAATTTTTGGTAAATATATACTTGCATTAATGAGTATTTGACGATATGATTGTACCCGTTACTGTTGTTGTTTAACAGACGGAGGTACGATAATATGGGCGAATGGAAAATTGCCTTTGATAGGATAATGGATCAATTATATAATCATCCCGAAGAAATGAGGGAGAGACTTCTCAAGAAGTACAACGACCCCGCTTACGAGATGATAGGCAGACCCAAGACCGGAATTGAAAAGCTCAAAAGTATGCATGTATAAAGCTTAAATAAAGAGTTTTAGAGGACTTTCACCTGATGGTGAAAGTCCTTTTTTGTTGGAAAATTCAAAGCGGGAATTCATGATAGCCTGGGTTAACAAACTTGACACAATATTTTACAAGATGTTAATATATTTAACAGTGGGGCAATTTGGATAACAAAAAACAAAAAAAGAAGGGAAGGGTAAAACAATGAAAAAAAGTGTCATGAAGTTACTTGTAGGTCTTGCAACAACCGGAATGCTTATGGCAACAGGTGCTATAGGTGTGCAGTCAATAGGGGTTATTGAAGCAGTCGGGAGTGTAGAAACTGTTGAATACAAGATGGAGAGTAATGAAAATCCGGGGTATCAATCTTTTATAATACACAATGAAGAAACAGATTATAAGTATTTCAGTGACTTGGAAAAATCATTAAAAAAGGGAAATGCTTATGCGCGTGTCAAACTTAACGGTAGAACTGTTTTATTAGTAGGACGCGATAATATAGATTTTGATAGGCATGCATATCATGTGAAAGTCTATACAGAAAAATCCGGAAGAAATGTGAAATGTATCGGAGAACTGTATTTTGATGATCCTATTAGGATATATGATGGTGTTTTATATTGCAGGAATGCTTTTGGAAGCGGCCCTCAACCTGAGTTTGTCTATGAGTCGTTTTATGTATCGGATAATGGAGAAAGACTTATAGAAAAAGATTATATTAATGCGGCCGGTATAAAAGACGGTGGCTTATATTATGGATATACCAATTGTAACGAGCGCGGCAATTTCCACTCATTATCAGGAAAAGAGGATGCCGAGAAAGCTATCAGTAAATTCAATGAAAAGCTGAAAAAGGCGAAAATGATAGAGTTTAACATAAAAGGTATGTAGTATACAGCTTAAAAGCCGGGGACTTGCTCCCCGGCTTTTGCTTGCTCTGATATATTTACCTATTCATAAAAGTTCTTACATTTATCCCATTTACTTCAATATGGTCATCCACGGCGATAACAAGACACTGCCTTCCGTCAACAATTCTGGACTCTACAAGATCTGTCCTGTCGGGCTTAACCTTGATCACAACGTTAGGAGTCTCGATATCGAACTTCCTTGTGTGAGCAATATTGCTTGCAAGAAGAGGATAGTCTTCATCTCCTGCGCACTTGATGTAGGTTTCGTCAAAATATCCAAGCCTCTCATCGGATACACCGCTGTCGTGAAGAAGCTGCTTCACGTCACTCTTTTTAAGCTCCAAAGGTTCCGGATCGTCCACATGGTCGTCGATCATCTCATTTAAATTATCATGGATGTTCTTCATGATGTCGTAGTCCGCATCTTCACCTATAGTATTCTGAACAACCGCATCAAAGATGTCTTTTTGCTCAGGAGCTGAGATAGGAGCACGGCCGCCGAACATTGCTTCCACAAACTCGGGCTGAAGATCTTCGGGCTTTTTGGTGAAATAGAGCATGTTGTGGATGTCGGTATCTCTTTCTATAAATGCGGGGAAAAGAAATCCCTTCACCGGACCGTCTACTATCCAATCACGGAATCTTTCCTCGATCACATTCTTGGACTCATTGTAACCAAGACCTGCTTTGGAGAGCTTAACGGGGCAGATACTGCAGAGAATGTAGTCGTATACCTTCTCGGAAGCATCCTCCATCTCAATACCGTCCGAAGTAACGCCGGGAATATCATATACGGCGTGGACAAGGATGATATAGTAGTTTTCTCCGTTGATATAATTGGCAATGATCTTGTCGTAGCACTCATCTACGAGCTCATCGTCCTTAAGCTGGGAGTTACGCAGGGTCAAAAGAAAGTCCTGAGTACCTCCGGGCTGTTCTTGGTCTAGAGGGAACTCAAGACTGATAAGATTTTTACCAAATGTACCTGATAATGTGTGCTGGAAGATGTCGAGATATTTGAACATCTCCTCTTCGGGAATCTGGCCGAAAGCCTTTCTGAAAGTAAATAATTTGTTCTTGTCATGATCAACATAGCAGCCGCAAATGCTATCTATGGTGCATCTGTCGGGAGTGAACTGCTTCTTGATCTCCAGTGTCTCCTGTTTGTTCATTTGTAACCGTTATTTTCCTTTATTCATGAATTTTTCGCACATATCCAGCGCAAATTGCACGGGATAGAGCTGGACCATGACCGAGTCAATAAGATCTGCGATCGTCATCCTAAATGCTATTTTAACAAATTTATCGTAAGTAGTATCAAACATTTTTTCAAAAACTTTTATACTGTCCACATCGATCTGATTAACAATGGGAGTACTGATGTCTGTGGGGACTCCGAGCATGGAAGAAAGAGAGGTGGCACTTGTACCCATCATCTGGTTCATGGCTTCCGAAGCAGCAGAAAGGTGCAGCTCTGTGATATCTCCGGAGGTATTGGTGCCGTCTCCGCCCATCATAAGATCACACATGACCTTGACGTCATGCTCTTTTAGGATAAAGACATTGTTGCCCTCAAGACCCTTTACATAATGGATCTGGACGAAAATACACGTATTTTCATAGTCATCAAGGGCTTCGCTTCTTTTGATGACTTTAACGTTAGGAGTAGTTATATCAACCTTTTTGTTTACCATGAGACTTAAAGTCGTGGCAGAATTACCCATGCTGATATTAGCTATTTCGCCTATGGTATCAATATGATCACCGGTAAGTAAAATATCTTCCACAGTACACGCCTCCTTCGTTTTTTGAATCAAGTCATACTAATATTTTAGTGTACTTTTGGCTTCTTTGTAAAGGCATCTACACGATATATCCTTAAAGCTTTATTCTTTTTTTAGATAAAAATAATTTGACGTATTGTGCACAATTTTTGGACCGCTGACCCCGTCCCCCGGGTCCACCCGTTGACCACGTCCGCCTGTTCTCTTATTATATTATTATCGACTAATATAAGGTGGTCACATCATGATTTATACAGTTACCTTCAATCCGGCGATCGACTATGTTGTCCGTATGGGAAGCGAGCTTTTGCCGGGGATGACCAATCGCACTGACAGTGAAGAGTGCTATTTTGGCGGAAAAGGGATCAATGTATCGTCGGTTCTTAAGAATCTTGGGCACGAGAGCTGTGCGCTTGGCTTTGTCGCAGGATTTACAGGCGATGCTATAATAAAGAGCGTGGAAGAGCGAGGCATTAAGGCCGATTTTATAAAGCTCTCGGAAGGCATGTCCAGGATCAATGTCAAGATCAAGGGGGCAAAAGAGACTGAGATAAACGCTCAGGGACCCGGCATCCCTCAGGAAGCGCTTGAAAAGTTATATGATAAGATAAAAGAGCTTTCGGACGGCGATATACTTATCCTTGCGGGAAGCATACCGTCATCACTTCCGGATGATGTTTATGAGAATATAATGAGCCTTGTCGACGATAAGGGAGTTGAGGTTGTTGTCGATGCTACAAAAGATCTTTTGCTCAAAGCACTGAAACATAAGCCTTTTCTTATAAAACCCAATATCGACGAGCTGGGTGAGATCTTCGGGGAAACTCCGAAGGCTGATGAAGATATAGAGAGACTTGCGAAGGACCTCATGAACATGGGCGCTAGGAACGTTCTTGTATCCATGGGAGGCGACGGCGCACTTCTTGTAACGGAAAAGGGTGATATGCTCAGAAGAGCGTGTCCTGAGGGTGCGGTGAAGAATTCGGTAGGAGCCGGGGACTCCATGGTAGCCGGATTTATCGCAGGCTTTTTGAATGGCGGATACTTCGAAGAAGCTCTTAAAATGGGAATTGCAGCGGGATCGGCAACGGCATTTTCGGACGATCTTGCAGACAGAGATATGATAGAGAAAGTATATGGGGAACTGTAACTAATGGCATGAACATACATAAGCGATGCGGGAATAACTGAATCTCTCCCGCAAAACTGATCGGGGCAATCAAATGTACAAGGGAATCGCCGCTTCGGGCGGCATTGGAATAGGAAACGTCTGTGTTATCAAGGAGCAGGAGCTTAAGTACGACGCAGTTATAGTTAATGACGCTAAGGCCGAGAAAAAAAGGCTTGATGGAGCTCTTTTGACTCTTAGAAAGATCACAAAAGAGGCTGCAGAGTCTGTCAGAAGCCGCATAGGTTCAAGTGAAGCGGATATTCTGGACGGACATGTTCTTATGATGTCAGATCCTGCGCTCATAGATCCCATTAACAAGAAAATAGAGGAAGGCCTGAGCGCCGAGGCAGCATCAGAGGCTGTTCTTGACGGCTTTATCAAGATGTTCAGAGACATGGACGATGAGCTGATGAGCCAGCGCGCGGCCGATGTTAAAGATATCAAGACAGGGCTTTTAAAGGCGCTTATCGGCGTCAAAGAGGTCGATGTTGAGAAGGTGCCGCAAGGAACCGTGCTTGTGGTAAAAGAGCTCACACTTTCCGTGACATCCCGCATCAACAGGGAAAATGTCGTTGGAATAATCACCGAGGAAGGCGGAATAACCTCGCATTCGCTCATTCTTGCAAGAGCGCTTGAGATCCCGGCTGTCCTTGCGGTAAAAGACATCACGGATCTAGCGACAGACAAGGATACGGTGATAGTTGACGGAAGCCGTGGCCATGTGCTTTTAAATCCCGACGATGAGACATATTATGATTACATAGCCAAGAGGGAAGACTATCTTAGGCGTGAAGAGCTTCTTTCAACTTATAAGGATAAGAAGACCGTTACTGCGGATGGCTTTGAATGTAAGGTCTGCAGCAATATCGGAAGTCCTTATGAGGCTGCCAGAGCATTTGAACACGGCTCTGAAGGTATCGGACTTTTCAGGTCGGAATTTCTTTTCATGGAAAACAATCATCTTCCTTCGGAGGAAGAGCAGTTTAACGCATATAAGGAAGCTGTCACGGCGATGAAAGGGAAGCCCGTCGTTATAAGGACGATGGACATCGGTGGCGACAAGGAAATACCGTATCTCAATCTGAAAAAAGAGAGCAATCCTTTCCTGGGATTTAGAGGTGTGCGCTACAGTCTCGGAAATAAAGAGAGCTTTAGGACGCAGCTTCGCGCGATCATGAGGGCCGGAGAATTCGGTAAAGTTAAGATCATGGTGCCTTTTGTAACTTGCCTTGATGAGCTTAAGGAAGTAAGAGCCTTGGTAAAAGAGATCGCTAAAGAGCTTGATGCCGAGAAAATGCAGTACGGCAAGGATGTCGAGGTAGGATGCATGATCGAGACGCCGTCCGCTGCGCTTATCGCGGATATCCTGGCAAAAGAAGCAGACTTTTTTTCCATTGGTACCAATGATCTGATACAATACACGATGAGCGTGGACAGAGGAAACGGTGATGTTTCGTATCTGTATTCCGCGCTGCAGCCATCGGTACTCAGAAGCATCAAGAATATCATAGAAAGCGGTAAGAAGGCCGGAATACCCGTTGCTATGTGCGGGGAAGCCGCATCCGACAGCCTTATCCTGCCTCTTTTGATATCCTTTGGACTTGAGGAATACAGCGTTAATCCTGCGGATGTTTTGAGAACCAGAGCGGCAATTGCCGGCTGGAGCAAAAAAGACGCAGATGAGCTGGCAGAGAAAGTGCTTTCGCTTGATACGGAAAAAGAGATCATAGAAGTGCTTGAAAAGGCTAATACAAAATAAAAGGACATACAGGGAACACAATGGGACATTTTTACTTTATAAGACACGGCCAGACGATCTGGAACGTAGAGAATAAGATCTGCGGAGCGACGGATATCGCGCTCACGGAGCTTGGACATCAGCAGGCGATCGAGACCGGAAAGAAGATACTTGAAGAGGGGCTCAAAGCGGATGAGATCCTTACTTCACCTCTTGTAAGAGCCAAGGACACGGCGGCTCATATCTCGGAGGTTACGGGAATACCGTATAGGATAGAGCAAAGGCTCATTGAGCAGAATTTCGGAAGATATGAATCGACTCCGAGAGACGGCCTTGAGTTTCATGAAGCCAAGAAGCACATGGCGAGCAGGTTTGGAACAGGCGAATCCATGATGCAGCTAGCGCAGAGGATCTATAATCTGCTCGATGATATCAAAAACGACGACAAGGTCTATATGCTCGTTGCACACAACGGTATCGCAAGGATAGTTGAGTCGTATTTCCGCGAGATGGACAATGAAGAATTTTCGTTATTTGGTATAAAAAACTGCGAGATCCGCAGGTATGATTTTTGAATTATCAGGGAATGTGGTCACAGAATGAACACATTCTCTTTTATTTTGTTACGAAAAACCGTCGTTCATAACAAAAACACCGTTGTTCATAACATCGGTATTGAAATTGCTTTTTCAAATGGGTTATCATTCGGGTAACACGAAGATCGCGGCTTCGTGCAAACGCTTATAAAAGGAAAGTTTTAAGAGGGAAGAGTACACGTTCATAGATATTAGAACGGATAAGGTATGTGACAGCACAGGATCGCATACCTTATTTTTCACCGATAGATATATATTTGCGATTGCATTGTATTACGCTTATATTAGCGAGAAAGGGTGATGGATGATGAATCGTAAGGATGTAAAAAACGTCTTGATCTTGGCGGCGGCAGCATTTAGTGTTATCGGGATGGGAATCGCTACCTATGTGTTCATGGCACATGTGGGAAAAAGATACACCGAGAGCATTGTTACTTATCCCAAGAACGGAACCGAGAAATCTGTTTTTGCATCTAACGGAAAAGAATCGTATCTGTGCTGCAGTGAAGGAGAGAATTTCACTTTATACTTCACAGACAAGGATTCTTTTATCAAGCTTCCTTTCGAGTGCCCTGAGAACAAGAGGATAATACGCATGGCTGTGGATGATGACGGTAACTGCAGCATGCTCATATACAGCGCTGAGAGCGAAATGGTTGACGGAGCGCTCCTTAGTACGCTTACAGGCGAAGCTACCGAGATAGACGTTATCGATAAAAACGGTGAAATCCTTAGTAAAACCGATGTCAGTGCGTATCTCACCAATAAAAACGTTCCGGATAGCTTTGCTACACACGATTCGATCTACTATGCAATGGACTGTTCCGGCAAAGCTGTGGTCGGCTCTGTGCTTGACGGAATGGGTAATGTGATGTCTTTTGACATTGAAGGAACTGTCACAGCTGTGGATGATTCCAAGGATGAGATAGTTACTGTCGCTATAGAAGATGACAGAAGCTACCTTGAGAGTGTAAGTGATTCCGGTGAGGAACTGTGGAAGGTGGAACTTCCAAAGAGCCCCTGCAAATATGGAATATGTGACAGGTCTAACGGAAAGATCTATCTATATAATAAAGAACTCGGGGTATATTTGTATGACGAAGAAAAGGAAAAGATCATTCCTTTATATAAGAGTCCCGAAGTTGCTCTCGGAGCAGGCATAAACAACGACAGCATCTGCATCTTGTACGATGGAGATGATGACTATGAACTTCACTATATTGAGCCAAGTACGGATGATCTATAGGCACAGGTAATGGACCCGGTGCCGGGGATTGTCATTTGTATGTATAAGGTGCACATGATCGTTAATTCGATTGTGTGCACTTTTCTTTTCATTTATAATTGTTATATGGGGTATTTCTTTAATTACATATTTTGCAGTAGCAGTTTGAAAACGCATCACATTAACGGAGGGTTACGGTATGAAGAAAAAACTACCACTTGCAATTCAGATCTTTATCGCACTTATTCTCGGTATCATTGCGGGACTTCTTATGCAGAGCCACGCTGATATAGCGGAGAATTATATCAAGCCGTTCGGTACGATATTCCTCAATCTTGTTAAATTTATCGTTGTTCCGATAGTTCTTTTTTCCATCATGGCGGGCGTTATCTCCATGCAGGATATAAGAAAAGTCGGATCGATAGGGATCAAGACCATCATCTACTATCTGTGCACAACAGCGGTTGCGATAGTGATCGGTCTTATAGGCGGAAATGTCTTCAAGGGATTTTTCCCCGTGCTTCAGACTTCAGAGCTTAGCTACGAAGCATCAAGCAGTGCCCCATTTATGGATACCATCGTAAATATCTTTCCTTCAAACTTCATCATGCCGCTTTCCGAGGCGACCATGCTTCAGGTAATCGTAATGGCGATACTTATCGGCTTTGCTATCATTCTTGTCGGAGAAGAAGCTGCGCCTGCTGTAAAAGGAATCAACTCATTTAATGCGGTATTTATGAAGTGCATGGAGATGATACTCAAGCTTTCACCGATCGGTGTGTTCTGCCTTATCTGTCCGGTTGTTGCGGCAAACGGAAGTGCGGTCCTTGGATCGCTTGCAATGGTACTCCTTGCGGCGTATATCTGCTATATACTTCACATGGTTATCGTGTATTCCACGGCAGTTGCGACTATGGGCGGTATGAGTCCGCTTCAATTCTTTAAGGGTCAGCTCCCTGCCATGATCTTTGCATTCTCCAGCGCATCAAGTGTAGGAACACTTCCTATCAACATGAAGGGCTGCGAGAAGATGGGCGCGGACAAAGAGATCACATCATTTGTATTGCCTCTCGGCGCAACGATAAACATGGACGGAACTGCGATCTATCAGGGCGTATGCGCTATATTCATCGCATCCTGTTACGGTGTACAGCTCACATTCCCGCAGATGCTTACGATAGTTCTTACAGCAACGCTTGCATCCATCGGTACAGCCGGCGTTCCCGGCGCGGGCATGGTAATGCTTGCGATGGTGCTTACATCTGTAGGACTTCCCGTTGACGGTATCGCACTCGTTGCAGGAATCGACAGGATCTTTGATATGGGAAGAACCACTGTTAATATCACAGGAGATGCTTCCTGTGCTCTTGTAGTCACAAATTTGGAAAAGAAAAAGGGTTGACATGAAATTGTCTGCCAATTATACTTGGATTTAATATTTTTCAGAAAGAAGATTCGAAATGGCATTATTACTCGTCAATAATTACAAAACAGGCACTACCAATCCCGTGAATCCACAGGGGACTGATTTTGTATACTTTGATGAGGATGTGCATATCTGAGAAATATTTTAACTGCACATGATTATTGATATATGGCCTCATCAAACTTTACCGGTTTGATGAGGCTTTTTAAGGAGGTTTTTTATGAAGTATGAAGCGGAAGAAATAACACTTAGGGACGGGCGCAAGCTTACGATCAGAAGCGCCGAGGAAAAAGATGCCGAGACGATGCTTGAGTATATATACAAGATAGCGGAAGAGACGCATTATATGATCAGATATCCCGAAGAGGTTGATGACGATCTTGAAGATGAGAAGAGGATCATAAACGAAAACCTCAATGATGACGGTTCGGTGTTCCTTACTGTTTTTGACAAAGACAGAGCTGTAGGCAACGTTTGTGTTTATCGAAATAGGAACAATTATAAGCTTAAACACCGCTGCAATTTCGCGATAGCTCTTTTTCAGGAGTTTTGCGGTGCCGGCCTTGGCGGAATTCTTATAGACAGAGCAGTTAAGCAGGCAAAAGAAATGGGCTTTGAGCAGATGGAGCTTGGGGCATTTGCGGACAATGAAAGAGCGCTTGCCCTTTATAAAAAGATGGGCTTTAAAGAATACGGAAGACTTCACAAAGCTTTTAAGTTAAAGGACGGGAGATATATCGATGAAGTTTGCATGGTAAAGGAGCTTAATTAATGGTCAAAACAGTAGGAATTGTGAGCCTCTCACGGGGAACTATAGGAGAAGATTTTGTAAAGCATGAGGTGGAGCTTGGGACAAAGCGCCTTGAAGAAATGGGACTTAAAGTGAAGTTCATGCCAAATGCCCTCAAAGGAATAGAATATTTGGAAGCTCATCCCGAAAAGCGCGCGGAGGATCTCATTGCAGCTTACAAAGATCCTGAGATAGACATGATTCTTTGCGCTATAGGCGGTGATGATACATATCGCCTGTTACCGTTTCTTTTCGAGAACGATGAGCTTAAGAAAGCGGTAAATGACAAGCTTTTCCTTGGCTTTTCAGATACGACTATCAATCATTTTATGCTGCACAAAGTCGGCGTAAAGAGCTTCTACGGACAGTCATTCCTTGCAGATATATGCGAGATGGACAAAGATATTTTGCCCTATACCAAGAAGTATTTCACAGAGCTGATAACAACAGGTAAGATAAAAGAGATCACGCCAAGCGATGTCTGGTATGAGAGCAGAACAAATTTTGACCTTGATCAGATGGGAACGGCGCTTCCAAAGCATGAAGATAACGGCTTTGAACTATTGCAGGGAGAAAGCTCTTTTGCCGGGGAGATATTAGGCGGATGCATCGATTCCATATATGATATTTTCAACGGGGAGCGATATGCGGATATGCCTGTTCTTTGCAGCAAATATGAGCTTTTTCCTTCAAAAGAAGATTGGAAGGGAAAGATTCTTTTGCTTGAATCAAGTGAGGAGCAGCCTGCGCCGGAGAAATATCGCGCTGCTTTGCAGTATCTAAAGGACTATGGAGTCTTCGATGTAATAAGCGGAGTTCTTGTGGGAAAGCCGATGGACAGGAAATATGAGGCTGAATACAAGCAGGTGCTTAAGGAAGTAATAGCAAACGAGAGCCTTCCGATTGTTTGCAACATCAATATCGGACACGCGCTTCCACGCTGTATAATTCCTTTTGGGGTGGAAGCTGTAGTTGATACATCCGATCGGAAAATGGTAAAATTCACTTGGCAGTGATAACTAAATAAGCAATAGTAACATGCGTTATCGAAAGAAAAGAAAACCCGAAAAGCCCGTAGCTATGCGGATGCAACTGTCGGTTGACAAACTTCAAAGCACAGTTTGTAGTGTGCAACCGATCATTTTTGTAAGCTAAGATCATCCAAAAACAAAAAACACATCGAGCTCGAAAACAAAAATCAGATTCGAGGTCGAAAATCAAAAAACAAAATCGGAGGAAAAGAAAATGATACTTGCGGACAAGATTATCAATGAAAGAAAGAAACTTGGATGGTCACAGGAGGAACTTGCAGATAAGCTTGATGTTTCAAGACAGTCTGTATCAAAATGGGAAAGCATGCAGGCAACACCCGATCTTAACAGAGTACTTAAGATGGCTGAGATCTTCGGCGTGACAACAGATTACTTATTAAAGGATGAGATTGAAGAGGTTCCTGCAAATGCAATAGTAGAGGATACCGTTTCTACTAAAGAAGAACTCAGAAGCGTTAGCATGGAAGAGGCCAATACATACCTTAACCTGGTTGAGAAGACAGCTCCCAGGATCGCACTTGGTGTTTCATTATGTATTGCATCGCCTGTATTCATCATGCTTCGTTCTGGATTTAATTCACTTGGAATAATGAGTACAGCGGCTTCAACAGTCTTCGGATTGTCAGCACTTCTTATAATGATAGCGATCGCCGTATTTATTTTCATTATGAACGGCAGAAAGCTTGATGTTTATAAATATTTGGAAGATACCAATATTGAGACAGCTTATGGCGTAGACGGAATGGTAAGAGAGAAAAAGAGCAGATTTGAGGGTAAGCACTCAATGTTTATCGCGATCGGTGTTATCTTATGCATCGTAGCTGTTATCCCTGTTTTTGCAACCTCACTCTTTTCAGGCCCTAAGGCTGAGCACGCTTCAACAATGGCGGTTGCAGCTCTTTTGATCATTATCGCTGTAGGCGTTAACTTGATGGTAAGAGCCGGAAACATTATGGATTCATATAAAAAGCTCCTTCAGGAAGGTGATTTTTCTCCCGAGGGTAAGAAGATCGGTAAGACTGTAGGCAAGATCGCTTCAATTTACTGGCCTGTAGTAGTAGCTGGTTACCTTGGATGGAGCTTCATCACAATGAGATGGGATACAACATGGATCGTATGGCCTGTTGCAGGTGTTCTTTTCGGCGCAGTAGCAGGAATCGTAAGAACATTCAGCAAAGACTGAAACTAAAGGAGAATTGTAATGTCCGTTAAATTAAAGCAGCTTTTGGAGATGGCAAAAGTATATCGTATACCAAAGAGCAGAGTCATCAGATACATTTACATCCCGGAGTTATTTTCGTTTTTGAAGGGGAGAGACAGATGATAATCGAGGTAAAAGATATATCTAAAGCATTTAACGGACAGAAGATCCTTGATGATTTCAATATAAATATTGAGGATGAGCACAGCTATATATTAACCGGAGAGAGCGGCTGCGGAAAGACCACACTGCTTAGGATCATCCTGGGTCTTGAGACTCCCGATGCAGGAAAAGTGACACTCCTTGGGGATTACAAATACCCGTATATAAATGCAGGAGTGGTGTTCCAAGAGGACAGACTCTGCGACAGCTTTTCTGCAGTGACAAATTGCTCGCTGGTAAGTAAGAAAGTGTTCAAGCAGACGGTTCGAGAAGAGCTGTGCAAGCTTCTTCCTGAGGACAAAGTAGATATACCGGTAAAAGAGCTTTCTCCGGCCGAGAGACGCCTTGTATGCATAGTAAGGGCGTGCTGCATCCCAAGTGACGTTCTTATCATGGATGAGCCGTTTGAGGGGCTGTCAGGAGATATACGTGATAAAGCGATATCTTTTGTCAGAGATAAAATGGGATCGGGATCCCTTGTCATAGCGTCACGAGATACGACAGGACTTGAATTTGGAAGGATAGTGACGCTGGTGCCCTAATTAGGGTTGACACATCATAAATGAGAGTATAAAATTCTCTTTAAGTGAATAATTATAAACCGTTGAAGCGGAGATAACGGCAATGATGCCAACACAGAGAGCCCGGGATGCTGAGAGCCGAGCATGAAACAAGTTGTCAAATGGACCGCTGAGGGTGTGGATCAAAAAGCAAGATAGGAAATCTTCTGATTTATCTTACCGAGTATTCCACAACGTAAAGGCATACGTCAGTTGCCGGAGATATGTTGGTATCTCGCTAAGCGCATGGAAACCATGAAATCAAGGTGGCACCGCGGATAAAGTATATTCGTCCTTGATAGAACTATAGTAGTTCTATCAGGGGCTTTTATTTTGCACAAATATAAACGAAAGGAACCAAACCCATGAACATCACACCGTCACTTGAAGAAGTAAAGAAAATCGCAGCAACGCAGAAATATGATGTGATCCCTGTCAGCATGGAAATCTTATCGGACTTCATAACACCGATAGAGACCATGAGGAAGCTTAGGAACGTATCTGAGCACTGCTACATGCTTGAATCTGCACAGGCGGATGAGACTTGGGGACGCTATACATTCCTTGGTTACGATCCAAAGCTTGAGATCACCTGCAAGGACGGCGAGATGCAGATTGGAGGCAAGACTGTAAAGACAGATAAGCCCGCTCAGTACCTTCGCGAGATCATGGCTGAACACAGGAGCCCAAGATTTGAGAATCTTCCATCCTTCACAGGCGGACTTGTTGGATATTTCGCATTTGATTACTTTGGATACTGCGAGCCTACAGCCAAGAGCCCCGTTGAGGACTCGGATGCTTTCAAGGACATAGATCTGATGCTCTTCGATAAGGTTATCGCCTTCGACAACGTAAGACAGAAAATAGTTCTTATAGTCAACATGAAGGCTACAGACGGAGAGAGCGGCTACAACAGAGCAGTCACAGAGCTCAGACAGATGAAGCTTCTCATAGAGAAGGGCGAGAAGAAAAAGGACGACCACGGAAGACTTACAGGCGAGGTCACAGCTCTTTTTTCTGAGGAAGAGTACTGTGAGATGGTCGAAAAGGGTAAGGATCACATCAAGGAAGGCGATATCTTCCAGATAGTCCTTTCAAACAGATTATCAGCTCCTTACGAAGGAAGCTTATTAAACGCATACCGCATGTTCAGAACGATAAATCCTTCACCTTATATGTTCTACTTTGCAGGAACCGATGTTGAGGTTGCGGGAGCATCACCTGAGACGCTCGTTAAGCTTGAGGACGGCATTCTTCATACCTTCCCTCTTGCAGGCACAAGGCCAAGGGGCAAGACCGAGGAAGAGGACAAGGCCCTGGAAAAAGAGCTCCTGGTTGACGAAAAAGAGCTTGCCGAGCACAACATGCTTGTGGACCTTGGAAGAAACGACATCGGAAAGATAAGCGAGTTTGGCTCAGTAGAAGTTGAGAGCCTTCACGATATCCTCAGATTCTCACATGTAATGCACATCGGATCTACAGTGCGAGGAAAGATCAAGGAGGGAAAAGATGCATTTGATGCGATAGATGCGATCCTTCCTGCGGGAACTCTTTCGGGAGCACCCAAGATCAAGGCCTGCAAGCTCATAGGAGAGCTTGAAAACAACAAGCGAGGAATTTACGGCGGAGCGATCGGATATATCGATTTTGCGGGAAATATGGACACTTGCATCGCAATAAGACTTGCCTACAAGAAGAACGGAACGGTATTTGTAAGAAGCGGCGCCGGAATCGTTGCAGACTCCGATCCCCACAAGGAATATACGGAGTGCCTTAATAAAGCAAGAGCTTCACTCAAGGCACTTGAGATGGCACAGGAGGTGGAAGAATGATATTACTTATAGACAATTACGACAGCTTTTCTTATAACCTCTTTCAGTACGTCGGAGAGATAGACCCCGACATAAAAGTCATCCGTAACGATGAGATGACGATCGATGAGATCAGAGCACTTAAGCCCGACAGGATCATCCTTTCACCGGGACCCGGAAGGCCGGAGGATGCAGGGATCATAGTAGAGGTTGCCAAGACTTTGGGAAAAGAGATCCCGACACTTGGTGTGTGCCTCGGCCATCAGGCGATCTGCATGGCATATGGTGCGGTAATTACTTATGCAAAAGAGCTGATGCACGGCAAACAGTCAACGGTCACATTCGACAATTCATGCGAGCTCTTTAAGAATTGTCCCAAGGAAGCAAAGGTTGCAAGATATCATTCACTTGCGGCGGATGCGAGCACAATGCCCGATTGCCTTAAGATCACGGCTGTTACGGACGATGGCGAGATAATGGCGGTGCAGCACAAGGAATATCCTATTTACGGAGTACAGTTTCATCCCGAATCTATCATGACTTTGGATGGTAAAAATATGCTAAGAAGTTTTATTAAAGGAGAATAAGACCATGATCAAAGAAGCAATCGTAAAAATCGTAAACAAAGAAGACCTCACATATGATGAAGCATATGCAGTTATGAATGAGATCATGGGAGGAGAGACAACTCCCACACAGAATGCGGCTTTCCTTGCAG
The DNA here is from genome assembly GCA_017535785.1 of Butyrivibrio sp. Classification (GTDB taxonomy): domain Bacteria; phylum Bacillota; class Clostridia; order Lachnospirales; family Lachnospiraceae; genus Butyrivibrio. The sequence continues at coordinate 15,095 of JAFXTN010000031.1, read as the reverse complement.
CTCTTTCAACAAAGAGTGCAAAGGCAGAGACCACAGATGAGATCGCAGGCTGTGCAACTGCTATGAGAGAGCATGCAACCAAAGTCGAGACAGATATGGACGTGTTCGAGATCGTAGGAACAGGCGGAGACAACGCACACAGCTTCAATATCTCAACAACATCAGCTATCGTCGCTGCAGCAGGTGGAATGAAGGTTGCCAAGCACGGAAACAGAGCAGCTTCTTCAAAGTGCGGAACAGCTGATTGCCTCGAAGCTCTCGGAGTAAACATCCAGCAGGAGCCCGAGAAATGCATAGAGCTTCTTAAGGAAGCAGGAATGTGCTTTTTCTTTGCTCAGAAGTATCACACATCAATGAAGTATGTAGGACCTATCAGAAAAGAGCTCGGCTTCAGAACAGTGTTCAACATTTTGGGACCTCTTACAAATCCAAGCTCACCCAAGCTCTTCCTTCTCGGCGTATACGATGAGTACCTCGTTGAGCCTCTTGCAAGAGTTCTTGTAAGCCTCGGCGTTAAGAGAGGAATGGTCGTATACGGACAGGATAAGCTCGATGAGATTTCAATGAGCTCACCCACAACCGTTTGCGAGATCAACGACGGATGGTATAAATCATATGTTATCAAGCCTTCTGATTTCGGACTTAATATGTGTTCAAAAGAAGATCTTGTCGGCGGAACACCCGAAGAGAACGCAGAGATCACAAAAGACGTATTAAAGGGCGTTAAAGGGCCCAAGCGTGATGCAGTTCTTATGAACGCAGGTGCGGCTCTTTACATCGGTGGAAAGGCTGATTCTATCAAAGCAGGTGTGGATCTTGCTGCAGAGCTTATTGATTCAGGCAAGGCACTTGAGACACTCGGTAAGATCATAGAGGTAAGTAACAGATGACAATTCTTGATGAAATTGCCGCATACGCCAAGGAGCGTGTAAAAGAGGCAGAGAAAAAAGTATCTTTGGAAGAGCTTAAGAAAAGAGCTTATGAGCTTCCGAAGGGAGATTTTTCTTTTGAAAAGAGTCTTAAAAAACCTGGAATCTCTTTTATCTGTGAATGCAAAAAGGCTTCACCTTCAAAGGGCGTCATTGCGGAAGAATTCGATTATCTTAATATAGCAAAAGAGTATGATAAGGCGGGAGCCGATTGCATATCGGTATTGACTGAGCCCAAGTGGTTCCTCGGAAAGGATGATTACCTTAAGGAAATAGCGGCAAATGTGTCAATCCCCTGCCTTAGAAAAGACTTTACCGTGAGCGAGTACATGATATACGAGGCCAAGATCCTCGGCGCTTCGGCAGTTCTTTTGATCTGTTCCATATTAAGTCCCGAGCAGATAAAAGAGTACCTTGGTATCTGCGATGAGCTTGGCTTATCGGCTCTTGTCGAAGCTCATGACGAGGAAGAAGTTAAGGTTGCTGTCGCAGCAGGCGCAAGGATCATCGGTGTAAACAACAGAAATCTCAAGGACTTTACCGTTGATACCGGAAACAGCGCAAAGCTCAGAAGCATTATCCCCGATGATGTGATCTTTGTTTCTGAGAGCGGTGTAAAGTCTGCGGAAGATGTACAAAAGCTTTCCGAGATCGGCGCGGATGCGGTGCTTGTCGGCGAGACGCTTATGAGGGCGGATGATAAGAAGGAAAAGTTAAAAGAGCTTAAATCGAAGCTGGTTTGACTTTGAGGATTATATATGAAGAAAGATGATCGCATCCCTAAGATAAAGCTGTGCGGGCTTTCACGCCCCGCAGATATCGAGGCTGCCAATAAGTGTAAGCCCGACTACATAGGTTTTGTCTTTTGGGAAAAGAGTAAGAGAAAAGTTGATAAGGAAAAGGCTAAAGAGCTCAAGGCTTTGCTCGAGTGTTCGATAAAAGCGGTCGGAGTTTTCGTCGATGAGAGCATCGATATCATCAAGGATCTTTTGGATGAAGGGATAATCGATATTGCACAGCTTCACGGAAGCGAGGATGAGAGCTATATAAAAGAGCTTAAGGCTGTCACGGACAAACCCGTGATTCAGGCTTTTCAGATAAAGGACAGAAGTGATATCATAGCTGCTATGGGCAGCAGTGCAGATATGCTGTTACTCGATTCCGGACAGGGCACCGGAAACTCTTTTGACTGGGAGTTGTTAAAAGAGGCGGACAGGGAGTTCTTCCTTGCGGGAGGCCTTAACCTTTCCAATATAGAAGGTGCGCTTGATGCGATAACACCTTTTGCGGTTGACGTAAGCTCCGGTATTGAGACGGACGGCGTCAAGGACAGCCAAAAGATGCAGGAATTTGTAAATATAGTCAGAAACAGGAAATAAGGAAGGAAAAGTCATGACAAATATGAACGGTCGTTTCGGAATACATGGCGGACAGTACATTCCCGAAACACTTATGAATGCGGTTATCGAGCTTGAGAAGGCTTATAACCACTATAAAAACGATGAGCAGTTTAACAAGGAGCTTCAGACTCTTTTCAATGAATATGCGGGAAGACCTTCCAATCTCTACTATGCTGAGAAGATGACCAAGGACCTTGGAGGAGCCAAGATCTATCTTAAGAGAGAGGATCTTAATCACACAGGTTCTCACAAGATCAACAACGTTCTCGGACAGGCGCTTCTTGCCAAGAAGATGGGTAAGACAAGACTCATCGCTGAGACGGGAGCAGGTCAGCACGGCGTTGCAACCGCTACGGCAGCAGCACTTATGGGAATGGAATGTGTTGTTTTCATGGGAAAAGAGGATACGGAGAGACAGGCTCTCAACGTATACAGAATGAGACTTCTGGGCGCTGAAGTAATCCCTGTAACAAGCGGAACCGCTACACTTAAGGATGCGGTATCCGAGGCGATGAGAGAGTGGACATCAAGGATCGATGATACACATTACTGCCTTGGATCTGTTATGGGACCTCATCCGTTCCCTACAATTGTTCGTGATTTCCAGTCCGTTATCTCCAAAGAGATCAAAGAGCAGATGCTTGAAAAAGAGGGTAGACTTCCCGATGTTGTCATGGCCTGCGTAGGCGGCGGATCCAACGCTATCGGAACCTTCTACAATTTCATTGAGGATAAAGAAGTAAGACTTATCGGCTGCGAGGCAGCAGGACGAGGAATCGATACATTTGAGACCGCAGCTACGATCAATACAGGTAAGCTTGGTGTATTCCACGGTATGAAATCATATTTCTGCCAGGATGAGTATGGTCAGATCGCACCTGTTTATTCTATATCCGCGGGACTTGATTATCCCGGAATAGGACCTGAGCATGCCAACCTTCATGACACCGGAAGAGCGGAGTACGTCGCTGTTACCGATGATGAAGCGGTCAATGCTTTTGAATATCTTTCAAGAACAGAGGGAATCATCCCTGCTATAGAGTCGGCCCATGCCGTTGCTCATGCGATGAAGATCGCAGGACAGATGGAAAAGGACAAGATCATGGTCATCACCATCTCGGGAAGAGGCGACAAGGACTGCGCAGCTATCGCGCGCTACAGAGGGGAGGATATCCATGAGTAATATTAAGAAAGCATTTGAAAACGGAAAGGCATTTATCGCATTCATAACCTGCGGAGATCCCGACCTTGAGACAACAAAGAAGGCAGTTATCGAGGCTTGTAACAACGGAGCTGATCTTATAGAGCTTGGAATCCCTTTTTCAGATCCCACAGCTGAGGGACCCGTTATCCAGGGTGCTAACGTAAGAGCTCTTGCGGGCGGAGTTACAACAGATAAGATCTTTGACCTTGTAATTGAGCTTAGAAAAGAAGTTTCTACACCTATGGTATTTATGACATACGTTAACGTTGTCTTTTCATACGGCGCAGAGCGCTTCATAAGTAAGTGCAAAGATATAGGCATAGACGGACTTATCCTTCCGGATCTTCCGTTTGAGGAAAAGGATGAGTTTGAGCCTGTTTGCAATAAGTATGATGTTGATCTTATCTCACTTATCGCACCTACTTCAGAGAACAGGATCGCTATGATCGCAAAAGAAGCTAAGGGCTTTATCTACATTGTTTCAAGCCTTGGCGTTACGGGAACAAGATCCGAGATCAAGACAGATCTTGAGTCCATTGTTAAGGTTGTAAGAGAGAACACAGATGTTCCTTGCGCGATCGGCTTTGGAATCTCGACTCCCGAGCAGGCAGCCAAGATGTCGGCTGTTTCAGACGGCGCTATTGTGGGCTCTGCGATAGTCAAGCTTCTTGAGAAATACGGAAAAGACGCGCCTAAGTACGTGGGCGAGTATGTGCACTCAATGAAGGCAGCTATGTGAGTTTGGTTTATAATAAATTTAGAATTACAGAGGGAGACTCCGCTTTTTTTTCGCGGAGTCTTTTGCTATCATTTAAAATGTAGTTTAGATAGATGGGAGATGAAAGTTTATGGTTAAAACTTTGGCTAAGGAACTAAAGGAATACAAGTTAGTTTCTGTATTAACTCCGCTTTGTATGATAGGAGAAGTGGCGGCGGAGATGATCATCCCAAAGCTCATGGGAAAGATCGTCGATAACGGCATTTACGGCGAGAATATGGCTTATATTTTCCGTGTCGGAATGATGATGCTTGTCATCGCGTTATTTGGTCTTGCGGCGGGAATCGGCGGCGCTTATTTTGGTTCAAAGGCATCCACGGGATTTGCAAAGAACCTCAGAAAGGCCATGTTTGATAACATTCAGACCTTTTCTTTTTCCAACATAGATAAATTCTCAACATCGGGTCTAGTAACAAGACTTACTACCGATGTCACCAATATTCAGAACGCATATATGATGCTTCTTAGAATGGCGATGAGAGCGCCCGCAACAGTTATCGGAGCGATGATCATGTCATTCATCATAAGCCCCAGACTTGCATCGATATATCTTATTGCCATCATCATACTTGCCTTTTTCATGGCGATCATAATGAGCAAGGCAACCGTCTATTTCAAAGAAGTTTTTGAGAAGTATGACGCGCTTAATGAGAGCGTGCAGGAGAATGTATCTGCGATAAGAGTTGTTAAGGCGTACGTTCGTGAGGACTATGAAAACGATAAGTTCAAAAAGGCAGCAGGCAATATCTACAACATGTTTGTAAGAGCCGAGATGAACATCATCAAGATGGGTCCTATGATGACAGCGACTGTTTATATATGCATCCTTCTTATCAGCTGGGTGGGTGCACACATGATAGTTGGCGGAACCCTTTCAACAGGTGACCTCATGGGCCTTTTGGCATATTGTATGAACATCCTTATGAGTATGATGTTCCTTGCAGTTATCTTCGTTATGCTCACAATGGCGCAGGCAAGCGGAAATCGAATCGCCGAAGTCATTGAGGAAAAGGCTGATATCACAAACAAAGAAGATGCTGTAACTGAGGTTAAGGACGGAAGTATCGTTTTTGATCACGTTAATTTTGCTTATACCAAGGATTCTGAGGAGCCCGTGTTAAAAGATATCTCTCTTGAGATAAAGTCGGGTGAGACGATCGGAATAATCGGTGGTACCGGTTCTGCAAAGTCATCCCTCGTTAATCTTATCAGCCGTCTTTACGATGTTACGGAAGGAAAGGTTACAGTCGGAGGCATCGACGTGAGGGATTACGACCTCGAGGCATTAAGGGACCAGGTATCGGTTGTACTTCAAAAGAATGTTCTTTTCTCCGGAACGATCCTTGAAAACCTCAGATGGGGTGATAAGAACGCAACAAAAGAAGATTGCATAAGAGCATGCAAAATGGCATGTGCTGATGAGTTTATAGAGAGAATGCCCGATGGATATGACACCATGATAGAGCAAGGCGGAACAAACGTATCCGGCGGACAGAGACAGAGACTTTGTATCGCGAGAGCTCTTCTTAAAAAGCCCAAGATCCTTATTCTCGATGATTCTACAAGTGCTGTTGATACAGCTACCGATGCCAAGATAAGGAAGGCATTTGCGGAAGAGATCCCGGGAACGACCAAGCTTATCATAGCTCAGAGGATCGCATCTGTTCAGGACTGTGACAGGATCATCGTTATGGACGACGGACAGGTCAGCGGATTCGGAACGCACAAAGAGCTCCTTGAGAGCAACACAATCTACAGAGAAGTCTATGAATCACAGACAGGCGCCAATGCTGACGCGGACTTCGATAAGCAGGCTTAAGGAGGGATCGTTATGGCAGAAGAAGTAAAAGAGATTAAGGTAGGCCCAGGCGGAAATAAGCGCGGAATGCCGGCTCCTAAGATTGAAAATCCGGGAGCACTTTTGAAAAGGATAATGAGTTATGTATTTGCATATTATCCCATTCATATGATCACTATTTTGATATGCATTCTTGTGACGGTTGCTTCGAATATTCAGGGTACTTTTTTTACAAAGAGCCTTATCGATTCATATATACAGCCGATGCTGGACAGCGGTATCAGTGATTACGGTCCGCTTCTGGGTGCTATCGCAAGAGTTGCGGTATTCTATGCACTCGGAGTGCTTGCCTCTTATGTACAGGCAAGAGTGATGGTATATATCAATCAGGGAACGCTCAGAAGACTTCGTGAAGAGCTTTTCACACACATGGAGAGCCTTCCTATAAAATACTTTGACACACATGCACACGGCGATATCATGTCGATCTATACCAATGATATCGATACCTTAAGGCAGATGATAAGCCAGAGTATACCTCAGCTATTGAGCAGTGGTATCACGATCGTCAGCGTGCTCGTATCCATGGTGATCTTAAGTGTGCCTCTTACCTTTGTGACACTTTTCATGGTAGCTGTTATGCTTTTCTGTTCAGCTATGGCTACAAAGGCTTCAGGAAAGAACTTTGTGGAACAGCAAAAGAACCTCGGTGCGCTTAACGGATATATCGAAGAGATGATCACAGGACAGAAGGTCGTTAAGGTATTTAATCACGAGGATGAGAATATCGAGAAGTTTGACGAGCTCAACGAAGCACTCTGTAACAGTGCGTTTAAGGCCAATGCATTTTCGGGTTCTTTGGGCCCCATAAATGCTCAGCTTGGAAATACCAGCTATGTTATCTGCGCTATGATCGGTGGAGCGATAGCTCTTTCAAACAACGTGGCAGTAGGCTTTACGGTTGGAGCGCTTGCATCCTTCCTTACATTTAACAGGAATTTCAGTATGCCGATCAACCAGGTCAGCATGCAGCTTAACTCGATCGTCATGGCTCTTGCCGGAGCAGATCGTATCTTTAAGCTCCTTGATGCGGAGCCTGAGACGGATGACGGATATGTACTTCTTGTTGATTCCGAGGAAAAGAACGGTGAGATAGTGGAAGCAGATCACCACACAGGTCACTGGGCTTGGAAGCACTATCACAAGGCTACGGATACAACAACCTATCAGCCTATGGAAGGTGATGTTACCTTCAATGGCGTAGACTTTGGTTATACCGATGAAAAGATGGTCCTTCACGACATCGTTCTTCATGCCACACCCGGACAGAAGATCGCTTTTGTAGGATCTACGGGAGCAGGAAAGACCACAATAACGAATCTTATCAACAGATTCTATGATATCCAGGACGGTAAGATCAGATACGACAATATCAATATCAACAAGATCAAAAAGGCAGACCTTAGAAGGTCTCTCGGAATAGTTCTTCAGGATACGCATCTGTTTACAGGAACGGTTGCTGACAATATCAGATATGGTAAGCTCAATGCCACGGATGAGGAAGTTATCGCTGCAGCAAAGCTTGCCAATGCGCACAGCTTTATAAAGAGACTTCCCGAAGGCTATGACACAATGCTTACGGGAGACGGTGCAAATCTTTCACAGGGTCAGCGTCAGCTCCTTGCTATCGCAAGAGCCGCTATTGCAGATCCGCCGGTACTTATTCTTGATGAAGCTACATCTTCTATTGATACGAGAACGGAGAAGATCGTTCAGGATGGAATGGACAAGCTCATGAAGGGCAGAACAACGTTTGTTATAGCCCACAGGCTTTCAACCGTAAGAAACAGTGATTGTATCATAGTCCTTGAGCAGGGCAGGATAGTAGAGCAAGGAACTCACGATGAGCTCATTGCCAAGAAGCAAAGATATTATCAGTTGTATACAGGAATGAAGCCGGAAACAGCGTGAAGAAAAGGGAATGCATAAGCATTCCCTTAATTTTTTGATTGATGTGGAGCTTAACCGATGGCTTTTTTAACAGCTTCCAAAACACGGTCGGCCTGGAAAGGCTTAACTATAAAGTCTTTTGCTCCGGCTTGAATGGACTCAATAACCATAGCCTGCTGACCCATAGCAGAACACATAATGCAAACCGCGTTGGGATCTGCAGCCTTTATACCCTTGAGAGCACCGATGCCGTCAAGCTCAGGCATTGTGATATCAAGAGTTACAAGGTCGGGCTTCAACTCATTATACTTTTCTATAGCGACCTTACCGTTCTCAGCTTCTCCTGCAATCTCATATCCGTTCTTTGAAAGGATGTCTTTGAGCATCATGCGCATGAAAGCGGCGTCATCAGTAATGAGTATTCTTTTTCCCATATTGAACCTCCAATAAGTATTTTTAGTTGCCAAAAAAATATAAGCAATTCTATAATCTGAAAAAAAGTAGTTCAGTACATAATCTATTGTACCACATGATTTCGATTATGAGCGTTAAAACGTTATTATAAAAAATTAAAATTTGATAAAATTCACTCTTTTTTCGTTTTAAAAGATAAATTACTTCGCGACCGGAAGAGTGTAATCATACTCGGAATCACTGTGATTTACTACCTGCCATTGAATTATACTACAACTATTGTCTGAATTGAATGTTTTTTTTGCACTATTTGACATTATCGTAATATCGAGCGACTGGGTATCGGTTATTGGTATACTCTCTTCATGTATAGCTTGTCCCGAATTGCAATCGTATCCGGAGTTTACAGCGGCTACAAAGGCATTTCCCTTGTGGCAGGCCTCATAGTAGGCGAGCTGCCTGTCTGCGAGGTCTTTACTGAGGTTATAATCGGCCCTTGAGTTTACAAGTGTAAGCGTTGCAAATGAAATAAGGCACAGGACTGTAAATATAAGGAGGATCGAAGCACTTCCTACGCTGGAAGCACTGCGGCTATTACTTTTCATTCCGCCTCCTTTCCCGCGCCGTAACAGTCAACGGAGCACGAAAAGATTATGTCTTTGGAATCCTTTGGTATCGAAGAGAGGACTTCATTTGTCTTTCTTATGTCGATCACAGCGATATCGCCGACCATTGCATAGCCCTCATAGTCTGTATTGTATTCGGAAACATCACCGTACACTTCGGATGCTTCTTTTTTGCTTGTGATAAGGATGGCTTCGTAGGAAGCGTCTTTTGTTGAATCAACAGATAGATTCCAGTTCTTGTCAAAAAACAATATTACGGTATCGGGGGTCGTAAATGCAGTCGGATAGGTCTTCGATATCTCGCTGACATCCCCTTGCTTGGCGTAGAAAGCTTCGGCAAGATTCTGACTCCAAACCGTTGCGTGACTTAGGTTCGTAGTCTTTTCGGCGGTCAGGTGCGCGGATGCAAAAAGCCTGATGCACACAGCTGCGGCCAGGGAAAAGAAAAATACCGCTATTATAAGTTCCATAAGGAACAGACTTGATCTGGCATTATTTTTTTCGTTCATTGCTCAGGCGTCTTCACTCCTTCTTGTTATCAGAAAATCTTCAACGGTGCCGTCATCGAGAGTTACCATTATTCGGAAACAAGCATCATCGATTTTTTTTATGTCAAAAGAGCTGATCTTAAGAATTTTCTGACCTGACTGAGGGTAGACCTCCGATAGGTCACTTCTTGCGTACAGCTCCATGAGATAGCCGTCGTGGTTGTAGATATAGGTGTTGTAAAGTGCTCCGTCTATTTCATCCTGCATGACGAGCGTGTTCTGGCCGAATATTTCATCGATAAAAACGCGGCCTTTTACATCTGACTGTCTTACTTTCTCGGAAATATAAGCGCAGGCGATCCTGTGCGAATAGTTCCCCGTCATTGCTTCCACATTCTTTTTGTATACACTCGCACCGATGAATATCACCATAACAGCGGAGATTATAAAAAGAAAAAGAAGGCAGAGCACAAATAAAGTATCTATTACGTGAGATCTTTTTCCTTCAAGTTCCATTTGGTTTCCTCTTATTTATTGACCTTGATCACCGTAAAGTCGGGATAAAGATTGGCTGCGACCGGCTGGTAATCAACAAAAAAAGTAGAGTCATCATAAACAAGTCCGTAGTGCTCTTCGATGTACGAAAGACTGGGAGGGTAGCGGCCCTCTATCGCATAGCACTGGACGATATCCCTTGAGATCGCATTCTCGAGGGCTTCCTGCTGCTTTTCTATAGTGCTCTTACCCGAAGCATCGATAGCAAGGAAGATAAAAACGGCAACGAGAATAAAGATCGCCACGGAAAACCATCTGTAGAAATCGCCTGTAATGCCGTATATTAAGCTTTCTTTGAATCTAAATCTGTTAGACATATCTTTTACCCGATCGAAGACATAATTCCCATAAGAGGGAGGATGACCGACATAAGGATCATTCCTACGATTATCGAAAGCACGATTACAAGAGTCGGTTCAAGCACGGAGATCAGAGAGTAGATGCGCCTCTGAGTGTCCTTTTCAAATCTCTCGGCGATCTGCTGCATAGCCTTATCAAGTGAACCTGATTTAAATCCGACAGCGACCATCTGAGAGTAAAAAGATGTGAATATGCCCGTCTTTTCTACGGCTTCGGGGAAGCTGTCACCGTCGAGAAGAAGGGTTCTGCACTTGTCTATTTTTTCCTTCATTTCGGAGCTCTCAACAAGCTTTTTTACCAGGTTAAGACCTTCGTAGGTATCAATGCCGCTTGAAAGAGTGAGCACCATTCCGCTTGCAAAGCGCTCGCTTTCAAGCTCTTCTGCAAGTCGCTTTGTGGGACCGAATTTAGATATGAATTTTTTGAAGGTTCTTTTGCCGTGCTCTGTGAATGAGAAATACAGGAAAGCTAACGCGAGTATCACAAGAAGTGCGATCAGGACAAAAGAGTATCTGTTGAGCGCAAGTCCCATATTCAGAAGTGACTGAGAAAAACCGCTCATGCCCGTACCTAGCTGTGCAAAGACCTGCTCAAATATCGGGAGGACTTTTACGATTAGAACGGTTATGACGATCATCATCATAAATACCATGATAAGCGGATAGCTTACTGCGTTTTTGATGTTTTCGCGAATTGATTCTTCACGTTCATAGTAGTCGGAGAGTGATTCCATAACGACATCCATGTTTCCGGATTCTTCACCGATAGTCACCATGTGGATCACGTAGTCGGGGAAAACCTCGCTCATCTTGAGAGCAACATGGAATTTCTCACCGCTTTTTAAGATCTGACTGATCTTGCTGAGGATCTTTTTGGAAGCATTGTCCTTGGAATCCTCGATCAGGATATCGATACCGTCGACAGGAGCTATGCCTGCTTTTATCAAAAGAGCCATCTGTCTGCAAAAGCCTGATATCTCGTAGCTGTTTAGTTTCTTTTGTTTTGCGGTAGCTTTCATAAGCTGTTCTCCCATAAGAATTTAGTAGATGAATTTTACCGAGTAGTTATCGCCCTCATCCAGGAATGAGCGAAGCTCGCTTTTCTTTGTAGTTGATGCCAGAGTCGGGTCCATAAGTGACCAGTCGACTCCGTCGAATTCTATCATTCCGTTGATCCAGCCGATGTCGCTCACATAGGCACTGAGCCATGCGTGATAAGTTGTTCCCGCGTAGCCGATCTCCATTTTTGTGGGAATGTTCTGGCTCCTCAGCATAGCTGTCATAAGTGCGGCGTAGTCCATGCAGATGCCTTTTTTGTCCGTAAAGACCTGATCGATGTCGGGAAGATAACTGCTCTCGACAACCTTGGCTTTATCGTGATCGTAGCTGATATTTTCGATGACATAGTTATAGACCTGAGAGATGACTTCAAGGTCGTTATCGCAGGGATAAGCAAGCTCTTTTGCCTTTTGTACCCCAAGCGAATCTTCCGTAAAGGTGACAAACTGATTGGGATAAAGAAAAGGCATAAACTCATTACTGAGTGAAACGCTTATCTGTGTTGAAAAGACCATGGTATATTTCTTTTCCATGACGTTTTCAAATACGTTTACTATGTAGTCGCCGTCTCCGGATTGAAGCGGAAAGACTTCATCCGTAGGTTCTTCTGAGTTTAGATTGTATGTATAGACGACCTCGTTGGGGCCTGTTATCTGGAGTTTCACTTTGGGCGATGAGCCAATATAGCGCACCGTGATGTAGCCTTCCGATGAATTGGAAAAATCGACGACCGCAAACTCATTTTCCTTAGTTGCCGTTCCCGGGTGAGTCGGAACAAGACAGACGGGAGAGTTGTCCCTTGCGCCTTTTTCGTCGCCCATGTTGCCGTAGCCTTCGGGGACTGTGGATTTATGGTACTTTCCGCAGGCCGCGAGACTAATGAGCAAAGCTCCGGCTACTATTGGAAGTAATATTCTGTTTTTGAAAATATATAGGTGTTTATATTTCATGAAAGTACCTGAGGAGCGTCCTTTAACTTCTTGTAGGCTTTTGAAATGAGCTCGGAGATCCTTGTGACTTTTTCATCCGAGTTGAGCACTCTGGCGTATGCGATCTCGATCGGAGAACCTACACCGAGTTCATTGTAGCCGTGGAGTCTTTTGGTCAGATCCATAAGGAACATATCGGCGTTGTTCGGATCACAGTCCTCCATGAGCATGATAAATTCGTTGCCGCCGTTTCGTCCTACGTAGCCATAGTTTTCACCGACGTCTTCGAGGATATAGCAGAACTCTGCGATAAGATCGTTGCCCTGAGCGTGGCCCTTCTTGGTGTTTACGCTGTAAAGATCGTTTATTTTCATAAGGATAAAACCGGCGTTTTCAAGCTTGCCGGAATCGTTGAAACTCTCAAAAAGAAGATCACAGCTGTATCTGTTGGGAAGTCCCGTGAGCCTGTCGAGATAAGCCATCTTATTGAGCCTTACTCCAATGGAAGCTGTTTTTTTCAGAATATAGAAATCAATGATAAAAGAAACTGCGAAAAGAATGATCGCAGCGGTAACAAGACCGATTATGCCTCCGGCGCTTTTAAGAAGATCCATGTTCTTGTTTACATGGAACGCAAGGATAACTGTTATCAGAAGTAAGATAAAAAGAGATACCACCTTATATATAAAGATGGAATTGTATATATTGGTGCGTTTACTCCTTGAATAGAAATCGACTTTCATAATTACCCCCCTCCGGGAAAAATAAACAGCCGTGTCATACACTAATCATTGTACAATATTTCGTCGTTTCGATAAATAAGTAACGGCGGTATCCGCCTTATCACAGCTTGTGGAAATGAACGTTCCTGCCTGAATAGGTACAGTATTCGTCAAAGCCGCAGGACAGAGCAATTTCTTTTAACACGTCAAAAGAACCTGCTACACCCTCGGGTTTATGCGCATCAGATCCGAAAGTTATTATCTTGCCGCCGAGCTCTTTGTACCTTTTAAGGACATCGCGATGCGGATTGGGATCCGTTCCGCCTTTGAATATAGGCTTTGAATTGAGGTCGAGACCCTTATCGTTCTTAATTATATGAAGAAGAATGGCATCGATCTCTTTACTGTATCTTTGATATGAGTAGTATGAGTTGTCGCCGTCCGGAACATATCTTGTAAGATAATCAAGGTGTCCAAGGACGTCATAGTCATCGAAAAGCTTGAGGTTTTCCAGCGTGAGCTCGAAGTATTCCTTCAGGATCTTAGCAGGGTCAACTCCATCCCAGAAGTCGGGATAATATGGATCTTTTCTATTTATAAGGTGGATCGATGCGATGACAAAATCAAAAGGCTCGGATCTGACATAATCGGAATTTTCTTTGGCGATATGTGTCTGCATTCCGACTTCGACACCGTATCCGATATTGATCCTGTCTTTATATTTGTCTCGGTAAAAAGAGATTTCTTTATGATATGCCTTTGCATCAAGATTAAAAGCATCTTCCGGCAGATCTTCGTAGTGAGGATAATCAAGATCAAGATGATCTGTGAAACATATATCAGTCAGTCCCTTGGAAAGGGCACTCTCTATCATTGATTCCATAGAAGCAGTGCTGTCGGTCGAGTTGTGAGTGTGTAGATGATAATCTGCTCTCGGGAACATTTTATTACTCCTTTTTTGATTAAAGTGAGGTGGAAAAATTTGATTTTTTAAAGTCGAACTTCCACAGGATTATTTTAATATTCTTACTTGATTTATGCTACATTTTTTATTAGAATTAGAGTTGCTGATAAAAAATTATCAATTCTTATGATATTTAATGTAACAGCAATCATATTAATTAAATTCATTTTAGGAGGAACTTAAAATGGCAGTTAAAGTAGCAATCAATGGTTTTGGTCGTATCGGACGTCTTGCTTTCAGACAGATGTTTGAGCATGAGGGAACAGAGATCGTAGCAATCAACGATCTTACAGATCCTAAGATGCTTGCTCATCTTCTTAAGTATGATTCATCACAGGGCAAGTACAAGTACGCTGACAAGGTATCATTCAGCGACAACTCAATCACAGTTAACGGCAAAGAGATCACAATTTACAAAGAGGCAGACGCTAAGAATCTTCCTTGGGGACAGATCGGTGTAGATGTTGTTCTTGAGTGTACAGGATTCTATACATCCAAGGCTAAGGCACAGGCTCACATCGACGCTGGTGCTAAGAAGGTTGTTATTTCTGCTCCTGCAGGAAATGATCTTCCTACAATCGTATATAACGTTAACCACAATTCACTTACAGCAGATGACAACATCATCTCAGCTGCATCTTGCACAACAAACTGCCTTGCACCTATGGCTAAGGCTCTTAACGACTATGCACCTATCCAGTCTGGTATCATGGCAACAATCCACGCTTACACAGGCGATCAGATGATCCTTGATGGACCACAGAGAAAGGGTGACCTTAGAAGAGCACGTGCAGGCGCTGTTAACATCGTTCCTAACTCAACAGGTGCTGCTAAGGCTATCGGCCTTGTTATCCCTGAACTTAACGGAAAGCTCATCGGAGCTGCTCAGAGAGTTCCTGTTCCTACAGGATCAACAACTC
>JAFXTN010000030.1 GCA_017535785.1 Butyrivibrio sp. | reverse complement strand
TTACTTCCAGTCTGCTTCCTGCACTTGCTCTTGCCATAACTGTAAGTGCTGATATGCCCTTTGAAAGATCTACATTCTTTGCTACTGCATATCCGTTCTTGTTGATGATCACTGACTGCTTGTTAGGTGCAAGTAATGCAGAACTCAACTCAGCAGAATCCTCTGCCTCAACCTTCTGGTAAGGATTTACTGTTCCACTTACAGGAGGCTCTACTACAGGAGGCTGCTCTACTGTTCCGTCTGCTGCTGTTGCTGTCCAAGAATCTACTGTTATACCTGTTCCGGTCGCAGATACAAGATAAATGTCATGTGTTCCGGTGAGATTCATAAGTGCTGAAGTCTTTTTAGCAGCTACTGTATCACCACTGATCATGATGCTTGCAAGAAGTGCTCCGTCAGCCTTATCTACTCTCATCTCAAGCTTTGCGGGCGTCTTTGATCCGGATTTAACTGTGATCTCTGATACGCCATTTGAGAAGTTTACATTTCTCGCGATCACATAACTGCCTGCGTTAAGTAATGTTATACCATCTTTCTTGGGTGTTACCATTACATTGCTTGACATATCGTCTTTTGTAGCTGTTTCTGTCTCAACTGAAGCATAAGGATTAACTCCACCGCTTACAGGAGGCTCTACTACAGGAGGCTGCTCCACTGTTCCTGAAGCTGCTACTGCCTGCCAAGCATCAAGTGTTACTGATCCGCCCTTTGCTTCAAAGTAAATGTAATGATTTCCGGTAATGCTTGAGGAAACCTTAAGTTCGGTTGCCTTACTCATGTCTGTTCCAAGGTCTACCGATCCTATAGGTGTTAATGAATCATCGACATAAACATTTAACTTTGTTCTAGGTGCTGATGATCTTGCATATACATTGAAGAATGAAAGTCCCTCTGAGAAATCAAGATTGTTGATACGGATATATCCATCAGCGTTGATCACAACTGACTTTCCACCTGCAGGTGCTGCCATTGCATTAACAAACAATGAAGCATCGGCTGTCTCTGCCTCGGTCTTCACGTAAGGGCTAACACCACTGCTTACAGGAGGTTCAACCACAGGAGGCTGCTCTACTGTTCCCTGACCTGCTTCTGCCTGCCAAGTATCAATGTTTATTCCTGAACCTTTTACTGCTACAAAGTAAAGATTGTGCTTTCCGCTAACATCAGTTAATGCGGAAGTCTTGATCTCTTTTTCCTCTGTCGCAACTCTAACTGTAGCGATCTTCTCACCGTCAGCTTTATCTAATCTGATCTCAACTACAGAAGCCACTTTTGCTCCGGCTTTAACTGTAAATGAAGAAACACCGTTTGAAAGATTTACATCCTTTACAGCAAAATATCCGCCTTCTTTAAGGATGTTTACGGATGCACCCATAGGTGTTACCATTGCATCTTTCTTATCGTCTACATAATCCTTAGCTGATACTGTGCTATAAGGATTTACGCCGCCACTTACCGGAGGCTCAACCACAGGAGGCTGCTCCACTGTTCCTGTTCCCTCAGATGCTTCCCATGCATCGAGCTGAACAGAACCGCCTGCTGCCTTGAAATATACATCGTGCTTTCCTGAAAGAGCTGATGTAACTTCAAGTGTTGCTGCTGAAGTCATGTCTGTGCCGATATTGATCTCACCAACCAATGTGTCGGTTCCATCCACATAGACACCGAGCTTAACTCTGGGCTGTGTTGACTTTGCATATACTTTTACTTCTGAAACACCCTTTGAGAAATCTACATTCTTGGCAATGACATATCCGCCATCATCAATAAATACAGACTCTTTATTGGGTACGATCTTTGCGCTTACTCTTTCAGCAGAATCTTCTGCCTCAACCCTTTCGTAAGGATTAACCATTCCAACCTGAGAAGGTTCGGGTTCATCCGGAACATCGGGAACGTCGGGCTGATCCGGAACTTCCGGCTGATCAGGCTGTTCAGGCTGATCCGGTGTCTCCGGCTCATCGGGCTCTTCAGATGTAGAACCGGGCTCTGCGGTCCAGCTGTCTACAAGGCAAGATCCTGCGACGTTAACAAAAGCAATGGCATCTAAATCATCTATGCCTGATACGGATACGCTGAATTCATCAAATCCGTCGGTGGCTTTATACTTGATGTTTCCAATCTTGTCTCCATCTTTTCCACCTTTACGAAGTTCAATGACTCCCGTCTCTTCTGCTTTAATTTTTAAAGTTATCTTTGAGACTCCCTGTGAGAAATTCACAGATTGTGTAGAAAAATAGTCCCCACTCTTGAGATTTACTGCTGTAACGTCATACTCGTCTGTGACAGTTCCTTGATGCTCGTGATCGAAATCAAGTTCTGCTTCGACTGCTCCGTACGGTCTGATCTGCGGTGCAGCAATTACCGGCACCCCCTGTGCCATAATTGTTCCTGCTGCCAGCGCCGTACTTAAAACTACTGATAGCTTTCTTTTCATTAAACGTTTCACCCCCTTGATTTAATGTAATGAACTTTTAGTAATTCCCCTTAAACGTTTAAGCTATTTTTATTGTAACAACAAAATATTTTTGTGCACAATGTGCAAATCTGCACAAAAATTAATCTTCAAAATAGCAATGATTACTTAACAAAAGCCTTTTTGTTAAGTAAAAACTCAACAAACGCGGATTTTTTCGTAATTGTAAAAACCCCCAGAATGTTTTTATAACATTCCGGGGGTATGTAAATTTTTCTTAATTATTAGAATTAGAGCTTGGATATAAAATTCTCCAGTCTTTCCATAGCTGCCTTTAAATTTTCGACTGAATAAGCATATGAAATCCTTATGTAGCCCTCTCCGCAATCACCAAAAGCTGTTCCGGGAACTACAGCAAGCTTCTCCTCTTTAAGAAGTCTTGTACAGAACTCTTCACTGCTCATACCGAACTTCTTGATAGAAGGGAATACGTAAAACGCTCCGTTCGGCTCAAAACAAGGAAGTCCGATCCTCTCAAATTCATTAAGGAGATATCTTCTTCTGTGATTGTACTGCTCGCGCATCATCTTCACATCATCATCGCCGTTCTTAAGCGCTTCTATAGCAGCATACTGGCTTGTGGTAGGAGCACACATTATGGCAAACTGATGGATCTTGACCATCTGAGCCATGATCTCTTCGGGTCCGCATGCGTAACCAAGTCTCCAACCGGTCATAGCATATGCTTTGGAGAAACCGTTTATCAAAATGGTCCTCTCCT
Source organism: Butyrivibrio sp. (assembly GCA_017535785.1). Lineage (GTDB taxonomy): Bacteria > Bacillota > Clostridia > Lachnospirales > Lachnospiraceae > Butyrivibrio. Next base: position 13,005 of record JAFXTN010000030.1, on the reverse strand, counting down.
TCATGCCGGGTAAGGAAACAATAGATACATGCTTTCCGTTATAGGTAAGCTCAGAATATATCTCGTCGGAGATCACATAAAGATCCTTTTCAACAACAACCTTTGCTATTGCTTCAAGGTCCTCTTTTCCCATAACTGCTCCCGTAGGATTGTTAGGGAAAGGAAGTATCAAGATCTTGGTCTTATCTGTGATCTTATCAAGCACTTCCTGTGCCGTGAGTCTGAATTCATTCTCAACTTTAAGCTCTATGATGACAGGAGTTGCATCCGCAAGTATTGCGCACGGCTCATAGGATACGTAGCTGGGCTGAGGAATGAGTACCTCATCTCCGGGATCGACCATTGCTCTGAGTGCCAGATCGATCGCTTCCGATCCACCTACTGTGACGAATATCTCTTTTATGGGATCGTAATCCACTCCCTGTGTTCTTTTTATATAATTGGAAACTTCTACTCTGAGTTCTTTTAATCCGGAGTTTGAAGTATAGAAAGTTCTGCCTTTTTCAAGGGAATATATACCCTCATCTCTTATGTGCCACGGTGTGTCGAAATCCGGCTCACCAACACCGAGTGAAATAGCGCCTTCTGTCTCCTGGACGATATCAAAAAACTTTCTTATTCCGGAAGGTTTAATATCTACAACCTTTTTTCCTATAGGACTTCTCATGGCGTTATTATCTCCCTTGTATCTTCATACTTTTTGGTAAGGATGGTTCCGTGATCCTTGTATTTCTTTAAAATGAAATGTGTAGCGGTACTAAGAACCGTATCCAAAGTGGCAAGCTTATTATTTACGAAACCTGCTACTTCCTGCAAAGACTTACCTTCAAGTATGACCATGAGGTCAAAACCGCCACTCATGAGGTACACGCTTGTAACCTCAGGATACTTGTAGATTCTCTCAGCAATGCTGTCAAATCCAAGTCCTCTCTGAGGAGTAACCTTAACCTCGATAAGGGCGTTAACTTTTTCTATTTCTGTCTTGGACCAATCAACCATTGTGTGATATCCGCAGATAACACCCTCTTCTTCAAGAGTCTTGAGTTCATTGGCAACTGCTATCTCATCCGCACCGATCATCACACTGAGCTCGTGCACATCAATACGGCTATTCTTCTCTATGATCCTTAAGATTTCTTCTCTTATACCCATATTCATCACTCCTCTTTTCTATTCTCTTCGCTAACTATAATACTAGCTAGACGTAAACAAATCAACAAACAACCTTGTGTATCTCATCAGGCTGCGGACGTTCCAAAAACCTGCTCTCATCCGCATTTACAATTATCCTGTCGTTTCCGCTCTCCAATGTGCCTATAACAGCAGCCGGTATTCCCGCTTCATTAAGAGCATTTACCATGCCGTCTCCGTCTTTAGCCGCGATCAAAAGAGCTCCTCCCGACAATAATCTGTACGGATTGATCTCATAAAACTCACAGATCTCTATCGTCTCCTGCCTAACCGGGATACACTTAAGATCCACTTTAAGTCCGGTTCCCGCTCGCTCAGCCATCTCCCAAAGTCCTGCAAAAAATCCTCCTTCGGAAAGATCATGAACAGCTATGGCTCCGGACTTTATGGCGACTGCAGCCTCTTTCGCTGTAAGTACAAGCTCCTTGAAATCAATGGCATCATCAATAAACGAAGCCGGATACTTGCTCGTAAGCGCCTTCTTTCCCGCCTTCGCGATCATCGCAGTTCCCTCAAGTCCTATCCACTTGGTAACAACCAGTGAAAGTCCCGGCTTAAGGTCTTTATTCTTTACTGCAAGATGCTTGTCGTTTGCTGTTCCGACTGCGGTCACTGTTATGATAGGATTCTTTACCGAAGCGGAAACTTCCGTATGTCCTCCGGCATAGATGACATCGCATACCTTGCAAGCTTCTATACAGTCATTAATGATCTGCTTTAATTTCTTTTCTTCTGTATCAACGTCCAAAAGAATTGATACAACAACATGATCGGGGATTAATCCCTGTGACAAAAGCCCGTTAACGGCTTTAACTACGGCATAAAATCCTGCATCCTCCACATCAAACGTAAACGGACACACCACGGAAAACACTTTTTCAGAATCAGAAAAAGCGCAGTCTGTCCCTACAGCTGCGCTTACTCTTTCTTTAAATTCAGTCTTTATTGGTTTTAGTATGGAACGCTTTAAAGCGTTCTCGGATAGTTTTCCAATTTTCATGCCTTTTTAAAAAGGTCCTTTTCTTTATCACTCTTCGGGCTCAGCTTCTTCCTGAGGAGCATTGGCTGCATCTATCGCATCCTGTGCTGCCTGGTAAGCCGCTTCAGAACCTTCTGAACTTTCAGCGTTCTGAGCATCTCTGAGCGCTCCGGCTACAGCCTTTATCGTTCCGAGATCTCCCGTCGCGATCGCATTGTTGAGCTGTGCCATTGCATTGCCGTCTGCACCTGAAGTTCCAACGGAAATGATCCTCGGTACCATCTTATAGGTACTGCTGTTGATCTGCTCGCGTGATGTCTCTGCGCCGTTCTCTGTAACGATCTTCCAAAGCTGTGCCTTAACACCCTTGTGCGCAGATTGTACGCCTACGTGACCAAGCCCCTGACCTGCATCTGTTACGATCTGATCTGCTGAAGGAGCTGTCTCCTCAAGTGTCTTACTTACATAAGATACAGATCTTCCCGCGGGTCTTGTCTCTTCACCGTATATATTAAATGTAATGTGCTTGTCGCTTGTTGTGTAACCCTCGATATAAATGGGGGCATCTGTGTTGTTTACGAACCTAAAGTTCTTACCGCCTGACTCCGCTATGGCAGCGTCCGCTGAATAAGCAACATAGTTTACGATCATGGAATGATTGTGTCTCTCGGTAACTTCAAGCTCTGCAAGAAGTACTGCGTTGTAAAGAGTTGTGGAAACCTGGCAGATACCGCCACCAAAGCTTTCTACAACAACTCCGTTGAGATATGATCCCGCCTTGAAATAACCATTAGCCTCAGTAAAAGGAGTTATGGCTTCAAGAACGTTGAATTCCTGTCCAGGATATACCGTCGCGCCGTTTATGTGTGAGCAACCTGTCTGAACATTGGTACTTCTGGAAGCACCGGATGTCTTATAGCTTGTTGTGTAAGATCCGAGAACGTCCTTAACCTTAGCAAGCTCTTCTCTGCTTCCGAGAGGCTCATTTGCTGTTATGGACAGCGCAAGCTCCTCGCCGCTTCCGGCCTTACCGTCTGCAACGTAAGATCTGATGAGTTCCGCGGATGCATCCGTGTCAACACTGTAACCGGTCTGTCCTTCCGTGATCTCAAATCCTTCCGCGCCTTTTTTAAGTCCGAAATTAACAGTCTCTCTGTTAAAAGTCTTAGCGCATGTCTCGAGTACACCGGCTATTGCTTCATTGTCAAAACCGTACTCTATATCAAAATTGTAGTTATTAACTTCAAGATCCTTAAGCGCCTTATATCTGGCGATCACATTTCCTTCGTGTCCGAGCGCATACGCCTCTTCCACAACATCTCTGTTGTCCCAAGATATTCCAAGCTCATTTCCTGTAACAGTGAGCTTCTGATCTTCTTCGCCCAAGAGCGAGATCTCTGACTCAAGAATATTGTCAAAATAATCGTCTATTGTTGCCGTCGCCTGTTCTACAGTCATCCCCGACACATCAATATTTCCGATGCTGACCCCTTTTGCGATTGTCTTTTCCGCAGCATGTACAGGTGCTGAGGGAATTAAAAACGCCAGTAAGATAAAGAGGCAAATCCCTCCAAATAGTTTTTTCATAATGCGTCCTCTGTGCTATTATGTTCTTATAATTATTGATCAAAAAAAGCCTTGATTACTGAAAGGATATTATAGATGAAATTCCCATTTTTCGCAAGCTTCGTTGTGATAGCAATCTTTTTTAATATAAGTATGCGCAGAGTCTCACGAAAAGAAGAAGCAAAAGAGGCCGATTTCTGGCAAAAAGAGCACGAAGCCAATAATGTCAGAAAAAAGAGCCTTGAGAATCTCGACTATATCCACATCCCGGTCGACATCCTTCCGTTTGATACCGCCGGAGATAATGCTGAGTTAAAAGAGGCTGAGAAAAAGGTTCTTGAATTAAAAGACGAAAAGATCGTTAATCTTACGGGAATAACAAACACCGATCTAAAGCTCGAATACGGAACAGCTAACATAACCGAGCTTTCCAGATACGATCAAAATTATACTTCTCTTGTCTGCGCACTTCAGGATTGGGGCAAGGAATTATATAACCTTGGCAGATATGAAGATTCCGCCAAAGTTCTTGAATTTGCGGTAAAGACAAGATCCGACATCACCGCGACCTACAAGCTTCTTGCAGACATGTACAGAACAAAGCTTGGTCTCAATGAGAGTGAGATCAAAAGAAAAATAGAAGGCCTTATACCAATCGCCAAAAATCTTAATTCTCTCAGCAAGAAAAACATTCTTACACTACTTGAAAGCTAAAAATACGGCAAGTGAATTTGATCTTCACTTGCCGTTTTCTTATTTCTTTATCTGAGTGCACGGATTCTGTCAGATCGCGCAAGGGCCTCCGCCGATCTCTACGATATAGAATGTAGCTTCGTATCCGATCTTCTTGAGATAATTCTCTCCGACTGTCTTGATAAAATTGTCGACTGCTTCATCTTTAACTATAGATACAGTACATCCGCCGAATCCGCCTCCGGTCATTCTTGAGCCGATGACTCCGGGGATCTTCCACGCTTCTTCCGCAAGAGTATCAAGCTCTACTCCGGTAACATCATAATCATCTCTAAGTGATTCATGAGATGCTCTCATGAGCTTACCAAACTCTTCAAGATCACCTGCTTTAAGTGCCTTTACGGCGTCTATTGTTCTCTGATTCTCATAAACGGCATGCTTTGCCTTCTTTTGCATATCGGGATCCGTCAAAAGAGCTTTATGCTCTTCAAACTGTTCCGGGGTAAGATCTCCAAGTCCCTTTATGTCTACACTTTTTTGAAGGATAGCAAGTGCATCCTCGCACATCTTACGTCTTGCATTGTACTGTGAGTCCGTAAGCTTATGCTTCTTATTGGTATTGGCTATAACGATCTTAGCTCCTTCAAGCTTAATGGGCGCGTACTCAAAAGAAAGATCTGCCGTATCAAGGAATATTGCATTATCCTCTTTACCCATTGCTGAAGCAAACTGATCCATTATTCCGCAGTTGCATCCGTTGTAATTGTTCTCGGAATACTGACCTATAAGCGCAATATCCTGATTGGAAACGTCAAATCCGTACAGGTCTCTTAAGATAAAGCCTGTAAGGACCTCAAGAGATGCTGATGATGAAAGTCCCGAACCGTTAGGGATATTGCCACTGATGACCATGTCAAATCCCGTATCAAGCTTCATTCCTCTCTTCTCGAAAGCCCAGACAACTCCCTTTGGATAGTTGGTCCATCCGGCTTCATCATAAGGCTTTAAGTCATCAAGAGATGTCTCGATCACTCCATCATCCTTTAAATTTACCGAATAGAATCTGAACTTGTTGTCATTTCTCTTCGAAACAGCAGCATATGTTCCAATGGTCAAAGCGCATGGAAATACATGTCCGCCGTTATAATCCGTATGTTCCCCGATCAAATTAACTCTTCCGGGCGCAAAATATGTCTTGATATCACCGCCCTCGGGAAATTCCTCGTTGAAAGCATCTATAACTGCCTTCTTCATGTCCTGATCTATCATTGTAACCCTCCTAAAAGCTTCTGTTGCAGGAATAATTCCCTGCAACAAAAAAGCATCCCAATGCATTAATAATACAATCGTCCGGGATGCTTTTCCATATATCATTTTAATTTTTTGATGTCAAAATGTTAGATTTTACACTCTTAGTTCTTGGCAGCCTCGATAAGCTTATCCTTGAGCTGATTCTCGATCTGAGCAAGTTCGATCTCTGCCTCGCGGCGTCTTGCCTTTCCGTCAGTCTGGATCTTAAGGACTTCGTCGAGAGTTGAGATAAGAGTCTCGTTGGTGTGCTTAAGTGTCTCGATATCAACGATTCCTCTCTCTGCTTCCTTGGCACTCTCTATTGTAGCAACCTTAAGGGCGTCAGCGTTCTTCTTAAGAAGCTTATTGGTCATATCGTTAACCTCACGCTCTGCCTGAGCAGCCTGAGTTGAATGCTCGATTCCGATAGCGATGACCATCTGGTTCTTCCAAAGAGGAATGGTATTAACGATAGTAGACTGGATCTTCTCAGCCATAACGGTATCAGAGCTCTGTACCATACGGATCTGAGGACCTGTCTGCATAGCTATTGTTCTTGTAAGCTCAAGATCATATATCTTCTTCTCGAATCTGTCGCACTTATTGGCAAAATCTTTTGCCTTCTCAGCATCCTCAGGAAGCCCAGACTCTTCTGCCTTCTTCTGAAGCTCAACAAGAGTAGTGCTTCTCTCTTCTTCAAGTCTCTTCTTTCCTGCAAGGATGTACATAGAAAGCTCTTTGTAATAGTTAAGGTTAAGATCGTACATCTTATCAAGGATATCTACGTCCTTCATAAGTGTGATCTGATGTCTCTCAAGCTCTTTGCTGATAGTCTGGACATTAGTCTCAACCTTGTTGTATTTAGCCTTCATGGCTTCAAACTTGTTTGCACCTTTCTTGAAGAATGCAAATAAGCCCTTCTCATCCTCGGCGATCTCGAAGCTCTTAAGCTGAGTAACAAGATCTGTGATCATGTTACCGACTTCGCCCATGTCCTTAGTCTTAACGTTATCAAGCGCTTTCTCCGAAAAGTCAGCAAGCTTTTTTTGTGTTCCAACGCCATAGTTCATGATCCCTGCAGAATTGGCTATGTCGATCTGCTTACTGAATTCCTCAACCTGCTTAAGTTCCTCTGGAGAAAGCTGTGCCTCCATAGCAACGTTTCCGTTGTCTTTAGCTTCTTCCTTGGGCGCTTCCTGCACAGCTGCAGCTGTCGCGGTTGCAGTATCTTCCCCAAAAGTTAGTGTCGGTGCAGCGGGTGCTGCATCAAAGTTAAATTCCTCGCCCATCATATCCTCCTAATTATTATCAATTATTCATTCCTCATCTGCATGGCAACTCCTTGCCCTTCTGCAGTAAGTCCGTCCTGTGCCATCATCGTCTTCATAACAGAGATATCCGAAGAAATATCCCACGCCATATCCTGAAAAAGACTGTCCAGAAGATTCTCGAATGCTTCGTTTATTATATCCATGGCATCACTTATCTCTGCCTTAGTCTTGGTCACATTATCAAGATCGGGTTGCTTATCAAGCTCAATGTATGCGGATAATAGTTTCTTCGTTGTGGGAAGATAATAATCCATAAGCTTATGAAGCTCCTCAGCACTCTCGGGATTCTTGCGAACCTGAGCAAAGATCTTGTTCATGATCTCTTCAAGGCGATATAGCTTATTGGACATTTCTTCCGTATCCGGGATCTTGTCATTGATCGTTCTTACAAACTTAACGTATTCTGTGCCATCGCTGAGTATATCCTTGGCTGTTCCGGGAAGTCCTGCTTCCTGTCTTGCTTTCTTGTTGGCATCCTCAAGCTCTTTTCTCTCTCGCTCGACTCTGTCCTTTTCTGCTCCAAGATACATCTGATAAGCATTGTCCGTTATCATGCAGGTCTTTTCTGCCGCATCAAGCCTTGCTCTGGGAAGGTATCCTGCCTTCATAAGATCCTTGATATCCTTAAGAACTTCCTTATCGCTCTTTAAGCATCTCTGTGCCAGATCACTTATATCAAAATACTCTACCGTGCCCAGAACCCTTCCGTAATTGTAGTATTTCTTAGAAAGCTCGAGCTTCCTGGCTCCTGTGATTCCCCATAAGGCAAATAGTGCAAAGAGACCTCCGCAAATTGCTGCCCCGGGAATAACAGCTGAGCTAACAAAAATAACTCCTAAAATTGCTGCAAAAAAAGCGAATGCCGTTCCGAAAAATACAGATCCGAATCCTTCATATTTGTTGACCCTCTTCTGCAGAAAAGGGATCATTCTCTGAACTCTTGCCGTATTATACTGCTGCCTATATACTCTTCCTGCGCCTCCGCTGGAATAAGTTGTATGTTTGGGAATGGAAACTGATTTGACACTCCTTGTAATGTCTGAGGCAAGTTTGCTGTAGTCATTCGCATCTATGGCCTGAGAAACACTCTTAAGAATGTCCTTCCCCATATCAACCAGTTCATCTTGTATGTTCTTTGCCATCTGTTCCTCCAACCGCAAATCTACTAACTATGCGGTAAATAACGTGTTTAATATTGTACAATATCTATTTGCAAAAAACAATGATTTTACCACTACAATCGTAGTAAATTATAAATTTTTTATTTTTACAAAAAAAATCCTTAGAAAAAGGGGCGCAAATGCCCCTTTACTCTAAGGAATCATAACGCGTTATTTACTGTCTAACTTGATCTTATCCAGATGCCATACTTCATCAACATACTCTTTTATAGTTCTGTCTGATGAGAACTTACCGCAGCTGGCAGTGTTAAGAAGTGCCATCTTAGCCCAGCGTTTCTTATCCGTATACGCATCCGAAATTCTCTTCTGCGCTTCAAGATATGATTCAAAGTCTTTTAATATAAAGTATTGGTCTGCCTTGCTGGAATTGAGAGTATTAAGGAGGCAGTTGTACAGCGGTCTGAACAGTTCTTTATCCTTGGAGAAGGTTCCATCCACAAGCATATTGAGAACAGTCTTAACGTTTGGATTGCTGTTGTAGATATCCATGGGATTGTAGTTGCCGTTCTTCTCGTATTCCATTACTTCCTGAGAAGTAAGTCCGAAAATAAACGCATTCTCTTCCCCGACTTCATTTACGATCTCAACATTCGCACCGTCAAGCGTTCCGAGTGTAACAGCGCCGTTTAACATCATCTTCATGTTACCTGTACCGGACGCTTCTTTACTTGCCGTCGATATCTGCTCGGAGACATCTGCCGCAGCAAAGATGAGCTCAGCATTGGAAACCCTGTAATCCTCTATGAATACAACTTTTATCTTGCCTCCGATACTCTTATCGTTATTGACTACATCGGCTACAGCGTTTATAAGCTTGATGGTAAGCTTAGCCGTAAGATATCCGGCTGCTGCCTTTGCTCCGAAGATATAAGTCTTTGGATAAAAGTCCTGTCCGGGATGAGTTTTAATATCTTGATACTTATAAATTACCTGCAGGATATTAAGGAGCTGACGTTTATATTCATGAAGTCGTTTGACCTGAACATCAAATATGGACTTGGGATCGACCTTAACGCCGTTGTGTTCAAGGATATAAGCCGCAAGCCTTTCTTTGTTCTTGAACTTGATATCCATGAACTCTTCCTGAGCCTTCTTGTTATCCACAAAGTCTTTTAACTTGGACATCTGAGAGAGATCCGTGATCCAGTCGTCACCGATCTTCTTGGTTATCCAGTCTGCCAAAAGAGGATTCGCATGCATAAGAAATCTTCTCTGAGTGATACCGTTGGTCTTGTTATTAAACTTATCGGGCATCATCTCATAAAAGTCCTTGAGCTCTCTCTTTTTAAGGATCTCTGTATGGAGCTTGGCAACACCGTTTACGGAATGTCCGCCTACGATTGCGAGATGCGCCATCTTTACCTGATTGTCATACAGGATCGCCATGCTTCTTATCTTGGCCTGAACATCGATTCCGGCCTGATTGGTATACTGGCGCATGATCTGATCGACAAACCTTCTGTTTATCTCATCTACAATCTGATAGATTCTTGGAAGAAGTCTCTGGAATAGGTCAACAGGCCATTTCTCCAGCGCTTCCGACATTATCGTATGGTTCGTATAGCAGCAGGTCTTGGTCGTTACTTCCCACGCCTCGTCCCATGAAAGGAAGTATTCATCCATCAAAAGACGCATCAGCTCCGCAACAGCTACTGTAGGATGCGTATCATTTAACTGAAATACTGCCTTTTCATAAAACTTCTTTATATCCTTGTGATTTCTTAAATATCTCTTCAGCGCAGTCTGAACAGAAGCGGAGATAAAGAAATACTGCTGCTTTAATCTCAGCTCTTTTCCTGCGATATGATTGTCATTTGGATAGAGGACTTCACAGAGCTGGCTAGCAAGATTCTCCTGCTCAACAGCTTTCTGATAATCTCCCTTGTCAAAAGAGTCTAAGTGGAAGCACTGTACAGGCTCGGCGCCCCAGATCCTCAGCGTATTAACTATGCCGTTTCCGTAACCTACGATGGGAAGGTCATACGGAACCGCTTTAACCACCTGATAGCCTTCCTGCTTGAACAAGGTTCTGCCCTTGTCATCGGTATACATGTTTACATAGCCGCCAAACTTGACCTCTTTTTCATACTCGTTTCGTCTAAGCTCAAAGGGATTGCCGTTTTCAAGCCAGTTGTCGGGTGCTTCAACCTGATAGCCATCCACGATCTTCTGCTTAAACATACCGTATTTGTAACGTATTCCACAGCCGTATGCCATATATCCGAGCGTGGATAATGAGTCAAGGAAGCACGCCGCAAGTCTTCCAAGACCTCCGTTTCCAAGCGCAGGATCGGGCTCCTGATCCTCGATCAGGTTTACATCTATTCCAAGCTCATCCAGAGCTTCTTTTACCGGCTTATAGGCCTGGAGGTTTATAAGATTGTTACCAAACGCCCTTCCCATAAGGAATTCCATGGACATGTAGTAGACAATCTTAACGTCTTGCTCAGATGCCGCTTTCTGCGTAGTCATCCAATGGTCGACGATGGCATCTTTAATAGCGTAAGCTGCTGCCTGATATATTTCCTGAGGCGTCGCTTCTTCCATAGTCTTCCTGTATAGAGTCTTTACGTTGTATAGCACACTGCGCGTAAACAATTCTTTGTCAAAAGATAACTGTTTCTTCTTCATGCGATGCGCCCTCCTTAGCTGTTGCAAACGTATACCTATCAATATTTTACCGCAAAACAGTTAATAATCAAACTTTTTCGTGATACCAAAAAGAGGACTCCGCTTAGGAAGCGGAATCCTCTCTGATTCACTTGGAAAAATTATAGTACATCAGTTATTATTTATCAAACCTTTTCTACGCCGATGGTAACCTTCTCGCCGTTGATATCCCATTCTTTTGCATTGGCTACATCTGTGCCGAATACGATCTCGTTAGCAAGAACCTTGGTTGTGATGTTATCCATGTTGGCTTTAACGATCTCGGCAAGCTTGTCGTTACCGTTAAGAGAAACCTTGATGTGATCCATAACTTCGAAGTCGGAATCCTTACGCATTGTCTGGATCTTACTGATAACTTCAAGGACAAATCCTTCTCTGATAAGCTCTTCAGAAAGGTTTGTATCAAGTACAACTGTGATTCCCCAGTTCTCCTGAGAAATGAAGCCTTCCTTCTGAGCGATCTCGATAAGGAGATCTTCCTTAACAAGCTCTACATCAACGTCGTTTACATTGAACTTGATGCTGCCGTTGGTATTAAGCTCATCCATAGTAGCGTTTCCATCAAGACCTTCAAGGTATGCCTTGATAGCTCCGATGTTCTTACCATACTTAGGTCCGAGTGTCTTAAGCTGAGGCTTGAAGCTGTAGCTTGTGAAGTCTCTTACATCATCTGTAAATGCGACATTCTTAACGTTGAGTTCTTCTCTGATGATATCTGTGTAGAACTCACCAACAGTCTCCTGAGCTTTAACATACATCTGTCCGATAGGCTGACGGTTCTTGATGTTAGCTGCGTTTCTTGCAGCACGGCCGAGTACTACGATATCAAGAACTTCTTCCATATCCTTCTCGAGCTTCTCATCGATCATTGACTGATCTACAGCAGGGAAGTCACAGAGGTGGATACTGATAGGTGCATCCGGGAAGCTTGTGCGAACAAGATTCTGATAGATTTCCTCTGTCATGAAAGGAACCATGGGTGCTGCTGCCTTTGAAATAGTAACAAGTGCAGTGTAAAGAGTCATGTAAGCGGAAATCTTATCCTGCTCCATTCCCTTAGCCCAGAATCTCTCTCTGCTACGACGAACATACCAGTTGGACATCTCGTCTACAAAGTTATCAAGTGCCTTTCCTGCCTCAGGGATTCTGTAATTCTCAAGGTTCTCATCAACCGCCTTTACGCAGCTGTTGAGCTTGGAAAGAAGCCACTTATCCATAACAGTGAGCTTATCAAGCTCAAGCTTATATTTGGAAGCGTCAAATCCGTCGATATTTGCATAAAGAACGAAGAACGCATATGTATTCCAAAGTGTTCCGAGGAACTTGCGCTGTCCTTCCTGAACGGCGTCTCCTGAGAAACGGCTGGGAAGCCAAGGAGCACTGTTAACATAGAAGTACCATCTGATCGCATCTGCGCCGTACTTGGCAAGTGCATCGAAAGGATCAACCGCATTACCCTTAGACTTACTCATCTTCTGTCCGTTCTCATCCTGAACAAGACCAAGAACGATAACGTTCTTAAATGCAGGCTTGTTGAAAAGAAGTGTTGCCTCAGCATGAAGTGAATAGAACCAACCTCTTGTCTGGTCTACAGCTTCTGAAATGAACTGAGCGGGGAACTGCTTCTCGAAGAGTTCCTTGTTCTCAAATGGATAGTGAAGCTGAGCAAAAGGCATTGCTCCTGAATCAAACCAGCAGTCGATAACCTCTTTTACGCGGTGCATCTTCTTGCCGCACTTAGGACATGTGATCTCAAATTTATCAATATATGGTCTGTGAAGCTCGCAAGTCTCAGCGGAAGGATCTCCGGAGAGCTCAGCAAGCTCTTTTCTTGAACCAACGGAAAGCTGGTGTCCGCAGTCATCACACTCCCAGATATTAAGAGGTGTTCCCCAATATCTGTCACGTGAGATACCCCAGTCCTGAATATTCTCAAGCCAGTCACCGAAACGTCCCTTACCGATTGACTCAGGGATCCAGTTAATCTCCTTGTTGTTGCGGATAAGATCGTCCTTAACTTCCGTAACCTTAATAAACCATGATGCACGAGCATAGTAAAGAAGGGGTGTTCCGCATCTCCAGCAGTGAGGATAATCATGCTCCA
>JAFXTN010000029.1 GCA_017535785.1 Butyrivibrio sp. | reverse complement strand
GAGTTCTTTTCCAAAAGGAATCTTTCTTGTTCCCATCTCAGGAACTTCCTTATTATTCTCAATCTCAAGATACTCTGTCTCATTCTCGGGATAGTTGTCAATTATAAGCTTTACGGGATTCAAAACCGCAAGCATTCTCTTTGCCTTGAGCTTAAGGTCTTCTCTGATGCAATACTCAAGCATTGCATACTCTGCAGTTGACTGAGCTTTACTGATTCCGCACATATCAACAAACATCTTGATGGACTCGGGAGTAAATCCTCTTCTTCTGAGTGCCGCGATAGTTACAAGTCTCGGATCGTCCCATCCGTCAACTATGCCGTCTTCAACAAGTCTCTTGATATATCTTTTACCCGTAACAACGTTGTTGAGGTAAAGCTTTGCAAACTCGATCTGACGCGGAGGATTCTTGTATCCGCATTCCTCTTTTACCCAGTCGTAAAGAGGTCTGTGATCCTCAAATTCCAAAGTACAGAGTGAATGTGTGATTCCCTCAATAGCATCCTCGATGGGATGAGCATAGTCATACATAGGATAAATGCACCACTTATCCTGTGTACGCGCATGTGTCATGTGAGCAACCCTGTAGATGATGGGATCTCTCATGTTTATGTTAGGTGAAGACATGTCGATCTTGGCTCTGAGAGTCATAGCGCCATCCTCGACTTTGCCGTTCTTCATATCTTCAAAAAGCTTTAAGTTTTCCTCAACGCTTCTGTTTCTGTTAGGATCGTCCTTACCGGGTTCTGTAAGTGTTCCTCTGTATTCACGCATCTGCTCGGCAGTAAGCTCAGATACATAAGCCTTGCCCTTCTTGATAAGCTTTACAGCGTTCTCATACATTTCATCAAAGTAATCGGACGCATGGAAAAGACGATCTTCATAATCCGCGCCAAGCCACTTCACATCCTCAATAATAGAGTCCATGAACTCAGACCTCTCCTTGGTGGGATTGGTATCGTCAAATCTCATGTTGAACTTGCCGTTGTACTCTTTTGCCATTCCGTAATTAAGAAGAATACTCTTGGCATGTCCTATATGCAAAAAGCCGTTGGGCTCGGGAGGAAATCTTGTACAAACATGATCGTAAACTCCCTCCGCAAGATCTTTGTCGATAGCCTGCTCTATAAAATGTCTGGAAGGTGTATTCTCCACCTCAGCATTATCACTTTTATTTGTAATCTCTTCTGCCATTATTAAATCCTAACCTTTATATTTTATTGCGCTATATCATAATAACACACTTTTAGTTATAAACGTACTTTTCCTCGAAAGCCACTCTGCGCATGGGTTTGTCGTAATAATAACCTTGTACGTACTTAACGCCCATCCCTTTTATGGCATCAAGCTGCGCCTGAGTCTCTATTCCTTCAACGCAGATCTCTGCATTGATAGCTTTTCCAAGCTCTGCCATCATGCGGATAAATGCCTGTGAGTAATCATCCTCTGCAAGATCTTTGGCAAAGTTCTGGTCAACCTTTATTATGTCAAAAGGAAGTGCCCTGATACTGCTGAGCGCCGAGTAACCCGTACCGAAATCATCAAGGGCAAGCCTTACTCCAAGCGCCTTTATATCAAGAAGCGTCTGCTTCGTCCTTGCAAGATCGTTTATCGCAAGTCTCTCTGTAAGCTCAAGCACAAGATTTCGTGGATTTATGTGGTTTTCTTCAATATTCTTCCTGATAACATCCACGATGTCATTCTGCATTATCTGAACAACGGATAAATTTACGGAAACCGCATACTCTCCCGTTCCCGACTCATTCCACTGTCTGCAACACTCACAAGCTTTTTTAAGTACGTGATTACCGATAGGTGTGATAAGTCCCAAATACTCCGCAAGCGGAACGACTTCATCGGGGCTCAAGAATCCCAGCTTTGAACTGTTCCATCTTACAAGCGCCTCGGCACCGACATGCTTGTACTGCTTTCTTCCGCTCTTATTGTCTATCGGCTCGCTTATAACAGGCTGGAAATAAACCTCAAATTCACTGCAGCTCTTTGTTATAGCGTCGTACATATTCTTCTCAAGATCGAGCCTGTGTATCGATGAAGAATCAATATTGTCCGAATACTCGGCAATCCTGTTCTTACCTGACTTCTTTGCTTCATACATCGCAACATCAGACTTTCTTATAAGCTCAGAAACATTGTCACCGTGATCGGGATATTTTACAACACCCATACTCATAGTGCAGTAATAATCGCTGTCCTTGAGATACCACGGCGTTGCAAAAGTATTTTTTATCTCCTCTATGATCTTGGGGAGCCTTTCAAAACTTTCAGGAGGAACGATGATAACAAACTCATCTCCGCCCATTCTGTAGCAGGAATTGGTTATTCCCTCAATCCTGCTTATAGCCTTCGAAATATCCCTAAGCAGAACATCGCCGTACTGATGTCCCAGACTGTCGTTGATATGCTTAAAGTCATCAAGATCAAGATACATGAGCGCACCGTGAATACGCTTTGTCCGAGCTTCATCAATGTATCTTGCAAGATCCTTCTCACAACACATTCTGTTGTAAAGACCTGTCAGGAAGTCCGTATAAGCCTGCTGTTCGATACGCTTCTGATACAGCTTTTTCTCGGTAATATCGTATATAGCACACAAAGAAACGGGACGTCCGTCCACCCATTTAATTCTGGTGTAGTAAACATCGTACCATTTCTCCCTGTCCTTGTGATGAACCTCGTAGTTTCCGCTTCTGCTCTTCGCAGGGATATTCGATTCAAAAAGATCGACAAGGGTATTCTCGGTAAGTTCCTTATTGAAGTTCTTCTTAAAACTTCTGTTTGCAAACAAAAGAACTCCCGTGCCTATATCCCTTACATATATGGCACTTCCCACGTTATCAAGCACAGCTTCAAGCGAAGCAAAAGAACTTGCGAGTGAATTTTTCTGAAGTCTCTTTGTAATTATTGTCTGTAAAACGCGGATCGCATCATTGATAAACTTAACGTCGTCTATCGACCATATCCTGTTCTCTCTGTTCTCTGTAAGACAAGCATAGAAAAGAGCCGATCCGTTTATGATAACCGGCATTGCAACAAGTGCCTTAATGCCCAGATTTTCTACCTGCTCACGCTCTCCGGCATTCATTGTCGTATCGCTTGATATAACAACTGCCTTCTCGCTTCCGAGGAACCAGCGAAGTGCTCTGTCGGTC
>JAFXTN010000028.1 GCA_017535785.1 Butyrivibrio sp. | reverse complement strand
TTGAATACTTCGTAAAGAGCCTTTCCGAAGTGGCCGAATGCTACAGCGCCGTGGTGAGGGAAGTTGCCCTCGATAAGTACGTGTCTGTAGAATCTTCCCATCTCAGGAATAGCGAATACACCGATACCACCGAATGATCTTGTAGCAACAGGAAGAACCTCTCCCTCTGCAACGTATGTACGAAGGTGATTGTCTGATGTGCTCTGAAGTCTGAAGAATGTGATCTCTCCGGGAACGATATCTCCCTCAAGAGTTCCCTGTGTAACTTCCTCAGGAAGGTTTCTAGCCATGATTCTCTGGAACTTCATCTCGCAGCTTGAAAGCTTGCCTGTGCATGTATTTCCACAGTGGAATCCCATGAATGTATCTGTGTGCTTGTAATCGAACTTGCCCTTGATGCTCTCGTTGTACATATCCTCAGGAACTGAGTTGTTGATATCAAGGAGAGTAACTGAATCGTTACTTACGCATGTTCCGATGAACTCACTGATAGCACCGTAGATATCTACCTCGCAAGATACGGGAATTCCGCGTCCTGTGAGTCTTGAGTTAACGTAGCAAGGAACGAATCCGAACTGTGTCTGGAATGCAGGCCAGCACTTTCCGGCGATTGCTACATACTTCTTGTAACCTCTGTGCTCCTCAACCCAATCAAGAAGTGTAAGCTCGTACTGAGCAAGCTTCTCAAGGATTTCAGGCTTCTTGTTGCCTGCGCCGAGATCCTTCTCCATGTCCTTGACAACATCGGGAATTCTCTTGTCGCCTGCGTGCTTGTTGAAGCTCTCGAAGAGGTCAAGCTCTGAGTTCTCTTCGATCTCTGCGCCCATGTTGTAGATCTGCTGGATAGGAGCATTACAAGCAAGGAAGTTCATAGGTCTGGGACCAAAGCTGATGATCTTGAGATCACGAAGACCTGCAATAGCTCTTGCGATAGGCACGAACTCGTTGATCATCTTAGCGCATCCCTCTGCTGTTCCAACGGGATACTCAGGAATATATGCCTTTACATTACGAAGGTGGAGGTTGTAGCTTGCATTGAGCATTCCGCAGTAAGCATCTCCTCTTCCGTCGATAAGGTCATTCTGTGACTCCTCTGCTGCAGCACAGAACATGATAGGTCCATCAAAGTGCTTAGCAAGAAGTGTCTCTGAAATTTCAGGACCGAAGTTTCCAAGATATACGCAAAGTGCGTTACATCCTGCCTTCTTGATATCCTCAAGAGCATTGACCATATCGATCTCACTCTCGATGATGCAGATAGGACACTCATATACGTCCTTATCATTGTAGTTTTTCTTGTATGCTTCAACCAAAGCTTTTCTTCTGTTTACTGCAAGAGATGCAGGGAAACAGTCACGGCTGACAGCAACAAGACCGATTTTTACTTCAGGCATGTTGATCATAAAAAATCCCCTTTCTTTTGCGCGTTTTGCGCTATACCTTTCTTGTCCTTCTTTATATCAAGAGTTGCCAAACTCTTCTAAAGAACTAATTAAAATAATACTTGCCATTCTCTATATAAATGACATTATACCACTTCCTCACGAAGGGTTAAATCTGAACTTCTGCCTTTACGCAAGTTTTTCCCGTAAGTTCTTTTGATCTCTCATCGGGCTGGCTTGTTCCTGCAAAAATATCAAATTTCTTGGAGAATACTTTTCTGTTTCCGTCGTTGTCTACTGATGTGAATGCTCTTCCGTTTACGGAGATGGTGATCTTCTCGGAAGCGCCTGCCTCAAGATGTACTCTCTTGAATCCGCAAAGACAAGCATTGGGAATTGCAAGCTCGTATTCCTTGTCCTTGATGTAGATCTGGACAACATCATCTGTAGCAACCTTACCTTCGTTGGCAACTGTAACGGTCACTTCTGCGCCCTCTACGCTGCCATCGGAAGCCTTCTTAACAGCTACATCGATATCCTTACATACTACATCTCCGTATGTAAGACCGTAACCGAACGGATAAAGGGGCTTGCCCTCAAAGTATCTGTAAGTTCTGTTCTTCATTGAGTAATCCTTGAAATC
The DNA here is from genome assembly GCA_017535785.1 of Butyrivibrio sp. GTDB lineage: Bacteria > Bacillota > Clostridia > Lachnospirales > Lachnospiraceae > Butyrivibrio. The sequence continues at coordinate 7,947 of JAFXTN010000028.1, read as the reverse complement.
AGGAAGCTCCTCTGAAGAATAATAGAATGTAACGGGAAGCTTTCCTGAAGGTGAAACATCACCAAAGAGGATATCCGCAACATCCTTACCGCCAAGAGCTCTGGGATACCATGCCTGGATAACGGCATTGGCCTCGTCCTCAGCCTTTGAAAGGTTGATGGAACTACCTGACATATTGATAACGATCGTAGGCTTCTTCATCTCAAGTATTGAGTTGATGAGCTGTCTCTGAGGCATGGGAAGATTAAGATTTATCTTATCTCCTGATGCAAACTGGTTTCCTGTATCTCCCTCTTCACCTTCGAGTGTCTCATCGAGACCTACAACCACTACAACCACATCTGAATACTCGGCAACAGTCTGAGCCTCTGCAATTCTGTCAGAACCGTTGGGATCTGACAAAGCACTTGCATTGGTCTGCCAGAGGTGGCTACCCTCTGAATAAAGTACTCTTACATCGTCGCCAAGCTTATCCTGGATACCTTCAAGAACAGTGATATATCTTGAAGATGTTCCGTGATAGTTACCGATAAGTGCAGATCTTGAATCCGCATTGGGACCAACTACACCGATCGTCTTGATCTTGTTCTTATCAAGAGGAAGCAATCCGTCGTTCTTAAGAAGTACGATACTCTCCTTAGCTGCCTTGTGAGCAACGGCAAGATGCTCCTTGCTCTCAACAACTGTGAACGGGATCTCATCCATCTCTGTCTTATCAAACATTCCGAGAAGGAATCTTGTTGTAAACAATCTCTCGCAAGACTCTGTGATAACGCTCTCTTCAATAAGTCCTGCTCTGTATGCGTTCATGAGCTTCTGGTATGTACATCCGCAGTTAAGATCGCAGCCCATATCAAGCGCAAGCTTTACTGACTCTTCGGGTGTTCCTGTAACCTTGTGATTCTCATGGAAATCTCTTACTGCCCAGCAGTCAGATACGAAGTGTCCCTCGAATCCCCACTTACCTCTCAAAATGTCTACCATGAGAGGCTTGTTTGCGCAGCAAGGCTCGTCATTGGTTCTGTTATAAGCACCCATAACTGCCTCAACGTCTGCATCCTTAACGCATGCCTCGAATGCGGGAAGATATGTCTCCTCGAGATCCTTAGCTGAAGCAATTGCGTTGAAATGATGTCTGTCAGCTTCGGGACCTGAATGTACTGCGAAGTGCTTAGCACATGCAGCAGCCTTCATATACTCGCCGTCGCCCTGAATACCTTTTATGAAAGGAACTGCGAGAGTACTTGTAAGATAAGGATCCTCACCGTATGTCTCGTGTCCTCTTCCCCATCTGGGATCTCTGAAAATATTAACGTTGGGAGCCCAGAATGTAAGTCCCTTGTAAATGTCTCTGTCTCCACGCTTGGACTGCTCGTTGTACTTAGCTCTTCCTTCGAGTGCGATGACATCTCCGATCTCCTTCATCATCTCCTCGTCGAATGCTGCAGCAATACCAATAGCCTGCGGGAACATTGTTGCTGTGCCGGCTCTTGCAACGCCGTGAAGCGCCTCATTCCACCAATTGTAAGCCGGAATACCCAATCTCTCGATTGCGGGGGCATCATAACGAAGCTGAGACGCCTTCTCCTCAACGGTCATCTTCGCCACGAGCTCTTTTGCTCTTTTTCTTGCCTCTGTTCTGTTCATTAATCCACCTCATTAGTATGTTGATATTCCTAATACGATTCCAATAACATGTATAAACATTTTACTTATGATCAAAAGAGTATTCCTATCATTTAATGCTTTTTACATCTTGAATTATGCGAAAAAAGAAACAGGCCAAAGGCCTGCTCTTTAATATATCTTTCTTCCCTTTTCATCAGGGATATCGCTCTTTCTGTAAAAATATGAGTTGATCTGATCTCGCCATTCTTCGGCATTTTCAACCTGAAGCTCAAACCTCTTTGCAACTCTCTCATATACATCAGCCGGAACCGCATCCTTTATCGAATCCCACTTCGCAGAGAGCGCCTTGGCTTCTTCCGCTCCTTCAAAATGTGAATCGTAGATATGCTGAATAAGTGTCTTTCCGCTCTTGAGCTTCCTTGTATAAGGAATCCTGTGGAAGAAAAGAAGCAGCTCCTCGGGACAGGTTTCGGGATCATTGTACATCTCAGCGTTCTTACTATAATATTGCTGCGCATAGCCTGTACCCTTATCGGTCCTGTCAACGCCGATCGCATGGTGATCCGCCCTGTGATAGGTTCCCCATCTTGAATACTCGTAACCGTCAACGCTTGGTCCGTAGTGATAATGAGGTGTTACCATCCAGCCTATTCCCAGAGGCGCTGTGTACTTCTCATAGATATCTCCCGAATCAAGGAGCATCTCTACAAGAACATCCTCCGACTTTTTATCCATTGAAAAGGTGAGTCTTACCCACTCTCTGGCTATTGTCTCTGCGCTAAGGCTCATATCATAGGCAAGCCTGCCAAAGCCGTACAGGTTGGCAGCCGCAAGATCGTTGCCCGTCCAGTTGTAATCGTTACCTGTATTTATAACAGCCACAAAACCCGCATTCTTGTTGCCCATCGTCTTGCCGCTTATGATATCTGCAACGGTATCGCAGTCTTCTTTACAATAGGTACGGAATCCGAGTACTTCCTTAAACCATGGAATAAGATAAAAAAGATCTATCTGATGTCCGGTATATTCCTGCGCGATCTGAACTTCCAGCATCTGATTGGTCTTCTTAAGGCCTCCCAAAAGCGGAGAAACAGGCTCTCTTACCTGGAAATCCATTGGTCCGTTCTTTATCTGAAGGATCACGTTGTCGCGATACGCTCCGTCAAATTCCATGAAATAGTCGTAACCTGCCCTAGCTCTGTCTGTCTTGTAATCTCTCCAGTCCTGTGTGCAGTTGTAAACAAAGCATCTCCAGATGATGATCCCGTCATACGGTTTTACCGCATCCGCAAGCATATTGGCTCCGTCGGCCTGAGTCCTTCCGTATGTAAACGGTCCGGGTCTTCCCTCGGAATCCGCTTTTACAAGGAATCCTCCGATCTCGGGGAGCTTTTCGAATACTTCTTTTGACTTATCTCTCCACCAGGAAATAACTTTTTCATCAAGAGGATCGCAGGTTTCCAGTCCTCCGATCTCTATCGGAGAAGCGAAATTGATCGTGAGATAAAGCGTGATGCCGTAATCTGCCAATATATCCTGAAGCTCTTTTACCTTGGAAAAAAATCTATCGGTGATAAGGAAGGTTGCGGCTCCCCTTACATTTACGTTGTTTATGGCAACTGCGTTAATACCTATGCTCGCCATAAATCTTGCGTAGTCAACAGTTCTTTCATTAATAATTATCTCGTCGTTTTCAAAAAAGAATGAATCTCCGGAGTAGCCTCTCTCGATCTTTCCGTCCATGTCATCCCAATGGTTCATCATTCGGATCGGGTTGGAAGGAGAAGATTTCTCATTAACGCTTTCAAGACGCTGTCCCATCGCAAGGTTTCTAAGTAGCGCAAATACTCCGTAAAGGATTCCGTTTTCATCACCGGCTTTTATGATAACTTCGCCGTCTGTGCCTGAGACTTCATAGCCTTCCTTCGGAACTGAAGTCTCTTTTACAAAAGAAATCTTTTCGTTGGCTGCTTTCTCGAAAGCTTCTGCTGTCACAAGCTCAATCCCAACAAGTCCCTTAAGCCCGCTATTCAGCTCCGCTATAGCGCTTTTTATTACTCTGTTGCCGGAATCAAATCCTTCAATTGTCAAAGATCTCTTGCCGCCAAGTTCTGTAACCATGTCATATGCAAGCCAAAGATCCGACCATTTCTTTTTTTCCATCAAAAAAATCCTTTCAATTTTACGAAAATTTACGAAAAAATCCAACTACTATTTTTAGTGTTATATGGTAAAATACTTCTGTAAAATTTACAGTTGCTTTAATTCAAGGAGTTTCCTCGTATGATACATGATATCAACGAACAATCCCGCGAAGATATCTATTATGATACGCAAAAAGGTGTGCTCTTATATCACAACACCTTAAGCGAGTATCCGACTCACTGGCACAATGAGATCGAGCTCATCTTGCTCTTGTCGGGAACGCTTCGCGTCAAATTTCACAATGATAAATCAACCGTGATAAACTGCGTGCCCGGAGACATCGTTATGGTCGCTCCCGGAACGCTTCACGAATATCTTTCCGATTCGGGTGACGGAGAAAAGCTTATCCTCCTCTTTGACATCGGCGGATATTCCCAGGTTTCATCCCTTGTACCGCTTCTTAAAGCAATGCCTGCTTACGTCCATATCAAGCAGGAGGAGTATCCGGTCGAGACTGCAAGACTCCAGAACTATTTCTGGGAGATCGACAGACTCTACGGTCAGCAGGATGAATTCCTACAGATCTCGGTATATTCACTCGTAACCTTGATACTTGCACAGATAGGAAGCATGCACCTTGGTGATTCCAATATCATCCATGGTCCCGCAGATCCTCAGCGCAAGAACATAGACAAGCTTGTTGCCGTTACCAACTACATCGACTCACACAGATCGGATGATCTTACGGTTGAGCAGCTGGCCGAGCTAGCAGGTTTTTCCAAGTTCCACTTTGAAAGACTTTTCAAGAACTACATGGGTATTTCCTGCTATCAGTACATAACCAAGCGAAGGGTAATGATGGCTCAAGAGCTCCTTGGCGATACGGATCTGTCCGTCATGGATATCGCTCTTCAATCGGGCTTCTTTAGTCTTTCAACCTTCAACAGGGTTTTCAAGGAGATCAACAAATGTTCTCCTACGGAATTTAGAAAGCTATACAGGACGGGAGCGGATTTCACTCCCGCCACATGATCTTTTATTTAATAGGAAGTTCAAACGGGCACATCGGTATGCCAATGTTATTGACTATGAGTCCTCCTCTATAGGTGTTTTCACAACACCAGCGGAGCGTCGACGCATTCTTAATATCATCTTTGCTGCGTACAACGATGCTGCCCTCTTTTATTTCTGCTTCGGTCTCGTGATACTTTCCTTCCTTATCTACTATAAAGAAGTCTTTTATCTCAGTTCCTTTTCCCTCATCAGAAACCTTAAGTTTGTCTGCATGCTCTGCTTCTACAAGAACAGTGACACCTTCTCCATCATTAAGCTTTTTAACAGAAGTTGCGAAAGGTCCGCAGTATGTTCCCGTGTATCCGTATTTAAGATGTCCTGCCCAGAGCGCAAGTCTCTCTCCTACAGGTTTCTTGGTAACAGGATGAAGGTCGTTGTCCTCTCCAAGTCCCATTGTCACAACAAGTCCGGTGGACGGTATATCTAGGATCTTGTTCTGAACAAGCCTGAACTCACCCCAGTTCTCTTCTTCCGTAAGGTCGATGACAAAATTAGGGAGCTGTACGGCAATGAAAGGAAGGTTATATTCTCTCCATGCTTTTCTGTAGCCGAGGATCATCCTTTCTGTAAGATCCGCATAATCCCAAGGCTGAGCGACATTGCTTTCTCCCTGATACCAGATGATCCCGTCAATAGGGAAGTTATGGCAAGGCGCGGTCATCGCATTGTAAAGACCTGAAGAGTTCCAGTTGATAAAGTCTGTGGGCGGCATCTTGTCGCATGTTGCACCGACTTTATACTTCCACTTTCCATCAAGCTCTGCGGAAGCCTCTTCATTAAAGATCTTGTACTCCTTGATGGCACCGGGTGTGATCCTTCCAAGTCCAAGCTCCACTTTAAGACGAACAACGAGCGTATTATCTTTTTCCCTTGTAAGTCCTTCTCTTATGTCATATTTTCTCGGAGGATATTGATATTCTGTTACTCCGACTTTTTCACCGTTAATGTATGTCTCATCGGAATCAACCATGGTTCCGAGGAAAAGACGAGCGCTCTTACCCGCAAGCTCTTTTGGCAGATCAAATTTCTTCCTGAACCAAACGCTTCCGACAAGTCCCTCCAAAGGTGTTCCCGTAAACATTGTGGGGATCGAAAGTTCATCCCACGCAGAATCATCGGTTTCTTCTTTGAACCAGGATTCCTTTATGCCGAGGTCTTTGGCATACAGATCGTCTAGCCACTTATTGGTCTTGTCTTCGTTCCACTTTGCTCTCTCTTTTCTGAAAGCCTCGTCGTTGTATTTGTCTGTTTCCGCTATAAGCTCATCATAGCCTTCAAGCATCTCTCTGCTCATCCAGGACTGTATCCTCGATCCGCCGAGTGAAGCGTTTATAAGGCCGACTGCCTGATTAGTCATGGATCTTATTACTTCGGCAAAAAAGAAAGCTACTATGGAAAAGTTCATTATGGTATCCGAATTTACCGACACCCAGCTTCCCGTATTGTGCTCCTCGTAAGGTCCGGAGAAGCTTGTCTCCTCCACGATCTTGAAGGTGCGGATCTTGTCATTTGCTTCTATCGTTCGAAGCTCGGGATATTTGTCCGCAACTCTTGCTCCGGGAAATTCCATGTTGGACTGACCTGAGCAAAACCACACTATGCCGACCATTACGTCCTTAACAGTGATGCTCTCACCTTCGCTGTCGGAAACCGTAAGCTCGTATGGTCCGCCACCTTCTCTGGCGGGAAGGAATATATCAAATCTTCCGTCTTCACTTACCTTGACGTTTCCGATAACTCCGTCAAGCTGTGCTGTGACGATAAGACCGGGCGTATCCCATCCCCAGATATGTATGCTTTTTCTTCTTTGAAGTACGCATCCGTCAGACAACAAACGCGGTAAAATAAGTCTAGCCATGGCTAATCTCCTATCTTTTAATGATTTGATTATAACCATTGCTATTCTTATTTTACCGCGTACATATTGCTAAAATCATGCTATATTTTGCTATTGCGCAAGATAGTATATCATTTTAGCATTCAAAGCGATATTTTATGTTTTCCGGGCAAAATTGCTCTTGTTATAACTCCGGACCGTGTCCCGAGGAACCGATTCTTACAAGTGCTCTGTAAAGCTTGGCTTCTACTCTTACTCTTGCTTCCTTATCAAGGAGCTCATTCTCGAGCATTTCCTCTGCTTTGGCTTTAGCTGCCTTGGCACGTTCGATATCGATGTCTTCACTCCACTCCCACGTTGTGGGAAGAACTCTGACTTCTCCGTTCATAACAGAAAGCATTCCGCCGATACAGGCCGCTTTTCTCTCTTGGCCATCCGCCGTAACGACTTTGGCTGTGCCCATTCCGATAGCTGTACAGTAGTTGGTGTGGCGAGCAAGTATCTCGACATCACCGTCTATCGTACGTAGCAATATCTTTTGAACTTCACCTTCATATTCAAGGCCATCCAGGGATACAACCTGTAAATGATAAGAAGTGGACATACAGATCCCCCTTACTGCTTCTTAGCTTTCTCAAATACTTCGTCGATAGTTCCAACGAGAAGGAATGCACTCTCGGGAAGATCATCGCACTCGCCGTCAAGGATCATCTTGAAGCCGCGGATCGTCTCCTTAAGAGGTACATACTTTCCGGGAAGTCCTGTGAACTGCTCGGCAACAGAGAAACTCTGTGACAGGAAGTTCTGAACCTTACGTGCTCTGTATACGGTGAGCTTATCTTCTTCGGAGAGCTCGTCCATACCCATGATGGCGATGATATCCTGAAGCTCACGATATCTCTGAAGCACCTGCTGAACGCCCTTGGCAACTTCGTAATGCTCTTTTCCGACGATGTCGGGTGAGAGGATACGGCTTGTTGAATCAAGAGGATCAACAGCGGGATAAATACCCTTTGATGCGATATCACGTGAAAGAACCGTTGTAGCATCAAGGTGTGTGAATGTTGTAGCGGGAGCCGGGTCAGTAAGGTCATCGGCAGGAACGTATACGGCCTGAACCGATGTGATGGAGCCCTTCTTGGTTGATGTGATACGCTCCTGGAGCGCACCCATCTCTGTAGCAAGTGTGGGCTGATAACCTACGGCTGAAGGCATACGTCCAAGAAGCGCTGAAACCTCTGAACCCGCCTGTGTGAAACGGA
>JAFXTN010000027.1 GCA_017535785.1 Butyrivibrio sp. | reverse complement strand
AGTTCCGGAGATCATGGTTCCGCTCGTAGGCGAAGTTAAGGAGTTCAAGTTCGTAAAGGATATCATCGTAAAGGTAGCTGATGAGGAGATCAAGGCTGCAGGCGCTGACCTTAAGTATGAGGTTGGTACAATGATCGAGATCCCGAGAGCTGCTCTTACAGCTGACGAGATCGCTAAGGAAGCTGATTTCTTCTGCTTCGGTACAAACGACCTTACACAGATGACATTCGGATTCTCTCGTGATGATGCAGGTAAGTTCCTCAATGCTTACTATGACACAAAGATCTTCGAGAACGATCCTTTCGCTAAGCTTGATCAGACTGGTGTTGGTAAGCTTATGGAGATGTCACTCAAGCTCGGAAAGCCCGTTAATCCCAGCCTTCACGTTGGTATCTGTGGTGAGCACGGTGGTGATCCTTCATCAGTTGAGTTCTGCCACAAGATCGGTCTTGACTATGTATCTTGCTCACCTTTCCGTGTACCTGTTGCAAGACTTGCAGCAGCACAGGCTGCAATCGCTGACAAGGCTAGCAAGGCTTCTGACAGCAAGTCTTTCGTAGATGATGAGACTAAGGAGAAGCTTAAGGACGCTGCTGAGAAGGCAGAGGCTCTTGCAAACGATCTTTGCAAGGCATCAGCTGAGGTAGCTAAGGCTGGTCTCGCTGGTCTTAAGGCCGGAATCGAAGAGGCTAAGAAGGTTTACAACAGCAATAAGAATAACTAATATCCGTTAAGATATGGTTTTAAGGGACTGTCAGTGATGACAGTCCCTTTTTTGAAATTCTTTTTTATTAGTGTGTTTCTTTATTATGATATACTGTGTTGTGGAAATATATTGTTGAGGAGAATATTGTTATGTGGTTGTTTTTTGCACTGGCAACGACCTTTATTTGGGGACTTGCCGAGCTGTTTTATAAAAAAGGAGCGAGAGAGAACGAGAAGTACGCTCATCTCAAGATCTGTGTTTGTGTCGGTGTAGTTATGGGGCTACACGCGCTCTTCACACTTCTTACCAAGGATATAGCATACGATCCGGTCAATCTGATAAGATATCTTCCGGTATCACTTTGCTATATTTTTTCTATGGCATTTTCTTTCTTTGGAATGAGATTTATAGAAGAATCTATTTCGGATCCTATAGAAAATACTTCAGGAGCACTTTGCTCGATCTTATGCGTTATCATTCTCGGTGAGAGATTATCCGGCGGCTCAGTTGCGGCCATCATTATCATTGTTATCGGTATTCTCGGAATAGGATTTCTTGATAATAACGGAGACACAGACAGAAAGAAGAAGATAGGCAAGAAGATGGCTATAATAGCCTTTGCTATGCCTTTTTGCTATGCGATCATAGATGCGATCGGAAGCTTTTTGGATATTTATTTCCTTGAACTTGAAACTAGCCCGTTGATAGGTGTATCGGAAGAAACGATAGAAGAGGTGGCCAATACTTCATATGAGCTTTCATTCTTTATCGTTGCAGTTATTCTTATCGTATTTATGCTTATCAAGGGAGTTAAATTTGAACTTCCCATACAGAGGGACAAGATACTTGCAGCGGTATGTGAGACCGCCGGACAATTTACTTATGTATATGCCATGAGTGGGAACGGTGCGATAGCAGCACCCATCATTTCATCGGTATGCGTAGTTTCTCTTTTGCTTTCCAGGATCATATTGAAAGAAAAGCTTAAAGCCAAGCAGTACTTTTTCTTATTCCTTGTAATAATAGGAATATTGATACTGGCAGTAATAGAGGGAGATTAATACAATCTGGTTGCCTGTGAGATAAGAGAGAATGGCCTATCACTGGTTCCCGCAATTGAGAAGAGCATCACATATCCGTCTTTTGTAAGACATAAAAATCGTTGATTGAAATTGACTCCGTCAATCTTACCCGTAACATTGAGAGAAGGGTGTTCTTCGCCGAGAAATGAGACAGAATCAATATTGATGCTAAGGTCTGTAAAGCCTCCGACATTGTTATAATCATCGAATACCTGCTTTTCTTTTGATTCAACAAAAGTCCTTTCATCGTATTTATCGGTTATGTTTTTTCCGACATAGGTCGCTATAACGGTGAAAACAGAAGATTTGTCTGTTGTAGCATTTGCAAGGATAACGGGGTTCTGGGCGTTGATCTGATCTATTACAGCATCTACGGATGCTTCATCGGAAATTTTTTTGCCAAGCTCCGTGATCTTACCTATCTTGTCAAACTTCATACCCTTTAGAACAGGGAAGCGTATATTAAAAAAAGAATTTTCATAAGCTCCGTCTTTGATCTCACCAAGATTGAAAGCGGGAGCCTGAGGTTCATGTATTTCTGCTGCTAAAGGCGCAGGCTGAGATACCTGCTCGGTTGCATAAACCGGCAAGCATGTGAGCATAGATAAAGTAAGGACTGATACTAATATTTTTTTCTTCATATTTCTTTTTTATTCCTTTTGTGTTTTTTGAATCATATATACTGTATCACGTTTTAATATATATGTGAAATCAGAAGAGTAGTAAATAAAGACCTATAGGAGCAAATGCTCTTATAGGTCTCATATTTGACGCTTATATATTTTATTTTTTTAGATAAAAAGATTAGTTAAGTTTTGTAGCGTTCTTAATTGGAGCGAAATCTTCTTGTTCTGATCCGCCAAATCCAATTACAAGTACATATCCATCCTTGGGAATGCATACATATTTCTGGTTGTATGTAGTTCCATCAATGGTTCCTGTAATATCCATACAAGGATGCTCTTCACCAAGGAATGTAGTCGTGCCCAGAGAAGTCTTTACATCAGAAAAACCTCTGGATTTAAAACTATCAGCAATATAATCAAGCTTGGATTCAATAAGTGCGCTTTCGTTGAGATAATCGTCAGTATTATCGGCTACGTAACCAACGAGGATCTCTAATTCAGAATTCGATCCATTGTCTGCATTAAGAAGCGGAACAGCATAATCTTGTGACAGTGCAACTTCGACTAATCTCTTAGTGATTTCTTTTGCTTTGTCGGTGGTTGAATAATTGTTGACGATCGTCATCAGGCCGTATGAATTAAAATTATAACCCTCGGGAGCTTCAATGCGGACATTGAAGAAAGGGTTCTCATATACGTTACCTTTTACTTCACCGATGCTGAAGTTGTTTTCTACAGCTTCTTCTACAATTTCCTTAGTAGTTTTGTGGTGATGTTCAGATTGTTCGCATGCAAAAACAGGCATGCCCATTAGCATAGATAGAGCTAAAACAGATACAATAAGACGTTTGATTTTCATTAGCTTTTCTCTCTTTCCTATTTTTTATATAAGCGTCTTAACTAGAGTATCATGTTTTAGCTCTTTTTGTAAAATGATTTAGTTCAATGTTGTAGCTTCCTCGAAGTAATTTATATAATCACCAAAACCACTAAGTTCGAACATGTAAGAATAACCATCCTTAGAATAGTAGAGGTAATTAGCAATATAATTTTCATCTACTAAAGTACCTTTCATTGTAAGAACATCAGTCTTTTCACCAAGGAAAGTTATCGATCTGACTTCTGATGATACATTCTGAGGCGGAGTATCTCCGTTGGTGGTCTTGTAAATATTAGTTGATTCTTCAAAATACTTTTCTTTGGAATAATCACCGCCTTTTACAATAGTGACCTTAAATGTATCCATATCAAGATTACCGATTTGAGCAAGTACAGGCTTTCCTGATTCGATCAGTTTGAGTGCGGCAGAGGGAAATTCATTAACTGAAGTATTTATTTTGTCTGCCTTATAGTCATCCCCATCAAACCATATTGTTTTGGGAACGTTCATCTTAAGATTAAGAAAAGCATTTTCGTAAGCACTGTCTGTATTTTCAGCCTCTGCTTTGATCACTTCACCTAATATATATGAAGGAGCCTGTGTGTTTGCTGTACTGTTTGTGTCTGCAGTCTGAGCAGCGGTTGTATCTGCGGAAGCAGTAGTAGATTCCCCGCTTTCTTCAAGATCATCTTCCAAAGAAAAATCTCCGGAAGGATCATCAAATGAAATATCTGCTGAACCATTTTCACTTGAAACTGTTTCTGTCTGCTCAACTGTTTCTTCAAAGTCTTCATCCGAACAACCCATTACGGAGAGGACAGTAGCGGCTGCAACGATGGCAGCGATAATTTTTTTATTCATATTTTTTCCCATCTCTTTCTTTTTTAATATTATGATCATTTATCATTTCTGTTTTCTAACACGAGTAGCCTTCTGGAAAAGCTCAAGCTGATTGGTTCCGTAACCGCTTACTGCATATATAGCATAGTAGTCGCCTGAGATATAGAGAAGATGAGCTTCTGTATAATCTTTTCCGTAATATTTACCCTTAACTAAAACAATGGGGCGTGTTTTTCCGAGACATTCAACCTTTTTGAACCCGCTTTTAAAATCTGAAGCATTGGGGTCGTTTTTCCAACTTTCAACAGTCTCGCTAAGATCCTCATTTAGATAATTTTTCTTAAAATAATCCTTTTCTTCCTTTGATTGAAACTTTCCGACAAGTACATAAATATCATTGTTATCTGTTGAAAAATACTGTACATATGTAGGAATACCGGCATTTATATCAGCAAGTCTTTTCTCAGCAGTATAACCGTTTGCGTCTGCTTCATTCTGCAATGCAAGATTTGCGTCATCTGCGATAGTCATGTTCTTAAACAAAGGAATTCTGATATTAAAATATTCATTTACATAAGTTTTGCCGTCTGTTGTTCCGAGTAATCTCTGATCGACATTGCCTTCTGCGTGTACGTCAGCGGTAAAACCAAACATGCATGCTCCAAAGAGCATAAATCCTGTGATCAATAGTGCAATTATATTTTTCTTATTCATTGTTCTGTTCATTTATATTTTCTCTCCTTTTATTTCTCAAATGTTATATCAGATAATAGCTTTGAAAAACCCGCATTGGGTGAAAGCAGTGCGTTTTCCGCAGGGATGTCCTGCTGAATCTCGATCAGCTTATCCTGCGCAGCTTGCGCGGGTTCTTCTGCTTTTGCTTCATTAAAATGTGTCATAGTTAGGAAATTTATGGTGATAAATATTAGAGTCCCAACAACATAGATTCCCCAGTTTTTCTTTTCTTTTTCGTTTTTCATACTTTTTTCCCCTTTTTTAAAAACAAAAAAACTAAATGTTCCCCAATTTGATTCACTCTATTTTTGTAGCTCCGTCGAAGAGAGAGAAGCTATCTTCGGATAGACCGCTTATCGTGAATGCAGCCATATATCCGTCTTTAATAAGAATGATCATCTTTTGTGAGAAGTTCTGTCCCTGAATCTTTCCTCTGACAATTAAAGAATCATGTTCTTCCCCAAGAAATGTTGTCTTTTCTACAGAGGTAGTTACATCAGAGAGTCCCATTCCCTCAAATTCTTTTACTACAGTTTCTCTGTTTGCTTCCAGCACTTTCTTTTCATTAAAAACTGCTGTTGCAAGCTTGCCGGCAGAAGTGATTGCTACATTGAAGCTTGTAGCACGAGCGTTCTCCGCATAAGCTACAACCATTGGATTGCCGTTTTTAACTGTTTCTTTGGCTCCCTTGTTATCAAGTGTGTCGATAACTGTGTTATTTAGCTCTGCCAGTTTAACACTATCTGCGAATACCATGTCATCTGCTACGGGGAATTTAACATTAAAGAAAGTGTTTTCATAAACGTTGTCTTTAATCTCTCCCGATGTAAATTCGCCGTTAGAAGAGGAAGTTTCGCTTGCCGAACTTGTTGACGTTTCTTTTTTGCCGAGTACTGTGTCATCTGCTGACTTTAAGGAAAATCCTGTTGATGTATTTAAAGCAGCAGGTTCGATCGCGACAGCTTTTCCACAACCGACAACCCCAAATGCGATCATGGTAGCTATCAAGATAACTACTATACTTTTTTTCATACTTCGATTCCTCTCTAAAACTCAAATATTAATTTCAACGTAATATTACATTAACGGATATTAAAAAATATGTCAATACTTTTTTAAGAAATTTTTTATAATTTTCTTAATATCTGACTTTATTGAGTAAAGTGCAGAATATATGGTAAAATTAACATATATATTTGGATATATCTGAATATTCTATATCTTATGAGGGCATAAAATTAATGACTGTGCAGGATGATGAACTTGTGAACGAATTAAATAGTTATGCCGGACTTGAATCTTTTAATAAGAACGCCTATGAGAGAGAATTAGAGTTGTGTGCAAACTTGGGAGCCGATGTTGAAAAGCTTAAGGCTCTTGGTTTTAATGCCCTTCAGCTGGCTGAGATCAGGAAGGGAATTGCAGATAAAGTTGATGTAACAAAATATACAAACCCTGAAATGCCTTGGACGGAGATGGAGGAACTTCGTCTTGAGATGTCTCAGGGAATAGATATGTCTTCATATAGAGAACAGGGATTTGATCTTCAACAGCTTTCACAGATACGCCAGGGCATAGCTTCCGGTATAGATGTGTCTGCTTATGCTAAGCCTGAATATCTTGCCGATCAGATGCGAGAGCTTCGACTTGGTCTGTCCAAAGATCACGATGTTCCCATTATCTTTTACCAGGATCCTTCCTATGACAGTAGGCAGATGAGAGAGATCAGAAAGGGCCTTGAAGCCGGGATTGATATTTCTCATTATGCATCACCGAACATTCCTTATATGAAAATGAGAGCCGTGAGAAAGAGTGCTGCGGACGGACTTGTTTTTACAGGTGCAGAGATAACTCAGCATAATGCGAGTATTCTTGAGCAGTTACATCTTGCTTATCTTGACGGTGTTGATATAGGAAGATATATCAAAGACAATTTTGATGCCGAGCAGATCGAACAGATCAGGATATGCTTAAAAGAAGGTATCGATATAGACAGGCATATCACCGGTGACATGAGAGGTGATGCGATAAAAGAGATCAGACTCGGACTTGAGAGCGGAGTCGATGTCGGAAGATACGCAGATCCGTCATACGGTTGGATGCAGATGTATGAATTGAGGACCGGTCTAGAGCATCAGATAGATATTACGCCTTATGCAAAGCCTCTTTATCAGGCAGATCAGATGCGCGAGATCAGACTTGGAATAGAGGAAGGTCTTGATATCAGCAAGTATACGACTATGATGTATACGGCTGTTGATATGAGGCGGATCAGAGAGAAGCTTGAAAGCGGCGAGATGTCTGCAAGCGAGAAGATCAGACGTCAAGAAAGCCCTATTGCGCTCGACAGAACTGAGGGAGTCAGCGATGATGCGGTTCTTCTTAATTCTATGCTGGCACATAGGGATGACTATATCTCTTTTACAGCAGACGATATGTTATGCATGTTAAAGCTTCCGCTTAGAAGCGACGGTGCAACATATACGGAAGAGCTTGTGATAAATTTCCTTTTAAAATGCCGTATCAAAATGGGTATAGATAAAGAAGGAATTGCAAGGATGCTCCGTCACCTTAATTCCAACGAGAATTATGTTGTTGCGGCCGGAAAGGGCCCTGTTGACGGTGTTGACGGATATTATGATTTCTTCTTTGATACAGAGACCAATACGGAACCTATCATATTAAAAGACGGTACAGCCGATCTTTCCAATATGGATACGCTTAAGCAGGTTCGTGTCGGCGATAAGCTTGCTTATTATCACAGGGCTACAAAGGGAGAAGACGGATACAATGTATTCGGAGAAACTCTTAAGGCCAGAAATGGAAAAGAAATCCCTATCCTTAAGGGCGAAGGCTTTATGATCCTTAATGACAGGGTTACATATGTCGCAAAGTACTCCGGTGCCATCAGTATGGTCGACGGCGTCATTAATATTCAGAAGGTTATGATACTTCCTGAAGTTAAGGTTACCGATAAGAAGATCAATTACGACGGCGTTGTATATGTAACGGGTGATGTCCACTCAAGCAGTGATATCAAGGCTACCGGAGATATCATCATAGGCGGTCATATGGAGAGCTCTGAGATCGTGAGCGGAGGAAATGTTATCATCAAGGGCGGCGCGACTTGTCCCATCAGAGGTTCGATCACCGCAAAAGGTGATATTTCAGCTAAGTTCTTTGAGGGTGTAACAATTACCGGAAGGAACATTTCGGGTAACTACTTTATTAATTGTAAGATCAGTTCCAACGGACTTATAAAGACATACGGCCGTGTCGGTATCATATATGGCGGAACGTGTCAGAGCCTTGTCGGAATAGAGACTGCATCGGTAGGAAACCGATCCGGAGCCAAGACCATCATCAATCTTGGTGTGAACGGCTCACTCCTTACCGAGTATAACAATATTCAAAAGATGATAAGCAGAGAGGAAGAGGATCTTAGGACGCTTCAGACAGAGAGCCTTAAGCTCCAGGAAGCAGGCGCTGTCGACAGACAGAAGATGCAGTGGAAGATCAAGATAAATGCTGCAGTCGGTATGAAGGAAGCTAAGATAAAAGAGCTTTCTGCCAAGAAGGTAAGGATACAGGCGGAGATAGATAAAGGAAGCTCTGCGCAGGCGGTCATTTCTGAGGTTGCATATGCGGGTACAATATTTGTTATCGACGGAATAGTCCTTAGGATCGAGAATGACAGGAAGACCTATGATAAGATGATAGTCAAAGCAAATGCTCAGAAAGACGGTATTGAGATACTGTAACAATCATTATAAATGAGTTGATAAAGGCGGTGAGAGATATTCTCATCGCCTTTTAGGTTGCACAATTACCGCATCTTTTCTATAATAGAAGATAGTTTTGGAAAGAGGAGATACGGCATGAAAGAGCTACTTAATGAACTTCTTAAGGAAGATAAAGCTTTTATTCATATTCCTTACGGCAATGGTTTATTTGATCTTTATAAGTCTGTTGTCGTCACATGGATAATTTTGGGAGTCCTTTTTCTTCTGATCTTATTTCTTACCCGCGATTTTAAAGTTCATAATATTTCCAAAAGGCAAGCAGCTGTTGAGAGTTTCGTCCTCTGGATAAGAGGCGTGACAGGTGGCATGCTCGGAGAGGAAGCAATCAGATATCAGGATTATTTGGCTGTTGTTCTGATTTTTATAGCAGCATCAAATATGATCGGATTGTTTGGGTTTACGCCTCCGACCATGGACCTTACCGTGACAGTTGCTCTTTCTTTGATGAGTATTATACTCGTTGAAGCAGCCGGACTTCGTAAGAAAGGATTGGGAAAATGGTTTAAGGGTTTTGCCGAGCCTATGCCGGTAATAGCCCCCATGAATGTTTTAGAGCTTGCGATCAGACCGTTGTCTCTTTGCATGCGACTTTTCGGTAATATCTTGGGAGCGACCGTTATCATGGAGCTTATCAAGCACGTGGCACCCGTTATATTCCCGGCACTCTTAAGTGTTTATTTTGATATATTTGATGGAGCAATACAGGCATATGTATTTGTATTTTTGACATCATTATATATAAAAGAAGCTGTCGAATAATAGATTTGGCGCTAAGGAGGATTTAAAGATGAATTTAACAGCAATCGGTGCGGCTATCGCTGCATTCACAGGAATCGGAGCAGGAATCGGTATCGGCCTTGCTACAGCTAAGGCTACTGATGCGGTTGCAAGACAGCCCGAAGCAGACGGAAAGATCATGAAACTTCTTCTTCTTGGTTGTGCACTTGCCGAGGCTACAGCTATTTATGGTTTCGTTGTAGCTATTATGATCATTCTTTTCTCATGATCGTTTATAAAATAAAGTGACGAGGGTATAGATGTGTTAAATATAAGTATTTTGAGTATTGGGTGTACAATTTTTAATCTTTTACTTTTGTTTTTTGTCGCCAAAAAATTTCTGTTTGGAAGAGTTGACGCAGTTATCGCCAAGAGAATGGAAGAAGTGGATGATGCTACAAGATCCGCCGATGAAGCTGCTCATAAGGCTCTAACGACCCAAGTAGAATATGAGAACAAGATTGCTGAAATTGATGCGCAGAAGGAGACAATTATTTCTGACATCAAGAAGCAAGGTTATGTTGAGTATGAGCGCATCGTCAGCGATGCCAAGAAAAAGGGCGAGCAGATCATTATGGAAGCTAGACATAATGCCGAGGTTGAGAATGAGCGTGCCAAAGAGGTTTATGCAGCTCAGCTTACCGATATGGTAATTGATGCCGCTTCCAAGATTGCAGCGACCAAGCATAGCAGCGAAGACGACATGAAACTTTATGACAAATTTATCGTTGAAGCCGGAGTAAATAATGAGTGATGTTTTAAAAGCAAAGCTCCGCTATGCCGAAACAGCTCCGAGCAGCGAGCAGCTTGATAAGATCAAGGCTGTTCTCTGCAAGAAGTTTGATGTGACGGAAATAGATGTTGAGCTTATAAGTGACCCTTCAATAGGCGGAGGATTCATCGTATCATGCATGAACTATGAATACGATTGGTCCGATGCGGGAAGAGCCAGACAGCTTCGTGCTGAACTTAATAAGATCAGTCGCAAGACCGGGGACAGAGAGACCGGTAAGATAATCTCTATGCTCAGTAATAAGGTTGAGGGATTCGACCTTGCCATTGAGGATAGAGAGGTCGGAACCGTTACCTGGGTGGGCGACGGTATTGCCAATATCGATGGTATCGAGCACGCTTTCTATGGCGAGATCATAGAGTTTGAAGGCGGTACCAAGGGTATGGCTCAGGATATCAGAGATGACCATATCGGATGTATCCTTTTTGGTAATGATACTTCTATAAGACAGGGAACCAGAGCTGTAAGAACTTATAAAGAGGCCGGAATACCTGTCGGAGAAGCTTTTATAGGAAGAGTTATCGACGCGCTCGGAGCGCCTATCGACGGACAGGGTGATATAAAGGAATCCGGATACAGGGCGGTTGAAGAACCCGCACCCGGAATTGTTGAGAGACAGTCTGTTTGCGAGCCTATGGAAACCGGTATTCTTTCTATTGATACAATGTTTCCTATAGGAAGAGGACAGAGAGAGCTTATTATCGGTGACAGACAGACCGGTAAGACCTCGATCGCTCTTGATACGATCATCAACCAGAAGGGTAAGGATGTTATCTGTATCTATGTAGCTATAGGTCAGAAGGCATCTACTGTAGCTAAGATCGTACAGACGCTTAAGAAGACCGGAGCTATGGATTATTCTATTGTAGTAAGCTCCACAGCTTCTGATATGGCGCCTCTTCAGTATATCGCACCTTATTCGGGAACTGCACTTGCCGAGTATTTCATGTATCAGGGCAAGGATGTACTTATCATATACGACGATCTTTCCAAGCATGCGGTTGCGTACAGAGCACTTTCGCTGCTTCTTGAGAGATCACCCGGACGTGAGGCTTATCCCGGAGATGTTTTCTATCTGCATTCAAGACTTTTGGAGAGATCAAGTAAGCTCTCTTCAGAGCTCGGAGGAGGATCCATAACGGCCCTTCCTATTATAGAGACACAGGCCGGAGATGTATCTTCATATATTCCGACCAATGTCATTTCCATTACCGACGGACAGATATTCCTAGAGAGTGATCTTTTCTTCGAAGGAATGAGACCTGCAGTTAACGTCGGACTTTCGGTATCCCGTGTAGGATCTGCAGCCCAGACCAAGGCTATGAAGAAGGCTGCGGGCAGTATCAGGGTGGATCTTGCACAGTACAGAGAGATGGCTGTATTCACACAGTTTAGTTCAGATCTTGACGAGACGACCAAGAAGCAGCTTGATCATGGCAATGTTCTTATGGAACTTCTTAAGCAGCCGTTGGAGCATCCGCTTGCAATGCATGAGCAGGTTATCATACTTGTTGCGGTTGGTTCAGGAAAGCTTGATATTGTTCCGGTTAAGAGCGTCAGAGAATATAAGGAAAGACTTCTTACATACTTTAATACGGAGCAGGGCGAGATCTGCGACGATCTTAGGACCAGTAAGGATCTTTCGGATAATTTGAAAAAGAGAATCCTTGATGCCGTAGATGCATTTAACGATGCTGAGAACAAAAAGCTTAAGGAAGAGATAGCAAGTGGCAACTATTAAAGAAATAAGGGATCGTATAGAAAGCGTTAACGATACCAGAAAAATTACAAATGCGATGTATCTCATATCTTCCACCAAGCTTAGAAGAGCAAGGAAGATGCTTACCGATACCGAGCCGTTTTTCTTTTCCACACAGGCTATGATCTCCAGAATAGTCCGTCATCTCCCCGAAGGAGTTGAAAATATCTTTTTGGAGACAAGGCTTGATATCCCGGAAGAAGAGAGAAGGCGCGGTTACATCGTCTTTACTGATGATAAGGGCCTTGCGGGAGCTTATAACCACAATGTTTTAAAGCTTGCCGAAGAGCATATCAGAAACGACGGTGATAAATGGAAGCTCTTTGTTATCGGTGAGGTGGGAAGATTTCATTTTGCGTCTAAAGATATGAAGATTGAAGAATCTTTTATCTTTACATCTCAGAATCCTACACTTCACAGGGCGAGGAAGATCGCAGCAGAGATACTTGAGTATTACTATACAAGAAAGATTGATGAGTTTTACATAATATATACAACTGTTCACGGGAATAAGACCGAGACAAGATTTGAAAAGCTTCTTCCGCTTGATCTCATCACCGATATCAGACAGGAGAAGATACCTGCGGGAACTCTTCTCGAGGAATTCCTCATGGAACCCAGTCCTTCAGCGGTTTTGGACAATATTGTCCCCAATTATATCACGGGATTTATATACGGTGCTCTTGTAGAAGCGTTTTGCAGTGTGCAGAGTGCCCGTATGATGGCCATGGATTCTGCCAATAAGAATGCCGAGAAGATGATAAATGAGCTTCAAAGGACATACAACAGGCAGAGACAGGCGATGATAACCCAGGAGATAACAGAGGTTGTCAGCGGAGCCAAGGCTCTTAAACATGCCAAAGAAGTAAAAATGGCAAAAGAGAAAAAGAAACAGTCATAATTTTAATTTGATTTTAGATTTGAATCGAGGATAGTCATTTGAAAAACGGTAAGATTATTCAGGTCATGGGACCGGTCGTTGACGTAAAATTTGAGGACAGCGATCTTCCATATATCAGCGATGCGCTTTTTGTCTATGTTGAGGATAAGAAACGCGTAATGGAGGTATCACAGCACATTGGTGATAATATCGCCAGATGTATCATGTTATCTCCGAGCGAAGGTTTATGCAAAGACATGGAGGTAATCCCGACAGGCGGACCTATCAGTGTTCCGGTAGGTGAAGGCGTTTTGGGTCGTCTGTTCAATGTTATGGGTGATGCCATTGATAACAAGGGAGATGTAGCTTGTTCAGAGAAGTGGGAGATCCACAGAGAAGCTCCAGATTTCGTGGATCAGAGCCCTGTTATCGAGATCCTTGAAACGGGAATAAAGGTCATCGATCTTCTTGCACCTTATGCAAAGGGCGGTAAGATCGGATTGTTTGGCGGCGCCGGTGTAGGTAAGACCGTACTTATACAGGAGCTTATCCAGAATATCGCTACAGAGCATGGCGGATATTCCATTTTCACAGGTGTAGGTGAGAGATCAAGAGAAGGAAACGATCTCTGGCTTGAGATGACTGAGTCGGGAGTTATTGATAAGACAGCTCTTGTATTCGGCCAGATGAATGAGCCCCCCGGAGCTCGTATGAGAGTTGCGGAAACCGGACTTACAATGGCTGAGTACTTCAGAGATGTTAAGCATCAGGACGTGCTTTTGTTTATTGATAATATTTTCCGTTTTGTACAGGCAGGTTCCGAGGTTTCATCACTTCTTGGAAGAATGCCTTCTGCGGTAGGTTATCAGCCGACACTTGCAACTGACCTCGGTGCACTTCAGGAGAGGATCACATCCACAAGATTCGGATCCGTAACTTCCGTACAGGCTGTGTATGTTCCTGCGGATGACCTTACAGATCCCGCTCCTGCAACTACATTCGCGCACCTTGATGCTACAACGGTCCTTTCCCGTAAGATCGTTGAACAGGGTATTTATCCTGCGGTTGATCCGCTTGAGTCATCAAGCCGTATCCTTGAAGAGGATATCGTAGGAAAAGAGCACTATGAGACCGCTATCAAGGTCCAGGAGATCCTTCAGAAATACAAAGAGCTTCAGGACATCATTGCGATCCTTGGTATGGAAGAGCTTAGCGATGAGGATAAGCAGACGGTCTACAGAGCAAGAAAGATCCAGAGATTCCTTTCACAGCCCTTCCATGTGGCTGAGCAGTTTACGGGAATTGAAGGAAAGTTCGTTCCTCTCAAGGAGACGATCAGAGGCTTTAAAGCCATTATCGACGGAGAGATGGACGAGTATCCGGAAGCAGCGTTCTTTAACGTTGGTTCAATAGAAGAAGTAAAAGAGAAGGCTAAGCAGATAGAAGAGGCATAATATATGAACGGTGAAAAAGCCCCGACCTTCGGACTGAGGGTCATATCTGTAAACGGAATATTTTATGATGACAGAGCTGAGGAGATCATTCTTCCCTGCGCTGACGGTGAGCTTGCGCTTTTGGCCAATCACGAGGAGATGATCCTCGCGCTTTCCGATGGAGTTATCAAGATAAAACAGCCCGGCGGAGAGTGGCTTTACGGTGTTGTCAGTCTTGGGTCAGTACAAGTAGCTAACAATAGGTGTATAGTTCTTGTGAATACCGTCGAAAGACCTGAGGATATCGATAAGCAAAGAGCAAGGGAAGCTTATGAGTTTGCAATGGAACATCTTCAGCATAAGCAGTCTATAAAAGAGTTTAGGAAGTCTCAGGCGGGACTTGCAAGAGCTCTCACCAGACTTAAGGCGGCAGCTAAATATTCTGATTGACATACGGAGAGAGATTTTGAAAAAGTTTTTGAAAAAGAGTTTTTGTTTGGGACTTATATTAGTTTCAATATTCATGGCTATCGGTTGTGGCAAAAAGAACGAAAAGCTTGAAGCATATAAGGCTGAAATGTCTGAGTTTTATGATAAACTTGCAGAACTTGGTAATTCTATCGATTCAATAGATTCAGAATCCGAGGGAGCAAAGGAAGAACTTCTTGGTTATCTTGATGAGATGAATGAGATTTATCAGAAGATGGGACAGTGTGAAGTACCCGATGAGTTTTCGGGTGTTGCGGATATTACAGTTGAAGCGGCCGAGTATATGCAGAAAGCCAATGAATGTTATCATCTTGCATACGACGGCGGATTTGATGAAGAGAATGAACAGCTCGCTTCTCAGTATTATGAGAGAGCCAACAACAGAGCGGTTGTGATTCTCCAGGTGCTTCACGGAGAGGTCCCTTCGGGTGAAGGAGTTTCTGTCACCACAGAAGATGCATATCAGTTATCAACCGTAGATTCAGATTCAAGCACTGAGTAATATCAGTGCTTCTTTTCTAGTCGGAAAAAAGCCCATGAAAGAGAATAAATTTTTATATCTAATAAGTTTCATAGCGTGTATGTTCGTTATCATCATACATACGAGATTTCCCGGAACTTTCGGCTTTGCACTTGAAGCTGTGACCAGGACGGCTGTGCCGTTTTTCTTTGTTTTGTCCGGAAGATATCTGCTTCGTGACGGTGATGATACGGTTGAAAAGATAAGAGAAAAGAGCGGAAGGTATTTCATAAGATTACTCAAGGTAACTGTGATAGTTTACGCCGTTTACTTTATCTTTTCGCTTCTTATACATTTATATCTTGGCGATTCGATAAAAGAATGGCTCATGACCAAGTATTCATTAAAAGAATTTATTTATTTTGTTCTTTTTAACACGAGCAGCTTCATATATGATTCTGCTTTCGTGTTCGACCATATGTGGTTTCTTTTTGCCCTTCTTTATTCGGTAGGACTTATTTATATCTTTGCGGGAGTACTCAGAAAGTGGTATAAGGTTCTTATAGCATTTCTTTTGTTTATGCTGTATTTTGGTGAGGCGCTTGAGGTCTTTTATCCGATAAGACCCTTTGGTATCAGCATCACAACATGGTTTATCCTTAGAAACTGGCTTTTTTTCGGACTCCCTTTCGTGCTCCTGGGAATTCTTTTGGCTGATATATTCAGGGAAAAGAGGCTTAAATACGGCGATTCTTATACCGATATGATGTCTTCTCATAAAAAGAAGTTTATCTTTATGATAGTACTTGGTATCATCATGTCTGTAATAGAGACATTTATCTTTGATAAGAAAGAAATATATATCGGTTCGCTGATCGCGGTCATCGGAGTATTTCTTTTGTCCGAGTGCAGAGTTTACGCAGGCGAGCATCTATATAAGATAGGAAAAAAGAGCTCGAACTACATTTACTATTATCATGTACTCATAATTGCGATCTTAGACAGACTATCATATGATGAGATCGTGCCTTATCCGCCTATGTGGCTGAAACCGCTTCTTATCATGGTGATATGTTTGATCTTATTTTATTTGGGACCATCATTATTTAAAAAGGAATTCAGTAAATGACAAGAGAACAGTTTTTGGAATTTTGTAATGACAGGATCATATTTCTGGACGGAGCTACCGGCTCTAATCTGATCAAAGCCGGAATGCCGGTCGGAGTCTGTCCGGAGGCGTGGATCCTTGAACATAAAGATGTAATGAAGGAACTTCAGAAGAACTACGCCGAGGCGGGTTCTGATATTGTCTATGCACCGACATTTACAGGAAATAGGATCAAGCTGGCCGATTATGGACTTGATAAAGATATAGTTAAGATAAACACTGAGCTTGTACAGCTTTCAAAAGAAGCGGTTGCAGGCAAAGCGCTTGTCGCTGGCGACCTTACAATGACAGGTAAGCAGCTTAAGCCTATCGGAGATCTAGATTTCGAAGAGCTTGTTGATGTATATAAGGAACAGATAAAGATCCTTGAAGATGCAGGGTGCGATCTTCTCGTTGTGGAGACCATGATGAGTCTTCAGGAATGCAGAGCTGCTCTTATCGCGGCAAAAGAGGTTTCGGACCTTGCCGTTATGGTGACTCTTACATTTGAAGCTGACGGAAGAACGCTTTTTGGTTCTGACGCGGCAGCAAGTGCCATTACAATGGAAGCGCTCGGCGCATGTGCTGTCGGAGCGAACTGTTCTACAGGCCCCGATAAGATGGAAGAGATCATAAGGAGCATGGCGGAGGTTACAAGCATACCGATAATCGCCAAGCCCAACGCCGGACTTCCTTCAGTTGATGAAGACGGAAACACGACCTATGACATGGACTGTGATACATTCGTTGTCGAGATGGAAAGACTTGTCAATGTCGGAGCATCAGTGCTTGGCGGATGCTGCGGTTCTACACCTGATTTCATAAGAGGCATCAAAGAGAAATACGGCGAAGTTAAGCCAAGTACCATCGTAGATGCCGAGGGTAATCACATAAAGAGAAAGGATCTTCACAAAAGATATCTCTCATCAGAGAGAAGTTCATTATCATTTGGAATGGACGATCTTTTCATGATAGTAGGAGAGAGGATCAATCCTACGGGAAAAAAGAAGCTTCAGGCGCAGCTTCGTGAAGGCAATCTCGAGATGGTAATGGATTTTGCGCAGAGCCAGGAAGAAGACGGCGCGTCGATCCTTGATATAAACGTCGGAATGAGTGGAATCGACGAAAAGAGCATGATGCTGACTGTTATGGAAGAGGTCAGCTCTATTACGGATCTACCTTTATGTATTGATTCAAGTAGTGCGGAGGTCATGGAGGCAGCTCTCAGAAGATATCCCGGAAGAGCGCTTATGAACTCTATCTCGCTTGAAAAAGGTAAGGCAGAAGTGTTTCTTCCTCTTGCCAAGAAATACGGAGCGATGTTTATCCTGCTTCCTCTTAATCCCGAGGGACTTCCTAAGTCTTCGCAGGAGAAGATCGACAATATCAATAAGCTTTCCAAGATGGCTTTTGATATGGGAATGGTAAAAGAAGACATTGTTGTGGATGGTCTTGTAGCTACGGTCGGTGCCGATCCGAAGGCAGCGCTCAATACGCTTGATACGATCGGATATTGCCATGACAACGGCTATGCTACGATCTGCGGACTTTCCAATATCTCTTTTGGTCTTCCTCAGAGAAGTAATGTAAATACCGCATTTCTAACAATGGCGATCCAGAACGGACTTACAATGGCAATCGCCAATCCATCACAGGAAATGCTCGTTAATGCTGCATTTGCGTCGGATCTTTTGCGCAATAAGGAAGGCGCGGATCTGAGATACATTCAGAGAATGCAGAGATATGAGATTAATAATGCACAGGGTGATGCTCCGGCAAAAGAGGTTAAAAAGGACACTGCCGCTGATGGTGATATTCTTGGTATAATAAAAAAAGATGTGCTTAACGGCTCGAAGAGAAATATCGTAAAAGATACAGAGAAAGCCGTTAGTATGGGAATCGAACCGAGAGTGATACTTGATACGGTTCTCATGCCGGCGATCAATGAAGTCGGAGATCTTTTTGATAAAGGAAAGTTCTTCCTTCCGCAGCTCATCGCGGGTGCTGAAGCAATGAAGCTATCTATCGGATATCTTGAACCGCTTCTTAAAGACAGTGCGGATGACGGTAAGGAACTTCCTGCGATCGTTATTGCGACGGTTCACGGAGATATCCATGATATCGGTAAGAACCTCGTTGCACTCATGCTTAAGAACTATGGCTTTAAGGTCGTGGACCTTGGCAAAGATGTTCCGAAGGAAGAGATCGTAAAGGCAGCCAAAGAGAACAATGCCAGCATCATAGCTCTTTCCGCACTCATGACGACCACTATGAAAGAGATGAAGAATGTGGTCGATCTTGCCAAGGACGAGCATCTTGATGCAAAGATAATAATTGGCGGAGCGGTGGTCACACCCGATTATGCCGAGGAGATCGGAGCGGACGGATATTCATCCGATGCTGCCGATGCCGTAAGATTGGTTAAGCAGATACTTAATATAGAATAATATAGAATAAACAGATTTTTCTTTTTAGGAGGAATAATATGATTGGAGCTGAGGCGATAGTAAAGTGCCTTGAAAAAGAGAAGACCGAATACGTTTTTGGTTATTCCGGAGTTGCAATTGATCCTTTTTGGAACAAGATACTTGATACCAATATCAAGAGTGTTCTCATCAGGACTGAGCAGAATGCTGCTCACTGTGCAAGCGGATATGCTCGTATAAGCGGTAAAACGGGAGTGTGCGCCGTCACATCGGGTCCCGGTGCGACCAATCTTATAACAGGTATTGCAACAGCATATGCTGACAGTATTCCTCTTGTAGCTATCACGGGTCAGGTTAACAGCGATATGATCGGAAGCGATGTATTCCAGGAGGCTGATATCACCGGCGCCGTTGAGTCTTTTGTTAAATACAGCTATCTCGTAAGAGATGTTGCTGATATTCCGAGGATATTTAAGGAAGCATTTTATATTGCGAGCACCGGACGTAAGGGTCCCGTTCTTATCGATATTCCTTTCGATATCCAGAACGCAGAGTTCCCCGGTAAGTTCGTATATCCCGACACTATCTCAATGAGAACCTACAAGCCTACAGTTAAGGGTAATATGGTTCAGATAAAGAAAGTCATCAAGGAAGTTGAGAAGGCTAAGAAGCCTATCATCTGTGTCGGCGGTGGCGTTCATTTAAGTAACGCAACAAAAGAACTTCGCGAGTTCGCTGAGCTCAATAACGTTCCTGTTGTTTCGACGATGATGGGTATCGGTGTTATGCCGACAGAGCATCCGCTTTACTTTGGAATGGTAGGAAACAACGGTCAGTCTTATGCCAACAAAGCTATGAACGAATCGGATCTTCTTTTGATGGTCGGAGCGAGAGTTGCGGACAGAGCCGTTAACAGACCGGATCTTATAACTGAGAACAAGGTCATGGTCCACATTGATGTCGATCCCGCTGAGATCGGTAAGAATGTTGGTCCTACGATCCCTCTTGTAGGTGATATCAAGCATATCTTCCAGGATTTTCTTGCTCAGGACGATCATGCTGACGATCATTCGGATTGGATAGCTACTATTAATGAATATAAGAAGACAGCTCTTTCGAAGGCAAAAAAGGCTGCTAAGAAAAGTAAGTACGTTGAGCCTAAGGAGTTTATCACCAAGCTTTCGAATGCAATGAAGAACGATGCGGTTTACGTTGCTGATGTCGGACAGAACCAGATGTGGTCTTGTGCACATCATATAGTAAAGAACGGCCGCTTCATTACATCGGGCGGTATGGGAACCATGGGATATTCAATTCCCGCTGCGCTCGGAGCAAAGCTTGCAAGTCCCAAGAAGCAGGTAGTTGCCGTTACCGGAGATGGAGCATTTCAGATGTCCATGATGGAGCTTGCGACGATGAGACAGTACGGCGTTGCGGTCAAGATCGTGGTAATGAAGAACGGTTATCTCGGAATGGTAAGAGAGCATCAGCACTTTGCGTATAACGATAACTATTCCATGGTTGAGCTTAAGGGCGATCCCGATCTTTCACTTATCGCGGCTGCATACGGTATGGGCTATGCGAAGGTTGACGGATCGAGCGATCTTGAAAAAGAACTTAAATCTTTCCTTTCAGATGATACATCTGCGCTTATGGAGGTCATTGTTGATCCCAAGGCGCTTACTAAGTGATAAGGGGGACAATTATGAGAAGAATTTATTCAGTCTTGGTAGAGAACAGAGCAGGTGTGCTCTCTAAGGTATCGGGACTATTTTCCAGAAGAAATTTTAATATTGAATCCCTTGTTGTAGGTGAGACCGCTGACAAGAGTGTTTCCTGCATGACTATCGTTTCATCGGGCGATGAGCGTACGATCGAGCAGATTGAGAAACAGCTTAATAAGAAGATCGATGTCATCAAGGTCAAGACCTTTAAGGAGAGCCTTAGTATCAACAGAGAGCTTATGCTCATAAAGGTTAAATACAACAAAGAGAACAGAAGAGATATCATGGAGAACTGTGAGATCATGAATGCGTCCATCGTAGACATGTCCAAAAACCTTATGGTGATCCAGATCTGTGACACTTCGGAGAGGATCGAACTCTTCATAGAAATGCTCAAAAGCGTGAGTATTGTTGAAATCGCACGCACAGGAACAGTAGCATTGACGAAGTGTAAAGAGCAGTGATATAATCTGATTTAATTGGTTAAAAGATTAAAGTGTAAAAGAATCAATTATATATGGGAGCTAAGTAATGCAGAAAAAGGTTTTTCAGCTTCTTGTAGATAACAATCCCGGTGTACTTTCCAGAATTTCGGGACTGTTTTCGAGAAGAGGATATAATATTGAGAGCATCACCGCCGGTGTTACAGCAGATTCAAGGTACACCAGGATCACAATTGTAGCGGCGGGAGATGACGTGATCCTTGACCAGATCGAGAAACAGGTAGCTAAGCTTGTCGATGTAAGAGATATCCATGAGCTTATCCCTGCGGACAGCGTATACAGAGAGCTTGCAATGGTCAAGGTAAGAGCACATGCAGATCAGAGACAGAGCATTCTTGCTACTGCAAATGTGTTCAGAGGCAACATTGTAGATGTAAGTATTGATTCGCTCATCATTGAGATCACCGGTAGTCAGTCCAAGATCGATGCATTCTTAAAGCTGCTTGAGGGCTATGAGATCCTTGAGCTTGCAAGAACAGGTATTGCCGGACTTGGAAGAGGTACAGACAACGTTATCTATCTCGATGATTGATGATCGCCTTTTAAAATTATTAAATATATAATCTATCTAAGGAAAAAATGGAGGAAAAAACAGATGTCACAGGAAGCACGTATTTTTTATCAGGAAGATTGCAACTTATCTTTACTTGAGGGTAAGACAATTGCAATTATCGGCTATGGCTCACAGGGACATGCACATGCCCTTAACCTTAAGGATTCAGGCTGCAACGTTATCATAGGACTTTACGAGGGTTCAAAGAGCAAGGCTAAGGCTGAGGCTCAGGGACTTAAGGTTTACAATACAGCTGAAGCTGCAAAGATGGCTGATATCATCATGATCCTTATCAACGATGAGAAGCAGGCTAAGATGTACAGAGAGGACATCGAGCCCAACCTTCAGCCCGGCAACATGCTTATGTTCGCACACGGATTCAACGTACACTTCGGACTTATCAAGGCTCCCGCAGGTGTTGACGTTGCTATGATCGCTCCCAAGGCTCCCGGTCACACAGTTCGTTCTGAGTACCAGGCTGGAAAGGGAACACCTTGTCTTGTAGCTGTAGAGCAGGATGCTACAGGTAAGGCACTTGATATTGCACTTGCTTACGGTGCAGGTATCGGTGGAGCAAGAGCAGGTCTTCTTGAGACTAACTTCAGAACAGAGACAGAGACTGACCTCTTCGGTGAGCAGGCTGTTCTTTGCGGTGGTGTTTGTGCACTTATGCAGTGCGGTTTCGAGACACTTGTTGAGGCTGGCTACGATCCCAGAAACGCATACTTTGAGTGTATCCACGAGATGAAGCTCATCGTTGACCTTATCTATCAGTCAGGTTTCGCAGGAATGAGATATTCAATCTCTAACACAGCTGAGTACGGTGATTACATCACAGGACCTAAGGTTATCACACCTGAGACCAAGAAGGCTATGAAGCAGATCCTTAAGGACATCCAGGACGGAAGCTTCGCTAAGGAATTCCTTCTTGATATGTCAGAGGCAGGCGGACAGGTTCACTTCAAGGCTATGAGAAAGCTCGCTTCTGAGCATCCCGCTGAGAAGATCGGTGAGGAGATCAGAAAGCTTTACAGCTGGAACAACGAGTCTGATAAGCTCATCAACAACTAATTTTACCAAGGTTTACATTGAAAAACTTTGCTAATTAGACTAATATTAAAAGAGTGTCGTACAGGCACTCTTTTTTTCATGGATATGTGTTTTGTATCCTATCAATAAATGCTTTTTTAAGGGGAAATGTTTTGAAAACTGTTGAAAGTTTAGAAAATAATACCAAGACTAAGGGATGGTATGTGACGGTAGTTGTCTTCTTTAGTGCATTTCTGTTTTATGTACTTGCGGCACTTCCGATATTCATACAGAGAGGATTGCCATTCTTTTATTACGGTGATTACAATGTTCAGCAGATTCCGTTTTATATAGTCGCTCACAGAGCGGTGAGAAGCGGAAGCTTACTATGGAACTGGAATATAGATCTTGGCGGTACCATGCTGGGTGACTTTGCTTTTTACCTCATGGGTAGTCCGTTCTTTTGGTTGTCGACTTTATTTCCCGAGTCAGCAATTCCATATCTGATGCCGTTTTTGATGGCTCTTAAGTATGCTACGGCTGCAGCATGTGCTTATGTATATATCAGAAGATATGTGCACAAGTACACCTATGCGATGATCGGAGCTTATCTCTATGCTTTCTCCGGCTTCAATGCCTGCAATATCGTATTTAACCACTTTACCGAAGCGGTGGCTTTCTTCCCGCTTTTCCTTCTTGCGTTTGAAGAACTCATGAAGGTTGATGACGGTAAAGAAGTTGCTTCGTTCAAGCTTTCGGGACTTCCTTTTGTACGTTTTGCATTTATGACTGCCCTTATGTCCGTGATAAATTATTATTTCTTCTTCGGACAGGTAGTCTTCATGGCAATCTATTTCTTTATCAGATATGCCTTTAATAATAAGCTTAAGACAACACTCATGATGCTCTTTAGAGTGATCAGTGCTGGCGTTGTCGGAATCCTTGTTGCGTCATTCTTCCTGCTTCAGGCTTTTGCCGGATTAAAGGGCAATACGAGACTTAATAACTTTGTACTTGGTTATGACATGCTTGTATATCCCAGTGAGAAGATGCTGTGGGATATCGTTAAGAGTGTTTCTATGCTTCCCGACATCATCGGTAAAGGAACCCTTTTTTACACTGGAACTGTCAAGAACGCTTCACTTGCCGCATATATACCTTTATTTGGTATTTCCGGCGTTATTGCGTACTTTTTACTTAATAAGAAAAAGAAGAATTGGGAAAAGACGCTTATCGTTGCATGTGCAGTTATCGCTGCGATCCCTGTATTTAACGCAGCATTTTCGATGTTTAACAGCTCATATTATGCAAGATGGTTCTATATGCCCATTCTTATCATGTGCCTTATGACGGCTCAGGTTGCAGAGAGAGGAAAGTCTCCGCAACTTAAGAAGGGTGCGGTTGTTACCGTTATCTTGTTCCTGTTCTTTGTTCTTGTTTATTATCTGCCTTCAAAGAATGACGACGGAGAGACGGTATTCTTTAATATGACTGAGAATACCGAGATCTTTATCCGCGATGTTATCGGAACAGCTATACTTTGCTTTGTTCTTTTGATGATCGTATTTGTCGTGCCCAAGAAATTTAAGAAGGAAAAAGACCTTGCGGGCAGAAGAGTATCATGGAGAGACCGCGTAGTCCTTGTTGTTGTTATGCTCAGCTGTATTGTATCTACTTTTGTTCCGATCAAGAACGGAAGCTCTATCATAAGTGACAGAGGAAAGAAGATGTGGCAGGAGCAGATGCTCTTTAACAAAGTCACTGTGGACATGAGTGATTTCTGCAGAGGTGAGGTGGATAGCACATCTACCAACTACGACATGGTATGGGGAATACCTTCAATTCATTGCTTCTTAAGTACCGTTCCTTCAGAGATATTTGATTTCCTTTATGGAACAGCGGCTATAAAGAGAACTGTTGAGACGACTATCCCTGTAAACAGATGCGGCGCAAGGGCAATCCTTTCCGCAAGGTATTACATGGAAAATGCCGAGATCAGCAAGAACAGGATCTTTAATAATGACGAAGGCACCGAGGGGTATGAGTTCCTTGAAAACACTAACGGCTTTGATGTCTTCGAAAATAAGAACTTCATCCCTATGGGATTTGTTTATGACAATTACATTACTGAGTCGGAGTGGGAAGATCTGAATGCAGCGGATCATGACTATGATCTTTCCAGAGTTCTCATCCTTTCCGATGAAGATGCGGATAAATACGGCGATAAGATCGCTATGACAGAGATCACTGCCGAAGATATCACAAATGATGAGCTTTCATATTCAAGATTTAAAGAGGAATGCAAGAAGAGAAGACAGACATCATGTACATCATTTGATCATGATACACATGGCTTTACTGCTCAGACTTCGATGCTTTCCGATGATACGCTTGTGTTCTTCTCAGTTCCTTGTACTGAGGGCTTTGTTTGCAGTGTAGACGGAAAAGACACTGAGCTTATAAAGGCAGACTACGGACTAATGGCAATACCAGTTTCTGCGGGTGTTCATGAGATCAAAGTTACTTATATACCGGAAGGCTTCAAGCTTGGACTGATCTTTAGTATCGTAGGAATCACTGTTCTTGGGGCATATCTGTTTATTGCATTAAAATACATCAAGAAAAAGTGATTAAATTTGTTATGTGTTTTTTATAATTGGGTTATGTTATATTTACTCTTATAATTTTGATTTATATTAACTTAGATGTGAAGGAGACAGACTATGAGTGGAATGACAATGAGCCAGAAGATTTTAGCTGCTCATGCAGGACTTTCGCAGGTTCAGGCAGGACAGCTTATCGAGGCAGATCTGGATCTTGTACTTGGCAATGATATTACAAGTCCCGTTGCCATCAATGAGATGAGCAAATTTACAACAAAGGGAGTTTTTGATAAGGATAAGATCGCGCTTGTTCCCGATCACTTTGTTCCCAACAAGGATATCAAGTCGGCTGAGAACTGTAAGTGCGTTCGTGAGTTCGCCAGAAAGAACGAGATCACCAATTATTTTGAGGTTGGTAAGATGGGCATTGAGCATGCTCTTTTACCTGAGAAAGGTCTTACTGTTCCCGGTGATCTTATAATCGGAGCTGATTCTCATACATGTACATACGGTGCACTCGGTGCTTTCTCAACAGGTATCGGATCAACTGATATGGCTGCCGGTATGGCTACAGGTAAGGGATGGTTTAAGGTTCCTTCAGCCATCAAGTTTAATATTGTTGGAAAGCCTTCAAAGTGGGTTAGCGGTAAAGACGTTATCCTTCACATAATCGGTATGATCGGTGTAGACGGAGCTCTTTATAAGTCTATGGAATTTGTCGGAGAGGGCATCAAGAACCTTTCAATGGACGACAGATTTACTATTGCAAACATGGCTATTGAAGCAGGCGGAAAGAATGGTATCTTCCCTGTTGATGAGCTTACTGTTGCATATCTTGAGGAGCATGCACCCGGCAAGAAGTATACAGTATATGAGGCTGATCCCGATGCTGTTTACGATGAGGAGTATACGATCGACTTAAGCACACTTAAGTCAACTGTATCTTTCCCTCACCTTCCCGAGAATACACATACATTTGATGATATCGCGGATATCAAGATCGATCAGGTTGTTATCGGATCTTGTACAAACGGAAGGATCGACGATCTTAGATGCGCTGCTGAAGTGCTCAAGGGTCATCATGTTGCTGACGGAATCAGATGTATCATCATTCCCGCAACACAGGATATCTTCTTAAAGGCTATGGAAGAGGGACTTGTAAAGACATTTGTTGAAGCAGGAGCTATCATCTCAACCCCTACATGCGGACCTTGTCTTGGCGGATACATGGGCGTTCTTGCATCAGGTGAGAAGTGTGTATCAACGACCAACAGAAACTTTGTAGGAAGAATGGGAGCGATCGATTCAGAGATCTATCTTGCTTCACCTGCAGTTGCAGCAACCAGTGCTATTACAGGTAAGATTTCTCAGCCTTCAGAGATTGGATTATAATAACTAATATAGAGGAGAATTAAAATGAAAGCTGCTAAGGGTACAGTTTTTAAATATGGTGACAATGTGGATACGGATGTTATCATCCCCGCAAGATATCTCAACAGCACAACCGGAGAAGAGCTTGCTAAGCATTGCATGGAAGATATAGATAAGGATTTTACCAAGAACGTTAAGAAGGGCGATATCATCGTAGCTGAGAAGAACTTCGGCTGCGGTTCATCAAGAGAGCATGCGCCCATTTCTATCAAGGCTGCAGGTGTTTCCTGCGTTATAGCTAAGAGTTTTGCAAGAATTTTCTACAGAAATTCCATCAACATCGGTCTTCCCATCATCGAGTGTGAAGAAGCCGCTGATGCTATTTCAAACGGCGATGTTGTAAGTGTTGATTTTGATTCCGGTATCATCACTGATGAAACAACGGGAAAGTCATTCAAAGGACAGGCATTCCCTCCTTTCATGCAGAAGATCATCGATTCTGAAGGTCTTATCAACTACATTAACTCATCGGAGGATAAATAATGAGCAGATTGTTCTGTGTAATCCCCTGTTACAATGAACAGGAGGTCCTTCCCGAGACAGCAAAGAGACTTAAAGAGAAATTCACAAGTCTTATAGCCGCAGGGAAGATCTCTGAGGACAGTAGGGTTTTATTTGTAAATGACGGTTCCAAAGACGAAACCTTCAATATGATAAAAAAACTTCATGAAGAGGATAAGCTTTTCCAGGGAATCAATCTGTCCAAGAACATGGGACACCAGAATGCTTTGCTTGCAGGTCTTATGACCGCAAAGGATCTTTGCGACATGGCTATTTCCATGGACGCAGATCTTCAGGATGACATCAATGCGATTGATGCCATGGTTGATAAGTTCAATGAAGGCGCTGATATTGTCTACGGTGTAAGATCCAAGCGCGCTACGGATACATTCTTTAAGAGATTTACCGCTGAGGGCTTTTATAAGCTCATCAATTCCATGGGCGGCAATACAGTATATAATCATGCGGATTACAGACTCATGAGTAGGAGAGCTCTCTTTGCTCTTTCAGAGTTTGGAGAAGTCAATCTCTTCCTCAGAGGTATTGTTCCTATGATCGGCTTCAATCAGGAAGTTGTATATTACGAGAGAGCCGAGAGATTTGCGGGAGAGAGTAAGTATCCCTTAAAGAAGATGCTCAGCTTTGCGATCGAGGGTATCACCAGTCTCAGTACCAAGCCTATCAAGCTCATTACATCTTTGGGCTTTACTATCTTGTTAGTTACAGTGCTCGTTTTTGCTTATATTTTGTTCCGTTTCTTCACAGGAATGACAGTTCCCGGTTGGGCGACTATCGTTATGTCCGTATGGTTTATCGGAGGTCTCACCATGATGTCCATCGGGATCATCGGTGAATATATCGGAAAGATCTATCTTGAGACCAAGAACAGACCAAGGTTTTTCATTGAGGCCTATGTGGGCGATGAAGAGGATGAAGAGATCGCAGAATTTACATACAAGCGATAAGCTTTTTTTTCAAGCTTTTTTTCTAAAACTATAATTACTTAATTGGAGTAGGTTATGTCAAACAGTCACAAAACACCGGCAGATTTTAAGAAGCAGATGGAGGATAATTTCAAGGTTAAGCCTTCAGAACATTCACATATTAAAAAGGTTATCGGTATCGTGAGCGGAAAGGGCGGTGTCGGAAAGAGCCTTGTAACCGGACTTTCAGCCGTTTATATGAATAAAAAAGGTTATAAATGTGCGATCATGGATGCCGACATCACAGGACCTTCAATACCCAAGATGTTTGGTATCGGACAGGTCAAGAACGCCGATGAGACAGGTCTTTTGCCTGCAGAATCCAAGAACGGCATCAAGGTTATGTCACTTAATATGCTGATGGATAACGAGACAGATCCCGTTATATGGAGAGGTCCCGTGATTGCCGGAATAGTTAAGCAGTTCTGGTCAGACGTCAATTGGGGCGATGTTGATTATATGTTTGTAGATATGCCTCCCGGAACGGGCGATGTTCCGCTGACTGTTTTCCAGTCACTTCCCGTTGACGGTATTATCGTTGTTTCAACTCCTCAGGAGCTTGTAAACATGATCGTCGAGAAGGCTGTTAACATGGCTAATATGATGAATATCCCTGTTCTCGGAATTGTAGAGAACATGAGCTATATGAGCTGCCCTCACTGCGGAGAGATGATAAATATCTTCGGAGAGAGCGGACTTGATTCATACGCAGCATCTAAGGGAATCGATGTACTCGGAAGACTTCCCTTAGATCCTAAGATCGCCGGATTGTGTGATTCCGGTAAGGTAGAAGATATTGATGAGGACTATTTAGACAGCCTTGTTTATGTACTGGATGGAATGATCGAGTGATCTTGTTTCCTGTTCACGTCATATAAAAGGAGAATATTATTATGAAGATGAAACCCGAGAAAAATCAGGTTACATGGGCAATCACGATCTTTTGTCTCTGTGTTGCCCTAATGCTTGCATATTATGTTTTGTTTGACGGCAAGACGATCGTAAAAACATTTTCATCCATAATCGATTCTCTTTCGGGAATTGTCATAGGTATAGTAATTGCATTTGTGCTTATCCCGCTTCTTGAGTTTATTGAAGAGAAGCTTCTTACTCCAATATATAATTGGAGAGGTTATGATGTTTCGAGAGCGGCTTCCGCTGATAAGAAAAAGAGAAAGCAGATAAGATATATCTCTGTTTTCCTTACAATGGTCATTTTTCTTTTTGTTCTCTACGGATTGTTCAGGATCATCATTCCCGAACTCGTTAAGAGCTTAAGAGAGATCATCTGGAATATGCCGTATTACATAAGTAAGATCGATACGGAATCCAACAAATATCTGGCTGATAACCCGGATCTTCAAAGGTTTATAGATTCTCAGCTTGATACCTACTATGAAAACTTAAGCTCATATGTAACCAAGCAGCTTATTCCTATGATGCCGAGCGTAAACACTATAATGAAGTTTGCGTCACAGAGTTTCCTTTCTGTTTTCGGTGTTGTCTTGGATCTTGTTGTAGGATTTATCGTTGCGATCTATGTCCTTCTTTCAAAGGAACGTTTTACAACCAGCGGCAAGAAGCTCGCTTATGCGATCTTTAAAGAGGATTTTGCCAACGAACTTATCGGAGGCTTCAGATTTGTAAACAATACCTTTGAGGGCTTTGTCGGCGGCAAGCTTGTGGACTCGCTCATCATCGGTATTATCTGCTATATAGGATGCCTTGTACTTAATCTTAAGTACCCGCTCCTTATCTCCGTTATCGTAGGTGTTACCAATATCATTCCTTTCTTTGGACCCTACATCGGAGGCTTTATGGGTGCACTTTTACTGGTACTCATCGATCCCATCCAGGCATTGATCTTCCTGATATTTGTTATCGTCCTTCAGCAGTTTGACGGTAATATTTTGGGACCGTTGATCCTTGGAAATTCAACCGGACTTTCAAGCTTCTGGGTAATTTTCTCGATCATGCTCTTTGGCGGACTTTGGGGAATCGTAGGTTGGCTTATCGGTGTTCCGATCTTTGCCGTTATTTATGCACTTGCCTCCAGACTTACAAATAAGCTTTTGGAGAAAAAAGGACTCAGTACGAATACCAAGGATTACTATGATCTTGCGTATATAGAAGATAATGAGTATAAGCCGCTCAGCGATCCGAACAATACTAAGTTTAATTTGGAAAAAGAGCCTTCGACCTTTAATAAGATCTTCAAGATAAAAGAAAAAATTCTCGCCAAAAAGAATAAAAACAATACGGCGGAAAAAAATAAGAAATAATAAAAGAGATTGCTTGACGCACAAAAATAAAGGGTTATAATTTATACATTAGTGTTTTGACGTGCTAAAGTAATCTAAGGAGATGGAAAGATGAGTAGGAAGAATTTAGATTGGGCAAATATTGGTTTTAGTTATATGGTTGCTGATAAGAGATTTGTCTCCAACTATAAAGACGGCAAGTGGGATGATGGTGTCATTACAAGCGACAACACTATCGTGCTCAGCGAGGATGCCGGCGTTCTTCATTACGCACAGGAGTGCTTTGAGGGACTTAAAGCTTATGAGACAGAGGATGGCAAGATCGTAACCTTCAGACCCGATCTTAACGCCAAGAGAATGGTAGACTCAGCAAAGAGACTTGAGATGCCTGCATTTCCTGAAGATAAATTCATAGAAGCCGTTGAGAAGGTTGTAGAAGCCAACAAGGATTGGGTTCCTCCTTACGGAAGCGGCGCAACTCTTTATATTAGACCTGTTATGTTTGCAACAGGTAATGTTATCGGTGTTAAGCCTGCAGATGAGTATCAGTTCAGGATCTTTGTTACTCCCGTAGGACCTTACTTCAAGGGTGGCGCTAAGCCCATCGTTGTTAAGATTAGTGATTTCGACAGAGCAGCACCGCACGGAACAGGTAATATCAAGGCCGGACTTAACTACGCAATGAGCCTTCACGCTATCGTAACAGCACACGAAGAAGGTTTTGCTGAGAACGTATACCTTGATGCTGAGAGCAGAACATACATTGAGGAGACAGGCGGAGCCAACATCATCTTTGTTACTAAGGAAGGCGGCCTCGTAGTTCCTCAGTCACATACAGATTCAATCCTTCCTTCTATCACAAGAAGATCACTTGTACAGGTTGCAAGAGATATCCTTGGTCTTAAGGTTGAGGAGAGACCTGTTAAGCTTTCAGAAGTTGAGAACTTTGTTGAGATGGGACTTTGCGGAACAGCCGCTGTTATTAGCCCTGTTGGCAAGATCAACGACCACGGCAAGGAGATCTGCTTCGCAAGCGGAATGGACGAGATGGGACCTGTTATCAAAAAGCTTTATGATACACTTACAGGTATCCAGATGGGAACAGTTGAAGCTCCCGAGGGATGGATCCATTCGATCTGCTGATAGAAAATTATTAAAGAGCCACGCTTTGTGGCTCTTTTTTTGTGCGAATAAGCCTGTAAGTATGATATAATGAGCGTTGTAGTATGAAAAAAGGGGAAAGAGAAATGGATAATAAAGAAAAAATCAGAATAGCGATCACAGCGGGCGTTGTAGCCGTTATCTTATTGATATTAGTTGGCTATCTAGCAATATCAGGTAAAAAGGTTGATAAGAAGGCTGAGGATGAGCTGCTTGCAAGCAATATCATGGAATATGCCAATTCAGGTGTTTCAGACGATCACAGCAGTACTGGTGTATCTGAGGGCGTGACCAATGAAGGCGCTTCATCAGACAGCGCAGAGGATGCTTCAAGTGCAGCTTCTTCAGAGAATGCAGATGCAGCTTCATCATCAAGTACCGCTGCTAAGGAAAAGGTCAATACTAAGCCCGGAAGTGTTTTTGCAAAGACAGATGCAGCCGAGCTTAAGGATAAATACAGTAAGGTCAAATACGACAGAGAAGCTCAGCTTAAGGAAATGCACGACTACTGGGCTAAAAATAATATGGATGCAGTAAGAGAGCTTGCTCATCTTGAGAGATACGAAGCTATGTCTTATTCACTCAAGGACAGCTATGATTTCTACTATTACGGTGAGAAAAATGAGGACGGTGATCCCGAAGGAAAGGGACTTGCCGTATATGCCAACGACCAGTATTATTTCGGAGAGTTTAAAGAAGGCAAGAGAAGCGGAGAAGGATCTTGGTTCTGCTTTTATCCCTCATATTCAGGAAATGTAGTTACCGAGCACAGCTATACGGGTGCTTGGGAAGAAGATCGTCCAAACGGCAAGGGACAGGAGCATTATGATTATGATGCGAGCAGGATGAACAGCTCCGACATCTATCTTCAGAATGCGATAGGAAGCTTCAAGGATTCCTATTATGACAAGGACATGTACATCATCACTGTAGATGAGACAGGTCATACTGATGAGTGGATCGGTACATGCACAGAAGGTAAATTCAATCTTCCCGCACATGCTTCCAAGGATAAAACAGGAAGAAGCCCTGTTCTTTCACTTAAGAAAAACGAAGATACTCATCTTTACATGACAGAGAAGGAAAACGCAGAGAATGGCGTAAAGGGTGTCATTACTAGCGGAAAGGCCGTTAATTAAAGGAGTAATCATTGAGCTCTGTAGATATAATATGCGTCGGTAAGATCAAAGAGAAATACTGGAATGATGCAATCGCAGAATATTCCAAGAGATTATCGAGGTATTGCAAGCTAAACATCATAGAAGTTCCCGATGAAAAGACTCCCGACAACGCTCCGCCTGCAATTGAAGAGCAGATCAAGCAAAAAGAGGGAGAGAGGATCCTTAAAAATATAGATGATAAAGCCCATGTATGTGCACTTGCCATAAAAGGCAAAAAGCATAGTTCAGAGTCTTTTTCCGATTTCATAAAGGACTGCGGTGTAAGAGGAATAAATCGTATCCAGTTTGTTATCGGAGGTTCTCTCGGACTTTGCGATGAGGTATTAAATAGAGCTGATTCGCAGATAAGCTTTTCCGATATGACGTTTCCTCATCAGATGATGAGAGTAGTGCTTCTTGAGCAGATTTACAGGGGCTATAAAATTATAAGCGGAGAACCATATCATAAATGAGTGAGATCACAGAACTTAGCTTGGCGCTCACGGCTGAAGATGAGCGCAATATTTTTGGCGGCAACGACACCTATATCAGAAAGATCGAGGACAGTCTTCATGTTGAGATAATCGACCGAAACGGCGAGCTTCATATCATTGGTGATAAAGAGGGTGCACAGAAGGCTTCCGAGATAATAAGAGAGCTCGT
This sequence comes from Butyrivibrio sp., assembly GCA_017535785.1. Lineage (GTDB taxonomy): Bacteria > Bacillota > Clostridia > Lachnospirales > Lachnospiraceae > Butyrivibrio. The sequence continues at coordinate 82,017 of JAFXTN010000027.1, read as the reverse complement.
TCAGCTTTCAAGAAGAGGTTCGGATATAGAGGAACAGAGCGTTGATTATGCCATCCTTTTAAAGGACGACGAAGAAAAAAAGAACATTCCCGAGACCGACAGTGCCAATGTACTTGCAGACATTGACAGAGATATTATCTGTCATACGATATCGGGTAAGCCTATAAAGCCCAAGACTCTCGGTCAAAAGAAATATATCGATGCTATCAGAAATAAGATGATAGTATTCGGGATCGGTCCTGCCGGAACAGGTAAAACTTACCTTGCGATGGCAATGGCTATCACCGCATTTCAGAGAGAGGAAGTAAGCAGGATCATACTCACAAGACCTGCGATAGAGGCGGGCGAGAAGCTTGGATTCCTTCCCGGCGATCTTCAGAGTAAGGTAGATCCTTATTTAAGGCCTCTCTACGATGCTCTTTATCAGATCATGGGCACCGAGAACTTCATCAAGAACATGGAGAAGGGGCTTATTGAGGTTGCACCTCTTGCATATATGAGAGGAAGAACACTTGATAATGCATTTATCATTCTTGATGAGGCGCAGAATACGACACCTGCTCAGATGAAGATGTTTCTGACAAGAATTGGATTCGGTTCAAAGGTCATAATCACCGGAGACGAGACGCAGAAGGACCTTTCCGCAGATGTCAGAAGCGGACTTGATGTTGCTCAGAGTGTACTTAAGAGCATTGATGACATTGCATTTTGCAAGCTGACAAGCAGTGACGTTGTAAGACATCCTCTTGTTCAGAAGATCGTTAAAGCATATGAGGACTTCGAGAAGAAGTCTGCCAATAAGAAGACTAAGAAAGAAATACAGAAGATGGAGAGACGTTCAAAGAATGGCAAATGAGAATTCACCGGCTAAGAATATCAAGCTATTATATTCGGTAATGTTTTTTCTTACAGGTTTATTTGTATTTGCATTTTCATATTTCACGGATAAGAGCATCGAAGCAATCATAAGGAACACCATAGTTTCTCTTATGATGTCCGGAACGGTCATATTTATGCTTTTAGATGCATCTTCAAGGGGAAGAGAAGGCTTTTTTTACGACAACTTTGATCAGAGAAACAGATTTGTTGTTGCGTATATGATTGGGCTTTTGCTTTCTCTTGCGCTTTCGCTTGTTCCCGATCAGTTTTGGCCTTATCTGGCTGTTTTTGTTATGCTGGCTCTTTTATCAAATATTGAGATCGGCCTTGTCACAGGAGTTTTCTTTGTATCTTTGTCGGTCATGTTATGTGAGAGCGGCGGATACAGTGAGCTGTTTATGTACGTGCTTGCAGGTGTTGTTGCACTTGCGATGTTCAGAGATCTAAAAGAAAACAGCTCGATAGGACTTCCGACTTTTGTTTCTCTGTTTATGCAGGCTGTGCTTCTTATAGCGTTTAATATTCTTTTTCTTAACAGGACGCTTTCATTCAATATTTTTGTTGCTCCTGCACTCAATCTGATGATCAATCTTATTCTTTTACTTCTTTTCCTTAATCTTTTCGGAGTGTATGTGATAAGAAAATCCAATGATATGTACATGGAGATCAACGATCCCGAATTTCCGCTCCTTGTTTCTTTAAAGGAAAAAGATAAGGATGAGTATTTCAGAGCTATCCATACCGCATATCTTGCTGAGAGGATCGCGCTGGGACTTGGGTTTAATGCAAGGGCTGCAAAGACATGTTCTTACTATCACAGGATCGGAGCGCCTGAGGGAAAGCTTAAATGGGATGATGTAAAGCACTACTATGAGGAGAACAATTTTCCGATCGAAGCTACGGAGCTCCTTCATGAGTACATCGAGCCTGCAAAGGACAGTGTTAAATCTAAGGAATCACTTTCTGTCATGCTAAGTGAGACCGTTATTGCATCGATAATGTATCTTATCAAGAAGGATAAGGATATGAAGATAGATTACGACCGCCTTATAGATTCTGTCCTTGAGAAAAAGATGACCGAAGGCAGTCTTAAGGATTTTGATGTTACATTCAAGGAGTTTGACGGAATAGGAAAGATACTCAAGAAGGAGAAGCTCTACTATGATTTTTTACGTTGAGAATGAGGTAGATGCACAATTCGATTTTGATATAGAAGAGGTTGCAAGGACGGTTTCAGAGGAAGTCCTTAGACAGGAGGGCTGCACTCATGAAGTTGAGATAAGCCTTACCGTTACAGATGATGACGGGATCCAAGAGATGAACAGAGAGTTCAGAGGTATAGATAAGCCTACGGACGTTCTCTCTTTTCCCAATGTTTCCTATGAAGAACCCGGAGATTTTTCCGTTATGGACGGAGAGCAGAAGATAGATCTTTTTGATCCGGATACGAACTGTATCATGTTCGGAGATATTGTCATCAATGAAAAAAGAGTTCGTGAACAGGCTGATGAGTATGGTCACAGCCTAAAGAGAGAATTTGCTTTTCTTGTTGCTCACAGCATGCTTCACCTTTGCGGATATGACCATATGGAGGCAGAAGAAGCAAAGGTCATGGAAAAGAAGCAGAGCGATGTATTAAATAAACTTGGAATTACAAGAGACTGATCATAAGGCATTTGGAGAACTTGTATGAAAATATATTCTGAAGAAAATAGAATACGTCCCGATATTCTCACATCTGCAGTATATCTGGCCGTTATCATAATGATGTTGTATTCGATCTTTTCGATCCGCATTTTCGGAGACAAAGGAACGGGATTTGCATGTGCACCGCTTGCGTTCTTTTATATAGCATATGCGATATTTGTACTTGCCGTTCAGAAGGCTGTATGGATCATGGTAAGAGTTCGTGCAAGGCGTTCGCAGTTTGTCAATGCACAGAATAATATGCGCAGTTCATTTAGGATCTTTGCGATCACCGGAGCAGTTTTTGCGGGATTGCTTGTGCTTTTGACCATATTTGGATCTAAGATCTTGTTCGGTTCTTCAAGAGGACTTATACAGGGACTTATTGCTGCTGTCAGCATTTTGTTTCTTGCTGTGCAGGGAGTTCTTAGAGGATATCTTCAGGGAATCGGATATACGAAGCCTATAGTTATTTCTGATGTCATCATAGCTTCGGTTGCTTTTGTATCCGGAATACTTTTTACATCTCTTCTTTATAGCTATGGTATTAAAGTCAATGCGCTTTTCCATGTCGGAGAGTTCAGCGCGGTTTACGGCTCAACAGGTATGATGATGGGAATACTTGTAGCTTCAATAGCGGGTCTTATCCAGATCGGTATCAGCTATTATGTCAGAAGAGACGAGCTCAGAGATATAGTTAAGGGCGGGGCGCCCAGATATCTTGACAGCAGTAATGATGTGCTTACTAATATAAGACCGCTTATCATGTTATATGCAACACCCGGTGTCATGATCCTTTTTGATCAGATCTTTTATGTGATCCATCAAAGAAAGATCGGAAGCGAAGCCGATACGATCCTTAATTTCGGCATCTATGCGGGCAGAGTGATCCCTTTGGTCATTCTTCTTTCAATACTTGTCTGCCTTCCGTTTATCAAGAGTTGGAACAGGATTATGGCAAGAGCTGCAAGGGATGAGTTTGAAGGAGCTAGGGACAGATATGCTACATTCGTAAAGAGATTTCTTTTGCTTGTTTTCCCTGTTGTTATATTTGTATTTGCACTTGCTTCACCGATAGAAGTGGCATTTTTCGGAAAGACTTCACAGCTTGCGGACAATCTTTTGAGAATAGGATGTCTTATGATTTTCCTTGTTCCGATCGCTGTATTTACATCTTGGATGCTAAGCCAGATGGGTAAGACTATCCTTATAGTCACAAACCTTACCATGGCATGGCTGTTCCATATCGGAATGACTGTTGTTTTTGAGATCATTCTTAAAATGGGGCTCTACGGAACTGTGATAGCAACGTTGATCTCGCTTCTTGTATATGATATTGCATGTCTTCTCATGTTTGCGAAGATGTTCAAGGTAAGAGTAAATAAACTCCGCACTTATGTATTTCCTATTGCATGCAGTGCGATCGCAGGATTTGTTGTATTCCTGCTCAGTATGGCACTTGTCAATGTTATCGGTGATATTCTCACGATAGCGATTTGCTTAGTGCTGTTTTATGTGATCTATTTAGCTGCGATAATACTGCTTAGGCTCGTTAATTCTTATGAGCTTAGATCTATTCCTTTTGGCAAAGCTTTTTCAGGACTTTTGTCGATGTTTGGCGGCTTTGATGGAGATGAGGAATGAGTGAAGGAAAAAGAAGGATAATAGTTGCCGGAGGCGGAGCAGCCGGTCTTTGCGCTGCTGTGATCGCTGCAAGGAACGGCGCTGAGGTGACTGTTCTTGAAAAGAATACGTTTCTTGGAAAAAAGCTGTCAATGACAGGAAACGGCAGATGCAATCTGACCAATCTTAAAATTGACGGCTCGTATTATAATGCAGCCGCGAAGGCTCGCATGAAAGCTTGGCTTGATAAGTTCGGTCCTCTTGATACGATAGATTTCTTCAGATCGCTCGGCATCGTAACGATGAGTGAAGACGGTTATGTTTATCCCGTATCTGAGCAGGCAAGCAGCGTGGTCAGTGCTCTTGAAAGTGAGCTTGTACGACTTGGCGTAAAGATCGTCTATAACAGCCAGCTTAAAAGCATAGAGCATAAAGATGGCGAGGCTAGTTACCTTGTTAAAACATCTGAAGGTCTTTATGATTGCGACAGAGTGATCGTTGCAACAGGTTCTTTGTCAGGTGCCAAGACAACCATGTCGACCGGAGACGGATATTATATCTGCAAGAAGCTTGGAATGAATGTAAAGGATACGTTCCCTGCGCTTGTAGGATTTAAGACTGCGGATGAGGATGTTATGCCTGCTGCCGGTGTGAGGAGCATGGCCGAAATATCTTTTTACCTTGGTGAGGAACTATTAACTTCAGAAAAGGGTGAAGTCCAGCTTCTTCCCGATGGGATTTCGGGTATCCCTGTTATGCAGGCGAGCAGAGAGATAATCCGATTTATCTCTGAAAATAAACCTGTCTATGCGGTCCTTGATCTGTATCCCGATTACGATGAAGGCTCTTTTGACAGACTTATAAAAGAGATGCTTAAGCTTCGCGATGACAGGAGCATAGCAGATCTGCTCTCAGGATTTGGAAACAGCAATATAAATGAGATGATACTTAAGAGAATGAAGCTTTCTCCGTCCATGAAGGTCAGCAACATTTCGGAAAGTATGCTTACCTGTATATTTGAAAATTACAGGAAGCTAAAGTTCAATATCAAGGAAAGTAACGGCTATCAGGCGTCGCAGGTAACCACGGGCGGCATCAGTATAGGCGATATAAATGATGATTTTTCGTATGATAAGGATCCGGGCATCTATGTAGTCGGCGAGCTTTTAGACGTCGACGGAAGGTGCGGAGGATATAATCTCCAATTTGCCTGGAGCTCAGGTTATATTGCGGGAAGCACCGCTTCAGGGAAATAGCGGTGATCATCACATATATTGGTTTGAGGAAATTTGATGATTCGTATTAATCAGATAAAACTACAAAACGACCCGAATAAAAGCATAACAAAGGAGGAGCTTTTTGATGTTCTGTGTCAAAAGGCTTCTAAGCTTTTGCGGATAAATAGAAGTGATATTGCGAGCCTTGAGATAATAAGGCACTCTATCGATGCTCGCAAAAAGCCGCAGATTTTTGATATCTATATGGTTGATATCGCATTAGCTTCGGGGTCTGAAGAAAAGACAGTGAAGAGATGCAAGGATAACAATGTATCGGTTATCGCTCCGAAGAAGTATGATTTTGGAAAAATGGCTGAAGCAGCGGCTTCAAAGGTAACTGAGAAGATTGATGCTAAAGCCGGAAAGATAGTTGTCATCGGAGCGGGTCCTGCGGGACTTTTCTGCGCATATATGCTTTCGGAAGCAGGCTACAAGCCTCTTGTTATTGAGAGGGGTTCTGATGTTGATAAGAGATTACAGGCTGTAGAGGATTTCTGGAGCGGAAAAGAGCTTGATGAGCATACCAACGTTCAGTTCGGCGAAGGCGGCGCAGGCACTTTTTCTGACGGTAAGCTCAATACCATGGTAAAAGACAAGGACGGCAGAGGCAGAAAAGCTTTATCTATCTTTGTTATGCATGGGGCCAAAGAGGATATCATGTACGAAGCGAAGCCGCATATCGGAACAGATATCTTATGCAAGGTCATCAAGAGCATGAGAGAAAAGATAATATCAAACGGCGGCGAGTTCATGTTTGATTCAAAGGTCGATGAGCTTGTTATAAATGATGATGGTAAGCTCACCGGCGTTAAAGTCGGCGATGATGTGATCGTTTGCAGCTGTGCTGTTCTTGCGATAGGTCACAGCGCAAGAGATACTTTCTATATGCTCAAGGACAAAAAAGTCAGTATGGAACCGAAGCCTTTCGCAGTCGGCTACAGAGTTGAGCATCCGCAAAACATAATCAACTTATCTCAATACGGAATTGCTGAGCCGAAATCTCTTCCGGCATCGCCTTATAAGCTAGTCATGAATACTGACAAGGGCCGTGGTGTATATTCGTTTTGCATGTGCCCCGGCGGCTATGTTGTAAATGCTTCTTCCGAAAAGGGGAGGCTTGCCGTTAACGGGATGAGCTACAGCGGACGTGATTCGAGGAATGCAAACTCCGCGATCATCATGACAGTATCACCCGATGAGTTTGGCGGAAGCGATATTTTGGCAGGTGTTGAATTCCAGAGACGCCTAGAAGAAAAAGCTTATGAGATCGGAAGCGGTAAGATACCCGTTGAGTACTACGGTGATTTCAAAAAGGCTGTTATCGAAAAAGCTGAGAATAAAGACGATACATTACTTCAAAGCTTTGCTGCTTCAGATAATAAGTCCGGTGAAGATAATGAGCTTTTAATAGAATTAGATAAAAAGACGAATCAGCCGTGTATGAAGGGTGATCATTCTTTTTCCGATGTTCATGAGATCTTTCCAAATGAGCTTAATAAGGACTTTATCCAGGGAATGGAGAAATTTGGAAGGATGATACATGGCTATAACAGCGACGGAGCGCTTGTTTCCGGAGTTGAATCAAGGACATCGTCTCCCGTAAGGATACTTAGAGGCGCAGACGGAGTGTCCGTTAATATAAAAGGACTTTATCCGTGCGGGGAAGGCGCGGGTTATGCAGGCGGTATCATGTCTGCTGCAATGGACGGAATAAAGACTGCGGAGCTTATAGCTGCCGGTCTTGAGATATAAAGGAGAATTTTTTTAAATGGGCAACACTATTAATGTAAATGCGAAAAGCAGAGTCACCTTTAACAACAATGTGGATTACTGCGTAGGAACGGGACGTCTTGGACTTGCTCTTACCGAGGAATATCTCAAAGAGCTGAAATTTGTTCAGGACATGATCGGCTTTTCTTTTATAAGAGGACACGGCCTGTTTTCCGATGATGTTTCAATTTATCATGAGTATGAGGAAAACGGCGAGACCAAAGTTGAGTACAATTATACTTATATAGACAGGATCTTTGACAGCTATCTAAAGCTTGGTATCAGACCTTATCTTGAGCTTGGTTTTATGCCTGAACAGCTTGCAAGCGGCACACAGACGATCTTTTACTGGAAAGGAAATACAACACCGCCCAAGGATTACAAGAAATGGACGGATATGGTGATAGCTCTTTTAAAACACCTTAAAGGTCGTTACGGCGAAGAGGTGGTGACATGGCCTATCGAGGTCTGGAATGAGCCCAATCTTACAGGCTTTTGGTACGAAGCCGATATGGATGAGTATTTTAAGCTGTTTAAAGAGACCTTTTATGCGATCAAGGAATATGACAGCCGCTTTATGGTAGGCGGACCTGCTATCTGCGGAGTTAAGGATGCGGAATGGATCGAAGGATTCCTTAAGCTTTGTAAAAAAGAGGGCATCCGTCCCGACAGGATAACGAGACATCACTATACTGTTGATTTCCCTGAAAGGATAGGTCATTACGATTATTCGACGCTTGAAGACAGTGAGATGCGTTTTGCGAATCTACAGTCTACGCGCGATATAGTAGATTCTTTTGAAGAATTTAAAGATCTTCCGATCCATCTTACGGAGTTCAGCACTTCATATACTCCCAAGGGAGTCATTCATGATACGAATATAAACGCGGCATATCTTGCTAAGCAGCTTTCAAGACTCGGAGACGTGAACGAGGCATATTCATATTGGACTTTCGGTGATGTGTTCGAGGAGCAGGGAGTTCCTGATTCGCTGTTCCACGGTGGCTTCGGAATGGTCGCTGCAGGAAATATCCCAAAGCCCACATTCTGGACGTTTTATTTCTATAAACAGCTAAAGCTCTTTGGAAGCGATTGTGTTCATAGGGATGAAAACAGCGTTATAGTAAAGAGTGATAAGGGCTATAGCGGAATACTCTGGAATTTTGAGGAAAAAGATATTGCTCCGGATTTTTCTTTTGAACTCGATGGCGAAGAATATACACTCATCACTAAGACTGTTGATGAGACATGCTGCAATCCGTTAAAGATATGGCACGACTTGGGGGAGCCGGCATATCCTACAGATGAGGAAGTTGAACTCATAAAGAGCGGAGCGTGGCCACTTGTTTCAAGTAGCATACTTAAGCCTTCAAGCGGCAAGGGCACTGTACCTTTTTCTGTAAAAAGGCACGGAGTAGTTTATTTTACACTTACAAAGAGAAATTACACTCCGGATCGCGGATACTATTATGATAAAGTGATTTCTTTTCACTGATAATTTTTATTAAGAGGGGACGACATGCGAAGTAAAGATGAGATTAGAAAAGCAATGCTTAAAAAGAGAGATACGCTCACACTATCGGAGATAGATGAAAAGAGCAGGGTGATCTTTGAAAAGCTGACTGATACGGAGGCGTATAAGTCGGCCGAGAATATTCTGGTGTATGCATCTTTTTTGAGCGAAGTAAAGACGGATGACATTATTCTCGACGCATTGAGCCTTGGGAAAAAAGTCTTTTGCCCAAAGGTAACTAATAGGGACCTTGGTTTTATGAAGTTTGTAAGGATATATGATATCGACGAGCTTTCTGAAGGCTACTTTGGTATAAGGGAGCCTGAAATAACCGAAAATTCCGAGATCTACGCCCGTAGAGCCAAGACACTTGCAGTCATTCCGGGGGTTGCGTTTGATAAAAACGGCAACAGGATTGGATACAAGGGTGGTTTTTATGACAGATTTTTGGCTGATAACAAGGATGTTTACAGTATTGCCGTCGCATATAATTTTCAGATTTTGGAAGAAATAATTCCCGAAATTCATGATATTCCCGTAAATGAGGTGATTTGTGAGTGATTTTCGGATATAATGTATTGAAGATTTGAAGAATTTAAGAGGATAGGAGTATCACATGGAACTTTTAGAGATCTGCAAACGTGCCAAGGAAGTTAAGTACGAGGTACAGAATCTTTGCACGGATGAAAAGAACAAAGCGCTTTTGGCTGTTGCCGATAAGCTTGAATCAAAGGCTGCCGATATCATTGCTGCCAATAAGCTTGACTGTGAAAACGGTGTCAAGAACGGCATGCATCAGGGACTTCTTGACAGACTCATGCTCGATGAGAAGAGGATCAAGGCTATGGCTGACGGACTTAGAGAGGTTGCCGCTTTACCCGATCCCGTCGGAGAAGTTACGGAAGAGTTTGAGAGACCGAACGGTCTTAAGATAAAGAAAGTACGTGTACCTATGGGCGTTATCGGTATCATTTACGAGGCTCGTCCCAATGTTACAGCTGATGCTTTTGCGCTTACTTTTAAAGCCGGAAATGCAGTTATCTTAAAGGGCGGAAGTGATGCCATCAATTCAAATATCGCTATCGCAAACACAATGAGAGAGGCTCTTACTGATGAAGGCATAAATGCCGATGCGATCCAGCTTATTGAGAATACAGAGAGAAGCGTTACAACTCAGTTCATGCAGATGAACGGTTATGTTGACGTTCTCATTCCCAGAGGAAGTGCGGGACTTATAAGAGCCGTTGTAGAGAATTCAACAATTCCCGTCATTGAGACAGGAACAGGTAATTGCCACATCTATGTTGATAAGGCTGCCGATCTTGAAAAGGCTATACCCATTGTCATAAATGCTAAGACTCAGAGGATCGGTGTATGTAATTCCGCTGAATCTCTTGTGGTACATGAGGCGATCAAGGACGAGTTCCTTCCTAAGTTTGAAAAAGCAATGAAGGAGCATAATGTTGAGATCAGGGCTGACAAAGAAAGCTCTGCGCTTATGAGCTCAGCTAATCCCGCAACCGAAGAGGATTTCGGAAAAGAGTACCTTGATTATATTATTTCTGTTAAGACGGTAAAGGATGTTGATGAGGCTATTGCCCATATCAATAAATACAACACGGGACATTCGGAGTCCATCATCACAGAGGATGAAGAGACTGCTAAGAAGTTCCTTGACAGAGTTGATGCAGCCTGCGTATATGCTAATGCATCCACAAGATTTACGGACGGATTTGAGTTCGGATTCGGAGCCGAGATCGGTATCAGTACACAGAAGCTTCATGCTAGGGGACCCATGGGGCTTAAAGAGCTTACATCATACAAATATCAAATTGTTGGGGAAGGACAGATCAGGGGATGATAAACAACGAAATGGAGTTACTTGAAGCAAAAAAGCACATCATAGCGGTATCACGAGAACTCCACGAAGTCGGATTACTCGTGCGTACCTGGGGGAACATAAGTCAAAGGATTGACGACGAACACTTTTTGATCACACCTACGGGGATCAGGTATGAGGACCTTACACCGGATATGATCTGTGAAGTTAAGATCTCGGATCTTTCCTGTAAAGGCGATTATGCGCCGTCAAGTGAGACGGCTGTCCATGCGGCAGCATATAAAGTTAGAAAAGATGCGGGATTTATCATCCATACCCATCAGGTATACGCATCTTGCTGCAGCGCGCTCGGACAAAAGAAGATCTATACATATTTTGACGATGAAGATATAGTGATCCCTTGCGCTCCTTTTGCGCTTCCTTGGACGGACAAGCTTGCCAAGAATGTTGAGGAGACTCTTAAAAAGTACAGCGAAGCACCCGGTATCATCATGGCTAATCACGGCGCTCTCTGTATCGGAAAAGACTCCAAAGAGGCTATCATTGTTGCCGAGAGGATGGAGATCGCATGCAACAACTTCCTTATCGACGTGTGTAAGACAGATATGACACACGGTGTTGAGGAGGGCTACAGCAGCCATCTTGAGAACGGACATATCGTCTATGATATCCACGATACACCCAACAGGGTAAAAGATATCCATAAGGAGATTTACGCTAAGCGTCCCGATATCAGATATATTATCCACAATAAGTCTGAGGCTGTTGTTACTGTTTCAAGAACTGCAACTCATATGAGACCTCTTTTGTATGATTTTGCGCAGCTCATCGGCTACAGCGTAAAGGTGCCGAGCAATGAGCACGGTAAGGACGGACGCAACTTCCACAATATCAAGAAGAACGTCAACGCTGTGTTTGCGCTTAACGACGGAGCATATTGCCTGGGCGTAACATATGACGATGCAATGGATGCTTCAATAGTTCTTGATAAGGGATGTATCGCCCATCTTGCAGCTTTAAGACACGGTGAGTGTCACTTTTTATCAATCCTTGACTGCATAAGAATGAACAGACTTTACAGGAATAAGTATTCCAAGCTTGCAGATATGTACAAGCGCGAGAAGGAGAATGAATGATAAAGAGACCTGAAAGTATTGGAAAAGGCTCGGTTATCGGAATAACTGCGCCATCTTTCGGCGCTGCTACGGAACCTTACAGCTATTTGATCGATGTTGCTATCGAAAACATCGAAAAGAGAGGCTATAAGATATTGGAGGGTAAGACCGCGCGACTGGGAGACGGTATCGGTATCAGCACAGATCCCAAGGTTGCAGCGGCGGAGCTTACTGAGTTTTATAAAAGAGATGACATCGACGCTATCATTTCGGCAGGCGGCGGTGAGCTCATGAATGAAACGATAACTCATATTGACTTTGAAGCACTTAAGAGCGCAAAGCCCAAGTGGTTTGTCGGATATTCAGACAACACCAATTTTATATTTCCGCTCGTTACCATAACCGGTGTTCAGGGAATTTACGGCCCCTGTATTTCCGGCTACGGAAAGGTTTGGGAGAATACCGAAGAAGATGCTTTTGCTATTTTGGAAGGAACAAAAGACGTATTTAAAGGCTATGATATGTTTGTAAAAGAGCCTGAGAATACTGATGAGAATTCAGAAACCGAGGCTGAAGCAAAGAGTGAAGAGGAGCAGGAAGATCTTTTTTCCAAGCCTAGGGATGAGATTTTTAAGGTGCTTCGAGAGTATAGATTTGATCTGAATGAAAAGAAGGTTTTGACTTCATTTTCCTGCGACGGCGGAAAGGCTGTTAAAGTTTCTGATGATCGGGAAGTCAGCGCTAAAGGCATACTTCTAGGCGGATGTCTTGAAGTCCTTGAAAACCTTGTCGGAACAAGGTTTGACAGGGTAAAAGAGTTTAAGAAAGAAAATAAAGATATCATATGGGTTATCGAGAAATGTGAGATGAATCCAATGAGTTATAGGAGATCGCTTTGGAATCTCAGAGAAGCGGGCTGGTTTGACGGTGCCGCAGGCTTTCTTATCGGACGCCCCGGGAATTTCTTTGACGGTGATATGATGGGCGTTGACAGGTTTAACGCTGTGACCGAAATCCTTGCACCTATCGGTGCGCCTATCATCATGGATGCGGATATAGGTCATGTTAATCCGATGCTTCCGATCATCATGGGAGCGGATGCGCAGGTTAGTGCAATCGGAAACGACCTTACTATAAAATATCAATAATATGTGATAAAATGGGAACAGACAAAGCTTTATAAATCGCTTTAGGGAGGCATATATTAACAATGGCTGCTAATAAAAAGTATGTTGCTTATGTGTCAAGTTATACATCTGGACTTGGCTCAAAATACGGCATCAGGATCTATGATGTAGATCTTAAGAAAGGTAGACTCACCGAGAAGCAGAAGGTTGAGATCACCAATTCTTCTTATATAGGAATTGCACATAACAAGAAGACATTGTACTCGATCACCGATGAGGGTGTTGAGGCATATCATATCGAGAAGGACGGAAGCCTTAAGTTCCTTAATGAAGCTTCTATCAACGGTATGCGTGGTTGTTATGTTAACATGGATCAGAATGACAATTACCTTATCACTGCAGGATATCATGACGGCAAGGTTACAATCCTTAAGCTTAATAAGGACGGAAGCATCGGCGAGATAACAGATGAGAGATATCATAAGGGTCTCGGAACCGCTGCAGGAAGAAACCATGTACCTCATGTTCAGTGTATAAAGGTTTCTAAGGATAATAATTATCTTCTTGCCGCTGATCTTGGTATGGACAGAGTCAATGTCTATAACCTCGACCTTGAGACAGGTAAGATCAAGGAAGTTGACGTTATCCACTGTGATCAGGAGTCATCACCCAGACATATGCAGTTTTCTAAGGACGGAAAATTCTTGTATGTATGTCTTGAGCAGAAATGTGCGATCGACGTTTATGAGTATGTTGATAATAACGGAGATCCTGATTTTAACAAGGTTCAATCCGTTTCATGCTCTGATGAATCCGATTCACTCGGTGTAGCAAGCAGTGCGCTTACATTCTCCGAGGATTACAATTATCTCGTAAGCTCAACAGCGGGAGAGAACAACGTTATCGTATTTAAGGTTGATAAGACTACAGGACTTCTTACGAAGCTTATCCAGCTTCCGGTTGCGGGAGAGTATCCTAAGGATGCAGCTCTTTTCCCTGACAATAAGCATCTTGTATCACTCAACCATGAGTCTGATTCAATGACATTCTTTACTGTAGATATGAAGGCAGGCACTATCGTTATGAACGGTCCCGAGCTTCCTATCCCAAGACCCAACTGTATCGTATTCCATCAGTTGGCTGAGTGATCGTAAATAATCAAAGCCACAGGATTTGATCATCCTGTGGCTTATTTTATTGCTTTGATCTGTTATTTGCTTTATTTATAGAAGTTTATTATATTCTCAGCCTTAGCATACATATTAGACATCATTAGATCGAGGATAGTGATGGCACACATGCTCTCGACAACAACTACGGCTCTTGGAACAACAACGGGATCATGACGACCTTTGATGTTGATCTCTATGTTCTCACCGTTTTTATTTACTGTCTTCTGAGTCTTGGCTATGCTAGGAGTTGGCTTAACGTGGGCTCTGAGTGTAATGATAGATCCATCAGACATTCCGCCGAGGATACCGCCGGAATGGTTTGTAGCCTTGGAAACAACACCATTTTCACAGGTAAATTCATCGTTGTTATCAGATCCAAAGTATTTGGACACGCTTACTCCGTCGCCTATTTCTATTGCTTTTACGGCACCTACGCTCATAACAGCTCTTGATAGAAGAGCATCAAGCTTATCAAATACGGGTTCTCCGATTCCTGCGGGAACTCCGGTTATCTTACATTCTATGACGCCGCCTACAGAATCGCATTCGGAACGCTTTGAAGCGATGAGCTCCATGGCTTTTACGTCGGCATCTCTGTCGGGCATTGAGGTAGGAGTCTGGCTGATAGCATCTCTGTCAAACTTGGATTCATCTATCTCAACATCGCCGATAGATCTTGTATATGCACAGACATCGATTCCCATTTCGGAAAGAAGCTTCTTGCAAAGGGCGCCTGCAGCGACTCTTCCGATAGTCTCTCTTCCTGAGGATCTTCCGCCTCCTCTGTAATCTCTGAAGCCGTATTTCATATCAAACGGATAATCGGCATGACCGGGACGATAGTAGCTAGCGATCTCACTGTAATCCGATGAGCGCTGTGATGTGTTCTCAACGATAAGAGAGATGGGAGTACCGGTTGTTTTTCCTTCAAATATGCCTGAAAGAATCCTCACCTTGTCATCCTCTTTTCTTGAGGTTGTGGCAGCACTTGTGCCGGGCTTTCTTCTGTCAAGAAGCTCTTGGATGTCTTCCTCACTTAGTTCCATTCCGGCAGGAAAGCCGTCTATTACTACACCGAGAGCAGCTCCGTGAGATTCTCCCCATGTCGATATTTTTATGTTATTTCCGAGAATTGAACCTGACATTTGATTTCCTCTTTCTATATTTAGAATCTATATCATAATATAATACATTACATTGGGCTAAAATAGTAAAAAAAGATGAAATGGGTACAAAAATGTTATATAATATATAAAGTATTTGATTAAGGCATAATATCGAAATATGAGGGGATTTCCGATATGAACGCTAGTAATCTACAGATGAAGCTCACCTTTAAGAATAAGGTGATAAGCACTGTGAGCAAATTTAACAGGAAGCATAAGGCGTTATCTTTCCTTGGTATCGCCTATGCATTGTTGGCTATTACTGTTTACAATATTCTGTTTTGTTTTTACAGAAATGCAAAGAGGCATATTTGTCTTGCCTGTATCTTATTGTTCTTTGTCTTCAGCAGCAGCTTTTCTTATCCTGCAATGTCCCTTAACATCAGTTTCGCAACAGATATGAGCATTGAAGATTATACGGTGGATGATTCTATAAGTCTGTCCGAAACCGAAGTGGCGGAATCTAATGCTGAACTTGCTGTTGTTAACGATGTTGATGAGACTCTTATAGAAGAGGCAAGAGACAGTGTCAATCCGGATGTAGCCGAGGCTGAGCATCTTGATCCGGAGAAACAGGCATCTCTTTCCGATATCTTGGAGTCAACGAGAGAAGATGAGCAAAATGAAGCTGAGCTAGAGAGCATTACAACAGTTGATGTTGAAGAGAAGGCCGATCCCGTAGCTGAGTATTTTTCTCAGTTTAAAGATGAGGATGACAGAAGCTTTGACGGCAGCGAATGGAATATCATTCTTGTTAATAAGCAGCATCCCATTCCCGATGATTATGAGTTCCCGCTCGGCGTTATCAGCGGAAGCATGAAATGCGATGAGAGGATAATATCACCGCTTCTCGATATGATGAGGGCTGCAAGCAGCGATGGCATTAGCCTTATAATCTGTTCTCCTTACAGAGACCTGGACAGACAGACTATGCTCTTTGACACTAAGATCGATAGATATATGAACGGCGGAATGTCTTATATGGAAGCTTACAATCTTGCTTCACAGGCAGTTACAGTTCCGGGTTCATCAGAGCATCAGATCGGTCTTGCGATTGATATCATCAGTGACAATTATTCCAACCTCGATGAGGGATTTGCAAATACACCGGCCGGTAAATGGCTATATGACAACAGTTACAAGTATGGATTCATATTAAGATATCCCGCAGGTAAGGAGAATATCACAAGTATCGAGTATGAACCTTGGCATTTTAGATATGTAGGGGTTGACGCAGCAACGATTATCTACGAAAATGATATCTGCCTGGAGGAATTCTGGAATACATACGTTAAGTAGAGGATATATATGTACAAAATAATTAAAAAGGATGGAAACGCCAAGAGAGCTGAGTTTACTACTGTTCACGGAGTGATTCAGACTCCCGTATTTATGAATGTTGCGACTGTAGCGGCAATAAAGGGCGGTGTTTCCACTTATGATCTTGAAGGTATAGATACGCAGGTGGTATTGTCGAACACATACCACTTACACTTAAGACCGGGAGATGATCTGATCTACAGGATGGGCGGACTCCACAAGTTTATGTCGTGTGATAAGCCTATTCTTACAGATTCGGGTGGATTCCAGGTCTTTTCTCTTGCAAAGACGAGAAGGATCAAGGAAGAAGGCGTTTATTTCCATTCTCATATAGACGGACACAAGCTTTTTATGGGACCTGAAGAGAGTATGAGGATCCAATCTCATTTGGGATCCACGATCGCTATGGCTTTTGACGAATGTCCTTCGGCGAAGGCAGAGCATGAATATGTTCAGATGTCGGTCGACAGGACCACTAGATGGCTTGAGCGCTGCAAAAAAGAGATGGATAGGCTTAACGGCCTTCCCTATACGGTCAATCCTCATCAGATGCTCTTTGGTATAAATCAGGGTGCAATCTTTGATGATATAAGGATTGAACACGCAAAGAGGATAAGTGAGATGGATCTTGACGGCTATGCTGTCGGAGGTCTTGCGGTTGGTGAGAGCCATGAGGAGATGTACCACGTGCTTGAGACTACGGTACCGTATCTTCCTGTAGAGAAGCCTACTTATCTTATGGGAGTCGGAACACCTGCCAATATCCTTGAAGCCGTGGACAGAGGCATAGACTTTTTTGACTGCGTATATCCGAGTAGAAACGGTCGTCACGGTCATCTTTATACCAGAAGAGGACATATCAATATCCTCAATGCGAGATATGAGTATGATGATACTCCGATCGAGGAAGGATGTAAGTGCCCTGCGTGCACACGCTATTCAAAGGCATATATAAGACATCTTTTGAAGGCCGGAGAGATGCTTGGAATGAGGCTTTGCGTTCTTCATAATCTGTATTTTTACAATCATCTTATGACAGATATCAGAGCGGCTATCGAAAAGGGAGAATACGCTTCGTTTAAGAAGCAGACTATTGACGGAATGATGGAGTTTGACGGTGCTGAATCGAAGAGCAAATATAACATCGCCGTTAATTGGAGAAAAGGTTGAATTTAGCTTTTCTTTTTAGTATTATTTATTGGTATATATTTAAAACTAAATGTGGAGGATGTTATGGGATTATTTTTAACAGCTCAGGATGCCGCTGCCGGCACGCCTATTTACGGAACATTGGCTATATACGCCGTATTCTTTGTTGCAATTTACTTTTTGTTCGTTCGTCCCGGAAGAAAAGATCAGAAGCAGAAAGCACAGTTACTTGCTTCACTTGCTGTCGGTGACAGTGTAAGAACAACAGGCGGATTCATCGGAACAGTAATTGATATAAACGACGATATGGTTATCGTTGAGTTCGGTAACAACAAGAACTGCCGTATCCCTATGGTAAAGGAAGCGATCGTTGAGGTTGAGAAACCCGAAGATGCAACTGTTACGGCTGACAACAAAGATGCCAAGGATTCCAAGAAAAAGTAATCATTTTCGAATTCTTAAAGCCTGATTGGCATGCCAATCGGGCGTTTGTTGTATAATAACGATTTAATAATCTACTACATTAAAGCATCAGGGAGTCATTATGAAATTAAACATCACATGTATCCCGGGCGACGGAATTGGACCCGAGATAGTCACAGAGGCCAAGAAGGTCCTCGATAAAGTTTGCAAGGCCTATGGCCATGAGATCGATTATAAAGATATTTTGATGGGCGGTTGCTCAATAGATGTACACGGAGTTCCTCTTACGGATGAGGCCATTGCAGATGCAAAGGCTGCAGATGCCGTTCTTATGGGATCTATCGGAGGAAATACTTCAACATCACCTTGGTACAAGCTTGAGCCTCAGCTTCGCCCCGAGGCAGGACTTCTTAAGCTTCGTAAGGCGCTTAATCTTTTTGCCAACTTAAGACCTGCTTATCTTTATCCTCAGCTCAAGGACGCTTGTCCGTTAAAAGAGTCTGTTGCCGATGAGGGCTTTGATATGCTCATCATGAGAGAGCTTACCGGCGGTCTTTATTTCGGTGAGAGAAACACCAAGGAAGTTGATGGCGAGCTTGTTGCTACTGATACTCTTACATATAAGGAGAGCGAGATCAGAAGAATAGCTATCAGAGCTTTTGATGTAGCAAGAAAGCGCAGAAAGAGCGTTATCAGTGTCGATAAGGCCAACGTTCTTGATTCATCAAGACTTTGGAGAAAAGTTGTTGAGGAAGTTAAAAAGGATTATCCCGATGTAACTTTGGAGCATATGCTTGTAGATAACTGCGCAATGCAGCTTGTTAAGAATCCTGCTCAGTTTGATGTGGTTCTTACAGAGAACATGTTCGGTGACATTCTTTCGGATGAAGCCAGCATGATCACAGGATCTATCGGAATGCTTTCAAGTGCATCCTTAAATGATACAAGCTTTGGACTCTACGAGCCCAGTCACGGAAGTGCTCCCGATATCGCGGGTCAGGACATTGCCAATCCCATTGCAACTGTTTTATCGGCTGCAATGATGCTCAGGTATTCGTTCAACCTTGATAAGGAGGCGGATGCCATAGAAAAAGCTGTTGAGAAAGTTCTTGAGGACGGTTTCAGAACTGTAGACCTTTTACCTAAGGGACAGGAAGATAAGTTTGAGCTTGTAGGATGCAGCCGGATGGGAGATCTTATTGCTGAACGAATCATTTGTAGCAAAGAGTGAAAAAAGAATATATGATTTTTTGCCGCATGAACCTGAAACGATAGCGGTTACCTTATATATAATCGGTATGGCTGTCTATTATCTTTGGCGTATGTTTGCTATCACGCCGCAGTATGATGAGCTTTATACTTATTATACTTTTATTAGCAGAGGACCGATCTATTCGGCGATCCATTGGCCTCTTCCCAATAACCATGTGGGATATTCGGTTTTATCAGCGATACTTGATCTTTTTGGTAATTCCTATATCGGACTTCGCGGAGTTTCTTTCCTTTGTGCGGTTTCCAATCTTATCCTGGTCTACAGGATATGTAAGAGATATTATGCTCACGGAATACCATTTGGTGCGGTTTGCTTATACGGTGCCATGCAGGTTGTAAATGAGTATAGTATACAGGGAAGAGGTTATACACTTGCGACTACCTGCTTTTTACTTTCTATTTTTGTTATCGGTGATATATGCAGAGTCGGAGAGGACAATAAATTCCCATATGCCAAGTTGATAATTGCGCTTACGCTAGGGCTTTATACGGTTCCAAGCAGCGTATATTGGGTGATCCCGGTATCCTTATCGGCAGTTCTTTTTCTTGTCATCAATGCATACAGAAGTAAGAACGTCTACAAGAAGATAGAGGATAATATTTATTTTAAAAAGCTGAGAGCCCTTATCATTTCAGGAGTTGTCGCGGCTGTCTCGACATTTATGCTGTATTTGCTCATATGGCTTGCGATAGGCTCCAATCTCTTGGTCAAAGCTGAGAATTCGGCATACTTTGGAATGTCACATGCAAGTGTTATCCTTCATGCACCGTTTGCCGCAGCCAAGACAGGCATAGATTATATGCTATCTCAGCCATATATTCAGAGTGTAAGCTTTTTTGAATTTAAGACGAGATATCCCGGCTGGATCATGAGCTTTTATGAGTATATGATACCGAGGGGAGGAGTTCTCCTTCTGCTTATCGTCATAATAAGTCTGGTATGTCTTTTTTATGAGTGTATCAAGCATTTTGAGTATAGCAGAACGGTCATAAATCTCGTTGTTATCGTTAACGTGCTTTTTATTGGACTAATCCTGGTCTTGCAGCGCAAGCTCCCATATCTTAGGGTGTTCAGTTATTTCGGATTTATAATAACGCTATGCGTGTGTACGGTTATGGAAAGACTTATCAATGTCACGATAAGACTTTATAATCGAAAGAAGGCTGAAGGTGCTTGGGACAGCTCAGTAACACGGGAAAATGAGACCGTGGAAAATACCGAAAAGTGGTATTTCGGACTTGGGGTATATATTCCAATGGCACTTATGGTCCTTGTATTTATTTTTAGATTCTTTGATCCCGCTTTCAGCTCGCAGCTCGGCGGAAGAGAAAATGAAGTGTTTAACATCCTTTATATTGCGGATGTTCCGAAAAGAGAGAATATGACTGTTCTTGATTGCGATCAGCAGTATCTTCTTAAATTCGGATGGGATATAGACTGCGAAAAGACTGATGTAAGTGATGCAGATTGTGTTATCCTTGATAAGAACATGGCTGTTCCGGGATATTCCGGCAATGATTTCTGGAAATTCTATCAGACCTATGAGACTATTGATTGGGATTATCTGGATACGCTTCGTGTTTTTTATGAAAATGACAATTTTATTTTATATATCAAGTGAGAAAAAGGAGAAATGTTATGGCTATGAATAGTGACAGAGTTATGGAAGGTTTGCAGCAAGCTCCTCACAGAAGCTTGTTTAACGCTCTCGGATTTACCGAGGAGGAAAGAAAGAGACCGCTTGTCGGTATTGTAAGTTCATACAATGAGATCGTACCCGGTCATATGAATCTCGATAAGATCACTGAGGCTGTTAAGCTCGCGGTTGCTGAAGCCGGTGGTATGCCTGTTGTTGTTCCCGCAATTGCTGTTTGTGACGGTATTGCTATGGGTCATATCGGAATGAAGTATTCACTTGTAACAAGAGATCTTATTGCGGACAGTACAGAATGTCTTGCTACAGCTCATGCTTTTGACGGAATGGTATGCATTCCCAACTGCGACAAGAACGTTCCCGGACTTCTTATGGCTGCTGCAAGAGTAAATATCCCTACAGTATTTGTTTCAGGCGGACCTATGATGGCCGGAAGAGTAGATGGTCATAAGACATCTCTTTCTTCTATGTTCGAAGCTGTCGGATCTGTATCTGCCGGCAAGATGACAAATGAAAAGCTCTGCGAGTTTGAGGAGAAGGCTTGTCCTACATGCGGTTCATGTTCAGGTATGTACACAGCCAATTCAATGAACTGTCTTACAGAGGCGATCGGTATGGGACTTCCCGGAAACGGAACTATCCCTGCGGTTTATTCAGCAAGGATCCGTCTTGCTAAGCATGCCGGCTATGCTGTTATGAACCTTATCAAGAACAATATCCGTCCCAGAGATATCATGACTAAGGACGCATTCATGAATGCGATGACTATGGACATGGCTCTCGGATGCTCTACAAATACAATGCTTCATCTTCCTGCTATCGCACATGAAGCAGGTGTTGATATCAACATGGAAGTAGCCAATGAAGTTTCAAGCAGAACTCCTAACCTTTGCCACCTTGCTCCCGCTGGTGCAACCTACATGGAAGACCTCAACGAGGCAGGCGGTGTTCTTGCTGTTATGTCTGAGCTTGTTAAGAAGGATCTTATCAATCTTGATGCGCTCACTGTTACAGGAAAGACTGTAAAAGAGAACCTTGAGGGAGTTAAGAATCTTGATCCCGAGGTTATCAGACCTATCGAGAATCCTTACATGGAGTCAGGCGGAATTGCTGTACTTAAGGGTAACATCGCTCCCGATACAGGTATCGTTAAGAAGTCTGCAGTTGTTCCCGAGATGATGGTTCATGAAGGACCTGCAAGAGTATTCGACTGCGAGGAAGATGCTATTGAGGCTATCCTTACAGGTAAGATCGTTGCCGGAGACGTTGTTGTTATCAGATATGAGGGACCTAAGGGCGGCCCCGGAATGAGAGAGATGCTCAATCCTACATCAGCTATTGCAGGTAGAGGACTTGGCTCAAGCGTTGCTCTTATCACAGACGGAAGATTCTCAGGTGCAAGCCGCGGTGCTTCGATCGGACACGTTTCACCCGAAGCTGCTGTCGGAGGACCTATTGCTCTTATCGAGGAAGGCGATATCATAAGCATCGATATCCCCAACAATGCTCTTAACGTTAAGGTATCTGATGAGGAGCTTGCTAAGAGAAAAGAGAAATGGGAGCCCAGAGAGCCTAAGGTTACAACAGGTTATCTTGCAAGATACAGAGAGCTTGTTACCAGCGGAAACAGAGGAGCTATCCTTGAGGTTCCCGGTACTTCCAAATAATTAATAAATAGGATGGTATAGAAATGCAACTTACTGGTTCACAGATCGTATTGGAATGTTTGAAAGAACAGGGAGTAGATACTGTTTTCGGTTATCCCGGAGGAAGCATTCTCAATATTTATGATGAGCTGTACAAACAGCAGAATGATTTTTTACATATAAGAACTTCTCATGAGCAGGGCGCTGCACATGCTGCCGACGGTTATGCCAGAGCTACAGGTAAAGTCGGAGTGTGCTTTGCTACAAGTGGCCCCGGTGCTACCAATCTCGTTACCGGTATCGCAACCGCTTATATGGATTCAGTTCCCATGGTTGCTGTGACTTGTAACGTCAATCTTCCTCTTCTCGGAAAAGATACATTCCAGGAGGCAGATATTGCCGGAATCACAATGCCCATCACAAAGCACGGATATATCGTAAAGGATATAAAAGAGCTTGCTCCTACGCTCAGAAAAGCTTTTAAGATCGCTACTACAGGTCGTCCCGGCCCCGTTCTTGTTGATATAACCAAGGATGTAACTGCGAAGACCTGCGACTTTAAGCCTCTTAAGCAGGAGAAGAAGGAAGCTTCCAAGAAGTCTTATACTGATGAAAATATAAATGCTGCTCTTAAGATGCTCAAGGCATCAAAGCGTCCTTTTATCTATGTAGGTGGCGGTGCTGTTATTTCAGGTGCGTCCAAGGAACTTGCTGAGTTTGTAAAGAAGTTCAATGCACCCGTATGCGACACACTTATGGGTAAAGGTGCTTTTGACGGAACCGATAAGTTATATGCCGGCATGATCGGTATGCACGGAACAAAGGCTGCAAATTTCGGCGTCAGTGAGTGCGACCTTCTTGTAACGCTCGGAGCAAGATTCTCAGACAGAGTTACAGGTAATGCCAAGACATTTGCTTCAAAAGCAAAGATCCTTCAGATAGATATTGATGCTGCAGAGATCAATAAGAATATCAGGACAAATTATTCGATCGTTGGAGATCTTAAGGAAGTTCTTTCGGATATCAATGCAAAGCTTGAAAAGATGGATCATTCCGAATGGGTTGAAAAGATCAATGATTATAAGAAGCAGTTCCCTCTCAGCTATGAGAAGGATAAGCTTACATGCCCTTATATCATCGAGACTCTCGATAAGCTCACAAAGGGCGATGCAATCATATCTACAGATGTAGGACAGCATCAGATGTGGACAGCGCAGTATTACAAGTTTAGAAATCCCAGAACCCTCCTTACTTCCGGAGGACTCGGAACAATGGGATACGGTCTCGGCGCCTGCATTGGAGCCAAGGTTGGAATGCCTGATAAGGTATGCGTAAACATAACAGGTGACGGATGCTTCAGAATGAATATGAACGAGCTTGCTACAGCTTCCGGCTATGGTATTCCGATAGTTGAGATCATCATCAATAACAGCGTACTTGGTATGGTAAGACAGTGGCAGACACTTTTCTATGAAAAGCACTACTCACAGACTGTCTTCTCTGATAAAGTAGATTATTGTAAGGTTGCTGAGGCACTTGGATGCAAGGCCATCAGAGTTACCAAGAAATCGGAAGTTGAGGATGCGCTCAAAAAAGCGCTTAGCTCAAAGGTACCTGTTGTCATTGACTGTGTTATCGAAGAAGATGATAAGGTATTTCCGATGGTTCCTGCCGGAGCATCTATAAGTGAAGCTTTCGATGCCAAGGACCTTGCAAAGAAAAAAAGTGATCATTAAAAATACTTCATTTAAGTTTGGGGAATAAAGATGAAGAGAAAAGTTAGGCGAATATGGCTTATGCTGGTGATAAACCTTCTTGCCATTATAGCTTTGTACATTGCTCTTGCTTTCTATTACAGCGAAGGATTCCCTTGCTGCTGTTGGATAAACGGAGTGTATTGTACAGGAAAGAGTGTAGAAACAGTTAATAAAGAACTTATTTCAAAGCAAGGATACGCCGGAGTCAATGTTATTGACGCCGGCGGAGCCGAGCTTTATATCAGTGCGGATTCTGTCGATTTTTCGGCGGATTATACCGAGTCACTCAATTCTTTTATAAAATCCAGGAATCCTTTTGCCTGGGGATATAATCTGTTTGAAAATCTCGTTGTAAAAGTTGAACCAAGAGTAACTCTTGATGAAGATAAGCTTCTGGGCTATGTGAATGACTGGGAGATCTTTTCTGATATCGGAAGCAATGATGTTTCCATTGAAAAGGCAGATAACGGCTATATTCTTATCAATGGTATAACCGACGTCCCTGATAAAGAAAAGATCGTAAATACCGTATATCATTGCATGCTTCATCTCATCGATACTGCAGACCTCGGGTCTACAGAAGGGTGTTATATAGAAGTTGAGGCCACAGAACAGCAGAGGGCTACGATGGATCTTTTTGAAAAGATCAGAGAGCTTCAGTCTTGCGGCATCACATATGAGATAGGAGGAGAGCAGATAAGCTTTGGTCCTGCTCTTGCTTCATCTTGGATCGTTACAAGCGGAGAGATCGAGGAAGCGAGGCTTGAAGAGATATCTTCATCAAACCCTGCGAGCGGACTCTTTATCATAGGCGGTAATGAGCGGGCTTTTCCCAGAGAAGAAGAGACTTATGCGATAGACGGCTTTGTCTGTGATTCTTCAGGAAATCCGATCCTTAGTGAAAAGAAGATATTTGATTCCTTGAACGAGCTTGCCAGAAGCCACAGCACGGCACGGTTGATGGACAAATACAGAGAAACTCATGAGGGCAGTATCTTAGTAAATCTCGGAAGCAGAGGTAACGGAAACCTTTATGATGTTAACGGCGAATTTGCTTATATAAGAGATAAGTATCAGTCGGGAGATATATCTGCCGAGGAGAACAGGCCGCTTACTTATTTTGATTCTGTTGCAACTTACGACGGTCCGTCTCAGCTTGGAGATACTTATATTGAAGTTAATATGGGAGAACAGCTTCTTTCGTACTATGTAAACGGTGAGCTCAGCATGCAGATGCCTGTAGTTACCGGTAATGTAAACAGAGGAAGAGGAACTCCCGCCGGACTCTTCAATGTATATAATAAAAGATATCATACTTATCTTCGCGGAACTGATTATGTTTCTTATGTAAATTATTGGCTGGGTGTTAATAAAGGCGTCGGAATTCATGACGCAACATGGAGAACTAAGGACGAATTTGGCGGAGAAACTTATAGGATTAATGGCTCTCACGGATGTATTAATTGTCCTCTGGATCAGGTGGAACAATTGTGGAATGTCGCTACAGAAGGCACTCCTGTAATATTATATTATTAAAAAGATCTGCTCTTTTAACTTGAAAGAGCAGATTATTTTTTTACAAAAATTGGTTTCAAAAAAATAAAATAACAAAGATTATGGAATGACGTTATTGACATTTTTTCTTCTGCGTATAGAATAAAATTATTGAGGTATTTTAATGCTTTAATAGGATAAAAACACAGGAGGATACAAAAGTGTCACGAGTTTATAATTTTTCTGCCGGACCGGCAGTGTTACCCGAGGAAGTATTGAAGCAGGCTGCTGCAGAGATGCTTGATTACAACGGATGTGGAATGTCTATCAACGAGATGAGCCACAGATCCAAAACCTTTGATGAGGTTATCCAGACTGCCGAGCAGGATATCAGAGATCTTATGAATATTCCTGACAACTACAAGGTTCTCTTTTTACAGGGTGGCGCAAGCCAGCAGTTCGCAGCTGTTCCTCTTAACCTTATGAAGAACGGCAAGGCTGCATATATCGTAACAGGACAGTGGGCTAAGAAGGCATATCAGGAGGCTCAGAAGTACGGAGAGGCTGTTGAGGTTGCTTCAAGTGCTGATAAGACTTTCTCATATATTCCTGATTGCTCAGATCTTGATATTCCCGAAGATGCTGACTATGTTTACATCTGCGAGAATAACACAATTTACGGAACAAAGTTCAAGACTCTTCCCAATACTAAGGGACATATCCTTGTTTCTGACGTTTCATCATGCTTCCTTTCAGAGCCCGTTGATGTAACAAAGTACGGCGTTATCTACGGTGGTGTTCAGAAGAACGTAGGACCTGCAGGTCTTGTTATCGCTATCATCAGAGAAGATCTCATCACTGATGATGTTCCCGCATACACACCTACAATGCTCAAGTGGAAGACTCAGGCAGACAACGGTTCACTTTACAACACACCTAACTGCTGGAGCATCTACATGTGCGGTCTTGTGTTCAAGTGGCTCAAGAAGCAGGGCGGACTTGAGGAGATGAAGAAGAGAAACGAGGCTAAGGCTAAGGTTCTTTATGATTATCTCGATCAGAGCAAGATGTTCAAGGGCACAGTAAGACCTGAGGACAGATCACTTATGAACGTTCCTTTCGTAACAGACAGCGAAGAGCTCAATGCTAAGTTCATCAAGGAAGCAACAGCTGCCGGCTTTGTAAGCCTTAAGGGACACAGAACTGTTGGCGGTATGAGAGCAAGTATCTACAACGCAATGCCTATCGAGGGCGTTCAGAAGCTCGTAGAATTCATGGCTAAGTTTGAGAAGGAGAATTCATAATGTACAAGTATAAATGCATGAACCCGATTGCTAAGATCGGTCTTAATAATTTCACTGATGAGTATCAGGTAGTTGATAATGTTGATGATGCAGAAGGTATCCTCGTAAGAAGTGCCAATATGCTTGAGATGGAGTTTTCCGACAACCTTCTTGCGATCGCAAGAGCTGGTGCCGGTGTTAACAATATTCCTCTTGATAAGTGTGCTGAGCAGGGTATCGTTGTATTTAACACACCCGGTGCCAACGCTAACGGCGTTAAGGAGATGGTTCTTGCTGCTATGCTCATCGCATCAAGAGACATCATCGGCGGAACAGAGTGGGTTAAGGCTAATGCAGGCGATCCTGATATTGCTAAGCTCACAGAGAAATCCAAAAAGAAATTCGCCGGAACTGAGATCTTCGGTAAGAAGCTTGGTATCATCGGTCTTGGAGCTATCGGTGTAAGAGTAGCTAATGCTGCAAGACAGCTTGGTATGGATGTTTACGGATATGATCCTTATCTTTCTATCGATGCTGCTTGGAGACTTTCTTCAGACGTTAAGCACGTTACAAACGTTGATGATATTTATTCAAAGTGCGATATCATCACAGTTCACGTTCCTGCTCTTGATTCTACAAAGGGCATGATCAATGCTGAAGCTATCGCTAAGATGAAAAAGGGTGTTATCATCATCAACCTTGCAAGAGATATCCTTTGCAACGAAGTTGATGTTCTTGCAGGCATCAACTCAGGCAAGATCCGTAAGTATGTAACAGACTTCCCGAACCCTACAACATCAGGTCACGATGGATGTATCGTTATCCCTCACCTTGGTGCTTCAACAGAGGAGTCTGAGGATAACTGCGCTGTTAAGGCAGTTCTTGAGCTTAAGGATTATCTTGAGAACGGTAATATCAATAATTCGGTTAACTATCCTAACTGCGACATGGGCATCTGCACACGTCCCAGAATCGGAATTTTCCATAAGAATGTTGCCAACATGATCAGCCAGTTCACAACTGCGCTCGGTGATGCAGGCTACAACATCTCCGATATGACTAACAAGTCTAAGGGAGATTATGCATATACACTTATTGATCTTGAGGATAAGATCACTGATGATCTTGTTAAGAAGCTTACTAAAGTTGACGGTGTTATCAGAGTCAGAGTTGTAAAGAAAGAAGCATAATTATGGCGGATATCAGACCTTTTAAGGCATACAGACCGACAAAAGAAAAAGTGGGAAGAGTTGCGGCTCTTCCCTATGATGTTTTTAGCAGAAAAGAGGCTCTTGAGTACGTAAAAGAGAATCCCGGATCATTTCTTGCTATAGACAGACCGGAGACACAGTTCCCTGAAGACCAGGATATGTACGCTCCCGAAGTTTATCAGAAGGCACATGACATGCTCCATGAGCAGATGGAGAGTGGTGTTTTCGTGCAGGATGAGGAAAAGTGCTATTACATCTATGAGCAGACAATGAACGGAAGAACACAGACCGGAATAGTTGCCTGCGCTTCGATTGATGACTATTTAAACGGTGTTATCAAGAAGCACGAAAATACAAGAGCCGACAAGGAAGAGGACAGGATCAAGCATGTATATACATGTGAAGCTCAGACAG
The DNA here is from genome assembly GCA_017535785.1 of Butyrivibrio sp. Taxonomy (GTDB): domain Bacteria; phylum Bacillota; class Clostridia; order Lachnospirales; family Lachnospiraceae; genus Butyrivibrio. The sequence continues at coordinate 53,225 of JAFXTN010000027.1, read as the reverse complement.
GACCTATTTTCCTTTGCTACAGAGAGAACAAGATGCTCTCAGATCTTATCAGCAAGGTAAAAGAGGTTGATGAACCTGTTTACGATTTTGTATCGGCAGATGATGTAAAGTCCAGAGTTTGGATAATCGATGACAAGGAAGAGACTGATACTATCAGCCGTATTTTTGCAACTATCGATGCCGTATATATTGCTGACGGACATCACAGATGCGCATCTGCGGTAAAGGTCGGACTTAAGAAAAGAGAAGAGAATGAAGGAAAGGTTCGCGGTAAGCAGGAGTATGACTACTTCCTCTCAGTTCTTTTCCCTGACAATGAGCTTATGATCATGGACTACAACCGTGTAGTTAAGGATCTTAACGGCCTTTCCAAGGAGGAGTTCTTTGAAAAGCTCAAAGAGAAGTTTGATATCGTAAAAGAAAATGAGGCTGTAAAGCCTGCAAAGAAAGCAGAATTCGGACTTTTCATCGATGATGAATGGTTCAGACTTACTGCTCATTCTGATATATTAAAGAGCGATGCGGTTGACGGACTTGATGTTTCCGTTCTTCAGAATGAAGTTCTTTCTCCTATCCTTGGAATCGGTGATCCGAGAACGGATAAGAGAATCGATTTTGTTGGCGGTATCAGAGGGCTCAAAGAACTTGAAGACAGATGTCATGCAGATATGAAGCTTGCTTTTTCTATGTATCCTACATCTATTTCAGAGCTTTTTGCCGTTGCAGATGAGAAGAGGCTTATGCCTCCGAAGTCGACTTGGTTCGAGCCTAAACTCTTAAGTGGATATTTATTCACGAAATTAATGGTACAATTATCTAAATAACAACAATTTAAGTATTGTTTTTTATTTGGAGGGGACAATAGTGAATAACAGACTGTACAAGATGATGAACTGGCCGGAGATTGAGGAGATCATTTATTCTGATGGAGACGATCCACACAGAATCCTCGGAGCACACAAGGTTGGGTCGAACTATCTTGTTCAGGCTTTTTATCCGAATGCCAAATCTGTAAGTGTTCTTGTTGAGAATAACAAGAAGGCTTATGAGATGGAACTTGCGGATGAAGCCGGCTTTTTTGCAGCTATCGTTCCTTATGTCGACAAATTGAGATACAAATTCATTATCACAGATGAAAACGATAATGAAGAAACTGTAATCGATCCATATTCCTTCGGACCTAAGATGGACCGAGAGGATTTTATAAAGTTCGGAAGCGGTATACATTACCGTATCTATGAAAAATTAGGAGCTCATCCCATGAAGCGTGGTGGCGTTGCCGGCACGCAGTTCGCGGTATGGGCTCCTTCTGCTGCCAGAGTCAGCGTTATAGGAGATTTCAATAATTGGGACGGCAGGATGTGCCAGATGCACAGACTTGATCCCATCGGGATCTTCGAGATATTTGTTCCCGGTGCTAAGGTAGATGACGGCTATCAGTTTGAAGTTAAGACAAGAAGCGGTCATATCTATAAAAGACCCGATCCATACGCAACAAAGTCCAAGGGCGAAAACGGAGTTATATCCGTTATAAATAAGTTTGCGCCATTTAAATGGACTGATGAAAAATGGATCGCCGAGAGAAGGAAGTTTGATAAGGATGAGGGAGCTCTTTCTATCTGCGAGCTTTCACTTGACGCGTTTGCAGAGAGGCACGAGTATAAGACTACTATCGAAGAGATCACTCAGGATATCTTAAGCTATGTAAAAGATCATGGCTTTGACACGGTTGAACTTATGCCTGTAATGAAGCATATTCCCGAGCATTTTTATCATATCCTTGATTTCTTTGCGCTTGATGATGCGAACGGAAAGCCTGAGGAGTTCATGGGCTTTGTAAATACTATGCATGAGAACGGTATCAGAGTCATTCTTGACTGGGTTCCGACATTCTTTCCCAAGGCTTCTTGCGGACTGAGCGATTTTGACGGAAAGACCTTATATGAATATGAAGATCCAAGGGTAGGTATACATCCCAAGTCAGGTGATCTCATCTTTGATTACGGAAGAAAAGAGGTCACGAACTTCCTTGTATCGAATGCTCTTTTCTGGATAGAGATCTATCATGTCGACGGCCTTAGGATCTCTGATATCTCCAGGATCCTTTACCTTGACTACGACAGAAAGCCCGGCGAGTGGATGCCGAACATCTATGGCGGAAATGAGAACCTTGAAGCGCTCGAGTTTCTTAAGCAGCTTACGAGCAGTGTTCACAAGGCAGATCCCGGCGTGTTTATGATCACAAAAGAGACTGCGTGCTGGCCTCAGGTCACTGACAGCATAGATGACGGCGGACTTGGATTTGATTATAAATGGAATAACGGATGGACCAGAGATTTCCTGTCTTATATGCAAAACGATCCTCTTTTTAGATCGGGACATCACGATGAGCTTACGTTTAGCATAATCTACAGCTATACTGAGCGATTTGTTTTGAGCTTTACGCATGAGGAACTGGAAAAAGGTCTTGAAGGCCTGTATTATCTTATGCCCGGCGATTCCAATCAGAAGATGGCGAATCTAAGGCTTGCGCTTAGCTTTATGATGGTGCATCCCGGAAGGAAGCACATCTACATGGAACCGGATGCGCTTACGGTTGATCAGTCCGTATTTGTTGAAAATATGCTTTCAAAGCTCAATTCTCTTTACAGAGAACATGATGCTCTTCATCAGCTCGACAGTGTTGAGGGCGGCTTTGAGTGGATAAATAATATGGCTGCGGATGACTGCATGATCTCTTTTGTCCGAAAGAGTGCCGATGAGAAAGAGATACTTCTGGTCGTAGCCAATATGGCGGGAATCGAGAGAGAATATGATATCGGAGTCATCACGGACGGAAGATACAATGAGATCTTTAACAGCGATGATGTGAGCTACGGCGGATCGGGCCTCCTTAACGAAGGCAAGATCGAAGCCAAGAGAAAAGAGGCGGACGGCAGAGACTACTCTGTAAATATAAAGCTTGCGCCCGTATCGCTTGCGATCTTCTCGTTTACTCCTTATACGCAGCAGGAGAAGAAGATTAGATCCATCAAGGAAGAAGAGGAGCTCAAGAAGGAAAAAGAGAGAAACGAAAAGCTTTCGGCTCTTAAGGAGAAGCAGAGTGAAGAAGAACAGAGGCTGCTTGCTGAACTTAAGAAGAAGTATGAAGAGGAACTTGCCAATGAGGAAAAGGCTATAGAAGAAAAGTATGCGAAGATCGAGGAAGAGCGCATCTTTAACATTGTTTCAAAAGAAGCGATAAAGAGCATTTCCAAGAAGCCTCGCGCAAATAAAAGGTCTAATACTAAGAAGAAATAAAACAAAAAGAACGGCAATGCGTAAAGCAAAGCCGTTCTTTCTTTTGACAAATAAAAAGCTGGAAAAGGGACTTGAACCCTCGACCTACTGATTACGAATCAGTTGCGCTACCAACTGCGCTATTCCAGCATACCGCTCCTAGCGTGGCACAAAAATGATTATACATTCAGGATGCCCATTTGACAAGAGAATTTGGAAATATAATTATTCAAATGCAGTCATATTGTGATATAATAATATGCTGAAATAATATTTTGTATTGCCGGTGCGTAATGCACAAGGTAGAGAGGATTTTCATTATGAAAGATTTGAAAGATTACGTTAGAACCATTCCTAATTTTCCCGAGGAAGGAATCATGTTTAGGGACATTACATCAGTATTGCAGGATCCCGACGGATTCAAACTTGCTATCGACAAAATGCAGGACATGGTAAAGGATTTGGATTTTGACGTTGTTCTTGGTGCGGAATCCAGAGGCTTTATCTTTAGCGCACCCATTGCATACAACAGAGGAAAAGCTCTTGTTCCCGTTCGTAAGAAGGGTAAGCTTCCTTGCGAGACTATCGAGGTTGAATACGATCTTGAGTATGGCAAGGCAATCCTCGAGCTTCACAAAGATGCTATCAAGCCCGGCCAGAAGGTTCTTCTTGTAGATGACCTCATGGCTACAGGCGGAACAATAGAGGCAATGATCAAGCTCGTTGAGATGCTTGGCGGAGAGGTTGCCGGAGTTCTTGTTCTCATGGAACTTAAGGGACTCAAAGGAAGAGAAAGAATCAGTAAGTACAGACTTGATGCTGCAATAAGCTACGAAGGGAAGTAATGTAAATGCCGCAGGACTTCGATGACGGAAAAATTGAAGCCATTGAGGAATTTCAGTCGCCCGATAAACTCTATGTCGGTCTTATCGAGAGGGTCAAAAAGTACCATCCTTCCGATGATATTTCACTCATAGAAAAAGCATATAAGACGGCGGCTGAAGCTCACAAGGACCAGTTACGCAAATCGGGTGAACCGTATATCATTCACCCTCTTTGTGTTGCCATAATCCTTGCTGACCTCGAAATGGATAAAGAGACTATAGCTGCCGGTCTTCTCCATGATGTAGTGGAAGATACCATTTATACCAAGGAAGAGATCGAAGAGGAGTTTGGCGCGGATGTAGCATTACTTGTTGACGGTGTTACCAAACTTACTGCTTTGCAGCTTTCTACGGATAATGCGAATAAGACTCAGGAACAGCTTGACATGCAGGCTCAGAACCTTCGTAAGATGTTCCTTGCTATGGCAAAGGATATTCGAGTTATCCTTATTAAGCTTGCCGACAGACTTCATAATATGAGAACTCTTGCTCATATGCCTCCTGAGAAACAGTCCAGGATCGCGCAGGAGACTCTTGATATTTATTCTCCCATTGCGGGAAGACTTGGTATCAGCCGTATCAAGGTTGAGCTTGATGATTTATCACTTAAATATCTCAAGCCTGATGTATATTATGACCTTGTTGAAAAGGTTTCTGTCAGAAAGAGCGAGAGAGAGAAATACGTTGAGGATATCTGTACCAATGTCAGAAAAGCTATCGCCGAAGCAGGCATAATAGGCGATGTCAACGGTAGAGTCAAGCACTTCTTCAGTATATATAAGAAGATGCGCAATCAGAACAAGACTCTCGATCAGATATACGATCTTTTTGCTATAAGGATCATTGTTGCGACGGTAAAAGACTGTTATGCGGCTCTTGGTGTCATTCATGAGATGTATAAGCCTATTCCGGGAAGGTTTAAGGATTATATTGCCATGCCCAAGCCCAATATGTATCAGTCTCTTCATACGACGCTTATCGGACAGACCGGTCAGCCTTTCGAGATCCAGATACGTACCTATGACATGCATAGGGCTGCTGAATACGGTATCGCTGCCCATTGGAAATATAAGGAAGCATCCGACGGTAAAAAGGCCGAAAACGGAGAAGAAGAGAAGCTTATCTGGCTTCGTCAGATCTTGGAATGGCAACAGGACATGTCTGACAACCAGGAGTTCATGAATCTCCTTAAGAGTGACCTTAACCTTTTCTCAGAGGATGTTTATTGTTTCACCCCTACGGGAGAAGTTAAAAACCTGCCCGCAGGTTCTACGCCTATCGATTTTGCTTACAGTGTCCACAGTGCTGTCGGTAACAAGATGATAGGTGCCAAAGTTAACGGTAAACTCGTGCCGATCGATTACAAGATCCAAAACGGCGACCGAGTTGAGGTTATCACCAGCCAGAATTCAAGAGGCCCGAGCAGAGACTGGCTTGCCATTGCAAAGGCCACATCTACCAAGAATAAGATAAATCAGTGGTTCAGGCACGAATTAAAAGAAGAGAATATTGCCAAGGGTAGAGAACTGCTTATTGAGTACTGTCGAAGCAAGGGAATAGATCTTTTTGCGATTTCCAAACCTGAATTCCAGAATATTGTTATTAGAAAATACGGCTTCCATGACTGGAATGCTGTTCTTGCTGCTGTCGGACACGGCGGACTTAAGGAAGGACAGATCATCAATAAGATGCTTGAACTCGGTGAAAAAGAGCACAAGCGCAATATCACAGATGAAGAAGTCCTTGCAGCTGTTGCGGAATCCAATGTCACGCCTCAGGTTTCCGGTTCTGACAATGCTATCATAGTAAAAGGCGTTCACGATGTTGCCGTTAGATTTTCTAAGTGCTGTAATCCCGTTCCCGGTGATGAGATATGCGGATTTGTTACAAGAGGAAGAGGTGTATCGATTCACAGAAAGGACTGCGTCAATGTGATCAAGATGCAGGAAGAGGACAGAACAAGGCTTATCGAGGCAAGATGGCAGTCCGATTCAACAGGAAGCGGACAGTACGCTGCTACGATCAAGATATTCGCTAATAACAGAAGCGGACTTCTTGCTGATATTTCAAGAGCTCTTACGGAGAAAGATATCGATATCATCTCTATGAATACAAGGACAAGCAAACAGGGGCTTGCTACAATGGAGACATCCTTCCGTGTAAGCTCTAGAGAACAGCTTAGAACTATCGTTGATAAGATCAGACAGATCGACAGCGTTATTGACATTGAAAGGACAACAGGCTGATGGCAAAAAGGAAATTGAGTGTCGGATTACTGACACTTGGAATGGTTGCTACCAACTTTTATTTTGTTTTTGATCCCGAAAATACAGATGAGAACGGCAAGAAGCATGTTATATGCTTCGATCCGGGCGATAAAGGCAAGAATATCTACGATTATCTTTCCGAAAAAGATTTTGTTGTCGATCTGATACTTTTAACTCATGGTCATTTCGATCACATCGGTGGAGTGGAAGAATTAAAAGAACTTACCGGTGCTAAGGTCGGATGCTATGAGAAGGAACAGGCTATCTGCAAGGATCCTCATTTGAATCTTTCCAATTATTACGGAATGAATATGTGTGTGACTCCCGATATTTTATATAAAGACGGTGATATCATTGAAGCTGCGGGGCTTTCCTGCAAGCTTATCGCCACACCGGGGCATACTTCCGGAGGATATTGTTTCTATTTCGAAGATGCAGATATCCTTATCAGTGGAGATACTCTTTTTGAGGAATCTGTCGGAAGGACCGATTTCCCTACGAGCTCAACAAGTGAGCTTATAAGATCCGTTCAGGAAAGATTGTTTGTACTTCCCGATGAGACTTATGTATATCCGGGTCACGGTGAAATGACAACGATAGGTCACGAGAAAGAATACAATCCATTTTTTTAAATATTTCTATACGATAAAAAGGCTGTTTTTCAGCCTTTTTTTATTGCGATGAGGATACAAATTAAAAATATTTGACAATATGTTAAGTATAATGTAATATAAAACAGACAGATAAATAAGACAGAAGATAATTACACATAAAACACATAAAACGCTTATACAAAATGAAAGGGAGAAACAGTATGTTAAAAAGTACGAAAGTAAATAATTTTATCAGAGCAGTAATCAGTACTTTCGCTGCATTATCGATTATTGTAGCATCGTGCATTCCGACATATGCTGCTATGCCCGGAAATACACCTGAGGAACAGATCTATAATTTCATGAAAAATGAATGCGGAATACAAAACGATGCAGCGATCGCAGGAATTACAGCGATCATCGAACAGGATTCGGAATTTGATCCCGAAATGGTCGCAGTTGACGGAGAAACAGGGGAAGAAAGATACGGCCTTTGCCTTTGGACAGGCAAGAGATTAAAGAAGCTTAAGAAGTTCTGCGAGAAAAATAATTTTGACTGGAAGAGCTTTGAAGGTCAGCTTCGTTTTATCAAGAACGAGTGGGAGACAGACTTTACCAACGTAAACAGATGTATGCATAATACACCTTGGAATAAGGATTATAATTTCCCTGACAGCGCAGACGGAGCGGAGTGCTTTGGTACATATCTTCGCAACCAGTACGTATTATGTGCTTTTGACGGAAACGACGAGGGTGCAAGAGCGAGAGATTATTTTTATCCAAGAATAAAGGAGCTTTCAGCTCAGACAGCAGCGGCACCTGCTGCAAGCAGTGCATCACAGGATTCATCGACTCAGGAATCATCAGTTCAGGTGAATGAGTCTAACGAGCAGCATGTTTACAACTTCCTTGTAAATACAGTTGGTATCAAGAATAAGGCAGCAATTGCAGGTATCATGGCTTCAATTGAATTTGATACCGGTTACGATCCCAAAGCTGTAGCCGATGATAATTATGGTACAAGAAAGGGTATCTGCCTTTGGGATGAAACCAGATATGCTCAGCTTGTTAAGTTTTGCAAGAGCAATAAAATGGATCCCGAGAGCTTAGATGGTCAGCTTAACTTTATGCTCTATGAGTGGAATCATAATTATAAGAATGTCAGAAAGGTTATGCTTAATTCGGTTAAGAATTCTGAGTACAACTTCCCTGATACTGCTGAAGGCGCATATTCTTATGCAGCATTCTATTCACTTCAGTACAGCAAGTTTAACAATGTGATCGACGGACAGACAAGTTCGGACAAGGCACAGAATGAAACTTATCAGAAGGTTGTAAAAGGATTTACAACTTCTAAATAATATATACACTGAAAAAGAGCCATTTACGGCTCTTTTTTATGTGTTATAATCTTTTGGGTATATTTTTCTTAGTAAAAAGGTGCTGTTGATGATAAAAGTTTTTATTTCCGAAGATAAATATTCATACGATATACATTCTCTTTTTAAAGCTTTTTTTCCAAAAGAAGATGTGAAGGTGATCCCGTCGGAATCAGGATTGTTCGAGGATTCCACCGGTGATGAGATCATCTATAACATCGATGTAAACGTAGATAAGAATGAGCTTAAGAGAAATGTTTATAAGCTTTTATCCAAAGAAACCGGAAAAGAGCTCCCTTGGGGGAATCTCACCGGAATCAGACCCACAAGGATCGTGATGAATCTTTTGGATGAAGGCTACACTGACGATGAAGTTCGTAGCTACATGAAGGACACATATTTTGTCAGCGATGAGAAGATAGAGCTTAGTCTTCTGATCGCACACAGAGAGAAAGAGATTCTTAAGGATATTGATTATGAAAACGGATACAGCCTTTACATCGGCATTCCGTTCTGTCCGACAAGATGCCTGTATTGTTCGTTTACGGCATATCCGATCGGCGCATATTCCAATATAGTTGACGATTATCTTTCCTGCCTTGAAAAAGAGATTGATTATGTGGCTGAAAATTTTAAGAACAAGACTCTTGATACCATTTATATCGGAGGCGGAACGCCTACAACGCTTGAGCCTCATCAGCTCGAGAGACTTTTATCTTATGTCTGCGATAAGCTTGATGTTTCCAAGGTAAAAGAGCTAACGGTAGAATCGGGACGTCCTGATTCCATAACACGGGATAAGCTCAAAGTCATGAAGAGGATGGGTGTCACCAGGATATCGGTGAATCCTCAGTCCATGAAGGATGAGACCTTGGAGCTGATAGGTAGAAGACATACGGTAAAAGAGCTTGTGGATGCGTTTAACTTGGCAAGGGAAGAGGGCTTTGATAATATCAATATGGATATCATCCTTGGACTTCCGGGTGAAACGGATGAAGATGTTGCATATACAATGTCTGAGATAAAGAAATTAGATCCGGACGATCTTACGGTTCATTCACTTGCGATCAAGAGAGGTTCCAAGCTCGCGGAGATCCTTATGGAAAGAAAGGCGGATGCCGAAAAGAAAGGCAACGTACTTCACGGAGAAGAGGATGAAGCGCTTGTAATGAGCAAAATGATGAAGGAAGCATCGGATGGCGCGGAGCAGATGGGTCTTTTGCCCTATTATCTGTATCGTCAGAAAAACATCAGCGGCAATTACGAGAATACTGGCTATGCAAGAAAAGGTAAGGCCGGGATCTACAATATCCTTATAAATGAAGAGGTTCAGTCTATCGTTGCTCTTGGAGCCGGGACCGTGACCAAAAGAGTTTACGGGTACGACGGCAGGATAGAGAGATGCGATAATGTTAAAGATATCAAGCTCTACATGGAACAGATAGATGAGATGATAGAGAGAAAAAGACAATTATTTTCATAAAAGGAGACATCATGGGAAACGTACGTGTAGTAGAAGTAAAAAGAAGTATTTTGGACAACAACGATCTCGATGCGGATAAGCTTAGAAAGGAGCTTAAAGAGAGTAAGACCTTTCTTTTGAATCTTATGTCATCACCTGGATCCGGAAAGACAACAACTCTTACAAGAACGATCGAGCTTTTAAAGGATAAGTACAGGATCGGTGTAATGGAGGCTGATATTGATTCCGACCTCGATGCGATCAAGATCGCGGAGTGCGGAGTAAAGTCTATTCAGCTGCATACAGGCGGAATGTGCCATCTTGATGCAGATATGACAAGACAGGGCGTAAAAGAGCTCGGGGTTGAAGATGTGGATTTCGCAGTTCTTGAGAATGTCGGAAATCTTGTTTGCCCTGCTGAGTTTGATACGGGAAGCACCAAGAACGCAATGATCCTCTCGGTTCCCGAGGGACATGACAAGCCTCTTAAGTATCCGCTTATGTTTTCGATCTGCGATGTTGTTCTTATAAATAAGATTGACGTAATGCCTTATTTTGATTTTGATCTTGAGAAATGCAAAGAGAACATTCTTATGAGAAATCCTAAGGCTAAGATCATTCCCATCTGTGCAAAGACAGGTGAAGGCATGGAAGAATGGGCAAAGTGGTTGTCTGAAAACATCGAAGAGAGCATCAGATAAGGCTTTGCGGAAATTATAGATAGCAAGCGGTTTTGTTTATACAATTTTTATAAATCAGGCAAAAAGTCCACTTGACCCCCAAGGGGTCTGGTGGCTTTATTTGCATAAAGTAAAAATACATCTTGAATTTTTTTTCGCTTCGTAGTAAAAAAGGGTATGGGTTTATTTAGCTAGGGAGAAGGATTGATTTGATATTCATATGATTGTGGGGTAACTGTATGAATATGGCTAGTTTAGGGGATTTGGTAATTAATGTCTACACGTTTTCTTTGGCAATGATGCTTCTTGTCTTTCAGGAAAATGATAGAAAATCCAGATCTAATCTTAGTTTCACAAGGTTGATAGGAATCTTGGCAGTACTTGTACTTGCCTCTGCTCTTATTGACATTGTAGCGCTTGTGGGCACTTCGTTTACAGGCTTTTCTAAATTTGCCACATACGTTATCTTCGCACTTGATCCCTTCGGATTTCTTTTCGCAATCAACTATATTGATTGTTTCGTTAAGAAAGACGAGCTGATTGATGACCTTAGCGGCTTTTTTATATTGCCCGTTAAGGTTTATGCTATCAGTAATCTTGTAGTTATCACACTTTCCACATTTTTTAAGCTTAATTGGTTCTATTATTTTGACCTTGCCGGATACCACAGAGGGGAGTTTTTCTACGTAAGGCTCTTTTTCCATGCTGTGAGCTGTTTCTGTATCCTTGCTTATATCATATATTACAGGAATGCGATCATATCAGTGTACAGAACACCGCTGCTTGCGCTTCCTATTATAGTTGGAATAGGCGTGATCTCTCAGTTTATCATTTCCGGTATTAACTTTGCCTATGCGGCAACTGTGTTTGCTTTCCTTATAGTGTTTATCTATGTGCAAAGATGCGATGTCAATATGGATTATCTTACAGGCGTCGTTAACAGAAGAGGTATCGATAAGGCGCTCAAGAAAGCAGTCAGTGAGAGTGTGTTCAAGTCGTTTTCGGCTATCATGGTCGATATCGATTATTTCAAGCTTATCAACGACAGATTCGGACACAGAGCGGGAGATGAGGTTTTATCCGCTATTGCCAATATCCTGAAAGATACATTTGAGGATGATGCGGTCGTTGGAAGATTCGGCGGAGATGAGTTCTGTGTCGTTACATCTATCTCCGATGAGAGGATATTAAAAGAACGCGTTGACAGCATTAAGGACAGAGTCGCTCTTATCGAATGGAGCAACAAGGGAGAGATGGATCTTTCCGTAAGTACAGGTATTGCAACCTATAAGCGCAACAGCAAGATGCAGATCAAAGACTTCATAGATCATGCGGACAGAATGATGTATGAAGAAAAGACAAGACATCATTTGGCTGCAGGGCTTTAAAGCGTGCAAAAATTTTAGGGTTGACGAAAAGTTTAAAAATGTATATTAATAAGAACGTGAGTAAAATTTTTATGAAGGGGCAGTATTACAGTAATGGCAAGTAAGAAACCGACTACCAAGAAAAATTCACTTCTTATTGTTGAGTCACCGACAAAAGTTAAGGCTATAAAGAAATTCCTCGGCTCGGGATATGAAGTTGCTGCGAGCAACGGACATGTCAGAGATCTTCCGAGGAGTCAGATGGGCGTTGATATCGAGCACGATTTCGAGCCCAAGTATATTACGATCCGCGGGAAAGGAGACGTACTTGCGGCACTTAGAAAGCAGGTTAAGAAAGCTGACAAAGTGTATCTCGCAACCGACCCTGACCGTGAAGGAGAAGCTATTTCCTGGCATCTTATCTCAGCTCTTAAGTTGAAAGAGGGCGAGGCTAAGATCCAGAGAGTCACATTCAATGAGATCACCAAAAATGCGGTAAAAGAAGCTATGAAACATCCGAGAGACATCGACATGAATCTTGTTGATGCCCAGCAGGCAAGGCGTGTCCTTGACAGAATGGTTGGTTACAGCATTTCTCCGCTTTTGTGGTCCAAGATCAAAAGAGGTCTTTCTGCCGGAAGAGTACAGTCAGTTGCTCTTAGGATCATCGCAGACAGAGAAGAAGAGATCGATTCTTTTATTCCTAAGGAATATTGGACACTTGATGTAAAACTTGATATTGCGGGAGAGAAGAAACCCATCGTTGCTCATTATTACGGTAAGGGCAATGAGAAGAAGGATATTGAGAACAAGGAAGAGCTTGATGCTATTTGCGCTTCTTTGAAGGGCAAGAGCTATAAGGTTGCCGATATCAAGACCGGCGAGAGGACCAAGAAGGCTCCGCTTCCTTTTACAACTTCTACACTTCAGCAGGAAGCTTCCAAAGCGCTAAATTTCTCTACTCAGAAGACTATGAGAGTTGCTCAGCAGCTCTATGAAGGAATTGATCTTGGAAGTGAAGGAACCGTTGGTCTTATCACATATTTGAGAACAGATTCGACCAGAGTATCCGATGAAGCAGTATCTGCTGCCAATGCTTATATCAAGGATAACTTCGGAGATAAGTACCTTGCTGACGGATCCGTATCCAAGAAAAAGGATGTTAAGATCCAGGATGCGCACGAAGCCATCAGACCTACATACGTCGATAAGACACCTGTTAAGGTCAAGTATTTCCTTTCAAGGGATCAGTTCAGACTTTATCAGCTTATCTGGAGAAGATTCATGGCAAGCCGCATGGCTGCTGCCAAGTATGAGACTACTTCTGTTAAGATCGATGCAGGAGAGCACCGTTTCACACTTGCTGCATCCAAGACAGTATTTGACGGATTCTTAAATGTATATACAGATGATGAGGATCAGATCGAGAAGAACGTTATCAGTTCCAATCTAAGTGCCGATTCCAAGCTTACATTTGATTCATTTGAGTCAGATCAGCACTTCACACAGCCGGCTCCTCATTACACAGAGGCTTCACTCGTACATGACCTTGAGGCTCTCGGAATAGGAAGACCATCTACCTATGCTCCGACTATCTCAACAATCATGGCGAGACACTATATCACCAAGGAAAACAAGAGCCTTTATATAACAGAGCTCGGACAGGCTGTTAACAAGATGATGATGGATGCATTCCCTCAAATCGTCGACGTTAACTTCACTTCCAACATGGAGGCACTCCTCGACGGAATAGCCGAAGGTGATGTTAAGTGGAAGACCGTTATCAAGAATTTCTACCCTGATCTTGAAGAGGCTGTAAGCGCAGCTGAGAAAGAGATGGAGAAGATACAGGTACAGGATGAGGTTACTGATGAGATCTGTGAGATGTGCGGAAGAAACCTCGTCATCAAGTACGGACCTCACGGTAAGTTCCTTGCTTGCCCCGGATTCCCTGAGTGCAAGAACACCAAGCCTTACTACGAGAAGATCGGTGTTAAGTGCCCTAAGTGCGGCAAAGACATCGTAATGAAGCGTACCAGAAAAGGCCGTATTTTCTACGGATGTATCGATAATCCGGAGTGTGACTTCATGTCATGGGCAAGACCTGTTGACAAGAAATGTCCTAAGTGCGGAAGCCTCATGGTTGCTAAGAGCAATAAGCTTGTTTGCAGCAATCAGGATTGCGGATTTATCTGCTCCAAGGAAGATGAAAAGAAATAACTGATAATTTGATTGAATTTTTAGAAAACTTTAGCTTTTTTTCATAATTGTAGGCGCTTTGCGGTTTGAAGCGCCTATTTTTTTATGATATGATTACAATAGTGTATATAATAAATTGTCGCTATTTGGACAACAAAAGGAGATATTTTAATGAGTAGTGTTCAACTTTTGGATAAGACCCGTAAGATTGGTAAACTATTACATAATAGCAATTCCGGAAAGGTCGTATTCAATGATATCTGCAGAGTGTTGTGCGACATTTTGTCATCGAGTATGTTTGTTATCAGCAAGAAAGGTAAGGTTCTCGGTATCGGCGAGAGTGCCGGCGTTGAATCGCTTAGTAAGATGCTTGCTGCAACAGTCGGAGAATTCATAGACCCTATGCTTAACGAGAGACTTCTTACGATCCTTTCCACAAAGGAAAACGTAAATCTTGAGACGCTGGGTTTTGAGGGAATTGACACATCAAAGTTTCAGGCGATAATCACTCCCATTGAGATCGCGGGAGAAAGACTTGGAACGTTATTTATTTATAAGACCAAGGCTCCGTATGATATTGATGACATCATTCTTTGCGAATACGGAACGACCGTTGTCGGACTTGAGATGCTCAGAGCGGTCAATGAAGAGAATGCTGAAGAGAACAGAAAGCTTGCGGTTGTAAAATCGGCGATCAGCACTCTTTCTTTTTCCGAAATGCAGGCTATCATCCATATCTTTGATGAGCTTGACGGAATGGAGGGCGTTCTTGTTGCTAGTAAGATCGCTGACAGAGTCGGCATAACAAGAAGCGTTATCGTCAATGCGCTCCGTAAGTTTGAGAGCGCCGGCGTTATAGAATCGAGATCTTCAGGAATGAAGGGAACATACATCAAAGTTACCAATGACGTTGTTTTCTCTGAGATAAAGAAGCTTAAACAGGAAATGTAAACCGAATAACAGGATGGATTTAGATGAAAGGATTTATCGTTTTTGATAAATCCTTTTTATATATTTAGTAGTTTATTTTTTTATAGAGCACAATATAAAGTATATTTTGCTTGTATTTTGCTCAAAATAATTCTATTATAAATATAAGTATGATACGAAAAGTGTATCTTTTTATAAGTGCGCTTTTTGGTATCGAGGAGGGTGGATATGATCAACAGCAACGTTTTTGATTACATCAATGTGCTGGACAAAGCGGCAGATGCTTCATGGACAAGAAATGAAGTACTGGCCAATAATATTGCTAATGTTAACACTCCGGGATACAAGAGACAGGATCTTAACTTTGAGGCTGAGCTTGAGAGAGCACTCGGACATTCCAAGTACAGATCCATGGATCAGAAGGTGGCCGATCTTAAGGAAAAACACCTTAAGCCCAGAGTTATCAATGATTATTCCAATTTTTCATACAGAACCGACGGTAATAATGTCGATATAGATACCGAGAATGTAACTCTTGCAGCCAACCAGCTTAAGTACCAGGGACTTATGCAGGGCCTTAGCGCTGAGTTCAAGAACCTTCAGATGGTTACTAAGTCTTCATAACGGAGGTATAGAGTATGAGTATATTTGATTCTTTTAATATAAATTCATCAGGTATGACGGCTGAGAGATTCCGTATGGACATAATCTCTGAGAATATCGCCAATGCCAATACAACAAGAACCAAGAACGGAAGCCCTTA
This sequence comes from Butyrivibrio sp., assembly GCA_017535785.1. Lineage (GTDB taxonomy): Bacteria > Bacillota > Clostridia > Lachnospirales > Lachnospiraceae > Butyrivibrio. The sequence goes on along the minus strand of JAFXTN010000027.1, from coordinate 37,422 downwards.
TGTGAGAAAGGTTGTTACTTTCGCCGAGAAGGGTTCTCAGACACCTTTTTCAAGGATCCTTAATGAAAAGATGGATCATTATTCCGGAAGAGGTGTTAAGGTTACCAAGGTTCAGGATGATACATGGACACAGATGAACATTGTTTATGATCCTTCACATCCTGATGCTGATGAGAACGGTTATGTTACTTATCCCAATGTAAATACCGTTACCGAGATGACTAACCTCATAGACGCAAGCCGTTCTTATGAGGCCAATGCTACAGCATTCAATGCAAGTAAGAATATTGCGACCAAAGGCCTTGAGCTCGGACAGGGCTGATAAGTGTTTTTGATGATTTCTTATTTGGGAGGATATTTATATGGCATCACTTGATATTTCACAGCTTAGAAACGTATCGTCACCTGTTATCAGAAATGCTGAGAAGCTTAACAGCAGAGTATATAATGTGCTCGGAGACGACCAAAAGGGAAACGAGCAGGCTTTTTCCGTTTTCTTTGATAAGGCTGTAGAAAATATTCATACAACCAATGCGTATTTATCTGACGCTGAGAATGAAGAGATCAAATGGGCGCTCGGTCAGACCGACAACACTCACGATCTTTCGATAGCGCTTCAGAAAGCTCAGATGGCACTTCAATATACAACTGCCATTAGAGACAGAGCTCTTTCAGCATACAGAGAGCTTACTCAGATGCAGATCTGATCTGTACTGATCTATTTTTAGTTTTTTTGGGGAGGGAGAATACATGGCTGACAGACTTAAAGCCTTGTGGCAGAAAATTCTCGACTGGTGGAACCAATTTACTGCTAAACAGAAAACACTCGTTGTTGGGGCGGCTTCTGTTATATTACTGACCATTATAATCACGGTTTCCGTATTAAATCAGCCACAATATATTCCTTTGGCTACCGCCAATTCTACGAAAGAAGCTTCTGAGATCAAGGAACTTCTTGATTCAAACTCCATTAATTACAAAATTTCCGACGATGGATTGGAATTCAAAGTCCTCAAGAAGGACCAGGCCAATGCCAATCTTTTGCTCGGTGCCAATGATATTCAGTCATACGCATACAGTATCGATAATGTCACAAACGGTAGCTTTTCAACGACGGAATCAGACAAACAAAAGAAATATGTTCTCTACCTTGAGAGTAGACTTGAATCTGACTTTATTCAGAAATTCAGTGCTATAAAGAGTGCAAACGTAAACCTCCATATTCCCGATAACGACGGAACACTTATCGGAAATAAAGAGCAGGCTTCAGCCAGCATACTCTTGGAGCTTGCTGAAGGAGCGGAGTTTTCTGAGGATAACGCAGCATTTCTTGCCAAGGCTGTTGCCAAAGCCATCGGCAATGACAATACACAGAATATTGTCATACTTGATACCAACGGCAATATGCTCTTTTCCGGAGACGAAGATACAACAACTTCCGGTATGGCAAGCACTCAGCTCTCTGTGAAAGCAAAAGCGGAGCAGCTCGTTAAAAATGAAGTTAAGAAGGTATTACTTGGGACCAAGCTTTACGATGATATAGAGGTCGCAAGTAATCTTGTGATGGATTTTTCTCATGAAGAGACAGTTGATCACACATATACTCCTGCAGAAGATCAGACTCAGGGTGTGCTCAGTCATGAGGATATCTATACGGCTGAGAATATCAACGGTATAAGCGGTATTCCCGGAACGGATACCAATGCCGATGATGAGACTACATATGTAACTCAGGATAATAACAATTCAAGCTCCAATATCAACGAGGAATCAAGAGATTATCTTCCTAACGAGAAGATCACAACAAGGACCAATCAGCCGGGCGAGATCAAGTATTCGGATTCATCGATCTCAGTTACGGCTATAAACTATATTGTCATGAAAGAGGAAGATTATAATCCTTCCGAGAACGAGAACATGACATGGAACGAGTATAAGATCGCCAACAAGGAGCCTATTCCTTCTGAAGTGCCCGAAGATATGGTGAATGTTGTATCCAAGGCTACGGGAATCAGCCCTGAGAACGTTGCGATGGCTGCTTATAACGAGTATGTATTCTTCGATAGAACAGGATCGAGGATCACACTTACAGATGTACTTCAGATCGTGATGATCCTTATCATTCTCGGACTCCTTGCATTTATCATCCTCAGAAGCATGTGGACAGCAAGAAAGACAGAGGAAGAGCCTGAACCCGAGCCTCTTTCTGTTGAGTCTTTGCTTGAGTCACAGCCCGAGGAGGTTCTTGAGGATATCGAGATCGATACGGGATCCGAGACCAAGAGGCTTATCGATAAGTTTGTTGATGAGAATCCAGAAGCCGTTGCGACACTTCTTCGCAACTGGCTGAATGAAGATTTTGGCTGATCGTTTTAACAGATAGTGTTATTTATTACCAAATATAATTTCAAGAGGTAGAATTATGGACGCTGGGATGAAGGGAACCAATCCGCTCACCGCGGATTTTACCGGCACACAAAAAGCGGCAATACTTCTCATTGCTTTAGGCCCCGAGAAGTCATCCGCCATATTCAAACATCTCAAGGAAGAGGAGATTGAAGAGCTTACTCTTGAGATTGCCAATACAAGAAGCGTAACTTCGCAGATCAAGGAGGCAATCCTCGAAGAGTTCTACGGTGTCTGCCTTGCACAGCAGTATATTGCGGAAGGTGGTATCAACTACGCTAAAGAGCTTCTTGAAAAAGCCCTCGGTGAAGATAAAGCCCTTGACGTTATCAGTAAGCTCACAGCTTCACTTCAGGTTAAGCCGTTCGAGTTTATCAGAAAGACCGAGCCGTCTCAGATACTTACCTTTATTCAGGACGAGCATCCGCAGACTATCGCTCTTATTTTGTCATACATGTCACCTTCACACAGTTCACTTATTCTTTCGGCACTTCCTCCCGACAGGCAGGCTGATGTTGCCAAGAGAATTGCGACCATGGACAGAACAAGTCCGGATACCATAAAGGAAGTGGAAAAAGTGTTGGAATCAAAGCTATCTTCTTTGGTAAATCAGGATTACACCATCATCGGTGGCGTAGACGCTGTTGTAGAGATCTTGAACACTGTAGATCGTGCAACAGAAAAGCATATCATGGAGACTCTCGAGATCGAAGAGCCCGAGCTTGCCGACGAGATCAGAAAGAAGATGTTCGTATTCGAGGACGTTCTCCTTCTCGACGACCGTTCTATTCAGAGAGTGCTGCGTGAAGTTGAGAACAGTGACCTTGCGCTTGCTTGTAAGGGTGCTACAGAACAGGTTCAGAATGCTATCTTTAACAACCTGTCCAAGCGTCTTGCAGCTATGATCCGTGAGGATATGGATTTCATGGGCCCTGTTCGTATGAAGGATGTTGAAGAGGCTCAGCAGAAGATCGTTAATGTAATCAGAAAGCTTGAAGATTCCGGCGAGATCGTAATCTCCAGAGGCGGAGGTGATGAGCTAGTTGTCTAATCTTTTTAAGGCCGGTTATGTCAGCTTTGACCAAGGTGAAGCTCGCATAATTGACAATAACGAACTTGCCAACAAAAAAATAGAAGAATACCAGGAACAGGAGATCAAACGCCAGAGAGCCCAGATGGTCTCGGAAGAGGGCTATGAGGAAGAAGGCGCTTCTGATGAATTCACTCCCGGAATAGATATGGACCAGCTATCTCAGCTTACTGAAGATCAGAGCATGGTGGCATCTTTTCCTGACCCTCAATTTGATATGGAGGCTATGCAGGCGGAGATCGATCTTAAGCTTCAGCAGGCTCAGGAGCAGGCTGATATGATCATCGAAAATGCCAACGCGCAGGCTGAGAATATCAGAAATCAGGCAATAGAAGAGGGCCGCACTGAAGGCTATAATGCCGGTTACAGTGAAGGTGTTGCCGCAGCCGAAGCAATAAAGCAGGAGGCGGAAGAGCACAGGCAGGATCTTGAAAAGGAATACCAGCAGATAGTTGATGAGCTTGAACCCGAGATGGTTGATGTCCTTACTCAGATCTATGAGCATGTATTCGCCATCGATCTTCGAGAGGATAAGGGCATTATCTTACATCTTTTAAAGAGTACTCTCGGACGTATTGAGCCGGGTAACGACCTGATAGTTCATGTTTCTTCGGATGATTATGACGAGATAATGGAGCAGAAAGAGACTCTTGATGCGTGCATAACTTCTCCTACGACAACAATGGAGATCATTGAAGATCCTCTTTTGAAAGAAAACGAGTGTATGATCGAGTCTGACAGTGGTGTGTTTGACTGCAGTCTTGGTGTTGAGCTTAAAGAAATATCAAGGAAGCTGAAGCTTCTTTCTTTTGACAGAAAGAAAAGATAAAAGAAGGAAATGCCTATGCTTACATCGTCTATTGATTTTTCAAAATATAAAAAGATGCAGAACGCGCCCTTCTATCGCATGAGGGGCAAGGTCGTCAACGTTATCGGTCTTACTATCGAATCTGCGGGTCCCGATGCTAAGCTTGGCGACATCTGTCTTATATATCCCAAGAAAAAAGACAATGAATCCGCGACTGAACATGTTGAAAGACCTGCAATGGCTGAAGTTGTAGGATTTAAGGACAATCATGTTCAGCTCATGCCTTATGAGAATACCAGCGGTATCGGTAACGGTAGTATCGTTGAGAATACCGATTCTCCGCTTAGAGTTAACGTTGGAGAGGGACTTCTTGGTAAGACTCTCGATGGACTTGGAAGGATTGACGGAACTAGCTTTGGTAAAGGAACTGCGCTTGAGGGCGGTGTTGCCTATTCTGTTGAGAACCAGCCGCCGGATCCTATGACAAGAGACCCGATTTCTGATGTCCTTTCGCTCGGAGTTAAGGCTGTTGACGGACTTCTCACAGTCGGAAAGGGCCAGCGTATCGGAATATTTGCCGGTTCCGGTGTAGGAAAAAGTACACTGCTTGGTATGTTCGCAAGAAATACCCAGGCTGATATAAATGTTATCGCGCTTATCGGAGAGCGTGGAAGGGAAGTTAGAGAATTTATCGAGAGAGATATGGGCGAAGAAGGTATGAAGAGGTCCATAGTAGTATGTGCCACCTCCGACAAACCTGCTCTTGAGAGACTTAAAGCTGCCAAGACCGCTACTTCAATTGCGGAATATTTCAGAGATAAGGGCAAAGACGTGCTCCTTATGATGGACTCACTTACCCGTTTCTCTATGGCGCAGCGTGAGATAGGACTTGCCAGCGGAGAACCTCCGGTATCAAGAGGATATCCACCGAGTGTATATGCTGAGATGCCCAAGCTCCTTGAGAGAGCAGGCAGATCCAGAAGCGGCTCAATTACAGGTCTTTATACCGTTCTTGTAGACGGTGATGATATGAATGAGCCCATAACGGATACGGCCAGAGGTATTTTGGACGGACATATCGTTCTTAACAGAAAGCTTGCGCAAAAGAACCATTATCCGGCTATCGATGTTCTTGCAAGTATTTCAAGATGTATGTCCGCTATCGCGGATCCTGAGCACAAAAAGGCCGCAGGAAAGCTTAAAAACGTCCTTGCTACTTACAATGACGCCGAGGATCTTATAAATATCGGTGCATACAGAGCAGGTGCAAACAAGAATATTGATTATGCCGTTTCCAAGATCGAGCGTGTAAACGAGTTCCTTATGCAGGAAACGGATGAGAAATTTTCTTTTGAACAGATAAGGGAAATGCTTTTAAGCATTTTTGCTGATTGATTTATATAAAGTGTTAGATTATGGCGAGATTTGTCTATAGAATGCAAAGCGTCCTGAATATCAAGCAAAAGACCGAGGGGCAGATCAAAATGGAGTTTGCGGCTGCCCAGGCCGAGCTTAACAAGCAATATGATATTCTGGATGAATATATTCAAAGAAAAGAGAATTATCTTGCTGAAGCGGAGGAGCTTCGAAATAAAGAGACGCTTCCTCTTCAAGATATTCTGGATAATCAATATGCGACTGCGCAGATGGATGTAATGATCGCTTCGCAGTATAAGATCGTGCAGCAGCACGAAGCGGAAGTTGAGAAGGTGCGTGTTAAGCTTACACGTGCCATCCAGGAGAGAAAGATGCAGGAAACCTTGAGAGAAAGAGCTTATGCCGAATATCTCGAGGAAGAAAAGCAGGAAGAAGCCAAGGAAAACGACCAGAGAAGCAGTTTTACTTACGGGCAGAGACTACAGGAGAATAACTGATCATGGCAGATACCAATTTACTGATGCCGCCGTTTGAAGATCCAAAAGCGGCAAAAGCCAAGCTTAAGGCTGATAAAAAAGAATACAGAAAACAGCTACGTGAGCAGAGAAAAGAGCAAAGAGTAAAAGAAAAAGAATTTGCGGACAGAGCTGCCGACTTAAGCGGTGATGATGCCGGCGGACTTGCTACTTTGGTCATTACTTTTCTGATCATTCTTATTTGGCTTGCCATCATGGGACTCCTTATAAAGCTCAATGTAGGTAATTTTGGCACCGATGTTTTGGCTCCGCTTATCAAAGATGTTCCGTATCTTAATCTTATTTTGCCCGATGAGGCTCTTAGAGATGATGATGTGACCGTTGTTTCTCTTCCTGATTCGGCAACGACCGATATCTCGGTAGAGGATGCCGATTCTATAACCACGCTTGAACAGGCCAATGCTTATATAAAGAGATTGGAAAAGGCTCTTCAGGATGAAATGGAGCTTAACAGCAGCTATGCATCAACTATAGAAAGGCTCGAAACTGAGGTAGCAAGGCTTCAGCCTTTCGAGACACAGCAGAAAATGTTCTATGAACAGCGTAAGCAGTTCTATGAAGAGATGGTAAACGGCGAGAATGCGCCTTCACCTGAAGCTTATGCAAAGTGGTATGAGACTATTAATCCCGACGATGCTGAGCGCATTTACAAAGAGATCAAACAGGGTGACCTCGACGAGGCTGCCATTAAGGCTTTTGCTACGACATATTCCGGAATGAAAGCTAAGCAGGCTGCGAAGATCTTTGATGAGATGGTCGCAGAGAACCAGATCCAGCTTGTAGCTCGTATTTTGGCTCAGATGAGCGTCGAAAACAGAGGAGATATCCTCGCACAGATGGAAAAACCGAATGCAGCTAAACTTACACAGCTTCTCGAGCCTAATGCTTTAGAGAAAAAATCCACCAGAGTCACCGGATAATTTTCCTAAAAAAGTTTGGTTTTTTGCTAAAGTTTAGATTAAATACTCCGATATAAAAACTGAAAGTGTATAAGTATGTTTATGCACAAAAGTTAATATCGGAAGGAGGACATTTAATGAGCAGTGCAGCAACCGCTATAAACAGCGTGATGCCGATCATGGCACAGAGCACTGCAGCCGAAAATGTTTCCGCATTATCCGAAATTAGACAGGGAGCAGCCCAAAAAGGCGCCGGTTTTGATAACATCCTGGGAAAGGTTTCCGAGACTGTTTTAAACACCAAAACCAATGATAACGCCAATAACTTTGGCAAGCTTCAGAAGGATACAAAGGATGTATCCGCACAGTCTAAAGAAAGCTCTTTTGCACCTGAAAATGTCGATAAGACAAACGGTGTGAACGAGAAAAACCTTAACACAGATACTACAGAAGAGACTACAGACGTAGTTAAGGAAGCGGATAACGGAGTACATGGCAAGGAGGCTTCAAAAGAGCTGCAGGAAGCTATCAATGAAGATGGCAAAAAGATCATCTCAGAGATGGCAGAAAAGCTTGAAATGTCTGAAGAAGATATCATAAACGCAATGCAGATACTTGGACTTACAGCAGCGGATATGCTTATTCCGAGCAACATACAGCAAGTGCTTATGACATCGACTTCTAACGAAACAGCCCTTGATCTTATTACAGACTCAGACCTATACACATCTTTGCAGGACCTCATAGAGGATGTAGATAGTATGGGAAGCGAGCTTATGAATGAGTTCGACTTGACTGAGGAAGATTTTAAAGAGGCTATTGGCATTACTCATGAGGAATTTTCTGAAAAATTAAAGGGTGAAAACGAAAAGGATCCCAAAGCTTTGACAGTTCCGATCACGGAAGAAGAGCCGGAAGAAGACAACGAAGTCTTATTTAGAACTCAGAATAAGGAAACTGCAAAAGTAACTTATGAAGAGGATGTGGATCACGACTTTAAGCCCATCGAAATTTCCCATGAAACAGACAAACATAATAATGATGGCAGCCTGAATAAGCAGGCAACACCGGAGACTTTCTTTAATAACTTCATTAAGAATGTCACGGACACTATAACAGGTGAATTTGATGCGATAAACACAGAAGTGTTTGAGCAGAGAGCACAGATGGAGAACGTTATAAGACAGATAACGGAGAAGATCACCGTTACAGCCAAGGAAGACGTCACATCAATGGAACTTTCCCTTCACCCGGCAAGTCTTGGTAACGTAAGCGTTCATCTTACAAGCACCAAGGACGGAATCGTAGCAAAGTTTGCAGCACAGAACGAGATCGTAAAGGAAGCGGTTGAGAGTCAGCTGGTAATGCTGCAGCAGAAGTTCGAAGAGAAGGGCATCAAAGTCACAAGCGTTGAAGTAACAATTGCAAGCCACGGATTTGAGCAGAATCTCGACGGTGGAAACCAGAAGGAAGCTCAGGGAGAAGATCCCAAGAATAAAAAGAGCCTTCGCAGGATCAATCTCTCAGAGATAAAAGATATCGATGAGGGCCTCGAGGAAGAAGAAAAGCTTCAAGCTCAGATGATGGCTATGAACGGAAATACCGTAGATTTCAGTGCATAAGCTTAAGCTTATAGAAAGAGGGTATTATGGCAGATAACAATATTAATCCAGTAAGTGCCGTTATCAAGGATGGTAAGATCGAAAATCTTGATACAAAAAAAGCTTCTAAGGATATGAACACCGCTGAAGGCTATGACAAGGACTCTTTTCTTAAGATCCTTGTAGCTCAGATGAAGTATCAGGATCCTATGGAGCCTACATCCAATACTGAGTATATTTCACAGTATGCGACATTTACTCAGGTTGAGCAGCTTAATAATATGGCCAATGCCATGAGCCTTTCAAGAGCATCAGAGATGGTTGGTAAGACAGTTACCATTAAGCAGGTCAATGCTGAAACGGGTAAGACATCAGAGATCCAGGGTGTTGTTGATATGGTTACCTACAGCGGTAATAAGGCATATCTTTCAATCAACGGAAACAACTACAGCATTGACGATGTCACTGAGGTGCTTAACAGCGACTATGTAAATTCTTTGAAGGTTGTTGAAGATCTTCAGAAAAACATCGATTCGCTTCCTACAACTCTCGATCTTGTAAGTCTTGGTGAGCACGGCGAAAAGATCCTTACAATGTATGATTACTACAATAATCTTGATGATAAGACCAAGAACTTCATTGATAAGGATTATGTGACAGCTCTTACACAGTACAAAAAGAGAGTTGATGAGCTTAACGAAGCACTTGGAAGTTTTGAAGAGGGCGTTAAGAGCCTCCCGAGCAGCGGAGATGATGTTACTCTTGAAGAGCATGGTGAGAAGATCGACAATCTTTACAGCTACTACATGGCACTTGATTCTGCTACAAAGCAGGTTGTTGAAGATGATTATAAGTCAGCTCTTCAGTTGTATGTTAACAAGATCGATGACCTCAGAGGAGATACGCACAGAACTGTGCCGAAAAAATGATTTAAAAGCGGAGGAATAAACCATGATGATGGATAATCGTCAGTTCTTATCCATAGGGCAGGTTCAAGACCAGTACTTGACCGGAAATCTCCCCAAAGATGATAAGAATAAACAAAATATTCCCGCAGGTGAAAATTCTTTTGCATCTGTTCTAAATAAAGTTAAGGAATCTGCCGATAAAAGTTATAGCACGGAGGACCTTAAGTTTTCTAAGCATGCCGTAAACAGACTTAACGACAGAAACATCGAGCTTTCCAAGGAACAGATGCAGAGACTTAATCAGGGCAAGATAGAGGCCGGAGAGAAAGGCATCAAGGAATCACTTATTCTTGTTGATGAGCTTGCGTTTATAGTGAATGTTCCAAATAACACGGTAGTGACAGCAATGGATCAGACAGAAAATAAGAACAACGTTTTTACTAACATAGACGGTGCAGTGATAGTATAATGGATTGGACCGAAGCGGTAATGAGCCTGAAGTGCCATACCGTCAGGAAATCTTAGCTTCCCGACCGACAGAAGGAAGCATCTGAATATCACAAAGCATCCGTCCGAAATCCAATTTAATAACTTTTTATTTATGATGGAGGACTTTGCCTTATGATGAGATCTTTGTATTCCGGTGTTGCCGGACTTAAGACCCACCAGACCAAAATGGACGTTATTGGTAACAATATCGCCAACGTTAACACAACATCTTTCAAATCTCAGTCTATTACTTTCTCTGATCTTATGTATCAGACAACACAGTCAGCTTCAGGCGCAACTGAGACTAAGGGTGGTGTAAATGCTCGCCAGATCGGTCTCGGAGCTAAATCCGGTGCGATCAATACAGCAATCACAGCGCAGGGCGCTACACAGACAACAAACAACCCCTTTGATATCATGATCACAGGTGAGTCTTTCTTTGTTGTAAATAACGGAACACAGAACCTTTACACAAGAGACGGTTCTTTCTATGTAGATGGTGCAGGTAACCTTGCAATGCAGTCTAACGGATATCTCGTTCAGGGTTGGGCAGCAAAAGAAGATCGTGAGACTGGTGAGATCACAATCAACAAGGGAACTCTTACAAGCCTTCAGATCATGAGTGCTGCTAACTATACATATGCACCTGCTTCAACAACATCAGCTCTTTTCAGCCAGAATATTGATGCAAGAGATACAAACATCCAGTCTGATGACGGAAAGACAATCACTCTTGAGTTTTATGATAATAAGGGTTATCTCTATACAGGTAAGTTCGTTCTTAAGGATACAAAGCCTGAAGACGAGCATATGTATGCACTTACCCTTACAGATATCATTGATTCTAACGGAAAGTCTATCAATGAAAACGAAAATAAATACGATCTCATGAGCCAGATCACATTCGGAAACACAGAAGGCGCACAGAGATCATCTGCTCCTTCAAAGACAGAGCCTAACTACAGCATCATTTCAGGAACAGATTCAGCTCATATCACGATCAACAAAGCTGACGGTGATGTTAAGTTTGACAATGTTCCCGCAACAGGAAGCCTTAAGAACCTTATGTCTGCAGAGACAGCAGGATCTTCTCCTTATGCAAACCTTTTGGCAAATGCATACGGCTTATCTGATGATGCTATTAAAGCTCAGTACCAGGAAGGATGGGAGACAGCACAGTACACTATCGATTCAACCGGAGAGCTTACTATCAGAAGCGTAATGTCTGACTTCCCCAGCCCTGATTCATCAGATGCTAATGTAGGATTTAACACAACCAAGTTTGTCAATATTGATTTCAGAACTCCCAATGAGACTGTTAAGTATTACACACAGATTGACGGAAATGTAGCTTATAAGGTTCCTACAGCAGTTCCACCTGAGGCAAAAGAGCTTACTGCAGACCTTCTTTCAGATGTTTTTGGAATAAATCAGACTTACGGTGATGAATACAGATATGAGATGACTGCAGGCGGAAAATTAAACATCTACAAGAAGACAACCAATATTACAGCTTCAGCTGATAATACAATTACTCCTGAGGCGAAGGCGCAGATGGAGTTCTTCAAAGATGCAAATGGTAATTCATTAATTGATGCAATTGATGGATATACAGGAACAGGCGAACTTAAGTATACATATACCGATGGTAAGCTTAAATTAAAACTGACAGAGAATCAGACAACTGATGCTACTCCGAAATCAATTCAGGGCGACTCCACATTAAACACACAGGGACTTACGGACTTAGGTTCAGCTTTTAATAATGGTTGGGGCACAACTGCTTCCGGAGCAGTAACCCGTGAAGAGATTGCCCTTATAGCTGCTGAAGATCCTGCGGATGGAAACTATACTTCTGATGCAATCGAAGCAGCAAATCAAATTCTTGGTCTTATAGATGGTGAACTTAATGGATTGACCGGAGTTTCAGATATAAATATTATATGTACAGAAATTACAGGAACACCCGGATTTGTTTTAAACTATAAGGTTACTAATGAAGTTACAACTGATTATCCTTCAGCAGGAGTATCTTATGAGAACAAGGCTGCTGTAAGTGCATCACCTAATACAGCAACATTTACAACAAAAACTCCCGCATATGTATATACAAGCGTAGATACATACGGAAAATCATACTTCGTTCCTGAGGATAAGCTTGAGAAAACAGTTACTAAGGATACTGCGTCAGATAACATGAACGCTGACTTTATCAGCAACGTATTCGGAATTGATGTTAGCAGCCTCACAGACGGTGTTGAGTACACATTGTCAATCGATAAGAAGACAGGCGGCATTAAGATCTCTCATTACGAGAACGGAAATGCCAATCCTCTTGTAGGTGAGTATTCCGGACAGGGTATGTTCGAATCAACAGGTGACGGTAAGTTCAGATATAAGACAAGCAAAGCTTATGTTGATGTTCCTACAACTGGAAAAATCGCAGATCTTCTTGAAAAGGCCAGCACAACAGATGCATCCGGCGGAAAGTATGCAGGCGTTCTCAGCAAGGTATACGGAATAACCGACGAGATGGCAAGAGCTTACGGAACTGACGGAACATATACAATTGATAATACAGCAGGTTCTTCAACATACGGACAGATCACACTTACAACAGGTAATCACACAATTCAGCTTAAGTTCAACGCTGATGACGGATCTATCCTTTCAGCAGACAATGATAAGAATGCTAAGGTTAACATCACATTCGGTCAGGGATATCCCGGACTTGAGGCATTTGGTTTCCAGGCATCTCCCAACAATGCTGCTGAGCTTGAGAGAGCATATACAATCTCTGTTGACTTTACTACACTTACAAACTACAACACTAACGGTTCTTCAACAATCAAAGCAACAAAGGGTGATATTTCATCACTTAACACAGGACGTGCAGTTGGTGAGATGAACGGTGTCAACGTAAGTACAGACGGACGTATCTTTGCTAACTATTCAAACGGTCAGACTAAGCTTCTTGGACAGATCGCAACAGCTGAGTTTGCTAATGCATCAGGTCTTTCCAAGGAAGGTGATAACCTCTATGCTTCAACTCTTAACTCAGGTGAGGCTACAATCCAGGATATCACAACTGACGGTGGTTACATGAATACCGGCGTACTCGAGATGTCAAACGTAGACCTTTCATCACAGTTTACTGAGATGATCACAACACAGCGTGGATTCCAGGCTAACAGCCGTATCATCACAGTATCTGATACACTTCTTGAGGAACTTACAAATCTTAAGAGATAATAATTAAACTATAAGGCAAAGTTATAAAGTCCCCACCTTTCTGTCGGAGGTGGGGACTTTTTTGTGTAACAGGGCATCCTAGCTTGGCACGAGAATGTCGTTTGCGACATTCTTTCTTAAATTAATGCTGTACTACACCAAAAAATGTGCTACAATATATAAAATACCACAATATGTTGTACTATGTCTTTTTATAAGTAACCGTTAATAGGACACGAAATAACAAAGATATAAAATAAAATTTCATTATTTTTATGCAAAAATGAAATTTTTGTTCAAAACAGCCCTCTGAATAAACGTAAATGCGAGATTTTGAGAGCGAAAAGTGGTAAAATATATGTATCTGGAAATAAAATTTCAATTTCCATTCAGGAATTTCATAAAAAATGAAATTTTATTGCGAAAGGCGCTATGAATACAAGTATCATCGAGCTTACCAAACTTGATACGAGAAAGATACTTATCAATCCGGCAGCCATAGAAAGTGTTGAGGCCAATCCGGATACTGTGATCATTCTTACGACCGGACGTAAGCTTCTTGTAAAAGAGAAGCTTGAAGAGATATACACTAAGATCAACGGTGGACATTAAATTTTTTTCAGATGAGGGGTAAATGCTGTGGATATTGCGTCAATTGTCGGTGTAATAATGGGTGTTGTTCTGATGTTGGTAGGTATTATCACATCAGGTGGAATCTCAACTGTCGGAAACTTTGTGGATCTTCCTTCCGTTCTTATTACGATCGGAGGTTCCAACATGGCGGTTCTGGCATCCAGAAGTATCCCTGAATATGTTGGGGCTTTAAAAAGTTATCTTATGATCTTTAAGGTGAGTGCAAGTGACACCAAGGGTGTCATCAAGCAGATCATCGATCTTTCCAATACAGCCAGAAAAGAAGGTCTTCTTGCTCTTGAAGAAGCTGCGGGTGCTCTCGACGATCCTTTCATGAAAAAGGGCGTAATGCTTATCGTCGACGGTACTGAACCGGAGCTTGTTAAGAGTATCCTTGAGGCTGAAATCGATTCCATGGCGGATAGACATAAAAGTAATTATTCTGTGTTTGAAGACATCGCTGCACAGGGTCCTGCCTGGGGTATGATCGGTACCCTTATCGGACTTGTTAACATGCTTAACGATATGAGTGATGCTTCTAAGATCGGTCCTTCAATGGCGACCGCTCTTATCACAACACTTTACGGTTCAGTTCTTGCCAACTGGTTCTGCTTCCCTGCATCGGGAAAGCTTAAGGCAAGAAGTAATGCAGAGTATATGTCAAAGAGTATCGTTATAGAGGGTCTCCTTTCCATTCAGGCAGGTGAGAACCCACGTGTTACCGAAGAGAAGCTTAAATCATTCCTTTCACCCGCTGACAGAGCAGCTTATGAGGCTGATAACGGCGGTGGTTCTAATGAGGGAGGAGCTGAGTAATGGCAAAGAAAGCAGAAGAAGTAAAACCCGGCGCACCGGCCTGGACCGCGACCTTCGGCGATCTTATGAATCTTCTTTTGTGCTTCTTCGTTTTGTTGTTCTCCATGTCAACCATGGATGCCGCAAAGTTCGAAGAGGTTGCCGCTTCGTTTAGTACCGCATTCGGAATCTTCCAAGGCGGTGAAATGGCAATAGGTCAAGGTGCTCTTATAGGAGACGGTGTTTCACAGCTCACAGAGCTTTCGAGTTATATAACCTCTATGGGTCTTGCGCAGAGCGGAGATGATTCCGATCAGGAAGAGGCTAACATCGGAGATATGGATGAGGATGCACTTCTTGAAGCCGCAGAAGAGGAACAGCTTGAAGCTTCCATGGAGCTTGCCGAAGAGATTGAGAAGGCACTGGAAGAAGAACAGATCCAGAATGACGTCGATCTTAACTACACAAGCCAGTATGTACAGCTTACGATCCAGGGTTCCATTCTTTTTGATTCAGGTAAGACTTATCTTAAAGAAGATGCCATCCCTGTTATTGATAAGCTTGGACAGATACTTGAACTTACGCCGGAGGAACGATCGAGATAGAAGGTCATACCGACAATGTTCCAATGACTTCGGGCGGTAAGTATTCCAATAATGATGAGCTTAGTTCGGGAAGAGCTCTTTCGGTATTCTATTATCTTTGTGAGAATACCAATCTTGACCCGGCCAATCTCATACATACGGGTCGAGGAGAATATAATCCTATCGCAGACAACTCAACTGATGAAGGACGTGCCCGTAACAGAAGAGTAGAGATTAAGATCTATAATCCACTTAGTTCATCATATTAACAAAGAGGGGGATCAATTCCATATGAAAAAGAATCTATTATCGATCATCATCTTGGCTCTGTTGGTTGTTAATATCGCTATGACGGGATTTATGCTTCTTTCCGTTATGACAACCAATTCACAGACAGCAAAGCTTATTTCAGATATAGCTGCGTCTCTTGAGCTTGAAGCAAGTGGAGGAGCAGGCGGAGGTTTTTCCGCAGACAACTCCGGAGTTGTTGAAGTTGCCAATATAGCAACCTTTGGTTTTACCGGACAGGACAAGCTTACGATCAATCTTAAGCCCGGTGCCGACGGAAAATCACATTATATGGTTGTTGAAGTTGTATTTTCAATGAATACCGCAAGC
Source organism: Butyrivibrio sp. (assembly GCA_017535785.1). Lineage (GTDB taxonomy): Bacteria > Bacillota > Clostridia > Lachnospirales > Lachnospiraceae > Butyrivibrio. The sequence continues at coordinate 21,447 of JAFXTN010000027.1, read as the reverse complement.
CCTGATTATGCGAACTACGGTTCAAGTGAACAGCTTGCCGGAACAAGAGAGCTTGTAAAGTCTCAGATAACCAATGTTCTTTCCAAATATTCAATGGAAGAGCTTCAGGCTGATACACAGACTGCAAGAGAAGAGATCCTTGAAGGTGTTCAGACACTTTACGGTTCGGCATTTATTTATGACGTGACATTCAGCAGCGTTTTGTATAACTAATTATCATCTGAACTTGTTTTACTAAGTCAGAGGAAGGAGAACCAATTTGAGTGAAGTACTGTCACAAAATGAAATAGATGGTCTGTTGGCAGCACTTAACAGCGGTGAACTTGATGTAGATCAAATGCAAGCGCAGGACGAGAAGAAAGTCAAGGATTACGACTTTAAACGACCTGCCAAGTTCTCCAAGGAACACCTTAGGACCTTGGAAATGATCTACGAACACTACGGAAGATTATTATCCACCACATTGCCTTTATATCTTCGAAAGAATGTAGTGGTTACGGTAGCCAATTCTGAGACCGTTACATATTCGGAGTTTAGCAACGCCCTTTCCAATCCTGTAATCTTGGGAGTTATAAGCTTCTTACCTTTACAGGGGAATATCATTTTGGAGTTGCAGGCCAATATAGGTTTTTCTTTTATCGACAGAATGCTTGGAGGTAGCGGAGGAACCTTGGATAGGCCCCGTCCGTTCACCGATATTGAGATGCCACTTATTGAAAAGCTTGTTACTATCTGCATGCAGCTAATGGTTGAGCCATGGCAGAATGTAGTTTCGATCAATCCGGTCATGGAGAGGATTGAGACCAATCCTCAGTTTGCTCAGGTTATCTCACCTACAGACATGATCGCTATCGTAACTCTCAACATCAAGATCGGAGATACAGAAGGACTTATGAATGTCTGTCTTCCGTACTTCACACTTGAGAGTGTTATGGACAAGCTGAATACCAAGTTCTGGTTTTCTACTATGCAGAAGAACACGGACGAGAGTTTTGATGAATATATCGAGGCTATGGTCAAGCATGTGGATGTTCCCGTTAAGGCAGTTCTCGGTAGATGCAATGTCTCTGTAAATGATTTTGTTCATCTGCAGGCAGGAGACATTATAAGACTTGATAACAGAGTAAATACAGATATGCAGGTATATGTCGGTAATCTATATAAATTTACGGCATTACCCGGTACGACTAAAGATAAATACGCCGTCAGGATCACGTCGGTCGTAAGAGAGGAGGAAGAGTAGGAGCATGGATGGAATGTTATCTCAAGATGAAATAAATGCTTTATTGTCCGGTATGGATACATCGGCCGGCGGTGATGCTCCCGCTGCAGACGCTGCGGATGCTGCTCCGGAACCTGCTGCTTCTGCGCAGGCTGTTGGAAGCGGAGATATCGACGAATCGCTCCTTACCGATTCGGAAAAAGATGCTATTGGCGAGGTGGCCAATATCAGCATGGGTTCGTCCGCTACGACACTCTATTCCCTGGTCAATCAAAAGGTTAATATCACAACTCCTCAGGTTGAGCTTGCTAATTGGGAAAATGTAATAAACAACTATGAGAGGCCTTGTGTATTTATTCAGATCAAGTACACACAGGGACTGGACGGAACTAACATCCTCATTCTTAAAGAGCATGATGTTATGGTCATCACCGACCTCATGATGGGAGGAGATGGTACCAATATAGAAGGCGAGATCGGCGAACTTCAGCTTTCGGCGATTTCCGAAGCAATGAACCAGATGATGGGTGCTGCTGCTACATCGCTTTCTACAATGATCAATCAAAAGGTTGATATCAGCCCTCCGTCAGCGACCGTTCTTGATATGATCAATGACGATCCGTCTGATATCGCTGATTTCCTTACGGGAACTTTTGTAAAGATATCATTTAAGATGCAGGTTGGAGAGCTTGTTGATTCCACACTTATGCAGCTTTATCCCGTAGAATTTGCTAAGGAATTAAAGGATACTGTAATTACAGCTGAGAATAAGACTTCCGGTGAGCAAAACGCTGAAGCAGAAGCTGCTCCGGCACCTGCACCTGCTCCCGCGCCCGCTCCGGCACCTGCACCTGCAGCTCCGGATCCTTCACAGATGGGTGCACCTCAGCCTATGCCTCAGATGGGAATGCCTCAGATGGGTATGCCTATGCCTCAGATGCAGATGGCTCCTCAGATGATGAATATGAATATTCAACCCGCACAGTTCCAGACTTTTGCAGGCGGAACTACGATCATGGCGGGCGGAGAGAATATCGGTATCATCAAAGATGTTCCCTTGGAAGTTACGGTTGAGCTCGGAAGAACTGCTAAGCCTATTTCGGATATCCTTGATTTTGCGCCCGGTACGATCATTGAGCTTGATAAGGTTGCCGGCGAACCGGTAGATGTTCTTGTAAACGGTAAGTTTGTTGCCAAGGGCGAAGTTGTAGTTATTGAAGAGAGCTTTGGTGTCAGAGTTACAGAGATTGTTCAGTAATAATTTTCGGAGAAAGCGGTATGTCCGGTGATTCATATTTACAATTTATCGTGATACTCATTATCTTTGTCGGAATCTTGGCACTTACATATTATGTGACCAAGTGGATGGCAGGGTATCAAAAGACAAAGAGCATAGGGTGCAATATTGAAGTTATCGAGACTTCAAGGATATCTGCAACCAAATATGTTCAGATCGTCAGAATAGGCGACAAATATATGGCCATCGGTGTCGGTAAAGACGAGATCACCGCTTTGTGCGAAGTTTCGAAGGATTCTCTTTTGATAAAAGAGGAACCTGAAAATAATATGAGCTTTAAAGATGTTCTTGAAAAAATAAAGGGCGAGATTAAGAAGTAATTATGAGAATTAAGTGGGGAGATATAAAAAACAATAAATATCTTATGGCACAATTCAAAAAATGCCTTCTTTGTGTCACTCTTACTCTGTGCATGTCTGGTTTCCTCGGTATGGCAATTCCTTTAAATGCGCATGCTACGGCCAATGTTGTCGATAGCACTACGCCGACGGACCCTACGACCGACAGAGATTCCAATCTTACCGGAACACAGCATGAGAGAACCAATATCACTGATCCCGGTACTTCTGAAGATCCTGATGATCTAAAGAAATTGAATATAGCCAATACCGTTACGGTTACATACGACAATGGTAACGGTTCACTTAACGGCGCCTTGAGGATACTTATAACTCTGACGCTGCTTTCGCTTGCGCCGACACTTCTTGTAATGATGACCTCATTTACAAGAATCGTTATCGCGCTTCATTTCACGAGAACGGCGATCGGTACGCAGACGTCTCCGCCTAATATCGTAATGATCGGTATTGCTTTGTTTATGACTTTGTTTATCATGCAGCCGACTCTCACAGAGGTATATAACGAAGCGGTAATACCTTTTGAGAATGCGGAGATGGATCAGAAGGAGTTCATAGATAAAGCCATGGGTCCTTTCAGAGAGTTTATGTACGGACAGACTCAGACCAAGGACGTTAAGCTGTTTATGGAGATCGACCATATTGAATGGGACGGAGAGCTTGAGAGTATACCCAATGTTGTTCTTATCCCGAGTTTTATTGTAAGTGAGCTTAGAACAGCCTTTATCATAGGCTTCCTGATATATGTACCGTTTATTGTTATTGATATGGTCGTGGCTTCGGTACTTATGAGTATGGGTATGATGATGTTACCGCCCACAACCATTTCTATGCCGTTTAAGATCCTTTTGTTTGTTCTTGCAGACGGTTGGAGTCTTATCATAGGTAACCTGGTTAAGTCGTTTTATTAGCACTATTGTTTGGAAAGGAGGAGACTTAAATGATCACAATGTCGGATATTAATACCATTATCAACGGAGCACTTTTTCTTGTTATCAAGATGTCTCTTCCGGTACTTCTTACTTCAATGATAATCGGTCTTGTAATTTCGATTTTCCAGACCGTTACTTCGATCCAGGAGCAGACGCTTACCTTTGTACCTAAGGTAATAGGCGTATTTGTCATGATCATGTTGATCGGTAACTGGATGCTCACTGAGCTTTCCGGATATATTACTAATCTTTGGTCTGATTTTTCGCAATATGTTCGCTAGATGATAGGATAAGCAGATGATCGATTATTCTTTTAGCTACGGCGACCTTGAAGTTTTTCTTTTGATACTTACAAGGATTACAAGCTTTATATTTGTATGTCCGTTCTTTGGAGGCAGACAGACTCCGAACCTTGTTAAGGTGGGTTTCGGGATCATGCTTTCGATACTTGTTTACGGTGCGGTTCCGTTTTATGCGCCTAATTACAACACGATAATCGGATACACTGTGATCGTGTTAAAAGAAGTTGTGACAGGCTTTCTGGTTGGATATGCCGTTCAGCTTTGCGAGATGATAGTTAATTTCGCGGGTCAGATCGTTGATATGCAGATCGGCCTTTCGATGGTCAATCTTTTTGATCCGGCAACTAATCAGCAGGTTACTATAACCGGATCGCTGTATTCCCAGGTGCTTACGGTAGCTCTTTTGTTATCGGGTATGTATCGTTTTATTTTAAGCGCCCTTGTTGATACTTTTACTCTGATACCGATAAACGGTGCGGTCATACACACGGATAGGATGCTCAATTCCATCGTGCTGTTTCTTAGGGACTACATTGTTATCGGTTTTAGAATAGCTCTACCTATTTTCATCATTACGTTTATAACTAATGTTGTTTTGGGTGTCCTTGCTAAGGTATCGCCGCAGATGAACATGTTCTCGGTCGGTATTCAGATCAAGATCGTTATCGGTCTTATGGTCATGTTTATAACGGTTTCAATGCTTGGAGATGCTTCCAATTTCATTTTTATAAACATGAAGGAGCTGATGCATAACTTTGTTTACAGTATGCAAAGCGGCTGATATTCCGGATTACGAGCCGCTCTTAATCGCATATGATCTTCAGTTTTTTGCCGAGGACGCAAACGGTGCGGAAAAGACCGAAGAGCCTACGGCGAAGAAGCTTGATGATGCAAGAAAAGAAGGCCAGGTCGCAAAGAGCCAAGAGATTGCGACAGCCTTTAGTTTGCTTGCACTTTTTATTATTTTAAGGCTCTTTTACTCGATAATGGGTACTAATTTCCATAGGATGTTTGAGCGAGTTTATAATGACATCCCAAATGTGGCAAGGACTTATGACGGATTCATTCCCGTTGCAACGCTCAGTGCTATCGTAAGAAATGCGATGCTGCAGCTTTTGATCTTATGTGCGCCTTTTTTCGGTATAGGATTTTTGGTGGCTTTTATCTGCGACTATGTTCAGGTTGGTTATAAGCCAACTACTAAGCCGTTGCAGCCAAAGCTCTCCAAATTAAATCCCGTATCGGGCATGAAAAAGATCTTTTCAACAAGAAAGCTCTTTGAGCTCGCCAAGTCATTACTCAAACTTGGACTTATGGCCATTGTCATCTATACATTCTTTAAAGCAAGGACCGAATCGCTGTTTCTTTTGTACGATATTCCTTTAAAGAGCGCGATCGGATTGATGGGTAATCTGATCTTTGATCTCGGAACAAGGGTTGCTGTTGCATATATGGTCATTGCTTTTGCGGATCTCATCTATCAGAAGCGCAAATTTAGAAAAGATATGATGATGACCAAGCAGGAAGTAAAGGACGAATTCAAGAATTCAGAAGGAAGTCCCGAGGTTAAGTCAGCGCAGAAGCGTAGGATGATGGAAGCATCGAGAAGACGTATGATGCATTCTATCCCGCAGGCTGATGTCGTTATCACGAACCCGACGCATTTTGCTGTTGCCATCAAATATGATGCCGAAGAGGCCGATGCACCGATTGTTGTTGCTAAGGGTGCGGACTATGTTGCGCAGAAGATAAAAGAGCTTGCTAAAGAGAACGACGTTGAGATCGTTGAAAATAAGCCTTTGGCTCGTATGCTTTATACAAACGTCGAAGTCGGAGAGATGGTCCCGCCTGAGTTATATAAGGCTGTTGCCGAAGTTCTTGCTTATGTATATCACCTAAAAGGCAAGATCTGATATAAATAATTGTTCAAACGAAAATTTTACGGAAAGGAGGATGAAGCATGGATACCAAAAAGCTGATGAACAGAGTATATGACTACGGTCTTGCGCTCTATATCGTCGCAGCTGTAGTAATGCTCATCATTCCTCTTTCCGATACTATCTTGGACATACTGCTTGCTTTTGATATGTCAATGTCCTTTGTGATCATGTTTACCGCTATGTTTGCCCAGGACGTTCTCGATATGTCTTTCTTCCCTACGATACTTCTTTTCACGACCATATTCAGAATTGCTCTGAACGTGTCGTCGACAAGACTTATCCTTACACAGGGAAGTGCAGGTAAGGTTATTGAAGTATTCGGTTCCTTCGTCGGCGGCGGTGACCTTATCGTCGGAGCTATTATCTATATCATTCTTATCATCGTTCAGCTCATGGTCATCAACAAAGGTTCAGAGCGTGTAGCTGAAGTATCGGCTCGTTTCACATTGGATGCTATGCCCGGTAAGCAGATGGCTATTGATGCGGATCTTAATACCGGTGCCATCTCAGATGAAGAGGCCAAGAACAGAAGACAGAAGATCCAAGATGAAGCAAGCTTTTTCGGAGCCATGGACGGTGCTACCAAGTACGTTAAGGGAGATGCAACTGCGGGTCTTATCATCACTGCGGTCAACCTCCTTGGCGGTATCGCTATGGGCGTTATCAGAATGGGCATGGATGTAAATACTGCCATTAATACATATTCAATACTTACCATGGGTGATGGTCTTGTAAGTTCTATTCCTTCACTCATGATTTCTATGTCTACAGGTATTCTTGTTACCAAGGGTTCGAAGGAAGCGGACTTTGGTCATGTGCTCATCAATCAATTGTTTGGTATGCCCAAGACTTTGTATCTTGTAGGTGGTGTTATCGCAGGACTCGGTATCCTTTCACCTTTGCCGACTATCCTTTATGTTACGTTTGGCGCCGGCTTTATCTTCCTTGGAAGAGTTACAAGCCAGACAATTGAAGAGGTTGCTACGGAAGGAGAGGTTGCGACTCCCGAAGAACAGCAGGCCGAAGAGATCAGGCAGCCTGAAAATGTCACTAGCTTGCTTCAGGTTGATCCTATCGAGCTTGAGTTTGGTTACGGAATCATTCCGCTCGCCGATGTTAATCAGGGCGGAGATCTTCTTGACCGAGTTGTTATGATCAGACGACAGGTAGCCTTGGAACTTGGTACCGTTGTGCCGATTATTCGTCTTCGAGATAATATTCAGTTGAATCCTAATCAATATATCATTAAAATTAAAGGTATACAGGTGAGTGACGGAGAAATCCTTTTTGACCACTACATGGCCATGAATCCCGGTCACGTAGAAGATGAGATCACCGGTATTCCTACATTTGAGCCTTCCTTCCACCTTCCTGCAATATGGATCACGGAGGGCCAGAGAGAAAGGGCGGAGAGTCTTGGCTACACCGTAGTCGATCCGCCGTCTATTATCGCTACGCACTTAACTGAGATTATCAGAGAGCATATTTCTGAGCTTATGACCAGACAGGATGTTCAGAATCTTATCGATAATCTCAAGGAGAGCAATGCTGCTCTTGTTGAAGAGCTTGTTCCTAAGCTTATGAGCCTTGGTGAGATCGAGAAGGTACTTCAGAATCTCCTTAAAGAAGGCATATCTATCAGAGATCTTGTAACTATTTTTGAGACGCTTGCTGATTTTGCACCCTCAACACACGATCCCGATATCCTTACGGAATATGTTCGTCAGAGTCTTAAGAGGGCGATATCAAACAAGTTCTTTATGCCGGGAGAGACTACAAGCGTCGTGACGCTTGATCCCAAGATCGAGCAGGAGATCATGAACAGTGTAAAGCAGACAGAAACAGGTGCTTATCTTACACTCGATCCGGCTCGGACAAAGTCTATTCTCGCATCTGTCGGCGAGCAGGTTAAGAAGCTTGAGGATGCCGGCAAACAAGCTATTATCATGGCGTCACCTATTGTGCGCATGTATTTTAAGAAGATGACGGAAGATTACTACAAGGATCTTGTGGTGATTTCTTATAACGAAGTTGAGGCAAACATTGAATTACAATCTGTGGGGATGGTAACGGCATAATATGATTATCAAAAAGTATGTTGGAAAAACTGAAAGCGAAGCAGTTGAGGAGGCAAAAAAAGAGCTCGGACCGAACATCGTAGTGATGAATGTCAGACCTCTTAAAAAGAAAGGGATCTTATCTCTTTTTCAGAGTCAGAAGATCGAAGTGACTGTTGCGCTTGAGGAGGAGCAGGAGAAACCGGTCGTAAAGACATATTCTCCGCAAAAAAGTACATCGCGTGATATCGCTCAGCGCGATACCGTTGTTTCTGCAACGGCTACAGCGACCAAAGTTCGTGAGATAAAAGAAGATAACAGTGCTATCGAGGAAAAGCTCGATAATCTGAGTTCTCTTCTTGAAAAGAATATCCTTAAGAACGAGAAGGAAGAGCCTTCCGAGGAAAAGAAGACTGCATCAGATAACAAGAAGTCTCAGATCAATGCAGACGGCAACGACATATCCGAGGAGACACTCTCTTTTATCAAATTGTTATATAATACTCTTATAGAAAATGAAGTTGATGAGATCTACGTAAATCAGCTTACGGACGAGGTTGAAAAGGTCAGCAAGCCCGGACTTCCTTTTGATTTTGCGCTTGCAAACGTATATCAAAAGATGGTCCTTAAATTCGGTAAGTCTGAACCCATTGATACCGAAAAAGAGGGTCCTAGAGCCGAGATATTCATCGGACCAACAGGTGTCGGAAAGACTACTACGATAGCAAAGCTTGCGTCCGAACTGAGTGTTACCAAAAAGAAGAAGGTAGCTCTTTTGACTGTAGATACATACAGGATCGCTGCCGCGGAACAGCTTCGCACATATGCATCGATCCTTGAGATACCTTTCAGAGTTATCTATTCGGTTGAAGAAATGAAGCAGGCAGCCGAGGATTTCAAGGACTATGACTATATCATGGTCGACACAGCAGGACATTCTCTCAAGAACGAAGAGCTCAAGAAGGATGTCGAGAGCTTTATAAGATGCCTCGAAGATGTCATGGAGTGTGAGAATTTCCTTGTTTTATCAGCAACTACCAAGTATCGCGATCTTATTGAGATTGCAGATGCTTATTCGGAGATGGTTGCTTATAAGCTTATCTTTACCAAGATGGATGAAACCGGTGCAAAGGGCAATCTTTACAATATAAGGATGCACACTGGCGCACCGATCGCATATATCACAAACGGTCAGAACGTTCCTGATGATATAGCTGTATTTGATGCTCAAAGGATCGTCAAGAACCTTCTGGGAGGAAAGAGTTAACCAAAGAAAATTCGGGGAAAGCATTATGGATCAGGCGCAGCAATTAAGAAATATCATAAAAAATTCCAATAAACCCCAGAGGCCATTGGCGAGGATAATTACCGTCACAAGCGGTAAGGGTGGCGTTGGTAAATCCAATGTTTCCATAAATCTCGCAGTTCAGTTTCGTAAGATGGGCAAAAGAGTCATCATACTCGATGCGGACTTTGGGCTTGCTAATATAGAGATCATGTTCGGCACGGTTCCTAAGCATAATCTCTGCGATCTTATTTATCAAGGTAAGAACATCAAGGATATCATTACTTGGGGACCTGAAGGAGTAGGATTTATATCCGGAGGTTCAGGTATTTCCGGTATGTATAACCTAAGCAGAGATTATCTTGTGTATATTATCGTTAATCTTGCCGAGTTGGACGCTATAGCTGATATAATAATAATAGATACCGGAGCCGGTATTTCCGATGCAGTAATGGAATTTCTTGTGGCAAGCGGAGAGATCATCGTAGTTACAACGCCGGAGCCGACATCGATAACGGATTCGTATTCTCTTTTAAAAGCACTTAATCAATCTCCGAGGTTTTCAAGAGAGAATACCAAAGTAAAAGTTGTATCGAACAGAGTATCTTCGGACGATGAAGGGCAACAGCTATTTAATAAGCTTAATGCTGTAGTTGCCAGGTATTTAAAGCTTCCGCTGACATATATGGGTGCAATCCCGCAGGATCAGTATCTTGCCAGAAGTGTTATGCAGCAATCGCCGGTTTCTTTGCAATATCCCAATGCCAAATCGGTTAAAGCATTTGAGAATATTGCAAATCAGCTCATGAATCCCGGAGAATATGCTGAAGTAAAGCAAAGAGGTATGGCTGCTTTCTTTTCACATATCATTACAGGAAGAAAGCTATCCAGCACTCAGGGAGCAGCAACAGAAGCTAAGGTGATAAACTAACTTTTTTACATAATAGAATTCAGAATGGAGATTACAGGCATTTATGCTTACGGATTACATTTCACCCGGAAACAGGGTTGAATTAAAGGCCACCGGAAAGATCTGGATGGACGAGGATATGCGGACAAGGCATATCTACATGAGTAAAATAATGGACGTCACTTCGGATGACAGGATCGAGGTTCTGATGCCTTACGAAAAAGGTAAACTCGTCCTTCTTCCCGTCGACGGAGAATACAGTCTTTGCTTCTACAGTCCAAGGGGACTTTTCCAGTGCTATTCGAGGATTGTAGACAGATACAGAAGCGACAACATGTATATTCTTGTACTTGATCTGACGAGCCAGCTTCAGAAGCTTCAAAGACGAGAGTATTACAGATTCAGTTGCGCGTTAGAGCTCAAATCAAGGCTTTGCTCCAAGGAAGAGCTTGAGGCGTTTGAAAATAATCGCAGTTTCCTAGTAAGTAACGACAAAAAGCAGCTTCAGAGAAGCGTGGTAGTAGATATAAGCGGAGGCGGACTTAGGTTTGTATCCAACTTCAAATATGATGAAGGCAGTATGATCTATTGCTCATATCGTTTACCCGGAAACGTAAATGATAAAGAATATGAGATGATTTGCAGTATCCTGAAGGTTCAAGAACTTGAAAACAGACCGGGACTTTTTGAACATCGTATCCAATATGTTTATATTGATGAGACTTCCAGAGAAGATATTATCCATTTTATCTTCGAAGAAGAACGAAAAATCAGAAAGAAGCAAACATAATTATGAAAAAAATTTTGTTAATTGATGACTCTGCACTCATGAGAACGGTTCTTAGTGATATCATTAATTCAGATTCAAGATTCCAGGTGGCTGACAAGGCCCGTGACGGAGTCGAAGGACTTGAGCTTCTTAAGAAAAATTCGTATGATGCCGTAGTACTTGATATTAACATGCCCAGAATGGACGGAATCACGATGCTAAAAGAGCTCAATAAGCTTGGAATCAAGGCTAAGATCATGATGGCCAGCACCGATACCAAAGAAGGTGCGAAGGTCACACTCGACTGTCTTGACCTCGGAGCCTTAGACTTTGTACACAAACCTGACAGAGCATCTGAATGTAAAGGCGATGAATTCAGTAAACATTTCATAGATACACTTGCGGCTGTCGCAGACAGTAGAGCACCTATCACAAACAAGGTATTCTCGTTTGAAGAGGTCAAGGAATCACGCAAGGTCGTTGAACTGGTTACTAAATCAGCCTCAAAGATCACCGGTAACAGAATCGTTGCCATCGCAAGCTCAACCGGTGGACCTCGTGCACTTCAGAGCGTAATACCCAAACTTCCAAAGAATATAAAGACACCGATCGTATTGGTGCAGCATATGCCTGAAGGCTTTACGGCATCACTTGCCGAAAGACTTGACTCTCTTTCAGAAGTAAGAGTAAAGGAAGCTGCCGAAGGAGATGTTTTGGAAGTTGGTACCGTCTATATTTCAAGAGGCGGTAAACATATGCATATAGTTAAAAACGGTCCAAGAAGTGTCATACATTATGTGGACGGACCCACAAGAGAAGGCGTAAGACCTTGCGCCAACTTTATGTATGAATCACTGATGGATTCGGATTACGACGAAGTATGCTGTGTGGTTCTCACAGGAATGGGAGCCGACGGCACGGAAGGGATCAAGAATCTAAAATCCAAGAAAAAAGTTCACGTGATCGGACAGGAGGAAAGTACCTGTACCGTTTACGGAATGCCCAAAGCAGTAGCTGTTGCCGGACTCGTCGATCAGGTCGTAAAACTTGATGACGTAGCCCAGGAAATCATAATGAATGTCGGCGTGAACTAGGGTTAATATTCTTTTTAGCTTCCGTTTATAAAAGTTTTAATTTACCCCGTTCAAAAAGCCGATAAAATGCACAAAAGTATGCGATAATTAGATTATACTTTTGTAACTATCACTTTTAACGGAGGTAAATAGGTTATGGATGTTTCCCAGTATCTAAGTGTCTTTCTTGACGAAGCAAAGGAGCACCTTCAGTCACTCAACGATAACATTATGACTCTTGAGCAGGATCCTGAGAATGAGGATTGTATCAATGAGATATTCAGATCCGCTCACTCCATGAAGGGTATGGCCGGAACTATGGGCTATACAAGAATGCAGAACCTTACGCATGACATGGAGGATGTTTTCTCTGACGTTCGTGCCGGCAAGATCAAGATCAAATCTGAGATGATCGATATCTTGCTTCAGTGTCTTGATGCGATTCAGGGTTATGTGGACAACATTACCGAGAATCAGGACGAAGGTACGGAGGAACACCAGAACATTATAAAAGCTCTCGGAGATATCAGAAACGGTACTCTCGGAGGATCAGGTGATGCTGCTCCCGCTGCAGATTCAGCTCCTTCGGATGCTCCCGCACAGGATGTTGCCGAACCCGGTTCCGATCCCGCATCTGATTACAGAGCTATACGTCTTGATTCTTCTGCAAGATCAACACTTGAAGAAGCAAAGAATCAGGGTAAAAATGTTTACGGTATCACCGTACATATCATGGAATCCTGTATTTTGAAGGCTGCAAGAGGCTTCCTTGTATTCAAGGGACTTGAAGATGTCGGCGAGATCGTCGTATCCGAGCCTAATACACAGGATATAGAAGATGAGAAATTCGACTTTTCTTTCAGTCTCGTTCTTATTTCTGATGAGCCTAAAGAAAAGATTGAAGAAATAGTTAAATCCGTTTCAGAGGTTGAGGGTTGTGATATCGGTGATTTCGATATCAACGGAGCAAAAGGCACAGATGACAAAGAAGAAGCTTCTTCTGAGCCTTCACCTGCAGCAGCACCTTCTGCAAGTTCACCTGCTCCCGCAGCAGTTAATACACCTGCTCCCGCACCTGCAGCCGGCGGCGCTAAAAAACCTGTCGGCAAGCCTGTGGTTAACAGAACAGTTCGTGTAGATATCGAAAAACTCGATGTTCTTATGAACCTTGTAAGTGAGCTTATCATTGCTAAGAACTCACTTATATCCGCTGCCAATTCTTCAGGCGTAAGTAACGGAAATGTAAATGAACAGATTGAATATCTTGAGAGCGTTACGACCAACCTTCATGAATCAGTCATGAAAGTTCGAATGGTTCCTATTGAGAGCGTTCTCCAGAAATTCCCTCGTATGATCAGAGACCTTAACAAGACTCTCGGCAAGAAGATGGAACTTACAATGACCGGTGAAGATACCGAGATGGATAGAACTGTGGTTGATGAGATCGGTGATCCTTTGATGCATCTTATCAGAAACAGTGCCGATCATGGTATTGAGCCTGCTGCAGTCCGTGCAGAAAGAGGCAAGCCTGAAGTTGGTCAGATCTTCTTACACGCTTTCCAGGATGGTAACAGCGTTGTTATCGAGGTTGGTGATGACGGTAACGGTATTGATGCTGAGGCCGTTAAGAACAAAGCTATTGAAAAGGGTGTTGTTTCTGCTGAGCAGGCAGCTCTTTTGACTGATAAACAGTGTGTTGAACTTCTTTTCCATCCCGGATTCTCAACTGCTAAGCAGGTTTCCGAGATCTCAGGAAGAGGTGTAGGACTTGACGTTGTTAAGTCAAAGGTTGAGTCTCTCTCCGGTGAAGTATCTGTTAAGACCAAACTTGGAGAAGGATCCACATGGGTTATCAGATTACCTCTTACACTTGCTATCATTCAGGCTCTCATGGTCATCGTCGGAGAAGAGAAATATGCTATTCCTCTTGATTCTATCCAGAGTATTGAGGATGTATCTCCCGCAGATCTTAAGCTTGTTGAAAACAGAGAGGTTATCAACTTAAGAGGAAGTGTTACTCCTATAGTAAGACTTAACGAAGTTCTTGACACAGCATCTACCAAGGCTCCCGAGGATGACATGGTTGTTGTTATCGCAAGGAAGGGTGACCAGCAGGTCGGACTTGTTATCGATGATCTCATGGGTCAGCAAGAGATCGTTATCAAGCCGCTCGGCAAGTACACCAATAAGTGCAAGCTTATAAGCGGCGCAACTATCCTTGGTGATGGTGAGATAGCTCTTATTCTTGATACTAATTCAATTTTCTGATCGTAGTTTGATATTACGAGGAAAGGATGAATCGATATGAATGAACTTAGAGAGACTACTGATGTTGGAGAACTTATTCAGTATATAGTTATTAAGATTGATGATGAGTTCTACGGAATCAATATCAAATTCATAGACAATATTGTTAGAATGCAGCAGATCACCCGCGTGCCTAAGGTTGATGATTTCCTTAAAGGTGTTATCAATATCCGAGGCGAGATCGTTCCCGTTATGAGTATTCGTATGAAGATGGGACTTGAAGAGGATGTGATCACTGACAAGAGCCGTATCATTATTCTTAAGACAGAGGCCGGCGATCTTGTAGGAATTATCGTAGATCAGGTTAATCAGGTTCTTACACTTGATTCCAAGAATATTGAAAAGGTTCGTTACGATGACAAGAAGGGCAAAGCCAATGCCACATTTGTCAGCGGTGTAGGACACTATGACGGTGGATTGGTTTCAATCCTCGATCTTGATGCCGTTGTTTCCGAGAAAGAAGTAAAAGAAAAAACATCTAATGCAAGTTAAGCGGAGGACGTAATATGGGAGAGATGAATCTGGACAATTTATCCAGCCAGTATTTTGATGTACTTAAGGAACTGGGTAATATTGGTGCAGGTAATGCCACGACGGCGCTTGCGCAGATGATAGGAACAAAAGTCGATATGTGTGTACCACAGGTAAGACTACTTGATTTCAAGGATGTTGGTGATCTGATGGGCGGAGCCGAAAAGATCATGGCAGGAATTTACCTTGCCCTTAACGGTGATATCGACGGAAGTATCATGTTCCTTCTGGGTAAGCAGGCTGCGAGACATCTTGTAGATAAACTTATGGGAACAGGTCCCAAATCGGAAGATGAGGAATTTGATGAGGTTGAGATGTCCGCTCTTAAAGAGGTCGGAAATATCATTACAGGTTCTTATCTCAATTCGTTATCGATGATGACGAACCTTAAGCTCATACCGTCTATTCCTTATGTTGCCATTGATATGGCGGCGGCTATCTTGAGTGTTCCGGCAATTCAGTTCGGCATGATGGGAGATAAGATCCTACTGATCGAGACGCAGTTCTTTGATGAGCTCAAATTAAGCGGTTATTTTATTCTTTTACCCGATATTGACGGTTACAGTAAAATTCTCTCTTCACTTGGAATGGGAGATATCTCAAATTAACGAAGGGGTCTTATATGAGTCAGATTATTAAGGTTGGTATGGCCGATCTGAACATTTGCGTAAGCCCCGACGGAATAACCACTTTGGGGCTTGGGTCCTGCGTAGGGATTGCAATAAGGGACCCCGTCACTAAGATAGGTGGCTTGGCGCACGTAATGTTGCCGGATTCAACTGAAATAAAGAACAACTCTAATATACCTAAATTTGCAGATACCGGAATACAAGAGCTCGTTGATCAGATCGTTGCAAAGGGAGGAAATAAAACAAGGCTCGTTGCCAAAATTGCCGGCGGAGCACAGATGTTTGCGTTCCAATCCCAAAATGCGACGATGCGAGTCGGAGACAGAAATGTAGCCGCTTCGCTTAAGAAGTTAAAAGAGCTTAATATACCGGTTCTTGCACAGGACACCGGCGATTCATACGGAAGAACGGTCATTTTTTATCCTGAGAATGGGGATTATATTATCAGAGCTGTTGGAAAGCCTGAGAAAGTTATATGAATGAAACTGAAGATTTAAAGAAATTCAATAAAAAGATCATCACGCCGCTGATAGTGCTTTCTGCGACTGCGATAATTGCATTGTTTACTTACTTTAAGCACTATCCATTGCGTGAATGGCTTTTAATAGTCCTATGCTGCGTAGTTTTATTTGTGGCGATAGCTCTTATCTTCGAAAAGATGATAATGAGATTTATGGACGTTAATAGGGAGAAGGCTTTAGCATTACAAGCCGAAGAAGAAAAACTTCTTGAGGAGGAAAATCCCGAAGAAGAGGAAAGTATTGAAGGACAAGAAGAGTCGGATTCAATGGAAATCCACGACATTCTTGAATAAAACATTCGGGGATCTGGTACATGGACGAAGCAGGCAAGAATAAATTATGGACAGAATATGGAAAGACTAAATCCGCTGAAGTAAGAGAGCAGCTCATTTTAGAGTATGCTCCTCTTGTTAAGCTTGTAGCGGGTAGACTCAGCATGTATCTCGGATTTAACGTTGAGTATGACGATCTCGTAGGTTACGGTATTTTCGGACTTATCGATGCGATCGACAAATTTGATCTTATGAAGGATGTTAAGTTTGAAACTTATGCAAGCCTTCGTATAAGAGGTGCAATTCTCGATCAGATCAGAAAGATGGACTGGATACCGCGTACCATCAGACAGAGACAGAAGAAGATCGAGGCCGCTATCAGAGAGATTGAGAAGGACAGCGGACATGTCGCTACCGATGCAGAGATCGCTGCCAAGATGGATATTTCAGAGGACGAATACCAGAACTGGCAGAATCAGATGAAGGTTACAGGCGTTGTTTCCCTTAATGAATTTATGGATTCAGGCGCCGATATTCCTGAAGATTCCAACAATCACGCATCCGGCTTTACTAAGCCCGAAGAAGCTGTTGAAAAAGAAGAGCTTAAGAAGATGCTGGCTGAATCATTGGAACTTCTTACGGAAAAAGAAAAGAAGGTCATATTGCTGTATTACTATGAAGAGCTGACACTTAAGGAGATAAGTGAAGTACTTGAAGTATCAGAATCAAGAGTATCACAGCTGCATACAAAGGCTTTACAGAAAATGAGGGAAAAATTGGGCAATTATCTTGGATTAGTAACTAACTCGAGATAAAAAGAAATATCTATGTATAAAGGGGATTATTGATATGAACGGTTACTTCCAGCTTGTTATCACACCTAAGGGTACCGGGATTAAAGTATTTGCACCTACTGACGGAGGGGACGCTTTAAATTTTACTGATGTCCGTGATTACCTTGAGGACAAAAAAATAGAATATGATCTTACAGTACTAAATGAAGCTGTGGCCAATGCCGACGGAAACGTTGTTTTGATCAATAACGCACAAATTTTGCCCGAAAGAGAGTATGTCAAATTCTACGTTCCCAACGACCGTATGAGCGTCACGGCATTTTTTATTCCCCCGACTGAAGGTGGAGAACTCATGACTGAGAAGGAATTCCTGGATACACTTGCATACAGAAAGTATAAATTCGGAATCCTTACGGATGAAATACATAAGTTCTTTGAAAACAGAGAGTATTGTAAAGATATCCTTGTTGCTAAAGGGCAGGATGTTGTTCAGGGTAAAAACGCCAGCGTAGAACTTCATTTTAATGCTAACTTAAGAGCAAAACCTACGCTTCGTGAAGACGGAAGCGTTGACTATTTCCATTTGAATTTCATAAATAATGTGCAGGCGGGCGATCTACTTGCAACTCTGCATCCGGAAGTTCTCGGAACTCCCGGTACAACAGTGTTTGGAGAAGCAATAAAGCCGGCTGCCGTTAAAGCTACATACATCAAGGCAGGTAAGAATACCGTTTTGTCAGAGGATAAACTCACATTGACCGCGGCAACAGCGGGACATGTTACTGTAAAAGAAGGAAGGATCACTGTTTCGGATGTCCTTACTCTTGAAAATGTCGATGTTTCTACCGGAAATATCGATTATGAAGGCAGTGTCGAGGTAAACGGTGTTATAGCTACCAATTTCAGTGTAAAGGCCGGCGGAAACATACATGTAAGAGGTATTGTTGAAGGAGCTAAGCTTGAAGCCGGTGCAGATATCATCCTTGAATGCGGTGCCAAGGCCGGCGGAAATATATCCGCAGGCGGCAATGTTGTCACCAAATTCATTGAGAATGCGACGGTGACAGCACATGGAGGAATCACAAGTGAATCGATCCTTCATTCCAACGTCTCTTCCGGAACGGAGATCAATGTAACCGGAAGAAGAGGATTCATCGCGGGCGGAAGAGTTAGTGCGGCTGATAAGATAACCGCCAAGGTCCTCGGTTCCGAAATGGGAGCCAATACTATAATTGAAGTCGGTGCCGATCCGCAGATCAAGCAAAGGTTGAAAGAATTACAGAAAAATATCGCCGATTCACAGAAAAAGATGGAAAGTATAAAGCCAACCATAGAAGGCTTTACCAAAATGTTGAAGGCCGGCGTTAAATTTAATCCTCAACAGGTTGAAAGTGCCAAAAAATTAATTGAAATGAATAAAATCCTCACTCAGGAAATCCAGGATGATTCCGATGAGTACGCAAATCTTATGGCTAAACTTGCCGAGGCTAAGGATGCACAGGTGATCGTTGAAGGAACCGCTTATCCCGGTACTACCGTAAATATCGGTGAATTGTCAATGATCGTAAAAAAACCGGTACAATACAGCAGATTTGTTGTTAAGGAAGGAGATGTAAGATTAGCTCCTATTTGAGCCGATATATAAGATATAGGAGCAGATTAATTATTTTTAGCGCAAAAGGAAGGTGACTAACATGTCGATCAACAGAATAGACTTCGGAGTAATCGCTGCGTCCAATGAAGTCTCTGCCGTAAAAGCAGCTGAAGATTCAAGACCAATGATGGATAGGCAGAATTTCCAGACACAGTTTAATGAAGAAGTCGACAATCAGAAAAATTCAGTCATTCAAAAGGATGACGTAAGCGGTCCCGAAGTTCAGGCTGATGCCCAGGGGAAGGGCAGCAACGAATATGCGGGAGACGGTGGTAAGAACCGTAAAAAAGGACGTGAAGAGAGAAATGAAAAGAACATGCTCTTTGAACGTCAGCTTTCTGTCGAGAAGATGGAAAAAATCGGTGAACATATGCTTGATAAGCATGGAAAAGCCGTAGACCTTCATATTTCCTCAGGTTTTGATTTGAAGATTTGAATTATCTATATTATAATAAAATAGTTTAAAAATCTATTGAGTTGAAAGTTGAGTTTGGGGCGTCAATGATAAGTATTACCGAGATTGTTCTCATAATTGCGGGATTTGCCGCAATAATACTGGGGTATCTTCTTCCTGTAAGTAAAGAGATCGATGAAGAAGATAAAGAGCTCATGGAAAGAGAGATTCGTGAGCTTGTTCGTCGTGAAGTCCAAGGACAAAAAGAGACGATCGAGAACATGGTCGATGATACCGTCGAAGATTCCATTGGCAGAACAGAGCGTGCCATGGAACGCATTTCCAATGAAAAATTATCCGCAATAAACGAATATTCCGATACCGTCATCAGTGATATCCACAAGAATCACGATGAGGTCATGTTTATGTACGATATGCTTAATGACAAGCATAAAAATCTTACGAGCGTGGTTTCGGAAGTTACCAAGAAAGCAGATGAAGCCAAGCAGGCTGTTAGGGATGCAGAGGCTACAGTCAAGGAAGCACAGGAAGCTTCCAATTCTCTTAAGAACAAACCGGTTGATGATGCTCCCAAGCCGATCGAGCCCAAACCTATTGAGACCAAAGTAGTTGAGCCTGAACCTAAGATCGAAGATATCAAGCCACAGGTCATCAAACCTGAAGAGGCTTCAAGTCTTCATATCATAGGCAATGAAGAGAAGAAACAGGATAAAGATACCGAGCAGGAAACACCCAATGCTCATTCCAATGCCAAGGTCGTTCCGATAACCGAAGCGGTTAGAGTTGAGAGCAGAAGCGTTAATCCCGACAAGAATATGCGCGAGCTCACAGCCAACGATCCTATTTCTCAGAACAGGCAGATCCTTGAGATGCATAAAGCCGGTAAATCCAATATGGTCATAGCCAGAGAGCTTGGACTTGGAATCGGTGAAGTTAAGCTAGTTATAGATCTTTCCAATAAACACAGAAAGGTTAAGTAAAGGATAAGAGTAGATGAAACTTAAGTATTACCTTAGGGGAATCGGTATAGGCGTCATTCTTACGGCTCTTATCATGGGCTTCGCACTTGGCGGAAGAAAAACGACCATAAGCGATGCCGAAGTAATAGAAAGAGCCAAAAAACTGGGAATGGTCCAAGGCGGCGTTCTATCCGATTATTCAAATGAGGACAACAGCATTGATAATAAAGACGATTCTTCTTCATCCGATACGGAAGTATCTGAAGAAGGAAAAGAAATATCTAAAGAAAACGACGAAGCAGTCACTCTATCCAGTTCGCCGATTTCAAAAGTGGATACGCCGAAAGCGGAAGCTCCTAAGGAAGAAGAAAAGAGTTCTTCCGCTGTAAGCTCAACAGGTAAATCGGATGTCGTATCCGATGCTTCTAAAAAAGATGAAGCCAAAGCTACTCAGGCTAAAGCGGAATCAAAGTCAGATAATTCCAATAACACAGATCTAAATAAAAAAGAAGATACTTCCAAAAAGGAAGAAGAACCAAAGAAGGAAGAGGAACCCAAGAAAGAAGAATCAGCCCAAAATGATGCTCCTTCGGAAGAAGCCAAGGCTCCTCAATCTGAAAATGCGGTTTCCAAAGAAGCCAAAACGATCAATATCCCCGGAGGAATGAGTTCCGATGCGGTTGCAAGGATACTCCAGAATGAAGGAGTGATCGATGACGCTGTTTCTTTTAACAAGTATCTTGTAGACAGCAGAAAAGACAGGATCATACGTTCCGGGACCAAAAATATTCCCGCCGGAGCCACTTACGAGGATATAGCGTCGATAATTACCAGATAAATACGTTAATATAGTGTTGCATTCCCGCAAATTATGTGCTAATATGAAAAAGCTGTTGATTTGCGGGATTTTTATGCCCTGATCACGGTGTAAACAAGTAAACACGCATATCTGTTTCTCTTTTCGGTGTCACGACCATGATTATGAGAGTGATCTAAAGAGAGCCACCGCATCTGATAACGCGCTTATGCGGATTAACGGCCAAGGGTGTGCGGAAGAATTTAACCAAACGGAGGTAATATCATGAGCGTTGTATCAATGAAACAGTTACTTGAGGCAGGTGTACATTTCGGACACCAGACAAGAAGATGGAACCCTAAAATGGCTCCTTACATCTTCACAGAGAGAAACGGAATCCACATCATCGACCTTCAGAAGTCAGTT
>JAFXTN010000026.1 GCA_017535785.1 Butyrivibrio sp. | reverse complement strand
TTTCAACTATTTTTTTAATAAATATAAACAGCTTACCAATCGGAATCCCAATCGGTATAGCCTGAATCCCAGCCGCCTGAGTCCCAGCCGGAGTCGTTTCCGCCCCATCCTGAGTCGTAATGAGAATCGTAGCTGTCGTATCCGCCGTAGCTTCCGCCGCCAGAATGACCGCCAAAGCCGAACAGAAGCGATAAGATGATCGCTATTATCCCGAAGAGGAGTCCAAGAGGATTGTATTCTCTCGAATCATTCCTGTCATAGCCGCCACGTCCGAAAGACCTGTCGGTATCTATATCCACGAAATTGCCGGGGCTTGGATTAAAGTCGGTATAACCACTGCTCTCCAGATCGTCCATTCTTTTAAAGCTGTTTAAGAATCTGCGTCCGTCACCTACATGCTCGTATTTATCGCGTTCGCGCTGAGCCATATCAGCGGCATATTGGAGCTTCTGATTGGCTATCTCCGTCTGAAGACGGTCATACAGCTCAACTACCGCAAACTCTTCGTCTTTTCCCTGATAACGAACGTTTCGTGAACCGTCGGCCTTGTTCTTGTAGACCACAAAGTCACCTGTAGCCTCGTCTTTATAAATACCAAAAGCCTTGGGCCCCTGGTAATTAAATCCTACAAAGAATCTTGTCTTACTCTCGGTAAAACCGTTTCTTTCGCAATAATCCTTCAGTTCTTCAATTGTCTTCGGTATCCCACCGTCGGCATAGCTTGTACTCATGTATCACTTTCCTTTATAGAGCTTTTAATCATATTTGAATAATATGGATCTATCCCCTTTGCGGATATCTCCCTCTGAGCAGTATGCTGAACATCAGAAAAAGTATCCGTGTTAAATCTGTTGTGAGAAGCGATATTGTCCGCTATCATGCTTCCTATATCAAACTTAGGAAACGGTATCGAAGTATCTACTCTCTGCGGCGGATTCGCTTCAGCCGCTCTCCTTGTGGGAGCTACATCTTCCTTGGTATAAACAAATGCCTCGTTCTCGGGAAGGCCAAGACTCTTTACCAGTTCCTTGGCCGCATCTTCATCTGTCACATTCTCTAATTTCTTGCCGGTCTCGTCAGAGATCGCCTTATTAAGGTATTTCTCGAAAAGACCGCTGAGCCCGAGATCGGTATCAAAAGCATTCTCACTCTCCTTCTGAGCAAGGAGCTTACTTGTATCCGAAATCGAACCTAAATAATTGTTTACCGCACCTGTTATCGCAGAAATATCAAATGCCATGTTTCCCCCTCTTATATAAGTCCTGTCAGTGTACTATAACTGCCGTTCCTATATCTATCATGTCATATAACGTAAACGCCACATCCTTGGGAAGGTTGACGCATCCGTGCGATCCGTTCTTCTTATAGATCTGTCCGCCGAACTTCTTGCCCCTCCAGCTTGCATCGTGAAGTCCGCAATATGTAGTAAATCTCATCCATCTGTCTACCCAGACGTTCCAAGTGGGTCCCACAAGATACTTGCCGGGAACCTTGGCGCGCAGAACAAATCTGCCTCTCGGAGTGGAATTGCCGTTACTCTCATTACCGGTAACGCACGGCGATGAAAGCACCGCCTCTCCGTTTACAAAATAAGTCATGGTCTGGTTTTCTATGTCAACATCAACATACGTGTCTATCGTAGTCGCCGGCACGCCAACCGCCTCTTCTTCAGCGTTCTTAAAACGCCCCTCATCCATACCGAAGTTCAGGTAGTGGTTGTAAAGCTCAATGACATCATCACCGAACGCCTCATGAACATCGGGATACTTGGCCGCATAATATGCCGCATCAAATCCACTCGCAGATGCGGGTATTGCACTCACCAAGCTAAAAACGAAAGCAGCAAAAACAATTGAAAAAACTTTAATAATACTTTTTCTCATGCCAAACTCCTTTGGCACATGCTAGCATGTACACGTTTTGTAATTATGACACCTATATCATATGTACATTATAAGCCAAACCTCTGGGTTTTACATCATTTTTTGATAAAATCCATGGCCTCAAGGTAACCATTCAGCCCATGTCCGTATATCTGCTCGTCGCAAGCGGGCGCAGTTACTGAAATCTTGCGGAATTCCTCCCTTGAACTTATGTCTGAAATATGCACTTCGACCTTGGTTATATTCTCAATGCTCTTAAGTGCATCATGGATAGCATAGCTGTAATGTGTATACGCGCCGGGATTGATAACGATCCCTTCCGTTCCGTCGCTGTAGGCAGCCTGAATCCTGTCGATTATGGCACCCTCGTGATTGGACTGATAGAGCTCAACCTCATCACCGTCCGCCTTAGCCTTTTCTTTTATCATATTGCAAAGATAATCATAGTCCTGATTGCCGTAGACCGCCTTTTCTCTGATACCGAGGAAATTAAGATTAGGTCCGTTTATAACCAAAATTTTCATACGCTTCTCCCATTAACATAAATTTAGTCAAAAGATCTTTTGCCCTGCCAAATTATATCCAAGTAACCTTGAGGTTTCTGTACCTCGCAGCCATAGCGCCTTCATGCTTAAATCCGATGCGGCCGCCCGTAAGAAGGTCTCCGCATTTGATGCCGTCATCCGAAAAGCCCAGGATATCCATGTCATTTATGGCAAAAAAGACTTTGTCTTTATTCTTTACGACTGTCATCTTATACCAAAATCCGTCAGCGCTCTCAGGATCGTCAGCCACCTCTGCAACTGCGTTGGGAAGCGGGTCCGCTCCTTCTGCGACCTCAAATGACTGCACGGCGTCGCTCTTTATGAGCTTACTAACATGAAAAGCCTTGGACGCTGCACCTTTTCTCCTATAAAAAGAAAGCTCAAAGAAACTTCCGCTGCCAAGATCGACAGCGCCGTCACTTTGCGCATTCTTATGAGCAAATATCAAAGATGCCCTTCCGTCAACGGAAAGAGGCATAAATTCCCACTCGATACGGACATCAGAAGGAAAAGAGCCGGTGCATAAGAGCGCAGCCTCTCCCTCTTTATCCATGGTCTCTATCTTGAGTGCCCCTTCCGGAAAAGATATATTGGCGTTTCCTATAAGTTCGAAGTCGCGAATATCATCTTTTCCCGAAAGAGAATTGTCTAAAATCAGCTTAGCCATATTGTCCCCTCATATGAGTGCTAACATCAAAGCTTTGCTATATCTACGAGTTCAAGTCCTTCTTCGGAGCTTGTTGTCTCAAGGCTTGTCACAAGAGCCTTTGCTGTGTCGAGAGCGGTGATAACGTTAACGCCTGTCTCGATAGCGGTCCTTCTGATGATGAATCCGTCACGGGTCTTATCTCTTCCCTGTGTAGGTGTATCGATTACAAGATCGATCTTGTGACCGAGGATAAGGTCGATGACCGTAGGTGATTCCTGAGAAAGCTTGTTGATCTTTCTCGCCTTTACTCCGTTGTCGTTGAGAGTTGCGGCTGTGGATCTTGTAGCGTAGATGATGTAGCCGAGCTTCTCATAACGTCTTGCGATGTCGATGATCTCGCCCTTATCGGAATCCTTAACGGTGATGATCATCTGCTTGTATTTGGGAAGGTTCACTCCTGCTCCGAGGAATGCCTTGTAAAGTGCTTCGTTGAAGTTCTTGCTGATACCAAGACACTCACCTGTTGACTTCATCTCAGGTCCAAGGCTGATCTCAGCTCCTCTGATCTTCTCGAATGAGAATACAGGCATCTTGATAGCCACATAACCTGCTTCAGGCTGAAGTCCGGGTGTGTATCCGAGATCCTTGAGCTTCTTACCGAGCATGACCTCTGCTGCGAGATCAACGATCGGGATACCGGTGACCTTACTGATGTAAGGAACTGTACGTGATGATCTCGGGTTAGCCTCGATGATATACACTTCATCGCCTACAGCTATGAACTGTACGTTGATAAGTCCTATTACGTGAAGTGCCTTTGCAAGTCTTCTTGTATATTCTGCAATTGTCTGCTTAACCTTATCAGAAAGAGACTGTGCGGGATATACGGAGATCGAGTCACCTGAGTGGATACCTGATCTCTCGATATGCTCCATGATACCGGGGATAACGATGTCTTCACCGTCGCAAACGGCGTCAACCTCTGTCTCTACACCCTGAAGGTACTTATCTACAAGGATAGGGTGATCCTGAGCATATCTGTTGATGATGTTCATGAACTCCTCTATCTCTTCATCGGAAAGAGCGATCTGCATGCCCTGTCCGCCAAGTACGTAGGAAGGTCTTACAAGTACGGGATATCCGAGGCGGTTAGCAACCTCTTTTGCCTCCTCAGCTGTATAAACCGTAGCACCCTGAGCACGCTTGATCTGAGTCTCCTCAAGGATCTGATCGAAGATCTCTCTGTCTTCTGCCGCATCTACATCCTTGGCATCAGTTCCGTAGATCTTAACGCCCATCTTCATAAGATCCTGAGTGAGCTTGATAGCTGTCTGTCCACCGAACTGAACAACTGCTCCGTCGGGCTTTTCAAGTCTTACGATATTCTCTACATCCTCGGGTGTAAGGGGCTCGAAGTAAAGCTTATCAGCGATATCGAAGTCCGTACTTACAGTCTCGGGGTTATTGTTGATGATGATGGTCTCAAAGCCGGCTTTCTTAAATGCCCATGTCGCGTGAACAGAGCAATAGTCGAACTCGATACCCTGTCCGATCCTGATAGGGCCGGAACCGAGAACGAGGATCTTCTTTTTGCCGCTGTTTGCTTTAAGTGCAGCCTCATCTTCTGAATCGGGTCCGTTGTATACAGAGTAGTAGTAAGGTGTCTCAGCCGCAAACTCAGCCGCGCATGTATCAACGATCTTGAAAGTAGCCTTGATATCATAATCATATCTCAGCTCTTTTAACACAGCTTCTGAGAAGCGTGTAAGTCTGCTGATAACTGAATCGGGATACTCAAGACGCTTAGCTTCAAGGAGTGTCTCAAAGCTGATTATCTTCTTTGCTTCCGCAAGGTCTGCGTCCTTACCCTGTGTATTCTTCTCACCTATTCTGAGGAGCTTGAGCTCCATCTTAACGAGTGCGTGAAGCTTATCGATAAACCAGAGGTCGATGAGTGTGATGTCATGGATCTGCTCATGTGAGAAGCCTCTTCTGAGTGCCTCTGCGATAACCCAGATCCTCTGATCGTCTACAACCTTAAGACGCTCTGTAAGTTCGTCGTCGTCAAGCTCAGAGAAATCATAGCTTGTGAGGCAGTCAACGTGCTGCTCAAGAGAGCGGATCGCCTTCATCATCGCACCTTCAAAGTTGGTGCAGATACTCATTACCTCACCTGTTGCCTTCATCTGTGTCGTAAGAGTTCTCTTAGCTGTGATGAACTTATCGAAAGGGAGCCTCGGGAACTTAACTACGCAGTAGTCGAGTGTAGGCTCAAAGCTTGCATATGTCTTGCCTGTGATGGCGTTCTTGATCTCATCAAGTGTATAGCCGAGCGCGATCTTAGCTGCAACCTTAGCGATCGGATATCCGGTAGCCTTGGAAGCAAGCGCTGATGAACGGCTTACTCGGGGGTTAACCTCAATTACGCAGTACTCAAAGCTTGTGGGGTGAAGAGCAAACTGCACGTTACATCCACCTGTGATCTCAAGCTCATCGATGATGTTGAGAGCTGCGCTTCTAAGCATCTGATATTCTTTATCCGAAAGTGTCTGAGAAGGAGCCACAACGATGGAGTCACCTGTGTGAACGCCGACTGGGTCGATGTTCTCCATGTTACATACGGTGATGCAGTTTCCTGCAGAGTCACGCATTACCTCGTACTCGATCTCTTTCCATCCTGCGATGCATCTTTCTACAAGAACTTCGTTGGCACGTGAAAGTCTGAGTCCGTTCTCAAGTATCCCCTCACACTCGATCTGGTTGTGAGCGATACCGCCGCCTGATCCACCGAGTGTGAACGCGGGACGAAGAACTACAGGGTAGCCGATCTTGTTGGCAAAATCAACACCGTCCTGTACGTTGTGAACAACGAGTGAAGCTGCGCAGGGCTCTCCGATCCTCTCCATGGTGTCCTTGAATTCCTGCCTGTCCTCAGCCTTTCTGATTGTCTCTGCAGTTGTTCCGAGGAGCTTTACGTTATGTGACTTAAGAAAGCCTGACTCATCAAGTTCCATACCAAGGTTAAGTCCTGCCTGTCCTCCAAGTGTGGGAAGGATTGAATCGGGCTTTTCCTTTTCGATTATCTGCTCAAGGACTTTGACTGTGAGGGGCTCGATATAAACCTCATCTGCAATGTCCTTATCTGTCATGATGGTAGCGGGGTTAGAGTTTACAAGGATAACCTCTACACCCTCTTCTTTAAGTGAACGGCAAGCCTGAGTTCCGGCATAGTCAAACTCTGCTGCCTGTCCGATCACGATAGGTCCTGAACCGATAACCAGTACCTTTTTAACATCTTTATTCTTCGGCATCAGTTCTTACCTCCTACTTTTCCTTTTTTCATCATATCTATAAATCTGTCAAACAGATAGCTTGAATCCTGCGGTCCGGGGCATGCCTCGGGATGGAACTGTACAGTGAAGATGTTCTTGCCCACATAAGCAAGTCCCTCATTGGTTCCGTCGTTAACGTTTATAAATGCAGGCTCAGCTATGTTCTTATCGAGCTTGTCCATATCCACTACATAGCCGTGGTTCTGTGATGATATATATACTCGGCCGTTCGTAAGATCTTTTACCGGGTGGTTACCACCTCTGTGGCCGTACTTCATCTTAAATGTATCCGCACCCGTTGCAAGCGCCATAAGCTGGTGTCCAAGGCAGATCGCAAAAATAGGTGTATCTGAATCATAGAGTTTTTTAATCTCTTTAATTACATCCACGTTCTCCTTCGGGTCACCGGGGCCGTTTGAAAGCATGATTCCGTCGGGAGCGTCCTTAAGGATCTCCTCAGCGGTTGTATTTGAAGGATATATTGTAACATCACAGCCTCTTGCAGCAAGTGAAGCCGCAATGTTCTTCTTGGCTCCCACATCAAGGAGCGCAACCTTAAGACCTTTGCCGTTAAGCTCTTTTACGATCGCAGGTCTCTTTTCTCTCTTGGAGTGATCACCCGCAAGATCTGCCTTGTAGTTATCCGCGTTGAATACGGCGCTTCCCGAAAGCGGTCCGTTCTCTGAAAGATCTGATACGCCCTTGAGAACTATCTTTTCCTTGCAGGATACCTTGCTCACAACATCGCCTGTTGTGTATGCGTGGAGCTTGTCCTTGATGCTGTCGAATGTAAGGTTTTCATTGGTTGTGATGATACCGTTCATGGTTCCCTTTTCTCTGAGAATCCTTACAAGTTTTCTTGTGTCTATTCCTTCAATTCCGGGAATCTCGTATTTTTCCAAGAATTCCTGGATTGACATGTCGCAGCGGAAGTTTGAAGGGATGCGTGAAAGCTCTCTAACAATTACAGCGTCAACCCAAGGTCTTTCCGACTCCATGTCGTCAAGACAAACGCCGTAGTTTCCTATAAGGGGATAAGTCATGCAGACTGCCTGTCCTGCGTAGGAAGGATCTGTAAATACTTCCGTATATCCCGCCATCGATGTATTAAAAACTATTTCACTTATAACATCCTTGTCGGCTCCGAAGTGCTTGCCTTCAAAGATGCTTCCGTCTTCCAAGATCAAAAAAGCTTTCATTTATTTCCTCCGGATATTACTCATTTATTTCTTACTTAAAATACTTAACACCACTCTCGAATATCTTGATATCCTGCTCACCGAAGATATTAACGGCTACGCCGTCGCCTCTTCTCTCTGAGTGAGCCATCTTACCAAGGCATCTTCCGTCAGGTGAAAGGATACCCTCAACCGCTCTGTAAGAACCGTTGATGTTCCACTCATCGTCCATTGTTACGTTACCGTCGAGATCGCAGTACTGTGTTGCGATCTGTCCGTTCTTAAAGAGTGTATCAAGTACATCGTCGGGCGCTACAAATCTACCCTCGCCGTGTGATGCGGGGTTAGTGTAAACTCCGCCGAGCTTAGCTTCGGAAAGCCAAGGTGAGTTATTTGAAACGACCTTGATGTAAGCCATCTTGGAGATATGTCTTCCTATAGTATTGAATGTAAGTGTAGGAGAGTTCTCATTCTGTCCTGTGATCTTGCCGTTAGGTACAAGTCCGAGCTTGATCATAGCCTGGAAACCGTTACAGATTCCGAGCGCAAGTCCGTCTCTGTTATTGAGAAGATCTTCTACAGCTTCTTTTATCTCTGCGTTCTGGAAGGCTGTCGCGAAGAACTTAGCACTTCCGTCAGGCTCATCACCTGCTGAGAATCCGCCGGGGAACATGATGATCTGAGCATTGTTTATAGCCTTCTTAAACTCTGCCACAGACTCTACGATATCCTCTGCGTTTCTGTTCTTGAATATCTTGATGTTTGTATTGGCGCCTGCTCTCTCAAATGCCTGCGCGCTGTCGTACTCACAGTTACTTCCCGGGAATACGGGGATGAATACTGTGGGCTTTGCAACCTTATTCTTGCATACGTAGATGCTGTCAGCCTTAAAGAGAGGTGACTCAACTGAAGTCTTCTCTGTTCCTACTGTTGAAGGGAATACCTTCTCGAGCTTGTTCTTCCAAGCTGCAAGTGCATCGTTAAGGTCAAGTGTCATGCCGCATGCTGTGATCTTGGCATCAGCCGTAACTTCACCGATCTCTCTTGCTCCTGCGATCTTAAGTACATCTGCAAGCTTATCTGCGGGAACTTCAGCAACGATGTCTGCGATGTCGTTCGCAAAGAGCTCCTCTGCCTTGATTCCATCAGAAATCTTAACTCCGAGTCCGTTACCGAATGCCATCTTGCTGACAGCAGCAGCGATTCCGTAGCTGTCCTCAGCGTAAGCCGAAACAATGGCTTTTTTCTTCATAAGGTCTGTGATATCGGAATAGATAGCCATAACCTTGTCGTAATCGGGAAGATCGAATTTATCTTTAGGAAGCCTTACCTGTACAAGCTTGTTTCCTGCTTTCTTAAGCTCGGGTGTGATGACATCCGAAAGCTTAGCAACGTCTACCGCAAAAGATACGAGTGTGGGCGGAACGTTGATCTCGTTAAATGAGCCTGACATTGAATCCTTACCACCGATTGAAGCGATTCCGAAGCGAAGCTGAGCTTCAAATGCTCCGAGAAGCGCCGTGAAAGGCTCGCTCCAGCGCTGTGCATCCTCAGTCATTCTCTTGAAGTACTCCTGGAATGTAAAGTGGAGATTCTTGTAATCACCGCCGGATGCAACGATTCTTGATACAGACTCTGTTACCGCGTAAGCAGCTCCGTGATAAGGGCTCCAGCTTGAAAGATAAGGATCGAAGCCGTAACTCATCATTGTTACTGTATCTGTTTTTCCTGAAAGTACAGGAAGCTTGGCGATCATTGTCTGTGTCTCGGTGAGCTGATACTTTCCACCGTAAGGCATAAGTACCGAACCTGCACCGATCGAAGAGTCGAACATCTCAACGAGACCCTTCTGTGAGCAAACGTTGAGGTCGCTCATCTGTGCAAGCCATGCCTCTTTTACATCGTTATTTGAAAGAGCCTGTGATACCTTATCGGATGCGATCTTGTTAAAGTAGTTGTCTTCCTGAGCAGGAACTTCTACCTTAACCTTGGTCTCCTGATGAGCTCCGTTGGTATCAAGAAATGCTCTCTTTATGTCTACAATCTTTTTACCTCTCCAGTTAAGGACAAGTCTGGGTTCTTCTGTGACAACCGCAACCTTAACCGCCTCGAGGTTCTCTTCTGCCGCATATCCAAGGAACTTGTCTACATCCTTGGGCGCAACAACAACTGCCATTCTCTCCTGTGACTCAGAGATGGCAAGCTCTGTTCCGTCAAGACCTGCGTACTTCTTGGGTACAAGATCGAGGTTGATATCAAGACCGGGTGCAAGCTCACCGATCGCAACGGATACACCGCCGGCACCGAAGTCGTTACACTTCTTGATAAGCTCACTTACTTCAGGTCTTCTGAAGAGTCTCTGAAGCTTTCTCTCTGTAGGAGCGTTACCCTTCTGAACCTCTGCTCCGCATGTTGT
The DNA here is from genome assembly GCA_017535785.1 of Butyrivibrio sp. GTDB lineage: Bacteria > Bacillota > Clostridia > Lachnospirales > Lachnospiraceae > Butyrivibrio. The sequence continues at coordinate 36,217 of JAFXTN010000026.1, read as the reverse complement.
AAGTGACTTGCTGTCGTGAGCCTTGGATGAACCTGTAGCTCCGCCGCAGCCGTCTCTACCTGTACGTCCGCCAAGGAGTATGATGATATCTCCGGGATCTGCGGACTCTCTGATAACGTGCTCCTGAGGAGCAGCTCCCATTACCGCACCGATCTCCATACGCTTTGCAACGTATCCGGGATGATAAACCTCTTTTACATAGCCTGTTGCAAGTCCGATCTGGTTACCGTATGAAGAGTAACCTGATGCAGCGCCGCGAACGAGCTTCTTCTGTGAAAGCTTGCCTTTCATTGTCTCAGCTACGGGAACAGTGGGATCAGCCGCACCTGTTACACGCATAGCCTGGTATACATAGCCTCTTCCTGAAAGAGGATCTCTGATCGCACCTCCAAGGCAGGTAGCAGCGCCACCGAAAGGCTCGATCTCTGTGGGATGGTTGTGTGTCTCGTTCTTGAAGAACACAAGCCAATTCTCTGTCTTAACGCCCTCGCCGTAATCAACCTCGATAGGCACAACTACGGTACAAGCGTTGTTCTCCTCAGACTCTTCCATGTCTGTGAGCTTTCCGTCCTTCTTGAGCTTCTTCATACCCATGAGGGCGATATCCATAAGAGAAATAAACTTCTCTTTTTTCTTTTCATCTGTCTTGTAAAGATCGTCTCTTGCTGTGAGGTATTCGTTATAAGCATTGACGATGGGCTCCTTGTAGAAGCCGTCTGCAAACTCGATATCCGTGAGCTCAGTGCCGAATGTTGTGTGACGGCAGTGATCTGACCAGTATGTATCAAGAACTCTGATCTCTGTCATTGAAGGATCGCGGTTCTCATCATCATGGAAGTATGTCTGGATCCACTTGAAATCGTTGAAGGTCATGGCAAGTCCGAGTGACTCATAAAGCGCCTTGAGATCGTTCTCAGACATATCCTTGAAGCCGTCAAATACTGCAACATCATCGGGCTCATCGTAGTTGGTAACAAGAGTTGCGGGCTTTTCGGGCGCAGCAATTCTTGAATCAACAGGGTTCATTGTATATTCCTGAATCTTGGCAAGCTCTTCATCAGATACATTTCCGATAAGCATGTATGTAACGGCTGTCTTGATGACAGGCTCTTCGTCGCCCTTGATGAAGCGAACGCACTGCTCTGCGGAATCGGCTCTCTGATCGAACTGTCCGGGAAGCGCCTCTATGCTGAATACTTTTGCATTCTGAGGAATCTCAATATTTTCTCTGTAAAGAATGTCTACAGGGGGCTCTGAAAAGACTGTGTTGCAAGCCTTCTCAAATACTTCATCCGATACGTTCTCAACGTCATATCTGATGAATATACGTACTTCCTCCACACTCTTAATGCCAAGGTAGCCCTTGATCTCTGCCTTGAGTTCCTTAGCCTTTCCGGCATAGGGGGCTTTCTTTTCAACATAGATTCGTTTTACCGTGCTCATAATATCTCCTCACTAATTTGATAATGTATATTGTAAATAAAGAGTGCCGATGGTTCAAAGCACTCTTTATTAATTACTGTTATTATTTAATTCATCGGGCACTAATCCCTCTAATACATACATAAGCTCTTTATCAATGGCTTCTTCATTAATACCTACCGTCTTGGAAGTAATCTTGAGACCTTCCACAACGTACATAAGATTACGAGCACATCCAAGAGGGTTCTCGCAATAGAATTCACCACTTTCAACGCCGTTTTCAATAAGCTTTTCAACTATTTTAACAGCGGTATCAAACTGTTTTTTAAGGGGATTATCCTTAGCCGATACTTTATTAACGGAAAAGTATTCATAAGTAGCGACAATAAGATTATTCTTTTTCCTGAGGATCTCTTTCTTTTGTTCTTTTAGAAAAAGAGCTAACATATCACCTGCAGATGCATTGCCGGAAAGAGCTGCCGTTACGGCTTCTTCATCATCTTCTGCAATATCGTCTGCAAGAACTGCAAGGAATAATTCATCTGTACCGGAAAAATAGAGATAAAGACCCCCACGGCTGATGTCGCAGGCATCTACAATATCCTTCATTGTGACATTCTTGAAGCCTTTTTCGGCGAAGACTTCTCTGGCCTTGCCAAGAATGTACTTCTTTTTGATGGTGGATTTCTCTCCCATTCGTCCGCTATCCTCTGCTACTTGTCAATGTTACTGTCTTGAAAGGTTATCCTGTCCCCAGAACTTGATCAGTTCGTCCATCTTCTTGACTACCTGATACAGAACTCCCGTAGCCACGCCTTCCGACCAAACAGAGCCCTTTACCATTCCTCTTAATATGTAACTGGAAAGGATTCCCGCAAGAGCATCCATGTCCGTGATTCCGGCTTCCTGTATAAAAAGAAGCTCGTCCTTGTAGTTTCTAAGGTGATTCTCGCTGTAAACATAGACGTAGTTGCGATCTAGAAGATTGGTGGTCTGAGCCGCCTTTACAAAGCCCAAAAGATTAGAATCGTATACCGGAAACGGTATAGATTTGAGCTCGCTGTTTGAATAGGTCTGAGCGACCTCAACCTTGACGTTCTCTTTAAGCCAATTAAGGTAAGGTGTAATCTTCGCAAGCTCGGGTCGATATCTTAAAATAATATCCTCAACACTGTTCTCATTGACATTGTTGTCATTTTCCATGCTCATGAAATTCCGCTCCTATTCTGGCTTTCGGCCGTTTCTTACTGAATTTGTGGCACTCAAAAAAACTCCTGTCAGAGTTCTCAAACATTATAGCAAGCAGATTTGCTAATGGCAATATTTATTTTATAATGATGTTATCAATTTATTCTAACCTCTCATTGGAGCCAAATATGACCAACAATCTGGAATATTATAAAACCTTTTATTATGTAGGAAAGCTTTCAAGCATAACTCTCGCGGCAAAAGAGCTGTCTATTTCCCAGCCTGCCGTGACACAGTCGATACACCAGCTTGAAAAGAGCCTCGGCTGTACTCTTTTTCAGAGGACTTCCAGAGGAATGAAGCTTACAAGTGAAGGGAATCTTCTATATAGATATATCGAAAGAGGTTATGAACAGATCGAGCTCGGTGAGCAACGCCTCTCGCAGCTCCTTCATTTGGATGCGGGAGAAGTCAGGATCGGCGCAAGCGACATGACGCTCCGTTTCTTTTTACTTCCTTATCTTGAGAAATTCCACGAGCTATATCCCGGTATCAAAGTTACCGTAACGAACGGTCCCACACCCGAGACGCTCACTTACCTTCAGGAAGATCGGATCGACTTCGGCGTCATCTCGACACCCTTCGAAGAAAAAGAAGGCTACAGTTACTTCCCTGTATCTGAAATAGAAGATACCTTTGTGGCCGGTCGTAAGTTCATACAGTATAAAAATAAAATGCTGGATTTTTCGGATCTCTCAAACGTTCCTCTCATAATGCTTGAGGGTAAGACCAGTACCAGAGATTACATCAGCTCTATCTTTTCCGAAAACAACACCGAACTAAGGCCTGAGTTCGAGCTTGCAACCAGTGACATGATCGTCCAGTTCGCACTTCGTAACCTCGGTGTAGGCTGTGTAGTAAAAGACTTTGCAAAAGAGTTCCTGGACAGTGGTGTCCTATTTGAACTTAGATTTAATAAGATGATCCCCAAAAGAAAGATGTGCGTCATAACAGACGACTCAAGGCCTCAGTCGATCGCAGCAATGAAACTTTTGGAGCTTATCAAAGAAGAAAACCAATAATAGAAACCAAAAAGCCATCGCACATAATGCGATGGCCTGTCTATTATTTATTGATCAGTACTTCACTCCAAGCTTTTCCAGATCCTCTTTTACCTGCTTGTAGTCCTTAAAGACAATGCCGTTCCAACCGTAGTTCTTGGCTGCTTCTACGTTGACAGGCGTGTCATCGATGAATACGGTCTTTGAAGGCGTGAGGTTGTAGCGCTCAACAAGAAGGTCATAGATCTCGCGGCCCGGCTTGATCACATGCTCGGTGTAGCTGAGGATACCGCCGTCGGTGATATCTCTAAATGCCAAAGCTTCTTTTGTTCCCTCAAGAACATGTCCCGAATAATTTGAAAGATAAAGAACCTTGTAGCCTGCTGCCTTGAGAGCAGTTATCCAAGGGATAGTCGCATCTCTTTTGATGCAGATGTTGTTGAAATCCGAAAAAGTCTTTTCGATCTGTTCTTTTATCTCAGGATCGTTCTCAACGAAGCTTGCGATTATCTCTTCCAGAGAAAGCACTCCGCGGTCGATCTCTTTCCAGTCATCGCTTAGAACCGAAGCCTTTCCGATGCGCTCCGCGATCTCTCCCGTAAAGCCCTTGTCCTCAATAAACTTCTCCCAGGCAAAATCGACGAGCACGTTTCCTATATCAAATACAACTGTGTCTATCTCGCTATCCGGAATAACATTTCCGAATTTGTCATGTCTTTTATTAGAAGAAAAAAGATCCAGTGAAGCGATCGTATGTCTTCCCAAGATCGCACCTGCTGCCCACATGAATACCCATATAAAGATCGGGATCCCTACTGTTGCTGCCGCGCAGTAGATAAAAGAATTAAAGGTTTCAGGCGAACCTGTTATTGCCTGAACAAAAAGATTTATGTACATAGCAAGAAGTATCAAGATGCCGATGATCGCCAGCACTCGCTTGTACATGGGGGTTTTGCTGTTCTGTTCCACTTAGTTGTCTCCTTAATCAATTCCGCTGTATTTCATTTTGACATTGATGTCCTGGTTGTAATTACCGAACCCTTTGCCAAATATCGTAAGTCCGCCGACATGCTCTGCAGTGTCGGGAACCTCGAGTTTTAATTTGATATTGCTCTTGGATGTAAGTCCGAGCTGATCAGTTGTGACATCCGAGATCTTAAGGCCGTCGATAAAGGTTCCTTCGTGATTAACGACGATCATCTTAAGAAGGCCGTACTGATTCCACATAGGGAACCACCAGTCGGGTGTAAGGACTCCCTTTACGTCACCGAAATCTCCGGGCGATGTCCATGTTCCGATAAGAACATTGTTTATGTAAAAATAAATATCCGATGGCCAAACGTTATTAAAGCCGGGCGCCTCTGAGCTTAACTCTGCCGTAATGCAGATCTCGTCTATCTTCTGATTGCCCGGGATAAAATTGGGGATCTGGTACTCAACAAAGCCTTTGGTAAACCAAAGAACATCCGCATCAAATCTCTCAGGATGGGTAAAGTATCTGGGATCGTCAACTTCTCCGATAGCTTTCTCAGCCGAACAGATTCCGCATGTGGGATAAACAAGGCAGTCAAGATAATGACCAACTTTGATATCCGTCATGTATATATCTTCGTCCTTCTTTTCCGGAACGACATCTATCAGTATTCTCTCAAGCGTTGCCGAGCAGATCTTCTGATTACCGTGCCCGAGAGCCTCCGAAGAAACGCTGACAAGGCCGCACTCTTCAAGCTTCTTTATATGGCTTGTGAGCGCGCCGTTAGTAATATTAAGATGTCCCGCAAGTTCGTTCATGTTAAGACTTCCCTTGCTAAGGAGAGTTTTTATGATCTCAACTCTGATATCAGACCCCAATGTCTTAAACAGTTCAAGCCCATCTTCCAATGCTTTAATGTGTATCATACCCCAACCCTTTCTTTCATGTCGATGCGCATCCCCACAATGCTTTTTGGACCAATAATAAAAAAGATGTAGATACCGAAAACATCGGTATCTACATCATTATAATGTAGGCAAATTTTAAAAGCAACGGAACAATTATAACTCAGCATCCTTCGCCGATCGTAAACTGATCTATGAGTCTGTTGAGGCTCTCGGACTGCTGTGAAAGTTCCTGCGATACAGCGCTTGATTCCTGAGCTGTAGCGGAATTGTTCTGAACAACATTGGAGATCATCTCGATACCCTTATCGATCTCATCCATGCTCTGAGCCTGCTGTTCTGCGAGGTCTCCTGTCTGGATGATCATCTCTGTGATCTCTTCTACGCTGTGCTGCATGGCATCCAATGCCTCTGTGGTCTCAGCCACAACAGCATTACCGTTACTGATCTCATCCATGGTATCTGCGATGAGCTGATGTGTATTCTTGGCGGCTTCACTTGACTGATCGGCAAGCTGTCCGATCTGATCTGCAACAACCGCAAATCCTTTTCCTGTTTCTCCTGCTCTTGCAGCCTCGATTGAAGCATTGAGTGCAAGGAGTGATGTCTGACTGGCAATAGCCTCAATTGAATTCGTTACCTGTTCAATCTCAGCGGACGCCTCAGTGATCCTGGTCATGGCATCTGTCACAAGATGCATCTTGGCAGCTGATGTCTCGGCATTATCTCTTACTTCAGTCGCCATTCTCTTGCTCTTTTCCGCAACTGTCGCAAGCTGTTTGGTCTGTTCTGTCACGGAGTTAACGGAAGCGGTAAGCTCTTCAACAGCTGCAGCCTGATCTGTAGAGCCTTCCGCAAGATCGTTGGCTCCCTGTGACATGTTGATGGCACCTTGAGAAACCTGCGAAGAAGAATTCTTAACTTCTTGAAGTGTGCTGCTAAGCGTCTCAGCAATATTTCCGAGAGCCTTTTTAATGGCAGCATAATCACCTATATACAGTTTTTCATTCTTTGAACCGCAGGAGAAATCTCCCGTCGACATACGTCCCAGGGTCTCCGTAATATCTTTTACAATCTCTTCGATAACATCGGTCGAATATGTGATATCATTGGCAAGCTTTCCAAGCTCGTCGTCCGATTCGCTCGGGATCTTGATCTCGATCTTACCGTTAGCCATGTCATCGGCAGCCTTGGAAATGGATTCTATAGGTCCGAGTACGCTTCCGGTAAGAGCACGTCTTGACTTGTTTGAATAAAGGATCGCGTAGGCAACTATGGCCAGTGAGAGCACAGTCAAAATAAACACGCTTGTAAGAGCGGCATTAAATGCTTTATGTGCCTGCTCTTTGGCTGATATACCTATTTCCTTGAAATCTTTAACGACTACTTTTATAGCCTCGTTGACGTTGGCAACGTAGTAATTATATAGTTCTTCGTGAGAATTACCCGCAGCAAACATTGCATCCAAGGTAGCCGCGGAATTGTCTATATCCGCGATGTGCTTATATACTTCGGTTAGGTCGTCTTTATATACCTTTCCGAGTGAATCAAGACCATCGTTAAGCTCTTGGATCTTTTCTTTTGCCCCCTGCATCTGCTCGGCTCTGTCAGCCTCGTCATATGCATTCAGTGCCCAGAGGTAGTACTTGGCAAGGGCCTGGATGGTGATACGTATCTCACCCTGCTGGGTATTCTGCTCATAAAATCTGTTGTAGATCATATTCAGATTAAAAACAGAGAAAGCATCAATTATGATGATGACGACAAAAATGACAACCAGATTAAGTCTAAGTCTGTTGAAGACTTTTTTAAACTTATCGGATACAGAAAGTTTTTTGAATGAATCTTGTGAAAATTCATTTCCTATTACGGCTGCTCTGCCCATGCTAACCTCCTATATTATGCGAATCATAAACGATTATATGTACTATTATTTTAAGCTTTTTACTTGTTTGTATGTCAAAAAATTGTATAAATTTATATAAAATTTCGAGAAATAAGCAAAACTTATGGCAAATATAAAAAAGATTGATTTTACTTATATTCTTTTTTCGTATATCATATCTCATGTAGCTTAAAAGAGTTATTTTTGAAGGAGGATTTTTTAAAATGGTTAAAGCAGTAGTAGGTGCCAACTGGGGCGACGAGGGAAAAGGTAAGATCACCGATACTCTCGCAGACCAGGCCGATGTCGTTATCCGTTTCCAGGGCGGAGCAAACGCCGGACACACAATAGTTAACGATTACGGTAAATTCGCACTTCACACAATGCCTTCAGGTGTTTTCCACTCACACATCATGAACATCATCGGTAACGGTGTGGCATTCGACATCACCAAGTTCATGAACGAGCTTAACGAGATCACATCCAAGGGAGTTCCCACTCCTCAGATCATGATCTCAGACAGAGTTCAGGTTATGATGCCTTATCATGTGCAGTTCGATTCACTTGAGGAAGCAAGACTTGCCGGAAAGAGCTTTGGTTCAACAAAGTCGGGAATCGCTCCTTTTTATTCAGATAAGTTCTCTAAGATCGGATGGCAGATCAACGAGTTCTTCCAGAATGATGATGTTATCAAGGAAAAGATCGCACGTATCACGCAGATCAAGGATGTGCTCCTTGTTAATCTCTATCATGCAGATCCTATCGATCAGGAAGTACTCTTTAAGCAGATCGTTGAATGGAGAGATCAGGTTAAGCCTTATGTTGGCAACGTAGCACTCTATCTCGACAATGCTATCAAGGAAGGCAAGACAATTCTTTTAGAGGGTCAGCTCGGAACAATGAAGGATCCCGACCACGGAATCTATCCCATGGTTACATCTTCATCTCCTCTCGCAGCTTACGGTGCGATCGGAGCAGGTATCCCTCCTTATGAGATCAAGCAGATCGTTACAGTATCCAAGGCTTATTCATCAGCTGTAGGAGCAGGAGCATTCGTATCAGAGCTCTTCGGAGATGAGGCTGATGAGCTTAGAAACAGAGGCGGCGACGGCGGTGAGTACGGCGCAACAACAGGAAGACCCAGACGTGTGGGCTGGTATGACTGCGTAGCAAGTAAGTACGGCTGCAGACTTCAGGGCACAACAGATGTTGCTTTCACAGTACTTGATGTTCTCGGATATCTCGATGAGATCCCTGTATGTGTAGGCTATGACATCGACGGTGAGGTTACAACAGAGTTCCCCGTAACACACCTTCTTGAGAAAGCTAAGCCCGTATTCAAGACTCTTCCCGGATGGAAGTGCGATATCAGAGGAATCAAGAACTACGAAGATCTCCCTGAGAACTGCAGAAAGTATATCGAGTTCATCGAAGAGCAGATCGGTTATCCCATCACCATGGTAAGTAACGGTCCCGCAAGAAGCGATATCATCTACAGAACAAGTAAATTATCAGAGTAATAATATAGCGGTGTAGCAAATGCTACACCGCTTTTTTGTTGAAAGGTTATAGTGTTCCGGAATAACCGTTATTTTTGAAGGTTTGCATCATTTCGTTGGTGAGGCTGTATTCGAGAGGTTGAAGGATTATGTCGGGGCGCTTTACCCACTCGGCATATTTGAGTTCGCCTTTGTCCATCTTGATGGTTTTGTCGCCTACTACGTCGCAGTAGAAGCCAACGAGGATGTCGCTGGCGATGCCCCAGGGCTGGGATTTGTAGTAGCGGATATTGGTGACGGTAAGACCGACTTCTTCCATAACTTCTCTTGCCACGCACTCCTCAAGTGTCTCACCGATCTCGGTAAAGCCCGCAACAAGGGCGTTGTGGCCATAGCCGACACGGTACTTGGTAAGGACTATGCTGTCGGTCTCTTTATCGGTAATGCCTATTATGACGGCAGGATTGATCCTTGGATAGATCTTGTTGCCGCACTTTGGACAGGTCCTTGCTCTCTCCTTCTTGTCATTCTCATTCTCGGCGCCGCATTTGCCGCAGTATCTTGTCACGGAATACCACTCAGCAAGCTGATATGCAGTGAATGCAGCGTAGACATATTCCTTGGGCTGAAGGCCGGCATTTCTAAGCTCTGTAAAAGAGATAAAGCTGTAGTCTGCGTTTTCCTCAGTCTTTTCGGCTACGGCGCTCTCTTTTTTATCAAGTAAAAAGAAGCTCTCATCATCAACAGAAAATAAGTAGATAAAAGAAGCTTCGCTAAGATCTTCCGCAAAGTCTGATCTTTTGGGGATATCAAGAGTCTTGCCCTCATCCCTTATCTTTACAAGGAGCTCGATATCTCTTTTGCTCTGCGAAGAATCCCTGAAAGCAAATATCCTGCTGTCATCAGAAGGTCTCTTTTCGGGATCGTATTGATTGTATAATCTGTGGGGATTTATGTCCTGAATCATTTTAGTCACCTTTTCGTAATTAATGAGTACTTTTAAACGTTGTATGGCACATATTTATACTGTATCATTGTATCATGCCACTAAAAATATAAGTTGGCAACAGGCGACAAAAATGGATGATATTAAGAGAGATCACAGATCCAAAAAAATTGACATGACACAGGGAAGCATATTATTTAATGTGCTTCTTTTTGCTATCCCGATAATAATCGGAAACGTTCTTCAGCAGACCTACACAACCGTAGATACGCTGGTCGTAAGCCGTAACTGCACGGAGACAGCGCTTGCGGCAGTAGGAACAAGCGCTCAGCCTGTGGAAGTTCTTTTGTGCATCTTCCTGGGGATAGGCGCGGGAGTATCGATCCTGATAGCCCAGAGCTCAGGCGCCGGCGACCTTGATAAGGTCATATCTATAAGCAAGACCGCGACTTCATTTGTTTATCTCTGCGGGATCCCCGTTACAATACTGGGCTGGTTTGCAACACCCTTCATACTTTCACTTATGAGAGTTCCTGCGGATGTAAGCGGTGAAGCTGTTCTCTACACAAGGATCGTCCTTCTCGGAACCATAGGAAACATCGGCTATAACATGAACGCCGGCATACTGCGCGGCCTCGGAGACAGCATCGCTTCTCTGTGCTTCCTTGTTGTATCCGCCGTTACGAACATTGCCCTTGATATCGTATTCGTCGCTTTCTTTAAGCTTGGGGTAATGGGTGCATCCCTGGCTACGATGATAGCTCTTTTGCTCTCATGGTTAGTCAGCATGATCTATGTAAAAGTAAAATTTCCGGAGCTAGAATTCACGTTCCTCCCCCGGTACTACAATAAAGACGATATGAAAAACATCCTGATGATAGGCCTTCCCATCGGTCTCAACAATTCCCTGTACTCTCTGGGACACATGGCGATGCAGGTGCTTGTAAACTCGCAGGGAACGGAATTCATGGCGGGCCTTGCGGTCGGCGGAAGGATAACAGGCTTGTCCAACATCACCATAGCGTCTATGGCTGCGTCCGCATCAACCTTTGCAGGTCAGAACTACGGCGCAAGGAACTATTCGAGGCTCCGCGAAGGATATCGCAAACTTCCTGCTTTTGGCGGACTTATCACGCTTATGCTGGGACTAGTATTTGTAACACTGAGATATCAGGTGCTTCGCCTATTTACTGATGATGAAGTTGTTCTCATGTACGCTGCGAGATTCATCGTCGTTCTGATGCTGTCTCAGTGGAGCTTTGCGGTGTTCAACTGCCTGTGCAATATCTTAAACGGAATCGGACTTGTAAAGTACACAACAATCGTAAATCTGCTGATGCTTTGGGCTGTGCGCATTCCGGCTGCTTACCTTATAAGCAGGTTCTGGGACGGAAGGTTTGTAATGGTGGCTTTTCCCATCTCTTTTGTCTTTGGAATGGTCAGCATGATCTTGTACTGCAATTTTTCAAAGAGCTTCCGGTCAATAATAATGAGGGAAGATGCCGTCTGACATACTTCCCTCAATGATCTCTAAAATTTATTTATCTATACGCAAGGCGTTGTTTGAGTAAAGCCCCTGATATTCCTTGGGGGACATGCCGTACTCTTTTTTGAAAGCCTTGAAAAAGCTTGAATAATCTCTAAAACCGAACTTCTCATAGGTTCCCGTTATGCTGGCGCCGCTCGTGATCGCATTTCTGCACTCCGCGAGGCGCTTTTTTATTATGTACTGATGGAGCGAAACACCGAGCGTATCCTTAAATAAATGCGCGACATAATATTTACTTATGAAAAACTGGCCGGCGATATCATCCAGTGTCAGGGCATCCTCAAGATTACTTTCAACGTAAGCTATGATGTTCTGGAAAAGAGTCAGCTCATCGCTTCCGCTGCTCATGTTCTCTTCATCGTAGACCACTCTGTTGATGGTCAGGATGAGATCGCAGAGGCACAGATGTCTGAACGCGTTGCTTCCGTATCTCTCACTTGCGATCTCCTCGAGAAGGCGCAGGAACTTGGACTCAACCATGTGGAACTGCGCGGGCGCAAGGTGGTAGATGTACTTATGGAACGCCTCAGCCTTCTGGATGAGATACATGTAATCCACGGACTCCTGCATGAGCGAATTGCAGCAATCCTTGCTGATCCAGAAAAGAAAACGCCTGTAGTTCTCCTCGGGATTGTTCATGAGCGCATGATGCGAGATCCCGGGCGGAACGAGCATGAGGTCTCCCGGAGACATCTTATATCTGATGGTCTTACCCTCGGGACTGAAAATCTCCATCGTGACGTCGCCCTCCAAAAAGAGGTAACACTCGTAGTAGTCATGTGCGTGCGGCTTCAACGTCTTGAAGTCACGATCCGAGTAGTAATAGACCTCAAAGTCAGACGAAACCATATATTGTCTTGTGTTAAAAGATGACCTTAGTTTGTTTTTCATATTTGTATAATAACACCGATTGCAATTTTTGCAAGGTATGAAACAAAATATTCAATTCTTTTTTTCCATGAAAAAATCTATTGTATATTAAGACCACAATTTTTATTCATATCATTTTAGAACAAAAAAGAACTTGCAATTAGGAAGGGAGAAATTCTGATTATGGAAATGACACTTCGCTGGTACGGTAAAGAGTATGATACCGTAAAGCTTTGGCAGATAAGACAGGTTCCCGGTGTAAAGGGTGTTATCACAACTCTTTACAACAAGCAGGCCGGTGAGCTCTGGACACAGGACGAGATCAAAGCTCTCAAAAAGGACGTTGCAGACGGCGGACTTAAGGTTTCAGGAATCGAGTCCGTAAACGTATCCGATGCCATCAAGGCTGCAACTGCAGAGAGAGATGAGCACATCGACAATTATATAAAGACTCTTGAGAACCTCGGTAAAGAAGACATCCACATGGTATGCTACAACTTCATGCCTGTGTTTGACTGGACAAGAACCGAGCTTGCAAGAAAAAGAGAAGACGGCTCAACCGTACTTGCATATACACAGGAAGCTATCGATGCGATCAATCCCGAGAAGATGTTTGAGACTCTTTCAGGCGATACAAACGGCTCAGTAATGCCCGGTTGGGAGCCCGAGAGAATGGCTCACATCAAGGAGCTCTTCGAGCTTTATTCAGGGATCGATGAGGACAAGCTCTTTGAAAATATTGTTTACTTCTTGAAGGCGATCATGCCCGTATGTAATAAGTACGATATCAAGATGGCTATCCATCCCGATGATCCCGCTTGGTCAGTATTCGGACTTCCCAGGATCATCAACAATGAGAAGAACATCCTCAAGCTCATGAAGGCAGTAGATGACGTGCACAACGGCGTTACATTCTGCTCAGGTTCTTACGGAACAAGCCTTGAGAACGATCTTCCTCATATGATCAGAGCACTTGAAGGAAGAATTCACTTCGCACACGTTCGTAATCTTAAGTTCATCTCTCCCACCAACTTTGAGGAGTCTGCTCACCTTTCAGCCGACGGAACTTTCGATATGTACGAGATCATGAAGGCTCTCTACGAGACAGGCTTTGACGGACCTATCCGTCCCGACCACGGAAGAATGATCTGGGGCGAAGTTGCAATGCCCGGCTACGGTCTCTATGACAGAGCACTCGGAGCAACTTACCTCAACGGTCTTTGGGAGGCCATTGAAAAGTCACATCAGAGAGGAGTTTGATCATGAAGCTTAACGAACAGTGTTTAAAGGACAGCGCTTGGAAAGAGAAGGGCTACTACATTCCCTCTTTTGACAGGGCTTCCATGATAAATAAGACAAAAGAAGCACCGCAGTGGGTTCACTTCGGAGCAGGAAATATCTTCAGAGCTTTTCAGGCTAATCTTTCACAGAGAATGCTTGAAGACGGCATGAATGACAAGGGTCTTACAGTTGTTGAAGGTTTTGACTATGAGATCATCGAGAAGATGTACAGACCTCACGACAACCTCTCACTCCTTGTCACATTGAAGGCCGACGGCTCAGTTGAGAAGTCAGTTATCTCCAGCATCGCAGAGTCATGCATTCTCGACTCAAACGACGATAAGGAATTCAGCAGATTAAAAGAGATCTTCAGATGCGATTCTCTTCAGCTTGCTACCTTCACTATCACTGAGAAGGGCTACAGCCTCGTAAATCCCGCAGGCGAGCTTCTTCCCGCGGTAAAAGATGATTTTGCAAACGGACCGGTTAAGCCCCAGAGCTATATCGGCAAGGTGTCAGCTCTTTTGTATGAGAGATTCCTTGCAGGCGAAAAGAAAATCGCAATGGTCAGCACAGATAACTGCTCACACAACGGAGACAAGCTCTTCGACGCAGTCATCGCATTCGCTAACGAGTGGACCAAAAACGGTAAGGCTGATACCAAGTTCGTTGATTATATAAAAGATGATTCCAAGGTATCTTTCCCTTGGTCAATGATCGATAAGATCACACCCAGACCGGACGACTCTGTAAACGAGATCCTTAAAAACGATGGTGTCGAGGAACTTGAAGCCGTTGTTACTTCCAAGAAGACTTGGGTTGCTCCCTTCGTTAACGCCGAGGAGAGCGAGTATCTTGTCATCGAGGATAAGTTCCCGAACGGAAGACCCGCTCTTGAAAAGGTCGGAGTTATCTTCACTGAAAAAGAAACCGTTGATAAGGTTGAGCGCATGAAAGTTTGCACCTGCCTCAATCCTCTTCATACAGCACTTGCCGTATACGGATGTCTTCTCGGATACGACAAGATCTCTGAAGAAATGAAGGACACTGAGCTTGTTAAGCTCGTTAAGACTATCGGATATGTAGAGGGACTTCCCGTTGTTACAGATCCCGGTGTCATAAAGCCTCAGGAATTCATCGACACTGTTGTAAATGTCAGAATTCCAAACAAATTCATGCCTGATACACCTCAGAGAATCGCCACAGACACATCGCAGAAGCTTGCCATCAGATTCGGTGAGACTATCAAAGCTTACCTTTCTTCCGATAGTCTCGATGTAGCCGATCTTAAGTGTATTCCTCTAGTACACGCCGGCTGGCTTCGCTATGTGATGGGCGTAGACGATAACGGCAAGGCATTTGAGCCAAGCCCCGATCCGCTTCTTGAGAAGGCTAAGAGCTTCGTTGAGGGAATAAAGCTCGGCGATGCTATGGATAAAGAAGCGCTTAAGACAAAGCTCCTTCCTATCCTCAAAGACGCTACTATCTTTGGTGTGGATCTTGAAGAAGCAGGACTTTCAGAAAAAGTCCTCTCCTACTTCGGAGAGCTCATCGCAGGCGAAGGCGCTGTAAGAGCTACACTTAAGAAGTACGTAGATTGATACGCCCCCTAATGTAATATGCTAGCTGCATATCATACATCTCATAAAAAAGTTTTTCCAAACAAAGTGCTCTGCATCCCTAATGCAGGGCATTTTTGTATGCACGAAAAATGGGTATTGACTTTTCGTTATAATGAAGAGGCTGTCGCATAATTGCGATGGCCTCTTATTATCTCCGTTTACACCATCATCTCGTAAATCTTGGTGCAATCATCCTCATTTAGAGTAACGAAGCCGGTGATAGATCCGGGTCTTCCGTCGCCGTTGCAAAGGACGTCAACGAGCTTCGGGATGTCTTCTTTCTTGGCTCCAAGCTCCTCGAAGTTCTTGGGCATTCCGATCGAGATAAGGAAGTTTCTGAGTGCCTCGATGCCGGCCTTAGCGGTAACCTCGGGGTTGGTGAAGTCCATCTGGCAGCCCCAGACTCTTGTAGCAACCTGCGCAAAACGCATTACATCGTGCTTCATTACATATGTGAATACAGCGGGCATTGTAACAGCAAGACCTGCCCCGTGAGCGCAGTCGTAAAGAGCTGAAAGCTCATGCTCGATGTTGTGGCTGTTCCAGTCCTGAGTCCTTCCGACACCGCATGAATTGTTGTGTGCCATCATTCCTGCCCACATGATGTTGGCTCTTGCCTCATAGTTGTTGGGATCTTCGATAACTCTGGGTCCCTCGTGCTTCATTGTAAGAAGAAGCGCCTCGATAAGTCTGTCTGTAACTTCAACCTCAGCAGTATTGGTAAGATATCTCTCATAGAGATGAGCCATGATATCCGTGATACCTGCCGCAGACTGATATGCGGGAAGTGTCTGTGTAAGAGCGGGATTGAGGATACTGAACTTAGGTCTTATAGCATCTCCGCTCGCGCCTCTCTTGAACATGCCCTCTTCCTTGGTTATAACAGAGTCAGGGCTTCCCTCACTGCCTGCTGCAGCGATAGTAAGGATGGTTCCTACGGGAAGTGCCTCTTCAATGCGCTTGCCCATATAGAAATCCCAGAAATCTCCTTCATAAACAGTACCTGCAGCGATAGCCTTGGAAGAATCGATAGTACTTCCGCCGCCCACAGCAAGAACAAAATCAACATTCTCTTTTTTGCAAAGCTCTATACCTTCGTAAACAAGGCCGCTTCTGGGATTGGGTTTAACGCCTCCAAGGAGCACATAGGAAATACCCTCTTTTTCAAGAGATGCCTTAACCCTGTCAAGCAGTCCCGATTTAACGACGCTTCCGCCGCCATAATGAATGAGAACCTTGCTTCCGCCAAACTTCTTAACGTACTCGCCGGCCTGATTCTCAGTATCTTTTCCAAATACAAAATAAGTAGGTGAGTAGAACGTAAAATTCTGCATAATTACCCCTTTCTCAAAAGCAGTTTAATTAAAAAACCTATCTTTCAGGCCCCTGCAAACGGCGCCTGCCCTATTATAATGACATAAAAAAAGTCTTATGACTATTTATAGATAGACATAAGACTTCTCATTTTTTGTTCAGGTAAAAAGATATTGCTAATACAATTTACTTTTTCAGATAAGCTCCGTAGTAAACCGCTCCGACGCAAATGCCGCCACCTATGATATTTCCGATGGTCACGGGGATAAGGTTTGTCACAAAGAATCCGAATAAAGATAATCCGTCCGCGGGGATTCCATGTACATATGATGCAAGGAATCCTGCAGGAATGAAATACATATTTGCAACGCAGTGCTCAAATCCGCAGATGATAAAGAGCATAACGGGAAGCCAAAGTGCAAGCACTTTTCCTGCAAGCTCATCTGCCGCGAAAGAACACCATACAGCCATGCATACAAGGACGTTGCAAAGGATTCCGCGAAGAATTCCGTCCGCAAAAGAAATGCCTGACTTAGTCACAGCAGTCGCAACCACTGATGAAGCAAGCTGCCCGTCGCCGAATGAATAGATATGGCCAAAAGCTGCAATGGCGGCAATGATAAAGCCGCCAACCATATTTCCGAAATAAACGATGCCCCAGTTCCTAAGCATCTTAAGAGGTGTTGTGTCCTTGGTTAGAACGGGAATCGTGATAAGACAATTGCCCGTAAAGAGCTCAGCTCCACCTACAAGCACCATAAAAAGGCCTATGGGGAAAACAACCGAACTTATAACTCTTGCAGCAGAAGCACTCTCCGCAAAGCAAGAAGCGATCTGGCTTCCGAGTCCTCCAAGCGCAATGAAGGCTCCCGCCATTATAGCTAAAAGAAAAGTCTGAGAAGCCTTAGCTTCAGCCTTTCCCTTTCCTACCTGTACATATTTTTGAGCAATTTCTGCCGGTGATCTCATGTGTCAATACTCCTAAACTTCTGTTGATATTTCTTTTTTTGAATTAAAATTCCAGATTTTCCAAGCTGATCGCTAAAAATCTCGACGTCTTATTATACCCTCTTTTACCTCATATTTAAAGGAAAAAGCCCGCTTTCGCGAACTTTTTACATCACATTTATGATCTCTCGCTTCGGCTTGGGTGCAGGCGAAAGCTCTTTTACCTTACAGATCGGAAACTCCACGTTATAGCGGTCCATGAATTCTTTGTCGACAACGCCGGTGACGGTGACCCACTCATCAGCGGAGATTGAATCCGTGTCGTCGTAGTCGCAGATGATCCCAAATAGTGACAGATCATTCTCGCAGCAGGTCATGGCGTAGCGTCCCGCAAGGAAACTCTCTCTGGTCTTACCCCTTGGCTTGATGACCTTCGCCGTAAACCTGATGGTCTTGCCAAGATATCTGTCGAGATTCTCAAGGCTATCAAGATAAAAGACGGAGAACGCGTCGTGATCAACATCCACGACTTCCGCAGAAAGATCATAGGGAAGGTCGTCCTCAAAACGGATGTTGATGTCGTCCCCGTCATTATCTTTAAAAACAATGTTGAGCCCCGTATTTACGGCCTTTAGATTGCGTCTGAAATACGGAAGCTTCTCCTCAAAGCCGTCGCAGTTGTTGAGGACCGCCATGTATGCGCGCCTCACCTGCTCGGACAAAAGAGATTTCATATTGGCGGCATAGAGCTCGAAGGTCCTTGCGTCAATGATGGCGATCTCCGTAATCTCCATGGGATCCCAGGGCATTTCGAAGTCCTTCCTGTTCCACATGCCGTTGAACTCAACGATGATGCGCTCGGGCTTAAGGCACTCCTCATACTCCTTGATCTTTGAAAGGAAATCCTCTTCCTCCTCGATGTATCTGACGATGCAGCCTGACTTCTCAAGGAGATAATCGTCGTACTCGGTGTTGCCCTCTTCGCAGGCAACGATGAGAGTAAGCCCCTTTATCTTGAAGTACGTCTCATCGATGAGATCCTGGATAAAAGAGGTCTTTCCGGCCTCCAGAAATCCGTTTACAAAATAGATCTTACCCAATTTTCTTATTCTCCTTATTTACAAGCTCAGGCTGAGTCGTCGTGTACGGAACCTTGTCTATGCAGTCATCAAGCATCTTTGTGATGCTCGCTTTATCAATGCCCTTTCCGATAAAGACGATCTGGTTGAGCCTGTCGCCGTAGGTCTCATCCCACTCTTCCATGATATCGGGATAGTTCCTGACTACCTCTTCCCTGTCCTTGTCAGTAAAAGCGGCTACCCAGTTGGAAACCTCAGAAATAGAAGCGTTCCTTCCCGCCTGCTCAAAGAGCTGAACGTGGATGTCATCATCGGAAAACCAGATGTAGCCCTTGGCTCTTATGATATTTTGTGGGTAAAAAGATTCGACGAAGTCGCTAAACTTCTCGTGATCGAAAGGTCTTTTTTCTTCGTAGACAAAAGAGCTGATGCCGTATTCATCAACGCACCCTTCATCCATAGCCTTCTCTCTTGCAAGAGCAGCCTGCATAGCGGATGAATTCATGACCTCGTTGTAGTCGAATTTATCTGAATCAAAGATCCTGTCAGGACTTACTTTACCGTCTATACACTCGATGATCTCGGCCTTTCTCTGGAACTGCCTTATCACTCTTCTGACCTCTTCCTTTTTATTAGCCGGAAGAAGGTCACACTTGTTCAAAAGGATAACGTTGCAGAATTCGATCTGATCCATGATAAGGTTGATGATGTCGGGATCCTCTTCCATGATCTCCTGCTGCCTCTCCTCAGACTTATCCTTGAGACCGTCAAGAAATTCCGTATAGATCCTATCCGCATCGACAACTGTCACGATCGAATCAAGATAAAAAGGAAGCTTCTTATGAGACTCTACGTACATCAAAAATCCGTCCGCTATTGATGCGGGATTGCTGATGCCCGATGCTTCTACGAGGATTCTTTTTACCTTCTTGTCCTTGGCAAGCTCCTCGATCTGTGTCATGAAAGCTTCCTGAAGTGTGCAGCATATGCAGCCGTTCGTAAGCTCGATCATCTTCGAATCGGCCTGCGTCACACTGCTTTTCGCTATAAGAGAAGCGTCAATATTGACGCTTCCCATATCATTTACTATAAGCGCGATCCCCTCGGAACCTGCGTTCTTTAGTAGTTCGTTAAGTACCGTGGTCTTTCCGGAACCAAGGTACCCTGTTATTATCGTCACGGGTTTTTTTGATGATCCAAACATGCCTATCCTCCGCGTTGTATGTACATTACTGTAATTTGCAACTTATTTGCAATTTACAATAATAACATCCGCTGAGTCAAGTGTCAATTCAGGATGCAGGATCCATCACATGTTTTTGATATAAAACTCCACCATTCCGAAGAACTCTCTAACCACATAGTGGATTCCCACGGGCAAAAGAGTCGTCGCAGGAACGGGCTGTGCATTTTCAAAGCCCTCCTTTTCGGCGATCGCAAGAGCTCTGTGCTCATGGAAGCTGTTGGTAACTATTCCCACTTTGGCCTTCGGGTCGTTTATTATCTCCAGGCTGAACCTTAGGTTTTCCTCAGTATCCGTCGACTTCTCCTCCAAAAGGATCCTGCTTTCATCTATACCGAATTGGGTGATGAGAGTTCTTTTGGCACACTCCGCCTCACTTATCTTCTCATACTCGCCCTGACCGCCGGATGCGATGACCTTCGTATTTTCATTTTCCAAAAGATACTCGCCGGCCCTTTCTATCCTTACTCTGAAGGGGTTACTTGGCTGCGTTCCGTTGATCCCCGCGCCGAGCACGATTATGTAGTCGAGGTCTTTGTCAGGGACTGCGGTCATGTCGTCGACGATCTTCGCTTCCGTTATTAAAAAGAAAAAGAGACAAGCGGCGACTATGATCCTGTAGATCCACTTAAGCACCGTGGGGATCTTAAATCTCTCGGCTCCGTTGATCCTGCTTATCAGCATTCTCACTCTGATAAAAGAGTATACGGCGATCAGTATCCACAGCCAGACCCATGAAAGAAAGAAGCCTCCGCCGTAGACCAGGCATGTGCAGAAATACAGGACAGAGCCCACTCCGATCAGGAAATATATGTACATCAAGATCTTATCGTACGTGGGCTTTCCCATGCCCGCATATCTGCTCGCTCTCTTTTTATAATCAAGATATTCATTGCCAAAAGAGCTTTCTAAGAATTTTTCTTCTTGCAAGATCTGAAGGTGGAACATGACTATCGCAAACACGGTCACGACTAACAAAACCTTATTAAAGAACATAAGGAGTATTCCGATGTAGACAAGGTCAAAACCAAGGAATGCGGGATTTCTTGAATAGTTATATATCCCTTCGGTTACGAGAGCTCTTTTTACCTTATCATCTTCCGCTATTCCGGCTCGCCAACTGTCTCTCATTGTAAAGACAGCTATGCCAAACACTGTGACGCCCACAACCAGGAAGTAGACTCCGAATATCCTGTGCATAAAAGAAAGCTCCGAAATGCCGAGCTCTATTGATATCACCTCTGCGACAGGCGCAAGTATCGTTGAGATCTTCATGAGGACTTCCGTGTAATAGGCTTTATCACGGTTTTTGCCCTTTGCGATCTGATCGGTCTTTATTCCTCTGGTTTTCTGGATGATCATCTTTATAAAATAAATGCCGTAAAATACAAGCATAAAAAATAACGCAACATTTTTATTCATAATGCGATACCTCTCTTAGGCTTATTATATAGCATTCCGCAGGGTTTGACGATTCTTTTCGCGGCAATTGTTTATTTCTTTTTTATTTTTTTGTCACTTTTTGGGCACTTTCATATGTTAGGGTTTTACTATAGTAACTAATCGAAACTGTAGGTATTTTCACAATTAAGAAAGGTATACTAATGAAAAAGGAAAGAGTAAAAATGTTAACGGGTGTATTGGGTGCATGTTTTTTCGCTTTTAGTTCATTTAGCATGAATGCATTATCTATCACTGCTTTTGCGGAAGGATCAGGCCAGACTTACACTGTGGGACAGGATGCGACAAGCATCAATGAGGCTTTGGAAAAAGCATCAAGCGGAGATACGATTGTGATCCCCGCAGGAAAATACAGCGAGCAGATCGTTGTTTCCAAAGACAATATCAAACTTGTAGGCGAAGCGGGCGCAGTACTTGACGGAACGGATATCACTCCCACCGAGACAGCTTATGCAATGATCAAGGTTGAGGCTAAAGACGTTTCTATCTCAGGTCTTGAGATCACAGGATTCAGATATGATCAGCCCACAACAAAGATCCGTCCTATGGGTATCTTGGTAGAGGCCGGTTCTGACGGCGCATCTATTTCAAAATGTAAGATCCATGATATGGGTGTTAAATACACAGAGACTTCCGAATACTATAACGCACACGGAATCATGGTACACGGTCTTCCCGATAAGCCGGTAGACAATGTTTCTATCACGGGAAATGAGCTCTACAATCTTACGATCGGTAACAGTGAAGCGCTTGTAGTTAACGGTAATGTAGGTAATTTCGATATCTCCGGCAACTATGTACACAACTGTGACAACATCGGAATCGACGCTATCGGTTATGAGTACGTAGATCCCGAGACAGGCGAGGAAGTTCATCTCGAGAACGACAGAGCACATGACGGAAAGATCCACGACAACACTGTTATCGCTATTTCTTCAGCCAAGAACATGACTTACTTCGGCGATGCATGTGCAGGCGGTATCTACGTTGACGGCGGAAGAGACATTGATATCTACAACAACTATGTAGCAGAGAGTGACATCGGTATCGAGGTTGCATCAGAGCATCACGACACAGCTACAACAGGCATCAAGGTTTACAACAACACACTTGTAGAGAACAATAATCTCGCAGGTATCAGCATCGGTGGTTGCGATCCTCGTGAAAACGGTGAGGCAAAAGACTGCCAGATCTACAACAACTCTGTTTTGAACACAGACAACACTTGTATCACGATCCAGAACGCTCACGATAAAACAAACGTGATCGAGAAAAACATTTTTATAGCAGCTAATGAGGCAGAGGTTTATTACGAAGAGCTCAAAGATAACAGTAAGGGTAATACTATAAGAAACAACGCATCAAACCAGAAGATGCGCGTAGGCGAGGA
This sequence comes from Butyrivibrio sp., assembly GCA_017535785.1. Taxonomy (GTDB): domain Bacteria; phylum Bacillota; class Clostridia; order Lachnospirales; family Lachnospiraceae; genus Butyrivibrio. The sequence goes on along the minus strand of JAFXTN010000026.1, from coordinate 13,581 downwards.
CAATAAAACATTTAAGCTCATCGGTGTTTCCGCAGAGAACAATACTATCAGACTTGAAGCCAACGCGGAACTCGAAGGACTCGGAGCTGACACTACCAAAGTAATATTCATGGCATTTAATGAAGACTGATGATTTTTGTCTTTGGTAATATATATCTTTAAAAAAGATCCTATGGCTTTGCATTATGATCATGCATAAGTCATAGGATCTCTTTTATTTAATCTGCGCGTATCCGCCGCTCTTTAAAATATCGTTCTTAAGTTCTTTCGCTGCGGCAAAGCCACTTTGAGTAAGGTTCTCCGCCGCTTCTGTAATAGACTTCTCAAATCTGTCAGCTAAGCTGTCAAAGGTATTTTCGATCGCTCTTTTTCCCAGTCCTATGTCATCAGCGGATGCGATAAAGCTACTTCTGTTTATAGCGTTAAAATCAAGCTCTCCTCCGATATAAAAAGACATCTCAGGAATTGAATTGTACACTCTCGTAGAAACGATATCATATGCCGGTGACAGTCTTACAGATTTAAGATCGGGCGAATATAAAAGAGCATAGTTCTTTAGGTGACAATCCGTATTACCAATAAGGAAATTAAAGATCATCCGCTCGAGAAGCTTTCTCTTATCTTCGATAGGATTGGATGAATGCATTGTTATCAGTTCAAACATCCTTCTCATATATCCAAGCGGCTGCTTCTCATATTTATCCTCAGATGATATTCCCATGGCCTGCGCAAAGTCCTCCTGGTGGAGTCTTAGCGGCGCCAGCAGTCCGTCTATCTCTTTTTTACCGTTGAGGTCTCTGTCATATCGTTTTGTTGCATAGAGGACATCACTGTCCTTGCCCTCTCCGACATTTACTATGAAGCTTTCGGGAACGTCCACACCTATGTTTCCGGCTGTCATTATGCAAAGCTGCTCATTGAGAACGATCCGGTTAAGCCTGATGTGGCTCTGCTTGACTATATGCGTACTCGGCGCATCACCTTTAGGGAGATACCATCTGCCCTTAGGATCATAGTAAAGTCCAACCTTGCCTGAAGCTCCCGTAAGAGAAAGATGCGTTTCCATAAGGATCTGCGTTGATCTTGTTGCACCTTCCGCGGCAAGCGATCTAACCTGTGATTTGGTGAGTTTCTCATAATGCGCGGTGCTTTTACCGTCGCCTTCAGTTATCTTTATCGCTCCAAGGCACTCTCTTCCGAGCCCCGACAAAATTGATAAGTAGTCCTTCTCGTCAGTCTTGATCCAGTCCGCAACCGCGCGTCTTGAAAAGCCCTCGGGAAGAAGGCTTTCAAAAAAGCTCTTCGTGCTTTCCGCTGTGAAGCTTTCCTCTTGAAACGGAAGCGAGATCGATATGGGTGCACCGTAAGCAGAATCCATGTATTCTCTGTCATACTTAAAAGTCGCTTCTGCATACGATTCCCCGGTAATAAAACCCACAAGCCTCTGTTCACCGTCTATTTCAATATATATACTAAGATTTCTCATCTCATCCTCTTTCATTCAGTTCAATATCAAAGCCTAATAGATTAGCAATAAGAAGTGCCTTACCAAGCTCGATCGTCTTCTTTCCGTTTTCAAGATCGGAAAGGAAGGTGACCGAAATACCCGTAAAATCAGATATGTACTTCTGTGTGTAGCCGAGTTTCTTACGCCTGTCTCTTACTGCTTTTCCGAATGCTTTCGTATCGCTGATCTTCATAAGCTTACCTCGTGAATTCTTTAAAATTATGCCGTACGGCATAATTTATGTATGAAGGGCATAAAATTAGCCGTACGACTAAATTTTATATGATTCATTATAAATTTAGTCGTACGGCTAAGTCAAGTCGTTATTCAATTATCGGATCTTTTTATCTCTTATTCAATCGTAAACAGTTCAGAGAAGCCGGTCATTTCAAAGATATCTTTTACATCTTCGGAGGCGTTCTGCACGATTATGCTGCCTTTTTTGTTCATGATCTTTTGCGCAGAAAGAAAGACTCTGAGTCCGGCGCTTGAAATATATTCAAGTCCCGAAAGATCAAAGATAAGCTTCTCAACGTTATCGAGGCTGCTTTGTACTTCAATATCAAGTTGTGCAGAAGTGGCCGTATCAAGACGTCCTTCTAAGGATATCTTTATCTCGCCTTCCTTCTTTTCCTTTTTGATATTAAGCATAATGTCCGCCCTCTCTAAATCTCTTTTGCCCGATCATCTGTGATGATCATCACTTTCCGTAATATGTCATGTAAAGCAGTGCCAGGTCATCGCTCTGCACGGTATCCGCAATATATTCATCTATTCCGACCAGCGCATTCTCGATCGCAAGCTTAGGATTTGCAACAGGGAATTTGTTCATGATCTTGAGTATACGCTCTTTTCCGAGAAACTCGTTTTTATCATTGGTAGCCTCAGAGAATCCGTCCGTGTAAACAAAGATGCTGTCGCCGACCTCCATCTTGAATGGATTGGCCTTATATTTAGTATTCTCCATCACGGCTGCTGCCAGCGAGTGCTTGTAGAAAACAAACTCATAATCTCCGCCCGCGTGCCTTATTATAGGATGCACATGTCCGGCGTTTACCGAAAAGCCTTCACCGGTTTTAAGATTGACTACACCTATCCAAACGGTAAGAAAGAAATTGCTCGTGTTTCCGTCACACAACTGATTATTAACTAATTCCATAGCTTTTTCAGGAGGCGATCCGGAAGAAAGCGCACTTTTTATAAGCTTTTTGGACAATAGCATAAAGAGAGTTGCCTCTATTCCCTCTCCGGAAACATCGCCAACGACCATAGCAAGGTTTTCATCGTCTATCATGTAATAGTCATAGAAATCGCTGCAGACTTCCTTCGCGGGTCTTAGGTAGGCATAAAGATCAAATTCCTTTCTGCCGGGCATAAAAGGAAAATCCTTTGGCATTGCATCATCCTGGAGCTTTTCAGCCAAAGCCGCATCTCTTGTTGCCGCCGCCATATCCCGCCATTCCGACACATTAAGGACGCAGTACATCAAAAGAAGTACCAGCATCACAGAGGCCGGTCCACAGGATATTCCATACGTAAACATAGTAAGGAAGCCGACGACGATCGGCACAAATACATACATAAAGAAGGTGATGATCTGATATCTTTCAAGATATTTTCTCTCGATCACAACAGCCACCAGAGCTGCTATAACTGTAAAATACGAATAGATAAAAGATACGAGATAAAGCGGACCTCTGGAATAAACGCCGTCTTGTCCCACAGTAAAATAAAAGCCGGCAAAAACATTTATGATCCTGAGTGCTACAGCAATATATGCTCCGGCACTTATGAGAACAGAAAGCTGCTTTATAAGGCTCTTTCTGACCTTAAGATAAGTCATCGTGTACATCCAGAAGAAATATGCTTCAATGGGTGCGCACATGTAATAAAGAGTATTAACCCAAATGTTGTGATTTCTAAGAGCCGGTTTGCCGTCTACAAGCCATGCACAGCCATCCAAAAAGAGCGCCAAAAAGACAACATTAATAAGCGCTATCATATACTTTATGTCACTGCCTGATTTTTTTAATTCCACAAGGCAGCAGACATAGAGCATAAAACCCATCATCATTCCCACAATGGCTACACCGATATTTATAAGATATACCGGTTTAACATTGACTGTTCCTATTATGAAAACCAGACGGATCAGCGCTACTATCAATAACAGATGTAAAATTGATATGATAAGACCCTTTTTGTTTTTAAATTTATTCATATAAATATTATAACGTATATCCACAAAACCAATTATTAAAATTTCGTATATTCTACCGGCTGGTCATATCGGGCCTGATATGGTAATATAAATTATTGAAACGACGGTGTTTCATGGATGACATGAAGCACCGTTTTTGTTTTATATTCGGTTAATGCCTGCACGGCAAATATTATCTTTTTTTACCGGAGGTTGTATGGAAAATATATTATCAAAAGTTGAGCAGATCAACGGCGCAGTAAACGGGTTTGTTTGGGGACTTCCAATGCTTGTCCTTTTGGTCGGCACGGGAATACTGATGACTATCCTCACACGTTTTTTCCAGGTAAGTCACTTTAAGCACTGGGTAAAAAACACTATCGGCGGAATCTTCAAGGATAAAAAGGTCACCGCTCACACAGGCAGTGAGGACACACAGATATCTCAGTTCCAGAGTCTTTGCACCGCTCTTGCCGCTACTATCGGAACAGGTAACATTGCAGGTGTAGCCGCAGCGATCGTTTCAGGCGGTCCCGGAGCTATCTTCTGGATGTGGATCGTTGCTTTCTTTGGAATGATGACTAACTACTCCGAGAACGTACTCGGAATATTCTATCGCCGCAGAAACAGCAGAAATGAGTGGTGCGGCGGAGCTATGTATTATCTAAAGGACGGTCTCGGTTCCAAGAAGGGATTCAGGCATATCGGAACTGCTCTTGCGGTCATGTTCAGTTTCTTTTGCGTATTTGCATCTTTCGGTATCGGTAACATGAGCCAGGTAAACTCCATCGCACTTAACATGCACAGCGCATTTGGAATTCCCACCATCATAAGCGGAATCGTTCTTATGGGACTTGCCGGCATGGTCATCGTCGGCGGACTTAAGAGGATCGCTTCCGTTACAGAAAAGCTCGTTCCTTTCATGGCTGTTATTTATATCGTCGGTGCACTCATTGTTTGCATCTGCAACATCAGTCAGTTCGGAGCTGTATTTTCAGCTATATTCCGCGGTGCTTTCGGATTCAGAGCAGTCGGAGGCGGTATCGTAGGAAGCGGTGTTGCTATGGCTATGCAGTGGGGAATGAAGCGAGGCGTCTTTTCAAATGAGGCAGGTCTTGGTTCTTCCGTAATGGTTCACTCAAGTTCAAACGTAAGAGAGCCCGTTGTTCAGGGAATGTGGGGTATCTTCGAAGTATTTGCGGATACGATCATCGTCTGCACGATAACTGCTTTTGCGGTTCTTTCAAGCGGACTTGTCGATCTCAATACCGGAAAAGTGCTTTCAGATCAGGTTTCAACCGCTCTCGTTGCTGAAGCTTTTTCAACGATATTCGGAAAATTCGGTTCTGCATTCATCGCGATCGCAATCCTGTTCTTTGCATTCTCGACAGTACTTGGCTGGAGCCAGTACGGAAGCAAGGGCTTTGAATATCTTTTCGGCACCAAGAGCACTAAGTTATATCAGATCATCTTTGTTATATTCATCCTGATCGGCGCGACCATGGATCTGACGCTTGCTTGGGATCTTTCAGATACACTTAACGGTCTTATGGCTATCCCGAACCTTATCGGTGTTATCGCACTCAGCGGCACAGTCGTAAAGATCACCAAGAACTACGTAGACAGAAAACTCAGACACAAGAAGGTTAGACCAATGCTCTCCGCTATCGGCGAGATTCAGGAGATCCACGAAAATGAGATCGAGTCGGCATCTTGATCCGGTGTGGTGATTGAAATTTATAGAGTATAAAAAGACCTCCGTCTTCAGCAAGTTTGAAGTCGGAGGTTTGTTTTTTATCATCTTATTTGTTTGCCCTGAGCGTATATGTCTTATCCCAGTTCTTAAGCACATCCACTGATGAAAAGCCTGCCGCCAGAAGCGCTTCTTTTTCATGCTCCACCGTGAGCGGTGTATCGAAGTGATAGAACTCACCATCGGGCAGATCAAGCTCTTTTCTGATCTTAAGAAGTTCCTCTCTCAGCGAGATCTCTTCTTCATCCGAAAAGGTAAAGCAATCCGTCAGGATAAAATATCCTTTGGATGTAAGTGCTTTGCAAAGCTTGGAATAAAGAGGTATCTTTTCCTCTTTGGTGAAGTGGTGCAAAGACTCAACCGATACGGCGGCGTCATATTTATCTTCACCAAACGTCTCATCAAAATATGAACCGCATACAAGTGTAATGTCTTTTCCCGGGAACTTTGCCTTCAGTGCATCGAGCATAGACTGTGTAAGGTCTATTCCCGTAACCTTGGCGCTTGGATTAACCTCAAAGAACTCTTCCAGTTCAAGTCCGGTCCCGCAACCAAGATCAAGTACTTTAGCGCCTTCTGTATTTGGTAGTAGCGAAGCCGTATAACCGTAGAATACATCAGCGCCTTCTATATTGCTCTTCATGTGTTCGTCGTATCCGTCGACGCGCGCAGTGAAGAAATTGTCCATTTTTTCAAGCATTATCATCCTGTCCTTTTGTTTCTTTATGTCTTTTATCTTATACCAAAGTCACGGTATTTCTTCCGTTTTCTTTTGACAGATACATCGCCTTATCCATGCGGTCGAATGCCTCCTCAAAAGAATCATCGTCTTTTATCTGCGTAACTCCGATAGAGCATGTAACGTGGCCGATCTTGGGGAATTCGGTGGTCTCAACTTTTTTCCTGAGATCATCGGCAATATTGTAGAGATCGTCTCCGGATTTTCCGTTATATACGACCACGAACTCTTCGCCGCCCCATCTTCCGATCGAGACATCTTCGTCCGCAATAAACTCTTTTAACAGATTTCCGAGCGATTTAAGCACAACATCACCGGCAGCATGGCCATAGGTGTCATTCACTTTCTTGAAATAATCAAGATCGAGCATCATTATCGATACATCTTCTCCACCCCGATGATTTCTTTCAACGCCATTGATTATCTCAGTCTTGATGCTGCCCTGGTTAAGTAGCTCGGTAAGCGTGTCGTACTGTGCCAGCCTCTCGTATTTTTGAAGTTCAGAAAAAAGTTCCACTGAAGATTCGTGGATGTTCTGAACCATGAAGACGAATCTGAAGTCTTCCTCGCTCTTGGTCATGGCTCTGCTGAAGATCAGCTTAACCCAGATAAACTTTCCTTCGAGGTTCTGCATCTGGCAGTCAAAAGAAGTTGTACGACCGCGCGCCAGATGTTTTCTCAGATAATCCGGGTCTGTTATCTTGAGAAATTGTTTTTGATCCTCAGGCCAGATCATGTTAACTGTCATCAGACGCCAATCACTGTACTTGATATCAGCATTTATAACTTCTTCCGAAACCTCGGTGACACTGATACTGCTGGTGGTATCGCTGACAAGATCAACATACATCGAGAATAAAAATGTATTCTGGATCGTGGTATTAACCTTACCGGTTGTCATATGATCCTGAACGTATTCATCGTACAGCTCATCCATGACATAAACATACTTAGAAGTATCTTTTATCGGATAAACCGTCATCTGCATTACGGTAGGTGTATCGCCTTCATCGATAAATACTTTTATCTTTCTGCTGTATTTTCCTTTGAATTTTCCGTAGTAAGACACAAACGCACTGTATTCATCCGATATCTTTTCATTTGAGCCGGAAATGTGAAACCACAGAGTGTGAATGAGATCCTCATAGCTTCCTGTTTCTTCAAGGAAATCCGCATACTTGTTATTACGGATCAGCGCCCTGTATTTATTGACCTCGGTATCAGCAATTAATACGATAGCAACATTATCTCTAAGTAGTTCCATAATATCTTGAATATCGTACTGTTCCAATGCTTTATCCATCATAAGAGTCACCCGTTGTTTGTCTGAAAAAAAATTGTTCGGTGAAAAAGATCTATAAAAATATTATACTTTTCTGATTGTTATTTAGTCAATTAATTACAAGCTCTTTTTAGCAGTCCTGTTACTGATCGTCTTATAAGTAAACTCAAGCATTCCGATATTCAATATCGCAAATATCAAAAGATATATCGGCATTATCCCGATTCCTACTCTCTGCTGGAGTTGTCCGAAAACCATGGGCATAAATGTGCTTCCAACGTAGGCTGAAGCCATCTGAAGACCTATCACTGCTGCGCTGTGTCTTTTTCCGAAATTCGTGGGAGCCATGTGCTGGATCGCAGGATAAACAGGACCCATTCCTGTTCCGATGACGACGAATCCCACTGCGGCAAGCATGTAGCCGGGAGACGGGATCGCGATAAGCACGATTCCGATAAGTTCAACTACTATGCCTATTCTGATAAGGAGTCTGTCGCCGAGTCTGTTTGAAACAAATCCGGATATCAGCCTTCCGAGCATCAGTCCGCCGAATATCAGAGAGCCGAATGATGCGATAAGCTCATCGCTAAGCCCTGCCCTTGTTCCCGCAAAAAAGCTGGGTGTCCAGAGGAAGCATGTGGCTTCACCCGCGCAGTACGCAAAGAATGCGATAAGCGTAAGCATTACGCCGGGAACCTTTAGTGTCTCTCTTGTTCCTGCGCTGTCAGCTAACTCTTCGCTTCTGTCTTCTTCATTCTTTTTCCAGAGCGGCAAGGATAAAATGCAGACAAGCAGTATCGCTGTTTGCAGATATGCTGTCCAGCGGTAGCCTTCATTCCATCTTGCATATCTAAGTGCCAGCGCCATGATCGAGGGGCTTATAACAGCGCCCACTCCATAGAAGCAGTGCAGGAAATTCATTACTGCTCCCGAATAGTTATTGGCAACATAGTGATTGACGGAAGCATCTATCGCTCCCGCGCCAAGACCGAAAGGAATAGCAAATATGAACAGCATTGCATAACTTCCTGAAATAGAGAAGCCCAGAAGTCCAAGCACTGTGAGCATTATGGAAAAGATCACGATCCACTTCGTGTGGAAGCGCTTAATGACCTTGGGGCTTATGAGTGCCGAAACGATAGTCATGAAGCATATGGTCATTGATACATATCCGGCATAAGACGACGGTACATCAAATACCACCTGCATCTTGGGCCAGCCCGAACCCAATAAAGAATCCGGTAATCCCAAGCTGATAAAGATCAAATAAATAACTGCTATCAATAAAGAACCCATTGTTGTAATTATCCTCTGATATTTTTGAGTTTTGGTCCCGAGGGGACGGAATTAGTGGTCAATTAATTCAGCATCTTGGCGGCATAGGAACAGGTTGCCCGAATTTTAGCATGGCTTCTGTCTGCCGCTTCAAAGACTTTGAAAACCAGGCGCTTAGCAATCTCTTTTCCCCTGTACTCAGGTGATACGCCGGTATGATAGATGTTCCAGCCGCTCTCGGTGATCTCATAATCGCACTCACCGATTTCCTTGTCTCCGTCATAGGCTACGCTGCGGCATTTCTCGTCATCCATCACGACATCGATATCATGCCTGTATACGCAGCTGAGTGCGCCGGATGGGCACTGCTGTATCGCTTGCCATATTTCCTTGGTATCCGCGCGGGTTACGTCAATCCACGGCTTCCTCTTCGGATCGAAGGTCGCAGGACTGTTACAGACGCATCTCTTTGCATGAAAGCATTTGTCGGAATCCCAGAATACAGCTATGTCATCATTTTCATATAATCTGTGCATAGTTAATCTCCATATGGACCATCATATTAAAATAATAATACACCCATACATGCGGAAATAACTATCAGAATTATCGGGGTAATTTTCTTTTTGGTAATGCGTTCAAATCCATAGTATATAAGTGCCAATATAACAGCTATCATCAGCGGTACGACATCATTATCCCGGACCAACGGGGAAACACTGTTTTTGACAATCATGTAAATGCCTGTAGCTAAGATGATCCCGATGATACATGGCTTTAATCCCCTAAGAACGGCCTGTGTATATGGGTTATCCAGGATCTTTCTCAACAAAAACATTACTATCAGGATGATGAAAAAGGCCGGTAAAACCACCGCAAATGTCGCTATAGCTGCGCCGAGCAGCCCGCATTTAGTGCTTCCGACATAGGTTGCCAGATTGACCATGATGGGCCCTGGGGTGCTTTCGCTGATAGCAATAATATTGGCAAGCTGATCTTCATTCATCCATTTGTAATGCATGACCACATCTTTAATGATCGGTATAGCGCCGTATGCTCCGCCAAAAGAGAAAAGACCAACCTTTAGAAATCCAATAAAAAGATCCAAATAAATCATTCTACCGCACCACCTTTCTTAGATGATGCATTCATGATCGTAAATATCAAAAGACTTATAACGCCGGCGATCAGCATGATAGCTATTGAAGAAAAATTCCAGGCAAAAATGTTTATCAAGAGCATTACGATCAACGAGCATATAAGGATGGTGAGCATAAATGCCTTCTTTTTCATCTTGCAGATCATCTTTATAGCTGCATCCATTATCAGGATCCCCACTGCTATGCGGATTCCTTTAAAAGCATTTGCGATCCATACGATCTCGAGAAAATTATCCAGGAACATTGAGATCAAATAGATGATAACGAATGAGGGTATGATCATTCCGAGCGTGGCTACAACAGCTCCCGCGAAGCCCTTTTGCTTATAACCTATAAAGGTCGCGCAGTTGATCGCTATTGGGCCGGGCGTAGATTCAGCCACAACAGTCATGTTCATCATTTCCTCATGTGTTATCCATTTTTTCTGCCTGACACAGATATCTTCGATTATTGAGATCATGGCATATCCACCTCCAAAGGTGAACAGTCCGATTTTTGCAAATATAAAAAATAGGGTTATAAGCATTTTCTTTTTCCAATCTGATTCAAATTTTATCTACGGCCGGGAGTACGGTCTTTTCTGTTTTTTCAAAAGCCAAACGAGATAAGCTTTCTTCCTGTGGTATTAGAATTTCAGAACGTTCTATGACAATGATACCATGTGTTGACAAACCGGACGAAAGAGTTTATTATTACCACTACAAACATAGTATTGCTATCGTAGTACGTCTAGTGCAGTATTATGCCGGAAAGCCGCTACAGACGCTACTAAAATGAATCAATAGATTACGAGGAGAGTTATATGATAAAAAAAGTATTTGGCACTTTACTTGCCCAATTTATGACGATAAATAGAGTCCAGATTGTTTGGCACCTTGCGATCCTGGCTATGCTGATCATCCTCAGGATACTGCATAAGAGATGGCGGAATGATTATTACAAAATGAGCTTATGGAAACTGCTCTGCCTTATTCCCCCTGTTATTGCGGGCATACACTTCCTTATATACGTACGCGGCTATCTTCCGCTTTTGGGTGATTACAAATTTATGTATTTGTATGCAGTCAGCCCGCTTATTCTTTTCCCTTTTTCAAGAAGAAAGATCGGATATAAGGCTGCTAACGTATTATTGGGATTAGCTTCCGCTGCCTGCATTATTATCAGTCTTACTTCTTCACCTTTTCACACATACAATTTCGCGAATGACAGCTATACCAAATCTTTCCACAAGATGATCGCTACCATGGACAAGTCCTATGTCCTCAAGGAATGGAAGGAAGTTGATTTTGCTTCTCTTGAAGATAAATATATGCCTCTTGTAAAAGAAGCTGAAAAAGAACATGATCCCGCCAAATTCTATAAAGCAGTTGACGCATTCGGAAAGGAACTGCACGATGGTCATGTTTGGGTGAATTATGATTTCGATGAAGAACAATATCCTATCACAGAAGATACACATGAATACGGTCTTGCCACAGTGCGTGTTGATAACGGACAGGTCATCGCTGTAGCTACCTCACCCGAAGTTAACAAGCTCGGAATAGAAGACGGAACAGTTATTACCAAATGGGACAATATGCCTATTGATGTTGCGGTAAAAGAGAATGTTCCCGATCAGGGAATGCCCGTAGAACGCAATGATCAGTTCCTCTCATATATGGAAGTTTCAAGGACCGGAGGCGATACTGTTGATGTAAGCTTTTTGGATAAGGATGGAAAAGAAAAAGCTGTCACATTAAAGGATCTTGGTGAAGAAGATACTCTTAAAAATGTATACAGCACTCTTTTTCGCGGATGGGGATATATAGCTACGGAAGGCTTTGAAAAACTGGTGGAAGACAACTTCAGCACCAAGATGCTAAGCGACAAAGTAGGCTACATCAAACTAAATGCAGAGATAACGTCACTTGATAGCACTGAAGATAACATGGGATATATGACAGGAGACCACAAGTGGGCAAGAGAAATGTTCCGCAAAAAGCTTCGAGATCTCAAAGCTCAGGGAATGGAACAACTTGTAATAGATATGCGTGCCAACGGAGGCGGCTATGACGAGATCGGAATGGCATTGGGAGATCTTTTGACCACAGAACATTTCTACGGCCAGGGCTTCGGATACCGCAAGAATGGCAAATATATCTGCACATCCCCGGATCACAGCATCAAAGGCGACGGTGAATTCGCATATCTCAATGCTGTGGTACTTACAAATCTACGATGCTTAAGTGCAGGTGACGGAACTTGTTTATATCTATCCAGGCTCCCCAACGTAACCCTTGCGGGAATAACCGATCCCAACGGTTGTAATCAGGCTATAGGCGGCCAATGCATCTTGTCAGGCGCAGAAGTCACATTGTCTTATCCCACTGAGCTCATGTTGAACGAAGAGGGTGTCCCCAACATTGACACAAGAGCCGACAGAGTAAGCCGTAATCCTGTGGAAGTACGCATTCCTTTCGACAAGGAAGCCGCTTTAAAAATACTCAGCGAAGGTGAAGATTACGAGCTTGAGTGGGCTGTTGACTACCTCGATAAGCAGTAAAAAGCATGGCCCTAAGGGACGGGGTTAGTGGCCTATTTTGTTTTGGACCGCCAACCCTCCTTAGACAAACTAGAATTTACCTTTGTCGTTTATACTCCGATTTATTGTTCTAGTGAAGCTATAAATCGCTCTATAATCTTGTTGATTTCTTCCGGCCGATCCGTATTGGAATTATGTCCTGCGCCTTCTATCCACTTGATTGGAATACCGGTTTTCTTATGCCACGCTTTGTTGTATCGAATACAAGATCCGGCATGATCCTTGGTTCCGCAAATCAAAAGAGCCGGGCACGGGATATCATAGGAACGATTTTCCTCAACAGCCTTTGCCAATATCTCAAATCCAAATCCTGCCAACTTCGTATAGTGATCATGATCATCTTCATAATTCGACCACATATCCAGGCAAAGCTTTCTCCCATATTCTGTCGTGGCAACTCCGTTAGTACCATCCTTCATCAAGCGTTTCCAAGGGTACCAACGATATACCGGTTCCATCCTCTTTAGTAGCCACAGTTCCAATCCGGTGTAGTATTCTTTTTTCAAAGGAGCAGAATCCACGCTTATCAGACCAAAAATTCTGGTAGGATACAGTTCTGCGTACATTTGGCTTAAATATCCGCCCATTGACTGTCCAATAAGGGCAGGACGGTTATAGCCCTCTCGGATTAGAATCTCATTCAACCACCTTGCTTTGTCCGCAAGATCATAATCATAATCAAAAGGATAAGACGCAGCATGTGACGGAGCATCCCAGACAAAAATTGAATACTTATCCTCGAAGGCTTCTACCTGTTTATCAAACAACCTATGATCAACCGTTAATCCAGGGAGAAAAACCAACTGTACCTTCGTCTTTTCCTTTTTTTCATTTACCCAATAATGGATTGATCCGTTGGAAGTCTTATACGTTTTTTCTGTCATTTTTTTAATCCCTTGTTACATTAAATCAAAAGATAAAGGCCCCTACAAACTTGAATTTATGCGATTAACTTCTGATTAACTTGCTGTTGGCTTTTGTCCTGCCACTATGCTTATTCTTGCCATAGTAGCAGTTCAACTTTGAGGTTCTTCTCTGCTACTTTTGCATATTTCCTGAAAGTGGCAGTTTAAATGGAGACTGT
>JAFXTN010000025.1 GCA_017535785.1 Butyrivibrio sp. | reverse complement strand
CGGAAGGGATAAACGCTGAAGGCATCTAAGCGTGAAGCCCCCCTCAAGATGAGATATCCCTGGTTTGTCCAGTAAGACCCCTTAGAGAGTATGAGGTTAGATAGGCACAAGGTGTAAGCATGGTAACATGTTCAGCTGATGTGTACTAATAGGTCGAGGGCTTATCCATAAAGATGTATAGATCTGGAGAAATTCAGTGTTCGGTTTTGAAGGTACAAGATTTTTTTTGCCTTTTTTGAACAAATAAAGAAAAATATAAAAAACTTATAAATGAATTCTTAAAAGACGGTCAAATGCCCGTCTTTTTCGTTTTTTTATATTTATTTTCAGAAAACTATGCTATACTAAATTAAGATATTGAATTCATTTAAAGTCGTAATAAAGTATTTTTTTTAATGAATTAATAATCACAATTCAATACATTATGACACGTGAGGTGAGAGAATGGAATCAAAAATCCTGCTTGAAAACGGAACTAACGAATTAGAAGTCCTTGAGTTTAAGATTGATGACCATTGCTATGGTATCAACGTTGCTAAGATCAAGGAAATAATTGTATACCAGGAGGTGACGCCAGTTCCTAACGCTCATCCTAGTATTGAAGGCATATTTATGCCGCGTGATACTATGATCACTGCGATCGATCTTAGAAACTGTCTGCAGAGAGGCGCTTCAAAGCCCGGCGGACTCTTCATTGTTACCAACTTCAACAAACTTGATATCGCTTTCCATGTTGATTCAGTTGTAGGTATTCACAGAGTATCTTGGGCTGATATCATCAAACCCAATGCTACTATATCTAAAGCTGAGGAGAGCATTTCAACAGGTATCATCAAGTTTGAGAATCAGCTTATAATCATTCTCGATTTCGAGAAGATAGTTTCAGATATCAATCCTAATACGGGACTTAATATGGACGCTCTTGCGGACATCGGAACACGTCCCAGAAACGAAGTGCCTATTGTTCTTGCAGAGGATTCACAGCTTCTTAATAAGCTTATTGTTGATTCCCTCAATAAAGCAGGCTATAACAACGTAAGACATTTTGAGAACGGTAAGCTTGCTTATGATTACATCAAACAGTGTAAGGATAGAGGCGAACTTGATCAGATCAAATGTATCATCACCGATATCGAGATGCCCATCATGGATGGACACAGACTCACCAAGCTTGTTAAAGATGACGATGCTACAAAGAAGATTCCTCTTATCATATTCTCATCACTTGTAAATGAGGAAATGAGAAGAAAAGGCGAATCTCTTGGAGCTGACAGACAGCTTTCCAAGCCTGAGATCGGAAATCTTGTATCAGTAATCGACGAACTTGTTAATGCATCTGAAGCTGGTTAATAATATCTGACTTAAACTCCCTTTGTTGGCTCAGTTATGAAAACACGTTTTCAGTGACTGTTTCGATAAAGGGAGTATTTTTTTGGAGTATAATATTTTTATGAGTAGTAATTTAAAAGAGCTCATCGCTGATGCCGATCGTTTGATCATCGGCATAGGCAGTGAGTGGAACTGGGTTAAGAACGGGATCAAAAAAGACGATAGATATAATGAAATATCGGCATATTGCGAGAAAGACGAGAACAGTTGGCTTCGACCTATCGTTGAATATGAATATGCTTATTACAATAATGATGAAAAGATAGAACAGGCCTATAAGGGACTTCTTAAGCTCATAGGTGATAAAAAGTTCTTTTTGGTAAGCGATATTGCACTTTGGGATGCACCGATGTACGGATTTGACGTTGAAAAATGCGTATATCCATGCGGAAATTACATGTATCTTCAGACTGACAACGCTGAGGGCGAGCTTTACGCCGCAGATAAAAATCCCGAGTTTATGGGGATCGTAAATCGTATTCATGAGATAATAACCGAGAAAAACGGCGTTTTGGAAAAAGATATTTCTTTTAAAAAACCATTTTTTGAAGGAAATGAGTTATATATTAACCAAAAACGTTCTGAATATAGTAAAATTAATTATAACGAAATAGCGTACAAAGATAGATGGAGCGATTATCTTACTTTTCTTTCGCGAACTCTCAATTTTAAGCTCGTAATGCTTGAGCTCGGAGTAGGACTTGAGTATCCGACCGTTGTGAGACTTCCGTTTGAGAATGTTGTATCACTTAATAAGAAAGCACATCTAGTCAGAGTACATGAGAAGCTCTACCAGGCAACACCTGAAATAAAAGAAAAAACGGATTCGATCAAAATGAATTCCGTTGATTATATTTTGCAGGAGAGTAGATGACTATGAAGTCTAATGATGAGGAATATCTCGACAGCTTATTGAATTCGGCACAATCAAATAATAATAATCCTCAATCAGCCCTTAGCAGAATGGCTTCCAAATCAAAGCAGAGTACCCCGGGTTCGGCATCAAGTGACGGATCAGGGGATATTGGTGCGCTTATAGATAATGCAAACGGCAATCAGGATATCAAAGAGATCGGTGATCTTCTAAATAAGCTTGATGCTGATGAGGTCATTGATGATGATATGGCTAAGCTTCTTGATGATATAGCTAAGCCTTCAGATGACACGTTGCCTGCGTTTAAGGTTGGAGAAGAACCTACGACAGAGGATGTCAGGGATCCGGAGGAAATAGCCTTAGATGAAGCTATAGCCGATGCCGAGCGCATGGATGAAAGTATAAAAAACGGTACTTTCGAAAATTTTGATATCGATCTGACACAGAAAAAAGAGGAGGAGCCGGAAGCGGCTAAAGCTCCTATAATAGACGAGTCGGAAGAAACAGATTCTTTGCTCGAGATGGCACCCGAGATCACACTTCCCGATGACGGTGGAGTTGCTACGGAAAAGGAATCCGATGCCGATCAGACACCTGAAGAGATTCTTACGGATCTTCTTGATGATATGCCGGGAAACAGCCTTACAGAGGCAACAGAGCCCGGAACAGAGAGCCTTAGTGATGTTCTTGATAAAGAGCAGGAGCAGGAATTCGGAGAGGAATCGGTAGCAAGCGATCCGATCGATGATACCGATGAGATATCGGATCTTGGTGCACTTATGGAATCTTTTAGTGAAGAACCGGCTCCCGAAAACAGTGAGGCCGGCGAAGAAAGTGCAAATACCGAAGCTTCAGAAGACAGCGGAGCAAGCGAAGAGGAAGCCGGGGCAGAGCCTGAAGTAGCTGCAACAAGCGGCGTTACGCCCGGTATTGCCATTACGGAGGATGCCGAGGTAGTAACGGTTGATAATTCTCTTTTGTCCGGTCTTGATGCGATATCCGAGGACGATATCAACCTCGATGATCTTGAGGCGAGTCTTGATGAACTTATTGAGACGGATACCGGAAGCAGATCTTCTTTAGACGGAGAGATCGCTGAACTTGTAGGCGCGGATACTCCCGAAATGCCCGATAGTTCGGAAGATGAAGAGCCTATCGGCGGAACCGACACGGACGGGGATATTTCCATTCCCGATCTTGATGCGCTTATGAACAGCCTTGCCAACGACGAGGTTGAAGATATAGAGAACACCGCTCATCTTGATGAAGAGCTTGGAATACCGGAAGAGTCCGATCTATCCAAGAACGATATCCTCGGAGCTCTCACAGAGCAAGGTCTTGATGATCTTGGTTCCGATCCCGGACTTTCCGCGATCACAGAGCTTTCTGAGGAAGGGACTTCTGTCGGTGCAGATATCGGATTACCTTCGCCGCATTCTTCAAGTAGGGCTAAGAAGGAAGGTCTTTTGACCAAGCTTTTAAAGACTCTTACTGAGGAAGATGAAGAAGTTCCCGCAGGCGGAGAGCTGGCGAGCCTTACCGATGAGAATCAGCAGGTTCTTGACGAGCTTGGTGAGGAAGGGGATAAGCCCAAGAAAAAGAAAAAAGAGAAAAAGCCCAAGAAGGAAAAACCGCCGAAGGAGAAGAAACCTAAGAAGGAGAAGCCTCCGAAGCCCAAGAAGGAGAAGAAGCCCAAGCCGCCGAAGGAGCCCGGTGTTCCCGAGAAGGCAATGGCACCGAAGAAGATCATTTTGTCTTCGATCTTTGCTGCGAGCCTTGGAATACTTGTGTGTCTTCCTGCGTTCCTTCTTCCTGAGAAAATATATTCGCAGAGAGCTTCAAATGCATATATGAAAGGCGATTATAAGACGACATACAAGCTTTTGTACGGCAAGAAGCAGACCGCCGAGCAGAGCACAATGTATGAGCAGTCAAGGGTCATCGCCTGGGCAAACAGATATCTTGACGGATATCAGAATTATGTCGCAATGAACATGGATAAGGAAGCTTTGGACATGCTCCTTATGGCAAAACGCAATAAGGAAGAAATATTGAATGAAGCTCAGAAGTTTAATGTTGAAATTCAAGTTCAGAGCGTGTACGATAGTATAGAATCGTTGCTTTCAGAGAACTATGGTCTTTCCGAAGAAGATATTGCGGAGATCAACTCTATCAAGAAGGATAGAGATTATACTATCAAACTTATTGAAATAGTCGGCTTAGAGGAATCATGACGCTAAGCTTGCATACAGAAGGCATCGAAAGAAAATAAGGAGTCGGATGCCTAATGGTTGCAATAATAGACTATGATGCAGGAAATATAAAGAGCGTTGAGAAAGCTTTTCAGTACCTTGGTGCGGATACTGTCGTAACAAGAGACCCCAAGGAGATATTTAAAGCCGATCGCGTGGTACTTCCGGGTGTCGGTGCTTTTGCCGATGCCATGAAGAGAATAGATCAATACGGAATCAGAGAATCGATCCGCGAGGTAGTCGATAAAGAGATTCCGTTCTTAGGAATATGCCTGGGACTTCAGCTGTTATTCGATTCAAGTGATGAACTCGGAGGAGCTGAAGGTCTGGGCATTTTGCGTGGAAAAATACAGCTTATTCCAAGTACCGACAGTGAAGGAAATGCTTACAAGGTTCCTCAGATCGGTTGGAATTGTCTTAAGTTCCCGAGAGAAGGTAAGCTCTTTAAGAACCTTCCCGAAGATCCTTATGTTTATTTTGTTCATTCCCATTATCTTAATGCAGCTGATAAAGGTATAGTTACCGCAACAACAGATTATTCCGTTACGATAGACGCATCCGTTGAGAGCGGCAATGTATTTGCCTGCCAGTTCCACCCCGAGAAGAGTGCTGAAGTCGGAATGCAGATACTCAAGAACTTTCTTGCTGTATAAATGAGGAGAAGATATGCTTACTAAGAGAATTATCCCCTGTCTTGATGTTAATAACGGCAGAGTTGTAAAAGGAATAAATTTTGTTAATCTTAAGGATGCAGGCGACCCTGTGAGCGTCGGAGAAGCTTATTCCAAAGCGGGCGCTGATGAGCTTGTTTTCCTTGATATCACGGCTTCCAATGAAAGACGTGCGACCGTAGCAGACATGGTTAGAGAGGTTGCCAAAAAAGTCTTCATCCCGTTTACTGTAGGCGGCGGTATCAGAACAGTTGATGATGTCAGAGCGATCTTAAGAGAGGGCGCTGACAAAGTTTCAATGAACTCCGCAGCAATAGACAGACCTGAGCTCATCGCAGAGGCTGCCGACAAGTTCGGAAGTCAGTGCGTGGTTGTAGCGATCGATGCCAAGAGAAGAGCAGACGGAAGCGGATGGAACATATATAAGCACGGCGGAAGGATCGATGTCGGTATCGACGCGATCGAGTGGGCCAAGAAAGCGGTAGAGCTTGGATCGGGAGAAATCCTTCTTACCAGCATGGACTGCGACGGAACCAAGGCCGGCTATGATATAGAGCTTACAAGAAGGATCGCCGAGGCAGTTGACGTTCCTGTTATAGCTTCGGGCGGAGCAGGCACTTTGGAGCACTTCTATGATGCTCTTACAGAGGGAAAGGCTGATGCGGCACTTGCAGCTTCTTTATTCCATTACAAAGAGCTTGAGATTTCCGAAGTAAAAAATTATCTTAAAGGAAAGGGAGTTCCTGTCAGACCTTGCTGACGGAAAACAAACTTATGTCGATGATAACCGGTATGTGGCTTGATGCTCTTTCCGATGAGTTCAAAAAGCCATATTATAAAGAGCTTTACAGCTTTATAAAAGATGAATACAGTAAAAACGTTATATATCCGCCTTCAGAGGATATTTTTAACGCACTTCACTTAACGCCCCTTGATAAGGTGAAAGTCCTCGTATTGGGCCAGGATCCGTATCATGAGCCCGGGCAGGCACACGGATTATCTTTTTCCGTGCTTCCCGAGAAAGCGGATACACCGCCTTCACTTGTAAATATCTACAAGGAGCTTTCCGATGATCTTGGATGCTATGTTCCCAATAACGGTTATCTAAAGAAATGGGCGGATCAGGGAGTACTTCTTTTGAACACGGTTCTTACCGTCAGGGCCCATCAGGCCAATTCTCACAAGGGAAAAGGATGGGAACAGTTTACGGATGCTATAATAAAGGCTGTAAACGAGCAGGACAGACCCATCGTATACATGCTATGGGGTAAGCCCGCACAGATGAAAAAGTCTATGTTAAACAATCCCAAGCATTTAATATTGGAAGCACCTCATCCGAGTCCTCTTTCTGCATACAGAGGATTCTTTGGATGCAAGCACTTCAGTAAGTGCAACGAATTTTTAGTTAATAACGGTTTATCGCCGATAGATTGGCAAATAGAGAATATTTAATACAGGGAGGAAATTATGAAAAAACCATTCGTGACCAAAGAGAAAGTCGAAGAGATCGTAAAGAAGATCCCGACTCCGTTTCATCTCTATGATGAGAAAGGAATTGTAGAGAATGCCAAGGCTGTTTATGAGGCATTTTCATGGAATAAAGGATTTAAGGAGTACTTTGCGGTTAAGGCCAATCCCAACCCTGTATTACTTGATCTTTTAAGGCAGGCAGGCTGCGGTTTTGACTGTTCATCCAAGACAGAGCTTTTACTTAGCGGAGCTGTAGGAGCAGAGGGACATGAGATCATGTTCTCATCCAACGATACACCCGCAGAAGAGTTTGTTCTTGCCGATAAGCTCGGAGCTATCATCAACCTTGATGATTTCACACATATTGATTTCCTTGAGAAGACGATCGGAAAGATCCCTGAGACGATCTCATGCAGATACAATCCCGGCGGAGTATTCCAGATGAGTAACGGTATCATGGATAACCCCGGAGATGCCAAGTACGGACTTACAACAGAGCAGCTCTATGAGGCATTCAAGATCCTCAAGGAGAAGGGTGCAAAGAGATTCGGTATCCACGCTTTCCTTGCAAGTAACACAGTTACCAACGAGTATTATCCCAAGCTCGCAGGACAGCTCTTTGAGCTTGCGGTTGATATCCAGAAAAAGACAGGCGCCAAGGTTGCATTTATCAATCTTTCAGGCGGCGTAGGTATCCCTTATCTTCCCGATCAGGAGCCCAATGATATCCGTGTTATCGGACAGGGAGTAAAAGAGCAGTATGAGAAGATCCTTGTTCCTGCAGGAATGGACGATATCGCGATCTATACCGAGATGGGAAGATTCATGATGGGACCTTACGGCGGACTTGTGACAAAGGCTATTCACGAGAAGCACACATACAAGGAGTACATCGGTGTGGACGCATGCGCTGTAAACCTTATGAGACCCGCTATGTACGGTGCTTATCACCACGTTACTGTTCTCGGAAAAGAGGATGCTCCTTGCGATCATGTATATGACGTAACAGGTTCACTTTGCGAGAACAACGATAAATTCGCTATCGACAGAAAACTTCCCGAGATTGAAAAAGGAGATTATCTCTTTATTCATGACACAGGTGCTCACGGATATGCAATGGGTTACAATTATAACGGTAAGCTTAAGAGCGCAGAGGTTCTTCTTCAGAAGGACGGAAGCTTCAAGCTTATAAGAAGAGCTGAGAAACCCATGGACTATTTTGCAACCTTCGATTGTCTCAATGTATATCCTAAGATCTGCAAGATTGTTGAAGAGAACTAAACTGTATGAATGATCAGATTGAAGAATTTGTAAATTACCTCTTAGGTGTAAAAAAGACTTCAACCAATACGATAATTTCATATAAGCGTGATCTGGAGAGGATGGCCGGATATATGGAAAAGCGCGGAATCACTTCCGTTTCCGATATCACCGGCGATCGTCTCATGGATTATGCTGCGAGCCTTCGGGAAGAGAATTTTGCGCCGACATCCATAATAAGACACAATACTTCCATGAAGGCTTTTTTCAAATACATGATAGAGAACGGCAATATCATAGACGATCCTACCGTTGTATTAAAGAGTCCCAAGGCGACCGTATCTAAGCCGAGAGTCCTTTCGGAAGCGGAAGTGCAGGCACTTTTGTCTCAGAACTTTCCCGAGAATGCCAAAGGCGTCAGGGATAAGGCTATTTTAGAACTCTTATATGCTACCGGCCTCAAAGCGGGCGAGCTTGTTTCACTTGAGCTTTCAAACATCGATCTTAGCATCGGCTGTTTAAGACTTAATAAGGGAAAAGAAAAATCGGCTGAAAGGATCATTCCTTTCGGTAAGATGGCAAAAGATGCTTTGATGCATTATCTTCTGGACGCAAGAGCCAAGCTTTGTGAAGGAGAGGATGTTGATAAGATAAAGACCGTATTCCTTAACTGTGACGGAAATCCAATGAGTCGTCAGGGCCTTTGGAAGCTTATAAAGACCTATGTCAAAAAAGCCGGCATAAGCTCGGATATAACGCCATATTCACTTAGACATTCGTTTGCAGCACACCTTGTCGATAACGGCGCGGATATAGCATCCATACAGGATATGCTTGGTTTTAACGACAGTAATACACTCTCAAGATATATAGATAAAGAAGAGAAAGCCGGAGACCCATACGAATGGGCAAGATTAAGATGACAGATAATTAAATAAATAAGATTTAGACAATAAAAAAGGGCGGTGAATCAATTCACCGCCTTTAATTTATGCATATTAAACTGTTTCTGCTATATCAAGAAGAAGTTTCTCTGTGTCGGCCCATCCAAGGCAAGGATCCGTGATGGATTTACCGTATACACCGTCGCCGATCTTCTGGCAACCTTCCTCGATGTAGCTCTCGATCATAACACCCTTTACAAGCTTCTTGATCTCAGGGTTGTGGTTTCTTGAATGAAGCACCTCTTTCACGATACGAACCTGCTCCTTGTACTGCTTGTTGGAGTTGTTGTGGTTAGCATCAATGATAGCTGCGGGATTTACAATATTGCGCTCCTCATAAAGTGAGAGGAGGAGACTAAGATCCTCGTAGTGATAGTTGGGGATCGACTGTCCGTGCTTATTGCTTGAACCTCTGAGTACGCAGTGTGCAAGAGGATTACCGTTAGTCCTTACTTCGTAGCCTCTGTATACGAAAGAGTGAGACTGCTGAGCAGCATATACGGAATTGAGCATGACACTGAAGGTTCCGCTTGTAGGATTCTTCATTCCGGCGGGAACATCAAATCCGCTGGCTGTCATACGATGTTCCTGATCCTCAACGGAACGTGCACCTATAGCAACGTAGGAGAGGATGTCTGCCATGTATCCCCAGTTCTCGGGATAGAGCATCTCATCGGCTGCTGTAAGTCCTGACTCCTCGATAGCTTTGATCTGCATATGTCTCATAGCGATGAGACCTGCGCGGAAATCAGTCTTTCCTTCGGGATCGGGCTGTGAAGTGATTCCCTTGTAGCCATCGCCTGTTGTACGAGGCTTGTTGGTATAAATTCTGGGAATAAGGATAAGTCTGTCCTTAACCTTGTCATTAAGTTTGCCGAGTCTTGATACATAGTCGCATACAGCGTCCTCATTATCTGCAGAACAAGGTCCTACAATAACAAGGAATTTATCACTCTTACCTGTAAACACATCCGAGATCATCGCATCTCTCTCAGTCTTGATAGCTGCAAGATCATTGGATAAAGGCATCTCGTCCCTTATCTCATCGGGTGTGGGAAGCTTTTGTATATATTCAAAAGACATTAAAAAATTACCTCCATATAAAACGTTCGATTTACACTATAACACTTTAAACTGTAAAAGTAAACTAATTTTTATAAATAATCTTATTTCCTGCATTTTCACAGATATAGACGTATTCTTCCGGACTCAGACCGTATAAATATGCAATCTTCTTGTTGATCTCATAGATGATAGGAAGACTGAGCGATGACAGGTCTTTCTCCGGATCATCATTCTTTATGGATATCAAAAGCTCTTTTGCCAGCCCCGTTATCTCATCCATAGTCTTTCTGTCACATTTTGGTATAGGAAGTGCCTCTATAGCTGAGCGCAGTACCTTCATGTTCTTAAAAGAGTATCTGTAATAGTAGCTTATGACCGGAGAATTGAGGACGCAGAGTATATACAGAGTGCTGTAGCCCTTAACCTTCGGTATAAGTATATTTGCGCTGTTGAGTGTAAGTAGTCCGGTGTCATCGTATGCAAATATCGGACCGCGACTGATGAAACGGTATAACAGTCTTTCTTTTGCCCTGTAATAGTATTTGTCCGCACACTGCTGAAACGAATCCGGATCAAATTTGATATATGAAGCGGGAGACGAGATCACGTAAGGTTCTATATCACTGCCTTTAGCGATCGGCTCATAGCCCCTTTTATGTTCAGATATAAGCAGATCTTTATTGTTTCCGGTAACTATCCCAAGTGCAAACTCGGCCTTATCTTTTAACGTAAAATGCGCTGAGCTTTCAATTTTATTGATGAGCTCATAGTCTTCGTTATCACATAAGATATGAAAAGAGCTTTCGGACAATCTGTCTGAAGAAGCTTCAAAGCTGTCTGTCTGCGTGATTCCCGCCATTCGTTTGTAAAAAGAGATCGAAATGGCTTTATCATTTTTGGGGGCTGCCAAGTCTTTACGCTTTTTGACCATCGACAGGATAACACACGGGCACTGGACCTTGTCAAAGATGTCTCCGAGGTAGGAAATGCCTGTTACACGGCTATTTTCCAGTATCTTTTTTCTTATGGAAAGATACATATCAGACCCAAGGATCGTCTCGGGAAGAAGGAAAGTCAGCATTCCGTTTTCTTTTAAAACTGATAATCCTTTTTCTATAAAAAGAGCGAATGACTCCGGCCTTGTGCTTGTTGAAATAGAAGGGAAATTCTTCTTAAGCTTTTTTATGTCGGATGAGCTGTAAGAATAGCCCCACGGAGGGTTTCCAACGATGATGTCAAAACCGTTTTTGGGAGAGAACGGCTTGAAGCCGGCTCTTTTGCCCGCGGTATCATCAGTAAGAAAATCCATAGCCCTTAAGTTGTTCATAAGGATATCGGCGTTTTCGGACGATCTGAGCCTATATTTGAGCGCGAGATTGATCCTTGCGATGCATACCGAGATATGGTCGATATCGCAGCCGTATATGTTTTTAAGAGGTACATCTTTTGGAAGTCTTATAAGGAAATTTCCGCTTCCGCATGCGGGATCGAGGATCGCAGAGGTTTTTAATGATGTATCTTTTAACTCATCAAGGCAGGTATCAACGGCGTAGAAAGGAGTATAATATGCCCCTTTGGATTTCTTATCACGGAGTCTACGAAGTGAGATGTAGAGCATTCCGAGAGTATCTTCGCCGTCTATATAAGATAGAGGAAACTCGTTTAGAGTGTCTTCCCATTCTTTTATGATAATGATGTGCTGATCTATTTCGGCTTCATATTCAGCATCGGTTCCGAAGCTGGCTCTTTTTACAGGTATGAGGTCATAGATGAGCTTCTTGTAAATATCCGGGTCTACGCCGCTGTGATCAAGCATCTTAAGGGCGTAGAAAGTTATAAGATCTGCTACGGTGATAGCGGGATCTTCCAGCATGATATATGAAATGAGCTTTTTGATCAGATTGTAAGTCGGGGATTTTGTGTTTATATATGATTTCGGAATGAAGTTCTTTTCCGAAAGGCTCTTGTTTCTCCTTGATTGCAGGAGAGAAGATGAACTCAGTGATCTCTTTGCTTTTTGGACAGCGGACAACGGGAGAATGTATCTTTCTCCCTCTTTCTTGCCGGACAGCTTTCCGAGTTTGATCCAGTTGGCAACAGTTGCCCTGGATATTCCGAGCATTTCCGCGGCTTCTTTTGAAGTTAGAATTATGTCTTCAGCCTTTTTGTCCATAGAATAATTATCGTGGGTTGCATACTTTTTTTCAAGTTGTTTTGAGATGCCGCCGGTACGTTAAATGTGATATACTGTGTGAAGCATGAAAAGGAGCGTACATTATGGACAGAACGAAGACAATTGTTAGAACGGGAATAATAGGCATCATAGCGAACCTTGTTTTATCGGCATTTAAGGCATTCGTGGGAATACTTTCCAATTCGGTCGCGATCACAATGGATGCGGTAAACAACTTAAGCGATGCGATGTCATCCATTATCACTATAATAGGAGCTAAGCTCTCTGCTAAGGAACCCGACAAGAAGCATCCTTTCGGCTACGGCAGGATAGAGTACATGTCTGCGGTAGTAATCGGCGTTATCATCCTTTACGCCGGAATCACTTCACTTATTGAATCAGTTAAAAAGATAATACATCCGGAGGCACCTGATTACGGCGTGCCCGCACTTATAATAGTAGCTGCGGCTATCGTGGTTAAGATCGCGCTTGGCCTTTATACCAAGAAGACGGGAGAGAAGGTTAACTCTGATTCTCTTGTAGCATCGGGAAAAGATGCACTTAACGATTCGATCATTTCCACGGCAACTCTCGCGGCAGCGATCATCTTTATCACAACAGGACTCAGCATAGAGGCATATATCGGTGTGATCATTGCTTTTATTATTATTAAGACAGGCTACGAGACACTTAAGGATACTATCAGTGAACTGCTTGGTGAGAGAATAACTCATGAGATGTCAAAAGAGATCAAGCGCACGATCAAGAGCGTTGAAGGCGTAAGAGGTGTGTATGACCTTGTCGTACACAACTACGGCTCAGAGAAGCTCATGGGTTCAGCGCATATCGAAGTTGACGACACAATGAATGCCGTTGCGATCGATCGCATAGAGCGTGATATAACCAAGAAGGTTTACCTTGAAAACGGTATCTCAATGACGGGAATATCGATCTATTCCTCAAACACACAGGATACTCAGGCAAAAGAAGCATATGCCAAGATGAAAGAGCTTGTGAAAGATTATAAGGACGTTCTTTCAATCCACGGTTTTTATATGAACAGCGATGCAAAAGAAATACGTTTTGATATGGTAATAAATATTGAAGCGAAGAATAAGCTTGCTACGCATGCCGAGGTGCTTAAGAAAGCAAGAGAAATGTATCCTGATCATAATGTAGATATCCAGATCGATTACAATTTCTCAGAATAAAAAGATATGAAACAGAAACAGCCAACGAGATCATATCCCGTTGGCTTTGACTATGTCTTATCATGCTTCTGCAACAAGAAGATTTCTAAATTCTGTAGAGGCCAGAGGCTTAGAGAAATAGAAGCCTTGGATCTCGTCGCAGCCTGCGTTCTTAAGAAGGAAATACTGCTTAGAATTCTCAACACCCTCGGCGATGACCGTGAGGTTAAGGAGCTTAGCGATCTCAAGAATGCATCCGAGCAAGTTCTTACCTTTATTATTCTCGGTGATATCTTTTATAAATCCTATATCAAGCTTAAGAGCATCGAGCGGAAGATTGGTGAGCATGTTGATGGAAGAGTAGCCTTTTCCGAAGTCATCCATTTCAACCATGAAGCCTTCTCTCTGGAGCTCTTTTACCACAGAAACGATCTGTTCAACGTTGTCTGTGTAAGCTGTCTCAGTGATCTCAAGATGAAGATCGTTGGTTTCGATCCCGTAATCTGTTATAAGCTGCTTGAGATAATCAATGATGTCGGGATCGAAGATATCTACTCTTGATACGTTGACGGAAACAGGAATGGAATAACCGAGCTCATCCTTCCATCTGCGGATCTGTGCTGCAGCCTCACGCCATACATATCTGTCGAGCTGTCTGATAAGTCCGTTTTCCTCAAAGAGAGGAATGAAGAAATCAGGCTTTACGAGACCGAATTCCGGGTGCTTCCAACGGATCAGGACCTCAGCGCTTGTAAGCTTGGGGTGATTACCGTGCACGTTGTACTTAGGCTGAAAAGCAAGAGAGAACTGATTCTCAGCAAAAGCAGAGCCAATGCTGTCTAACAGCCTTGCCTCAAACATTTCTTTTTCGTGCATCTTGGAATCATAGATTTCGTAAGAAGTAGCGTGACTGAACTTACTAATGGAATTGCAAGCCTGCATTGCTCTGTCAAAGCGCTGCTCAATGGTTGCATCCTTGAAAAGATCTGGGTAGATACCTATCCTAACGCGAATGTCAGGAGTCTTCATCATGTGTGCTAATTTATCTGAAACCTGATGGATCAAAAAATCGTAGTTCTTCTGATGCTTTATGTACATGTAGAACTTATCCGCATCATATCTGCAGGCAATGCCCCCGTGTTCCTTGGCTGTTTCGGATACGCAATCAGCAATCGCACAAAGAACTTTATCTCCAAACTTTCTTCCGTATAACTCATTGATAAGGTGGAATTTATTGTAATTAAGAACTATAGCGTCGACGCCCTCGAGAGGGTGCTTCCTATCAAAGTCTTTAGCTAGTAAGAAAAATTGTTCCTTGGAACATAAACCGGTCAAAGGGTCTACTGCCGGAGCTTTAATGATATCGTGATAAGTATTCAAACCGAGGCTAACTGAATCTGAGGATCTTGGCGATACGTTCATAGAGTTATTCCCCTCGCTTCCTTCCCTATTAAGTAATGCATTTAAGCTGATTTCATTATACATAGAAACTCCCGAAAAAACATAAAGTTCGCAAAAAAATCACAAAATAATCATATTTATCCACGATTTGAGCTATAATCAATATTAACAACAATGATTTTATAGGGAAAACAGGCATGAAAAAGAAACCATACGGCGGAATTATCAGTGTTCCACATTATCTTTTGGAGCAGTACGGAAAGATGGGGACAATGGTCAACAGAGGCCGTCTTATCACTATCAACACAGAATCAATGGAACTCATCAGCGGAAGACGCACCAGAAACTGCTCTGTGGTCGCCGTTACGAGAGTCATTGATTACTACAGACTAAACAATGGGATAGAGAGTATTCCTAAGGACATAAAGGCGATCTACAAAAACGTTGAGGAGATAGCGGAAGCTTACGGCTACTCGGATAAAAGGGGAACCGTTCCGTTTTTTATTTCCGGAATCTCAAGAGAAGCTTTTAAGGGATACGGTATCAAGGCTAAATGCAAAGGTCATTATATTTTCAGCTTTGAAAGGCATATAAAGAAAGAGATCGATAGCGGAAGACCCGTTATCATGAACATAGCAAGAGGCTTTTACAAGGATCACACGATAGTTGTTGCCGGCTACAGTATCTGGAAGATTGGAAACAGGGAATATCCTATACTTCAGGTTGTCGACGGCTGGAAGAGCGGTTTTCACTACCTTGATTACGAAGCTTTTGCAAAAGATATCACTCAGTCAATATTCGGTTCGTTTAACACTACTATCTTAAAAATGGCAAAATGATCGACATAAGGGGATAAAGACTTGAAGAAAAAGGCGGTTTTAGCGTTAGTAATATCTGTTATTCTCATAGCAGCGATCGCTGCGGGAATTTCTATGAATATGCATGAAGACCGAAAACCTTTCAATCCCGCTAGAAGAGACGGAGAGGTGAAGGTAGTCGATGCTCCGGACGATGACCAGCTTTCATTGGTATCCGGAGAAGAGACAAGCACGGGGGCCGAGTCTGCAGACAAGGTAAGCGGTTCGTTTTCCGGAAGTCAGTCCGGAAAAGAGGTTGCTTATCAGATGGATTCCGATGACATATGCATCATAAATGAAGCTCTGACCGTGTCCGAGGAGGGAAAAGAAGCTTATCTTTCAAACGAAGATTTTAAAGATGTTACTCCCGTTGATTCGGAATATCTTTTGAATACGCCACTTCCAAGTGAATACGATGCAAGAAACGACAACGGAAAATGTTATGTGACAGCTATAGAAGATCAGGGTTATTCCTATCTTTGCTGGGCATATGCCGCACTGGGCGCCGTTGAGAGTGACATCCTCAAAAAGCATCCCGAGATCTCATACAAAGATCTGGATCTTTCCGAGAAGCATCTTGCATATTACAACGTGCACAAGACCGCTGGTTCAACGGGTGGATATATAGACGATGATTACAGAGAACTCGTTAATCCCGACAATGAAAAGGACGCATGGGTTTTTGATTATGATACCGGATATGTTGCAGTCGGCGGCGTTACGGATTATTGCATAAGCCTTCTTACTGCATGGAAGGGCCCTGTATATGAAAAAGGAACCGATGCCTTTAAGAGTCTTTACGGAAGCGAGTTCCTGTTTAAAGACAATAAGGACAAGCCTTCAGGAGCCTTCGAAGCAGATTTCCATGTGCAGGGAGTCAGCCAGGTAAAAGGAGACATCGCTAATAACGAGCTGATAAAAAGAATGATACTTGCGCACGGTTCGGTAACCGCGGGTGTGAATTCCGATGAGAAATTCTGGAAGAACAAACACGGCTCGCTTTACTCATTTTTTGAAGATGAAAAGGTTCCGACAGCAGATCACGAAATTTCGATAATCGGTTGGGACGACGATTACAGCCCTGACAATTTCAGTTCAAGACCGTTCGGAAGCGGAGCGTGGCTGTGCAAGAACAGCTGGGGCGAAACAGCCGGAAGCAAGGGCTATTTCTATCTTTCGTATTATGACGACACCTTGGAGATCGACAGTATCTCTGCTTACAGCGTCGCTGCAAAGGGAGATGACGATTATTACGATAACAATTATCAGGTTGCGGCCTTTCTTACCAATTTGTCCAACGCCCTCGATGATTCACAAAACACCGTTTTTGCTTACAACAGATCCGAGAAGCCCTATGCGGTTCTTTACGAAGCGCAGGAGGATGAGCTGCTTAAGGCAGTCGGACTTATGAGTATAGATTGCTACGGGCAGTATGAGCTTGAGATCTACAAGAACGTGGAGATTACAGACGGCAAGATAGAACTTGATAAGTTAAAAGAGCCTTCTCATAAGCAGAAGATCTCGGCTGTGAGCGCGGGCTTCCACACATTTGCGCTTGATATGCAGGACGATGAAGATAAAGATGCAAAGACGGATGCCGAAGCTGAAACGGAAAGCGGCATAGATGTCAAAAAGGGAGAAAACTTCCTTGTTGTAATAAAGCCGGCACACGCGGAAAGACTGGTGTTTGAGGCTGCGGCTGATAATATCAGCGATAAAAACTATGATGAGTGGAAAAACCTGACAGGCAGCTTTGACAATAATTATTCGGCGAGCGGGAACAGCTTTTATCTGTCTGATGACGGCACGGCTTTGGAGAGCAGCAGCGACAAGGATTTCTTTATAAAAGCATATACTAATTTTGTAGAACAAACGTTTGAAAAAGCGGGTGGAATGTGATAT
Organism: Butyrivibrio sp.; assembly: GCA_017535785.1. Classification (GTDB taxonomy): domain Bacteria; phylum Bacillota; class Clostridia; order Lachnospirales; family Lachnospiraceae; genus Butyrivibrio. The sequence continues at coordinate 129,912 of JAFXTN010000025.1, read as the reverse complement.
ATTGTGTGTAGAAAATATGAAAGGCACAATATATATGGCAAAGAACAATAACGAATTAGATCAGATAAGTACCACAGATAAATTAAAGGCATTCAAGGCTCTTAAGGACGCAGGCCTTCGTGTAGAGATGAGTTCAAGCGGTGTTCCCACTGTAGTATGTGAGAGTGCTGACCTTATTTCCAAGGATACCAAGAACGTACGTAAGATCCTCAAAGAGATCAGATATAACGGAAGCTTCGGAGTAAGAGCACCCAGAAAGTCGGATCAGATATCTGTAGATGAGAACAAAGAGACTCCCGATGCAGCTCAGGCGCTTACAGCGTGATAAGGAGACGCAAGCCACACTAAACTCGAAAGAACCTCGTTAAGTGTAGTTGCGTTGTTCGCACTAGCTTCGAAAATACCTCAGCAAGTGCTCTACAAAAAAAACGCACCTATCGGTTAGGTGCGGAATTTTGGGAGGAGGGGTCGACCGGTGGGGAGCCAATCGACCCGGTATGAAAAAAGTTTTGTTGGGGGAGTCAGAAGTTTTCACTTCTGATAGTATTATATTAAGTAATAGATTTGTACAAAGTATGGACAAATTATAAATTAAGCATAAAGTAAGTCGAAATAATAAATAACTTACAAACGAAATATAGTATAATTTTATCAAGAAAACAAGCAAAAAATAATGTTTGCGAGGATAACGTATGGATAGTAATGTGGCTAGAAACGCGGGGTTGATTCTTAGCCCACTTACAACTGGAGATTGTGCTGCAGCTGCTGCAAGAGCGGCTGCGGCTTGTTTGCTTTTCAGAATCGAATATGAATTTGTAACGATAAAACATAAAGGCGGTAATTCAAGGACAATTTCCGTATACAAGGTCGAGGAAGACTGTGATGAGAACCACGCTCATTACTATGCGATCATGGAAGGCGGAGCTGCTCCCGACATAAGAGACAGAGCAGAGATCCACGTTGATGTTACCAAGATAACCGATCTACGCAGTCTAGGAGACAGTGTACATATCGATACAAGATACGGCAATCTCTTTATGAAGGGCGGAGAAGGCATCGGTGTTGCTTTTGACGGAACACCCGGATTTAAAAGAGGTGATGCACTCATTGAGCAGGAAGCAAGAAACATGATCTTTGACTCAGTGGGAAGCGTATGTGAGACCGCGGACGGAGCACAGCTTCTTCTTATTACGGTAAGCTGTCCCGAAGGTATGATGATCGCTGCCAAACAGACTGTAGGTCAGACTGCTTTTGCAGGTGGTATCACCATTATGGGAGAATGCGGCAGTGTTTCAACGGTTCACCAGAGAGATATCGTCGGATCTATCGAGAATCAGATTGAGAAGCAGACAGCACTGGGAGTCAATAATCTCATCATTTCTCCCGGTAATTACTGTGCCGATCAGGTATACAAGAATCTTCATGTATCGCTTGATACATCAATATATTGCTTCAATTTCCCCGGATTTGCGATCGACGCTGCCGTTAATGCGGGGATAGAGAGCATACTGCTTGTTGGAAATGCAGGTAAGCTTGTTAAGCTTGCGGCAGGTATCATGAATACCAATTCCTATGCTTCAGACGGAAGAAGAGAGATATTTGCGGCTCACACAGCCATTGTAGGAGGAACCTCAAGCCAGGTAAGAACTGTAATGGCGTGCGTTACCGTTGACGAGATATTGTCGCTTCTTGATACCTGGGGACTCAGAGACAGAGTCATGGGCAGTATCATGAATGAAATTGACAAGGCTGTCGAAAACAGATGCCATGGCAAGCTCAAATTCGGCGTAGCCCTGTTCTCTGAGGAGTTTGGACTTCTCGGAACTACCAAGAATACCAGAAATGTGATAATTAAAGTTTCGCAAGATCAATACGCATTGTCACTAAAGTTAAAATAAGGTATTCTATATATACATTTTTAAACTAGATCATTAGGAGATTCACACAAGATGAGTAAGATTATTTTGACCGGAGATCGCCCTACAGGCAAGCTCCATGTAGGACATTACGTAGGCTCTTTAAGGAGAAGAGTGGAGCTTCAGAATTCCGGCGAGTTCGATAAGATTTTTATTATGATCGCCGACGCACAGGCTCTTACGGATAACGCCGACAACCCGGAGAAGGTTCGTCAGAATATCATTGAGGTAGCGCTTGATTATCTTGCGGCAGGACTTGATCCTGCTAAGTCTACACTCTTTATTCAGTCACAGATTCCTGAACTGACAGAACTGTCATTTTACTACATGAATCTCGTAACTGTATCAAGACTTCAGAGAAATCCTACAGTTAAGACCGAACTTCAGATGAGAAACTTCGGAACAAGTATACCTGTCGGATTCTTTACATATCCTATCAGCCAGGCTGCTGATATCACTGCATTTAAGGCTACGACCGTTCCTGTCGGAGAAGATCAGGAGCCCATGCTTGAGCAGTGCAAGGAGATAGTAAGAAAGTTCAATTCTACATACGGAGAAGCTCTTGTTGAACCCGAGATCCTTCTTCCCGACAACGCTGCATGTCTTCGTCTTCCCGGTATTGACGGAAAGGCCAAGATGAGTAAGTCACTCGGAAACTGCATCTATCTTTCCGAAGAGCCCGATTCTATCAAGAAGAAGGTAATGAGCATGTTCACCGATCCCAATCACCTCAGAGTGGAGGATCCCGGTGAAGTTGAGGGTAACCCTGTATTCATCTATCTTGATGCTTTTTCAAAGGATGAGCATTTTGCAGAGTTTGCTCCCGAGTACAGCTGCCTTCAGGAGATGAAGGACCATTACAAGAGAGGCGGTCTCGGAGACGTTAAGGTTAAGAAGTTCCTCAACAACGTGCTTCAGACTGAGCTTGAGCCCATCAGAACAAGAAGAAAAGAATTCCAGAAGGATATTCCTTATGTATACGAAGTACTCAGAAAGGGTAGCGAGGTAGCCAAGGAAGTTGCTGCGCAGACTCTTTCCGATGTTAAGAATGCAATGAGAATCAATTATTTCGACGATAAAGAACTTATAGCTATGCAATCCGCAAAGTATGAGGAGATGGGCGAATAATGAAAAATATCCTGTTTGTGGCTTCCGAAGGAGTGCCTTTTATCAAAACGGGTGGACTTGCCGACGTAGTCGGATCTCTTCCCAAAGAGATAGATAAAAGATACTTTGACGTTCGTGTCATTTTACCTTTGTACAAATGTATAAGCCAGCAGATGAAGGACAAAATGGAGTATGTCTCCAATTTCTACATGGATTTTCATTGGAAAAATGAGTATGTAGGAATCTTCAAAGCTGAAGTTGACGGCATTAAGTACTATTTTATTGACAATGAGTTCTATTTTAACGGAATGAAGCCCTACGGCGATGATACGGTATTTGAGATTGAGAAGTATGCCTATTTTTCCAAGGCAGCGCTTTCAATCCTTCCCGTGATCGATTTCAGACCCGATATCATTCACTGCCATGACTGGCAGACAGGACTTGTTCCCGTTTATCTCAAGGAGAGATTCCAGGGAAGTGAGTTCTACAGAGGCATTAAAGCCATTATGACGATCCACAATCTTAAGTTCCAGGGTAAATGGGATATTAAGACTGTTCAGGATATCACGGGACTTCCCGATTATTACTTCACATCAGATAAGCTCGGACTGTTTAAGGATGCCGATCTTTTGAAGGGCGGTATCGTTTATTCCGATGCTGTAACAACCGTAAGTGTTGCTTATGCTGAGGAGATAAAGACCGAGTTTTACGGAGAAGATCTTGATGGCCTTTTAAGAGCCAGAGCAGGCGATCTTCGCGGTATAGTCAACGGCATCGATTATAATGAGTTCAATCCCGAGACCGATGAGTATATCCCTTACAAATACAATGCGATCAACTTCCGCAAGGAGAAGATCAAGAATAAAAGAGCACTTCAAAAGGAGCTCGGCTTAAAGGAAGACGACAAGTGCATGATGATCGGAATTGTTTCAAGACTTACCGATCAAAAGGGCTTTGATCTTATCAACTGTATCCTCGATGAACTCTGTCAGGATGCGATCCAGCTTGTAGTTCTCGGAACAGGTGAAGAGCAGTACGAGAATTCTTTCCGTCACTTCGACTGGAAGTACAATGACAAGGTTTCCGCTAATATCTATTATTCGGAGCCTATGTCACACAAGATCTACGCTGCATCCGATGTATTCCTTATGCCATCGCTTTTTGAGCCCTGTGGGCTTTCACAGCTCATGGCTCTAAGATACGGTACGATCCCCATCGTAAGACAGACAGGCGGACTTATCGACACCGTTGAGCCTTATAACAAGTACGAAGGAACCGGAACCGGCTTTGGATTCCTTAATTACAACGCCCACGAGATGCTTGATACTATCCGCCAGGCAGAGCATGTATTCTATGACAAAAAGCGTGAGTGGAACAAGATGATCGACAGAGCCATGGCCGTTGATTTCTCATGGAAGGTTTCAGCCGAGAAATATCAGGAAATGTACGACTGGCTTGTTGGATGATAATAATAAAGAATGATAAAAAACGAAAAATTCCAAATTTCACTTAGGAATTTTTCGTTTTTTTGTGTCTATAATAATATATAAGAGTTTATTTGAATTCTGAAATGAAAGGGACAATCGTATGAAAAAAGTAGCAAGAGAATTATTGGGAGTATTGGTATCAGCTATAATGCTCCTGCAATTTCCTATCTATGCGCTTGCAGGAGGACCCTACCATATAGAAGATGGTGATATATCTGTTCATGCAACGGATAGTGAGCAGAAGGTTCGGCAAGGTGGTCAGGAATATGTGGATAACGATCCGGTTATAACTAATGAAGGGAATGCAGCTTCCGATAATCATGTGAGTATTAGAGCGGATGAAGGCAGTACTGCGCATGTAACCATCAGTGATGTGAACATTGCTTCATCTGTGGCGGCAATTCAAACAGATGGCGCTGGATCTGTAGAAATAGAACTTGTCGGTGATAATCATGTCACCAGTGGAGATACATATGCCGGTATTGAAAAAGGAAATAACGGATCACTGACCATATCTTCCGGTAGTAGTAATGCTTATTTGGAAGCGACCGGTGGAAGAAGAGGTGCCGGAATCGGTGGTCATGATGGTCAGGATGTGGATGATATCATTATAACCGGAGGAAATATCACAGCGTATGGCGGGCAATCTGCAGCCGGAATCGGCGGCGGATATGGTGGAGACGGAACCGGAATAACCATAAGTGGAGGCAATGTTCATGTTTTAGGAGGAAGTGAAGGAGCCGGAATCGGCGGAGGAAGAGATGGTAACGGATCAGACATTACCATAACCGGAGGAACGGTAACTGCAGAAGTTACAGTGGGAAACGGAGCCGGAATCGGCGGAGGAAGAGATGGTAACGGATCAGACATTACCATAACCGGAGGAACGGTAACTGCAGAAGTTACAGTGGGAACCGGAGCCGGAATCGGCGGAGGAGATTGTGGTAGCGGATCAGATATTACCATAACCGGAGGAACGGTAGTTGCAGATGGAGTTGAAGGAGCTGGAATCGGCGGCGGAAGAAACGGTAACGGAAATAATATTAAGATTACAGGCGGAAATGTAACAGCGAACGGCAGGGCAACCGGAGCCGGAATCGGCGGAGGAGATCGTGGTAGCGGATCAGATATTACCATAACCGGGGGCAATGTATATGCTACCGGAGTATACGATGGAGCCGGAATTGGTGGCGGAAGAAACGGTAACGGAGCGAATATTAGTATAAGCGGTGGAACGGTAATATCCGTTAGTGATGTATGCGGGGCCGGAATCGGCGGCGGAAGAAACGGTAACGGAGCAGATATAAGTGTAAGTAATTCTGCAAAAGTTATGGTTGCCGGCGGGGAGTGTGTTTTTTCTGGAATTGACTACCATGGCGCCGGAATAGGTAGTGGGATGCAATTAGGCACGGATAATGGTGAAGAAGTTAATCCCAATATTTCCCGACTTTATGACAGCGTAGTTATATCATATTATCCGCCGGGTACGACAATCGATGATATCCGTAAGGGTAATGTCCAGCCTATTAGTATGGTCCGGGGTATCTTAAAACCTGAATCGAATCATACCGTAGACCCTGAATCGAATCATACCGTAGACTCTGAATCCGATTCTGCAATAGAATCATTAATCGAATTTGACGGCGGATCTTCAGACCATACATCATATGAGGAAAATTCAGAGATTAAAGACATTCCTACTTCAAGTGAGGAATTTGCAGCTTTTCTTGCTCAGACGAACAATACTCTTGAAGCTTACTTAAAGAAGATAGAAGCTTTGATGGAAGCGGGAGATACAGAGGGACTAAATGCTCTTATTTCAAAGGGGATTACACTTGAAACAGGTAACTGGATTTGTTTGAATAAGAAGACATACGCGCTGATCGAGAAGATATCCGATTACGGAGTACCTATCACAGTATCTTTTGCCTACAAAGGTCATAGATACAACACAGTAATTCCCGGAAATACCAAGATAAAGCCGTTGGATCTTTGCAATGAAGAGGGATATTGCGGATTCTTAAATCTTATCAAGTACTACGGCGGTACTGAAAAATAGCATAATATGTTTATATTCGAAGCAAATTGAAATGAATGATCCGCTTGTCGGATAATCTTATTTGTGATAATAATTGAATATAGACGTTTATAATTAAGACACTTTTCCGGGGGCAAGGGGAAAGTGTCTTTTGTAGCTATTATAAGATTATAAGCAGATTATGAGGGCGTTCCCATATGCGCATTAAGAGCGAATCTTCGGTCATTCGTAAGACCATAATATTCATAGTTATCCAAAGCATTCTTATTGCTGCCGTTTTTGGAGTGTACGTCAACAATTCGTACAGAAACATCAGAAGTTCGCAGGTTTCTTCGGCTGAGAATCTTGTTGAGGTGTATGGGCGCGAGCTGGACAATAGGATACAGTACGCCGACATGCTCCTTGAGCAGATGATCTACAAAAACGACAATTACAGCATGCTTAAGAGTGGCAAGGAATCCGACAGATACTACGCCTCCGTCAGGTTAAAAGAGATGATGGAGGAGGCTGTATCTGCCAATCAAAACAAAGTTACTTTTGTTATCGCGGAGAGTACCTACAATACTTGTCTTGATTTTTCCAACACTACAATAAGCTATAAAGACAGGGATTATCTGAGATCTTTTACCATGGAAAAAGCGTCTTTGGGACGCGCGAAAGCCGACTGGAAGATTGAAAAGATAGGAGATGCATCATACCTTTATAAGATTTACGTATGGCAGAATGAAGCGGCGGCCGTATATATTTCCATGAATAGTTTTTTGGGGACAGGTAATACAGGTGACCTCTCAGAGATGGCGATTGTGCTTTACGAGCCCGAAAGCAAGGTGATCTGGGGGATATTTGGTGAAAAGCCGGGTGACGTCAAGGAGGGAGATAAGCTTGTTGATATCACGGAATTTGCCCCCAGGGGAAAAGAATATGTGCTCGGCGCCGAGAACTACCGCATAAGAGCGTACGCCAAGGAAACTTTCAGCTTTAAATTCCTTCAGCTTGATGTATGGGCGATGCTGACGATTATCCTGATCCTCTTTGCTTATACAATGTTCATGATAAGACACCTTAGAAAGAGCATCATAAAGCCGGTCGGAAAGCTTCAAAGAAACATGGAAAAGATACAGCTCGGCGACTATGAGCTTAGAATATCCGATGAATTCCGAAGCAAGGAGTTCAATCTTTTAAAGAACACGTTCAATAAGCTTATGGATGAGATCATGGGACTTAAGATCAAGTCTTATGAGAAGCAGATAACGCTTCAGGAGACTGAACTTAAAGCCGTTAAACTTCAGATAAGACCTCACTTTTTCCTGAATGCGATGACAACTATATCAAGTCTTTCGCAGCAGGGCAAAAATGAGGAAATAAGGCGCTACATAGACTCTTTATCCAAGAACATCAGATATATGTTCAGATCGGGACTTCATACGGTTACGCTTGATGAAGAGATAAGGCACGTTGAGAACTATTTTGAAATGCAGGAGCTTAAATATCCGGGCTGTGTCTTTTTCTACATTGATGCAGCGGACGATGTAAGAGACTGGAATATCCCGCAGATGCTCATTCATACGGTGATCGAGAACGAGTACAAATACGCCGTCGACATTAACTCGATGCTGACGATCCTGATCAAGGCAGAACCGGTAAAAAGAGATAACGAGGAAATGCTTAGGATCGTGATTGAGGACGACGGAAGCGGATACCCCGAGAATATCCTTGATGAATTTAACAACAGCTTATCGACTACACCTAAGGACGGAAGCAGAGTGGGACTCTTTAGCATCAAGAGAATTCTCGAGATCATGTATGAAAGAACGGATCTTTTTGAGATCGGAAATATCGAGCCGCACGGCTGTAAAAACACGATGTATATACCTAAAACGCCCAAGCACGAAGTCGATGAGCGAAGTAGGATAAACATAGATTAAAGGAGCAATATGAGAGTACTTATTGTTGACGATGACATTGCAACAGTAGATGTCATCAGAGATACCGTGGATTGGTCATCACTTGATGTGGACGATGTTTTCATCGCGTACAATATCAAAGAAGCCAAGAAAATCCTTTCGGATGAGCCTATCGATATTGTCATCAGTGACATTGAGATGCCCAAGGGAAGCGGTATTGAGCTTTTAAAATGGTATAGGGAACAGGAACTTGACGGAGAGTTCCTCTTTTTGACGTGCCATGAAAGCTTTGATTATGCTACAAGTGCAATGAAGCTCCACGTTTTTGAGTATCTCCTTAAGCCCTTCGATGTTCATGTTATGGAAGCAACGCTCCGCAAGATGATCGGAGATCTTTTGAACAAAAGAAGTCTCATGGAAACAAGCGAACTCGGAAAGTGGGCCAAGAAGAACACATCAAGACTCTACAACAATTTCTGGATAGATATCCTTACTTCCAAGATTGCGCCAAGTGCATCCGAGATAGGAAAAGAGATAGCTTCAAGGCGCCTTGATATCGATCCTAAGGGGACATACAGGCTTGTCGTATCCAGACTTACGGGTATCGAGAAGGACAGAGAGCGCATCAGCACGAGTCTTATCCTCTTTATCCTTGAGAATATCCATATGGAGGTTCTTTTGGGAGATCCGCAGGCTAACTTTGTCACAGGCTTTGAAGTCGGCGGAGAGATAATAATCGTATCGGTTGTTCCTATAAAGAGCGGAAGCGAGGACTCATCAAAACGAGAGATCCTAGAGGCGACCGGAACGTTACTTAAGGAGCAAAAGAAGATCCTTTTCTCTGAAATGACTGTCTGCATCGGAAGATGCGTGTACATGCATGAATTCTACGATGCTTATCAGAAAGAGCGAAGCCTCATGGAAAAGAACGTTTCATATTACGGAACGGCATTTTGTGAGGAGGATGTAGCGGAAAACCGCAGCTCTTTTGGCATTAACCTTGATGCGGCAAAGCTCGAAGCACTTCTTTCCGAGAATAAGAAGATGGAGTTTATGAGCATGCTCAAAACCTGTCTAAATGAGATATCTAAGGGCAATTCTCTTACCGCAGATGCCCTTAACAGGCTGGTAAAAGAAGTTCAGCAGGTCGTATATACTTATCTTGGCAAAAAACAGATCGGCGCAGTCGGACTTATCGAGGATGAAACCTTGGCAGGTCTTGAAAAGAATGCGACAAAATCCGTTATAGACATGCTAAAGTGGGCAGGATACCTCCTTGATGCCACTTTTGAGTATGAAAAGAAAATTCTCAAAAGTTTCACTATTTGTGATAAAATAAATACGTATATTCGTCAACATTACAAAGAACATATTGGAAGAAATGAGATAGCGGAGGAGTTTTTCCTTACTCCCGAGTATCTTTCCAAAGTCTATAAAAAGGAAACCGGTATCTCTATCAACGAGGCAATAGCCGCTTGCAGAGTTGAGCAGGCAAAGCTTTTGCTTGATAGGGGGGAGAGAGTCAGCGATGTCGCAGAAAAGGTGGGTTTCGACAACTTTACCTATTTTTCCACTACGTTTAAAAAGCTTGAGGGGATCTCGCCAACAAAATACAAGAAGAAATAAACAGAAATAATCTAAGGCGTTTTTTTGAAAATTATTATCGCATTTTTTAAAGAATCACTTTTTTTCGAATGATACTCTTAAACCATCAAAAAAGGGAGGTTCTATAATAATGAGAAACATAAAACGCATTCTGGCATTGATTCTTACAGCAGCAATGGCATTTTCGGCTGTTGCATGTTCAGACCCTACGGCTCAGCCCGAAGCTAGTTCAGCTGATGCCGCAGCTTCCAAGGAGCCCGGTTCTTATGACCAGGTTACTTATGCTTATTGCACTTTCAACAATATTCCTACAGAAGAGGATCTTGATGAGGTAGAAGAGGCCATCAACAAGATCACAAGAGAGAAGATCGGCGCAGAGATAACTCTTATGCCTATCCAGATCTTCGAATATTCCAGCAAGATCAATCTTGCACTCCAGGGCGGAGAGAAGATTGATATCTTTGAGTCACTCGGTGATTTCGGTTCATATGTTTCAACAGACATGTGCTATGACATCACTGACATGATCGATACCTATGCTCCCGGTGCAAAAGAGATAGTCGGCGACAGCTGGCTTGAGGCTTGCAAGTCTAACGGAGTTCTCTATGGTATCCCCACAATGAAACCTATCGCACTTACACCTATGCTCATCTATCGTCAGGACATTGCCGACGAGCTTGGAATCGATATCAGCAAGGTTAATTCTATCGAGGATGTAACTTCAGTTCTTGAGACAGTTAAGGCTGCTCATCCCGAGATGATCCCTCTTGCTGCTGTTCAGACAGGCGAGATCGGTCTTTCAACAAACTACGGTGAAGTTGATTTCCTTAACGACGACAGATATAAGCCCATCGGTGTTCTTGTTGGTGACGATCTCACAGTTACAGACCTCTACGGAACAGATCATTTCAGAGAGCTCTGCAAGCTTGTAAGATGCTGGTACAATAACGGCCTTGTTATGCAGGATGCAGCAACAACAAACTCAGCTGCAGCAGAGACAATGAGCTCAGGTAACTACTTCGGATATCTCGCCGCTTACAGCTATCCCGAAGAGGATACAGCCGTTTCACTTGAGGCACAGGTTGCAGGTTACGACCTCGGTGCCAAGATCATTGGCGATGCATATCTTTCAACAAGTGATATCAATGCGATCACATTTATGATCGCTTCAACAACAGACGTTCCCGAAGCTGCACTTAAGTTCCTCGATCTTACATACACAGATCCCGAGGTTATCAACCTTCTTATCTACGGTATCGAGGGAAGAGACTATGTAAAGAACGAAGACGGATCAGTTTCTTATCCCGAGGGACAGGATGCTGCTACAGTTCCTTATACAGCTCAGCTTTCATGCGGAACACTCGGAAACTTCTTCAATATGTACCAGATGGGCGTAGCTAACCCTGAGTCACTTCAGTGGGAGCTTGACCAGAACAAGAATGCAAAGATGTCACCCGCTATGGGCTTCACCTTTGACTCAAGTAACGTAAAGACACAGTACACAGCAGTGCTCAACGTAATATCACAGTACCTTCCCGGACTTATCTGCGGAAGTCTTGATCCCGACACTGAGATCGATAAGTTCATTCAGGCACTTAACGATGCGGGATATCAGGATATCCTCAAAGAGAAGCAGACACAGCTTGATGCCTGGAAGGCTTCCAAGTAATGACTTTGGAGGGTAAATAAGTGAAAGAGAAAGCTATGAAAAGCAAAAAGAAGAGATTTAAAAATCTTCCCCTTTCTTTGATAGCACTGCCCGGAGTGATCTATCTTCTTATAAACAACTACATACCCATGTTCGGAGTATTTCTTGCATTCAAGAAATACAGCTTAAAGAAGGGAATCTTCGGAAGTGATTTCTGCGGATGGGATAACTTTAAATTCCTCTTTAAGACCAAAGATGCTCTCATCATGACTAGGAATACAGTCCTTTACAACGTGGCATTCATCATCATCGGAACGATACTTGCTATAGCCGTTGCCGTTATGATGTGTGAGCTCGGAGACAGGAAGAGAGTAAAAGGCTTTCAGGCTCTTTTGCTATTACCCAATCTTTTATCCTGGGTTGTTATAGGATTCATTGTTTATGCGTTTTTAAATGCCGATTCGGGTTTTGTGAACAATACCGTACTTAGGACACTCGGAATCAATCCGGTGTCCTGGTACGCTACAACAGGTCCCTGGCCTGCGATCCTTATCATCGTATTTCTCTGGAAGAATATGGGATATCAGTCAATCGTATATATGGCCAGCATCTCCGGTATAGATAAGTCTATCTATGAGGCTGCAGCTATCGACGGCGCAGATAAGATGACACAGATCTTCAAGATCACACTTCCGCTTCTTAAGCCTACGATCATCACACTCGTGCTTATGTCGATCGGAAGGATATTCTATTCGGATTTCGGACTGTTTTATCAGGTTCCCCAGAATTCCGGTGCACTCTTTAACGTAACTCAGACTATCGATACTTATGTTTACAGAGGACTTATGGAACTCAACGACGTCGGAATGTCTGCCGCTGCGGGCTTATACCAGTCGTTTGTAGGTTTTATCTTAGTTCTTTTGGCTAATTTTACTGTCCGTAAGATAGATCCGGACAATGCACTTTTCTAAGGAGATGGAGATGACAGAGAGTAAAACATTTAACAGAGTTTCCACGGCTATACTGGCTATTCTCGTTGTATTCGCCATGCTCCCGATAGTTTTGATCGTAGTAGCTTCTTTTACGGCTGAGACAGCTCTTGTAAGAGACGGATACAGATTTATTCCAAAAGAGTTCAGCTTAAATGCCTATTACTACATGCTTAAGCAGGGAAGATTGATCCTTAGATCATACGGGATATCTTTCCTTGTAACCTTCGCAGGCACGGCGATAAGCGTTCTTTTGACAACCATGCTCGCTTATCCTATGTCGAGGAAATCATACAAATACAGAAACGTACTTGCGTTTTTTGTGTTCTTCACAATGCTTTTTAACGGCGGAATCGTACCTTCATACATCATGTGGACCAGATTTTTCCATATCAAGGATACGATCTGGGCTCTTATGATCCCTAACTATCTGGTTACCGCTTTTAACGTAATACTTGTAAAAAACTACTTCCAAAACAGCGTTCCGGATTCTCTTATAGAAGCGGCGCAGCTTGACGGAGCGAGCGAATTCAGGATCTTTTTCAAAGTAATGCTTCCGCTTGCGATACCTGCTGTTGCTACGATAAGTCTTTTTACCGGAATAGCATATTGGAATGACTGGACCAACGGTCTGTACTACATAAACAACGAGAAGTTTTACAGCATCCAACAGCTACTTATGAAGATCATGAGTAACATCCAGGCACTTCGTTCAAACTCAAACGCATCACTCCTTGGAACAGGCGCGGTTGAGCTTCCGAGCACATCGGTACGAATGGCTATGGCTGTTATCGGAATACTACCTATTGTCCTTATTTATCCTTTTGTACAAAAATACCTTGTAAAGGGTGTAATAGTGGGCGCTGTCAAGGGTTGAGAAAAAGATAATTTTTGACAATCCAAAGGTTAAATAAAGGGAAGATTGAAAGAGTGTTAGTTAATACAATCAGATTATAAAATAATCGGGGTATTTCACAAAGGAGGATACTTTTACATGAAAAAGAAATTATTATCTATGGTTTTGGGAATGTCTATGGTAATGACAGCCCTTGCCGGATGCGGCGTTCAGAACGCTGATTCATTCGAATCAAAAGCTGATACACAGCCCGCAGAGACAAGCGACGCAGCCGAGACTGAGACTCAGGCAGCACCTGAATCAGCAGGACCTGTTGAAGATGTAGATATCTCATTCTACACAACAGAGACAGGTAAGGATCAGATGTTCCAGGACATCATCGCTGAGTTTGAGAGACTTAATCCCAACATCACAGTTGAGTACATCGCAGCAGGTGATGATCAGCTTCAGCAGTGGATGGCTCTTTACGCAAGTAATGAAGGCCCTACAGTTTCACTTATGGATCCCATCAACATCTGGGAGAACCAGGAGAGAATGCTTGAGCTCACAAACGAGCCTGTTATTGCCAACATCGAAGAGAACGCACTCAGCACAATGACATTTGACGGCAAGATCTACGCTGTTCCTCAGACTGCTGCAGGCGTTGGAATCCTTTACAACAAGGAAGTTTGTGACAAGGCTGTAGGCGGAGATTTCGATCCTTCAACTATCAAGACAAGATCAGATCTTGAAGATCTCTTCAAGAAGATCGAGGCTACAGGCGTTGACGCTACATGCTTTACAGGTGTTAACTGGTCACTTGGTTCACACTGGCTTTGCCAGGCATACGGCGGTGCTATCGGATCAACACAGGACAGAGTTGATTATGTAAACAGCATCATCGAAGGAAAGACAAAAGAGATCGACAACGACGTATTCAACGGATATATGGATACATTCGATATGATGGCTAAGTACAATCACAATGCGGCAGATCCCCTTGTAGGCGACGTAAACATCGACGCTCAGGCACTTGCAGCAGGTGAGTGCGGAACATGGTTCATGGGTGACTGGGCATGGACATTCCTTGGACCTATCGTTTCAGAAGGTCAGGAGTTCGGACTTCTCCCTGTTCCTCACAGCGATGATCCCAGCGACGTTCTCAACCAGAGCATCGCAACATCATATGCTAAGGGATACTGCATCGATAAGAGCCAGAACACAGAGGCTCAGCAGGCTGCAGGACTTAAGTTCATCGAGTTCATCACATCAGATACATATGCACTTGAGCAGATGGTAAAGGTTACAGGACAGGCTCTTCCTTACAAGAACTGCCAGGTTGAGATCGAGAGCCCTCTTGGACTTTCAACAGCTAACTACATCGCAAAGGGTCTTACATATGACTTCTATGGAACACCCAACCTTGCTCCTTCAGATATTTGGTATGAGTGCGGAGCATATATGTGCGAGTATCTTGCAGGTCAGACAGACAGAAAAACACTTGCTTCCAAGCTTGACGAGTATTGGTCACATCAGGAGAAGAGATAATCTGTTAAACCCACCGGTTCCTGCGGATGGATGTTAGTCCATCTGCGGGGCTTCGCCGGAGAAAAATCATAAAGCGGGGAGTCGTAGGCTTCCCGCTTCTTTAAAAGGAAAAACTATGACTAAGAATTACAGAAGAAGATTAAGTGATATTTTTTCATTTGCGGGATTCGGATTACCGGCTTTGGTGATCTGGGCTAGTGTTGTCCTTGTTCCTTTTATCTACGGAATTTGGATCACATTTACAGATTGGAACGGTCTTGCAATGCAGATCAATTATGTCGGTATAAAGAATTATATCGATGTATTTTCGGACGCGACTTTTATCACTTCATTCTTAAAGACAGTAATATATGCGTTCTTTACGGTTGTTGCAAGTAACCTTATAGGATTTCTCCTTGCACTTGCCGTTACAAGCGGTATAAAGGGACAGAACTTCTTCAGAACAGGATTTTTCACTCCCAATATCATCGGCGGAATCATCCTTGGATATATCTGGAACTTCATCTTTTCATATGCACTTACTTCATTCGGAAAGAGCATAGGTGTTGATTGGATGTCCACTTCATGGCTCACCAATCCCACAAGAGCTCTTATAGCACTTATCATCGTAAGCGCATGGCAGCTTTCTGGATATCTTATGGTAATCTATATCGCCGGTCTTACAAGTGTTCCCAGAGAACTCATCGAGGCTGCTTATGTAGACGGAGCAACAGGCTTTGATGTCATAAAGAACGTAAAGCTTCCTCTCATAAAGAACTCTACAGCGATCTGTATTTTCCTCTCCATATCAAGAACTTTCATGTCCTTTGATATGAACCTCTCACTTACAGCAGGAGGACCGTACAAATCAACAGAGCTCATCGCATACAAGATTTATCAGACGGCATTTACCAGCATGGAGTTCGGTAAAGGCCAGGCGCAGGCGATCGTTCTTTTCGTGATCGTAGCGATCATTTCGCTTTTGCAGGTTTATTTCACAAGGAAGGGGGTAGATGAACAATGATGAAAAGAAAAGATAAAAAGACATTGGTGTTCGTTATCACAGCAATAGTCATGATCCTCTTCATGGTTCCGTTCTTTGTGCTTATAAACAATACATTTAAACCTACACCCGAATTTATCAAGACACCGTTTGCACTTCCCAAGAACTTTACGCTTGAGAACTATGCCATTGCCATAAAGAGAATGGACTTCTGGAAGGCCCTTACAAATACGGCAACGATCACTGTTCTCACCGTTATCATAAATATGTTCATCGGAAGCATGACGGGATATCTTTTTGCAAGAAAAAAATGGAAATTAAATAAGATCGTTTTCGGAATGTTCCTCGCATCCATGGTCGCACCTTTCCAGGTGTACATGATACCTCTCGTTAAAATATATGCGGGAATGTTCGGACTTTCTAACAACCTTCTTATGGTTGTATATATTGCTGTTGGCCTGAATCTTCCTTTTGCGGTATTTCTTTACAAGGGATTTACGGAAGGAATCCCGGAAGAACTTGATGAGGCTGCAAGAATTGACGGCTGCGGATTTGCACTTACCTTTTTCAGGATAATAATGCCTCTTCTCAAACCAATTATTATCACTGTAACCGTGTTCGTTGCAATGGGAGTTTGGAACGACTACCTTATGTCCAGTCTGTTCCTTACAAAATCATATTCAAAGACATTGGCGATTGCCATCAAGACGTTCCTTACCAATCATTCGGCTGAGTATTCACCCATGATGGCAGGACTGTTGCTTGGAATCTTGCCTGTACTTGCTTTCTATCTTATCGGACAGAAGTACATTATCGAAGGCGTTGTGGCAGGAAGTGTAAAGGGTTGATCACTTTTTACTCTGCATAAAAGCGCCCGGCGTGCATCCGTAGAGCTTTTTAAAGGTTGTGATAAAGGACTTTACATTGGGAAAACCGTTATCGAAAGCACAGTCGGTAAGGCTCATCTTTCCCGATGACAACTGCTCTGCGGCATGACTTGCGCGCACGAAATTAAGATATGAATGGAAGTTCACACCAAGTGACTCCTTAAAGAGTCTTGAAAAGTAAGTCGGATTGTATTTGAAGTGATCGGCCATTGTTTCGTAAGAGAGATCTTCGCGATAGTGATCTTCAATATATTCAGTAAAGCGCACTGTGATATCGGAGTTATTCATACCAGCTTTGGATGAAACTCCTTCCGATTTACAGTATTTAAAAAGGATACCAAGAAGAGCATAAGTGTTGCTCATAAGAAGAAAAGGATAGTCTTCCGAATCAGGATCAAGGTCATAGACTATTTGAGCTATCTTCTTTATCTCTTTTGTGACCTGTTTATTGCCGGGGTTATAAAAGAACAGATTTTTACCCAGCCACTTTTCGATAAAAGGGTTGGAGATGATAAAGCTGATCCCCGTGAAGTGATCGTTCAAAGAAAGATAACTGCAGGAGTGAAGCTCGCAGCTGTTTACTAAGATCCAATCGGATTCTTTCATGTCAAAATGGCTGCTACCCGAATTAAAACGGATATCTCCCGTAAGCGTGACAGTGAGCTCCAAGCTCCTATGCCAGTGAAGCGGGGAATATATAAGATTGCCCTGCAGGTCGTGACGGTATACCTGTACAGGCAATAGATTAAAAATATCGTTGTTGGATTCATAAAAATCAGTCATGACAACCTCCGATTGAAACACATACACTATGATAGCACAAAATCGTTTCGAGGTGTCATGGAACAAATGCATCAGCATGAGAGGATATATCATGACCGTAAAAGAACTGATAGAAGCCATCATTACAAAGAGCGGAAGCAAGAGATTTTCCTACGAGGAGACATGCGACCACCTTATGATCGGCGATGAGAACATGGAAATAACCGGTATAGTCACAACGTTTATGGCTACCGTAGATGTTATAAATGAGGCGGCCCGCCTCGGAGCAAATATGATAATAACCCATGAGCCTACATGGTTTACGGGTATAGATAAAGAGGACTGGCTTTCGGACGATCCCGTTTATCTCGCGAAAAGAAAGCTTCTTAAGGAAAAAAATATTGCAGTCTGGAGATTCCACGATCACATGCATGCGGGAACCGAAGACGGCATATACAGAGGCTTTGATGAGGAATTCGGATGGGGCAAGTACAGAGAAAAGCCAAGCCCCGATGTCAAAACAAGCTGGTTTGGAGCAACTTATGTTATTCCCAAGACCACTCTTTCAGAGCTTGCTAAGTTTTTTAAAGATAAGCTTGATATGCAGGTCATTCAGCTTGTAGGAAATCCTGATATGAACGTTGAAAGAGTGGGCGTTTTGGTAGGAGGCGGAAGCCTTGGACTTGGAACAGAGAACCTTCCGATGATCTATATGAAAGAGCAAAACATAGATGTCTGCGTATGCGGAGATATCACAGAGTGGACACTTTCAGCATATGTAAGGGATGCAGCCCAGCTTGGAATGGATAAGGCAATGATAGTCCTTGGACATGAGAGAAGCGAAGAGTGCGGAATGAAGCACCTGCCCGCCTGGCTTAAGAGCATAGTGGGAGATATTCCCGTAAGCTTTGTAGATGCCAAAGAGCCTTTTACTTACTTGGTTTAACAGGAGATCGTTATGGAAGAGATTCTTACAATATACATCGACCTCATGGATATCTTTGAGGTCAAAGGAAAAACAGCGGAAGCCGTAATGATAAATTTTACCGGCAACTGCAAAGGAAGATACTTTAACGGAAATGTACTTCCCGGAGGCGTTGATACGCAGAAGGAATTCTATCCCCAGAACAGGACATTATCTGCGAGATATATCCTTGAGGGAATAGATGACAAGGGAAAGAATTGCCGCATCTTTATAGAGAATGAGGCGGTCCTTGGCAGTGACAAGAAGCTTGATCATACAACGCCCAAGATCATAACAGATTCAAAGAGCCTTGCCTGGATGGAGGAAGCGTATCTTAAGGGTACGATAGAACCCATAGGTGATGGCTGCATAATACATATTTTTAAGATTGATTGAGAGGAGATTTTTTTACCATGGCTTTTGTACAAATGAGTTATTTTTCAACATCCATCTGGAGACAGACTGTTTTTCATGTATGTCTTCCCAATGATGTTCCGCCCGAGATGAAGATGGGCAATATAAATTATGACAGACCGATGAAGACACTTATGCTTTTACAGGGCTATTCAGGAAATACTTTCGATTGGCCTTTGGGAAGTCTTATCTCAGATATTTCACTCAGATATAATCTCGCGGTGATCATGCCCTCAGGAGATAACAGCTTTTATACAAATGCAGCGGGCTGCTGCTACAAATATGCTGATTTTGTAGGCTTTGAGCTTCTTGATTATGTAAGAGAGACATTTAATCTCTCCAAGGATGCTAAGGATACATTTATAGCAGGTCTTTCAATGGGAGGCTTTGGTGCAATCCATGCGGGACTTGAGCATCCCGAGAAATACAGCAAGATAATCGGACTTTCCTCTGCGCTTATCATAAATAAGCTCGGAGACATCCAGCCCGGTGCCAAGGATGATATAGCTGATTATGATTATTACTGCCATGTATTCGGAGATCTTAAGAAGGTAAAAGAGACTACTAACGATCCCGAATTCATCGTAAAAGAAAGACTTAGTAAGGAAGATAAGATCCAGCCTGTATTTATGGCATGCGGATCTGAGGATTTCCTTATTGAGAACAACAGAGAGTTCAGAGATTTCTTACTTGAGAAAAAGGTAGATCTCACATATAAAGAGAGTCCCGGAATACATGACTGGAACTTCTGGAATCAATACTTGGAGCCTGCGATCAAGTGGGCACTGGAGGAAGAATAAATGCTTATAGATAAGATCAAAAAACTCGATTCATGGACAGCTCCCGAGCTTCCAAAGAATATCCCACATGGAGATATGCCCGGAGATAAGGTAGAGATAAACGAAGGACATATAAAGAAAGCAAATATCATTTTCCCTAAGCTTTTACAGCTTCTTGAAGAGGAAGCCAATAAGGGAAAAGAAAAGGTTGTTATAACCGTATGCGGCGGCTCCGGAGTAGGTAAGTCTGAGATAGCTTCAATCCTTTCTTATTACCTCACAAAGGGAGGAATAAAGAGCTATACATTATCGGGAGACAATTATCCAAGACGCATACCTATGCACAACGATGCGGAGAGACTTCGCGTGTATGAGGAGCTTGGAAGAGAAGGTCTTGAGGACTACCTCGGCTCCGATAAAGAGATCGACTTTGCTGAGATAGAAAAGATAGCTCTTGATTTTAAGGCAGGAGAAAAGAATATCAGCCTTAAGAGAATGGGTAGAAAAGAAGACGAGCTGTGGCATGAAGTCGTTGATTTCTCAGATACCGATGTGCTCATCATAGAGTGGACTCACGGAAACAGCGACAACTACAAGGGCGTTGATATCCCGATATTACTCAACAGCACTCCCAAGGAGACATTGGAGCACAGAAGAGCAAGAAACAGAGACGGAGCTACAGACAGCCCGTTTACAACTATGGTACTTGAGATCGAGCAGGGTATGATAAAGAACCAGGCTCACAAGGCCAAGATAATCGTATCAAAGCAGGGAGAGATCCTCAGCTTTGATGAATATACCAAACTTATGGAGTCAGAGAAGTAATTATGAGTAAGTCAGTAAGTGCCAATAACAAACCTATGTTAAATGCATATCCCGACAGCCTTGGCGGAACGCTCAAGGATATTACGGAATTTCTTTCCAAGGATGAGACCAAGGATACATTTTCATCATTCTATATCCTTCCCAGTCTCTATCACACGGATCTGGACAGAGGTTTCTCTGTAATAGACTACGGTCTTGAGAATAGCCTTGCTACCAAGGAAGACCTGGATAAGCTTAGGAGCATGAATATAGACCTTAAGCTTGATTTTATATTAAATCACGCATCCGTTCAGTCTCCTCAGTTTCAGGACCTTGTAAAAAACGGTGAGAAGTCCGTATATAAGGATTTCTTTATCAACTGGAACAAGTTCTGGGAGGGCAAAGGAAAGCTTACGGAAGAGGGCTATATCCAGCCTGATGAAGAGTATATCAAGGATATGTTCTTTAGAAAGCCGGGACTCCCGATCCTTATGGTCACTATGCCTGACGGAAAGAAGGTGCCTTACTGGAATACCTTTTATCAGGAGGTAAAAGAGACTCCTGAGGGCCTGAAGTATCTTGGACAGATGGATCTTAACATCAAATCGGATCTCGTTTGGGATTTCTATGATGATACACTACATAAGATCTCGGATTACGGAGCAAGCATCGTAAGACTTGATGCCTTTGCATATGCTCCCAAGGAGCCCGGTGAAAAGAATTTCCTTAATGAGCCCGGTACATGGGATCTTTTGTCTAAGGTAAGAGAGCTTGCTGATAAGTATTCACTTACTCTTTTGCCCGAGATCCATGCATCATATTCAGAGAAGATATATGAGACTATAGCCGACAAGGGTTATATGACTTACGACTTCTTCCTTCCCGGACTTATAATCGATGCGTTCGAGAATAAGTACGGCGATACTATTGTTAAGTGGGCCAATGAGCTAATAGATAAGAAGATAAGAACAGTAAATATGCTTGGTTGCCACGACGGCATCCCGCTTCTCGATCTTAAGGGACTTATAAGCGAGGAGCAGATACAGAGCCTTATAGATACCGTTGTATCAAGAGGAGGCTATGTAAAGGATCTCCATGGCGCCAAGAATATGTACTATCAGGTAAATGCGACTTATTATTCCGCGCTTGGCGAGGATGATAAGAAGATGCTTGCGGCAAGAGCGCTTCAGCTCTTTATGCCGGGTAAGCCTCAGGTTTGGTATCTCGATCTTCTTGCGGGCAAGAATGATCATGAGGCTGTAAAGGCAGCAGGCGCAGGTGGTCACAAGGAGATCAACAGAACAAATTATTCCAAGGAAATGATAGAGAAAGCTTTGGAAAAAGATGTTGTGAAGAGACAGCTTGAGCTTTTGAGATTCAGAAACGAGTTCGAAGCATTCTCTTTTGACAGTGAGATAGTAGCAAGCGCTCAAGATAAGAAGATCATGATTGGATGGAGCAAGGGTGAGTATTCAACTACGCTTATGCTTAATCTTGAAAATTATGATTTTGTGATCGTGGCAAAAGATAAGGACAGAGAGAGAATAATATGAGATACAATACATCGTTTCAGGCACTGGCTTTTGACAGAGTCCTTCCGTACGAGGGACAGGTGGAGTGCGTTACATTTGAGAAGGGAAAATGCTTCCTTCAGATAAGAGCACCGAAGGCTTTGGAAGTAAACTTCAGATACAATGAGGAAGATCATCTTTGCACAAAGGGTGAGGATGGGATCTGGAAGACTCCGTATACGGCGGAAGGCGCGATCAACTACGTGCAGCTTATAGTAGACGGAGTGGAGCTCATTACGCCTATGCTTCCGATATCATACGGATATTCAAGGCCGTACAACTATGTTGAGCTGGAGACGAACGATGATTTTTACGGTATCAAGGACGTTCCTCACGGAAGCGTCAGAAAAGAGTATTTCCCTTCATCTGTTACCGGTGAGTGGGAGAGCTGCGTAGTTTATACGCCTCCCGGATATGATGAGTCCACGGATACTTATCCGGTGCTTTATCTTCAGCACGGTCACGGCGAGAATGAGATGGGATGGACGGCAGCAGGTAAGGTTAACTTCATCATGGATAACCTTATCGCGGAAGGAAACGCCGTACCGTTCGTGATCGTAATGAACAACGGAATGGTACAGACTCTTGATAAAGACGGAAACAGAGTTGTTGATTTTAAGCTCTTTGAAGAGTATCTGATAAAAGATATCATTCCATTTGCGGAGAGTAAATTTAGAGTCGGAGGCTGCAAAGAGCTCAGAGGAATGGCAGGTCTTTCCATGGGATCGCTTCAGACTTCACTGATCGGATTTTCTCATCCGGAGCTTTTTAGCTGCCTTGGTGTATTCAGTGGTTTTGTTACAGATATCATTCAGGGCTCGGAGCTTGATATGCCCGGAAGAGGAAAAAGCGATAACAAGCACCTTGAGATACTTGAGGATAGCGAGAAGTTTAATTCTCTTTTTGATGTTTTCTTTAGATCGATGGGAGATAAGGACCTATTCTGGGAGAACTTTGCACACGACGATAAGCTCCTTGAAGCAAAGAACATTAAGCAGATCAGGAATGTTTACGAAGGTATTCATGACTGGAATGTATGGCGAAAGAGCATAAGAGATTTTGCCACTCTGATTTTCAAAAAGTGATGCAAATTTGATTTTATAAAAATTATGTGTTAGAATGTTAATGAAATGTTAAATAATTATAAAAGGAGAGGAAAATAAGGAGAGAGTAAAAATGAAAAAAGTTATAGGAATACCGGCATTGGTATTGATGCTAGGGGTATTTCTTATGGGATGTGGGGAAGATCCCGATGACAGTATCATGCCTGCGGATGTAGGTGTTCAAAATGCTACTGAGCTCGTATCGATCAAAGGGGAGATCGATGCAGGTGTCTCAAACGCATCTGAGGAAATGTCTTTAGCGGATGATCCTTGGAATAATGTATATGGCTTGGACATGAAGTCTTTATACAAGAATATCACTAAAGTAGAAGATGCTGACAATTTTGAAGGAGAGTGGAAAGCAACAGATTGTCTTTATGCTGTTTCGGGCAATTTTGATATCACGGACCAGACAAGCGATGGATTTAGTTTTACAGGGGATTTCTTGTATGGATACCGCACCGGACAAATGGAAGGTGTGGCTCATTTCGTGGCGCCTAATATGGCAATCTGTAATCAGGATGATGTTGCAGAATCTATGTGTGACGAAGGATACATGGTCTTTTATCTTGAGAATGGTTCACTTTACGTTAATTCCGACTTCGGGCTTGGCAGCATGGGGATGTCTGTAACGCCCAATAATAAATATACTCAGGGTGAGCCTGTTTATAAGAGTGATGATAATTTGGATACTTATACGCAGGACGAGCTTGATTCTATCCGCGAGCTTATCGGAGATGAAGCTTATAAGTATCCGTTCCTTGAATGTACAGAAACTTTCATTTTGGAATCATCGGAAAAAACTTTGGAAAGCGGAATTACTTGTAAGTATGTAGAGTGTTATTTCTCAGATATGCCTGAACGTTACACTGCTATACTTTCAACTGACGGAAGGATATATTTACAGTTAAACGGTTATAAGCAGAGTAATTTCTATACGAATGATGCTTCATGGACAAGCAAGGAGCTTCCAAAGGTAAGCTGACACGGGCTTGTTCCTTGCAATCGTTTTTGGCTTATATTAGAATGATGTGGTGTCTTAAGATAATTCCGACGCATATGTGTTATACTGAATAAAGCTGAAAACTATAAAAGATAAGGCATTATTTAAATATGAGTTCTGAGTCTAAAAAAGGTTTATATAAACAGGTCGGTTTTCTGGCGATAGCAGGAGTGCTATCGAGGGTTATCGGCCTGTTATACAGAAGTCCGCTTACAGCCATTATCGGTCCTTTGGGTAATGGATATTACAGTGCGGCTTATGATGTATATTCAATTGTTCTTTTGATTTCCGCATATAGCATACCTTCTGCTATGTCTAAGATCATTTCCGGAAAGCTGGCTGTAAAAGAATATAGGAATGCGCACAGGATATTTAAATGTGCGCTCATTTATGTTACGATCGTCGGCGGTGTGGGAAGCTTGCTTGCGTTTTTCGGAGCGAGTGTACTTCCTATTCCTAAGCAGGCAGGTACAGTACTTAAATTTTTCGCTCCCACGATTTTCTTTTTCGGATTTTTGGGAGTGCTCAGAGGTTATGTTCAGGCTCACAGGAATATGATCCCGACCTCTATCTCACAGATACTTGAGCAGATATTTAACGCCGTGGTAAGTATCGGCGGAGCATATACTCTGACAAATCTTATCAGCGTTGAAGAAGAATCAAAAAGAGCGATGTACGGAGCTATAGGAAGTGCTCTCGGTACAGGCTCGGGAGTTTTGATAGCTCTTTTGTTTATGCTCTTTGTTTATCGCGTAAACAGAAAAGGAATATATAAGAGGATAGACAGGGATATCCATCCGGATATCGGTAACGGAGAAGCTTTTAAGCTTATATTACTTATTGTCACTCCGTTCATCCTAAGCACTGCGATTTATAATATATCCAGTTTCCTGAATACGAATATATTTAACTATGTCCTTGTACATTTAAGGGGAATGGATGAAGATTCGATCACATCCTTGTTTGGTATATTTAAGGGAGAAGCGATGGTCATATCCAATCTTCCGATCGCGCTTTCAAGTGCCGCCGCTATGGCGATGATCCCTGAGGTTTCAACTGCTTTTGCACAGGGCAAAAAAGAAGAAGCGGGCAATACGGTTTCAAAGGTTATGAGAGTCATCCTTATGATTTCCATACCTGCGGCAGTAGGATTATTAGTGCTTGCAAGACCTGTAACTATGATCCTGTTCCCGCGTCCAAGTAATACTATACCAAGAGCAGCATTGCTGCTTATGATACTTTCTATAACAGTCGTATTTTACTCGGTATCTACACTTACCAATGCGGTACTTCAGGGTGTTGGACTTGTAAATGCACCTGTTATAAACGCTGCGATCTCCTTGATCCCGCAGACAGGAATACTTACGTTACTTCTTTACTATACGAATCTGAATGACATATCGCTTTGTATAGTTACTATCATATATTCATTTATGATGTGCATACTAAATAATATTGTCATGAAGAAGCACATCCCCATCAAATACGATTTTAGGAAGACATATCTGCTTCCTGTGATATCGGCACTTGTCATGGGAATAGTGGCATTCTGTATCCATATGATATTTGAAAAGCTCTTTAAGCTGTTCATTGGAAGCGCATATTTCTGTAATCTGTTTGCGACAATGATCGCTGTTATGGTAGCAATGTTTGTGTATTTTGCTGTGCTGATAAAATCAGGCGGAGCATCTGAGGAAGATATCAAGAGATTCCCGAAGGGGACCGGGATTGCAAGGATCTTGAAAAAACTTAGAATACTGTAATAAAAGAAAAAGGAAAGAGGAAAGAGAAATGAAGAGGAAAAACTTAATATTGTTACCGGCAACATTAGTAGCTGCGAGTATGATGCTTGCTGGCTGTGGGGAAGCAGCTTCAAGCGCAGGTGCGGAGGTTAGTGTAGAAGCTTCAACGGAGGAAGTGGATGTAGCTTCCGATGCAGAAGCAAGCGGTTCCGAAGGATTGGATAGCGCTGATACTGCAAGTAGTGATGAGAGTACAGAGGCTGTTTCCGGTGAATCTGCTTCTGCTGACAATGCAGCAACAGCTATTTCGGTTCCTGAATTTAGCAGCGCAGAGGAAGAAGAACAGTGGGTACTTGAGCAGATCGGCGGAGTTTGGGAGACAAACTATAAGCCGGCGAATCTTTATGTGTTTGATGGAAAAGAAGTGACACATTATACAGCTATTACCGAAGGTGTTGATTGGCCTGATAGTTATACTAAGGAAAAAGAGAAATCTGAGATAGTTTCTTTTGAGAAGATATCAGAAGATGACAATGAATATTATAGAATTGAATTAAGCGGATATTCTTGGGCAGTCTTTCATTGGACTCCAAGTATGCCTTATGATCTGACCAGTAGTGAACCATATAGTGCGTCAAGTAGCTTTGAGCGTCCTTATGGTTACAGTAATGAAAATAAGATCACAATTGAGGATTATAGTAAAGACTTTAATATAGTTGAATAAAACAGATTTGAGGGACCGGATTATTTCGGTCCCTCTTTTTTTACTCACTTATAAGCTTTAAGCTTGATATATCGGGTGCGATGGCAAGAGAGTAGTTGGTGTAGTAAACTACAAAGCCGGGCTTGGCGCCGTTAGGCTTTTTGACATCTTTTCTTTTTAGATAATCAATCTCGACTTTCTCCTGATTCTTACCTTTTGAGTAGTAAGCTGCAAGAGCTGCGGCTTCTTCGAAGGCCCTGTCCGGAACCTCTTTTCCACCGGTAAGAAGAACGACGTGAGAACCGGGGATCTTCTTGGCGTGGAACCACCAGTCGCCGCCGTTTGCGGTCTTAAAAGTGAGCTCATCGTTCTGCAGATTATTTTTTCCTACATAGATATCAAAGCCGTCGCTTGAAAGGTAGTGGAAGGGTTTACTTACAACCTTTTCCTTTCTTGCGTTCTTGCCCTGATAGTGAGCCTTGATATAGCCTGTCTGCTGGAGCTCCTGCTTTATCTGAACAAGGTCGGCTTCTTCTTTTGCGATCTCAAGAGCGGTTTCAACCGATTCAAGCTGATCGATCGCTTCTTTTGTTTCCTTCATCTGCTCTTCGAGAGCCTCTGCGGTTCTTTTGAGCTTGGTGTATTTATCAAAATATTTTTTTGCATTCTGAGCGGGAGTAAGAGTAGGGTCGAGTGTTATAGTCACATCTTTTCCCGAGTTATAGTCATTGACCGTTATCTTCTCGGCACCGGGCTCTGCGCTGTAACCGTATACAGTTAGGAGCTCTCCGTAAACGCGGTATTTATCTTTCTTCTCGGCATCCTTCATCTGCTTGAGTTGAAGGTCATATTTACGAACGTTACGCTCAAGAGCGGTCTGGACGATCTTACGAAGGTCAACCGACTTCTGTCGGATCCTTGTGACTATGTTCTTCTCAAGATAATACTGCATGATAAGAGAAGAGATGGTCTCGGGATATACAAGCTCGGCGCCTTCTGAGTCCTCGTAGATGGACAGAGGAATTGAAGCGTACTCCTTGGGAGTGTCGTTTTCATATGCGATGCAGGGAGTAAAAGAGCCTTCTTTAATATTCTGAACAATCTCATCAAAAGATTTATAAAGTGCGATCGCCTCTTTGGTTTCAAGACTGATCGCGGATTTATCTGCGTCGACTCCCGCTCTGTGGCAGATTTCCTGTGAAATGATGGGAGAAAGACCTGTGTAAGCAGAGTAGATTGCTTTAAAAACAGGCATTCCTTTTGATAGAACACATGACGAGAAGACATCTGCGTTTGTTTCAAGCGGATTCTCTTTTTCCTGGGAAGGGATAAAGTATTCTCTTCCGGGAAGAACCTCGCGGACTGAGCTTACAGATGCGGGGATGTGCTTGATGCTGTCGATTATGACGTTGTTCTCGTCTACAAAGATGATGTTGCTGTATTTACCCATGATCTCGATGAGAAGAGTTTTGTGGCGAAGGTCGCCCATTTCATCGAGGTGCTCGATCTCAAAGCGTATGATCCTTTCAAGTCCCGGCTGTGTGATGCTGATGATGCGGCCGTTCTGGATGTGCTTACGAAGGAGCATGCAGAAATTGGGCGCGGTCATTGGTGAAGGCTTGGTCTCGTCTGTCTCATAGATGAGGGGAAGAGAAGCGCCTGCAGACATCAGGATCTTGGCCTGCTTAATGCTGTATTTATCAATATTCTCGTAGGAGAGCTTAACTGTGATAAGAAGCTCGTCGCTCTCAGTCTGTGCAATTTTATATATACGGCCGCCTGTTAAGCGGTCGCTGAAATCTTTGGTAAGATTTGCAATTGTAATACCGTCAAATGCCATAATTATCAATATCTCCGTTTATTAAAAAGAGTCTGTTTAATTATATTCTGCGAAAGGTAAAAGGTCAAAGTGAACAGATATTATAACGTTTAACAAAAAATGATTATCATCGGGACAAGATTTGCTTTGACCGGATCCTTTTAAAATAATAACATTAAAAAGATAGGAGGTTTTTATTATGGCTAAGGTTATTTTATTAAACGGCAGCCCCAAGGCTAACGGCTGCACAGCGACAGCGCTCGCTGAGGTTATAAAGGTTTTGAATGAAGAAGGAATAGATACTGAGCTTATACATGTCGGCAACAAGGCCGTAAGAGGCTGCGTATGCTGCGGTTCTTGCGGAAACACAGGAAAATGTGTATTTGATGATGATCTTGTAAATGAAGTTGCAAGGAAGTTTGAAGAGGCAGACGGACTTATCGTGGGAAGCCCTGTTTACTACGCTTCACCAAACGGAACAATTCTTTCGTTCTTGGACAGATTATTTTTTAGCTCACATTTTTCCAAGCAGATGAAAGTCGGAGCGGCTGTTACAAGCTGCAGAAGAGGTGGCAATACTGCGACCTTTGACGTACTTAATAAGTACTTTACTATAAGCGGAATGCCTGTTGCTTCTTCGACATATTGGAATCAGGTGCACGGTCATACGGCGGAAGATGTTCTTAAGGACAAGGAAGGCCTTCAGACAATGAGAAATCTTGCCCGCAACATGGCGTTTATGATAAAAGCTATCGGCGATGCTAAGGAGAAGTACGGACTTCCTACGCTTGAGAGCGGCGCATTTACAAGCTTCCCTGACGGAAAATAAGAATACTTTCGGCAGTGATAAGTATTACTGATTGCAGCTGATAAAATTTATTAAATATGCAGCTTTACTGATATATGCTATGCTTTGCTTAACTTAAATCAGAGAGAGCTGACTGGAAAACCAGAGGTGATGAATTAATCCCTTCTGGTTTTTGTTTTATAACAACATGAGGAGGCTATGAAAATTGCTACTTAAACAGACTAAACGGCTCAGTGTGATCGCTTCGCTTATATTCGCGATCCTGATTCAGGTTCTTATTCCGAATTCGACTATTCAGCCACAGGCGCAGGCACCGTACTTTACATATTTTCTTTTTATTGTAGGTGTCATATTTGTTGCTTTCTACGGATATTCTTTTTTGAATAAAAAAGCGGCAGACAAACTGGAAGAAAAAGGTCCGCTCTTTGCGGGAGGAGCACTGCTTCTTACGATAATAAATCTTGTTTGCAGTAAGTTTTCGCTTTTGCCGGTTTTGTTTTTTCCGTCGCTCGACAGAGTATTCGGAGTTTTTGTAAACGATCTTCCGCTGATCATTGAATGTATTCTTTCATCCGGAAAGCTTCTTATCATTGGATTTGCGGTAGGTGCGATACTTGGTTTTACAACAGGTATACTGATCGGCTTTAACAAAAAAATAGCTTATTGGGTCAATCCTTTTACCAAGATAATAGGACCGATACCCGCGACATCATGGTCACCGCTTGTACTTTCACTTTTTAGCACATCATATCAGGCGGCGGTATTTATGATCGCATTGTCCGTGTGGTTTCCGATCACGGTCATGACGAGCAACGGAATTCAAAATGTGCAGCAGACATATTTTGAAGTTGCCGACACATTGGGAGCAGGCAAGCTCTGCAAAATATTTAAAGTTGGAATTCCGGCTGCACTTCCGAGTGTTTTCCTCGGATTTTTTTATGCGACGACAGGATCTTTTGTAACTCTCGTAACGGCTGAGATGTTCGGATGCAAATCCGGTATAGGCTGGTATCTTAACTGGCAAAAGAGCATGATGCTGTATGCCAATGTATATGCAGGACTCATTCTTTTGGCTGTTTTGTGTAATTTCATCATCACGCTTTTGTTTAAATTCAAAGACAAAGTGCTCGGATGGCAGAAGGGAGTTATCAAATGGTAGGCGAGATCAATATAGAAAAAGTTTCAAAGAGCTTTATCAATGCAGATGGCGGTGTTGTGAATGCTCTTAACGAGATAGACCTTAATGTAAAAGCAGGTTCTTTTATCTCACTTATAGGTCCATCCGGATGCGGTAAAACAACGCTCCTTCGAGCAATCGCGGGACTGAATCTTGCGGACTCGGGGGCGGTATATCTGGACGGAGAATTGGTAAAAGGTCCCGGACATGACAGAGGCTTTGCATTCCAGCAGGCCAATCTTTATCCATGGCTTTCTATAGAAAAAAATATTTCTTTTGGTCTTAAGGCCAGAGGAGTATACAAGCAAAAGAAGGAGGATGTAAAAGAGTACATTGAAATGGTGGGACTAAAGGGATTCGAAAACTCTTACCCACATCAGCTTTCAGGCGGTATGAATCAGAGAGCTTCTCTTGCGAGAGCGCTGGTCGGACATCCGAAGGTGCTGCTACTTGATGAGCCCTTGGGAGCACTTGATGCTTTTACCAGAATGAATATGCAGGACGAGATCCTGAGAATCTGGAAAGAGCAGCAAATGACAATGATCATGGTAACTCATGATGTTGATGAGGCGGTTTATATGTCTGATCAGGTTGTTATCATGACACCGAGACCGGCCAAGATTGAGCAGGTTATCGATATAGAGCTGGGACGACCCAGGTCAAGGGGAAGCAACGACTTCCTTAAATACAGGACCAAGATACTTGAGATCCTAAATTATGCCGGAGAGAACAGAGAGCCGGAGTACTACTTATAATTGCCGTACTATAGGCGATTGCACTAATCAGGGAGAAAAAGAAAATGAAAAAAGGAAAAGCACTTATATCAATAATACTTTGTCTTGTTTTGACAATGAGTATGCTTGTCGGATGTCAGGGTAAAGGATCCGCGAAAGCGGAAGGCGAAAAGCAGGTCGTAAAGATCCTTAATAACAAAGAGAGCCTTTGCCTTGCACCTGTACACATCGCGATAATAAACGGATATTTTGATGAGGAATTTGCGGCGATAGGACAGAAGTACGAGATCGTTAATTCCAACATAGATACCGTAACGGAGCAGATAACGAGTGGAGAGATAAATGCAGGCTACGGGCTTACGGGAACACTTATGCAGCCCATTTCCAACGGACTTGCGATCTCTTTCGTTACCGGACTTCACAGAGGCTGCACCAAGTTCTATTCCAAGAACGGAAGCAGCGTTAAGAGTCTTGAAGATCTTAAAGGAAAAACAATCGGTGTTGCATCTCTTTCGGATTCCGCACCCATCCAGCTAAAGAGAAAGCTCTTTAGTCTCGGATTTAATGTAAACGGAGCCGACGCAGACATTCAGTTTGTAACTTATGCAATGACCGATCTTCCGACAGCGCTTGATAACGGCGCGGTAGATGCTATCGGTATTCACGATCCCGTAGCTTACAACGCGGAAAAGAACTATGACTTTATCAAGATACTTGATATCGGCGAAGATGAAGTCTTTTCACAGGAATATTGCTGCCAGGCTTATGTATCTCAGGAGCTCATTGAGAACAACCCCGAGGGCGCCGCAGCTTATGCAAGAGGAATTCAGAAGGCCGCAGCGTTTGTTCAGGCGCTTCCCGAGGAAGCAGCAAGACTTCAGGTTGAAAACGGATACATGCCTTCGGAGAGTGATGAGGATATCGTAAGATACGGAGAGATCCTTGCAAGCCTTAACTATGAGCCTTCCGTTACACTCGGACGCGAGACTTTTACGGCGTCATTTAAGGATCTTCAGAAGACGGGAGATCTTGATCCCAATTTGAATCTCGATGATTTTACAAAGAAGGTATTCCCCGATCTTGAGGGAGTTCCCGAGACATTTGTTTATGATCCGAACACCAAAGAGTTTAAGGAACAATCATAAACGATAATTCTATTAGATAAAAAAGACTAAAAAAGAAAGGCCAACCTAAAAATGAAAGCACATAAAATACTTAACATCGCAGCTCTTTTAGCAGCAATATTCGTAATCATCGGAGTTTATACATTTGCACATGTATGCGGAGACATGGGAGAGATGGAGGCAAAGTGCCATGCTACAAGAGCATTAGCAGTTACACTTAGCATCATTCTCGGAATTCTTTCTCTTGGACAGCTTGCTATCGATATCAAAAACTCCAAGCTCATTCTTTCGATAGTTCAGGTGATCGGCGGAATTCTTCTTGCTCTTTCACCCGTGATAAAGCCTGTCTGCGATATGAAGACCATGCACTGCAACGTAGTTACAAGACCGTTCCTTATCATCGTAGGAATTGTGATCACAGCCGTTTATCTGGTTGATATTTTGATAGTTACCAAAAAAGCCTGAGGTTAAAAGAAATGTCGGGAACACACAAACTTATTTCAAAAAGCATAAGCTCAAGATTATACAGAAGTTTGGGAATTGCTTTGATAGGAGTGCTTTTGTCAACAGCAATCGTTCTTATCGGCCTGATCCTTCTTGGAACGGAGCACGGCGGAAAGAACATGGTTGAAAGGCTGGGAGCAGATCTTATCATTGTTCCCGACGGCCATGGTGATGAGATGGAAGGCATGCTTATTACCGCAAAGAAGAGCTTTTTTTACATGGATGATTCCGTGCTTGATAGGATCGGAGAGATTGAAGGGGTTGAGAAAGTATCACCTCAGACCTTCCTTATGACACTGGAAGCTTCCTGCTGCGATCAGCCGGTTCAGATAATCGGTATAGATACAGACAGTGATTTTACCGTTAAACCTTGGATAGACAAGAGCTTTTTAAATGCAATTGATAACGGTGAGATAATTGTCGGAAGTAATGTGGGAGTCAAAGAAGACAAGACTTTTCAGATGTTCGGTAAAAAATACAATGTTGCCGCCGTACTTGATGAGAGCGGATCTTCCATGGATGTCACCGTTTTTGTAAGTCGTGATTATATGGACACGCTCATAACCGATGCAAGAGAAGCGGGACAGGGCATTGTAAAAGAAATAACCGGAAAAGATATATCCGCGGTGCTTATAAAGGCCGCGGATAAAGATGATATTCAAAGACTTGTCGGAAAACTTTCGAGTATCGAAGGCGTTGACGTCGTCACGACGGATCTTGTTTCATCCAAGTTATCGCAAGGAATCGGAAGGATGAAAACGGTGTATGCGATCATAGCATTTGCTTTTCTTCTTGTGAGCATAGCGCTTTTATACATCATTTACTACATAACTTTAAATGAGAGGAAAAAAGAATTTGAGACACTGAGAATTGTCGGAGTAAGTAAGAGCGGAGTCAAAAAATTCCTGATAGAAGAGGCGTTTTGGATTTCTTTTCCGGGAGCTGTTCTCGGAGCATTTTTCGGACTTCTTGTTTTTGATCTTATCTACAGAGTGATAGAAATGACGCTTAATTTGCCTTTTATAAGTCCTTACGGATATGAAAAGGTGATCGTGTTGTTGATCTCACTTATTTTGACCGCTATAATAGGACCTGCCTGTGTCGCGTTTAACATCAAGAAAACCTGTCCTACAGAGGTATTGGAGTAAAGAATGGCTGCAGATAATACTTTGGATATCAGTATAAAAAACATTAAAAAGAAATATAAGAGAGGCAAAAGAGACAACGTTGTGCTTGATAATGTATCTCTTGATATTCCGTACGGAAAATTCGTTGTCATAAGCGGCGACAGCGGTGCGGGAAAAAGTACTCTTTTAAATATAGCTTCGGGACTTAGTAAACCAAGCTCGGGAAGTGTCTTTTACGGAAATAAAGATATCACCAAGCTTTCGGATGAGGAGCTTTCTTCGTTCAGAAACAATCATCTTGGGATAGTGACTCAGGAAAGCGATTTGATCTCTTATCTGACTTTATCGGAAAACCTGAAGATATCATGTTTGATAAACAAAGTGCCTGACGATGAGTCTTTTGACGGGGATGAACTTTTTTCTCTCATCACGGATGAACTTGGTTTAACGGCACTAAAGGATGAGCTTCCTTGCAATATGTCAGGCGGAGAGATCAAAAGAGCCGCGATAGCAAGAGCGCTTGTCACAAAGCCAAAGGTTATCATAATGGATGAACCTACGGCCAATCTTGACAGAGGCAATGTCAGGAGCGTTTTGAAGCTTCTTAGAAAATTCTGCGACCTTGGAAGTACAGTCATTATCAGTTCACATGAGAGTGAAGCAATTGATTTTGCGGATATAAATTTGAAGCTTGATTATACGGAACTTGGAGCATGATGCTTTTAAGTAATACATGTCATAAGGAAAGGTAGAGAGATGTCTAACGTTCAATACTCAGGTGTACGTGAGAGTATACCGGGAAGAGTCAATGATCTTGGATCAACCGGAAAAGAGGTTGCCGAGAATTATAAGAAAGGATGCCTTAAAAGAGCAGACAGAAGCTTTGCGCAGGGCCTTCAGTGCCAGCAGATCAACAGCATGGCTGCGCTTATGTCTTTGGAAGATTCCGTGTTTATTTCTCATTCACCGCAGGGATGCGTCGGATGCGCGATAATGGCTGTTGATATGTACCGCGTAGGTCAGATACACAGAGGAATCAAAGCAGTTAAGAATCCAAGGCTTATCGTCACCAACATAGATCAAAAGAGTGTTGTGTTCGGCGGAGAACAAAAGCTTCGCGATGCGGTTCAAAAGGCTGTTGA
This sequence comes from Butyrivibrio sp., assembly GCA_017535785.1. Taxonomy (GTDB): domain Bacteria; phylum Bacillota; class Clostridia; order Lachnospirales; family Lachnospiraceae; genus Butyrivibrio. The sequence goes on along the minus strand of JAFXTN010000025.1, from coordinate 94,686 downwards.
AAGATACAATCCAAAGCTTGCGTTTATTTATGCTTCTTGCGCTTCGGGTATCATCGGCGATGATATCGATGCGATCGCGCAGGATCTTCAGGCGGAATATCCCGGCACGATAATGGTGCCCATTCACTGCGAAGGCTTTAAATCCAAGATTTGTGCTTCCGGATTTGACGCGGCATTTATTTCTATCAACAAATATATCTTGAAAAAAGAAAAAGTGGAAAAAGAGAAAGGACTTATAAATCTCTTTGCGCCTACTACAGTTTCTTTTGCCGATCAAAAAGAGATGGAGAGAATGATAACTCTCTTGGGTGCTAAGGTTAACTATATTCCTTTCTACAGTTCGCTTGAAAAGATAAAGAAGATTCCCGCAGCCGAAGCTTCCACTTCAATTTGTAAGGTGTTCGCCGATGAGTTTATGAAGACCTTGTGGGAGGATTATGAGATACCGTATTCTCACACGGTTATGCCCATCGGTATAAGAAATACCGACAAGTGGTACAGAGGAATTGCAAAAGTAATAGGAAAAGAAAAAGAGGTTGAAGAGATCATTGCTTCAGAGCATGAGAGAATCGAACCTCTTGTTGCCAAATTAAAAGAAAGGCTTCAGGGAAAAAGAGTATTTATCTGCGGCGGAACAGGAAGATCATTTGCCGCTGCAGCTCTTATCGATGATTTCGGAATGGAGCTTGTCGGACTTGAGACACCCACATATGACGCGGATGCGCAGGTTGATATCGAATACCTGAACGGGATTCATAAGGATTTCGTTGTTGATATTGCCAACATGCAGCCTTTTGAGCAGGTGAATCTTTTGAATAAGCTTAAGCCCGATGCATTTATCGGTGTTCCTGAGTGGGCAGCCAAGCTTGGAATTCCGACAACTCACGTACTTGACGGAAAGAGGCCTACGATGGGCTATGACGGACTTCTTTTCCTTGGAAACAAGATCGCCGATCAGCTTGAAAATCCCGGATTTAACAAGAAGCTTGCCAAGCACGTTAAGCTCCCTTACAAGGATTCATGGTACAAAGAAAATGCGTTTAAATATATTTTAGGGGGAGAAGGCTAATGTCACAGATAATGGAAAATCCAAAGGGCGGATGCGTTCTCGCCGGAATAAATTCAGTACTTGGAGCTATCGGAAGGGTATGCCCAATTTATCATTCGGGTCCCGGATGCTGTATGCAGACAACAGCTGCAGACCAGGGACAGTCGGGACACAAACACTCATGCTTTGTAAACGGTGTTTCAATCCCGTCCAGTAACATGCTGGAAAAAGAGGTTGTATTCGGCGGAGTAAATAAGCTTAGAACGACCATACAGGGCGCGATAGACATTATGGACGCCGATGCGTTTTTTGTCCTCACGGGATGTACCGCAGGTATCATCGGAGACGATATTGAGAGCGTCACAAGTGAATTCAGAGAAAACGGTCACGAAGTATATGCCATCGAAACGCCCGGCTTTGCGGGAGACAGCAATCTGGGTTATGAGACTATCTGGAATACATTTATAGATAAGGTTATAGAAAAAGATGTTCCTAAGGACGATAAGCTTGTAAATATCTTCGGAATCGTGCCTTATCACGATCCTTTCTGGAGCGGAACGCTCGAAGAGATAGACAGGATTCTTTCCGGTCTTGGACTTAAGGTCAATACATTTTTCACCAAGCATCAGGGAATTGAAGATATTAAAAAGAGCTCCGGTGCAGCGCTTAATATCATTGTCAATCCTTGGCTCTTTAACGGCCCCGCCAAGAAGTTTGAACAGAAATTCGGTGTTCCGAGTATCAGAATTCCCGGACTTTTTGTCGGAGCTACCGATACTACCAAGTTTATAAGACAGGTCAGTGAAGCACTAAACCTTGATAAAAAGCTTGTGGATGATGTGATAGAGGCAGAAGAGGATTATGTATACAACTACCTCGGACAGTCAATCGGTGTTGTCAGCTGGAAGAGATTTGCGGTTGTAGCCGATGCAAACAGCGCTGTCGGATATACAAGATACCTTGCCAATGACTACAGCTTTACACCTGTGCTTGTTATTGTTTCAGAGCCTATTTTCAGACAGGAAGATAAGGAAAGGATAGTAAAAGAAATACAGGATCTTGAGTACGCCAAGCCTCCGAAGGTTCTTTTCCTTACCGATCAGTACGAGATCAATAAGGCAATACGAGAAGAAGAGAATGAGATCACGCTTCTTGTCGGAAGCAGTAACGAACGAGAGATTGCTTTGGAAAAAGAGATACAGTTTATCTTGGGAGCTTTCCCTGTAAACGAAAGACTTATCTTTAACCGTACTTATGCTGGTTACAGAGGAAGTCTGACGTTCACCGAGGATATATACGACAACAATTAAACGTGCGCAGGAATGGCCACGGGAGACCGAGGTGCCCGGACGGTTTTACACGACTTTGTATAAGATATTGAAAACGGCATCGAGGAATTCTTTGTTGTTCATTCCGGTTTCCTTTTGGATGAAGGCTTCCTTGTTGGCGGCAAGTTTGATAACACCGCAAAGTGAGCCCCACATCGCGAAGGTCGTGACGAAAGCTTCGTCGCCGAGTTTAAACAGTTCCTTTATATAGGCACTGATCTCTTGGCCGACAATATACGTATCGAGGTCGGTGTTGTAGAATTTGTTTTCTGAAAAATCAACGTTGATGGTGTCTTGTGCAAAGTCAAAGTACATGGGATATTTTTTATAATATTTCAAAAGACCCTTGCAGATACCGAGGAAATTTTCTTTGTCAGTCTTTTTAGGATCGGTGTTTTTGATGATCTCACTTTTTAATAATGACATGCTTTTAAGGGCGAGATAGCTGACTATCTCGTCCTTGTTTTCAAAATAGGTATATAGAGTCGCCTTGCTGTAGCCGGCTTCTTTGGCAATGTCGCTGACCGTTACCTTGACGGTGTCTTGCTCTTTAAAAAGCTTTTCGGCCGCAGCTGCGATTCTTTCTCTGTGTACTATAGGTTCTTCTTTTATTCGTCTTCCCATATTTAATGTACCTTTATGTAGTCTGATAAATCCCTTCTGACAGCGTTGTTTTCGCCGTATTTCTTGACACATCCGACGCGAAGGAGCATCTGCGGATTTTCTGAAGGAAGCTGCCTCTTGTATTCGGCTTCCTCAATCGCATAGCTCATCGGATGAACGGATATGTTGTTTTCCGTAAGATCAAGCCAGATGTCTGTTGCCTTGATACCGCACTCCACAAGCTCTTTTTTGGAATCGCCGGAAGATACGATGATAAAGCCCATGCATCCGTTTAGCTGATTTTCCGTATTGGCAATGCCCTGATCTGCGAATGTCTTTCCCTTGGCGTTTTCATGGTTGGTAAAAAGATAGTAGAAGACCTTTTTGATACCTGTGATACCAAGCTGTTCAGCGCTCAGACCGTCTTTTTTATCTTTTGTCTCTTTGTTGGAGAGCCTAAGCCAATTTGAAAGCTCTTCCGCTGTTTCCTCATCGTAAGCCTGTTTGATATAAGCATCCGACGTTGCTTTTTTTATTATAGCAAATTCTTTGGTGTCAAAAGAGTAGTATTCGCAGCCGATGTTTTTGCAAAGCTTTGAAACGTATTCGTTTTTGGAAGAATCGCTTATGTCAAAAGATCTTTTGTCTGTGTGACGTTTCTTGATCCTTGCGATTGTATTTGGATCGATCTTATCTGAGATCTTTTTGTATGACAGATTCATGGTATCCGTTGATTCGTCATAGCTGTAAGTAACATTGTACCCGTAAGCCAGAAAGGCTTCTTCGAGGGTTCGTATATAGCATCCGAGTGAGAGGAATTGTTCGCGTTCTTTGGGGTCGACAACAGTGAGCTTCCGCTCAGGGTCCACGGCGATCGAAACCTTTCCTTCTTCCGGGTACAATTCAATAAGCCAACATTGTATGTTGTGAGAGCTCGGGGCAAGAGAGCCCAGGTACATAATCTCGGACAGTTCTTCGTTAAGTCCTTGTATATTCTTATCAGTATTCACGTTTGTTTTCCTCCCTGTGACAATTAATGATGTGAGCGCTGCAACCAGCACTACTGTAGTTGTGATAAGCACTATCAGTGTTTTCTTTTTCATAATAGGGTAGCTCCTGAAAGTATTTATTTAATTAAACCAACAGTTCAATTGATGCATCGTAGTAATTAAACCATTGGTTTAATTAATTGTCAAGAGGAAAATGAATCATTAACCCCGCCCCTTAAGTTATGGTAGTATATTTATACGAAATATATTTTTGCAAAAGACAAGGAGAACACTTATGGAAACCTGGTATTACATAGTAGACAGTATTGACGGAGATTATGCCAATCTTAAGAGATGTGATATAGATTCAGACGATCTTAAGCTTGTTGCGAGAGCTCTTTTGCCCGAAAGTATTGCAGTGGGAACTAAGCTTAAGTATGAGTTTATGCAGTATTCTATAGCAGAGTGATATTTGATAAAATGAATAGGACAAAATATGATAGTGTGAAAGTCAAAATATAAGAAGTAAAAGGGTGGATTATGGATTACAGTCAATACGAAACATACGGTTTTGATAACGTGAGCGCTTTTAATATGTCTACGGGCTTTAAGGAGCGCAGCTACCAGATGCATTGGCATTCCTACGGCGAGATCATTCTCGTTGGACCGGGCAAGACCAATGTGTATAAGGTCAATCAGGATACGTACACTCTTGTAGAGGGTGATTTTGTGCTGGTATGGCCGATGGAGATGCACTCTATAATCGACGCGGACAGAGAGGAAGCGCTTGTTATTCAGTTTAGCAATGCTTTTGTCAATTCACTCTTTGATCTTCAAAGAATCATGCACTTTTACAGAAATCTGCATGTCATCTGCATCAATTCGCATCCGCTCCTGGCAGCCAAGCTAAAAGAGATCACGTATAAGATGAAAGAGATATTCTTTTCGGACGGACCCGACCGTGAGCTTAAGTGTTGCATGCTATTAATGGAGTTTATGATGACACTTGATGAGTACAGAGAGGAGTTTGTTCCCGAGATCCAGCCGGGAGCACACAACGGATATACGGATGACGTCATGAAGAGGATGATAGGAGTTACTGATTATATCAAGAATAATCTGACTTCCGACGACCTTTCTCAAACTACTATGGCAAAAAGAGTCGGCATCAGCAGGGACTATTTTTCCAGAATGTTCAAAGAAGTTACCGGAATGAATTACAACAAGTGGCTAAACATGATCCGCCTGGAGAAGGCTATAGAGCTTCTTTCCAACAAGGGAATGACACTCACTGAGGTTGCGATGTTATCGGGCTTTCAGAGTATCCCAAGCTTTAACAGGGTGTTTCACAATGAAAAGGGCATGGCTCCCGGAGAGTACAGGGATCTGTACATTAAGGAGAGTTAACCTGCCTTTATGATTTTTATGAGGGAAGGAAAAGAAATGTCTAATACGGATATCATTAAGTTTTTGTCTGAGAGAAAAAGGCGTATCGCCATGTCTCTTGCAGGCGTCATTATCTGCGCGATAAGTGTCGGAATCTTTAAGCTGGCCGCGCTCGGAGTCGATCCGTTTCAGTCTCTTATGAGCGGACTTGATGCGATCATTCCGATCGAATTCGGTACCTTGTATGTAATTGTAAATGCGATTCTTTTGATATTCAGCTTGGTTGCGGACAGGCATAACATCGGTATCGCAACCTTTATCAATCTGTTTCTCTTGGGATATATCACACAATTTACGTACGCAGCACTTCAAAAGGTATTTCCGAGTCCGTCAATGGTATTCAGGATCATCTGCCTGATCATCGGTATCGTGATCATCTGCTTTGGTTCAGCACTTTATATGACTGCTGACCTCGGTGTTTCTACATATGACGCAGTTGCGATCGTTATGGCCAATAAGTGGAAGCTTGGAAAGTTCAAGTACATCAGGATCTGCACAGATCTTGTTTGTGTAACTCTCGGTTGCGCTTTATTTGTAATGGCAGGTAATGCGATCGGCAAGATCCCTACGATAGCAGGTGTCGGAACGATAATCACCGCTTTCTTTATGGGACCGCTCATTGATTTCTTTAATGTGAAGATAGCAATACCGATGCTTGAGAGAGGCAAGAAATAATCCCGGACATAGCATGTAAGAAAGGATGATCTATGGAATACAAGTTACTTAAGAATATTCAGGGCCCTGCCGATGTAAAAAAGCTTTCAAATGATGAACTTATCGAGCTTGCAGCGGAAGTAAGAGAAGCTCTTTTTAACAGAACAACAAAGATAGGAGGTCACTTCGGACCCAACTTCGGAGCCGTTGAGCTTACGATCGCGCTTCACTATGTTTTTGATTCACCCAAGGATCAGTTTGTATTTGACGTTGCGCACCAGACTTATACCCACAAGATGCTTACAGGCAGAGCGGCGGCTTACTATGATGATGCACATTTTGGCGATGTTTGCGGATTTACTCATCCAAACGAGTCAGAGCATGACATGTTCTACATCGGCCATACTTCAACATCAGTCAGCCTTGCGACAGGACTAGCCAAGGGCAGAGATGTTTCGGGCAAAAAAGGCAACGTAGTAGCGATAATCGGTGACGGATCTCTCAGTGGCGGTGAGGCCCTTGAGGGTATCGATTATGCAGGTGAGATGGATTCCAATCTCATTATCATCGTTAATGATAACGAGCAGTCCATTGCCGAGAATCACGGCGGTCTTTACAAGAATCTCGAGGAGCTCAGAAAGAGCGGAGGTACTTGTGAGAATAATCTTTTCAGAGCAATGGGACTTGATTATATGTATGTAGAGGAGGGCAATGATATACAAGCCCTTATCAAGGCTTTTTCTGAGGTAAAAGATATTGATCATCCGACAGTTGTTCATGTTCATACCCAGAAGGGAAAAGGCTATGCACCTGCTGAGAAGGACAAAGAGGAGTGGCACTATGCGATTCCTTTCAACAGAGAGACAGGTGAGAGGGTTAACTACGACGGAGAGTCTTATCAGGATATTTTTGCATCATACATTCTTGATAAGGTAAAAAAAGACAGCTCAGTTGTATGCGTTACCGCAGCCGTTCCCGGTGCTCTAGGACTTTCACCTGAGTTAAGAGGCAAGATGGGCAAGAACTACGTCGATGTAGGAATTGCTGAGGAGCAGGCGGTTGCTATGTGTTCCGGTATCGCCAAGAACGGTGGAAAGCCTATATTTACCACCAATGCGACATTTGCACAGAGAGTGTATGATCAGGTGACTCAGGATGTTGGACTCAATCAGAGCGCTGTTACGATAGTTCTTTTCTCCACATCAATATTTGGAATGGGAGATGCGACACATATCGGAATTTCAGCGATGGGTATCTTTACCAACATTCCGGGGATCGTGTACCTTTCACCTTCAAATCGCGAGGAGTTTATGGCTATGCTTGACTATAGCATTGAGCAGAACGACCATCCCACTATCATCGCGGTTCCTTGCGACGGCGTAAACGCTGCTAAGTATGAGGTTGCTTCGGATTACAGCGATATCAACAAGTATCAGGTATGCGAGAAGGGCTCTGACGTTGCGGTTCTTGCTCTCGGAGATTTCTTCAATATCGGCTGCGAGACAGCTAAGCTTATTGAAGAGAAGACAGGTAAAAAAGCGACTCTTGTTAATCCCAGATATGCTTCAGGGCTTGATAAAGCTCTTTTGGATGACCTTATCAAGGATCATAAGACCATCGTTACCTTGGAGGACGGAATCCTTGAGGGCGGCTTTGGCCAGAAGATCGCTTCATATCTTGGAGGCAAGGACGTTAAGGTCCTTAACTACGGCTTCGAAAAGAGATTCTATGACGGCATTTCTTCAAGCGAAGTGCTTAAGATGAACAGGATCACACCTGAGCAGATCGTCGAAGATATTATGTGAAAACCGCACCATTACAAAATTGTAAGGTAATAATATATTGTATTCCTCCTTGGTGAGTGATATAGTTTCAAATCATATTCACACATCAAGGAGGCTTTTTTATGAAGACTATCGGACTTATCGGTGGAATGAGCTGGGAGAGCACGATCACTTATTATGAGATCCTCAATAAGGAAACCGTGGCAAAGCTCGGTGGATTCCACAGTTCCAAGATCATGATGTACAACGTTGATTTTGCGGAGCTTGAAGACAACATGAGTAAAGGCAACTGGGACGGCAATGCGCAGCTCCTTACTGACGCGGCGGTCAGACTTGAGAAGGCCGGCGCTGATTTCATCGTCATCGCGACAAACACAATGCACAAGCTTGTACCTCAGATCGAACAGAAGATAAGTGTTCCGATCCTTCATATTTCCGATGCGACGGCAAATGCCATAAAGCGCGACGGATATAAAAAGATCGCACTTCTCGGAACGAAGTTTACAATGACTCAGGACTTTATCAAGGACAGACTTGTAGATGCGGGACTTGAAGTGATGATCCCCGATGAAGCAGATATTGAGCTTGTTAACGATGTTATCTTTAACGAGCTTTGTCTTGGAAAGGTGCTTGATTCATCAAGAAAGGAATATCAGAGAATTATCTCTTACATGAAAGATAGAGGTGCTGAGGGCGTTATCCTCGGCTGTACCGAGATCGGAATGTTGATCAAGGAAAAAGATAGTGTGCTTCCTGTTTACGACACGACTATAATCCATGCAACAGAGGCCGCTAGAGAGGCACTTAAGTAATCAGCAGACTCAGTTTTTTTGAGTCGTGCTGTACTACTTAGTTCTGGCGAGCAAAGCGAGAGCAGAACTTCCTTTCGGATTTTTTCAAAATATGAGGAGATTATACGATTATGAATATTTTACTTTTTTGCTGTAAGGGTTTTGAGAACATGGAGTTTGCGCCTTTTGTTGACGTTATGGGCTGGGCCAGAAACGACCACGGCTACGATGTAAACGTCACGACATGCGGTTTTACCAAGGTTGTAAATTCAACTTTTGATATAAAGATAAATATGGATAAGACGATCGATGAGATCAGCGTGAGCGATTATGACGCGCTTGCGATCCCCGGCGGATTCGACGAGTGGAACTTCTATGATGAAGCGTATGATGAGAAGTTTCTTGAGCTCATCAGAGAGTTTGACAGACAGGGCAAGATCATCGCATCTATCTGTGTCGGAGCGCTTCCTATCGGAAAGAGCGGAGTTTTAAAGGGCAGAAACGCCACAACCTATCACTTGAGTGGCGGTTACAGGCAGAAGGAACTTGCAAAGTTTGGAGTTAACGTTATCCCCGATCAGAGAGTGGTCGTTGATAAGAATGTTATCACAAGCTTTTGCCCCGAGACCGCAGCAGATGTAGCATTCACGCTCCTTGAGATGCTCGTCGGGAAAGAAAAGGCAGAAGTGGTTTCAAAAGCGATGGGCTACTAAATACGTAAGGCAGGAGCAAAAGATGAATGTTGAATATAAGGACATTAAAGATTTCACCAAGGAGCAGCTTGAGGATTTATTTCTTTCTGTTGATTGGTCATCAGGACATTTTCCTGATAAACTTGTAGTAGCGATGAAAAATTTTAAGACAGTCATTTCTGCGTGGGATGATGATAAGCTAGTAGGAATGATCTGTGCTATGGATGACGGGATAATGAACGCATATGTTCATTATCTTCTGGTTAATCCCGCTTATCACGGCAAGATGATCGGAAGAACGCTTGTTGATAAGATAAAAGAGTATTACAAGGACTATATGCGCATCGCGGTTATTGCGTACGATAACGAGGCTCATTTCTATGAGAGATGCGGCTTTGAAAAGAGTACCGATGCATCGCCGATGTTTATAACATCGCTTTGGACGTAAAAGAAATGGCATCTGTGATATAAGAAATGGACCGATAATCCCGCCCCCGGAAACCATTAATGTCGAGGATTCGAGGAAAATACAGATAAGAATTGCATAAATGATGCGTTTATCTGTGACTTTCCGGATTTTTTAGGGATGCTTTTAAGAAAATAACAGATAAAAAAGCATGAATGGCTCCTGTTATCTGTGTTTATACGACTTATGACGTGGTATTTTCAATAAAAAACACAGATAAGAATTACAAATGTTGTGTGTTTATCTGGAAGTTCTCATGTTATTATATGGATTATTCCAGAAAAACACAGATAAAACGTATATAAGGACAAGAATTATCTGGAATTTCACTCATATGGAGGGCGACTTATGCCAAATGAAAACGGAACATGGATAATGTACGGCGTATCTTGGAACGATCCTGAGTGTTTGCACAGCTATGAAGAGGCAATTGACTACATAAATGAAGTAGGCTTTTTGCCTCTTTTTAAAAATGACATTCCCGGCTTTTCAATCGAGGAGCGAACCGTTCCAAAGTACTGGTGGTGCGGCAATCCTGAGGTTGATCCGTGGGAGTGGCGTGAGCTTATCGCAAGGAGCGGGAAGGTTGCCTACGGCAAGTTTTTTGACAAAAAAGCCGGTTTCATTTCCAAGAAGTGGCTTCCTTATTTTGCCAACGTAAGAAGAGACGGTTATGATTTTGACGCGCTTTGGGAGGACGGCAAGGCTTCATCCAAGCAGCGCAAGATCATGAATCTTTTTGCTGAAGAAAATGAAGACGCCGAGATTTATTCCAATGAGCTTAAGGCAAAGGCAGGTTTTGGAAAAGGCGGAGAAAAGAACTTTGACGGCACCATAACAGGACTTCAGATGCAGACATATCTCTGCGTCCGTGATTTCAGGCAAAGAAAGAATAAGCTTGGAGAAGAGTATGGCTGGCCGATCGCGATATACTGTACCCCTGAGCATCTGTGGGGATACAAGCATGTGACCAAGGCTTATAAAGAGGATCCGCAGGAATCCGCCAAGAGGATCATGAAGCATATGAATGATATCTATCCGGTGGCTACGGAAAGGCAGATACAGAAGGTTATTGGAATAAAATAAACGGAAAGTATGGTACAATAAATACCGAAAATAAAAGGAATATAAGCTTTTTAGAAAGTGGGGAATGAAAAATTGTATTGTAAGATTTGCGGGCAGACGGTAAATGAAAATCAGAAATTCTGTACGAATTGCGGAGCACCGGTAGAGCACGATGCTTCTTCTGCAAAGAATGAGAATGCTCAGCAGAATGATCATGCGCAGGATAATATAAATGCGCAGCAAGGCGCAAGACCAATTTCAAATGAAAATGCGGCTCAGAGTTCGTATATTCCGCTTCAGAATACAGGTGCGCCACAGAATCCGAACATGGGCATGAATCCCAATATGGGAAGGCCACAGAATCCGAATTATGGCATGCCCCAGAATCCGAATATGGGCGTGAATCCTAATATTCCGCCGTATGTGGCACCTCCTAAAAAAGAGAATAAGGTTCTTGTTGCTGTTTTACTTGGAATACTCGCGCTCTCGGTTATTCTCGGTTTAGTATCTACGGTAAGAAACATCTATAAAAGCGTTAACGGCGGAACTTATAATAGTGCTTTCAAAGAAAAAGAAGAAGAGGAAAGCGATACCTATACAACTGTCGGCGAAGAGGATGACGATTCAAAGGATGCATCTGATGAGAATGGCGCTAATGCAAAGTATGCGGCAGAAGAGTACAACGGTCCCTATGACTATTTAAACGGCGAATGGGTTGTCCCTGTGGAAAGTGCGTTTGTAAGCTCAAGCGGTTATGTTAATTCCGAGTATCTTGGTGAGTCAATGCTGATCGCTCAGACAACTGATCTTTCAAGGGGAATGGTCCTTGTAGACAATGGATTCAGATTTATCAACAGCGATGCTTCCGATATAAACTTCGCGCCCGAAGCTCGGTGCGCGGATATTTCACCTAAGGGCAATTCTATTTTTTACGTTGTCTCAACAGAGGCGAGAGATGGATATGAGATTGGAAAGCTTTATATACTTGATACGGATAACGGCAAGACTGAGCTGATCGCCGAAAATGTTGTCAGCGATTCACCGGTTATCTCGCCAAGCGGCAAGTACGTTGCATATTTGAAGGATATGGGCGGCGAAAACTTTAATCTGTTCATCGGCGGAAAAGACGTTAAGGAAGAACTTGTAGATATCGAACTTAGTTATCCTATCTGCGTTTCCGACGATAAGACCATGTTCTTTACTCATGAAGCTGATCGTTCCGTAATAGCATATGATGGCGCATTATGCTATCCGATCTTTAAGGATCCTGATATCAAGAGCACTTTCATTAATACAGATTGCAAAGAGATCCTCATAAGCGGAACAAAAGGAACATATTATTATAAGTTCAACCATGATGAAGAAGAGAAGAAGATCACCGATTCCGAGATCAAGGGCATCATAACAGATTGCCTCAGTCAGCCTTACGGACAGATAGCCAATACAACATTCTGCGACGTTACGTCGCTTCAGAATATTTTGTATATAGCAGATGATCAAAGCATTTTTGCGATCAATCCGAATAAGTATGGCGTAACAATGCTTCCGCATTCTTTTTCAGATCTCACGAACATTATAATGAAAGGTGAAGGCGAAAATAGAAAAGTTTTATATTCTTACGGCGGAATATTATATCAATTTGTGTTTGATGATGAAAAATCGTTGGAGTCAGTATTTTACGAGGATAAGAAGGTTGATAGTTTTGTGAGCAGCTTCGATCTTAAGAAGATCTGGATAATCTCGGACGGAGAACTTTATTATCTGGAAAAAGATAAAGCTACACTTGTCGCTTCGGATATCCCTTCAAACGTTGATCCGCTTGGTGACGGCATCATGTGGAATGTTGAAGACAACTGGCTTTATTATTTAAAAGACGGTAAGCTCTACAGAGTTAATACAACAGAGGACAGCAATCAGGTCGTATCCAAGGATGCGGATGTCCTAACAAATGTCTACGGAAAGCTTTATTACCTTCCGAAAGCAAGAGACAGTGTTTATCTGTTCATGAACGGCGAGTTTAAAGAAGTGCTTTGATCTGATTTTTAGATAAGAGAGCTTCAGATTATTGCATGTACCGGGCTATGGCAGTACAATGTATTTAATATTTTTAAGTAAGCTCGGGATCGGGATTACGAGAATAAGATATAACACGGATTAGGAGAGAGACCATGAGCAAGATTGTAAATAAAGAGCAGTACCAGGAGTCCATAAATGCTAAAGGTGAGATTCGTTATACCGAAAGACAGAGACTTCTTTTCTTCGGACTTCCTTGGACATTTACCAAATATGAGCTTAGAGACAATGACCTTACGATAATCAAAGGTTTTTTCACTGTTAAAGAAAATGATTGTTACATGTACAAGATTTCAGACGTTGAGATTTCAAGAACGCTCTTACAGCGTATCTTCGGTCTTTCAACAATCATCTGCTTTACTTCTGATGTGACAGACAAGACTATCACTATGAAGAATATCAAGCACGGACGCGAGATCAAGGATTATCTCCTTCACGCATCAGAAAATGCCAGACTTCGCAGAAGAACAGTAAGCATGCAGAATATCGGCTATGAAGGTGATGATCTGCACGATATGCACGACCTTCACGATATGGGCGATATCCATGATGCCCACGATTTTGAGTGAGGAAGTGGCCCCGGGGGACGGGATTAGTGGACCGGTTATCGGAAATAATAAATGATGATAGATCCAGAGACGGAGCAGTATGCTCCGTTTCTTTATGCATAAAGAGGAGATAGGGTATGAAAGTATTGTTGATCAACGGTAGTCCCCGAAACGTGGGAGTCACGGCAAAAACGCTTCATGCTATCGAGAAGGAGCTTCTTGATCATGGCGTGGATACTGAGTTTGTTGAGCTTGGAAAGATCAAAATGGAGCATTGCATCGGCTGCTGTTCGTGCTACGCAACAGGGCATTGCCACATAGATGATGACGCGGAAGAACTGTCTGAAAAGATCGCTAAGGCAGACGGCCTGGTACTTGGGTCGCCTACGTACGCGAGCAATGTCTCGGGGGTTATGAAGGATTTCATAGACCGTGGGCATTTTGTTATCGAGCAGCTTCTTCACGGGAAGTATTGCATAACGGTCGCCACCGGCGAAAACTATGGAAACAGGGATACGATGAAGGTTTTGAATGATCTTGTGCTGTATTCGGGCGGAAGGCTCAGCGACAGTATTCTTGTAAAGGCACCTTTTAATGATGCTTCGGGCGTCGAAGAACTTATCAATACCAAGGCAAAAAAAGCTGCCGGAAAGCTCTTTTACGGTATTGAGAAAAAGAGCTTTCACCCGATCCAGACTCTTTTTCACTATGTTATCTTTAATTTTGGCATAAGATCTTTTGTCCAAAAGAAAGGTAAGAAATACCAAGGCGTTACAAATAAGTGGAAAGCAAATGGAATTTTCTAAAATTTAATTGTTTACGGACATATTTATATAGTAAGATGAATGTACAGTATTGTTTTTCTGTGAATAATTGTGTGATAAATCATACAAAGGAGGTTCGCTATGTTTTTTAAGAAGGAAAAAAACAGCAATACTCTGCTTGAGGCTATAAATAGCTGCAGCGTAGACAATGTCTTAAAGGGTGGGAACCTGATAAGCAATCTTGGAGCTTTTTCGGAAAGCGACAAGGGTGCGATACAGAGGATAAACAATACGGCGGCCCAATTGATGAAATACGCCAAAGGTGAGACCGATAAGCTTAGTATGGTCAACGAGATCATCAATTCCGGTATGTGGGAGATGTATTTCGATCCCGAGAGCGGCGAGATCAATAGGGTCATTTGGAGCGACGAGTTCCGCAGGATGATAGGTTACCGTGATACTTCGGATTTTCCGAACACGTTGGAAGCATGGACGAGCAAGCTGCATCCTGAGGATAAGGATATGGTTTTGTCTGAGTTCTCATCGACTTTGGCCGATAAGACAAATACCAAGAAGTACGATGTCAATTATCGTTTGGAGACTAAGTCGGGTGAGTACAGATGGTACCGTGCGGCAGGCAATCTTTCAAGAAATGCTAAAGGAATCCCTGAGATATTCATCGGGATTTTCATCGATATAACAGAGCAGATGGAGCAGACGAAACGTCTGGAGATCGAAACTCAGAGGCATGATGCCATAGACGGTACGCTGTCTGAGGGTAGCTGGAGTATGAACGTGATCGGCAGAGATCCGTCCAACCCCGATAATCCTTTCTGGTGGAGCCAGCAATTCAGGCATCTTCTTGGATATAAGGATGAGAGTGATTTCCCGAATGTGCTCAATTCATGGAGCGACAGTCTTCATCCGGAAGATAAGCAGGCGGCATTGGACGCTTTTAATAAGCATGTAGGCGACTATTCAGGTCGTACGCCTTTTGACATTGAATACAGATTGAGACGCAAAGACGGCGTTTACAGATGGTTCAAGGCCGTTGGAACGACCGTAAGAGAGAGCGACGGAACTCCTATAGTTGTTGCGGGATCGATCCTTGATATTACAGATTCTAAGAAGAATAAAGAGATTGAGATCGAGATGAGAAACAGTGTAAATAACCTCACTCAGGCTCTTTCTGAGATGACTAAAACTGTCGACCAGGCGACAAAGGATATGACCGGCGTTGCAGAGATGCAGGCCGAGATTGTAAAGTCGACGGATGTGATCAACGAGTCGGTTGAGGCTTCTCTTAGGATCATCGATATCATCCAGGATATTGCTTCACAGACCAACCTCCTTTC
The DNA here is from genome assembly GCA_017535785.1 of Butyrivibrio sp. Classification (GTDB taxonomy): domain Bacteria; phylum Bacillota; class Clostridia; order Lachnospirales; family Lachnospiraceae; genus Butyrivibrio. The sequence continues at coordinate 79,080 of JAFXTN010000025.1, read as the reverse complement.
ACTTAATGCTTCCATTGAGGCTGCAAGAGCCGGAGAAGCCGGAAAGGGATTCGCAGTTGTAGCAGAAGAAGTCGGAAGACTTGCCGTTACATCAACTAATACCAGTGAGGAGATCGCCACAACGCTTAACCACATGTCAGAGACCATCAAGAGCGTGGTTGATAAGACGGTTGGCATAAATGAAAACATTGCGTCACAGGGCGCAGCGATGGAAGAGATCAATGCCAACATCGAGGAACTTAGCGCTATGTCGGAAACCATTAACCAGATCGCAATGGGAATGTCCGATTGACGCAGCTAATTATAGCGAAAATTTCAAAATGGGTTTTAACCTCTGTTTCAGCGATGGGACAGAGGTTTTTTTATCGGAATTTTCGCTGTATTGTGATATGATAAGCATATTATTTATTTCTTTAAACGGTTAGAGGTGATCAAGCTAATACCGCATATTATGACGGCGCAGAGTTTGCACTTCATAATGTTGATGAGATGAGAAAAGGATTGAGAAGGTTTTTTGCATGAAGGAAAAGGCATATTTATATAGGATAATGCGGCCGTTTTCATACTGGCTGTTTCGGATAGTATATAATCCCACGATCGTAAATAAACAGAATATCCCCGCCGACGGAAGGTGTGTTATAGCCGGGAACCATAAGCATGCGCTTGATCCGATCCTTGTGGATTGCTGCACAAAAAGAGTGGTCCATACATTGGCTAAGAAGGATCTGCATGACGGTAAATTCGGATGGTTTTTTAGAGCGATCGGCACGATACCGGTAGATCTGCACGCAGAGCACAATAAAGATGCGTTGGAGAAGGCGGTTGAATATTTAAATCAAGGCGCGCTCATCAATCTTTCACCGGAAGCAAAGCGCAATTATACAGATGAGATCCTGCTTCCGTTTAAGTACGGGGCAGTTGTTATGGCGAAGCGCACAGACAGCATGATAGTTCCGTATTCTATAACGGGCGATTATAAATTCAGAGGGCACAACCTGAAAATAGTTTTCGGAGATCCCATCGATGTTTCAAAGCTCGACGTGGAAGATGCCAACAAGTTACTTTTTAATGAAGTTAAAAAATTGATCATTGAGAACAGGGAGAATGTGTAATGCAGTATGACTTGAAAACTCCTTGGTATAGTTTTTACGACGGAGTTCGTGAGCATTTGGACTATCCTGATAATTCTGCTTACGAGCTTCTGGAAGAAAGTGCCGCTGCGCACTTGGATCATGTAAGCTATAACTATTTTGGAACAAAGAATACATACAAAGGTCTTTTAGATCAGATAGATAAATGTGCGAGGGCTTTTAAAAGCTTGGGAGTAAGTGCAGGGGACAAAGTCAGTATCTGTATGCCCAATACACCGGAGGCTATCATAAGCTTCTATGCCATAAACAAGATCGGCGCTGTAGCAAATATGATACATCCTTTGTCGGCAGAGCCGGAGATAAAGAACTTTCTGAATGTTTCGGAGAGCAGATTTATCGTTACCATAGATCTTGCTTTTAACAAGATAAACCATGTTTTTTCCGAGACTGATCTTGAAGCTGTGATCACTGTTTCTGTGGCGGATTCGATGCCGCTTCATATGAAGCTTCTTTACAAGCTCACAAAAGGCAGAAAAGTTTGTCTGGAAAAAAATGATTCGATCTTCCCGTGGAAATATTTTATGGGACTAAGCAGCAAGTTTTCGGGAGAGATCGATCCTCACCGTAAAGGCGAAGAAGTTGCGGCAATACTCTATAGCGGAGGAACTTCGGGAGATCCGAAGGGAATAGAACTTACAAATCTAAATTTCAACGCATTGGCGATGCAGGGAATAGAAGCATGCGCATGCCTTAATGAGAAGGACAAGATCCTTTCCATTATGCCGATCTTCCACGGCTTTGGTCTTGGAATATGCATACATACTGCGCTGTATAAGGGAATGGAAGCGATAATCCTTCCGCAGTTCAGTATCAATACATTCCACACTCTGATCAAAAAGTATAAGCCGAATGTTATCGCAGGAGTGCCTACTTTGTATGAGGCACTGTTGCAGAATAAAAAACTTGAGGGTTACGATCTATCTTTTTTGCGATGCGTCATCTCGGGCGGAGATTCGCTTTCGGTTAATTTAAAGAAAAAGATTGATGACTTCCTTCACAGTCATGGCGCCGACACGCAGGTTCGTGAGGGCTACGGCCTTACCGAGTGTGTTACCGGAAACTGTCTGACACCGCTTAAATACTATCGCGAGGGAAGCATAGGTATCCCATATCCGGATACTTATTACAAGATAGTAAAGCCTAATACAGATAAGGAACTTCCTTATGGTGAGGAAGGTGAGATCGTCATAAACGGACCGACTGTGATGAAGGGATATCTGAAGGATGCAAAAGAGACGGCTCAGACCCTTAGGACTCATGGCGACGGACTTCTCTGGCTTCACACAGGAGATCTCGGTTACATGGATGAGGACGGTTTTGTTTATTTCAAGCAGAGGTTAAAAAGAGTCATTGTAAGCTCGGGTTATAACATCTATCCGCAGTACATTGAGAATATAATCGACTCGCATCCGGATGTTCTCATGTCCTGTGTTATAGGAATAGATCATCCGTACAAAATACAGGTTGCAAAAGCGTTTATTGTTTTGAAAAAAGGAATTTCTCCTGACGAGGAAAAACTGACTTCAATAAAGGCTCACTGCGAGAAGAATCTGGCAAAGTATTCGTGGCCGTATGAATATGAAATCAGAGAGGAGCTGCCTAAAACCCTTGTCGGTAAGGTTGCTTATAATGAACTTGTTAAGGAGGAAGCACTTAAGAATGGAGAATGATAAGCTGACTTTTTTGCTTATTCATCCTGAGGTATCGCGTACAAAATATAATTTTGCAGGCATTATTGAAAATGAATGTTTGGAGTTAGAGTACATTTCACGCGTATTACAAGATAAAGGGCATGAAGTTTTTATATATGACAGACAGGTTGAAGCATTTGGCGTGCCGGAGGCATTAAACAAATATAAGCCCGATGTGGTCTATGTTTGCGGCAGGACCCGTCAAGAAAATTTCATGTTGGAGTACTGTAAAGAAGCAAAAGATTTTAATGAGAAAATTATAACTATAATTGGCGGACTTCACGCCCAGCGCTGCTTTGAGAGGATGTATAGGGATTATGTGGATTACATCCTGACAAGCTTTGATATCTTTAAGATCACAGATATGGTAGCTCATGCGCGTGGTGATGCGACTGTTGATATTTCTGCGCTTGACGGGATTTGCTATAAGATTGAAGGAAAGTGGCAGCACAATCCGTCAAAGCCTTTTGATATAAAGAGACTCCCTTGGCCTGACAGAAGCTATTTTTACAAGCATCCGAAAAATTACAGATATCTAGAGCTGGAACATTCAGCTTGGGTGAGGACCGCGTATTGCTGTCCGTATCGCTGTACTTTCTGTGAGCGTAGTAGGAGGAATTTAGGTAAGTACAGTGCTCGCGACATAGACGATGTGGTTGATGAGATAGCGCAGATAGAGGCTGAAAATATTTACTTGGTGGATGATGATTTTCTTTTTGATGAGAACAGGGTAAACCGTTTCATAAGCCTTATCAAAGAAAAGAACATACATAAAAAGTATATTTGCTACGGAAGAGCGGATTTTATCGCGTCTCATCGGGATGTGATGGAAGCCTTTAAAGAGATCGGACTTTATTATGTGCTGGTTGGCCTTGAAGCTATTGATGACAGGCATCTTGATTCCTATGATAAAAGATCTGATGTCATCAATAACGAGAAGACCGTAGAGATATGCCACGATCTGGGCGTTAATATCATGGCTCTTTTCATCGTGGATCTTGATTATAGGAAAAAAGATTTCAAGGATCTGTATAAATGGATCGTAGCCCATAAACTAAGACATGTAGCGATCTCAATATTTGTTCCTGAATTCGGTCTTGAAACCTATGAGCAGTACAAGGACAGGATAATCACGGATAATCCGTCTCATTTTGATTATCTTCACTTGGTGGCGAGACCAACATATATCAGTGTCAGAAAGTATTATTTTTACTATTATATTTTGCTGATAAAACTTTTTTTGAAGGCAAAAAGAGAAGGCGTATATGATTTCATCGACTACGGCGATTACATCAGATCCTTCGTATCAAACATGTTTAGGAAGAGAAAAAATGACGACGAATAACAGTGAAGATCATATCTATGTTGTTTTAGTCAGGGCACTGACTGGACTTGGTAGCTTTGCTAGGAAGATAACCGGATATGAGTACACTCATATATCAGTGTGTCTGGATGATAAGCTTGATGATTTTGTTTCTTTCTCAAGGAAAAAACATTCTGCTCCTTTTGATTCCGGATTTATGCATGAAACCTTGGATTGCTACGCCTTTGGAAAAAATGAAAAGGTAAAGCTGAAGGTCTTTAAGGTACCCGTTAGTGTAGAAAATAAGCAGAGTATATTGAAGTTCATTGATGAGATAGAAGGGGATGAAGAATATCTTTTTAATATTTTTTCAATGGTGACGATGGGATTCCTTCACGGCTTCATGATATACAAAGCGCACAACTGTATGTCTTTTGTCGGCAAGATAATAAGCCTTACCGGAGCGGTACCTATGGATAAGAAATATTATAAATACGATATTCCCTCCATGGACAGACTGCTTAAGGACTACGTTTACAAAGAAGATTATTTTTATAAGACAGAGATCAAGACCCCTGATTACATGGAAAAGTGCTCTGTGCTTCGCAACATCGGAATGTTTTTTTCCTTGGTCGGGCGACTGGTCTATAGGATGACCCCTTGGGGACGGGGGTAGTGGTCCGTATTGATTTGAAAAAAGAATTGTAAGGAGAACAATATGGGGGCAAATATTATAACCGGCGTCAGAATATTATGTTCCATAGCATTGCTTTTTTGTCCCGCTTTTTCAATCTCTTTTTATTCACTGTATATAATTGCCGGGGGCTCAGATATGATCGATGGAGCTATAGCAAGAAAAACGGGCACTGTTAGTGCGTTCGGCGCTAAGTTTGATACAGTTGCTGATCTTATCTTAGTTGTTGTTTGTATGATCAAGCTGCTACCGGTGTTAGATATTGCAAATTGGATGTATATCTGGATCGGGATCATTGCTATGATCAAGGTGATAAACATTGCATCCGGGATTAAAACGCAGGGAAGTTTTGTAACAGTTCATTCAGTGATGAATAAGATCACGGGGATCCTGTTATTTACATTACCTTTGACGTTAAGCTTTATTGAATTACGATACAGTGCAGCAATTTTGTGTGCAGTATCTACTTTCGCAGCGATTCAAGAAGGGCATTACATTAGAACCGGGCAGAATAAAAAATAGTGACTTTTGTTATTTTTTCTTGAATACCTTTTAATTATTTGATAATATTCTCTCAACAACATCATATTATCAATGAATTAAAGGGAGGAGTATTTAGTATGAAAAAAAGAATTGTTGCTATGCTTATGGTAGCTGCATTTGTACTTAGTACAACTGCATGTGCAAAAGACACCAACGCGAACTCAGAGGAAAATGTGGCTGCAGAAGCCAGCGTAGAAGCTTCTGAGGAAGTGAAGGAAGCAGTGGAAGAAGCATCTGAAGAAGCAAGCAGTGACTCATCTGATGAGAGCAGCGAGGAAGCGTCTGAGGGAAAAGACACTGCGGATAGTCTTGATGATATCGCCCCGGATAAAGTTTATAAGAATGAGGAATTTGGCATTGCAGTCGTTATCGACGATGATATGAAATTTTTAAGTGAAGATTTTCCTCGTGAAATCGGAGATTCATTTGGGGCAAACGCTGATACCCCAATGGTAGAAGCATTTAGCTTATATAACTGTGTTATCGAGACAGAGGCAGAATCCGATAATGGCCAGAAATCAGTTGAAGTCGAGGTCGCAGATCTGTCTAAAAGTATGACATATCCTGAATCAGCTTTTGTTGAACTGTCGGCTATACCCCGTAAGATTCAATTAGAGAAAGACTTCGATGAGATAGAGACAGAGACAGAAGAAAAGAAAATCATGGGAGAAACTCACTCTATCAACATATTCACGGTTAAAAAAGATGGTCGTACTGTTTACATGTCACAGTTTTACCTGATCAAGGATGGTCGTCTTTTGACAGTATCAGTTTTTTCTCCTGATAAAGATAGTGCTTATAAGATCTTTGATAATCTTAGAAAGTTGAATTGATCATTTACTAGAAACATAGATAAAGAAAATATGCAGCCTTTTGGTCTGGGCGGGAATTAAGCTCATTCCGGAAGGCTGTTTTGTGTTATCATTTTAATGTCGTGTAAATAATGCTTGCAAAGGAGAATAAATAATGGGCTTATTTTATATGTTCCTGTCGGAGTAAACAAGGTAAAAGAAAGCTATGACAATGTACTGGCGGATCTTGTTGAACAAGGCAAAGCGAAATCATTTAATTGCACGCCAGAGTATAGAGGAAATAGTGTTGTTCCATGCAAGATCACACTTACTTCCGGTAAGGATGGAAAAGATGTATTAAATCAGACAATAAATGTTTGGTAGGATGAGATAAAAGGGGATAAATTAAGCTTATTCAGGAAGGAAAGAGGAAAATGACGAGAAGATTTTTACCTATATTGTTATGCGCATTTTTGGCAATGTCAGGTTGCGGAAAGGTGCCTGCAGAAGTTTCGACAGAGACCGGAGCGGATGAGACAGCTCTTTTTCCTATTGACGAGTGGGAAGAAAAGTGGGAAGCCAAATATGGAAAAGATGAATTTTCAAATGAGAAATTTGATAAATCCCAGTATACGAAAGAAGTTGTTGAATCAAAGGTTGATGCGGCGGTTAGTAATAGTTCTTCTTTAGTAGAGGAAATAAAAGAAATAGAGAATGTGGCGCATTCTTATACGAGTTATCACAATGAGGATTTGGGACAGCAGGATATGAATGCCTTAAGCTTCGCCGAGCTATATACATGGGAGTACGAGATGAATGGGCTTCTTGACCGGATTTCAGAAGAAGCGGATCCGGACAAAAAAGATAGTATAGAAATTGAACAGAATAAATGGATAGATGATTTTGATAGATGCTTTGAAGCTTTTCAGTGGGATGACGGATCATGGGCGTCTATGATCAATTCTCAGATCCAGGCAAGATTCAAGAAGAGCCGCTGTAATGTGTTGGCAAAAGAACTTGCCGAGATCAGAGGCGAAAGCTTTGAACTTCCGGAAAGATTTTTCAAGGATAATTCATATGTAAGTGAAGATGCAGCCCTGGATATTTCTTCAGGCATGGAAAATGGCTCGATCAGCATAACTTATGCGCCTAGAGATAAGAATAAAATTGAGTTGCTTGCATATGATCCGCTGATCAATGAGAACACGATATCATTTGAGACCGGTTATGTTTTTGAATTTGGAACTGATGGAGAAAAGAATGAAGGAGGCACGACTGTTGCGGGCAAGATCACTTATGGTTGGGATGGAGCTGTTTTATCGATAACAGAATCCGATAATAAGGATCTTCCGGCCGGAACCGAGATAAGCTTCCCGAAGGCGATGTGAGCCGGCGAGCCCGGTGGCCCCACGAAACGGGCTACCGGTCCACTGCACCGACTTTAAAAGTCGAGCCAGCGGCTATCTTTTTTGAATCCCAAGATCCTGTTCTGGAAGCTATCCATAATACTATCGTAATCGGTGTAATCTATGTTGCATTTGAAACGAGAGTTCCAAGCATTCTTAAGTGCGTCGCAGATCTCAGGAGCTCTTTCGCCCTCGTTCTTAATGATGGCAGGAAAGACGAAGATGATGAGGAACATGTTTAGGTTCGTAAAATTGCCCATGCGAGCCTTTCCAAACTTATCAAACGCAACGTGGACGTCATTGCAAAAGATCTTCGAAGCAGTAGCAACATCGGCTGCCTCTACCAATTCTTTGAGATAACCGTATCTATCAGACAAGAACATGTTCATCTTGTCTTCATACACTTTTTTCTCAGATATCTTGCTAAGAGGTTCAACCCCTTCAAAAATCTTCATAATATCAAATGCCATAGCTTTTCTCCGTTAGTTGTTCTGGTTGATGTTAATTATATTCCAATAGTGGCGGGCGTTTCAACAGTGAAGGAGCGGATGGGCCTAGGGGGCGGGATTATGGATGTTATTAAGATGGGGAAGTAACTTCAATATTTCCTGATGAATGATTGGAGAATGAAAAAATGAATGATTTTAAATTGAATGAGAATGATTTGATAGAAAGAGAGCATTTGCCGATTATGCTAATCATGAATATGGTTAGCGAGGAAAGGTTTTTGTCGGTGCTTGAAGCTTTAAGTGATGGACATGGTTTTGGCGAGGAATGCGGAGCATGTACACTACCTGATGATTTAGATGATTTTGATAGGGCAAATGGAGAAAACTTGGATGGTGCAGAATTTGGTCTATATAGTGGAGGAGCGGTTATTATAGATTACAAAACACTGTACTTTTATCTGAAAATAATTTGCGATAGATATCTGAAGGAAAACGTAATACAGAGTGATATCGTTATTGCTTATTTGGAGAAGTTTAGAAGTAGATTTTTAATTTAGTGATGGTATGGTGGTGCGCATTTCAGCGAATAACTCGGAATTTTAAGGAGTAGGAATATATGATTAAAATACTATTCGTCTGCCATGGCAGGATTTAATGCCAAAGCGAGGAATGGCGGAAATAAGCCATTTGTGGGCAGAATGGTATCTGATTTACACCTTGCTTACACCTTTTGATTTGGGAAGGAACACAACGCGGAAAGAGAGAATCAAAGACATGATTAAAGTTTTGTTCATCTGCTGGGGCAAAAGATTTCAGTAGAACGGAAAGCTCTGAAAATAGGGAATTCTGATGATTTTTCAAACGGATTTACACCCCGTTTACACCTTTTTGAAGGTGGACTACCCGATGAATGATGAGAGCACTCTGCGTTATGCAGGGTGCTTTTTCTATGGATGAGTAGCAATTAAGATAGCAAATAAGGTGGTAAATAAAGTAGCAAAAAAGAAAGAGTAAAACACAAAAATGTCGGTATAAATGTCGGTATATATTGAAAGAATGTCGGAATAATATTATAATAAGATTACGAATTTTATGATTTGGAAAGGACGTTGTTATGAGCCAATATATTGAATCGGAAAAAGTTGAATTAAAGGCAAAATATACAGATACCATTTGTAAGGATATAGTGGCTTTTTTGAATGCTGATGGCGGTCAGATATTTGTCGGGGTTGATGATAGCGGGAATGTTGTCGGTGTTGACAAAATTGATGAAACTTTAAAAAAGATATCTGACGTGATTACAATGCAGATTGAACCAAATCCGCAAGAAGAAATACGCACGGAACTAAAGTTTGATGCAGGGAAGACGATTATCGCCTTGTATATTTCAAAAGGAACAAGAAATATATACTGCCAGAAGAAGTATGGTTTTTCTTCAAGCGGCTGCGTGATCAGAATTGGAACAACCTGCAAAGAAATGACATCGGAGCAGATTCGTATCCGTTATGAAAAAAACTTCTATGATGAAGAATATATGCTAAAAAAACGTGCATCACGGGCAGACCTTACATTTAGAGAATTAAAGATTTACTATGCGGAGAAGGGCTTTCATGTTGATGATTCATCCTTTGAAGCCAACTTCAATCTGCGTAACAAAGACGGAGATTATAATCTTTTAGCTGAGTTGCTTGCGGATAAGAATAATATTCCTTTCACATTCGTCAAATTTAATGGCATAGATAAAGCGGCAATTTCTGAAAGAAATGATTTCGGGTTCGGATGTATATTGTCGGTTTATGAAAAGATTAAGGCAAGACTATCAGCTGAGAATATCTGTATATCAGATACGACTGTAAGACCCAGAAAAGACAGGTATCTTTTCGATTTTGATGCTGTTAATGAGGCTGTGTTAAACGCACTGGTTCATAATGACTGGACTGTGACAGAACCTCAGATTTCTTTATTTACTGATCGGATGGAAATATTATCTCATGGAGGATTACCTAGTGGAATGTCAATAGAAGACTTTTACGAAGGAATAAGCCATCCACGAAACTCTACGCTAATGAGAGTCTTTTTAAATATGGGACTTACAGAGCATACTGGGCATGGGGTTCCGACAATTATAAAGAAATATGGCAAAGAAGCTTTTGAAATTACAGACAATTATATTAAGTGCAGGATTCCATATGATAAAAATGTATTGGAGATGAGTGGGCAAAGTGTCGGTATAAGTGTCGGTATAAATGTCGGTATAAATAAAACGGAAAAAGCTGTACTTGGTTTATTGATAAGTAATCCGGAAATGACGGCTGAAGAGATAGCTATAGAAGTAGGAGTTACAAAGAGAACTATAGAACGTACCTTGGTTAGTTTGAAGAAAAAAGGGTTGATAGAGCGTATTGGATCAAATAAGAACGGAAGTTGGGCTGTTGTAAAATGAAAAATGGCTAAATAAACATAATAGTATAGGCCTATATGATGATTCTTGTGGAGGAAGAGTACTACCACAGATGAATGTAAAAGAGTTTGATTGATAATAGAAAGAGGGGGTTGAAAAGTGATTAAAGAGTCGTTTTGTTGTCCGCATTGTTTTGATAATCAGTATATCCAGCAGTATATTGAAGATAACTATGAGGAAACTGGAGATTGCCCATATTGTAAAAGGCTTGGAACACATTTGATGTCACTTAAAAAAATGGGAATTTATCTTCGGGATTGCATAGATAAAGCGTATGAGGGATGCGATGACGGAACAGGGGTTATGTACGATTCGGAAGAAAAGATGTATTTGGGACCAAACGGTGAAGAAGCAACAACATACAGTATACGTGAAATTCTAATGGATGAGGAAATGATTTTCAATGAAGATACAATAGAAACCACACTTTTAGATGATTTATTTGAAAATTTGTATTCATATCGTGATATTCAAAAAGGGGCTGAGGATCCATATGATGATATAGACTCACAAAATTGGGTAATCAAAGAAGATCTTTATGGAAGCGAACAGACAAGAGTCTTTCATGCGTGGGAATCATTTAAACATATAATAAAGCATTATAGTCGATTCTTTGATCCGCAAGGGTTTAATATACGGGGTGAATATTTGGAGAGGATGGATCCGTATATATATGACTTTATTATTGATATTCCAAGTGGGACTAAGTTCTATAGGGCTAGAAAAACAGAAGAATCACTTTTGCCTATCGACACAATAGAACCATATTCAAAAATGGGGCCACCTCCAGCAATATATGCAAAAACAAATAGGATGAGCCCTGCTGGCATACCCTATTTATATTTAGCCTCAGACAAAGAAACCACCTTACAAGAATGCAGAGTTCATCCAGGAGAAGAAGCAATTATCGCAGAATTTGTTTCTATCGAAGAGTTGCAAATATTGGATCTGTCGGATAACAAATATTTTGCCCCTGATAGTATATTTGATCCGGAATATGATCATGATAATACATGGATGAATGACTTTTGGAGGAGTTTTGTAAAAGAGATATCTGAGCCTGTTTCAGATAAGAAAGATGACCACTCGTATGAATATGCCGCAACGCAACTTGTTGCGGAGTATTACAAAACTAAGGGGTACGATGGGATATGTTTTAAGAGTAGTGTCGGGGGAGGAAAAAACTATGTATTCTTTGTGGGACCAGATCCACAGTATACATCAAATTCATATCCGTATCCTTTTGGTGAAAAATACTATTTTGATGCTTTGCCAATAAACAGAGTGTTTACAGAATCATTTATGATTGAGAGTCTAAGTCACGTTGATAGCGATCTTAATGTGATAAAAAGCCGAGACGTGTGAGTCACTGAATGTTTGAAAATGATATGAATGACATCAGATGACGAGTTAACAAGGTCGTTAATGATAGGGATTTTGATAAATCAGTTGAAAACAGCGGGAAAGACAATTGGCTGAGGATAAAGGCATGGATTTCTATTTTTTTATGAATGAAGTGTTTATATAAATCCGCTGATAGATGATAATAAATACATTTACAATGCTATGCTGACAAATCCTCTGAACTTAGAATTTGCATAAAAGGATGGTGTTTACTTATGTTGAAAGATGTTGCGGGTATTAGATTTCAAGGCGCTAATTTTGAATCATTGACAGATATTTTGTTCTTTAATCCGCATGAAGCTAATAGTAAAAAAATCAAAAAAGTAAAAGGAACATTAGTATATGGGCGTAATGGTGCTGGAAAGAGTACATTAGCAAAAGCAGTCAAAAAAGTTAAAGGAGAAGTTTCTGAAACAATTAACCATGCGAACTTTATAGATGCTGCTGGCAACTCAATAATGTTAAGTGATGAAGAGAAAAAGCATATTTTTGTATTTGATGAAGATTATGTGGATAAGAATATAAAATTTCATGATTCTGGATTAGACACGATTATTATGCTAGGACAACAAGCTGAAATAGAGGAACAATTGGAAGGTGCTCGTAAAGCACTTTTTGAATTTGAAAGAGAGTATGATGCCCAAAAATCCGTTGTGCTTGAATATGAAAATTTAGACGATGATAAATCACCTAAGAAATATATAAAGGAAATTCGGTGGGCTTTGCAAGGTGATGATTGTTGGGCTGGTAGAGACAAACTGATAAAAGGTAACCGGCAGAATACACGAGTAAGCGATGATACATATAAACAATTTATCTCTATTACAACTACAAAAACTCGTGACCAGTTAATAATAGATTTCAACGAAAAAATAAAAGAGTTGCGAATCGCTCAACAGGGTGAAGCAACCATTCTGACTAAAGTGCCTAATGTATCAGTAGAGTACAATGAGGAAAGCATCATAGATTTGTTAAGGGCGAAAATTGAAAAGCCTGAACTGTCGGAAAGAGAACATTATTTACTTGAACTTGCACAATCTGGTAATACAACTCAATTAAGCCAAATGCTCAAGGTATTTTCTGACGAAACAGTAGGAAAATGTCCTATGTGTTTACAAAAAGTCTCTAAAGAGTATAAGGAAGATTTGGTGCAAAGTATACAGAAGGTTCTTAGTAAGGCAGTAGAAGAGCACCAAGAAGCACTTAAGACTTTTATTCTACATGGTATTGATGTGGAATTTTCGCCATTCACAAAGCTTACAAATAATAATCCAATATGTGTTAATTTGGTGAATCAGATAAATGAAACGATTTTAAAGAATAATATAATTATTCAAAGCAAAATTGATGATCCCTATACTCCGTGTGAGCAGGAGATAGGTCGGATTTCTGATTTACTATCACAATTAACGGCAGCCCTTGCGGATTTAGAGGCTGAATGACTTGATTATAATAAAAAAATAACCGCTACTAAACCAATAATTGACAAGCTGACGGAAATCAATAATGCTATAGCGCATCTTGATATAATGGATTATTATATGCGTTATTTAGCTGCAGAGGCACAGCTCAAGATAGAGCGAAAAAAGTTGATTGAAAAACGAGAGGCGTATAATAATGCCAAGATAAAGGTTGATGAGCTAGAGGCAAAGCAAAAGAATGTTGAAGTTGCAATTTCAATTATCAATAATAATTTAAAGTACATATTCTTCTCAAAAGATAGATTTGTTATAGACTATCGTGATGATAATTATGTTCTGCTTTCAAATGGAAAAAATGTTAAACCTTCACAGATATCGCAAGGAGAAAGAAATATAATAGGTTTATGTTATTTTTTTGCTAGTATACTTCAGTATCAGGAAGAAATAAATGCATACAATAATGAATATTTATTGGTAATTGATGATCCGGTTTCAAGTTTTGATATTGAAAATAAGACGGGGATTATGTCTTTTTTAAGGTATCAAATTGGAAAATTTCTGCTAGGAAATGCTTTAACTAGAGCAGTAATAATGACGCATGATTTGTTGACATTTTATGATTCTGACAAGATTTTTGAGGAACTTATTGATGCAATAAATAAAAAATATCCTGGTGAAAAAAGAGTATATAGATTATATGAACTAAAACAGAATGAGATAGTAATTTTTTCATATGATAAGCGCCAAGAGTATACGGAATTAATAAAAATAATATATAACTTTGCAATCGGAAATGCTGAAGAATATGATATGGTAATTGGTAATATTATGAGGCAAATGTTGGAAGCGTTTTCAACATTTCAGTATAAGAAGGGGATTGATAAGGTTTCGACAGATCAAAATATATTAGCGGGGTTACCAATAAAGGAGTATAGGGAATATTTTGAAAACCTGATGTATAGATTGATTTTGAACAATGGAAGCCATAGACTAGACCAAACTAAAGCAATGTCAGATTATAATTTCTTCACAGTGATTTCAAAAGAGGAAAAGCAACGTACTGCCAAGGAAATACTGTGTTTTATTTATCTTTTAAACAAACAGCATCTAATAGCGCACTTGGATGGATGTGATCATGCAGAGACGAACTTGTCGGTTTGGTGTAAGGATATAAAGGATACATTAAAGTGATATAATTCGGCGCTATTAGAAAATATTATACTATTTCGATGTCATGTATTTCCTGTACTCTTTAGTGCTAATAAAGGAGTACAGGAAAAAACATAAACAAGACATACTGTTGTCTTGTTTGCTTTTGTAGGATTAATAAGAAAGGTAAGCATATGAAGATAGACAGGCTAATCGGAATATTGTTGATACTGTTACAGAAAGAGACAACACAGCACCGGAACTAGCGGAGCAGTTTGAAGTATCCCGGAGGACAATAGGCAGAGATATAGAGGCTCTTTGCAAGGCTGGAATACCAATTCGAACTATGCAGGGAACTGGAGGCGGTATCTCTATTATGAATGGATACCGTATGGACAGGACTCTTTTGAGATCCCGGGATATGCAGATGATTTTAGCAGGATTTATCTTAGTGATGCCAGAAAGGTTGCTTCTGAGAAGCTTAAGACCGTAATTAGGCATCCGATAAGAAAACAATAAACCTTGACAAATTCGGCGGATATAATTAATACATATGTCAGTCCAGATTACGACGATTTCGAAAAATCCTGGCACTCTATGTGTATGTAGAGAGAAATTATGTCTATGACATGGATGAAAAAGATGCTAAGTACTCTCCGGATTTTGAGCAATTGGTGAAAGAGTACTACGGAACCTGTAGAACACTTTTTGAAAAGCAGGGAGTTTGCCGAGATCTGTGCAGCTTATATAATTATCTGCTTCTTCAGGTAGGAGTTGACGCGCTTAAATACAGAAGTTCAACTTTGACTCATGCTTGGTCCTATGTCACTGTGAATGGCGTTGGATATCATGTTGATCCGACTCCTGCACTTACTGAGTATATTGATGAAGAAGTTAGATTGGGCTATTTCTTGATGAATTCGACTTATTTTGAAAAACGTAGTGAAGGTGACATGGGTCCCGCTCTATACGGAAGTGTATACAATGACTGCGTAGATTTTTCTGCAAATGATAAGACATATTCTCCCCTTCGCCAAGGCGACTATGTCGATATGGACAGGGAAAACAGAGTAGTTACCATTAGAAATAGAAATAGCGGAGAATTAGAGTATTTTAGCTACTAAATACCGGATGCTACATAGCGGATACATTGTTTTTTTGAGGTGTTGCTTGAATATTTTCAGAGGATTACAGATACTGAAATTACACTTGCAGGTGACACTTTGAAAGGAGCATATGGATAATATGGTCGAATTTGGTGAGCAGCTTAGAAGAGCTAGAGAAGAAAAAGGGATGACCCAGCAGACGCTGGCGGAGAAGTTATTTGTAACGAGGCAGTCTGTTTCTCATTGGGAGTGTGGAGTTAGATTTCCCGATCTTCCTACTACAAAGAAAATATCGGAGATACTGGATGTGAGCCTTGACGACCTATTGTCCGGAGAAGATATGAATGAAGTAGTAGAAAGAAATCCTGTTATAGAGAAAAAATGGGCGAATAATATATTGATCATGTTGTATGCATTTATCGTGGTATCTTTTTTGATATTGATACTGGATGAATTAACAACCAATATTATCGCTATTTCCACAGGCACAAGGGAACCGGCTCTTAATGGCACTTCAACTGTCATTGAGATCTCAGGACAGATAAGAAATGTTTTGTATATGATAATCTTCGCATATGGGTTGGTTCACGCATTAAAGGGAACTCTTTCACCTAAGAGAGTAGGTGCTGTTATAGTATCTTTTTTCTCGCTGGAGCTTTTGTACTTGAACGTAGGATACATAAGTTTATTTATTGAATGTCCTAGTCTTTGGGATCATGCCCATATTCTTGAACCTTTTGTTCTTATACCTTTAGTAAATATTTCGGGGTATTTGATTATAGTTTTGTCAGCATTTTTCTTTTTCATTCGAAATAGCAAAAGAATAATCTGGATGATATTGCTGTGCGCATTTTTTGCTATAAGAATAATTACAACCGTATGGGGTTATTTGGGGACGTTTTCGTTGAGAATGGGCACAAGCACAGATATGTTCTGGGAACAAGATTGTAGCGATACACACCTTATAGTTTCCAGCCTGTTCCAAATAATATTGTTCGGATTGTTTATTTATCAAACTATAACACTGTACAAGAAGCGTAAAAACGTGGCGGAAGTCATAGCTTGAGCTAGGTACAGGGAGTCAAATCATGGCTTTTTAAAATGAAACATGTAATTAATTGACAGCCTTTTGGACTGGGCAGGAAATTAAGCTCAGTCCGGGGGCTGTTTTTATGTTATTATTTTAATGTCGCGTAAATACTGCTTGAGAAGGAGAATAAAAATGGGCTTATTTGATATATTTAAGAAAAAGAATACCATTTCTTTTGCAGAAATTGATTCTGTAGATAAAGCAAAAGAAGAAGTCAGAAAAGGCAATTTAGAAATAATGTACCTTATGTCGCCTATGTTTGGCGGAGCAGGAGGAAGTCATGTTTTGTAATAGTTGTGGAGCAGAAATAGCTGAAGGGTCATCGTTTTGTTCGAGTTGCGGTGCCAAGATAATTAAATCAGAGAACAAGCAAATGCTTGCCCATGCGAAATGTACAAGTTGTGGAGCAGGATTACAAGTTGATCCAAATCTTGAAACGGCTATCTGCCCCTTTTGTGGTGATGCATATATTGATGAAAATCACGAGAAAGTTGAGTTTCTTGGAAAAAGTTTTATAATGCCGAATTCATTTGAAATAAACGAATATCGGAATCTGATGAATACTATTGCAAAGGCCTATACTGATGTGAACAGTACGCTTCAAAGAAGAATAGATGAATTAAAAAAACATGAGTCTGAGCAGGGGAATCAGGGCTTTTGGATACAAATGGAATTTTGGGATGATATTTCGGGAAGAGGCGATGGCGCTGATGTTATTGCTGAGGCCATGGAATATGCAGGAATTGACGTCTGTCCATATGGAGATGATTATGATAATTATTCGAAGAGAACCACTGGATATAGGTCAATGGTAAAATTGGCGGACGCGTTGGAAGATGCGGCAAGGAACATATATTATCAAAGAGAAAGGGATGTTGAATATGGTCAGCAAACAGCATACAGAAATGCCGCATCCAATATTACCGGTATGAGATATGGAATTATAACAAATAGTGCGGTTGATTTGCTTTTCTATAATGCTGTTTCAAATGCAACTTTGAAAAGCCAGGCGAAAAAAGCAGATAAACAATATGCAAGAGAGGCAGGAGCTGCCGCCGGACGTGCATATAGTGCCTATGCACGACAGTTAAGTGAATTATATTATGACCAATTTCTACCAGCGGCCAGAAGATGCATTTCTATCTGGATTAATGAGGTTACTGAAAGAGCAGTTTCGTATGAGACTAGAAATGATCATCCGGTCTACTCTGAGATTAAGGATTTCAACCCGCAGGAGTCTAAAATAATTGTAGATCAGATAACAGCTAATACTCCCAAAAGTGATGCTATATCAAAATTACAACAAGCGTTTGAGAAGTGCCCGTTTGATTCAGAGATATATATTAAGGCTGCTCAAGTGGGTGCGATTGACATTGATGCTTTGGATTTGGCTTTTTCGTATAATTGTCATGTCCGTAACGAGGTGGTAGCTGAGCTTGAGAATTTTTGCAAAAATAATCTAGCTGACTTTAATGTTGTATCTGAAAAGTGTGACATTTTAGTGAGTTGCTTTTATAGAGAAACATGGGATGAGGCATTAAAATCATTATATTCAGCAGACATTAGTTTGGTTACAGGTGCATATAAAGAGTTAAGCACTCTTGCAATAAAAAATGAAGGTTTACTTGCTTTTATTCAAAAAAGATTACCATGTGGAAAAGATTGTGAAACGTTTACAGAGATTTCAATCGAAAAGTTAGAGAAAGAGGTAGTCGATTATATTGAGGATATTAGAAGTAGGGCAAATATTGAGATATTAATCCGTGAAAGACTTGTGGATATAAATAGCATATCAGTCGAGAATCTTACGGATTTGGATTCCATTAACAAGAAATATGTCGAAATTATCTCGCCTAAAGTTGTGGAGTACAATGGGCAAATGAAAGAGTCGAAGGCTAGGTTTTTGGATTCAAGAAACAAATTCGAAAATGAAATTGAAAAGAAAAGAGCGAATCTTGAGGCAATGAGAAAGGAGAAGGAGGAACTACCAGTTCTGAGGTTTAAGAGAAAGAAAGGATTAGAGACTTTAATTCAAAGCCAACATGAGGAATTGGAGGCGTTTGAAAAAGCAGCTCCAAAGTTTAATTGGTGCTAATATAGGCAATTATAAAAAGAGGTCTCTTTTTCATTTCCCGGAATACCTCAGAATCAAAAATGTGCCTTACTACTTTTTGACTACTTTTCATGTCCATGATTTTCCTAGATATTCGTAGTTATTACACAAACTGTGATATTATAGTTCTGTCACCGTGATATGTGAACTCTACTTTTATCCCGCAACGGTGCGCATTACAGGGAATAACTCAGAATTACAAGGAGCCATAATCAATGATAAGAATTTTATTCGTCTGCCACGGCAATATCTGCCGCTCGACAATGGCGGAGTTTGTTATGAAAGACATAGTGAATAAGGCGGGAGAAGCGGATGAGTTTCATATTGAGTCCGCGGCAACGCACACAGATGAGATCTGGAACGGGATGGGAAGCCCGGTTTAT
Organism: Butyrivibrio sp.; assembly: GCA_017535785.1. Lineage (GTDB taxonomy): Bacteria > Bacillota > Clostridia > Lachnospirales > Lachnospiraceae > Butyrivibrio. The sequence goes on along the minus strand of JAFXTN010000025.1, from coordinate 59,925 downwards.
CCGCCGGCGAGAGCTAAGCTTCGCGAGCACGGGATCGGAACGGACGACAACGAGCTTGGTGTATCCGAGAAGAGAGCCAGATTAACTGTCAAAAGAGATTACGAAAATTTTGACTACATTATAGGAATGGACTCAGCAAATATCCGTGATATGAACCGGATTTACGGCGGTGACCCCGAGAACAAGATCTACAAGATGCTTGATTTTACGGACAGAGACGGTGATGTCGCAGATCCTTGGTACACCGGAAATTTCGATGCGACTTGGAGAGATGTATCTGAAGGTTGCCACGGTCTTTTTTCGCAAATAAAAAATTTCTTTTGACCTAAAAAAATCCCTTGTGAAAATCCTCTTCTGATAATAGAATGATAAGGATGATTATTAAAAAGACACAAGGGAGGAGTTCCATGGGACAGAGAACAGACATACACAAAGTGCTGATAATCGGTTCAGGACCTATTGTTATCGGGCAAGCGTGTGAATTTGACTATTCAGGAACGCAGGCGTGTAAGGCGCTTCGTAGTCTTGGATATGAGATCGTACTCGTTAATTCAAATCCGGCGACTATTATGACAGACCCGGAAATGGCAGATAAGACGTATATCGAGCCACTTAATGTGGATCGTGTTGCAGCAGTTATTGAAAAGGAAAGACCGGACGCTCTTCTACCTAATCTTGGTGGACAATCTGGTCTTAATCTTTGTTCTGAGCTATATCAGGCAGGTATTCTCGATAAATACAATGTAAAAGTTATAGGTGTTCAGGTTGACGCTATTGAGCGTGGTGAGGACAGAACCGAGTTTAAGAAGACAATGGATATGCTCGGTATTGAGATGGCACGTTCTAAGGCATGCTACAGCATAGAAGAGGCTCTTGCTGAAGCAGATGAGCTCGGCTATCCCGTAGTCCTTCGTCCCGCTTATACAATGGGCGGTGCCGGCGGCGGACTTGTTTACAACAAGGAAGAACTTCAGACCGTTTGCGCAAGAGGACTTCAGGCATCTATCATTCATCAGGTCCTTGTTGAGGAGTCTATCCTCGGATGGGAAGAGCTTGAGCTTGAAGTAGTTCGTGATAAAGACAACAACATGATCACTGTTTGCTTTATCGAGAACGTTGACCCTGTCGGCGTTCACACAGGTGATTCATTCTGTACAGCGCCTATGCTCACTATTGATGAGGACCTTCAGAAAGAGCTCCAGCGTCAGGCTTACAAGATCGTTGAGCACATCGGCGTTATCGGTGGAACCAACGTGCAGTTCGCACATGATCCGGTATCCGGACGTATCATCGTTATTGAGATCAATCCCAGAACATCCCGTTCTTCAGCCCTTGCCAGCAAGGCTACAGGCTTCCCGATCGCACTTGTTTCGGCTAAGCTTGCTACAGGCCTTACACTTGCAGAGCTCCCCGATTCCAAATTCGGAACCCTTGATAAATATGTACCTAACGGAGACTACGTAGTAGTTAAGTTCGCTCGTTGGGCATTTGAAAAGTTCCACGGAGTGGAAGATAAGCTCGGTACTCAGATGCGTGCAGTAGGTGAAGTTATGAGTATCGGTAAGAACTTCAAAGAGGCATTCCAGAAGGCTATCAGATCCCTTGAGAAAGATCGTTACGGCCTTGGTGCCATCGAGAAGTTCGAGAAGATGGACAAGAAAGAACTTCTTCGCCTGTTAAAAGATGCTTCTTCAGAGCGCTACTTCCTTATGTATGAAGCAATGAAAAAGGGCGTAACTGTAGATGAGCTCTTTGATATTACAAAGGTTAAGCACTATTTCCTCAATCAGATAAAAGAACTTGTGGATGAGGAAGTTGAGCTTGTTAATAAGTACAAAGGAACTGTTCCCGCAGCTTCAGATCTTATCGCAGCCAAGGAAGACGGTTTTGCTGATAAGTATCTTGCAAAGGTTCTCGGCGTAACTGAGGACGATATCAGACAGGGACGCGAGAAGGCAGGCCTTACAGAGAGCTGGGACGGCGTTCACGTATACGGAACAAACGGAAGCGCATATTATTACTCAACATATCAGAATGAGGATAATGCAGGCGCCAATGAAACTCCCGATTCAGCAGGAAATAACAAAATCATGATCCTCGGCGGCGGTCCCAACAGGATCGGACAGGGTATCGAGTTCGACTACTGCTGCGTACATGCAGCCATGGCTCTTAAGAAGCTCGGCTTCGAGACGATCATTGTAAACTGCAACCCCGAGACGGTTTCAACAGACTATGATACTTCAGATAAGCTCTACTTTGAGCCTCTTACTCTTGAAGATGTACTTCAGATCTATAGAAAAGAAAAGCCTCTTGGCGTAATTGCTCAGTTTGGAGGTCAGACACCTCTTAACCTTGCAGCTAAGCTTAAGGAAGAGGGCGTTAACATCCTCGGCACAACACCTGAGGTTATCGACCTTGCAGAGGACAGAGATCAGTTCAGAATGATGATGGATAAGCTCGGGATCCCGATGGCTGAATCAGGCATGGCTTCTGATGTTGAAGGGGCAAAAGAGATCGCGGCCAAGATCGGTTATCCCGTAATGGTGCGTCCTTCATTCGTTCTTGGTGGACGCGGAATGGAGATCGTTCGCGACGAGGAGAGCATGGAAGGCTACATGAAGGCCGCTGTTGGTGTAACTCCCGACAGACCTATCCTTATCGACAGATTCCTGCATAACGCTCTTGAGTGTGAAGCAGATGCTATAAGTGACGGAAAGGAAGCTTTTGTTCCTGCGGTTATGGAGCACATCGAGCTTGCCGGCATTCACTCCGGTGACTCAGCTTGTATCATTCCTTCCAAGCACATATCCAAGAAGCACCTCAAGACTATCGAGGAATATACCAAGAAGATCGCTGTAGAGATGAACGTTGTGGGACTTATGAACATGCAGTATGCGATAGAAGATGATACTGTATATGTTCTTGAAGCCAACCCTCGTGCATCAAGAACAGTTCCGCTTGTATCAAAGGTTTGCGGTATCAAGATGGTTCCTGTTGCTACAGATATCATCACTGCCAGTCTTACAGGAAGAAAGTCACCTGTTGAAGATCTTATTGCAGCTAAGAAAGACACAGAGCCTGTATACTACGGTGTAAAAGAAGCTGTGTTCCCGTTCAATATGTTCCCTGAGGTTGACCCTGTTCTCGGACCTGAGATGCGTTCAACAGGAGAGGTTCTTGGACTTGCCAAGACTCCCGGTGAGGCATTCTTTAAGGCTCAGGAAGCTGCAAATGCGGCTCTTCCTACAGAGGGTGCGGTTCTTATCTCTCTCAACGAAGAGGATAAGCCCAATGCATCAGCGCTTGCTAAGAGCTTTGCAGAAGACGGATTTAAGATCTTCGCTACAGGAAAGACTTACGATATTATTACCGAAGCGGGAATTGAAGCCGGAAAAGTCATGAAGAATTATGAAGGCGGAAGACCCAACATCGAGGATCTTATCAAGAATGATGAGGTTCAGCTGATCATCAACACTCCTATAGGTAAGGACGCTGATCATGATGACGGATATGTTCGCCGCGCGGCTATAAAAGCAAGAATTCCTTATATAACAACAGTAGCAGCTGCAAAGGCTGCAGCAGAGGGAATCCATGAGGTAAAGACTAAGGGATGCGGCAACATCAATTCTCTTCAGGCTTACCACGGTGAGCTGTAATAAACAGAATGTTATTGCAGATCCTCATCAAATGAGACATCCAATATATCTTCAAAAGGGATCTTGGTATTTACTATCTGAAGGATGCGGGCGATCTCATCGAACCTCGCAACCATGCCTGTTACCTTGAGATATTCATCTTTGTGGAAATAGACACAGGTTATGATCCGGCCCTTTTTGATATTATGCATTTTCTTATCGAGCTCTTCGTACATTTCTTCGGAGAGCTCGATTTTTGGTACAACTATTTTTTCTTTTGCAAGAAGAGCTTCGTCAAGTCCCTTTACCGCTTGAAACGGAAGGAACTGAGCGGCTCTTTTTTCTATTGGCATTTTCTGTCTTGGCATATGTTACCTCGCTAAGCTTTATGTCCGCCGATCTGATTGTTGCGGTCTCTGGTCGTTGCGCCGTCTTCGAAGTTAAGTCCCTTAAGGATCGCATTCTTTCCGAATTTGTTCTTGATCTCAAGGACAGCCTTCTGCATCTTGCGGTCCTTCTCAAGATCCTGCGCGGGCATGAAGAAAGAGTACTGCGTGTATTCCTCGGGGATGACATTATTGGCGACAACGTACATGCGGCGGACCTTGTACTGCGGGTTTACGATCTTGCTGTAAAGGTCGGCGATACCCGGAATAAGTAAGAACGAAGCGTTGGTCTCTGTGTCAAAAGAAAACGTTCCCTTAGCGGCAGGCAGTGGGCAGCCTTTGGCGTAGCCGACCATCAGGGAAAAAGACTTGCTGACAAGCCCTTTATCGACCATATCAAGGCAGAGGATATCCATCATCTCTTTTGCGATGACAAGTCCCATATCGAAGGTATAATCGCTCATAAGGACCTGACCTTGAGAAAGAGAGTGTGCCGCGGACGAATACGCCTTGATATCCCTGATCGTAGTGGGCTCACGTCCCCAGGCGTGGTCTATAAGGAGCTCTGCGTTGACGCCCAGAAGCTTATAAAGAAGATTCTCATTGCCGTGTGCTATATCTCTCATAGTGAGCATACCGTAGGTCTCGAGCTTACGCGCGATTCCGGGACCTATGCGCCAGAAATCCGTAAGGGGTCTGTGATCCCATAGGGTCTCTCGATAGCTCTTTTCATCAAGTTCTCCGATAAAATCCTTGGCATGCTTGGCTGTGATATCAAGAGCGACTTTGGTCAAAAAGAGATTGCTTCCGATGCCACAGGTAGCGCGAAGGCCAAGGCTCTCGTAGATGTCGCCGATTATGGTCTGACCGAGTTCCTTGGCTGTCATGTGATACAGATTAAGGTACTCGGTGACGTCCATAAAAGCCTCGTCGACTGAGTAAACATGGATATCGTCCTTGGAAATGTACTTAAGATATATGGAATAAACCTGAGCGGAATAATCGAGGTATTTCTGCATCCTCGGAACCGCCATGATGTAGTCTATGTGCTTGGGTATCTCAAAAACGCGACATCTGTTCGGGACTCCGAGAGCTTTCATCGCAGGTGAGACCGCAAGACAAATAGTCTTGTCGCTTCGCTCGGGATCGGCTACGACAAGACGCGTGGTCATAACGTCAAGTTTCCTCTCTACGCATTCTACAGAGGCGTAGAAAGACTTTAGATCTATGCAGATATATGTTCTTTCTCTTTCAGCTGCCATATTTTTATTATACAAACATATGTTCTGATAGTCAAATTCGGTTTCCTTCAGATAGCTCCTCATTTGTAACAAATAGAAGATATATTGTGCTATAATCGGTATATCTGAGAAATTCTTTAGAGGAGGAAGGTATGTTAAAAGACGGAAAAATATGGGTTGCTAACAACGAAAGCGGCGAGAATGTATTTCTTTTGCCCAAGATGGCTAACAGACACGGACTCATTGCAGGTGCAACGGGAACAGGTAAGACTATAACTCTTAAGGTACTTGCTGAGTCTTTTAGTGATATGGGAGTTCCGGTATTTCTTGCGGACGTCAAGGGAGACCTTGCCGGAATGGTCCAGGAAGGCGTGGATTCCGAGGATATGCAGAAGCGTATTCAGAGATTCGGCCTTGAAGAAGCCGGCTTTGATTATCAGAAATATCCTTCAACTTTCTGGGATGTATTCGGAGAAAAGGGTATTCCGCTCAGAACAACGATCTCTGAGATGGGCCCGGTTCTTTTGTCCAGGATCCTTGGACTTAACGATCTTCAGAGAGACATACTTTCGATCGCTTTTAAGATTGCCGATGACAACGAGCTTCTTTTGGTAGATACCAAGGATCTCAAGGCAATGCTTACATATATTTCTGACAACAATAAGGAGTTCGCCGCAGAATACGGCAATATCAGCAAGGTTTCTGTTGCTGCTATCGTGCGTGCGGTTGTTTCTCTTGAGATCGCAGGCGGAGATAAGTTCTTCTTCGAGCCCGCGCTCAACATAAGAGACTGGTTCACAACAGGCGAAGGCGGCAAGGGTATGATCAATATCCTCGACAGCACAAGCCTTATCAACAACGGAACTCTTTATTCAACATTCCTTCTTTGGATGATGTCTGAGTTATTTGAGACACTTCCCGAGGTGGGCGACCTCGACAAGCCCAAGATGGTATTCTTCTTTGATGAAGCACACCTTCTTTTTGCAGATGCTCCCAAGATCCTGATGGACAAGATAGAGCAGGTTATTAAGCTCATCAGATCTAAGGGCGTAGGCATTTACTTTGTAACACAGAACCCCAGGGATATTCCCGACGGAGTTCTTGCACAGCTCGGTAATAAGATCCAGCATGCACTCAGAGCTTACACACCTTCCGATATGAAGGCGGTTAAGGCTGCGGCAGATTCTTTCCGTGAGAATCCCGCGTTCAAGACAGCCGATATCATTCAGGAGCTTTCTACTGGTGAGGCTGTATGCTCATTCCTTGATGAGCACGGAACACCTACAATGTGTGAGCGTGTTAAGATCTTACCTCCTCAGAGCCGTATGGGCGGAATCGACGATTCTGTCAGGGATAAAGAGATCAAGGGCAGCGTACTTTACAGCAAGTACTTCGAAGCTCATGATCCTGATTCTGCTTATGAGTTCCTTCAGAGAAAGGGCATAGAGGATGCCAAGGAAGCTGAGAGACTCAAGGCTGAAGAGCTTGCTCGCAAGGAAAAAGAGAAAGAGGAAGCTGCCGCTGCAAAGGCAAAAGAAAAAGAAGAGGCCGCCGAGAAGAGAAAACAGAAACAGAGGATCAAGACTGTTGGTAACGCAGTTGTTGGTACTGTAGGAAGAGAAGTAGGAAAAGGACTTGGTGGAAAGTTCGGAAAATTCGGAAAGACACTCGGAGGAAATCTCGGAGCAAGTCTCGGAAGAGGAATCCTTTCAACAATATTCAAGACCTGATAGCCGATGTTTATCTTTACCAAAAAAGATTTATGCAATACAAAGGACCTGCTTGCTATAAGCAGGTCCATATTTTTTGGGAGGAGGGGCTGTCCGGTTGGGGGACCTGACAGCCCGTGTATGAAAAAAAGTATTGTTGGGGGTTCAGAAGGTCTGTCCTTCTGATGTAATTTATATTACAATGTAACTGTTGCCAAACTGTGACAAAATTATAAAAGAATTATAACCAATTCAAAAAATAAAAATAGGAGAGAGAAAAAATGTCAAAAGATATACGAAATAACAGACACTCTCAGAGGGGCTATTCTGAGAGGGATGACAGGCGTGATAGGGGATATGAGCGCCTTCAGGATGATTTTAAAGAAGTATTTCCCGATGATCGCTATGAAGATGAAAGATATGATGATCGTTATGATGATCATGATGATTATTATGAAGAAAATGAAAGATATTATCGAGATGAGCGATATGATGATTACGTAGATGATCGTGACGAACGTTATGAGGAAGATTATGAAGATGACTATGATCGCTACGACGACAGATACGATGATCGTTATGAGCGCGATGACTATGACCGCTACGATGATCGCTACGATGATAGATATGATGATAGGCGCGATGATTATGATCGCAGGGATGACCGCTACGACGATAGGTATGACGACGATGACAGATACGATGATTATGGCAACAGATACGATGACCGTTATGAGCGCGACGACAGAGACGAAAAGCTTATAAAACGTCGCAAACGCGGACGTGTTGAAGACTTTGAAGATGAGTTTGAGAGCGCGACATCAGGCGGTAAACATGCAAAAAAAGGCGCAGTAAAAGCACTTATAGTGTTTGCGGCTGTTATCCTTGTGCTCGTTGTATTTATAAAGGTAGCAATTCCTGCAGTTAAACATAAGGCAAAGGAAGCAGTAGCTGAAAAGGCAGTTGAGACGGTATTTGAAAATGCCGGAAAGATCCCCGGTGCAGGCGAGAAGATAGAAGAGATCACATCCAAGATGTCCGAGGAAGATAAGCAGAAGGTCACAGAAATCGTAGAAGAGCACATGGATGCTGAGACAGTTACAGAAGTAATGCAATATGTAAATGAAGGAGATGAGTCCGGACTTATGCAATATGCCGCAGAGAATCTTTCTCCCGAGGAGATAAAAGAGCTCACGGATATGTATCAGAAGTATAAGGACTAAACTTTAGAAGAAAAAAGTATAATTATACGGATAAAAAAACGGTCGCAGGAAACTGCGGCCGTTTGCTTTTCGTAAATAAAATTATCTCAATAACGCAAAAACACCCACGGGGGGACGTGAGTGCCTGCGATTTTCTTATGAGGGGGAGATAGTGATTACTCTAAAGATTTAGAGCATGATTACATCACTAACTTACTTATAATATAAACCATAATTGTGTTCAAAAAGTGAAATAATTTACTTTTTTCAAAAAAATTTTCAAAGAAAGTTGTGGACAATGTAATTTCATTTCAGTTTGGGTGAAATTTAATGCTTTTTCTATGGCTTTTTATTTGAAGCATAACTACTATAAAATCAGAATTATGTTTTTATGTGGAATCTTTATCGATTTCACGTGGGTTTATGTTTTTTTACAAGGAGGCCGTATGACAGGCATTTCTTCAGTATCAGGATACTCTGCTTATTCACCGTATTCTGTTATTTCCAACGGAGGCACATATACAAGAGCTGCTCAGGGAGCTTCTGAGCTTGCTATTCAGGAAAAGACCAAGTCTCAGACGACAGGTCTTGATGCAGGCGCACAGAATCTCACTTCCGCAAAGTCCGCACTCAATGTTGAAGACGGAGCAATGCAGGAAGTTACCGAGTACCTGCAGTCGATAAAAGAGCTTTCCGTAAAGGCTTCGAACGGAACTTTGTCGGACAGTGACAGACGTTCGATACAGGACCAGATCGATCAGTACAAGAAGGGCATAGATGATATTGCCGGTAACACAACTTATAATGAAAAGAAACTTCTCGACGGAACTACTCCCGATATGAGAGTTGCATCCGATAATAACGGATCCGAGGAAGTGATCTCTTCCAAGAATGTATCGCTAAAAGCACTCGGAATAGAGGATTATGACGTTACTTCAGGTGATTTTGACATGAGCAGGATTGACAAGGCGATCGAGAGTCTTTCCAAAGCCAGAAGTGATGCGGGAGCTACTACCAACAGAGTAGAGCATGCTCTTACATATAACAGTCATGCCGCTATGGAGCTTAACGGTTATCAGATGAACAAGGAAGAGCAGAATGTATCAGATGCGATAAGCGCACTTAAGACCAAGCAGGCTCTTGATGCTTATCAGGTAAATCTTCAGAAGAAACAACAGGAGGATAAAGAGAGACAGTCAACGATGCTTTTTGGTTAAAAAACGTCTTTGACTCACGCACAGGTGTTTTTTTGTCAAGGAATCTTGATGTATATTAATCACTTTGAGCGATTTTAATCTATTGCTTGACATCAGTTAATCGTTTGATTATCATAGTCTGTGCTTGCACGTATTTAAGATAAGTAATATACGTGTGCTTAATATGGAAGTTTCGGTACAATGACGTACGGGCAAGTATGTCATTGTACTTTTTTTGCTCGATTTAGCGTGATAAAGTGATAACGCTTTGCATGGCAAATGAAAATCTAACATTCCATAATTTCGGTGTATAATAAACTTATAGCCGATAACATAAATTCTAAACAGGTTGGAGAGACTATGAATACTAAGACACTAATGTACATTGTAAAGAGAGTATTGCTTGCAATTGTTACTATCTGGGTAGTTATTACAGTTACCTTTTTCGTTATGCACGCAGTACCCGGAGGCCCATTCACTGGTGAGAAGGCTGTAACTAAGCAGGTTATGGCAGCTATGGAAGCCAAATACGGTTTGGATAAACCTTTAGGAACACAGTATCTTACTTATCTTAAGGACGTATGTCTGCACTTTGACTTCGGTCCTTCATTAAAGCAGAGAGGACGTAATGTAAACGGTATCATCCTTGACGGAATGAAGACTTCCGCCAAGCTCGGTATCATTGCAGCGCTCATCGCTCTTATCTTCGGAGTTGTTCTCGGATCTTTTGCAGCACTTCGCAGAAACAAACTCGTTGACAGGATCATTATGGTAATGACAACAGCATTCGTATCAATGCCTTCATTTATCATGGGATCGTTCCTTCTTATAATATTTGCAATTTCTCTTAAGATTTTCCCGGCTAACGGAGCGGCAAGAAACGGACTTTTCCTTCCAGTTGTAACGCTTTCGCTTTATCCGATGGCATATATCACAAGACTTACCAGATCTTCAATGCTTGAAGTTTTGGGACAGGATTATATCAGAACAGCAAAGGCAAAAGGCGTATCCGGAACAAAGATTATTTTCGGACATGCGCTTAAGAATTCACTCATCCCGGTTATCACATACTTTGGACCGATGCTTGCCGGTATTGTTACAGGTTCCCTCGTTGTTGAACAGATCTTCGCGGTTCCCGGAATCGGAAGAGCGTTCGTTAACAGCATCACGGGACGTGACTATCCGCTTGTAATGGGCACAACTATCATACTTGCAGCCCTCATCGTAATCATGAACCTTATCGGTGACATCATGTATAAGGTTGTGGATCCTCGTATCACTTTAGAATAATTGGGAGAGTAATATAAATGGACAAGAAAATTTTCAGTGCACAGGTTAATATGGACGACTTTATTCCTGCCACAGACTCTGAAAAAGAGTATATGGTGCAGATGCGTCCTTCATCTACTTTTTTTAAAGACAGCGTAAAGAGACTTCTCAAGAACAAGGTTGCTACAACTTGTTTCTTTATAATAGTATTTATCACATTGGCAGCTATTTTCGTGCCGATGTTCTGGCCTTATTCATATGAGCAGATGCTTGGGATGCAGGCCGGTAAGGCTACAGACAATTCTTTTAATAATCTCAGTCCTTTTGAGTACAGCACGACAGAGCAGACTTTAAGAGCTGCCGGAGAGAAGGTTGTTCCTCATATCTTCGGAACAGATTCTCAGGGTAGAGATTATTTCATCCGTGTAGTTTACGGAACACGTATTTCACTCGCAGTTGGCTTTTTTGCCAGCATAATCGTTCTTATTATTGGTATGACGATCGGTTCCATCGCAGGTTATGCGGGAGGAAGAGTCGATCTTATCATAATGAGAATAGTCGATATCATATATTCACTTCCGGATATGCTTATGGTTATCCTTCTTTCATCAGTCCTTAAGGTTGTAATGGAGGGAGCGCTTGACGGAACGGTACTTGCCAAGATCGGTTCGAACATCATCAGTTTGTTCATCGTATTCGGTGTTCTTTACTGGGTATCAATGGCAAGACTTATCAGAGGACAGATCCTTTCACTTCGTGAACAGGAGTATGTACTTGCTTCTCAGGCAGCCGGAGCAAAAGGAAAGTGGATCATTCTTAAACATCTTATTCCCAACTGCTTTTCGGTAATCATTATTTCAACAGCGCTTCAGATTCCAAGTGCAATATTCACAGAGAGTTACCTCTCATTCCTTGGACTTGGTGTTAACGCACCGATGCCTTCGCTCGGATCTCTTGCATGTGACGCGCTCAACGGTGTTTCATCATATCCTTCAAGATTGGTGATCCCGGCACTTGTAATTTCACTCATCGTTTTGTCTCTTAACCTTTTCGGCGACGGACTTCGCGATGCGTTTGATCCTAAGCTTGATACTTGATAGACATTTTTATAAGAGAAAACAGATGGAGATTTAAATATGAGTTTATTGGAAGTCAGAGATCTGCACACCTCTTTCTTTACGGATGCGGGAGAGGTCAAGGCAGTTAACGGAATATCTTTTAATTTAGACAGAGGCAAAGTCCTTGGAATAGTAGGAGAGTCAGGCTCAGGTAAGTCGGTTACGGCTTATTCGATCATGCAGATTCTTGCGGGAGCAGGTAAGATCGTTTCGGGTTCTATAAAGCTTGACGGTCAGGAGCTTGTTAATTCAGGCGAGAAAGTCATGAAGACCGTAAGAGGAAATAAGATTTCGATTATTTTCCAGGATCCCATGACCAGTCTTAACCCTACATATACAATCGGTCATCAGCTTATGGAGGCAATTTTACTCCATACAGGAAGAAATAAAGAGCAGGCAAAAGAACGTGCGATCGAGATGCTGAGGCTCGTTAACGTAAATGAGCCCGAAAAGCGTATGGATCAGTATCCACACGAGTTTTCAGGCGGTATGAGACAGAGAGTTATGATCGCTATGGCGCTTGCATGTGAACCCGATATCCTTATCGCGGATGAGCCCACAACAGCGCTTGACGTTACAATTCAGGCACAGATCCTTGATCTTATGAAATCACTTCAGGAAGAGCTTGGAATGGCTATCATCATGATCACACACGATCTTGGCGTTGTTGCTCAGATGTGCGATGAAGTTATCGTAATGTACGCAGGTTCTATCTGTGAGCAGGGAACAGCGGATGAGATCTTCTACAATCCTTGTCACGAATATACAAAGGGCCTTCTTCGTTCAATTCCTACAGAGGGAAAAGAGGGTAAGAAGCTTGAGCCTATCAGCGGAACGCCTATCGACCTTCTCAATATGCCGAAAGGATGTCCTTTCGCACCTAGATGCGATGCTGCCATGAAGATATGTCTTCGTGAGAGAGCAGAGCGCATGCAGATAAATGACGACCACGCCGCAGGCTGTTGGATGAATGTCAAAAAGCAGATGGAAGGCGGTGATAGGTCATGAGTACAAATAATAACGAAAAAAATCTCCTTGAGATTAAACACTTAAAAGAATACTTTGATATTAACGTAGGATTTTTCAAGACCAAGCCTCTTAAGGCGGTTGACGATGTCTCTTTTGCCATCAAAAAAGGTGAGACATTAGGCCTTGTAGGAGAATCAGGCTGCGGTAAGACAACCGTCGGACGCACTATTCTTAATCTTTATAAGCCCACATCCGGTGAGATTTGGTATGACGGTAAGCTTATTAAGACCAAAGAGGATATAAAAGAGTTCCGCAAAAAAGCTACTATGGTTTTCCAGGATCCTTATTCATCACTTAATCCGAGAATGACGGTTTCCGATATTATCGGCGAGCCGCTTGACATACATAAGCTTTACAAGACTAAGGAAGAGCGCAGAGAGCATATCCTTGAACTCATGGGATATGTAGGACTTAACTCTGAGCACGCTTCCAGATATGCACATGAATTTTCCGGCGGACAGAGACAGCGTATCGGTATCGCAAGATCTCTTGCCGTTAATCCTGAATTTATAGTTTGTGACGAGCCCGTATCGGCTCTTGACGTTTCCATTCAGGCGCAGGTTATCAATATGTTTGATGAGCTTCAGGATAAGCTCGGACTTACATATTTGTTTATAGCACATGACCTTTTGGTTGTGCGCCATATCAGTGACAGAATAGCAGTTATGTACTTAGGTAAGATGGTAGAGCTTGCGGATGCTGATGAGATTTACAATAATCCGCTTCATCCTTACAGCAAATCACTTCTTTCCGCAGTACCCGTTCCGGACCCCAAGATCGCAAGAGCCAATCAGCGTATTGTATTGTCCGGTGATATACCCAGTCCTCTTAATGCTCCTTCGGGATGTCCTTTCCGTACGAGATGCCCTTATGCAAAGGCTGATTGTGCAGAGTGCATGCCTGAGTTTAAAGAGGTTAGCAAAGGTCACTTTGTTGCGTGTCATCATATGGAAGACGCCAACTGAATGATAAAATCCAACTCATAATTCATAATAAGGAGGAAAATTATGAAAAAGAAGTTATTTTCAGTACTTCTTGCAATGACAATGGTACTGAGCCTTGTTGCCTGCGGCGCTAAAAAGGGCCCTGCAGAGGATGGAATCAACGTATGTTTAGCATCCGAGCCGGCAACACTTGATCCTGCACTTCAGTCAGCTGTAGATTGCGGTATCGTTATCAATCACCTTTTCGCAGGTCTTGCTACTTGGGAAGAGGGCGCAAACGGTGAGAGCGTACTTGCTCCCGATTGCATCACAGAGTTTACTGAGGGTGTAGAGAATCCTGACGGAACAGTAACTTATACTTATACACTTAGGGATGGTCTTACATGGTCTGACGGTAAGGCTGTAACAGCAGGCGATTTCGTATTTGCTTGGAACCGCGCCGCTTCACCTGCAACAGCAGCAGATTACGGTTACATGTTTGATGTAATCGACGGATATGATGCTATGTGGGCTGATGATGCCAAGGGTGATGAGACACTTAATGTTCAGGCTCCCGATGACAAGACTCTTGTTGTAACACTTAAGAATCAGGTTCCTTACTGGAACGAGCTTATGGCATTCCCTACATACAAGCCTGTACGTGAGGATGTTGTATCTAACGAAGCTTGGGCAACAGAGCCTAAGACAATGATCTGCAACGGTGCTTACACAATCGAGAGCTGGGAGCACAACTCTTATCTTACACTTAGAAAGAGAGATGACTTTGTTGATGCTGCTAAGGTAACAATGCCTGCTATCAACTTCTATCTTTCTGACGATGTAAATAATGACCTTGCTAACTTCAAGAACGGCGATTGGCAGTTCATTGATGATGTACCTACAAACGAGATTCCTGCTCTTAAGAAGGATTACCCTGATGAGTTCGTTATCACAGGTAACGTTGGTACATACTATCTTTGCTGGAATGTAAATGAAGACCTTCTTCCCAACAGTGATCTTGAGGGCACAGAGAAGGCTCTTGCAGAGGCTGAGATCAGAAATGCGATCAACCTTCTTGTAGACAGAAACTACATTGTTGAAGATGTATCACAGGGCGGACAGGTTCCCGCTTCTTCATTCGTCGCTATGGGTCTTACAGACGCTGACGGAACTGAATTCTATAAGAATGCAGGTAATAACGACTATACAGGATACTTTGATGTATCTAAAGAAGCATATGAAAAGACTTGGGAAGAAGCTAAAGAAATACTCAAGAAGTACTACACATTTGATGAGGCTTCAGGAAAGTTCACAGATATGCCTTCACTTGTATACCTCTACAACACAAACGAGGGACATAAGGCAATCGCTGAGGCTATCCAGTCTAACTTCGCTCAGATGGGCATCAACATGAGCCTTGAGAATCAGGAGTGGGCTACATTCCTTGAGACAAGAAAGAACGGTGACTTCTCTGTAGCACGTAACGGATGGCTCGGAGATTACAACGATCCTATTTCTTTCCTTGATATGTGGACAACAGTTTCAGGAAACAACGATGTTCAGCTCGGTAAGGGCGACAATGAGACAGTTAAGGCTTACAGCATTGACCTTACAGACCTTGGCTATGATACAAAGGTTGAGAACGGAACATGGGCTGAGACTTATGACGTTGTTATCAGCGACATCAAGACATGCACAGATCCTAAGACAAGATATGCGCTTATGCACAAGGCTGAGGATCTCCTTATGTCAACAGGCACAATTTGCCCTATCTATTACTACACAGATCTTTACATGATCGACGACAGCGTAGACGGATTCTTCACAACTCCTCTCGGCTTTAAGTATTTCATGTATTGCACAATCAATAAATAATAGTTATACTTCTTGTGTATGACATCATGGCGTCGCCCCGGAGGTTCCGGGGCGGCGTTTTTAGGGAGAAAAAGTATTATGGAAAAAGAAAAACTTAAGCCTATGCTCTTTTCAGTTCTAAAGGGCTATAACGGTAAACAATTTGCTCAGGATCTTATATCGGGCATAATTGTTGCCATCATCGCACTTCCTTTATCTATCGCTCTTGCGCTTGCATCGGGCGTTGGACCTGAGGAAGGTCTGTATACGGCTATCGTTGCCGGATTTATCATTTCATTCCTTGGCGGAAGCAGAGTACAGATAGCGGGACCTACCGCGGCTTTTGCAACTATCGTTGCCGGCATCGTCGCTACAAAGGGAATGGAAGGACTTGCGCTTGCAACAGTGTTTGCGGGAATCCTTCTTATACTTATGGGTGTATTTAAATTAGGTTCACTCATCAAGTTTATTCCTTATACGATCACTTCCGGATTTACAGCAGGTATCGCTGTGACCATCCTTATCGGACAGATAAAGGATTTCTTAGGACTTACATATCCTGCCGGAACAGCAACTGTGGAGACAATGGATAAGATCGAAGCTATCGGAAGAAACATCGGTACGATCAATTATCAGGCTCTAATAGTAGGTATTGTTTGCCTTGTCATTCAGATCGTATGGCCCAAGATCAGCAGTAAGATACCAGGATCTCTTATAGCCGTTATTGTTGGTATCTTCATGGTCAAATTACTTGGACTTAACGTAAATACAATCGGAGATCTCTATGAGATAAAGGGGCAGCTCCCCGCATTCAGACTTCCCGCTTTAAGCTATCCTATGTTAAAAGATGTAGCGGGAGACGGTTTTACCATTGCGATCCTTGCGGCTATAGAATCTCTTTTGTCCTGTGTTGTTGCGGACAGTATGATCGATTCAAAGCATAGATCAAATATGGAACTTGTTGCGCAGGGTGCAGGTAACATCGGATCAGCTCTTTTTGGCGGAATTCCCGCAACAGGGGCTATTGCGCGTACAGCAGCTAATATCAAGAACGGCGGCAGAACACCTATCGCAGGCATGATCCATTCGATCTGCCTTGTGCTTGTTCTTGTGGTACTTATGCCTTATGCGGCACTTATTCCTATGCCGACTATCGCAGCCATCCTATTTATGGTCGCATATAACATGTGTCAGTGGAGAACTTTTGTACATCTTGTAAAGACCGCACCTAAGAGCGATATCCTTGTGCTCGTGCTTACATTTGTACTTACGGTTGTATTTGACCTTGTTGTTGCTATCGAGATTGGTATGGTACTTGCGTGCCTTCTTTTCATGAAGAGAATGAGCGAAGAGTCACGTGTAAGAGGCTGGAAGTACTTCGATCCTGAGGATGACCCTGACGGAATGGGACTTAAGGATATTCCTCATCATGTAAGAGTATATGAGATAAGCGGACCTATGTTCTTTGGTGATGCCGAGCAGGTCGCAGAGATCAGTATCAAAGACTTTACCAAGGCGCTTGTTATCCGTATGCGTGGTGTGCCTGCTATTGACGCTACAGCCATGCATTCTTTTGAGCAGCTCTATGACAGATGTAAGAAGAACGACGTTCAGCTTGTCTTTTCACATGTAAATGAGCAGCCCATGAAAACTATGGAAAAAGACGGTTTTGTAGAGCTTGTAGGACGTGAGAATTTCCTCCCTCACATCGACGAAGCGCTAAAAAGAGCCGCAGAAATACAATAAAATAATATACTGCGTAACCACTATATGTGGTATAATTAAGGTACAAGTCATACATATATAGGGGGATCTACGCATGAAGAAGATCTATGTACTGGACACCAACGTTTTGATTCAGGCACCACACGCCTTGAAGTGCTTTGATGATAACGAGGTCGTTCTTCCGCTGGTAGTCTTAGAAGAATTGGACGCCCACAAACGCGATGAGGGCGAGAGAGGAGCCAATGTAAGAGAGGCGATCAGAATCCTCGAACAGCTTCGAGGATCAGGCGATCTGGTTGCCGGTGTTAAGCTTGATAACGGGGGAAGTCTTCGAGTAGAGAAGAACTTCAAGGATACGATCCTTCCGGAAGATATGGCGGAGCACAAATCCGATAATAGGATCCTTAAGGTATGTAAGGGATTGTCGGAGAGCAGGAAAGAACAGGTAGTACTGGTTACAAAAGATATTCTGATGCGTATCAAGGCACAGCTCATTGATATAAGATCTGAAGATTTTACAACTGAGCAGGTTGCCGGACACCAGGAGCAGTACAGTGGACGAATCGATGTATATGCTCCCGAAGAGATCTTTAAGGATTTCAAGAAAAAAGGAATCCCTGTAAGTAAGGTATATTGCTGTGATGAGAACGGCAATAAGTACGAACCCGAGCTTTATGAGAACGAGTTTGTTGTAGTAAGAGCCGATCAGTCCACGAATAAGACTCAGATGGGCAGAGTAAGTAAAGGTATTATCAAGAAGCTTGAATTTGAGAGAGCACAGCCCTATGGCGTTAAGCCAAGAAATGCAGGCCAGTACTTTTTACAGGAAGCTCTTATGCAGCCGGCTGATGTAGCGCCGCTTGTAATCGTAAAAGGTATGGCAGGTACAGCCAAGACCTTCTATTCACTGGCAGTCGGACTTGAGAAGATGATCAACAGACCGACCGGAGAGTACAGAAGGATCCTTGTATGCAGACCCAATTCGCAGTTTGATGATGATATCGGATTCCTTCCCGGCGATGAGCAGGAGAAGATATCACCGCTTATGCGCCCTATCATAGATAACCTCGAGCAGCTCATTGATTCCAATGAGGAAGAGAGATACAAGGACGAGAAAGAGCTTCAGGATAAGACGGATGAAGTCTTTGAAAGAGGCATTGTACAGTGCGAAGCGCTTAATTTTATAAGAGGACGTTCGATCTTGAAGACCTTCCTTATTATAGATGAAGCGCAGAACATGACACCCACTCAGGCCAAAGGTATCATCACCAGAGCGGGTAAGGATACCAAGATCATACTTCTTGGAGATCCCAATCAGATAGACAGACCGTTCCTTGATGAGAGGACCAACGGATTATCTTATGCATCGGAGCACATGAAGGGAAGCCCGTTTTGCTGGCAGGTATCGTTATCTGCTTCAGAGTGTGAGCGTAGCCGCCTTGCAATGGATGCTATCGAACGCATGAGAGATAAAAAAGATTTCTGACAAAAGAGTCTATATATTGTTATTGTCAGCTAACACCTCGCTTTTATAAGCGGGGTGTTTTTTATTTGCAAAGCCTTGAAAATACTAAGAAATTTTGTTAGCAAAAAACAACAAAAAATTGCAAAAATCTATTGACAATAAGTATCAAAAAGACTATTCTTATCATGGTTAGCGGAGACTAACTATTTGTCAGCTATTGCTAACCGTTAGTTTTGATCCATTTTATTTGTTTTTGAAAGGAGATCAATATGCCATTAAGTATGGGAAGTATTGGTGAGCTTGTTTCTATAAAGCGTATCACAGGTAATGATGAGACTCGTCAGCATCTTGCTGAGCTTGGATTTATCATAGGTGAGCTTGTATCAATTGTCAGTAAGAACGGTGGCAATATGATCATCAATGTTAAGGATAGCCGTATCGCACTTGATAAGACTTTGGCTAATCGCATTATGATCTGATAGATATAAATGAAGAGGAGACTTTATTCATGAAGACATTAAAAGATGTTGCGATCGGACAGTCAGCTGTCATTAAGAAGCTGCATGGGGAAGGTCCTACAAGACGCAGAATTATGGACATGGGACTTACAAAAGGAACAGAGATAATCGTTCGCAAGGTAGCGCCTCTTGGTGACCCTATCGAGCTTACAGTCAGAGGCTACGAACTTACTGTTCGTAAAGCAGACGCAGAATTTGTAGAAGTCGAATAATCAGGAGGTTGACATGGAAATCAAGATTGCTTTGGCGGGTAACCCCAACAGCGGAAAAACAACATTATTTAATGATCTTACAGGTAGCAGACAGTACGTTGGTAACTGGCCCGGTGTTACCGTAGAAAAGAAAGAAGGAAGACTTAAAGGTCAGGAATATAAGGATGTCATCATCCAGGATCTTCCCGGTATCTATTCTCTTTCTCCTTATACTCTTGAGGAAGTTGTATCACGTACATATCTTGTAACTGAGAAGCCCGATGCGATCATCAATATCGTTGACGGTACCAATATTGAGCGTAACCTCTATCTTACAACTCAGCTTCTTGAGTTAAACATTCCTATTGTAGTAGCTCTTAATATGATGGATCTTGTTCGTAAGAACGGAGATAAGGTTGATATCAAGACTCTTTCAGAGGCTCTTGGATGTGAAGTTGTTGAGCTTTCAGCTCTTAAATCCGAGGGTACTGAGGCAGTAGTAAAGAAAGCGGTTGCTGCAGCAAAGGCAGGAAAGACTGCTGACAGAAAAGAAGTTCTCACAGGCGAAGTAAAAGAAGCTGTAGAAAAGATCGAAGAGATCTTAAAGGGCTCAGTGGATGATAAATTCCTTCACTGGACAGCTATTAAGGCGTTTGAGCGTGATTCTAAGGCTATGGAGAGTCTTAACCTCTCAGCAGATAAGAAGGCTCAGATCGAGAGCATAACAAAGGCATGTGAAGCTTCTCTTGATGATGATGCAGAGTCTATCATAACCAACGATAGATATACATATATAACAGATGTAGCAGAGAAGGCTGTAAAAAAGGGCCGTGCAAAGGGCGAGCTTTCTATTTCCGATAAGATAGACAGGATAGTTACCAACCGTATTCTCGGTCTTCCTATTTTTGCTCTTATCATGTTCATTATATATGCTGTTGCAATGGGCGGATGGAGCGTTTCAATCGGAACAGCCGCAACTGATTTTACCAATGATGTTATCTTTGGTGAGTGGATCCCCGGATTCTTTGATACGATCCTCACAGCTCTTCATGTAGAAGAGGGAACTGTTTTGTATGGACTTATCCAGGACGGTATTGTAGCAGGTGTCGGATCGGTCATTGGATTCGTTCCTCAGATGCTCGTTCTTTTCTTCCTTCTTTCTATTTTGGAAGATGTCGGATATATGGCTCGTGTTGCTTTCGTTATGGACCGTATTTTCCGTCAGTTCGGACTTTCAGGTAAGTCATTCATTCCTTGCCTTGTTGCTACAGGCTGCGGTGTTCCCGGTGTTATGGCAAGCCGCACTATTGAAAATGAGCGTGACAGACGTATGACTATCATGACGACGACGTTTATGCCTTGCGGAGCTAAGCTTCCTATTATCGGACTTATTGCAGGCGCCGTATTCGGAGGATCACCTCTTATCGCAGCATCGGCTTACTTTATCGGAATCGGTTCAATCGTACTTTCGGGTATCATTCTTAAGAAGTTCAAGGCGTTTGCAGGAATCCCCGCTCCTTTCGTTATGGAGCTTCCCGCATACCATATCCCTTCATGGGCAGGTGTGCTTCGTGCAACATGGGAGAGAGGCTGGTCATTCATTAAGCGTGCCGGCAGCGTTATCGTAGTTTCTTCTATCATTATCTGGTTCCTTTCCGCATTCGGTAATGTAAACGGAAACTTCGGACTTGTAGACAACCTCTTTGAGGATGAATCAATAGTTACAGGTGAGTATGTTGAGAGCCTTGCTGCCAAGATGGATGTTCCCGCTGAGGATGTAAATCCTATGGACGCATCTCTTCTTGCAGGATTCGGAAATGCATGTTCACCGGTATTCAAACCACTTGGATTTGGTAACTGGAAGGCTACTGTAGCAACTATAACCGGTCTAGTAGCTAAGGAACAAGTAGTAGGGACCTTTGGTGTTCTTTACAACTACGACAATGACGCGGAAGAGCTTAGCGAAGAAGGTGAGCAGATATGGGATAGAGTAGCTGCTGATTATACACCTCTTGCAGCATTTGGATTCATGGTATTTAACCTTCTTTGCGCTCCTTGCTTTGCTGCTATCGGTGCGATCAAGAGAGAGATGAACAATGCAAAGTGGACATGGGCAGCTATCGGATATATGACTTTGTGGGCTTATGTGCTTGCACTTATCGTTTACAACCTCGGAAGCCTTATCACAGGCGCTGCATCATTCGGAATCGGTAGTGTTGTAGCGATAGTTCTTTTGGCAGGACTTATCTACCTTCTTTTCAGAAAGGGCTATGTTGCCACAGGAAATGAAGGTCTCGAGTCGGCAGTAAAAGCTAATTCATAAAATGTCGTTTTTCAATGGAGGTATGTATTATGACGCCTTTACTTGGACATGTAATTGTAATTGCAGTATTATGTATTATAGTTTTAATATGCGGTAGGAACTTTATCAGAAACATCAAGCATGAATTATCGGGCGGAGGCTGTGCTTCCTGTCCCGGTGGTTGTTCCTGCGGTAAATGCGATCACAAAGGACAATAAACTGTAATCATAATATGAATGATAATTTCAGACAGATTGAATATACGGTAACGGAAGCTGATGGGAATATTACTGCCGGTGATATCATGCGGCAGAAGCTATCTCTTTCAAGCAGAGAGGTCTCAAGGTGTAAGAGCTTTGATGACGGCGTTATGTTGGACGGAAAAGGGATCAGGATCATCACTGAGCTTAGCCCCGGACAGACTCTTGTCGTAAGGATCTATGAAGATATGGAGAACAGCTCCGAGATAGTTCCTTCCGAGATTCCGGTTGATATCGTATATGAAGATGAGGATCTGATTCTTTTAAATAAGCCCGGAGATATGGTCGTCCATCCTTCTTATGCGCACTACACGGACTCGCTGAGCAATGCTCTTGCAGGTTTCTACCAAAGGCGAGGAGACATGCACGTGATGCGTGTTATCGGAAGGCTCGACAGAGAGACATCCGGGCTTATTATTTTTGCCAAGAACAGGCACAGCGCTGCGCTTTTATCGAAGCAGGGGCAGAATATGTCCAAGAGAAAAGAGTACCTTGCTCTTTGCAGAGGAATATTTGAAGAGCCCGAAGGGACTGTGGATGCTCCGATAGAGCGCATTCCCGGTCAGAGAATGATAAGAGAAGTAAGACAGGATGGCAAAAGAGCCATCACCCATTATAAAGTCATAGAAACCTATAGGGATTGCAGTCTGGTAAGGCTCCGTCTCGATACAGGAAGAACTCACCAGATACGCGTACATATGGCTTATCTTGGACATCCGCTTGTTGGAGATAATTTCTACGGAAAAGAATTCTCGGAGAACTACGGACTTACGAGGGCAGCTCTGCATGCGGCGCATCTTGAATTTGAGCAGCCGATAACAGGAGAAAAGCTTGTATTTGAAGCTGAGATGCCTGAAGATATGGAAAAAGCAATAGATATGATGAAAAGTCGGAGATGAATGAAAGATCTCCGGCTTTTTTGCTTGATTTATCATATTGCCTCGAACATCTGTGCGATGTATAATACAGGTATGGAGAAAACAAGGGCTTATGACTATGACAATTTCATATTTCATGTCGATGTCAATTCCGCGTTCCTATCTTGGTCTGCGATCAAAATGCTTCGCGATGAGCCGGGGAGTGTTGATCTTAGGACGATTCCCTCGGCGGTAGGCGGTGATGTCAAGACAAGACACGGCATTATCACGGCAAAGTCCATTCCTGCCAAGAAATATGGCATAGTGACGGGTGAGCCTGTTGTTAAGGCGCTTCAGAAGTGTCCTAATCTTGTCATGGTGCGATCCGACTTTGAGTTTTACAGAGAATGTTCACATGCTTTTATAGAGATATTATGCAAGTATTCTCCGCTTGTAGCACAGGTTTCTATAGATGAAGCATATATGGATATGACGGGGACCGGATCCATGTACAAGGACCTTGAAACTCCCGATTGTCCTTTTCCAATCTGTGTGGCGCGTAAGATCAAGGATGAGATAAGAGATACGCTTGGGTTTACGGTCAATGTCGGTATTTCCGACAATAAGCTCCTTGCGAAGATGGCAAGTGATTTTACTAAGCCCGATCGGATACACACTCTTTTTCCCGATGAAATAGAAGAGAAGATGTGGCCTCTTCCTATAGGTGACCTGTACGGATGCGGCGGATCGACGGCAAGTAGGCTTATAAGCCTTGGAATACGCACGATCGGTGATGCAGCCAATGCGGATTATGAGATGCTTACAGGGATACTTGGAGAGAATGCAGGTAGCTATATATATGCAAGCGCCAACGGTATCGGAAGCTCGCATATTTCGGATACATATGAGGAAGCCAAGAGCTATTCCAATGAGACTACGCTTTCATTTGACCTAAATGCAGATGGATATGATAAAGATATAGTGCCGGTCCTTAAATATCTCTCTGAAAAGGTATCAGGGAGACTTAGAAGGGACGAGGTCTATGGAAGGACCATCACCTTATCCGTAAAGACCGGTAATTTTAAAAGACATTCCTGCCAGATGCAGCTTGATAACTCCACCAGCGATGCGGCTGAGATCTACAGATGTGCCAAATATCTTGCAGACAAGCTCCTTCTTGGTGAAGAAGGACTGTTTATATACGGCGAGGTTGTGCGTCTTGTCGGCGTTGGCGTTTCTAAGCTCGATGACGGCTCATATAGGCAGATGAGCCTGTTTGATGAGGCTTTTTCTACGGATGAAAAGGCCAAGAAGCTTGGGAAGATGGCAGATGATATAACCGAGAAATTCGGCAAGGATGCCGTAGTAAAGGGAAGTCTTCTTAATTGAACGTATATGTTCTGGAAAAAAATTTCAAAGCCGGATTATGTTTATGAAATAAAGAACTTAAAAACACGAAAAAATTTTCTTCTCCTAATTGATTCAATTTCGCAAATAGATTAACATCATTTTAGGAACATGGATGTTCCTTAACAATTATCATTCACAAGGAGAAGTGATTGCTATGAAGAAATTTGGCAAGATAGTAGCGGTGCTGATGGCCGGAGTTCTCACATTCACATTTACAGCATGCGGTTCAGCTAATTACGGAGCTATTGATGACTCAGCTGTAAAAAGAGAATATGATGAGAACGCACAGTTCGTTATAATCGATGACGGTTCTATTGCACTTGCAGGAAGCGCAGCTTCAAGCCAGGCTTGTATCGATGCGTGTTCCGCAGCTTTCAACTTAATAAATCAGCAGAGAGCAGCTCAGGGACTTGCTGCTTTGCAGTGGAGTGATGCACTTACTAATGCAGCTCAGGTTCGTGCCAATGAGATCATTACATCCTTCTCACACACAAGACCTGACGGATCCGAGTTTTGGACTGTTGACAGTAGCGTACAGTACGGCGAGAACCTTGCAAAGCTTTATCAGTCTGCTGACTCTGTTTGCGCAGCTTGGATGAATTCACCTACACACGCAGCCAACATGATGGACGGTGGTTTCAAGACAGTAGGAATTGCAATCGCACAAGATCCTAACGGCAACTGGTTCTGGGCTCAGGAATTTGGATATTGATAATATGATGATATAACATCCGCATAGATGAACGAATAATTGCTTTCCTTCATTTATGCGGATTTCTTTTCCTAAATACTTATTTTTAAGGAGGTATCTGATATGTTTGGAAACTCTTCGAAAGATATTTACCTTAACAGTGAGACAAGACCGATCTCCGTATCGGGAGCCAATGACAATCCGTATATGCAGGAGCTTTTAAGAAGCGAAGAGAGACGCCGTGAGAAACACACGGACGATATCTACAATCGCCAAAACGGATACATTAAGTAAATAACCGCGAATGATCGCATTTAATAAACGAGCCGACCACTTATGTGATCGGCTCGTATTATTATTGCTTTATCATATCATTTCTTTACTGCGTCGCCGTCGGAATACTTCTCGTCGCAGTATTTGCATCTGTAAACTTCGTTCTTTTCATCCGCAAGATAGAAGATCTGAGGAAGCTCCTGCTCGATGGAAGAGATACATCTGGGATTGTGGCATCTTAAAACGCCGTGGATCTCTTTAGGGAGTACGAGAGCTCTTTTTTCTATGATCTCACCTGCTTTAATAACGTTGACAGTGATGTTGTGGTCGATGAAAGCAAGGATGTCGAGGTTAAGAGTATCTATGTCGCATTCGACCTTTAAGATGTCTTTTTTGCCCATAACCTTACTCTTGGCATTTTTTATTATGGCAACGGTGGAATCAAGCTTATCAAGTCCCAAATGACGATAGATCTGCATTCCTTTTCCGGCCTGGATATGATCGAGAACGAATCCCTCTTCAATTTTTCCGATATTTAACATGAAATACCTCTTTCTCTATTTGATCAAAATTTTCTTAGAAGACCTTCATTCATATGAGCGTCTGTCATATCAAGGAGTGTCAGTATAAGTGCCATTCTTACGTACAATCCGTACTGAACCTGTTTAAAGTATGCAGCTCTCGGATCGCTGTCTACCTCGACTGAGATCTCGTTTACACGAGGAAGCGGGTGGAGGATGAACATCTTTTCTTTTGCAAGCTCCATCTTAGCTTTGTCGAGTATATAGAAGTTCTTTAAGCGGATGTAATCTTCTTCGTTGAAGAAACGTTCCTTCTGAACTCTTGTCATGTAGAGGAAATCAAGTTTTCCGATGACATCTTCAAGTTTGATGACCTCTTCGTATGTTATGCCCTTGGAATCGAGCATTTCTGTAATGTAATCGGGAACACGGAGCTCTTTGGGAGAAACGAATACGAAGTGGATTCCCTCGTATCTTGTAAGAGCGTTGATAAGAGAGTGAACCGTACGACCGAATTTGAGGTCTCCGCAAAGACCGATCGTAAAGTTGCTTAAGCTTCCGTATAAAGATCTGATAGTTAAAAGATCTGTGAGTGTCTGTGTGGGATGTTGATGACCACCGTCGCCGGCATTGATGACCGGGATAGAAGATTTGGATGCTGCCACCATAGGAGCTCCCTCCTTGGGATGACGCATAGCGCATATATCTGCGAAACAGGAAATAACACGAATAGTATCTGCGACACTTTCGCCTTTTGCTGCTGAGGAATTACTTGCATCGGCAAAACCGAGCGTCTTTCCTCCAAGTCTTAACATAGCTGTTTCAAAACTTAGTCTTGTTCTGGTACTGGGCTCATAGAAGCAGGTGGCAAGTATCTTGCCGTCACATTTGTGAGAATAGGCTTCCATGTTGCTTTCGATGTCGTTTGCCACATCGAAGAGCGCCTCAAGTTCATCCACCGTGAAATCCAGCGGATTCATCATGTGTCGCATGTTATTCATACACTCTCCTCATTATATAATTATATTTATTGTACTTTTACATCAAAAACGGATGCAGGAGCTGATCCATCCAAAGGTATATGGTACATCACATTGTCGTTTCCGTAAACCTTAAAATAAAGATATCTTGAAGTTACGTTGAGACTGTTGGTAATACCGTAGAACATGGCTACCGTACCGTTTCCGTTTAGGTCACATCTGCGAAGTGATTCAAAGTTCTTGACGGAAGTGGAATAGTAGATATAGTTGGAATCCATGGTAAAGCAGTCTACTCTGTCTTCCGTGATCTTCTCCTGAGAGCCGTCCATGAGATTGGTGCGGTAGATCTTGTAATCATCGTCTCCGTTCATATAGTAAATATAAGAACCGCTCACGACAGGGAAGAAGTAGTTGCCGTAAACAACAGTGTTCTCGGAATCGCCTGCGTTGGTAAACATGGCATGTATATTGTGATCGTTGGTAACGCCTGTGTAGTAGATGACTCCGTTGTCATAGCATACGGGTGAGATAAGCTCGGTGGATATCTCGGATTTATTATTCTGATCTACACGGATCTTTTGCAGCGATCCGCCGTTTGTCTTTACCTGATAGTAGAGGTACTCGCCGCAAAGCTGGACTTCACCGCAGAAGTCACGCAAAAGACAAGTCTGGCTGCGGCCCGAAGTCCTGCATCTGTAAATACCGAACTGGTTTGTAGCAGTACCAAGTCCCGATACATTGCCCGAAACCTTGGTGGAATCCATATAGAAATATAAAAAATCTTTTGCTCCGCTGATATATTTGACACCCATACTTGTGAGGCGTTTGGGTTTAGATTCGTCGACGTTCATTGAATAAAGACAGTTGCTGTCGTTGGAATTGGAGAAATAGACCTTGCCGTCCATTTCAAAAAAGAGTCCGGAATTATGAAGGTTACCGGCAGTATTACCGTGATCCGTTGGTGACATCGTCACGTGTTGCTCGGAAATGTAAAAAGCAGTGATTCCGACCATTATAAGAATTGCAAGTATAAAAAATATTGCAGTTTTTATTTTCATTTTTATCCCCTCAATGTTCTTCCTCATAATTATTATAGGCGCGTTATTTCTTGCTATCAAGAAATATTTGTTCTAAAATTCAAGTAGATAATTAGGTTTTTCGGAGGAAAAAATGGATTTAAAGGATCTTCGTAAAGAGATAGATGCAGTTGATAAACAGATAGTCGAACTGTATGAAAAGAGAATGGATATAGCATCCAGAGTTGCCGATTACAAGATAGGCACAGGTAAAAAGGTTTTTGACAAGCAAAGAGAAGATGAGAAATTAAATGAGATAAAAAAGCTTGCTAAGTCGGATTTTAACAGAACAGGGCTTGTGGAGCTCTTTTCACAGCTCATGTCGATGAGTAGGAAATTACAGTATCAGAAGCTTGCAGAGGCCGGTGCTTCGGGACAGCTTCCTTTTATTAAAATCGATTCTATAGATAAAAAGAATGCCAGGGTTTGCTATCAGGGCGCGGCAGGTTCGTATTCTGAAGAAGCAATGAAGAGCTTTTTTGGGGACGACGTAAACAGTATCCCTGTCGATACCTTCAGGGATGCGATGGCTCTTTTGGAGGAAGGAAGTGCTGACTATGCGGTCCTTCCGATCGAGAATTCCACAGCCGGTATCGTAAGCGAGATCTACGATCTTCTTGCGGAATATGAGCACTACATCATCGGTGAGCAGATAATCAAGATAAAGCATTGTCTTCTGGGCGTTCCGGGTGCAAAGCTTTCCGATATCAAGACAGTTTACGCGCATCCGCAGGCTCTTATGCAGAGCGCGAGATTTCTTTCGGAAAAGAGCTATATTCAGCAGGTAGGTATGAAGAATAATGCTTTTGCAGCAAAAAAGGTTGCGGAAGATAAGGATAAGAGTCAGGCTGCGATAGCAAGTGCCGGTGCAGCCAAGGTGTACGGACTTGATATCATCGAAGAGGGCATCAATTCGGCTGATGCCAATTCCACTAGGTTTATCATCGTTACCAATCAGAAGGTATTCCTTAAGGATGCGGGCAAGATCAGTCTTTGCCTTGAGATTCCGCATGAGGCCGGATCTCTTTACCACCTCATGTCACACTTTATCTACAACAACCTCAATATGACCAAGATCGAGTCTAGGCCTATCGAGGACAGAAATTGGGAGTACAGATTCTTTATTGATTTTGACGGCAATCTGGCTGACAGCGCGGTTAAGAACGCACTTAGGGGGCTAAGAGAAGAAGCCAGGATGCTAAGGATACTCGGTAACTACTAAGTTGGACTGAATGTTTCGTTTTCTCAGAGGGTATAAATTATGATGGGTGAGGTATTTGCGGCAATTGATGTTGGTTCATACGAGATCGCACTCAAGATCTTTGAGCTTTCTAAAAGAAAGGGCATCAGAGAGCTTGATCATGTAAGGCATCGTATGGATATTGGAAGTGAAACTTACGCGACGGGTAAGATCTCGAGTCTTCACGTAGATGAGATGATAAGGATACTGTCGGAGTTTAAGAAGATAATGAAGGAATACGGTGCCGATCGTTATCAGGCTTACGGAACAAGTGCGATCAGGGAGACCAAAGATATCCTGATAGTGCGTGATCTCATCGAGCAGAGGACCGGGATCCGTATTGATGTTCTAAGTAACTCGGAGCAGCGTTTCATTGACTATAAGTCAATTGCGTTAAGGCACGATAAGTTTGAAAAGGTGCTTGAGAAACCGACTGCGATCGTCGATATCGGAGGCGGAAGTATCCAGATATCTCTTTTTGAAAAAGATACTTTGGTTGCCACGCAGAACCTTATGACAGGCGTGCTCAGACTGCACACGACTATGGAGCAGGTACACGCGTCCAGACTTAAATATGCAGAGCTTGTTTCAGAGCTCATAAATTCAAGACTTTCCGTCTTTTCCAAGATGCATTTGAAAGACAGAAAGATAGAGAATCTTATAATCATCGATGACTATATTTCTCCGATCATGCAGAAGGTAAGATCGGGAGATGACGGTGACGGCTTCGCGACAAGAGAAGAGTTCTTTAAGATCCTGGCTTATGCAGATGATATGAGCGACTACGATGTTGCCAAGAAGCTTGGAATTCCCGAAGAAAATGTTCCGCTCCTTCATGTGGCGGGTATTCTGATAAAGTGTATCCTCGATGCTACAAAAGCAGAGAATCTCTGGGCTCCCGGTATAACGCTCTGCGACGGTATCGCATATGAATATGCGGAGAAAAAAGACTATATCAAGTCACCGCACGATTTCGAGCAGGATATCATCGCATGTGCTCAGAATATCTCCAAGAGATACATGGGAAGTAAGTCCAGAAAAGAGACTCTTAAAAAGATCGCGCTTACCGTTTTTGACAGTACGAGAGATATACATGGGCTTTCCGACAGAGACAGGCTCCTTCTTGAGATCGCGACCATTCTTCATGACTGCGGCAAATATATTAGTCTTGTCTATCTCGGAGATTGCTCATACAACATCATCATGTCGACTGAGATCATCGGTCTTTCACATATTGAGAGATCGATCGTGGCAAACGTCGTAAGATTCAATCACGAGGAGTTTGAGTATTACAACAGCGGTTCGCAGTACTTTGAAGGAATGTCTAAGGAGGATTACCTTAGGATCTCCAAGCTTACTGCGATAATGCGCATAGCCAACGGCCTTGACAGAACGCATAAGCAGAAATTCAGGGACGTTACCGTTAGTATAAAAGACAGAAATCTTATAATAAACGTAGATACATCTGCAGACATCACGCTTGAGAAGGGACTATTTTTTAACAGAGCATCTTTCTTTGAAGAAGTTTTCGGTTTGAAACCTGTTATCCGTCAAAAGAAACTGATGTAAATATGAGAGGGTATTTATGGCAAAGAGCGGACATAAAAAGTTAAAAGAATTTGATTTTGAAAATCCAAAGCTCTATATCAACAGGGAACTTAGCTGGATAAGCTTTAACTCAAGAGTTCTTTCCGAGGCGGAAGATACGGGGAATCCGCTTTTTGAAAGGCTTAAATTCCTAAGCATATCCGCGAGCAATCTCGATGAATTTTTCATGGTCAGAGTTGCTTCGCTAAAGGACATGATAAACGCGGAGTACAGTAAGCTCGATATTGCAGGAATGACCGCAAAACAGCAGCTTGACGCCGTGCTTAAGGATCTGCACAGATTTGTGGATCATCAGTACAGCATTTACAATGACATGCTGATCCCACTCCTTCGAAAAGAGGAGCTGTACATATGTAATCCTGCCGATGTTTCCAATAAGGACAAGGATTATCTGAGCAGATATTTCGATGAGTTTGTATATCCGGTACTTACACCGATGGCGGTTGATTCATCGAGACCTTTTCCGCTTATCAGGAACAAGACGCTAAATATCGGATCTCTTTTGAAAAAGAAAGAGGGAAAAGATGATGTCGATTTCGCGACAGTTCAAGTTCCCGATGTTCTTCCGAGAGTTATTGAGTTGCCTGAAGAATATGAAGATGAGACGATAAGACGAGTTGTTCTTTTGGAGCAGCTCATCATGACATATGTTGATAAGCTTTATCTTAACTATGACGTTATCACCAGCGCGCCGTACAGGGTTGAGAGAAACGCCGATCTTTCGATAGACGAGGACGAGGCGGAGGATCTTTTAAAAGAGATCGAGAAGCAGATTAAGCGCCGTCAGTGGGGACAGGCGATTAGGCTTGAGGTAGATAAGAGCATTGATAAAAAGCTCCTTAAGTTTATCTCAAGAGAGCTTCAGGTTGATGACAGTGAGATCTTCTCGGTGGACGGTCCTTTGGATCTAACCTTCCTCATGAAGCTTTATAAGCTTGATGGCTTTGATGAGCTCAAGGAGCACAGCTATAAGGCACCACAGGCGGTTCCTGAGTTTGACAGAGGCGAAGATATATTTGAAGTCATTTCTAAGGGCGATGTGCTCATGCATCATCCTTACGAGACTTTTGAAAATGTAGTTAAGTTTGTTGAAAATGCTGCAGTAGATCCCAATGTTCTTGCGATAAAGCAGACTCTTTACAGAGTCAGCGGTAATTCGCCGATCATTGCGGCGCTTGCAAAGGCTGCGGATAACGGCAAACAGGTAACTGTTCTTGTTGAGTTAAAGGCAAGATTCGATGAGGAAAATAATATTGTATGGGCCAAGATGCTTGAGAAAGCAGGCTGTCATGTTATTTACGGACTTGTCGGTCTTAAGACGCACTGTAAGATCACGCTTATAGTAAGGCGTGAAGAGGACGGTATCAAAAGATATGTTCACCTTGCGACAGGTAACTATAATGATTCCACAGCCAAGCAGTATACAGACGTGGGTCTCTTTACCTGTGCGCCTGCGTACGGCGAAGATGCTACCGCTGTATTTAATATGCTTTCGGGTTATTCCGAGCCGCTTTCGTGGAATAAGTTATCGCTTGCTCCGCTTTGGCTCAAGGACAGGATCATAGATCTTATAAAGAGAGAAGAAGAACATGCGCTCAGCGGTGAGCCTGCAAGGATCATCGCTAAGATGAATTCGATATGTCACAAGGAAGTTATAGCTGAGCTCTACAGAGCAAGCTGCGCCGGCGTTAAGGTGGATCTTATTGTTCGAGGAATATGCTGTCTTAAGGCAGGCATACCCGAAATATCCGAGAATATCACTGTAAGATCTATCGTTGGAAATTTCCTTGAGCACAGCAGGATCTTTTATTTTGAAAACGGAGGAAGTCCGGAATACTACGCCAGCAGTGCGGATTGGATGCCTCGAAACTTAGAGCGAAGAGTTGAGATCATGTTTCCTGTAGAAAATGATATACTAAAAGCTAAGCTGTGGCACATTCTCGATCTTGAGCTTAAGGATACAGAGAAGGCTCATGTCATGAATGAGAACGGCGTGTATATCAAGCAGTCGGCTTTTTTGCCTGAGGGAGCAAAGAGGATCAATTCACAGAAGATCTTCGGGGATGAAGCGGTACAGGCTGCCGGCAAGGCGAGTACACAGAACTCAAGAGTCTTTGTTCCGGAGATGAATCCGGAAAACAGATTCTGAGAAAAAGAAACAAAAGGAGAGAGGAATTAGTAGTAATGCGTTATATTTTAGCATCAGGATCACCCAGAAGAAAGGAGCTTCTATCCAAGATAATAACTGAATACGAAGTTATACCTGCAGAGGGTGATGAGAGTACAACAAGTGTAAGACCAAACGATATTGTAGAGGAGCTTTCTTTCAATAAAGCTTCAGAGATTTTTCACAAAATTTTTACCGAAGATACCGAAAACCTAGTTGTAATAGGCGCTGACACAGTCGTATCATATAATTATAGAGTACTGGGGAAGCCTAAAGACAGAGAAGACGCCAAGAAGATGATAACTTCTCTACAGGGAGACGAGCATGCAGTCTATACAGGGGTAACCGTCTTTTTTGTAAAAGACGGAAAAGAAGGACACTTTTCGTTTTCCGAAGAGACTCTCGTTTACGTGACAACAATGTCCGAAGAGGAAGTTGATGAGTACGTAGCGACGGGAGAAGCCGATGACAAGGCAGGTGCTTACGGCGTCCAAGGTCAATTCGGTAAATTTATAAACGGAATAAGAGGAGATTACTACAACGTGGTTGGACTTCCGATTGCAAGGCTATACCGGGAAATGAAAAAAAGAGGTTTGTTATAATTTGGAGGTTGTGTATGCACGAGTATGATGATGCGGTTTTGAAATGTTTTCTTGAGAATCAGGGACAGCTTTTTCCTGAGAATGTAGCAGAGAACATGGAAGAGGCTGAGGCGTTTTTGGAGGATTCCATGGCGGTTGTTGTTGAAGGCGCCGATGAAGTTATGGAATACTTTGAAGATACCGGTGTTGACATTGGAGATGAAAACGTGCTTGATGCAGATGAGGTTTTTGACATAGGAGATGGCAGATATCTCATTGTTGAGGCTTAATGATCGGAGTTTGTTAAAATGAGTATATCCGCGAAAAAAATATTTTTCTTTGATCTTGATGGGACTTTGCTTACCGGTGGTAAGCAGGTCTCTGAAAAGACCATGGATGCCCTTAAAAAGTTCACTGATGCAGGTAATCATTTCTGCATCAATACGGGGCGTGCCATCGACAGCGCTAAGGCTGTTGCGGCCGACCTCGGACTGAATTTTAAGGGCTCTTTTTTATGTGGCAGTGACGGCACAGAGATCTACGATGTAGATAAGGGCGATTTTGTTTACAAAGTCGGTGTGCCGCTTGAAATGATCAGACCGATATTTGATCTTGCCAAGAAATATGATGTTCACGTGCATGCTTATACCGAGACACATATTGTTTCGTTAAACGACGGAGAGTGCATGAAGTACTACAGAAGAGTCATCAAGACTCCGCTCATCGTCACCGACGATATCCTCAAAGAGGTTAAGACGCCACCGTCTAAGCTTCTTTCTGTTGAGCTACACGATCATGAGAAACAGGAGCGCTTCAGAAGGGCTCTTCACGAGATGACGGGCGATGCGCTCACAACGCTTTATTCCAATCCGTATTATCTTGAGATCTTTCCCGCTGAGGCAGGAAAGGGAAGCGTTGTAAAAAGACTTTCCGAATATCTGAACATCCCGATAGAAAATACTTACGCGGCAGGAGATGAGGAAAATGACATCTCAATGCTTGAAGCTGCCGGCTGCGGAATCGCGATGATAAACGGAAAAGACAGCGTTAAGGCATGTGCTGATGTGATCACGAAAGAGGACAACGATCACGACGGACTTGCCGAGTTTATACTGGGAGCAATATAAATGAGAGCAATAGATCTTCACACACATTCCAATAATTCAGACGGGACCTTTACGGTAAAAGAGCTTTTGGACCGCGCTTATCAAAAGGATCTTGCGGCGATAGCTTTAACAGACCACGATACAGTAAAAGGCATCGATGAAGCACTTGAATATGCTAAAGAGAATTGTCCCGGGATGGAACTCATTCCCGGAGTTGAGATATCGACTGTAAATGAAGGAAAAGATTGCCATATCGTAGGCCTTTACGTCGATCATCACGACGAGCTCTTTTTAAACAGGTTAAAAGAGCTTCATGAAGTAAGAGAGAAAAGAAATATCGAGATAGCAGGTAAGCTTCAGACCATCGGTGGCCTCGATCTTACCTATGAGGATGTTCAAAACGAGTTTCCGGGCGCTGTTATGACAAGAGCGCACTTTGCGAAATATCTTTTGGAAAAGGGATTTGTAGGAAGCTGGCAGGAAGCCTTTGACAGATATATAGGGGAAGGAAAGCCTTGCTTTGTTCCTCCGAACAAGATAGATCCCGAGGTAGGAGTTAAGTATATCCTTGATGCAGGCGGCGTGCCGATCCTTGCACATCCCATTTTGTATCATCTTAGCGATGAGAAGCTTGATGCGCTTGTTTCAAGGCTCAAGGACGCCGGACTTATGGGCATAGAAGCCATATATTCCACTTATGATGCAAGAGATGAGAGACAGATAAAAGAACTGGCGGCTAAATACGATCTTTTGATAAGCGGAGGATCTGATTTTCACGGTAAAAACAAACCGAAGATCGACCTTGGCTGTGGCTTTGGAAAGCTGTTTATTCCTGAAGATCTGCTTGATGCGATCAAGGCTGCGAGAGGTTGACAGACCGTGTATTTTTGTGCTTTAATGAATTAAATTGTGAAAATCAGGGGGCATTATTCCATGAGTGAAAATAATAAGATACCTTATAAGATTTATTTATCTGAGGACGAGATTCCCAAGCAGTGGTACAACGTAAGGGCAGATATGAAAAATAAGCCCGCACCGCTTCTTAATCCCGGAACACTTCAGCCTATGGGCTTTGACGATCTTCGTCCCGTATTCTGCGATGAGCTTATCAAGCAGGAGCTTGACGATACAACTCCTTACATTGATATCCCTCAGGAAGTTCAGGATTTCTACAAGATGTACAGACCTTCACCACTTGTAAGAGCGTACTGTCTTGAGAAGGCACTCGGAACTCCCGCGAAGATTTATTACAAATTCGAAGGAAACAACACAAGCGGAAGCCACAAGCTTAACTCCGCTATTGTTCAGGCATATTATGCCAAGAAGCAGGGACTTAAGGGTGTTACCACAGAGACCGGTGCAGGTCAGTGGGGAACAGCTCTTTCAATGGCCTCAGCTTATCTTGGAATTGATTGTAAAGTATACATGGTTAAGGTTTCA
Organism: Butyrivibrio sp.; assembly: GCA_017535785.1. GTDB lineage: Bacteria > Bacillota > Clostridia > Lachnospirales > Lachnospiraceae > Butyrivibrio. The sequence continues at coordinate 23,952 of JAFXTN010000025.1, read as the reverse complement.
TATGAGCAGAAGCCTTTCAGAAGAGAAGTTATGCGCACATACGGCGCAAGCGTAACTCCTTCACCTTCAATGGATACAGAGATCGGACGTAAGATCAACGCTGAGCATCCCGGAACAACAGGTTCACTCGGATGTGCTATCTCAGAAGCTGTTGAGGTTGCAACTAAGACAGAAGGCTACAGATATGTTCTTGGATCAGTTCTTAACCAGGTACTTCTCCATCAGACAGTTATCGGTCTTGAGGCTAAGGCTGCACTTGATAAGTACAACATCACTCCCGATGTGATCATCGGATGTGCAGGCGGCGGATCCAACCTCGGCGGACTTATTTCTCCTTTCATGGGCGAGAAGCTCAGAGGAGAGAAGGACTACAGGATCATTGCTGTTGAGCCCGCAAGCTGTCCCAGCTTTACAAGAGGTAAGTTCGCATACGACTTCTGTGATACAGGAATGGTATGTCCTCTTGCTAAGATGTACACACTCGGAAGTAACTTCATTCCTTCAGCTAACCACGCCGGAGGACTTAGATATCACGGCATGAGCCCGATCCTTTCACAGCTCTATCACGATGGTTATATGGAGGCTATTTCTGTTGAGCAGACATCTGTATTCGAGGCAGCTCAGCAGTTTGCAAGAGTTGAGGGTATCCTTCCCGCTCCCGAGAGTAGCCATGCTATCAGAGCTGCTATCGATGAAGCTCTTAAGTGCAAGGAGACAGGAGAGGAGAAGACAATTCTCTTTGGTCTTACAGGTACAGGATATTTCGATATGGTTGCATATCAGAAGTTCAATGACGGAGATATGACTGACTATATCCCTACAGACGAAGAGCTTGCAAAGAGCTTTGCAACACTTCCTAAGGTTGATTGATTAGCTTCTTTGGTTTAGATGAAATAACAAAAGAGGAAAATGTCATTATAGGGCATTTTCCTCTTTTTTATATGTTTGCTATTATTCCTTTTCGATATTCCATCTGGTACTGCTTGGGTGAGACACCGACTTGCTTGGTAAATGTACGCGAGAAATTGGAATAGTTGTTAAAGCCTGATCGATAGCACGCTTCGTATGCGGTATTTCCCTCGCGAAGGAGCTTACCTGCAAGGTCGATCCTCTTAGCTATGACGTATTGTGAGATCGAAAGTCCGGATATCTTTTTCACACATCTTGAGATGTATGTTCCGTTACTGTGGATCTCTTTTTCCAGGATCTTAAGTGAGATATCGCCTGTGATATGCTCATCTATATAGTTAAATGTTCTCTTTACGATATCGGGCATCTTATCTTGAGCAATGCCGATATCGTTTCTTTTATATTTCTTATTGAGCTTGACCATGATGATCTTCAGATACGCCATGGCAAGAATGACTGATTCGGGAGTAGTGTTAAACAGGTTCTCCTGAAGCTTTGTGCTTAATTGGTTGATCTCTTCAAGTTCGTTTTCATCAAGGTGGACCGTATGTATCGCCTTATCGTTATATGGTTTAAAACAGCTGTTTAAGTTGCAATGCTGGGTTGAAGCCTTTTCTATAACTTCTTCGCTGACATTTATAACGATCCTGTCGTATATGCCGGGAGTTGTCAGCTCGCCTCTGTGAAATACATATTTGGGCACGAGAGCAACATCTCCACGTTCCATTTCAACACCAGAATTCTCAGTAAAAAAGTTTAGACAACCTTCTTTGATGATAAGGATCTCATGACACGTGTGATTGTGCATATCACTTGTTCCGTCAAGAGGATCTGTTATCGTCTTGACTTCGCATACAAGCTCAGAACCCATGGCTTGATAAAGTTTTCTTCCCTTTTCACTCATAATCATCCCCGTGAATCATATTTTGAAAGTATTATATCGTGATTGAGAATATATCACAATGATAAAAATTGCGCAAAGTGATGTGAGTTTTGTACAGATTTATATATCTTTTTTGCTGCAATGTGCATAAAAACGGGAAAATAGATATTAATTATGCGTAAGCATGGTAATATTTTGCAATATTTTAATCATATCAGTAAAGGTGAAGTATACGCTTAAGTGATAAAGTGAGCTTAGAAAATTTGTGGAGGAGTAGGAAAGTGGCTAGAGACAAAGGTTATAAGGCACCTAAAGTTAAATTTGATAAAGTCTACTTAAAAAGATATTATCAACTGTATCTTCTTTTAGCATTACCATTGATCTATCTATTGATATTCAAGTACATTCCGATGTGGTACATACTGATCGCATTCAAAAAATACAGTATCGTACTTCCCGTACACAAGATGGCTTGGGCTAAGCACAACGGTATGGAGTTTTTCATCAAGGCATTTAAGTCAAAAGACTTTTTGATCGCGTTGAAGAACACCATAGTGCTCAACCTAAAGGATCTTATCGTAGGTTTCCCCGTTCCGATCATATTTGCTCTTATCTTAAATGAGCTTAGAGTAAAGAAATTTAAAAAGGTGGTGCAGACCATCACATACATGCCACACTTCCTTTCATGGGTAGTTATCTACGGTTTGGCATTGCAGCTTTTTGCTCCCTCTACGGGACTTGTAAATCTGTTTATCGAAAAGCTCGGAGGAACATCGATCAATTTCCTCGGTGAACCCGGTAACTGGGTGAGGACTTATATAGGCCTCGGAATCTGGCAGAGCTTTGGATGGAATTCAATCATTTATCTCGCAGCGATCGCCGGTATATCACCTGATCTGTACGAAGCCGCAAGCGTCGACGGCGCTTCGAGATTCCAGAAGATGTGGCATATAACACTTCCGGGGATCAGATCTACCATAATCGTGCTTCTTATCATGGCGCTTGGTAATATCATTGGTTCCGGATTTGACAGGCCGTTTGCAATGGCAAATCCCACAGTACTTGAAAAAGCTGAAGTTATCGCTACATACGTATACAAGGCAGGTATCAAAGGTTCTCAGTTTTCTCTTACCGCCGCGGTTGGTTTATTCCAATCTGTAGTAAATGTATTCTTCCTGTTAGGCGCCAACTGGTTGTCGAGGAAGTTTGGCGAACGCGGAATATGGTAGGAGGTAAGTTAAATGGAAGAGAACAGAGTGGTACATTCCACCGGTAGTAAGATTGGGGATGCGATATTTATACTTATCTGCGTGATCATTTCCTTGTTATGTATCATCCCTATGATAAATCTTTTGGCTAAATCATTTTCTGGTACGGATTATCTGATCAGAAGAGAAGTATATCTGTTACCCAAGGGCTTTAACGCAGATGCATATATGCATGTACTTAAAGATGCCAAGTACATAAGAGCTTTCGTATGGACAGCGTTCCTTACTTTGGGATGCACAGTGCTTTCACTAGTTATGACGATGCTTTGTGCATATCCTTTGATCTACGATGAGCTCAAAGGCAGAAAAGCGATCAATATATTTGTGACTATCACAATGTTTTTTAACGCAGGTATCATTCCGAACTATCTTTTGCTCTTTAGGATCGGAATGTTGGATACACCTTGGGCGCTGATCATTCCAAGCTGTATGAGCGTATATAACGTCATCATCATGAGAAGCTTCTTTTACGGAATTCCCGAATCACTGAGGGAATCGGCGATGATCGACGGAGCGAGCTTTATAAGGATATTGATGAGTATCTACGTACCGCTTTCCAAGCCTGTTATGGCTACGCTTGCATTGTTCTATGCGGTCGGAAGATGGAACGGATACTCGGATGCTCTTATGTATATAAAGAACAAGGATCTGTATCCTTTGCAGCTTCTTTTGTATAACATCCTGAAGAACATCAATGCCGTTGAAGTGGCAACGCAGGAGGGATTCACGACTCCCGGTCTGAACGAGGCTATAAAGTGCGCCATAGTAATGTTCTCAACGGTTCCTATTATCTGTGTTTATCCTTTCCTTCAGAAGTACTTCATTTCCGGAGTTACTTTGGGAGCGGTTAAGGAATAAGTGGGGTTCTTAATAAAAAAATATATAAATGGGAGGTATAAGATGAAGAAAAAGGTTTTATCATTCTTACTTGCATGTGCAATGACTCTTTCACTTGCTGCATGCGGTAAAACAGGTGGGGAAGCTCCTGCGGCACCTTCGGGAAGCGATGCGGGTGAAGCATCAGCTCAGGCAGAAGGTGCAGCATCAGAGCTTACAGACGGCAAATTTGCCGAGACAAGACACATCACAGTAGAGGTTTATGACCGTAACAACGACGGCGGTTCAGACCCTACAAACAACGTTTACACAGAGTACATCAAAAAGGGAATGCTTGAAAAGCACAACGTAGAAGTTGAGTTTGTTGCTATCCCTCGTTGGACAGAGGTTGATGAGATCAACACTCAGCTTGCTGCAGGAACAGCTCCCGATGTATGCGTAACCTATTCATATCCTACAGTTAAAGCTTATGCGGATATGGATGCGATCATCGATATGAGACCTTATATCGACAACTATAAGAGCGAGCTTCCCAATCTTTGGAACTGGCTCGGTGAGACCAATCTTTATTGGAATTCAGATCTTAACGACGGAACAACATGGGCTATCGAAGCAAAGCTTGCCAACATGAACCGTGTTATCACATTTATCCGTAAGGACTGGCTTGATAAGCTCAACTTAAAAGAGCCTACGACAAAAGAGGAGTTCCATGAGGTCCTTGTTGCTTTCAAGGAGAATGCGGACACACTTCTCGGATCTGATGCAAACAAGATGGTTCCTTATTCAGTATCATATGATGTGGGCTGGAGAGCAGCTACTCTTATCGAGTCTTTCCTTGATCCCGATATGTCTGATAAGGAATACTATGTAAACGGTTTTGATGACAGAAAAATCTGCCAGAACGGAACAAAGGACGGCGTTAAGCTTCTTAACGAGTGGTATAACGAAGGACTTTTGTGGAAGGATTTCTATCTCTACGGATCCGGTGACTCAACAGAGGATGACATGATGAAGGCCGGATATGTTGGAGCATTTACACATAACTGGGATTATCCTTGGAGAAACGGTGAGGATTCCATCGCTGCAAACCTTAAGAGACTTGTAGGCGATGATGCCAAGTACATCGCTATCGATCCTTTTGAGGATAAGAAGGGCGGACACAATAAGTTCCTTGCAGGTCCTATCGACAGAAAGATCTTCTTCCCTGCAACCAACGATGAGCCTCTTGCTTCCATGCTTTATCTTGATTACATTTCAAGCCCTGAGGTTATCGAGTTCCTTCAGGTAGGAGAAGAGGGTGTGACCCATAAGACTCTTGATGACGGCGGATATGAGATCCTTGCTGCAACAGGAGATGCTATTCAGAATTCCGGAATGAACATTGACTATACAATTACATGTAACGGACTTAAGCTTACAAACCAGGAGCTTACAGATAAGTCACTCGCTCATACATATGCTGGCATAGATCCTCAGGATATCCTTGATGCAGATAAGATCGCTAAGACAGATACAAGGATCGGTATCAATGTAAATGTCGGAGATATCGAATCTGAGAGCGGCGCAGGTGATACTCTTACAGCTAAGAGAGATACTTGCTTCGACAATGCGGTTAAGGCACCTACAGCAGAATTTGATGCTACATGGGAAGCTGGTCTTTCCGATTATCTTTCATCAGGCGGACAGGACATCATCGATGAAAGAACAGAGAAGTGGGATTCAGTTTATTCTTCTGAAAACATAAGATGATAAGGCAATGAAACAATAAGACGTTAAAAAAGCCCTCGGTTTTACATTAGAGATGATATGTAGAACCGAAGGCTTTTTATATTATTTATACGTTAGCGATAACGCCTTTTCTGTATTCTATCTGGAACTGTTTGGGAGATACTCCGACTTGCTTTGAAAAAGTACGAGAGAAGTTGGAGTAATTATTAAAGCCCGATTGGTAGCAAGCTTCGTTAGCCGTGTTGCCTTCGCGAAGAAGTCTGCAGGCAAGTGCGATCCTTTTGGCTATGATATATTGGGAGATCGAAAGTCCGGATATCTTTTTTACACATCTTGAGATGTAGGTACCGTTGTTGTGGATCTCGTTTTCCAAAGCCTTGAGAGTGATCTCTTCCGTAAGATGCTTATCTATATAGTTAAAGGTCCTCTTTACGATATCGGGCATCTTGTCTTCAGCAAGAGAAAATTCGTTTTTTCTGTACTTTTTGTTTATCAGAACAAGTATCAGCTTAAAATATGCATCTGTAAGGATTTCCGATTCAGGTGTAGAGCTGAACAGGTTATCTTTTAACATAGAACTGTATCTGTCGATCTCTTCAAGCTCTTCCTCGGTCAGATGAGCAGTATGGATGTGCTTATCATTATATGGCTTAAAGCATTTGTTCAGATCGTATTGCTCATATGAAGCTTCTTCCAAGATGTTCTCGGTCACGTTTATAACGATCCTGTCGTATTCTTCGGGAGTCAGTATTTCGCCGCGATGGAACTTATACATGGGGATGAGAGCGATATCTCCGCGTGTCAATTCAATTCCGGCATGATCTGTAAAAAGATTGAGCCTTCCGTTTTTTACGATGAGGATCTCATGATTGGTGTGATTGTGCATGTCTGTAGTTTGATCAAACGGAGCGCTAACATTCTTTATCTCACATAATAGCTCTGCGCCCAGTGAATGGTAGGATCTTCGCCTTTTCTGTTCCATATTTTTTCTCCCTGTTTTTGAATAAATGTATTATATCGTGAAAACGTACATTGTTCAATGAGAAAATATTGCGTTTTCTGATGTAAAAAATATATATTTTAGCGCACTTTTGCCCAAAAACGCCTAAATACCGAATAAATATCGCTTAATGCTATTTTTCATTAAGTTATTTGGCGCAAAGTTCTTATCAAATAAGTGGACGGAATTTAGATGTCATTTTGTTATATTTAAGCCAGCAAAAAACATTTATAAATTTTGGGAGGCTTTTATGAAGGATAATCGTAAGCTTTTGGCCAAAATATGGAATTATCGCTGGTTATATCTGATGCTTGTTCCTATAGTGGCTTATTACGTCATCTTTAAATACATACCTATGTATGGCGTAACCATTGCGTTTAAGGACTACAACGTTTTTAAGGGAGTACTTGCCAGTCCTTGGTGCGGATTAAAAGTTTTTAATAAGCTTTTTGCCAATAAGAACTTTTGGCTCGCTGTACGAAACACACTTATTCTTAATTTCGCAACACTGCTTGTTAGTTTTCCTCTGACCATCATCGTTTCTCTTATGCTCAATGAGGTCAGAAGCGCAGTATTCAAGAGAGTAACACAGTCAATTCTTTATCTTCCTCACTTCATTTCTTGGGTAGTTGTTGCAGCTATTTCAGTAAACATGTTCTCTGTAACAGATGGAACGATCAACATGATCGTTGAGAGAGCAGGCTTTAAAGCCATTCCGTTCCTTTCCGACAATACATGGTGGGTTGTTACCTACGTTATATGTAATGTATGGAAAGAGATAGGATGGGGAACCATCATTTATCTCGCAGCACTTACAGGTGTTGATGAGAGCTTGTATGAAGCTGCTTATCTCGATGGTGCCACAAAGTTCCAGAGACTTATCTATATAACACTTCCGTCGATCAAATCAGTCATAGTAACAATGCTCATATTACAGATCTCCAAGATGATGACCATTGGTTTGGAAGCACCTCTTCTTATCGGTAACAAGAAGGTACTTGGTGTATCCGAAGTTATCAGTACATATACCTACAGAATAGGTATTGAGAGAGCAAAGTACAGTGATTCTACAGCGATCGGACTTTTCCAGTCTGTATTTAACATCATCGTACTTGTTCTTGCAGATAAATTTGCCAAGCTCATCGGCGAAGACGGAATCATCTAATCTAGGAGGCTTATATGACGACAAAGAAAAAACTGTCGGTAGGACTTATCATAAACGGAATTGTACTTTTTATAATCGGTTTTATCTGTCTGTATCCGTTTTTAAACGTGCTTGCATATTCAATGAGCGGATACAATGCGGTTCTATCGGGTAAGGTTACATTTTATCCCATTGATTTTAATGTTGATGCTTACAGGCAGATCCTTGGTAAGACACAGATCTGGCTTGCTATGAGAGCAACAACTATAGTAACGGTGCTCGGAACGGCACTTTCACTTATACTTACGATCTTTGCGGCATATGCATTGTCGATCAAGGATCTTCCGGGAAGAAAAACGTTCACTGTTTTCATTCTTTTCACAATGTATTTCAGCGGCGGTATGATCCCGACATTCATTGTAGTAAAGAGCCTTGGAATGTATGACACATTGCTTTCGCTGTTTTTACCTCAGGCGATCAATGTATTTAACTTTATCGTTATGCGTACTTTCTTCAGAAATCTTCCGGAGAGTTTGTCGGAGGCTGCAAGAATTGACGGTGCTTCTTATATGACGATACTGTTTAAGATCGTGCTTCCTCTTTCGATACCTATCATTGCTACAATCGGACTTTTCTATGCGGTTGCATATTGGAACACATATTTCGATGCACTTCTTTATATCAAGAGTCCTGAGAAATATACATTACAGCTACGACTCAAGAGCCTTCTGTTTGAAGGAGAGCTCAACAACTCAGGCGCCAACGTGGAGGGTATCGGTACTCAGGTTATGACGCAGTCACTTAAGATGGCAACAGTTGCGGTTTCTACAATGCCTATCCTTTTGGTTTATCCATGGCTGCAGAAGTACTTTGTTAAGGGCGTTATGATCGGTTCAGTCAAAGGCTGATCCTGTCTTAGCTTTTATAAATGCGAAAGGAGCAAAATATGAAAAAGAGAGTTATTTCTTTGGTACTTGCAACAGTATTTGCAACTACCATGCTTGCGGGGTGCGGCATCGAGAATAAGCCTGAGGCGGGCACACCAAGCACAAACACAGCTGACACAAAAGATGAGGGAGGACAGGACACTGCCGAAACTGATACACCCAGTAAGTATCAGACAACTTACGGCTCTAAGCAGTTTGATAACGTAACTATCACTGTAGAGCTTTTCGACAGAAGTAATGCGCCTGACGGTTCCACTATCACAGACAACAAGTGGACCAAGTATGTTAACGAACAGATGAACAAGGTTGGTATCAATGTAGAGTTTGTACCCGTTCCCAGATGGGATGAGGTTACTAAGATGCAGGCACTTGTACCTGCAGGAGAGGCACCTGACCTTACACTTACATACACATATGCTTATGCAGAAGACTATTTTAACCAGGGTGGAACATGGGATCTTTCAGAGTTTGTAGACGGAAAAGATCAGGCTCAGAACTTAAGAGCTTATATCGGAAGCGATGTTCTTGATATCGGACGTAACTCAGACGGAGCACTTTACGGAATCGTAGCAAAAAGAGCGACAACAGCAAAGAGTAACTACTTCATTCGTAAAGACCTTCTTGATAAGCTCGGACTTGAAGTTCCCAAGAGTCCCGATGAGCTTTACAACTGCCTTGACAAGATGGTTCATGAGAATCCCAACGGCGACAAGAATGCAGTTGGTGCTATCATCTGGAACGGCTGGAACTTAAAGGAAGTATTCTCAAAGATCGCCAACGATCCTCTCAAGAACAATATCTGCGGCGGCGGTGAGGAAGTTATCCAGGATTACTATGATCCCGGTATGCGTGACTACTATAAGTTCATGAATAAGCTCTACAACAACGGACTTCTTCATCATGAGTACTACACACTTAAGGAAGATGACTTCAAGAGCCAGATCGTATCTGGTAAGCTTTGCTTTGCTGAGTACAGTGTAAACGGTAACGTTGACGTTCTTCGTGGTTCACTTCTTAAGACACTCAGAGAGAATGTTTCAGATGCTGACTTCGTTTCTATCCCTCAGTTTGCAAACGTAAACGACGGACAGGTATACAACGCAGGCTACGGCGAGGGTGGTCTTATCGCATTCTGCCCTAAGACTGCAGACGAAGAGAAGGTTGAGGCTTGTATGACATACCTTGACTGGATGTGCACAAAAGAAGGTGGATTCGTTCTTTATCACGGATTTGAGGGCGAGAACTATAACATGGTTGACGGCGTACCTCAGGTAATCGATGCTGAGTTCAATGCACAGGATAAGGACTGGATCCGTACAGATATCTTCCTTACAGGTAACCAGGGATACTTCGAGTCTGTTGAGGACTTCAACAAGTGTACAGCTAAAGAAGCTCCCGGCTTCGAAGATTACGTATTACAGAACTATGAGCTTGCTCTTGAAGGAAATGTTATCCACGATGCTTCTTGGACATCACCTTCAACAGCAGATCTTATCACTGACCTCAACATCGCAAAGGATGATTATCAGGTTAAGGTTGTAACATGTCCTGAGGCTGAGTTCGATGCTACATACCAGGAGTACATGGATGAGCTCAAGAGCATCGGTATCGATACTATCATCGACGAGCGTACAGAGTACTACGAAGGAAAGCAGTAATAATTTTTCCAAAATGAATTTAATTTAATTTAAGCGGGGATGGCAGCGTTTATACTGTCACCCCGCATTTTTAAGGAGAGAAGATGAGTAAACAAGACGGAATGAATTATGCACCAAAGGGGAAGCCGAGCCCTGTTGTTAAAGACGGTGAGTTCTGCATTGCTGCAATTGCACTTAATCACGGACATATATACGGAATGTGTAACGGTCTTATCGAAGCCGGAGCAACTCTTAAGTGGGTATATGACGACGATGAGAATAGAGTTGAAAATTTTGTAAAGACTTATCCCGGAGTTAAGGTTGCCAAAAGCGAAAAAGAAATCTTGGATGACCCTGAAGTTAAGCTTGTTTGCTCTGCAGCTGTTACCAGCGAAAGATGCCCTTTGGGGATCAGGGCTATGAAAGCGGGGAAAGACTATTTTACAGACAAGGCTCCTCTCACAACTTTGGAACAGCTTGAGGAAGCCAAGAAGACAGTAGCCGAGACCGGTAAGAAGTACATGGTTTACTACAGCGAGAGAATCCATGTGGAATCGGCTGTATATGCAGGACAACTCATAGAAAGAGGTCTTATCGGAAAGCCTGTTCATGTAGACGGCTTCGGACCTCACAGGATCGGAGATCCTAAGGGAAGACCCGATTGGTTTTTTGAAAAAGAAAAATACGGCGGAATCCTATGCGATATAGGAAGCCATCAGATAGAACAGTTCTTATTCTTCTGCGGAGAAGAGAACGCGCACGTCGCTTACAGTGAGGTTGCCAATTATAATCATCCCGATCATCCGGGACTTGATGATTACGGTGATGCGATCATTGTTGGCGACAACGGCGCAACACAGCACTTCAGAGTGGATTGGTTTACTCCGGACGGACTTTCAACTTGGGGAGACGGACGTACCTTTATCATCGGAACCGATGGATATATCGAGATCCGTAAGTACGTAAATGTCGGAACAAATGACGGAACGACAGATCACGTTTTTCTTGTTAATAAGGACGGAGAGCAGCACTTTGAGGTTGCAGGTAAGGTAGGATATCCTTTCTTCGGACAGCTGATCCTTGATTGTATCAACAGAACAGAGAATGCGATGACACAGGCTCATGCCTTTAAGGCTGCAGAGCTTTGCGTCAGAGCGCAGATGCAGGCGGTAGACTTAAGTCGCCGTTCATGATAGCGCAATATCCTTGAAAATAATAAGCGATAGGAGAACATACTAATGATAAATGTAGCAATAGTCGGAACAGGTAATATTGCAAACATGCACGTTAAGGGACTTCTTGAGTTTCCCGAAAGATGTAAGATTGTTGCTCTTTGCGATATATATCCCGAAAAAGCCGAGGCGATGAAAGAGAAATACGAGATCAAAGACTGCGAGATCTTTGCTGATCATAAAAGCATGCTTGAGTCTGATGTAAAGATTGATGTTGTACATGTTTGTACACCTCCTTATGTTCACAGCTCGATCAGTATCGACAGCATGAATGCAGGTTGCAACGTACTTTGTGAAAAGCCTTTGGCAGCCAGCATTGAGGAGTGCAATGAGATGCTTGAAGCTGAGAAAAAGAACGGTGTAGTACTCGGTGCGATAGCTCAGAACAGATTCAGAAACGGCGTATATAAGCTTAAGAAGCTCCTTGACAGCGGACTTGCAGGAAAGCTTTGCTTTGCAGAGGTAGAATCCGCATGGTGGAGAGCTCATTCATATTATGACCTCTGGTGGAGAGGAACATGGGAAAAAGAGGGCGGCGGCCCCACACTCAATCATGCCGTTCATCATATCGATATGCTCAACTGGATGATGGGATGCGAACCCACAGAGGTGATCGCAATGCTTTCAAACGTAATGCACGACAATGCTGAGGTAGAGGATATTTCCGTAGCATGTGTTAAGTACAAGGACAACAGCATGGCTAGGATCTTAAGCTCGGTTGTTCATCACGGCGAGGAGCAGGGAATCTCTCTTCAGTGCGAAAAAGCTAAGATTTCCGTTCCTTTTGATGTAAAAGCTGAGATCGGTCAGGCCAACGGTTTTCCTAAAGAGGGTGGAAATACTGAACTTATAAAAGAGATCACAGATTACTATAACAGTATTCCCGATCTTAAATATGAGGGACACACAGGTGAGATAGATGACTATCTTACAGCGCTTGAGAACGGAACAAGACCTCTTATCACAGGTGAGGACGGAAAAAGAACCATTGAACTTATCACAGCAATATATGCTGCCGGCATCATGAAAAAACAGGTTGAGATGCCTATTTCGATGGATTCTGAATTTGCTCATACAGGAACTATCGTTAATAAGGCTCCTCATTTCTATGAGAAAAAAGAGAGCGTTGAGAATTTCGCAGATGAATCTTTTACTGTAGGAAATTATAAATAAAAGACGGAGAAGCTTAAATGATCAAGTTTGCTATTGTCGGTATCGGTAATATGGGAAGTGTTCATGCGGGTAAGCTTTTTGAAGGCGCGGTTAAAGGGGCAACCCTTGCCGCGCTTTGCGACGCTGATCATGAAAAGATAGAGGCTGCAAAGGAAATATACGGCGATAATATTGAGTATTATGAGGACTATCATGAGCTGATAAAGGCGAAGGTCGGCGATGTTCTTCTTATCGCGACTCCTCACTATCTTCATCCAATAATCGCAGAAGAAGCTTTTGAGCACGGATGGAATGTACTTACTGAGAAGCCGGCCGGTGTAGATACACTTTCTGTTGAAAGAATGAATGAAGCAGCAAAGAAGAGCGGTAAAGCATTCGGTATCATGTTCAACCAAAGAACGGACCCGCTTTATCAGGCGCTTCGTTACTATATCGCTATCGGAATGTTTGGAGAGATAAAGCGTTTTGTCTGGATAATCAGCAATTGGTACAGAACGCAGGGCTACTACGATTCTGCGGGATGGAGAGCTACATGGAAAGGTGAAGGCGGCGGAGTACTTATCAATCAGTGCCCACATAACTTAGATCTCTGGCAGTGGATGATCGGAATGCCATCAAGTATACAGGCGCACTGTATCAAAGGTCATTTCCATGATATAGCGGTTGAGGATGATGCGACGATATACGCTGAGTATCCTAACGGTTCAACAGGCGTGTTTATCACTTCTACAGGTGAGTATCCCGGAACAAACCGGATAGAGATATCGGGAACAATGGGTAAGGCTGTTGCCGAGGACGGAAAGCTTAAGCTGTTTCTTTTGCACAGGGATGAAGAGCTCCTTAGGCAGGAGAAGTACGGCTTTGTCACAGATGAGAAGGTAAGTAAGATAGAGCTTTCTTTCGGAGCGGATAACAATGGCCATATCAAGATACTTCAGAACTTTACGGACCATCTTTTAACAGGAAAAGAGCTTATCGCTCCGGGATATGACGGAATCAATTCTCTGACTATCAGTAATGCCGCATATCTTTCAACTTGGCTTGACCGCAAGATAGAGCTTCCTTTTGACAAGGAGCTTTTTGTAAAAGAGCTTTCCAAACAAAAGGATAAGGACAAGCAAGGAGGAACTGCAGAGCATAAGCTCAGTACTAACACGGAGTATTCGGGAAGATGGCAGGTTCACTGGTAAAATGTACCCTCATCTTGCATTTGAATTAATGTAAGATGAGGGATTTTCTTTGTTGTCTATGATGCTTTAATGTGTTAAAATCGTCATTGGATTGTTTATTCGGAATAGTAATTTAGATAGGAGTATTATTATGAACATCGTTTGTTTGGACCTTGAGGGCGTTTTAGTCCCCGAAATTTGGATCGCATTTGCTAAAGAGAGCGGAATCCCCGAGCTTAAGAAGACAACCAGGGATGAACCCGATTATGATAAGCTTATGAATTGGAGGATCGGAATCCTTAAGGAGCACGGACTTGGCCTTAAGGAGATCCAGGAGACCATCGCTAAGATCGATCCCCTTCCGGGAGCAAAAGAGTTCCTTGATGAGCTCAGAAAGACAACTCAGGTCATCATCATAAGTGATACATTTACACAGTTTGCAACTCCTCTTATGGAGAAGCTCGGCTGGCCCACAATTTTCTGCAATTCACTCGAGGTTGCGGACAGCGGAGAGATCACAGGCTTTAAGATGAGAATCGAGAATTCAAAGCTTACAACTGTTAAGGCTCTTCAGTCTATCGGCTATGAGACCATCGCAAGCGGCGACAGCTACAACGACCTTGCTATGATCCAGGCTTCAAAGGCTGGCTTCCTTTTCCGTTCAACGGACAAGATCAAGGCAGATTATCCTGAGCTTCCTGCTTTCGAAGAGTATGATGATCTTCTTGCTGCGATCAAGAAAGCTCTTTGATCTGAATTTTTTGATCAGATAAATATGAGGAATCGTGTTCATTTTGAATGCGGTTCCTTTTTTATATATAATAGAAATAGGTTTTGATTTCACGGACGATGGAGCAAAATATGGCGAATCTGATCAATTATATAAAATGGCGCGGAGATCTGACTTTTGGAAGATCGCCTTTTAACGAAGTTGATAATCTTGCGCTTTCTCTTCTTGTTTACAATGATCTTGCCGGGATTGTTCCCGGTAAGGATGAAGAGGGAAGTGTCAGCATAAAAAAAGCATCCGAAGAGTTTATAAAGAATAATCCCATGGAAGGTGCGCCTAGGACAGACTTTGGCTGGGTGCCTTACTATATGAGATTTTCCAAGAGATTTGGTGAGCTTCGTCTTTCCGACTATCTTGATATCAAAGATACCGAGAGAGATATGATGATCACTGCTTTTACAGTGCATCTTCCGGGTGCATTGTTTGTTGTGTTCAGAGGAACCACGATGGAGATCGATGACTGGAGAATGGATTTCCAGATCAGCTTTGAAGAGATAAAGGCGCAGAAAGCTGCTGTTAAATATCTTAATCATATCCTGAATAAGTACTCAGGTGATGTGTATGTAGGCGGACATTCGAAGGGCGGTAATCTGGCTCTTTATGCCGCAATGCATATATCCGATGAAGTTCAGGACAGGATAAAGCAGATCTACAGCAATGACGGCCCGGGATTTTGCCCTGAGCTTATCGATATGAAGAAGTTTGAAGATATCAAATGGAAGCTTACTCATATCATCCCGACGTACAGTATTGTCGGAATGCTCTTTGAACTGCCAGTTGCGCATAAGATCGTTGCCAGCGATGCAAGCAAGTTTTTGCAGCATTCGGGTATGACCTGGCAGGTTGAGGGCGACCATTTTGTTGCCAAAAAGCATGTGACTGAAGAGAGCGCCGGACTTAACAGGGTCATTGATGATTGGATCGGTAACGCCACAATGGAACAGCGTAAGTCCTTTACCAAGGATATGTTTGATTCGATGAAATCGGGCGGAGCAGTTTCGCTTGAAGATATTTCAAAGAGCGGGATCCATGATTTTGGAACGATCATCCTTTCAGCAGCGGGAGCTGAGAGCAAGACCAAGATCCTTTTGGGTAAGTTCTTCGGTTCTCTGTGGCGCGAATTCGAGAAGATAAGGATCCTTGAAGCTCTTAAGACGCAGCAAGGTATCATCGATGTCTTTCTTATATTACTGGGTATTATATTCCTTGCCACACCGCAGGCTGTCTATAACTTTATAGGCGGAGGAGTTGCGCTTTCTATTGCGATATGGAGCTCTACAAGACTTGTTAAAGCCGGTCTTCGTGAGGAAAAAGCCTTTATTAAGCGTGGCCGAATGGTATTCCACATATTTGTACTAAGCTTTATGGTCTTTATACTTTCCAATATTGAGAGAATACCGAAGTGGACCAATGCACTTGTTTCAATTATTTTCTTTTACCTTGCGGTTGCCAGTGTGCTCTTTATAGTTAAGCACAAGGATACCATCAAAAGGGGCGGAATATTCTGGATGATCACGATTGCCGTTATCAACCTTAACCTTGGTATAATCACGTTATTTATGCCTCAGCGCCTTAATTACGGTAAATCTATTACAGTTGGAACATATCTGATACTGATAGGTATCGTGAGACTCGTGATCCAGATCCTGACAAAGAGAGGATTGCCGGAACAGCCGGTTAATCCGTACGAGAATGAAGCTTAGAAAAAAGAGCATATGACTTAGCTCAACAGCTTAAATACATAAAGAAAGATAAAAAAGTACCGCCACCGGGATCCTGCCGCAGTGACGGTACTTTATAATTCTGAAAGGTTATTCATGTTCCCTTTCCTCCTTCACTCTATATATCGTCTCTTAAGTTCCCACCATTAGCTTTTGGGTGGGATTTCATAGATTTCTTAGAAGTTTTAGGAATAGTTTATAAATAGGCGAAAGCGTTGTAAACAATCCTGCTATCGCTATTGTCAGTTCATTACCCTGATATTATAATCAATTAGAATACATAAGCGGAAAAAGGAAAGACTAATGAAATGCTATAATTGCGGTCATGAACTTAATGAGGGAGCGAAGTATTGCCCGATCTGCGGAAGTCCCATTATGAAAATGGATGACACAGATTGGGAAAAGGTGGAAATCCCGGAATTGAAGGCTCCCGTCGTGGCAGGTGAGATCAATTACTCCAGGCAGGAAATAGCTGAGTTTTTGGAAAAAGAGCCTGAAAAGAAGCCTAAAAAGAATCCTTTTCTTTTTATAGAAAAGATAAAAGAAACATTAAAGATAATAAGAAACCCGGAAAATAAGAAAGAAGTAAAGCTGACTACGATCGTTCTTATTGTGTTGTTCGTATTCATGGGATGTTTTTTTATCATTCCCAATTTCTGGTCAATTTATTATTCTTTTAAAAGCCCCGTTGTATCCGAATTTATCGACAATGACTCGGAAGAAGTGATGCTTGCTCAAAATAATGGCATTTTATATAACAATAGGGGCGTAGTAAACGATGAATTTAAAAATAATCTCAGCAACATGCTCTTTATCCCCGCAGGTCACATCGGCGTAGTTATTGATAATGATAATAATCTTTATTTTATAAACTGCGAAGATCTGACTACGGAATATATCGATCATGCTATAGGATACGCCTGCAGTTATTACGGCGGTACGCTGTATTATATTGATGATGACATGAAGCTAAAGGTCAATGACCTTCTAAATAGGACCACCATGACACATAAATCCGTAAACCAGGTCACATACGCTGCAATGTCCCCTAATTCGGGGTATATTTGTACAGAAGAAGCATGGTATGACGTATATAATGGTGATCAGAAGTACAAGATCTGTGTATTCGATAAAGAAGATAATCCAATTTATGAGTATGATCTTGGTTATGATTATTATGAAATCCTCAGTATGAGCAATGATGGAAAGACTGTTTATCTAAGACCGCTATACGATGGGGATAAATATTATTGTCTTCATGATGGAAAATTTGATGAAATATATTCTGCTAATGAACCTGATTATACTGAGATCTATTTAAATGTCGATGAGAATAAAATGCTTATAAATGACCATAATAAAATTTATTGTCATACTGCCGGAGATAATGGATGTGAGCTTATTTATTCCGCTTCGGGAGTAAAAACCGAGATCTATCCTAAAGCAAATATGGATATAGATAGTTATGCGCATTTTATCTTAGAAGATTCTTTTGACGGGATCGTTATTTGCGATGAGGGCTTCAGTGGAGGTCCTTATTATTGGCTTGATAAGGATATGAATACTGTTCCGTTTGCAGAAAACGAGATAGAAGAGACGGTTGGAACCGTGGCCAAAGATAAAGACGATTATAAGTTTCTGTATACAAACGAAGGCGATATTCACTATGCCACATGGATAGACGGAAAAGCAGGAGATGTGATCCTAAAAGAAGGAGATGATCCCATTTACGAGATCGTTTCGGATGATGAAGCTAATAATATATGGCTTTCCACGGAAGGGAAGGATATATACCATGTAAGCGGAGATGCCATTGAGCGAATATATTCATATGAAGGCGGACCGGATGTTTGTCCGAGTCTTGCTTATGACACATTAACCGATTTCCTGTATTACACAACTCCCGATCACAAGCTTATCGGGGTAGATAAAAATGATGAGGTAAAAATGGAGATAAAAGGTGTGGCAGGCTTTGTGGAAGGCACTGAGGATTCCGGAGATATAATCTTTGAATTTAAGGGTGGCGGAGAGTACAGGATCATATTTGATAAGCTCGTAAAATATGAAAGTGACTGATCATTGGATCATCAAAGAAATGTATTAAAAAAACGGCTTGGGTACGTGATGTACTCAAGCCGTTAGTTTTTGTATCAATTATTATACGTTAAGTTCAGTTCCTGTAAGAAGCTTATATGCTTCGAGGTACTTAGCTATTGTCTTATCGATGACATCCTGAGGAA
The DNA here is from genome assembly GCA_017535785.1 of Butyrivibrio sp. GTDB lineage: Bacteria > Bacillota > Clostridia > Lachnospirales > Lachnospiraceae > Butyrivibrio. The sequence goes on along the minus strand of JAFXTN010000025.1, from coordinate 5,274 downwards.
GATTGTAGTCACACTCGGGATTAGCCTTTAAGTAGTCACGAACGAACTGCTTATCAAATGAAGGCTGTCCGTGTCCGGGCTCATAGCCGTCTACAGGCCAGAAACGTGAGCTGTCAGGTGTGAGCATCTCATCTGCAAGAACAACGTTGCCGTTTTCATCAATACCGAACTCAAACTTTGTATCAGCGATAATGATGCCGCGAGTGAGAGCGTAGTCAGCACATTTCTTGTAAAGAGCAATAGTGCAATCCTTGATCTTGGTTGCGTACTCAAGACCCTTGCCGGGGAATTCCTTTTCAAGAACCTCAACGCTCTTTTCGAAATCGATGTTCTCATCGTGATCACCAATCTCAGCCTTTGTGCTGGGAGTGTAGATGGGTTCAGGGAGCTTGTCGCACTCTTTAAGACCCTCGGGAAGCTTGATTCCGCATACGGTTCCGTTTTCCTTGTAGCTTGCCCAGCCGCTTCCTGTGATATATCCGCGGACGATGCACTCAACAGGGATCATTGTGAGCTTTTTGCAAAGCATGCTGTTTCCTGTGAAATCAGGTGTTCTGAAGTATTCAGGCATATCAGCTGTATCTACGCTGATCATGTGGTTAGCCACGATGTCTTTGGTGTAATCAAACCAGAATCTGGACATCTGAGTAAGAACAGCACCTTTCTTGGTTACTTTGTTTTTGAGAATTACATCGAAAGCAGAGATTCTGTCTGTTGCTACCATGATCAGGTTTTCACCGATATCATAGATCTCACGAACCTTACCTTCTTTTACAGGACTAAATGTTTGCATAATTGCTCCTCCTTAATATATAGAAAAGATAACTTTATCAGTCGTCTTCCTCTTCCTCAGCTACTGTATTATAAACTGTACGTTTTCTTGCCATCTCGTCGCTTTCAAGATACTCATCATAGGTAGAGCGCTTGTCAACAAGTGTTCCGTCGGGAAGGATCTCCATTATTCTGTTGGCTGTAGTCTGAACTACCTGGTGGTCACGACAAGCAAAAAGCTCAACTCCGGGGAACTTGATCATTCCGTCGTTAAGAGCGGAGATTGATTCCATGTCGAGGTGGTTTGTAGGCTCATCGAAAATGAGACAGTTTGCACCGCTGATCATCATCTTTGAAAGGAGACAACGAACCTTTTCTCCTCCGGAAAGGACTTTAACCTTCTTAACACCGTCTTCACCGGCAAAGAGCATACGTCCAAGGAAACCTCTTACGTATGTAGCGTCCTTGATCTCTGAATAGCCTGTAAGCCACTCTGTGATATTGTAGTCATTGTCGAATTCCTTAGTGCTGTCCTTGGGGAAATAAGCCTGAGATGTAGTTACACCCCATTTATAAGTTCCCTCATCGGGCTCGATCTCACCTGTAAGGATCTGGAAGAGAGTAGTCTTTGCAAGCTCATTGCCGCCGACAAATGCGATCTTGTCATCGTGCTGAACAACGAATGAGATGTTATCAAGTACCTTTTCTCCGTTGATGGTCTTGGAGATTCCGTCAACTGTAAGTACCTCGTTACCAATCTCTCTTTCGGGTCTGAAATCAATATAAGGATATTTTCTGCTTGAAGGCTTGATAGTATCAAGCTCGATCTTCTCAAGAGCTTTCTTTCTTGAAGTAGCCTGCTTGGACTTACTTGCGTTAGCAGAGAAACGAGCGATGAACTCTTTAAGTTCCTTGATCTGTTCCTCTTTTTTCTTATTGGCTTCCTTCATCTGTCTGATCATGAGCTGTGAAGATTCATACCAGAAGTCATAGTTACCGGCAAAGAGCTGGATCTTGCCGTAGTCGATATCTGCGATATATGTGCAAACTTTATTAAGGAAGTAACGGTCATGAGATACCACGATAACGGTATTCTCAAAGTTGATAAGGAACTCCTCGAGCCATGCAATAGCATCAAGATCCAAGTGGTTGGTAGGCTCGTCGAGAAGGAGGATATCGGGATTACCGAAAAGAGCTCTCGCAAGAAGAACCTTGACCTTCTGATTACCGTCAAGATCTTTCATGAGCTTGTAGTGGTTCTCGGTTTCTATTCCAAGTCCGTTGAGAAGAGACTCTGCATCAGACTCAGCTTCCCATCCGTTCATCTCGGCAAATTCAGCCTCGAGCTCACTTGCGCGGATACCGTCCTCATCAGAGAAGTCCTCTTTGGCATAAATGGCATCCTTTTCGTTCTTGATCTCGAAAAGTCTTGCGTTACCTGCAATAACAGTATCAAGAACAACATCGTTATCGTATTTGAAGTGGTCCTGCTCAAGGAAGGAGAGACGCTGACCGGGTGTTATAGCGATATCACCGTTTGTTGTCTCGATCTGTCCTGAAAGGATCTTAAGGAATGTTGACTTACCTGCACCGTTGGCACCGATGATACCATAGCAGTTCCCCTCGGTGAACTTGATGTTTACATCCTCGAAAAGAGCCTTTTTACCTACTCGTAAAGTTACATTATTAGCACTTATCATTAAAAATAGCCTCACTTAATAAAATCAATTATCTTTGCAACAGTTCGTATTATAGGAGAATCTTCCATAAAATGCAATATATCGGCCGCCATTTGTTTTTGATGTGATTATAAGATATTATATATAGGCATGAAAATATGTGTACTTAATTAATAGTGTAAAGGGGACATAAGAATGAAGCTTAACTACAAGAGAACTTTACTGATCGGATTTGCATTTCTTGCCATCTGTGCATTTTGGCAATTTTACGATAATGAGATCCCAAAGATCTTGAAGTATACATTCGGCCTTGGGGAGACCGCGACAGGAGCCGTTATGGCAATGGACAATGTCCTGGCTCTTTTCCTTCTTCCGCTTTTCGGATCTCTTTCCGATAAGACCGATACCCGCATTGGTAAGAGAATGCCGTATATAATCACAGGTACGGTCCTTTCCATCGCATTCTTATACATACTTATTGCTGTTGCCAGAAACAGCGGAAACCTTCTAATATTTATCGGAGTTCTTTTACTCCTTCTTATTTCAATGGGAATATTCAGATCACCTGCAGTTTCGCTAATGCCTGATCTGACACCCGCGCCGGTCCGTAGCTCGGCCAACGCCATAATCAATCTTATGGGAACGCTCGGCGGTATATATGTGCTTGTTATGACTAAGGTTTTGTTAAAAGAGGCAGCTAATCCCGCAGAAACCAACTACATGCCTTTTACTATCAGCGTAATCCTCTGCATGGCTATCGGAATAGGCATTCTTGTTTTTACCATCAAAGAGAATGTTATAAAGAAAAAGATAAAAGAAGAGGGCGGACTTTTTTCACTCGGAGAGGAACTTGAAGAAGAGGGAAGCTCCTTCAGAGAAAAGACAACCGTGTCAAAAGAGGTTGAGAAGAGCTTATTATTCCTTCTTATGTCCGTTTTTCTTTGGTATACGGCTTACAACGCAGTGACCACTGCATTTTCAAGATTTGTTGTTGAAGTATGGGACCTCAGAGACGGAGCTTATGCGACATGTCTTTTGGTCGCAACGGTAGCTGCAACACTCAGCTATGTTCCGATCGCCATTATATCCGGTAAGATCGGAAGAAAAAAGACGATCCTTATCGGAATAGTCATTATGGCGACGGGTTATATAACAGCGGGAATGTTCCACAGCTTTTCGTTCTTTATTAATATATGCTTTGTTTTGGTAGGTATCGGATGGGCATCTATCAATGTAAACTCTTATCCTATGGTGGTTGAGATGTGTAAGGCAGGAGATATCGGTAAGTTTACCGGTATGTATTATACTTTCTCAATGGCAGCTCAGGTATTTACACCTATTTTCTCAGGATTTTTGCTTGAGCATATCTCATATAAAACACTGTTTCCGTATTCGTTTATCTTCTCGATGCTTGCGTTTGCAACAATGCTTATGGTAAAGCACGGAGATACACGTCCGGATAAAAAGAAGACTATTTTGGAAAATTTTGATATAGATGACTGATATTTCTTCATTTTTTTGTTGTCAATTAGACAATTAGGCTGTAAAATATTTAGCGGACGCGTTAAAAATATGACATTAGGAAGTGATTTGGATGTTCTTTTTCGAGGTTTTATGCGCTGTTTTGGTTATTCTGACGGCACTTTATTTTGTTCTCATAATGCCCAGAATGATTTGTAAGCCGTCAAGAGAACCCCATGTCAAAGTTTTATATGCTCACCGAGGACTTCATGATAACAACAGTGAAGCTCCCGAGAATTCGATGGCTGCTTTTAAGAAGGCAGTTGACGCCGGATACGGAATAGAGTGTGATGTTCAGCTCTCCAAGGACGGCGTACCCGTTATCTTTCATGATTTCACACTTGAGAGAGTTGCAAGAAATGCGGACGGAACACCTGCAAAGGGCAAGGTCATCGATTATACATACGATGAGCTTATGCAGTTCAAGCTTCTTGATTCAGATGAACGCATTCCTAAGTTTGAAGATTTCCTTAAGCTTGTAGACGGCAAGATACCGCTTATAGTTGAGCTGAAGATAGAGCTTAAGGACCTTTCGGTATGCCCTAAGGTTGACAGTCTTCTAAGAGATTACAAGGGTGTTTATTGTATCGAATCCTTCAATCCGCTCGGACTTATTTGGTATAAGAGACATAATCCCACAGTTATGCGCGGACAGCTCTCAGATGAGTTCCATAAGGAAAAACCTGAAGAATTCAATACTTTTTTGTATTTTGCACTTACGAATCTCATGCTTAATGTGTTTGCTAAGCCTGATTTCATTGCTTACAATCACAAATATCCTTATAATCTATCGCTTTGGCTTTGCAGACATTTATACCATAATGTCACTGCCGCATGGACGATAAAGAGTGAGGATGAGCTTGACAGAGCCAAGCTTAACTTCGACATCTACATCTTCGACAGTTTTGTACCGGCTCAAGGTCCTGATCTTTGATAATTAACTGCATCTTTTTACTTTTGATAAAAGAACCGCAGTAGTTATAAATAAAAATGTATATATGAAAGGTTGCCATTATAGAGGAATGGCAAGAAAGGTAAAACAATGGCGAACAAGTGGGTTTATATGTTCAACGAAGGTAACATGACAATGCGTAACCTTCTCGGTGGTAAGGGTGCTAACCTTGCTGAGATGACAAGTATTGGTCTTCCTGTACCTCAGGGATTCACAATCACAACAGAGGCATGTACACAGTACTATGAGGACGGTCGTAAGATTAACGACGAGATCATGGCTCAGGCTATGGACGGCGTTAAGAAGATGGAAGAGATTAACGGTAAGAAATTCGGCGACCTTCAGAATCCT
>JAFXTN010000004.1 GCA_017535785.1 Butyrivibrio sp. | reverse complement strand
CTCATCGTTGACATATTTAAGCAACGCAAAAATAAGGTCATCAGACATTTCAAGGAAATGATCATAAGTTTCAAAACAGTTGATAAAATAATCCCTTGTTTTTTTCTGATGCCATTCAATACCATCTCCGGCGCTCCCCTTAATATTTCCCATCGATTGTATTCTCCTTCCTTATTTAGTTTTTTATAAGCGTTTTTTATTTAGACATTCAATTAAATGAACACGAAACAAAGATTATTGTTAAGAATTATATAACCAATTGCTAGGTCAATCAATAAATTGTCTGTTATTTCACTCTTTTTTCACATTTCTTTAACACAAAAAATACTTGTGAAAACCGCTCCAGTTCTAAGAAAAGGCATTCCATAGCAATAAGTTATGGAATGCCTTCTTATTTTTTCTTTAAATCTTTTTATTCAACCTTCGAATTATGATTTTTGCCGTCTATTCTTAACCGCAATGATCACCGCACCTATTCCGGCAAAAAGAACAACAAATATCCCATAGACAATGGCAAAAAATGCACCAACAATAGGCGTTTCACTATCTGCACTGATAAAGTAGAAGTAACAATATGTAGCAATGACCATTCCTATTACAGTTGAAACCAACAGCATCGCTGATGAAACTGCATAAGCATTCGTAGTTTGGCTGATAACTATATTCATGACTGTAAGCGCTATAATGATGATCATCGGATCGATTACGCTGATGCGACATATATAAATTAAAGGAAACAACACTAAAGGTATCAAATTCAAGTATTTCAATTTCATAACAGTACCTCGTAATACGATTGTTGCAGGAATGAATAAAAAAAACAACCATCTCTATGTATTACACAAATACATAGAGATGATTGTTGCATATCATCCTTTATAACTCTTTACTTTGCTTCTCCCTCAGGGAAAATGATCTTATTAACAAAGAAGAAGATCACCATGCTGACACCGCCGTTGAGTACGGTTGTTCCGATGTTGTAGACGAAGTCGGGAACAAACTGTCCGGCTACAGCGACCCATGCGCAGTTGATTGAGTTTACAATGCAGGTGATCACGCAGAATGCGATGAAATACCACATTGCCTGATACCAGATATTTCCTTTGCTTCTAAATACGAAGCTACGCTGGATAGGGAAGTTTACACACTCACCTATTACCATTGCGACCATATAGGCTGCGAAGTAGGCAAGTCCGCCCTGCGCGGTATCGTATCCAATGATGTTCCATTTAAAATCAACTCCGAAGAGGTTAACAGGAATTCCCGGCCAACCAAAGGCTCTGTCTCCGAGTCCCTTAAACGCATAGGGAAGGAACTGAAGTATCAGATACTTAAAGACTGTGATGACGTTGGAAACGATGACAAACAGTCCGCCCTCTCTTATCCATTTTGCTGCTTTTGGGTGTTTTTCTGCATATTCGTTCCAAAAGTTCATGATCAATCCTCCGCTTTTCTCAGCGCATTTTCATACGCCTTGTTTTTGCGACTGTTTCTAAAGAAGCCGCCTATTATCTTACCCATTCCATTAAAGAAATGTCCGTTTACGAGCTTAACGATTCCGTCAACCATCTCCATGCTTACGGCGCCGGCAGTCATCTTTGCCATTGCTCTGAAAGGCATGTTGTAGATGAACATGATATTAAGATCGGGCTTTCCGCTCTCGTCGGCTTTTTTCTTCATTGCCGTGAGGCGTCTGTACGCAAATCTTGCAAGTGCGCTCTTAGCGTAATACATCTGGCAGATAGCATCATTTTCGCCAAGAAGTCCGCTCCACTTTCCGTCGGGAACCTTGGTTCCGAGAAGCTTCTCATACTCGGAATTGTCGACAAGCTGTACATTTCCGGAATAGTAAGAAGGAAGTTTGGAAACCTCGTAAGGATACTCTGTGGTCGTGCCTTCAATATTGATTCCCATTGAAAGCTTGATATCAAGGCTGCTAGCACCGACCATAACAGTGTAGTTGCCTTCTTCGATCTCCCACTTATCTGTCTTTACATTAAAGTAACGGAATGTCTTATCGTCAAAAGAGATGTGAACTTCTTTACTCTCTCCTGCCTTTAAAAAGACCTTGCTAAAGCCTTTAAGCTCTTTCTTGGGTCTGAATACTTTCGCGCCCTTAAGAGAAACATATAACTGGCAGACCTCTGCGCCGTCTCTGCTTCCGATGTTCTTAAGTGTGAATGTAGCACCTTCTCTGTCAACCTTCATATTGCTGTACTCAAAGCTCGTATATGAAAGTCCGAAACCAAAAGGATAAAGAACAGGGATCTGTGCTGTGTCATAGTATCTGTAACCAACATAGAGACTTTCTTTATACTCAGAAGTTCTCTCTCTGCTGGGATAATAGCGATAGCATGCTGTATCCTCAAGTCTTCTCGGAATAGTCTCGGAAAGCTTACCTGAAGGGTTAACGTCACCGGTAAGTATATCGAGCACTGCTCCTGCTCCCGCCTGACCGTTAAGGTAACAGTGAAGGAGCGCCTTGAAATAATGATGCCAAGGCATCTCTATAGCGGAACCTGCGCTTATCACACCGATAAGATTAGGATTAACCTGACCGAGTTCCTGAAGAAGAGTGATCTGATTCTGAGGGATCCTCATGTGTGTTCTGTCCATACCCTCTGACTCACTGTCTTCGTTAAGTCCGAAGAAGAAAAGAACCACATCAGCTTTTGCTGCGATATCAAGAGCCTCTTTTCTTGTAGCCGCGTCTTCTTCGCCGTTTCTTGAATATCCTCTGCTCTTACCAACAACCTTCAAGTTGTAATTATCTATCATTCCGACAACAGTCTCGATCTTGGTAGGATTAACAAGTGAAGAACCTGATCCCTGATATCTGGGAACAAAAGCAAAGTCTCCGATCACTGCAACACTTGTTCCTTGCTTAAGAGGAAGGATAGCATTCTCGTTCTTAAGAAGGATAGCACTTTCAGCCGCAGCTCTTCTTGCGATATTGTGGTGAGCGTTCTTATCAAAGTCCTCGCTCTTTCCCTTAGCATTCTCGTTAAGGGCAAGAACAACGTCGAGAAGCTCATCAACTCTGTCATCTATATCGCTCATCTTTATCTTGCCGCACTTAACTGCCTCGATGAGTTCTCTTGCGGAATCAAGTCCGGGATTAGGCATCTCAAGGTTTGAACCTGCTGCCACTCCAAGGGCGTGATCGTTTGATGCACCCCAATCGGTAATAACGATTCCGTCAAAGCCCCATTCTTTTCTCAATATATCATTCAAAAGATGCTTATTCTCGTTGGCATAGGTTCCGTTGACCTCATTGTACGCAGACATGATGGTCTTAGCCTTTCCCTCTTTTACCGCGATCTCAAATCCTGTGAGGTAGATCTCTCTTAAGGTTCTTTCATCGATCACGGAATTCATTGCCATACGTCTCAGCTCTTGAGAATTGACCGCAAAGTGCTTAGGGCAAGCATATACGCCTTTTGACTGGATACCCTTTACATATGAAGCCGCCATTTTTCCGGCAAGGTAAGGATCCTCTGAAAAATACTCGAAGTTTCTTCCGCAAAGAGGACTTCTCTTGATATTAAGTCCGGGGCCGAGAAGAACGTTTACGCCTTCTGCCATAGCCTCTTCACCGAGAGTCTCACCTATCTCTTCTCCAAGCTTCTCATCCCAGCTTCCTGCGATAGTTGCAGCAGTAGGAAAACAAGTTGCGGGAAGTGATGCGTTGAGTCCAAGGTGGTCTCCTGCTCCTGCCTGCTTTCTGACGCCATGAGGGCCATCAGAACAGAATATGGAAGGAATGTCAAGTCTTTCAAAGTCTCTTGACTGCCATTCTCCTTTTCCGCTCAAAAAAGCTGCCTTCTCTTCTATTGTCATCTTCTCAATGATATCTTGATGTTTCATGGGTTTCCCCTCTCTATATAAAATATCCAAAACCGTGAGTGGCAGCATGTAAACATGCCGCCGCCCCACGATGTTGAATGTCATATGATATTATGCATCCGCATAACTCAATTTATTATTTTGTAGCAGTTTCTTCAGCTACTTCATTTTTGGTCTTAAGATACTTCTTAATGAAGTTGTACATAAGGAATGCCATAAGTGCTGCGATGATCACATCAGCAATGATCATGATAACCTGCCACTTAGCCATGCCCATCTTAAGGTTCTCGGGAGCATAAGCTCTAGAGTTAACTACAGTGTAGAGAATGTTCTTTGTAGCATCACGCATAGCCTGCTGAGCTCCGTTTGTATCTCTGAACTGTACGTTGTTTGTTGCTGTAGGATAGTTAACGAGCATGCAGTCTGTACCATTTCTGATAGCCTGGTCTGAGCTCATGTATCCGTATACACCGAAGTAATCTGTAAGAGCAAATCCGTTGAAGCCCCACTCATCTCTGAGAACAGTCTTCATAAGTGAGCTGCTTCCGCCTGCCCAACGGTTACCGATGTAGTTGAAGGAAGACATTACTGCACAGATATCAACGTTCTTTACGCAAGTCTCGAAAGGTCTTAAGTAGATCTCACGGATAGCCTGCTCATTGGACCATGTGCAGAGCATATCAAGTCTGTTTTCTTCCTGATCGTTCATAGCAAAGTGCTTGATGTAAGCATATACGCCATTCTCCCAAGATCCCTGGCATGCCTCTGATGCGATAAGTCCTGAAAGAACTCCGTCCTCTGAGTAGTACTCAAAGTTACGTCCTGCAAATGCTGTTCTATGAATGTTCATGGCAGGTGCATACCAACCGGATACATCCATCTCATTTGCCATCTTACCGATGTAATCACCAAAGCTATGTGCAAGGTCTTTGTTGAATGTAGCTGCAATTGTTACTCCAACAGGGAATCCGAGTGATCCAACCTGTGTGAAGTTGTTGTTGATAGATGCAGGGCCATCACAATCGTTTGTACGTACCTTGCCGATCGACTCAACTGAGTTTGTCTGATATCCGCCGAGTGAAATAAGTGCGTTCATATCATCAAGTGACATTGAATTAAGGAGCTCATCCCACTTAGCATCGTCTCTGTCTGCACCGCGAAGGTCTGCGAGCTTGAGAGTTGTTGTAGCACCTGTTGTAACTGCAGCTGCGTTAGCATCCTCATCCTTAGCTGTTGCTTCAGGTGTGAGATAGTTGCTGATGTTATAGAAAGTGCTCTTTGCATCTGCGCTCATCTCATAGCTTGCAGGAGCCTTTGTAGCCTCTTCGTAGTTAGCGAAGCCGTCTGCTCTTGAAAGATATGTGAGTCCGCCGTTTGCATAATCAAAAGTATTTGTAGCTGTAACAAGATCGCTCTCTCTCTTGTTATCTCCGTTATATGTAACAGTTTCGCCTACATTGTATATCTTTGAATCAATTACGTTGTGTGAATCCGCATTGATCGAGATCACATACTCGCCTGCCTCAAGAACATAGCCCTTAGCATCCTGATAATCATAAGAAGCCATATCCTCTACAGAGAATGTGATATTTACTGTCTCGGAAGCACCGGGCTCAAGCATTCCTGTCTTCTCAAATTGAACAAGGTTTGCGCTTGCCTTCTCAATGCCGCCGTTTGTGTAAGGAGGATTGAAGTAAGCTTCTACTACATCCTTACCTGCAACGTCACCTGTATTTGTTACTGTAACGTCAAAAGAGATATTTCCGTCCGACTCTGTAATGTCGCCCATCTCCTGCTTAAAGCTTGTGTAAGAAAGTCCGTAACCGAAAGGATACTGAACTGTCTGATCATAATCAATAAGTCCCTCAAGTGCTGCTGTCTCATAGAACTTATAACCTACATAGATACCCTCTACGTAGTCAATGAATGAAACAAGAGCTGTTGACTCAACGCCTGTAAATCCTACGGAAGTATAGGCAAAGTCATCCATATTTGTGTAGTTGAAGTCACCGAAGTTGTTCCACCAAGGTGTCTTCTCAAAATCATAAACATAAGTATCGATCGTCTTTCCTGAAGGGTTAACTTCACCTGTTACGATCTTTCCGAGAGCTTCCATACCAACATGGCCCATTCCTGCTGCCCAAAGAGCACTCTTGATCTGAGGATGGTCGTTGATGAAGCCGAGCTCAAAAGCATTTGCTCCGTTGTAAACAAGGATGACCTTATCAAAGTTATTACATACGAGGTCGATCATCTCTTCTTCTCTGTTTGTAAGCTGAAGATAGTGATCACCTGCATCCCAGTCATTTCCTTCGTTGAGTGTATCGTCATACACACCTGCCGTATAAGTTGTTCCGTCCTGGAAAGATCCGTCAACAACCGCGGGCATATCTGCGGGAAGGTCTGCACCCTCACCACCTGAACGGCTGATCACGATCATAGCCGTATCAGAGAAATTCTTGGCATTGTTTATAAGATCCTGAGAATAAAGAGAAACGTTGGGTTCGGGAAGTGTCCAATCCTGTGCCCACATTCCAACCTCAGGTCTTCCTGTCTTATAATCTGTGTAGAACTTTGTAAGTTCTGAGTTAGTCTCAATTCCGGCATCCTTCAAAGAATCAAGAAGTGAGATCTTAGCATAGGCATCATTAAGTGATCCCGATCCTGCTCCACCAAGGATCGCATCTGTTGAAGCCCATCCGAATACGTTGAGCTTGGATCCTGACGCTACGGGAAGAGTGTTGTCCTTGTTCTCGAGAAGAACAATTCCTTCTTCCGCGATCTGCTGAGCGAGAAGGGTTGCTTCGTCAGATGTCTCCTTAGAGATTGTTCCGCTTCCGCTTACAAGATCAAGCATTGTACGCATAGGTCCTGTGCAGATCATATTTACGCTTACGCAGATACCAAGTATCATTGCTACAAGCGCAGTGCCTCTAACAAGCCTCTTAACCGGCTTTTTCATTTTCATAACTGCAACCATGCATGCAACAGCAAGTGCAATTATGATTCCGATAGCTATCAAATAGGGTCTGATAGAAGAAATGACGTTTAACACGTCGTCCATATTGATAGATAACATGATATAACCTCCCTTTTTATTCGCACCTTTTAAAAAAGTGCAGGATATATTAACTATAATTCGAGGTTATCACACAAAAAAAATCGTGCCGTTTTTGTCATAAACGGTACGATTTTTGTCATCAACGGTTTATTGAGGTATCAAGATCTTAAGCTCAAACCACTTGTCATTTAGGTCAAAATTAAGCGTTCCATGGTATTTTTCCACAGTATATCTGATACTCTTAAGACCGAATCCGTGATTTCCCTTGTCAGACTTAGTAGTCACGGGATATCCGTTCTTTATTGTCAACCTGCTCTCACAGTAATTGTTTATCTGTATCAGGATAAAGTTCTTTTTAGGCGATATCGCTATATGTATCAGCCTCTTTTCCGGATCTCCTATAAGAGAAACGTTCTCAATTGCGTTATCCAGCGCATTTCCGAATATCGTACAGATATCCGCGACATGCATGAAATCCAGGATGTTTCCGTCAGCAACGCAGGTTATCTTGATATTATTGGCTCTGCAGTTGAGCATCTTTCCGGCGATCAGCGTATCCAGAACACTGTTACCCGTCTGAAGCTCGGGACTGTATGCCTCAAGTTCCTGTTCCAGACTGTCGATCCACTCTTTTCTCTCCTCATCGCTCATCTCTGCGCGAAGCCCGGCTATCTGATGCTTAAGATCATGATATTTCATATTTATCAGGTCAAAAGAGTTCTGATAGTTCCTGTACTTATCGTACTGGGCCTTAAGCATCGCATGGATGTTTCTTAACTCTTTTTCCGCCAGAAGCTCACAGATCCTGCTCTGATACACGTACAGGATCATGATACCCGCGATATCGACCAAAGTCCTTATGTAGAAGATATCTGCGGCAACCTCAGATGAAAAAGGTGTGTTCTGCAAGATAAAGCTAAGATTACTGAACGCGAATATCGCAGCCGCAATGACTATCGCAGCCCAGAGCTCGTGCGTGTTGATCTCAAGCTGATTGACACCCCTTGTGATACTAACTTCCATGTAGTGCGCCCAGACAAAAACAAGGCCGTATACAAATATAAACAGCACAACCTGAACCAGCTTAGAAGGCGTCTTTCCAAGGAAATAGCAGGCAAGCTGCCACTCAAGCGAAGCCGCGAACTCCGCAAGCAAAAAGGCTCTTGCGCAGTAGTAGCCGATAACGTTCCTCGTCACATCACAGACAATATACATATACACATACATAAGTACCACTGCGATAAGCATGCACGGGAGCCAAAAAACAACCGGAAGATTTTTGGTAAATACAAGAAAAACGCTCTGGATGATCAGTGCCAAAACCGAATACAAGGTGAATTTCTTGTTATTGATCTTTCTTTTAAGCACAAAGCAATAGCTGACGCACGCAAGCCACTCAGCTACTGCCGTATATAATCTGGGAATATCCTGATAAATGGCATCCACCTTTTTTACCTCCGATGACTTATGACAACGAAGCCATATAATCCGTAAGAGCGCTCATGAAATCGCTCTTTCTGGCTCTGCTTATAAGGAGCTGCTTGCCGGCGATCATACAGCTGCCGTTCTCTACTCCGTCAACATACTTAAGATTGACGAGATATCCTTTGTTGCTCCTAAAGAATCCATGCTTTGAGAGCTGCTCGTCAAAATCTTTTAACTTAGCCCTGATCGTAAATTCTCCGCCACTTGTGTAGAAATTGAGGTTATGCCCCTCGCTCTCTATGTAAAAGATATTGTCTATATCAAGCTTCTTTACGCCTGACGGCATGTCTATGGAGATTATGTTATTGCTCTTTTTATTGAGCCTTCCGATCGCTCTTCCGAGCTTCTGCGAAAACGCAAAGTAACTAACGGGCTTAAGCACATAGTCGAGCGCATCAACCTGATAGCCCCTGATCGCATAATTTGTCATATTGGTAATGAACATGATAACAACATCCTGATCGAGCTTACGTATCTCTTCTGCCGCCGTCATACCGTCCATAAGCTTCATCTCGATATCCATCAGGATTATGTCAAACTGTCCCTTATATCCGTTTGTGATCTCGTCGCCGTCGCGGAACCTTGTTATCTTAAAATACTGTCCGCTCTCTTTTTGATACTTTTGGGCAAACTCGGAAAGCTGCTTAGCATATGAATCTTCGTCTTCAACAATTGCAAGCTGGATCATGATTATCTCCGTTCTTCTTTTTAATTGCACGCAATATAATAATAACCCCTGTCGTCAAGTCCCCCGTGTACCGATCTAATAATTATCAGCTGTTAGTATAATTATACTCTATATAACGTATCATCTTTTCTTAAAAAACAATAAATTGTATACAACAAAAAAACATGCAAAACACCCCACAAAAGGTCTTTTGCATGCTTCTTCCGTTTCCGTCTTTATCCCAAAAGCTCTCTCAATTGCTCCTTCGTTAGCGCCGCACTTCCGAGCTTTCCTTCGTTTAGCAGCTCATCCGCCAGCTCTTTTTTCTTGTTCTGAAGATGTATGATCCTCTCCTCGATCGTATCCTGCATTATGAGCCTGTACACCGTAACGACGTTCTTCTGTCCGATGCGGTGAGCTCTGTCGGTCGCCTGATTCTCAACCGCGATATTCCACCAATGATCGAAGTGGATGACGATGTCCGCCGCAGTCAGATTAAGTCCCGTGCCGCCGGCTCGAAGTGATATGCAGAACACAGGTGTATCGTCCTCCTGGAACGCATCGACAAGCCTTATCCTGTCCTCCTTTTTCGTTGCACCTGTCAAAAGATAATGCGCAATGCCCTCTTTCTTTAGAAGCTCCGTGATCCTCTCGAGCATGGTCGTAAACTGGGAGAAAAGAAGGATCTTGTGTCCGCCCTCAGCCGCGCTCTTTATCATCTCGATAAGCAGGTCTGCCTTGGCGCTTCCGCCCTTGTAATTATCATAAATGAGCCCCGGATCGCAGCAGATCTGCCTAAGCCTTGTAAGCTCTGACAAAATAACGATCCTATCCTTCTTGATGTCCTCTTCGCTCTTTGAATCAACCATGAGCTTAACCCTCTGCAGATGCGCTTTGTAGAGCCTTTCCTGCTCATCCGTCATTGAGGCATAGATATTTTCTTCAAGCTTTTCCGGAAGGTCTTTCAATACGTCCTTTTTAAGCCTTCGTAGCACAAAAGGCGCGATCATCTTCTTAAGCCTGTCTCTTGCCGCTTCATCTTTTTCACTGACGAGCGGAAGCTCGATATTGTCATGGAAATGCTTATAAGTAAAAAGATATCCCGGCATGCAGAAGTCAAAGATGCTCCAAAGCTCGCTGAGCCTGTTCTCAATTGGCGTACCCGTGAGCGCAACCTTAAAAGAAGCACTTATAGACTTGACCGCCTTGGAACCCAGCGTTCCGGGATTCTTGATAAACTGCGCTTCGTCTATGATCATGCACTCAAAACTCTTGTATCTGTAAAGATCAATATCTCTTCTAAGCAGGTCATAGGAAGTTATGACAACATCCGTTGCTTCCTCCTCAAGCTCAGAAAGTATGCGCTCTCTGTCAGGTTTGATACCGACAGCAAGCTCCGCTTTAAGCTCTCCCGTAAACCTCTCGATCTCATGCTTCCAGTTATACACAAGCGATGCAGGGCAGACGATGAGCGAGCATTTATGTTTACCTTCGGCTTCTTTCTTAAGGCTGAGAAGAAGCGCCAGCACCTGCAGCGTCTTTCCAAGTCCCATATCATCCGCAAGTATTCCGCCAAAGCCGTTGTGCTTAAGCGCCTGAAGCCAGAGATAGCCTGCCTTTTGGTAGTCGCGAAGAGTATCCTTAAGACTATCCGGAACTTCATAAGTCTTTTCACCGATCCCCGAAAGGGACTCTATGAGTTTCTTGAAATCCTTGCTCTTGCCTATGCGTGAACGCCCCTCAGCTTCCTCAAATTCGGTGCCGTCACCGCTTATCCTTGTGAGGGAATCTATGAACAGCGCTCTGTAGCTTGGAACTTTGGCATAGCCCTGAATAATGTCTTTGCCGGTAAGCCCCAGTCCGTCCTTCAACGCAAACAGCGTATCCATGTCGCCGCTTCGAAGGTCGATTATCTCGCCGTTTTTAAGCTTGTGATATTTCTTTTTCCTATCGTATTTATTGATGATCTCCGCAAGTTCCTCAGGAGATATGTCATCTGAAACAAGGGACAACTCAAGAAGATCCGAAACCACGGAAACTCCCATCCTGATCCCGGGAGCCTTGGTGATCTTAACTTTATTCACATTCTCGGAAAGGTAAATCTCTCCAAATCTCGAAAGCCCCGGCATATCCTCCGCAAGGAAGGAATAGAGCCTGTCGTCGCCGTACTCATCGCTGTTTAGAACGAATATGCCCTTTTCTTCATCTTTTTTGTCAAAGTAAGGACTAATGAGCTTGGCGGTGCTGTTCTCTAAATAATAATTGCGCTTGATATCGGCGTTGTCGTCGAGCTCGTGGTGCCCGTCTCCTGACAATATGCTAAAAGAAATGTCGCCGGCGGAAGTCCTATAAGTAGCCTTTACATCACATGTTATGCTGCCGTCATCAGGCATATCGATGTAGATCCCAAACTCCGGAACGTCGGGCGAATACTTCTCCGGCTCATAGCCAAGACAGCTTACATTGAAATACTCGCTGAGTATGGGAAAAAGACCTGTCGAAAACAGCGGCAGATCCTTGTCCGAAATAAAGAGCTCGTTCTCCGTCCTTCTTGCAAGAAGAAAGCGCATGAAAGGTATGATCGCTTCGCAGTCACTTCGATCGATCATGTGAAGCATTCTTTTTCTCTCAAAAAAGATATATGAATAGCCCTCAAACATTGTGAAGGCATCGGATTCAAAGGTTATGCCGTTCTCGGTTTTACGGATCCTGAGATCGATGGGCGGGAAGACCTTGACCACTTCAAGAGGTCTTTCATTGGTATACCTTGCCCTGAAATCTGTGTTGATAAAGTACACGCTGGTTGCAGCCTTGAAAAACTCATCGATCTCATGACCGGTAAGCTCGATCTGCTTGGCGTGTCCTTTGGCGTATGAATATGATATCTCTCCGCTTCCCGAATATGATGTGTACGGGTCGGCGAGCTGTTTTTCTCTGAAATATGCATAAAGAAATCTGATGATCCTTGCGGAATCTTCCGTAAATGCTGAAATGTCATGAGTGAACTGAAGGTGCTTACCGTAGCTAACGAAGTTCTTTTCGGAGATCGCATGAAGAAGCTCGATGATATCCTTTAGGACATAGCTATGCCCGGTGCTGCCTGAACGGATGTTAAAAGAAATTGTGAGTCTGTCCCTACTAAGTGATGCATGAGGTTCAAGCTCAACTAAAGCTTCCTTCCTGTATAGCATCGGAACGTCACTCTTTGGTTCATATTCGCGAAGTAATCTCTTGGTCTCAAAAGAGGTATAGTGAAACTGCCCGGGAGCATCGGAAACAAACCGCCTCCCCGAGCCGGATATATAGCCATTTGTGAAGTTGTCGCGCGAATTGTTTGACATATGATTATATGATAGCATTAATGCTTATTTTTGTTCATAAGAAAAGAGAAACAGAATGGAGGCTTGGGGCTTCCATTCTGTTTCTTTTGTAATTATTTAGACACATGATTTTTATACGTTGTATTATTAAAAAATAGCATTTGCATTAGCATATCGATCCATGTAATCCATTAAAGTCCATATGTCGGCGCTAAACTTTGTTCTTTGATTATTATCATGCGTGGATGAATTGTAGTATGCGTAAAATACATTATCTTTAAATGTTTGCCTGATATATTCCACATGTAAAAGTCTTTTACCGTCATCTGACACCGCATATGTCTCCACAGCACGATTGACAGCACCTTCAGTGTTAAATAACCATAAACGGTTCACATCACAACGTATGGGAGAATCTGATCTGAGCAGCCCTATACATTGTAAATAACCTTGTTCATTTCTGGTAAAGACGAATACTGAATAAAAACCATTGGTATGTTTTGCAATTCCATAAACAGCACCGTCGTAGTGCAACATTCCAAAATTACTATCTACCACGAAAGCCGAACTTTCATCACCAAAACGAGCTTCCAAGACATCATATATATTTGTATACTCTGTAAGAAAGTAATAATCATTCTCACTACTGAAGGTCAAGCCTGAATCGTTATTCTCCTCCATCGCATACTCAGCCGTCTCTGTGATCACCTGTCTGCCTGTTACCTGCGCACCAATAAAGCCGGTAACCGCGAGCACACCTGCCAGTACAACTCCTGCCGGTACCATTAGTTTTCTTTTATTCATTTTTCTCTCCTTCCACTCATAAGCGTTTATGTTGTGACATGTATATTTATAACATGCCACAAAGAATGCTGTCAAATTTATTGGACACATTCGTGTGGCCTTGAAATAAAAAAGCCATGAATAGAGGCTCTATTCATGGCTTTATCAAATTCTCTGCATATTTTCGCGCAATTCCTTTGCTTTTTCTACTTCTGTTTCCGTCACAGGCGTAACATTCATCCCACCGTAGAGCATTCTGTAATAAGCTCCGAACACCGCTTTAGCAGAGGCCTTAAATTCCTCCGGAACCCTTTTTTCGTAATCCGACAATAGTCCTCTGTCAACAAAATCATCATCTGCCTTTTTTCTGATAATTCGCTTAATTCTGTTTACATCTATCTCAAGCTTTTTGTCCAAGGAAGCAATACCGTATCTGATACTGCTAACAGCTCTTGTTCCAAGTAGCAGGACAACGAGAAGCCCCACAACGCTGGCAGATACAGGAAGTACTACTCTCACTAGCTCCTTCCACAAACTTACCTCTTGTGTCTCTTCCTCTTTTAACTCCTTGTCAAAAGAGCTTGCTGCAGGCGCTACGCTAGGAGTATATGGTTTTACTGCTGCTTCGTTTGCTTCAGCAGGAACTCTGTTCCAGGTATTCTCCTCCGAAGATCTGTAGGCACTTGTAGGCTCAAAAGGAACCCAGCCCACGTTCTCAATATATGCCTCCGGCCATGCGTGAGCACACCTTCCGCTCACTTCATAAAAGTCTGCCTTATCAAAAGGAAACATGTAATGATATCCAACAGAAGCCCTTGCAGGGATCCCCGATAGCCTTAGAAGCATTACCATTGATGAGGTATAGTGTATGCAATACCCTTCTCCGGTCTCGAATAAAAACCGCTCGGAAAGAGCACTTGCGCCCTTTGAAGTGTTGATATCGTAAGTCGTATTACCGTTACTCTCAACATCCGTTGAATACCTGTACTGTCTTAAATATTTCTCTATTTCGCGGCACTTGTCATAGTCTGAAGAAATGCCTTCCGTCAACACCTTTGCCAGCTCAGAGAGCCTAGAGCTCGCACCGTCTATATCAAGATACTCGCTCGATACGCCTTTAATAAAACCATTTGCACAAGCCGCATCATACTCATCTCGGCTTACATATTTCTCAAGGTTCGGACCATATGTCTTCCTGAAATAATCGCACGCTTCGTCAAAAGACATACATCCGGAACCCGCATCGTTCCTTAAAAGCTCGGCCAGATAAGGGCTTCCGTAATCAATATTTAAATATGTCACATTGAGCACATATCCTTTTTTATGCAGAGAGCTCGATCTTCCGCCTTCAACACTTTGACCTGCAGCTTCAAGATAAAGCGCATTTAACGGTGCGATCTCATCATTGGTCTTAAGATAAGCATATTCAAGCGAAATTGAACTGATCTCGGAAAAGAGCTTTGCAGTGTCTTTATCAACGTTATTGTTATGAAGAAAATTCACAAACGCAACGATCTGCTCCTTTTCGCTTCCTCTTCCACCCGAGAGATTAAGCGTCTTGCGTCTCTTTATCTTATCCCCGTTCTCGTCCTCAAAAACAAAATACGGCTTCTCATAGGTTTTGATCTTAAGCTGCATAGTGTCGGAAAGCGAGACCTTTCCGCCCGTAACTCCCAAGTTACTGTAGCCCGTCCTGTACGTTCCGCCGCTGAAGATATCAGGCATATAGTAGTTAAAAGAGCTTGCGAGTCTGTCACCCATTTCGAGCGCCTTGCTCCAGTCTATAGGCTTTTCGGGCTTTGGTATCACCAGGACCAACAGTCCAAGGATCATGAAAAAATAAAAAGGAAATGCTTCGGCCACTTGTAATATACGTCTTTCGCAAAAGATCTTTTGCACCGAAGATAAGATCAGCACCAAAATCGCCGCAAATAAAAGCGACGTCGTGATCTTGCCCGTAAACTCAGCTCCTTTTTCAAAATAAAGATAAAAAGATAATGCGCCGAGCACCAAGCTTCCGATAGTGATAACTGTCTCTTTCTTTGGAAGAAAAACAAAAACGATCCTTAAGACCGCTGCAGTTATTGCCGCAGCGGCAATGATCGGAAATGCTGTTTTATTTAATAAAAAGAATATTAGGATACTTGGAAGAACCGAAAATACTGCGGAGACTCTTTTGCCCACGAACAACTCAAAAAGATGGCCGATCACAGCATAGAACGCAAAGAATAAAATCGTTGCAAAAACAAATCCCCCGCTGTAATACGCATCAAAAGAATTGCCTAGAAAATGCAGGCTTTCAAGGCATATAACAAGAAGTAAAAAGACAAAAATATGAATCTGAAATTCATCAGATAATAGCGCAGTATTCCTCTCCGCTCTCCGGTCTTTCTCTGATGAGGATGATCGTTTCATCGCCATAGATGCTGCTCCTGTCTGTAATCATCTCTTTTAGCTTATCAACTTCCGCATCCGAACTGTAAAAGATCCCGTCCGCGACGGTGTTGTAAAACTCAAGAAAACTCTCATAGGAATTGACTGTTTTTTCTCTGATCGTACCCGAAGGATAGATGAGCTTCACGGGAACGCCCTGCCCCGCAAAATTAAATGCACACGAGACGATGAGTTCAAGAAATCTGTCCCTGTCTTTCAGAAACTGCGTATCCCACTTTATCTCGGGAACATCCGCAGCCTCAAGGATCATGGTGAGCGTTCGTTTCTCTTTTTTATCGGGAAGTCTGACGACGAGGTCACCAAGCTTAGCTGATATCTTCCAGTTGATCGCCGAGATCGGATCGCCCTTTTCATACGCTCTCATATCGCTGCCCGGTATGTCCTCATTCTGAACGGTGCTCTTAAGACCCGTGCTGTTAACGATGTTCTCTATGTCTACAACCTTTTCACCGACATCCGTGATTCTCGGACTGACGATCGCCCTAAAGTTATAAGGCACCTTGAATCTTAGCGTGAATATATTAAACGGATCGGTAAAAGAGACAAAGCCCGCGCCCACATCATAAGCACCCGCATATCTGCAGCTAAGGCCCGAAGTAAGCTCTTTTCTCTTAAAAGGATCAAGGCTCACTTCCGCTCCGTCCTCAATATCCTTGAGCACACATCTGTCTACATACGTCGAGAGCTTCATTCTGTGAACAGGAAGAAAGCCGTCGTTTTCAAGCGCGAGCGTAAACTCATGCTCATCGCCCTTTAAGACTTTGTGCACTTCCATCGTCTGATAGATAGAAAGAAACTTGTAGTTTATAAGAATATAGAAAAACGAAACCGGAAGGAGGAGAAGCAAAGCATAAAGCCACACAAAAGAGACTGCTCCTCCGAAAAAGCTTGAAAAGACCAGACTTGCGATAAGAAATAACAGATATAGGCATAAGCCTTTTTTATGAAAAGCGATCCTCATGATACACTTACTTTCTCTAGGATCTGTTTAACCAAGAATTCTTTTTCCACTCTTCCCATCTTGGCCTGCGTCGTCAAAACGATCCTGTGTGGAAGTGTTGTGGCTGCTGCTTTAGCGATATCCTCCGGTATGCAATAATCTCTTTCATCTACGTAAGCAAGCGCCTGCGCATATCTTAGCAATGACAAAAGAGCTCTCGAAGAAGCCCCGACAGCGACTTCGGGATTGCTTCTAGTCGCCTCGACTATTTTTACCGCATATGAAAGAAGGTCGTCGTGGATGCTCACTTTTTCTACATCCGCGCGCATATCCAGGATATCTTTTCCCGAAAGAACAGGTGTGGTCTTTGCATGAAGTGTTCCCTCAAGGAAGCTCTTTGCCATGTTTACGGAAGCGCTTGTCTCGGGGTATCCGACAGAGATCTTTATCATGAACCTGTCAAGCTGTGACTCGGGAAGAGGATAGGTTCCCGCCTGTTCGGAAGGATTCTGCGTTCCGATGACCATAAACGGCTGCGGAACCGGGATATCTTTTCCGTCGATAGTAACCTTGTGCTCCTCCATAACCTCCAAAAGAGCCGCCTGTGTCTTGGGTGAAGTCCTGTTAAGCTCGTCGGCGAGCACAATGCTGTTTACAACAGGTCCTTCCATGACCTTAAATTCATTTGTTTTGGAATCGTACATTGAAAATCCCGTGATATCCGAAGGTGTCGTATCCGGTGTACATTGAATTCTTGCAAAAGAAATAGAGAGCGCGTCGGAAAGTGCCTTGGCAAGCGTCGTTTTACCGACACCCGGAACATCTTCAAGAAGAACATGTCCACCGGCTATGAGCGTTGCGATGACCTTGTCGATCACATCGCCCTTTCCTACGATTCTCTCTTCCATACATTTTTTCAGCCCAATAATATTCTCTTTCATACCCTCTCACCCCATACGTGTTATTGATAAATATTATAACCCAAAGCCGTTCATACAACCACTCAAATAAAGCTCAACACTCTCTATTTGGCGCTCTAAATTTCTTTTTACAAATCACACTTGCAATTAATTATAATAAGTTGTATAAAAGATGATGTTCGTCTTTTGGACGGATATAGGAGATTTTATTATGGAAAACAGAAAAGAATATGCTGTAGAACTTAAGCACAACGGTCACAACTGCTGTCAGGCGGTACTTGTTTCTTTTGCAGATAAGGTTGATCTTTCCGAAGATGAGCTTCGCAAGATGGGCGCTTCCTTCGGTATTGGCATGGGCTGCATGGAAGCAACCTGCGGTGCACTTATCGGAGCTCAGATGCTCCTTGGCATCATGAAATTTGACGGCAAGCCCGTTATCCGCGAAGCTGCTGAAATATACAATGAGTTTGAGGCAAAATGCGGAGCAGGCACCTGCAAGGTCCTCAAAGGGATCGAAACAGGCAAGATGCTGTGTGACTGCGATGATTGCGTACGCAACGCAGTAGAGATACTTGAAAAACACATTGGAGAATAAAAAGTCAAAATGAAAAAAAACAATTTAATCTTGGTCGGTATGCCCGCCTCGGGTAAAAGCACCGTCGGTGTAATACTTGCCAAAATCCTGGGTTACAATTTCGTTGACGCGGATATTGTCATTCAGAAAAAAGACGGACGTAAGCTGTCCGAGATCATTGAAGCCGAAGGTATCGAGGGCTTCATTGAAATTGAAAACAAGGTTAATTCAGAGATTGAAACAGAAAAGACTGTCATCGCTACAGGCGGAAGCGTTGTCTACGGAAAAGAGGCCATGGAGCACTACAAGAACATAGGCCGGGTGATCTACCTCAAAGTAGATATGGATATCCTTTCCAAGCGCCTTAGAAACGCCAAGCAGCGCGGCGTCGTAATGCGCAAGGATCAGTCACTTATCTCTCTCTACAACGAGAGAAGCCCTCTGTACGAAAAATACGCCGAT
The DNA here is from genome assembly GCA_017535785.1 of Butyrivibrio sp. GTDB lineage: Bacteria > Bacillota > Clostridia > Lachnospirales > Lachnospiraceae > Butyrivibrio. The sequence goes on along the minus strand of JAFXTN010000004.1, from coordinate 6,294 downwards.
ATCACCATTGATGAAAAAGACCATTCGATGGAAGAAGTTATCGCGGATATACTTGCAAAGATCTAAATTTAAAAGCATGGAGCCAATTGGCCCCATGCTTTTTAGTTAAATATATGGATTCCCGTTTCCGGAGACTCTTTTTTAACGAATATCATATGCCTTGTAATAATTTTCCCAAAGCTTGAGGTACTCTTCTTCACCACCTGTGAACTTCACCTTTTTACTTTCAATATTTGTATCATTAGTGAATCCCCAGTAGGTATCATCAACATAATCCTTGTGTACAAGCTCTCTTCCGCCGGGAGCAAGTAAATAAGTCTCGTAAGAACCATCGTTACATGCAATGATGACTCCGTCTTTTATTTTAAGAACTCTATCTGATTCCAGACTTCCTGCAAGAATAACATATTCTCCGGGATTCTGGGTATAGAAATGTGCATACTTACCCTGACCGTCTCTAGGGAAAGCTACCAAAACTTTTCTATCATACTTAGCGAGCCAGATTTCTCTGAAATCATATCCCGAACCGATAGTGTTTTCCTGAAGATAGTTTTTACAATCATCAAAACTCTCAAAATTTGTTGTAAAACCGATCTCACCTGAATCTCCGCTATATGTCAAGCTTGAATCATTGCTCTCAATCTTGCACTCTACAGTCTCAGTAGTTACCTGCTGCATATTTCCATATACTGTCGCGCCTGCAACACAAGCAAACGCAAGCATAAATCCAACAGGTGCCATTAATATTTTAATTAAATTGTGTCTCATTTTTTTACCTCTTTCCTATATCTTTTATCTTCCTGTATAAGATCCGATCTCAACATCCTTAGCCTTGTTGAAATAGATATCCCAAAGCGCAAGATAATCATCCATGTCACCATCGAAAGCTACCTTGTTACTTTCGATGTTTGAATCATTGGTATATCCCCAAAGATCGGAATCAACATAGTCCTTATGTACAATTCTCTTTCCATCGGGAGCGATAAGATATGTTTCAAAAGCTTCTTCTACACTCGGTGCCTCTATATTGCATGCATAGATAACGCCGTCCTTATATCTAAGATCTTGATTTGTATAAAGACATCCTGCACATCTTACCTTTTTTTCTCCGTTCTTTCTTGTAAAGAACCAATACTGACCACCGTCCTTCTTGTCAGCATCGTCATCATGCTGCTTGGAAACAAGGACCGCTCCGTCAAAGCCCTTTACATAAATCAAAGCAAATCCGTCTGAATTATTAGCATGTGGAGCCCACTCAGTCACTTCCCAAATTTCAGAAAAATCTGTGTCACCACGAGTTGTACCGGCCTTTTCTTCAGAACTTGTCAAGCTTGAATAATTGCTCTCGATCTTGCTATCTACAGTCTCAATTCCCTTTATCTGTGATGCTGTAGCAACACCGAAAACTCCTGCTGTTGTAAGCATACCCGCAGCAATACCTGCAATTAACTTTACTCCCATTTTTTTCATAATAATCAATCCTTTCGTTTATAAGCGATACTTTTGCTTTTTCAACTAAGCAAATAAAAAATACATGAGTGTTATGTTTTATAACACTCATGTATTTTGTTATACTACTTTTTACAAATTATGTCAAGTTTATTTACAATTTATTTTTTTACTTGAATAAACCCGCATGGCTCAAGATTTTGTGCTGCAACATTTAGAAACTTTTTTCATAGATCATCTCTTGAATAAAAATTTTTAGGACATTTTTGCAACGTGATCAAACTCATCCGTGATCTCCTGCTCGGGAGCTTTTGTGATAAGACTGACTACTACAATAACAATGATCGCAACGAGGAACGCAGGTGCTAGTTCATACAGATCCCATACACCACCCATAGGTCTTACAGCATACTTCCAGATAAATACCATGAGTCCTCCGGCTATCATACCCGCGATCGCTCCAAAGCGATTGGTTCTCTTCCAATACAATGAAAGAAGCATGATCGGTCCGAAAACGGCTCCAAATCCGGCCCAGGCAAAAGATACAATTCCAAATACAGAGCTGTTGGGATCCCAAGCAATGATAACACCCAGTACAGCAACTGCGATAAGTGTAGCTCTTGCTGTTATCATGGCTGCAGTCTCGGAAAGGTTTATTCCGAATGTCTCCTGAATGATGTTTTCAGAAACAGAAGATGAAGCAGCAATAAGCTGTGAATCCGCTGTAGACATTGTTGATGCAAGGATACCTGCAAGAACAATTCCTGCAAGAAGAGCAAAAATAAATCCGTTTTCACTTATCTTTTGCGCAAGTACGATAATAAGCTTCTCTGCTTCCGAGGAGCTTCCGGGATCCTCAGCCAAGATGAGACTAGAAAGTTCTCCTCCGACTGTGAGTGCTCTTCCAACAACACCGATGAATACGGCAATAGCAAGTGAGAACACTACCCAAACGGAAGCAATTCTTCTTGAAAGCTTAAGCTCTGAAGACTTCCTGATAGCCATAAATCTAAGTAAGATATGTGGCATTCCAAAATATCCAAGTCCCCAGCAGAACATTGTTATCTTGTTGAAGATTCCGTAAGGAGCCGCGGAACTGTCTGCATTTACATGCGTAGCATTCATGCTAAGATAACCTGCAAGCGAAGCCGCATTTTCTTTTACCGCTCCGAATCCTCCTGCAGTCACAACACCGTATCCAAGAATGAAGAAAAGAGCCACTGTCATAACAATGGACTGAATGAAGTCAGTCTTGGAAGCCGCAAGGAATCCACCTGTTGTTGTATATCCGACGATGATAACAGCCGATGCCATCATGGCTAGCTGATAATTAACTCCGAAGAATGATGAAAAGAGTTTTCCGCAAGCCGCAAATCCTGATGCCGTGTACGGTACAAAGAACACCAGAATAAAGAATGCGCCTATGCACAAAATGATATTGCTGTTATCTTTAAATCTCTTTTTGAAATAATCAGGGATTGTGATGGCATCGAGCTTCTCCGTATAGTTACGAAGACGTCTTGCCGTGAAAAGCCAGTTAAGATAAGTTCCGGCGATAAGTCCGAGGCACGTCCAACCTGCATCTGCAATTCCCGAAAGATATGCAAGTCCGGGTACGCCCATCAATAGATAAGCACTCATATCCGATGCTTCCGCGCTCATAGCGGTAACAAATGGTCCGAGCTTTCTTCCCCCCAAATAGAAATCCTTGACGTCATTGGTCTCTCTTGAGCTTACAAAGCCTACAAGAAGCATCACCGCAAGGTAGACAAAAATGGAAATAATAATGCCGATCTGTGATAGTGTCATTTTATTTTTCCCCTTTCTATAACCCAATACTTTATTAGTTTATCAAATTAAAATGTGTGAGTAAATATTCACCTTTCGTAAATCTTAAGAATCTGAACAAAAAAAATAACCCCATGCGGTATAAACCGCATGGGGTTTGTTATGCATATGATCATGCGTTAACGATCTTGCCGAAGTCGGGCTTAAGGCTTGCGCCACCGATAAGTCCGCCGTCGATGTTGGGCTTTGAAAGAAGCTCAGCAGCGTTGCCGGCATTCATTGATCCGCCGTACTGGATACGAACTTCATCAGCTGTAGCCTGATCATAAAGCTTAGCGATAAGCTCACGGATAAGCTTACATACTTCCTCAGCCTGATCTGCTGTAGCTGTCTCACCTGTTCCGATAGCCCAGATAGGCTCGTATGCGATAACAAGCTTCTTAACCTGATCAGCTGTTACACCGTCAAGATCCCAAGTGATCTGTCTCTCGATCCACTCTTTGTAAGTATCAGCCTTACGAAGAGCAAGAGACTCACCACAGCAAAGGATAGGTGTAAGGCCTGAAGCAAATGCCTTCTTAACCTTCTGGTTGATAAGGATATCGTTCTCTCCGAAGATATCTCTTCTCTCTGAATGTCCGATGATGATGTACTCAACACCTGCATCCTTGAGCATAGGAGCTGAAATCTCTCCTGTGTATGCACCGCTGTCTACGATGTAGAAGTTCTCAGCACCAACATGTACGTTTGTGCCCTTAACAGCCTCTACAACGGGTACGATGTCGATTGCGGGTACACAATATACAACATCTACAGCGTCATTCTTTACAAGATCTTTAAGCTCATTACAAAGAGCTACAGCCTCACTGGGAGTCTTGTTCATCTTCCAGTTTCCTGCAATAATTCTTCTACGTGCCATTATGTTCACCTCATTCTCATCTATTGTCTGCAGCATATACGCCGGGAAGCTTCTTACCTTCAAGGAACTCAAGTGAAGCTCCGCCACCAGTTGAAATGTGGCTCATCTTATCAGCATATCCAAGCTGGTTAACAGCTGCTGCACTATCACCACCACCGATGATCGTTGTAGCAGATGTCTCTGAAAGTGCCTTAGCAACTTCCTTAGTACCTGTTGCAAGAACAGGGTTCTCGAATACACCCATAGGTCCGTTCCATACTACTGTCTTAGCAGACTTAACTGCATCAGCGTAAAGAGCGATTGTCTTAGGTCCGATATCTGCACCCTCTTTGTCAGCAGGGATCTTATCAGCATCAACGATTGTTGTAGCAATTGAAGGATCGTCGATAGGATTCGGGAAATCATCGATGCAAACTGTATCGATAGGAAGAAGGAGCTTCTTGCCTGACTTCTCAGCCTTCTCCATCATTTCCTTACAGTAGTCGATCTTAGTCTCATCAAGGAGTGACTTACCGATCTCATATCCCTTAGCCTTAAGGAATGTGTAAGCCATACCACCACCGATGATAAGTGTATCGCACTTCTCAAGAAGTGTGTTGATAACGTTGAGCTTATCAGCAACCTTAGCGCCACCGAGGATAGCTACGAAAGGTCTTACAGGATTCTCAACCGCATTTCCGAGGAAATCGATCTCTTTCTGCATAAGGTATCCAACAACGTTGCTGCCACCCTTCTCAGTGATGAACTTTGTAACGCCTGCAACTGAAGCGTGTGCTCTGTGAGCTGAACCGAAAGCATCGCATACATAGTCGTCAGCAAGATCAGCAAGCTCTTTTGCAAAAGCATCTCCAGCCTCTTCAGGCTTAGTCTCTTCTTTGCCTCTGAAACGAGTATTCTGAAGAAGTACAACATCTCCCTCGTTCATAGCTTCTACAGCTGCTGTAGCGTCAGCACCTGTTACGTTGTAATCAGCAATGAACTTAACGTCCTTGCCAAGCTTCTCTGAAAGTCTCTTTGCAACTGCTGCAAGTGACTCACCCTCGTTGGGGCCATTCTTAACCTTTCCAAGGTGTGAGCAAAGGATAACCTTTCCTCCGTCAGCGATAAGCTTCTTGATTGTAGGAAGAGCTGCAACGATTCTTGTCTCGTCAGTGATCTCGCCGTTCTTAAGAGGTACGTTGAAATCGCAACGAACAAGTACGCGTCTGCCCTTTACGTTAATGTCATCTACAGACTTTTTGTTTAAACCCATTTTTATTCTCCTTTGTAATTGAAAAAGGGTCCCGGTCCGCTAGGACCAGGACCCTTTAATGGTTTATATATTGTGTGGTTCTTTACAAGGAAGTTCTGCTCTCGCACTTCCTCACTTCACAAGGAAGTTCGACTCTCACACTTCGTGTTCGATCGAACTAAGTAGTACACTAGGTTCGAAAAGACCGAACCAAGTGATTACTTAACGAACTTCTCGAAGTACTTGATTGTACGAACCATCTGTGATGTGTATGAGTTCTCGTTGTCATACCATGAAACAACCTGAACCTCATAGAGGTCATCACCGATCTTGTTAACCATTGTCTGTGTAGCATCGAAGAGTGAACCATATGTCATTCCAACGATATCAGATGAAACGATCTCATCCTCGTTGTATCCGAATGTCTCAGGATCAGAAGCCTTCTTCATAGCCTCGTTGATAGACTCCTTAGTTACCTCTGTGCTTGACTTAACAACTGCGAAGAGAAGTGTTGTTGAACCTGTAGGAACAGGAACTCTCTGAGCAGCTCCGATGAGCTTGCCGTTAAGTTCAGGGATAACAAGGCCGATAGCCTTAGCAGCACCTGTTGAGTTAGGAACGATGTTAACAGCACCTGCACGTGATCTTCTGAGGTCGCCCTTTCTCTGAGGTCCGTCGAGGATCATCTGGTCACCTGTGTAAGCGTGGATTGTGCACATGATACCTGACTGGATAGGAGCGTAATCATTAAGAGCCTTAGCCATAGGTGCAAGGCAGTTTGTTGTGCAAGATGCAGCTGAAGTGATCTTGTCATCCTTTGTAAGAGTCTTGTGGTTAACGTTGTAAACGATTGTAGGAAGATCATTTCCTGCAGGAGCAGAAATAACAACCTTCTTAGCACCAGCGT
>JAFXTN010000024.1 GCA_017535785.1 Butyrivibrio sp. | reverse complement strand
CACGTTGAAACAGTCGTTCTCTTAGCGAGAACGACTGATAAGGAAGTTTGAGCTTAGAGAATGCTGTTGTTCTGGCGAGCATGCTTGCATGCGAGAGCGGAACTTCCTTATGAATATACGGTCCATGCGAACCGCTGAGACGCTCACTATCATATTTGCAATCTGTTTCTTATGCAGACTGCTACTATTCTACAATTCATAAATTAGGCAGTGGAATATCCATTCTGGTCACTGCTGAGATTCCAACAAAAACGTAATTAAACAAGTTTTACTGCTACTATCGCCATTCATAGCATAGTGGCAGTTGAATTTACAAAGTGAATACTGCCACTATTTTTGATTTGCAAAAAGTAGCAGTCGCAATTTTGTGGGGGATTCTGCTACTATCATCGTTTTGCATAAAGTAGCAGTTCATTATAGGAAAACTGTACTGCCACCTTTTCGGAATTCTAGATAGTAGCAGTAAGACGTGTGAAAAACAAACTGCCACTATTACAAATAACAAGATAGTGGCAGAAGACCAATTACAAAACGAACTGCCACTATCGCAATATTCCTGATAGTAGCAGATCAAATAAAAATAATCATATAAAAAACAAATAGGAGAATTAAAAAAGAAATGATAGGTTTACAGAAATACTTAACTGAAGAAGCGGAAAGACTTAGAAAGATAAAGCAAGTAGTAGATAAAAGGCTTATAAACACTCCGGAAGGAAATCTTAGGATTACTACATCCGGAAAGCACGCACAGTACATGCATTGCATGAAAGATAATGGTATCTATAAGAAGCAAGGCAAATACTTAAAGAAAGAGGATATACCTCTTGTTAAATCACTTGCTCAAAAAACCTATGATCAGAAAATAAAAAGACTTGTTGAGAAGAGATTAAAACAAATCCAAACAATTATTAAGGATTATAGCGATAATGAGATAGAGAACATCTATATCAAGATGATTTCCACAAGACAAAATTTGGTGAATCCTGTAGAAAAAACATGGGATCAAGTGGTTTCCGATTGGAAATCAATTCCGTATTTGGAAAAAGAGTTTAGAGAAGGAACACCTGAAATATATACCAAGAAAGGTGAAAGAGTCAGGTCCAAATCAGAGAAACTAATTGCGGATACATTCTACGACATGGGCATCGAGTATAAGTACGAATGTCCGCTCAAACTCAAGGGATACGGAACAGTCTATCCCGATTTCACAATACTAAGTAAAAAGACAGGAAAAGAAATCTACTGGGAGCACGACGGTAGGATGGATGATCCGCAATATTCGGAACAAGCAGTAAAGAAGATTAATTCCTATATTTCTAATGGAATATTTCCCGGATACAGATTGATACTTACCTTTGAGACTACAAAGGTGGTTCTTAATGATAGGATCATCAAAATAATGATTGATAATTATTTGATGTAAAGATTACAATGATAAAATATTATGAGAAAAAATTTTAAGAAGACTATTATTGAGGCCGTAATGCGTAAAGAACACAGAGATCCCGATTATTCAGATATAATAGGTAAACTCGTCAATTGTAAGATGGATCGTCCGCTCGGAAGTACGCATCCTAGATTTCCCCAAATGGTATACCCTGTTAACTATGGGTATGTTGAAGGGATATTTGCTAGAGACGGAGCAGAGCAGGATATTTATCTGTTGGGTATTAATGAGCCCGTTGAAGAGTATTTCGGGCGTGTTGTTGCGGTATATCACAGGCTAAATGATAATGAAGATAAATGGATCGTTGTTCCTGATGGATATGAGATTACGGAAAAAGAAATCTTGGATCAAATATCATTTCAGGAGCGATTCTTTGAGGGGGAACTCTATATGTAAAGGACCACTCCCCCGTCCCAAGGACCATTTATGGGAAATAGGAGGAAAGTACATGGAAGTATTATTGAATGAAATTGAACTTAAGGATAATGTACTGTCTGCAGAAGACTTCATAAAAATGCGTATTATCAATGGCTTCGCAGAGGTTCCGATTGAACATGCAGCGAAGGCCCTAAAAAATGGTCAGATAAATGTTTCGGTAATTTATCGGGGAGAACTGATCGGTATGGGCAGAATGGTCGGGGATGGAGCCATGTATTGGTATCTCCAGGAAATAATGGTTTTGCCTGAATATCAGAAGATGGGAATAGGAACTCTGATTGTGAATCATCTTATTGATTATGCAAAAAGGAATTCTCTAACCGGTACCTTTACTACTATCGGTGGTGTTTCTGCCATGGGAAAAGAACCTTTTTATGAAAAACTTGGTTTTGAAATTATACCAAACGGAATCAAGAAGATGATCAAACTTCCATAGGCAGGCCATAGATTATGCTGTAAAAAATGATTGAGGAAGGTAAGTGATTTTTTGCATTATTACAGGAGATTTGTTACCTTTATATAATATACAAATTATTATTGAGGAGATAAACCTATGAAAAATAGAACTAAATTGCTTTCACTTTTATTTGCTATGTCACTTGCTGCCACAGGATGTGGCCATACCGGTGCTCCTGATAAAGAACCGGTTGATTCCGGGATTAACGAATCTGTCGATTCCGAGGCGGAAAAACCGGTTGATAACGAGATGAAAGAACCTGTCGATAACGAAACGGAAGAACCGGTCGATCAAGAGGTGAATGAGGCACCTTTGGATTCTAAGGTAAGCAAAGTTACTTGGTCTGACTGCACTAATGATTCATCCAAAACTTTTTATGGTGATGATGCAACAATAGAATTTACTTTTACAGATGGAACTACTCAGGAAGTTGTAATTGGCGCCTATAGTACAGTGGATTCTATGAATAAAAATGATATGGATAATGATGGTGAAGAAGAATATGTATTCCATATCACCTATGTAAATACTATTGGAGAGAATGAATTTCTCTATGTGTACAAGATTGATGATAATAAAGCAGAGCTATGGTTCCCAGGTAATACCGGAATCACAGAAGTTGATGAGAACGCTTGCCTGGAGGAAGAGACTACAGTAGAGGTAGATGGTAAAAATAAAAATGCCATAAAGGTTGAATGTGCTGTTAGGGATGAAGGCAGAGCAAAAGCAACCTATGACGGGATTATTTATTACGATAATGGACAGTGGAATGAATATAATAAGTAAATAGCTGCACCTGTAGAAGAAAGAAAAACTACTAATAATTGCGATATTAAACAAATCGAGGTTACAGAGATGATTGATATAAAAGAATGTGATGATTATGAAGCAGCAAAGAATCTTATTTTGGACATTATATATTAAACCTGAACAAAGAGGCAAAGGGCATGCTAGGTATATGCTCAATGCGATGTTGGATAAATGTCGCGAGTTAGGATTTAAGGAAGTTCGTTTTACTACGAAGCCTGAAGTGATGAGTATTGGGTATGCTCTCTATAAAAAGATGGGATTCGAAGAGCTTGAAAACAACGAAGGAACTGTTTTGATGAGAATGTTATTGTTATAAATATAAATTCATTGCTGGCAAAGAAGGAATTACCATAAAGGGCGGTAGAACAATGAACAATACAAAGTGGAATGAGATATTCAGAGCTTTTTACTATGATAATGAACTAATAAAGGATGCTCCACTCATAAGCTGGAGAACAAAAGACACAGAGACCGGCTGCTTGAGTAATTGGGACGGCACATGGACTCATTTTGGTTGTGAACCAAGGGATTGGGACAAGATTGAATATCTTCAGATTCAGCTGACGCCGGAAAATAAAACTTATGTTATGGAATGTCTTAAAAGGATCCATGTTCCCGGAACAGTTGAAAATGGAGTTGCTACAGTTTATGGCTACAGAACAGATGTTGATTATATCTAAATACTGGAGATAGAAAAATGAAAGTAAGAGATATTAGTCTTCCGAATATTATCAAGGTAAGAATGGACTTTTATAAAGGATATGAAAAAGAACTTAAGGAGAACAATGAACCGGCGGCACGGCTGCGTTCTCGGACTTTAAGTATGAAATAATAAAAAAATAAAATCTACCTGCAACATTTTTCTATGATTGAATGTGTACTAGATGTAATGAGTTATACATATTCAATTTTCGTAAGAATAAAAGGAGAGATTAACAATGAAAAAAGTATTCAAAATGGTAGTATCCACAGCTATGTGCGCAATCTTATTATGCGCTTGCGGCTATTCAGCGAGCACACAGAGCTCGCCTACAGGCAAGATAAGCACAAAGATTGAAAACAATAAGGTCACATTGAACCATACAGAATATGAATTTCCGGAAGGGTACAAATTTGAAGATCTTGCACTTTCAAATCCCGTTGGAATATCACGTGTAAAGGTGACTGATTCTGATGGACAGATAGTTGGTATATGTTCTGACGGAATGTACACTGAGAACATTACCAAGGAGAACATGATCGATGCTGCAAATACAGTATTTATGGAGGTTCATAACATAGATACTTCTTTGAATCTTTCTGAAGATATGTTTGTTGATGGCAAGAACGTAGAAGTATTGGTTATTAGCCTGGATGACGGAACTGCAGTTTTTGTCGGACAGCTTGGCACTCCCAATTTTGCATATATTACCATGGGGGATGCTGACTCTGAATCAGTAATGCAGGGTTATGTAGAGCAGGCAATACTTAAGCTCGGCGGCCAGGAAGATTACGATACTATTTGCGGTTAAAACTAAAAGAGCAGAGAAAACTATAATATGCGAAGAGGGCAGTGATTATTTCATCAAGTATGTTGAAGATCACAACTCTTCGCATTCGTTTGATGATATCAGGATACACGATATGTATGGAATTGATTTATGAAGGAAGAATGTTGTTGGTATGAAGAGAATAAATGATTTTTTTGCAGATCATGGTTTTTCACCATATAGTTTAGGAATGCTTGTCTTATTGTGTGAGGCCATAATTGGGATAGTTATAGTAGCGTGGATTAAAATCGTCGGAATAAAAGATTGGCGTACATCTATAGTAATGGGCGCGCTGTGCGTTTTGATTTTTATAATCGATATAATTTTTGGATATATATGTCGTTGCCCGGCTTGTGATAGGTGGCAAACTTTATTTTGGGGCAGAAGACGATTGCCTAGTAAGTATTGTCCGAAATGTGGGATGGATCTGACGCAGCCGCTCTTCCATGTTCATTATGATGTTGAGCCGGATGATACAGATCCTGAGGACGGAATCAGATTCAATTGGAGAGATGATGAGCAGGAATAAGGATAGTGGTTGAGAGGATAAGTGTATGGATAGAGACGACCCAAAATGGAAATTAAATGATCAAAAAATATTTGTTTTGCTTAAATCAAAGGTCAGCATAAAGTACTTGCTGACCTTTTTCTTGTATTTCTCTGTCACGATGCTCTATATTCCATAAGTGTTGTATTCTGCCATTCTCCGAATTTGTCTTTAGCAATACGTTCTCTGTAACCGATTTCCCTAAAACCACATTTCTTGTGGAGAGCAATGCTGGCTTTGTTGACGGAGATTATTGCAGAATAGATGCTCCAGTAGCCAAGCTTTTGACTCTCGGTGATAAGATGATTTACTAGAGCCGTTCCGATGCCTTTTCCCTTGTGCGCAGAATCAATGTAAACACTCATTTCAACTGCACCTTTGTAGACGCAACGACTGGAAGTGGGGCTTATAGATATCCAGCCAACAACCATACCGTCTTCTTCATAGACATATCTACATTCCTTGATATGACTTTTATCCCATTCTTCAAAGCCGGGACATTCGGTGTTGAATGTGGCGATACCACTGTCCAAACCCTGTTTATAGATATCAGCTACTCTAGTCCAATCCGTATCAAGCATTTTTCTGATCACAACAATTCTCCTCCGTTTTACAACATTTATTCTCTGCTTTTAAGCATGCAGCATTATAAAGCTGCAAAGCCTCTAAAACCATATTCTGTTTATCTTTTTCAATGTATGAGAACACTTTTTTGAACTTATCATACATATCATTTTCAATTTTGTTGAATCTGGCTTCGCCCTCTTTGGTCAGCGATAAAACGACGCTTCGGCGATCTTTTTTAGAAGGCTCACGCAGTACAAAACCTTTTTGCACAAGTTCTTCTATAGCGCGGCTGATACCACTTTTATCAAGCTTAAGAGTCCGGGCTAAGTCTTTGATGCATATGCCCGGTTGTCGTCCGATCTCTACTACAAGAAAACACTGCAGAGTATTGACGTTGCACTGGCTGCAATCGGATTGATTCATGTTTTCCAGATTGCGTTCCAGCTCTCGTGTGTATTCGCGAAATAGCTTTACTTTATCCATATGGCTCCTCCTGTTGAAGAATAGCATATAGAATTTAGTTGCAAATGTCAACTGTTTATAAAAACAACAATTTATTCAAAAATGTAAAGGAACCTTGACATAAACACGCCATCCTGTTATACTCAAAAATGTAAAGGAAACTTGTCAAAAAATATTGGAGGAGATGAGTTGGAAAACATTGTAGAAAAGCTGCGCAAGGAACGTGGTCTAAATCAGGATGAATTTGCCAAAGCGATCCGTGTTTCCAGGCAGACGGTCAGTTCAATTGAGAACGGGAAGTATAATCCGTCACTTGAGCTAGCATTTGATATTGCTGATTTTTTCGGCATGACAATAGAAGAAATCTTTATTCATAAGGGAGGTGACAACAATGAATAAGAGCTATCTGAATAAGGGTATAATATTGGTGCTTGTAGGCATATGCTTAGTAATAGCTGCAATTTTTACAAAGAGTGCGTTTGATGGTTTGTTATGGGGACTCGCCGGAGGAGCTTTAGGCCCCGGCATTGGAATACTCATTAAGCATTTTTATTTGTCTGTTCCCAAGAATCAGGAGAGGTATCAAGAGAGCCTTGAGCAGAAAGAAATCAATGTTCATGATGAATTAAATGAGAAGCTTCGCGACAGATCAGGCAGGATTGCTTATAACATCGGGCTTTATATATTATGTTTTTCTGTGGTGTTATTCGCTATTCTTGGAAAAGCAGGAATGATCATCGATCACAAGATCATTGTGCTGTATTTGGTTGGTTTCATGATCCTGCAGTACGTTATTGGTATCGGAGTGTACCATCAGTTGAGAAAAAAATATTGATCCATGTTTTATAAAGGACTATAAAGAAAAGCGAGACAACTATGATCATAGAAACAGAAAGATTATTCTTACGTGAAATGAATATGGATGATTTTGATGCATTGTATGCTGTCCTTGCTGACCCGGATATTATGCAGCACTATCCTTATACTTTTGATGAGGAACGCGTCAGAAATTGGATCGAGCGAAACATGAATCGTTATAAAGAAAATGGCTTTGGTCTGTGGGCGGTATGTTTGAAGGAAACAGGAGAAATGATCGGCGACTGCGGACTAACATTGCAGAACATTGATGGAAAGATGCTTCCTGAGATTGGCTATCACATCCGCAAGGATTGCCAACGTAAAGGATATGCTAAGGAAGCGGCAAGTGCGGTGCGCGATTGGGCTTTTGAGAATACCGATTATCCTTCACTGTATTCTTACTGCAAGTATACCAATGAGGCCTCATATAAGACCGCAGAATCAATAGGAATGCACTTTGATAAAGAGTATCCTGATGAGGCTAATAAGATCACACATGTATCAGTGATCCATAAATTCAATAAATAAAACAAGTCATGTTTAATATTAGACAAAAGAGGAAGTGAAAAATGAGTTTTGTTTTTGTTGCGCTTGGAGGCGCACTTGGAGCAGTAGCAAGATATGCGATCAGTTTGATACCGGTAAAAGGACAGTTTCCGATACTTACTTTGGTGACTAATATTCTGGGTGCGATCATTATAGGTTTTATCGTTGGATTAACAGATAAAAAAGCTGACGTATCGCCCAATACAGTGCTCTTTTGGAAGACCGGTGTATGTGGCGGATTTACAACATTTTCAACGTTTTCACTTGAAGCATATAAGCTCTTTGAAAACAAGGCATATATGCTTGGAGGAGTATATACGGCGCTGAGCGTTTTCTTTTGCCTTTTTGGGGTTTTCTTGGGAAAGAAGATTGCAACAGTTATAGGATAATTCATTATGAACACAATACTAACTCAATTCGTAGACAGATCAAAAGACATTTTAAAAGAAAACCTGGTAGGAGTATACCTGCACGGTTCTGCCGTTATGGGATGCTACAATCCCAAGAAGAGCGACCTCGATCTCATCATTGTTGTAAACAGTGAGATGTCTGATAGCGAGAAAAAAGCTTTCATGGACATGGTCGTTGAGCTAAATGAAAACGGCCCGGCAAAAGGCATAGAGATGAGTGTCGTAAAGAGAGAGGTGTGTAAGCCCTTTGTTTATCCGACACCGTTTGAACTGCACTTTTCGGTGATGCATCTTGGATGGTACAAGGATAATCCGGATGATTACATTCAGAAGATGAACGGAGAAGATTCAGATCTTGCGGCTCATTTTACCATCATCAAGAAAAGGGGCAAGTGTCTTTACGGAGATCCGATAGATGAGGTTTTCGGTGAAGTTCCGAGCGCCGACTATATGGATTCCATTAAGGATGATATCGCGGAAGCCGAGGATGACATCGTGGACAATACGATGTACATAACGCTCAATCTGGCGAGAGTTTTGGCATACAAAAAAGATGATCTCGTCCTCTCCAAAAAAGAGGGCGGCGAGTGGGCTCTTAACGCGGTCCCCGAGGAATATCACGATCAGATAAAAGAAGCTATGCGTGAATATGAAACCGGAGAAAACGCTTCTTACGACATAGAGCTTGCCAAACGCTATGCACGATACATGCTAAAAGAAATCAATTGAGACTGACAGAAGGGAAGAGGAAAAACTATGGCATCATGGATGGTACACTTAAGGATCACGGACGCTCTTTTGGATAGGTTAAAAGAGCTTGATGAGACCGCGTTTGTTATCGGAAACATCGCACCTGACAGCGGAGTTCCGAATGAGGACTGGTCTGTATTTACACCGTCAAAAAATATTTCTCATTTTAAAGGGGATTCAAAGGACAGGACATATGTCGGCGTAGATGAATTTGCCGATCGCTATTTTACGGATGAAAAGATAAGGAAATACAATAAGCGTGAGTATTCATTTTTCCTTGGCTACTACACACATCTTTTGACTGACAGAGAGTGGACCTATATGACTCACTCAGAAGGCGTTAACGAGGAAAATGCACGCAAGGAAAACATGTCTCTGATTGATTTCATCTGGAAGAATAAAGCGGACTGGTATGATCTTGATTTCTTATATCTTGAAGAGCACCCCGATTTTAGAGCGTTCAATATTTATGAGAACGCAACAAAGGAAGAGCTTTCCAATGATTTTATGGAGGAATTTCCGGACTATGCATTTGAGAACAGGCGTGAATATATATGCGGATTTTACAGAAGTGATAACCATGGCGATCTACACAGAGAATATAAGTATTTGACCAAAGAGCGTGCTGAAAGGTTCGTAAAAGAAACTGTGGACATTATCATGGATGCTTTAGACACGCGAAATGACGGGAAAAGAGCGATTGGCGAATAAAGACGGTTTATTTTTTCATATTATCAAATAACTGTTTTATATTTTGCTAAATTAGCTATTGTATTATTATACTGTTTGCTTTAGAATTACAAATGTATTAAGAAAGCTGTTAAAAAACACACATGATAACAGCTCAAAAAATTTATGGTTTTGGAAGGAGAAATAAAATGAGCGAAAATAATTTTGGGGCAAACAATGAGAACAATGGTTTCGACAACCAGTACAGCACACCTGAGTATCAGGCACCTGTAAACGATGGTGGCGGATTTGGATGGGGACTTCTTGGTTTCTGTATTCCTCTTGTAGGACTTATCCTTTTCCTTGTATGGAAGGATACAAAGCCTAATTCATCAAAGGCTGCCGGAATGGGAGCACTTATTTCAGTGATCATTTCTGTTATCTACTACATCGCAGTATTCGCATTGGGTATCGGCGCAAGTATGTAATGATAACAGGACTAAAGATATGATAGAAAGTATTTATCGCTGGCTTCCCAGGATATTTGGTTGTCACTGTCGGAGCGACAGATCGTTCTTTTACAAAGGACGCCAATTTCCGATATGCGCCAGATGTACCGGTGAACTTGCCGGAATATTGGTTAGCATTATATTGTTCTGGTTTTGGAAGCCGACGATACTGATTTCACTGCTTATGATGATACCGGCCATGGTTGACGGTTTAGTCCAGCGCTTTACTAGCTATGAAAGCACAAACCTTAGACGAGTGATCACAGGTTTTTTCTTAGGGATAGCGCTCGCTGCATTGATCGCACATTTTACGATCTTTGCATATATGAACGGATATCATTTCGGGCAGACTCTTAGATCAAGATAAAATATATTTACCCGCCTTCTGGAATTATTTCCGGGAAGCGGGTAAAATTATTTTATAAACATGACAGTATGTTGTCATGTTAAAAGAGCTATCATATTCATGGAGAGTAGGAAATATGAAGATTGACAGACTGATCGGAATATTATCGATTCTTTTGCAAAAGGAGATGACCACTGCGCCGGAGCTCGCAGAGCACTTTGAAGTATCAAGAAGAACTATCAACAGAGACATTGAAGCGCTTTGTAAAGCCGGAGTCCCGATACAGACCACGCAGGGTACAGGCGGTGGCATCAGTATAATGAACGGCTATCGCATGGATAGGACTATCCTTACATCCAAAGATATGCAGGTGATCCTGGCGGGTCTTCGTAGCCTGGACAGTGTGAGCGGAAGTAAGTATTACGGACAGCTCATGGAGAAGCTTCAGACCGGCTCTTCCGAATTGATCAGCGGAAAAGATTCCATGCTCATCGACCTTTCGTCGTGGTACAAGACATCACTTGCTCCGAAGATATCAACGATTCAGGATGCTATCGAAAACAGGCACCTTTTGTCTTTTGAGTACTATGCGCCTTCAGGTGAGAGTAAGCGCACGATCGAGCCTTACTATGTCGTGTTTAAGTGGAGCAGCTGGTACGTTTACGGTTTTTGCAGGAAACGAAAAGACTACAGGCTTTTTAAACTCAACCGTATGGACAAAGTGAAGCAGACAGATAAGTCTTTTGTCTGCAGAAACGCCCCGTTACCTGATCTTGAGACCGAGAACATCTATCCTATGGAGATCAAGGTGAAAGCTCTTTTTACCCCCGATGTGAAGTGGAGACTTGTAGAGGAGTTTGGCCCCGGTTGCTTTGAGGAGACCAAGGATGGGAAGCTGTTGTTTACGGCAGATTACACCGACGCGGACTATTTTACCGATTGGATAATGACATTCGGGGACAAGGCGGAAGTGCTGGAGCCTGTCGAGGTACGAAAGAGAATCCGTGACATCGTCATCGCGATGAAGAAAATGTATGACTGAGTTTGTTTTGCGCAAATAAGTGAGCAAAGTCTTTTTATAGTAAAAACTTTTATTTGGAGGAATGAGTAGTGAAATACCCATGGATAGATGAATTTCTTATGGAGAAGCCGGGTGTGACCAGAGACCATCAGAAGGACTGGAACTGGATGCGCTATCAGATAGGCGGAAAGATGTTCGCCGCCGTGTGCATGGATGATGACAATAAGCCGTATTACATAACGCTTAAGCTCGAGCCGATGGAGGGAGACTTTCTTCGCAAGCAATATGAGGATATCATTCCCGGTTATTATATGAATAAAACGCACTGGAACTCCGTGAAGGCAGACGGAAATGTTCCGGACGATCTGCTAAGGGACCTTTTGGACAAGGCATATCAGATTGTCCTTAGTAGTCTTAGTAAGAAAATGCAAAAAGAGATACTTGGTACCGGAGATCCAAGCATGTCAGAGGAAGAGTTTATGAAAAATGTAGATGAGAGAGTAAAAAGACTTAGGGGGTAATTTAAATGAACAAGGATGAGATGTTTAATACCATCAACAGTACATTCGAGGAGTTAAAGGCTGCACTTGAGGGAGATGACCTTGCGAAGATCAAAGAGCTTACTTTGGAGCTCCATGCGCTGGTGCACCCTGCGGAGATTTCGGGCAGAGCTGAGAAGACAGTAGCGGATATAGTGTTCGATCATATGCTTGCCGGAAATCAGAACGAGATCGTTCAGAGGGAAACCTGGGATGCGGATCTTCACTATGCGGGAAGCAAGACGGTTCCCATGTGCTGGCAGCTTTGGCATACCTATAGGATAGAGGATCTTGTAAGTAATATACTTATGGAGAACGGCAATCAGATATTTAATGATGAATGGCAGAAGAAGATAGGTTCATCAATAACCGATACGGGTAACGCTCTTGAGCCCGATGAATTAACAGAGTGGGCCAAGAACATAAACGCTGAGGAGCTTAAGAACTACATGATAACCGTCGGCAAGAACACGCGCCGGATTCTCTCGGGACTTACCTTAGAACAGATCAAGAACATGGTACCCGAGGAGTGGGTCATGAGGATACTGGAAGAGGGCGGCGTCACGACTGATTTTCGTTCGGTATGGCTGCTCGTATTCTGGGGAAGACTTACTATCGGAGGTATGATCTTAACACCGATGACATCGCACCACATGATGCATCTTCCGACGAGCATTGATAAGATCCTTGGATCTAAGTAATAAGGAGTGACCTATGCATTTTGTTGATGCAAAAGGAATATTAACTTCACACAACGGCCTTAACGGTATGAACATCTATAGAGGTTGTACTCACGGCTGCATCTATTGCGACTCAAGGAGCAAGTGCTATCAATTCACGCATGATTTCGAAGATATCGAAGTTAAGCAGAATGCACCACAGCTCCTTGAAAAGGCGCTCAGATCCAAGCGGAAGAAGTGCATGATAGGTACGGGGGCAATGTCAGACCCTTATATGCACTGCGAAGAGCAGCTTGAGCTTACAAGGAAGTGTCTTGAGATCATTTCAAGATATGAGTTCGGCCTTGCTATCCAGACCAAGTCAGATAGGATACTTCGTGATATAGACCTTCTTGATGAGATAAACAGGAAGGCTAAGTGCGTTGTCCAGATGACTCTGACGACCTATGACGATGAGCTTTGCAAGATCATTGAGCCCAATGTCTGCAACACCAAACGCCGCATAGAAGTCCTTGAAGAGATGCAGAAGAGAGGCATCCCGACTGTTGTGTGGCTCACACCGATCCTGCCTTTTATAAACGATACGGAAGAGAATTTGATTCCAATACTTAACGAATGCGCCCGCGTGGGCGTAAAGGGCATCATAATATTCGGAATGGGGCTTACTTTAAGAGAAGGCGACAGAGAATATTACTACGCGGCGCTCGATAAGTATTTCCCCGGGATGAAGAAGAAATATATAGAGCGCTATGGTAATGCGTATGAACTGCAGAGCCCGAATGAGAAAGCTCTTTTGACCATATTCAATAAGTTTTGTGCTGAGCACGGGATCATCTCGGATCCGTACAAGTGCTTTGGATATCTAAATGATCTGCCGGATAAATACGAGCAGATATCTTTCATAAATTAATCAAATTGCTTCTGTAACACTCCTGTGCTACCATTGAAATAGAGGTAATTTGTATGCGAAATGATGTTAATGAAACAAGCCATCTCATCGGGGATGACGGTGTATACGAGAATGTCAAGATCAGACAGGCCAAGGTGTTTATAGCGCTTTGCAGGATCATTACCGTTGCGCTTGCAGTGCTTGGCTTTATGGCGCTGTTTGTCGGAACAAGGTAGGGATAAGTATGTATAACATCAAAAAGCGAATTTATGAAGTGCTTGAAGTTTCAAGTGTGGGTGACAAATCCAGTAGGGCCTATGACGTTATGATAACTGCAGCCGTCATTGTAGGTCTTCTTCCCATGACTATGAAAGGGGAGAATACGTACACCCGCATCATCGAGCTTTTTACGAGCCTTATCTTTTTTGCTGATTACTGCGCAAGAGTCTATACGGCTGATTACAAGATGGGATTTAAGAGCGTAAGGACTTATTTTGCGTATATCATCACGCCTATGGCTATATTGGATATTTTATCCATTTTGCCTGTCATCGCACTGTTTGTGCCTGTTTCCGGGTTCATACGTCTTTTAAAGCTCTTTAGGTTCTTTAGGATATTTAAACTGATACGTTATTCAAAGACAATGATAATAATCGCCAATGTGCTCAGAAAGGTTAAGAAGCAGCTCTTTGCGGTCCTTATCCTGATCGTCATATATATCTTTGTATCCGCCATGCTGGTATTTCAGCTTGAGCCGGATCTTTTTAACACGTTCTTTGATGCCCTTTATTGGGCTACAATTTCTATCACGACTATCGGCTACGGCGATATTTCGCCCGTTACCCCGATAGGACGTATGATCACCATGATATCAGCACTTATGGGAATGGCAGTCATTGCTCTTCCGACAGGTATCATCACCGCTTCTTACATGAATGAGATCACAAGGAAAAAATCCAAGTACGAGCTGTGAATATTTTATAAAAAGTTAATGATTTGCCGATAAGATTTAGAATAAATTTACGAACAAAATGGTAAGATGTATATATACGGTTTTGTTCGTTTTTTTTATGAAATAATTACTTCTTAAGTGCGTCAAGGAGGCTGAGTAATGAAGAAGATCAACAATTTGAAGATTTACGTTAAGATGAGTCTTGTAATTGGTCTTGTTATTCTTATCGGACTTGGAGCTATTTACGGCATAATCAATACAACAACAAGATCTATTATGAGAAAACAGACAGAGGTAAGGCTGGCTGAGCTTACCGAGAGCCGTGCGATCATAATTGATAAGCACCTGACGGAATTGCAAAGGCTTTGTAATACCTATGCAAGAGACCCTAAGGTCGTTTACCTCATGGAGCACGTAGACGACGCGGAGGCACAGCAGGATGCACAGAAGGCTTTAGAGAGTATTGTCACGACCAGATCTGACATAGAGAGTATGTACGTAGCCGATGATGCCACCAAGGTTTACACTCATACCGATAAATCATTTGTCGGACAGATAGCCAATGCCGAACTTGCAGGCTTCACTCAGATCATTGATACACTGGGCGGACAGTTTGTAGCAGGTATTGTTCTTTCGCCGGCAACCAATACGAACGTTGCGATGGCTTTTTCAAATGTTTATAATGCAGCGGGCAAGGCCATAGGTTTTGTCGGAGGCTGCGTTTATGTTGAAGAGCTTCAGGATATTATCGTCGGACTTAGCGCCGAGGGACTTGATGAGGCGCAGATGTATCTGCTTAGCAGTGGAGACCCCAATACCGATTCACCTCCGGCTTATGTATTTGCACCCGATCCCGCACTTCTTGGAGTAGCAATCGAAGATCCAAATCACCTTGCTGCAATTGAAAAAATGCAGGAAAATCCCGAGGGATTCTTTATGTTTAACAGAGCGGGAACCGGCAAGATGATTATGTCATACAGAAGTATCCCCGCTTTCGGATTCTGTTTCATAGTAGAAGATCCCGAAAGTGATTTCATGAGCGATATAAATGCTCTTAGTAATAAGATTCTTATTTTGACTGTTATCGTGTTCATCCTTTCACTTGTAGGAGTCATCCTTGTATCCAAAGCAATATCCAAGGATATCGAGGGAGTTACACACGTTATCAAGGATCTTGGAACACTTGATATCACCAAACAGGCTGCACTTGCTAAATACGACGGACGTAAGGATGAGGTCGGACTTATCGCAAATGCTACCAAGAACCTTTCGGGAGCCGTGGAATCGACTATCAGATCGCTCAGAACTTTGTCAGGAAATCTGCAGAGCGGATCCGGCAAGCTTCGTGAGAACTCTGAGTCTACACTTGAGTCCATCGGACAGGTAGATGTAGCGGTTCATGATATCGCCCAGGGCGCAACCAATCAGTCTATCGAGACCAAGAACGCTACCGATTCCGTAAAAGAGATCGGTGTTATGGTTGAGGAGACCAAGGAAAAGACAATGCAGTTAAAAGAGGCTTCTCAGTCCATGCAGGATTCTTCCAAGAAGGCGGGAGAGATCCTTCGAGAACTCGGAGAGGTCAACGAAAAGACCAAGCAGGCGGTCGATGCGATGTACGAGCAGACGGCAGAGACAAGCCATTCCGCAGACCAGATCGCAAAGGCTTCCGAGCTTATCGCATCTATCGCTACCCAGACCAATCTTTTGTCACTGAATGCTTCTATTGAGGCTGCAAGAGCAGGAGATGCGGGACGCGGATTTGCGGTTGTTGCCGGTGAGATCGGTTCACTTGCTTCACAGACTGCAGATACAACTAAGGAGATCAACGATATCATCCAGCAGCTCATCGATAACTCTAAGAGATCTATCGAGGCTATGGATGACGTTAAGAAGATAATTGACAGACAGAATGAATATGTTCAGCAGACCAAGGAGATATTCGGTTCGGTTGAGGATGAGATCATCAATAACCTCGACAGTATCGATGAGATCTCGTCAACGGTTGAGAGACTTGATAATATCCGTGAATCCGTTGTCGGTGTTGTTGAATCGCTGTCATCGATCGCAGAGACCAATGCCGCAACAACTCAGGAGACCAGTGCTTCTACATCTGTTGTAAGCAACATGATGGAAGAAGTTTCTTCGATCGCTACACAGATTTCCGATATCGCAAACGATGTACAGAAGGATATCGATGTATTTAAGATTTCAGACGAAGCTCCGGAAGAAGTTTGGGAAGAAGTTCCGGAAGAAATTTCCGAAGAATTACCTGAAGAATAAAAGAATAGTGTTTGACTTGACTTATTAAGAAGTTGGAGGCGGTAATGTTCATTTCGTTACCGCCTCTTTATATCCTGATATGATCTAGTGTTTGAATTGTAGGAGAATGGCCGGGTGAGAGCAGCGACACAAAAAATCAAAAAACAGAGTTTGGCTTTCGTGGGATGGATACTATCGTGCACTGCGATCAATATCCTTTTTCTCAGATTGACTGCGCATCTCAATCTGCCGATCTATTTAGATACCATTGGGTCTATCTTTATGTCTTTTGTCTGGGGACCGTTATCCGGAATATTGGTCGCTGTCCTGACCAATATCATATACGGCTTCTTTATCCCAGATTCTATCTGTTACTCGCTGATCGGCGTATATGTGGCGATCAGAGCGACTTATTTCATTATCAGAGACAATAAGACCATAAAAAATCTCATCTTCTTTATCATAGAATCTGCTCTTGTGAGCGGATTATTCGGTATTGCCATTCAATGGTTGCTTCTCGGAGAACCTCAGCTTGAATATATATCCGAGACTGCCAGATTGATGGCGGGAATGGATGAAAAGAGATATGTGATCGCAAGCTTCATCCTCGTTATAGGACTTAATTTCGTAGATAAGCTCATAACCGTAATGGTTGCATACGGAATGTATAAGCTCGTCCCTGTCGAAAAGAGAACTCAGTACAGGATAAGTAAATGGAAACAGACACCTTTAACCAATGCGCAGAGAAAGGAAATAACACAGACCAAAGAAAAAGGCAAAACATCATTGATGATAAAGGTGCTTATCATACTCATCCTTGTTGCACTGTTTACTTCAGGTGTGCTGGGAGTTGTAAGTACGAGGATCAATTATGAGGAGGCCAAAGGTAGAGGAAGAGAAATGGCTTCCGACATGTCCCGATTTGTTGTAACAAACATGGATTCAAGATATCTTGAGATATTTGCCGAGGCAAAGACAGAGATCTTTAATTACAAGGGAGTCAGGTATCAGCAATATAATGAAATGCTTAAGTCTTTGACAGATTCGATCCCTCTTTTGGAGCGAATTTATATCTATTATAAAAACCCTGAAGGTGTGTTCACGATCCTTGATACGGATGAAAAGTTTCAGAGTAGCGGCATAGTTGGCGGCAAACTTGAAGACACCGATTCGTTTTTTGCTTTTATCGGAGATGATAAGCAGAGTATAAGGGAAACTATCAGAGATTTCGGATATAAGATATCTTCTTATAACGTGGTCAAGACCGACGATCCTAACAGTTCATTTTATGTTATTGCAGATGTCACTTATGAAGACTACGCAAGTTTTTTGAAAAGATATGTCATCAAGATGATACTTGCATTTTCAGGCTTTTTCTGCCTGATAATGTCGAGCGGAATCCTTATGGCATCGCATAATCTGGTATATCCTATCGGCTCCTTGGAAAAACGTATAGATACATTTATGGAGAGTATCGAGGATCAGGAAAAACTCGATGAGAGTGTCCGCGAGCTTGAAAAGCTCGATATACGGACCAATGACGAGCTTGAAATGCTGTATAACTCAATATGTCAAATGGCGAATACTACAGCCGAGCAGATGCGAAGTGTCATGATGCTTGCAAGATCCAATGAAAAAATGCAGGCGGGACTGGTCGCTACAATGGCTGATATTGTCGAGAGCCAGAATATCGATTCCAAGGCACATATCCAAAAGACCACTGCATATGTGCGCATTATCTTGGAGGGATTAAAGCGAAAAGGATATTACACAGAGAAACTCACGCTCAAATATATGAAGGATGTCGAGATGTCGACGCCTCTATATGATATTGGAAAGATCAAGATACCGGATTCGATCCTTAATAAGCCTGATGCGCTTACTGACGAAGAATTCGAGATCATGAAGACTCATACAACAGAAGGAAAAAAGATACTGGAAAATACTATAAGTACCGTAGAGGGAGAGAACTACTTAAAAGAAGCAAGAAATATGGCAGCTTATCATCATGAACATTGGGACGGAACGGGATATCCCGAGGGACTTCACGGAGAAGTCATTCCGCTTTCGGCGCGTATCATGGCAATAGCCGATACTTTTGATGCGGTAACTTCACTAAGAGTTTATAAGGATGCTGCTTCGTATCAGGATGCTCTTGAAGTGATCCTTGACGGTTCCGGAACGAGATTTGATCCAAAATGTGTAGAAGCTTTTGAGGACTCTTTTGCCGAGGTAAAAAATGTACTGAGAAAGTATTCATAGATCATGAGAGGCCCAAAGCTTTGGAGGTTGTCTTATATGGCAGGAAAGTATATGAAAAAACTTCATATTACGATTCTCCTTTTATTCTTGATCTTAGCGGAGTGTTTTATCGCTTTTGATATGCCTGTTTATGCCACCGAGGATGAGATCTTAGCGCTATCGGAAGAGAACGACGCTCTTATGAAAGGCGGAGGATATGCTGCGTCCGGACAGCTTGGCGATGTTGGTTACATGGCCAAGATCTATGATGCCAAAAACGGTATACCTACTTCCGAAGCTAACTGTATTCTCGGAGCATCAGACGGCTATATCTGGATAGGCGGATATTCGGGAATAATAAGATATGACGGTTCGTCTTTTGAAAGATTTCCATCAAGTACAGGGCTTACAAACGGAAGATATATATTTGAAGACAGTAAGGGAAGGATCTGGGTCGGAACCAATGATAACGGTGTTGTTGTCATATCAGATAATCAGTATATCCACTTCTCGAAAGAAGATGGACTGTCTTCATCCTCTATCAGATCTTTTGCTGAGGATATGCACGGAAATATCTACATAGGTTCAATGGCGGGCGTTGATTATGTGGATAAGGAAATGACGCTCCATCACGTCAAGGATGACAGGATAAATAATGAGAGAGTTCTTAAGCTCGTTTCCGATGCGGCCGGAAATGTTTACGGTCAGGGTAAGAGCGGAGCTGTTTTTATGGTGTCTCGTGATACGATCACCAAATATATTAAAAGTGAAGATCTCGGAACAGGACTTATAACAACTATACTTCCGGATCCGCATGAACCCGGCATTTTGTACTTTGGTACAGAATCCGGAAATATTTATTACGGTGCTTTCGGAGCTGATAAGGATGCTCTTATAACTTATGATGCAACCGATGCCGGAGAGATCCACTGGCTCAGCTATGACTGCGAAAGAGTATGGGCTTCTTCAGGCTCTGTAATAGGTTATTTCAATGAAGTAGGAAGATTCAATGTGCTTGAGGATCTTCCGCTGAAAGCGGCTATAGAGATGCAGACCTCGGATTATCAGGGAAATATGTGGTTTGCTTCTTCAAGGCAGGGAATCATGAAGCTTGTTGTGAACAACTTCAAAAATTACACTGCGCTTGCGGATATCCCCGATGAAGTAGTAAATGCAACATGTTATTACGGTGGTGAACTCTATGTAGGAACCGATAACGGACTTTATATAGAGGGACTTGGACATAAGTCCGTTACCAACGATCTGACGAAATACTTGAAAACAACAAGGATCAGACATTTTATGACCGACAGAAACGGAAATCTTTGGATATCTACTTTTTCTGACAGTAAAGGTCTTATACGTTATAAAAAAGATGATTCGATAATTGCGTACACCGTAGGAAGCGGAATGCCGAGCAATGAGATAAGGTGTACTTGCGAGATGTCTGACGGGACAATAGTTGTAGGAACGAACGACGGTATAGTTGTCATAAAAGATAATGAGATAGTAAAGACCTATGGAGGTAATGACGGACTTAATACTACCGTCATACTTACTATTGCCGAGGGTGAAGAAGGCAAAGTGTATATAGGAACCGACGGAGGCGGCGTTTATATCCTTGATAAGGACAGACTTTATAAGTTTGATGAAAAGCTTTCCAGTGACGTCATCATGAGACTTAAACGGGATAATAAAAACGACCTTCTTTGGATAATAACCTCCAATTCGGTTGAGTACATGAAGGACGGTGCTATTAAGAAAGTAACCACGTTCCCGTATAACAATGTATTTGACGTATTCCTCGATGATGAGGGAAATTATTGGTTTATGTCATCTCAAGGAATATATATAGTTAAGGCGCAGGCGGTATTTGAAGACAACATTTCAGATTACAGACTTTATACGATAATAAACGGTCTTACAAGTATTCCGGTAGCGCATAGCTACAGTTATCTTTCGGATGACGGTAATCTTTATATCGCCGGAGGAAGCGGAGTATCCAAAGTAAACATCAATGATTTCCATGATGAGAAGCTATATATAAAAACTGCGATCGCCGCAATACTTTATGACGGAGAGATCATACTTCCCGATGAGAACGGAGTATATGATATTCCGGCGGGAAACGGAAGAACGCAGATCATACCCGCCGTACTTGATTACAGTATGGCAAACCCGATGGTAAGGGTTTTCATGGAAGGAACAGATGATGAAGGAATCACCATAGAGCAGAGTAAGCTTACCAATCTCGAATATACCGGGCTTGGCTATGGTAACTATGTACTTCATATACAGATACTCGGAAGAGATAAAAAGACTGTTTTTTCAGATACCTCTTTTAACATAAGAAAAGAACCTCAGCTGCTTGAACTTGTTACGGTGAGAGCGCTTATTTCGGTGCTTATAATTTCGCTTGTCGGAATCCTTGTATGGCGCATCATGAATGGGACTATCATCAGAAGACAGTATCTTGAGATCCAGGAAAGTAAAGAGGAAGCAGAGAGAGCAAATGAAGCGAAATCCAGATTCCTGGCAAATATGTCTCACGAGATAAGAACGCCCATCAACACTATCCTTGGAATGGATGAAATGATAATAAGAGAGGACGGAAGTAATGTCCCCGGTGATTATTATCAGACGATCCTTGGATATGCTCATGACATAAAAGGTGCAACGGAGTCACTGCTTAGCCTTATCAACGACCTTCTAGATATCTCGAAGATCGAATCCGGCAAGATGCATCTTGTTGAACAGGAATACGATGTGGAAGAAATGCTTCGCTCCTTGATAAAGATGATCAGGGTCAGAAGCGAAGCCAAAAAGCTTTACTTTGACGTTGATGTGGATCCCACAACGCCTGTAAGACTCTACGGAGATGAGGGTAAGATAAAGCAGATCGTCTTAAATTTACTTACCAATGCCGTTAAATACACAGAAGAGGGCGGCTTTACATTAAAGATATGGGTAACGGAAAAGAACGATCTTTCCTGCGGCCTTAGGATATCGGTAAAAGATACCGGAATAGGTGTAAAGAAAGAAGATATAGATAAGCTCTTTAGCGCATACGAACGTCTGGATGAGGAAAAGAACAGTTCTATACAGGGAACGGGACTTGGACTTGATATTTCGAGGCAGTTTGCGCAGCTTATGAACGGAAAGCTCTGGTGCGAGAGTGAGTACGGAGAGGGCAGTGAGTTCATATTTACGCTGTCACAGAAGATAATCGATGAAAAGGAGATAGGTGCATTCCGCGAAGAGGAAGATACTTCCGGCAAGGGAGTTTATGTTCCTAAGTTTATTGCGCCCGAAGCGGATATCCTTATCGTCGATGATAACCCGATGAATCTCGCCGTTATAAAAGGTCTTTTGAAACCTACAAAGATGTTTATAACGACTGCAGAGAGCGGAAAAGAGTGTCTTGAGAAGCTTAAGACAGGAAACTTTAATGTTGTTCTTTTGGATCATATGATGCCCGGAATGGACGGTATCGAGACACTTGAGCATATAAGAAAATCATATCCCAACCTTCCCGTTTACGCTCTTACAGCAAACGGAACATTGGGTGAAGCCTTCTACATAGAAAAAGGCTTCGATGGTTTCCTTTCAAAGCCTATAGATACCGTTCAGGTAGAGAATGCCATCATGAAGCATCTGCCTGAGAATATCATGATGAAACCTACCGAGGATGATGCGGAATCGGTAGATAACGTTCTTCCTGCAGAGTTTGAATGGCTCAAGGATATTCCCGATATTTCCGTGGAAGACGGTATCAAGTACTGCGGCGGAGCAAGTGCATATATCGATTCTGTCAAAATGTTCGTAAATACGCTTAAGGACAACGCCGAGGTAATAGAAAATGCATATAATGACGGAGATATAAAGCTCTATACGATAAAGGTCCATGCGCTCAAGAGTTCTTCAAGGATAATAGGAGCGCTCGATCTTTCTGAGCGCTTTAGACTCATGGAGGATGCAGGAAACGCAGAAGATATTGAGTATATTAAGGCCAATATAGATGAGCTTATGAAGGATTACAGGGAATATGAAGATAAGCTTGAAAAGATAAAGGAAGCGGAAGTAGAGGATGACAGTGATAAGGCCGACATTTCCGCGGATGATCTTGCAGACGGATATGCTGCACTTAAAGAGCTTGTGCCGATGATGGACTACGACGGTACGGAGATGGTAATAAAGCAGCTTAGAGAATATCGTTTGCCTAAGGAAGATCAGGAAAAGGTAAAAGAGCTTGAGAAGTATCTGAAACTGTTTAACTGGGAAGAAATGGAAAAGATCCTGGGAATAGAGTGACCGGATCCGGATGGTAAGTAAACGGAAAGGAAGAAAGATATGTTGGAAACACTGAAAATCTTTCAAGTTGATATCATGCTTGCACTTGCCTCTGTATGTGCGTTCGTAGCTCTTTTTACCTTTATCGGAAGGATAATGTCAAAGCGCAGAAAGACGATACTGTTATTGATGCAGATCGGTGCGGCTATATGGCTTGAAGCCGACAGGATCTCTTATCTGTACAGAGGCCAGACCGATAAACACGGGATCTATGCCGCAAGGATAGGAAATTTCTTTGTTTTCCTTATGACGGTATTTGTACTTCTCATGATCAGTATTTATCTTGATGATCTTTTGAAGACAGAGGGTGGGATCTCCAAAACACCAAGGGGACTGAAGATATCGTATGTACTTGGCGGGATTGCGCTTTTTATGGTGATCTTTTCTCAGTTTACGAATCTTTATTATTACTTTGATGAAAACAATATATACCACAGAACTTCGTGGTTTGGTCTAAGCTATGTTTTTCCTTATACGATCATGTTATTGCAGATAATAACACTGATAATGTACTGGAAATATCTTAACGGTAGACTTGCTTTTTCGGTTCTTTTGTTTGATATAGTCTGTCTGGTGGCCTCTTTTGTGCAGCTTTTTATATACGGCTTCTCGTTCGTTGATATTGCTGCGGTATCGATGGTTGTAGGACTTTATATATTTGCTCTCATAGATATGAATGAGAGGGTTGAAAGAGCCAACAAGATTGAGATCGATACCTTAAAAGGAGCTCATGAGAGTCTTAGAAGGCTGTATGAAAAAACGGCTTCTGCTCTTGTTACGGCTATAGATGCGAAGGTTGAACATACGAAGGGGCATTCTCTAAGAGTTGCCGGATATTCAAAAGAAATAGCCAGGCTTGCGGGAATGAATGAAAAAGAATGCGATGAAGCTTATTTCGCAGGACTTATGCATGATGTCGGAAAGATCGGTGTTTCCGATGAGATCATAAAAAAAGATACAGGGCTTACGGATGATGAAGATAAGCAATTTAAAAAGCATTCCGAGATAGGTGCGGAGTTCCTTGAAAACATTGATGAGTTTCCGTCTCTTTATATAGGAGCCAAATATCATCATGAGAGATATGACGGAAAAGGCTATCCCGAAGGCCTTTCCGGTGAAAACATACCTATATATGCAAGGATAGTTGCCGTGGCGGATGAGTACGACGGCATGACCTCCAAAAAGAGCTATCGAGATCCTATGCCGCAGAGTACGGTCAGAGAAGAGATCCTTAAGAAAGCGGGAACACAGCTTGATCCGAAGTTATGCGACATCATGGTAGATATGATAGATCATGATACGCAGTATATGATGAGGGAAAAAGACAATTATCTCGAGACGAGAAACAGCGAGGATATCCTTGAACTTGGAGAAATGTCTTTTGGCGAGTATAAAGAGCATATCTCGGAAGGAATACAGATAACGGACAGAAAGAGCATCATAAGCTTTGATTGCCAGCCTGAGGTTGGATTTGATGAAGCTGTTTCCATACCGGCGATCATTCTTTTTGATTCACATGATGGCTGTGTACATACAGATGATAGGCAGATAAGGATACTTGATTATCTTGAATACGGCGAGATATGGGTGGACGGACATGTGATAGACACTGCCGCAAGAGATATAAGAGTCAGTGTGATCCCTAATGAAAATGAGCTTGAGCGTGTCAAGGAAGGACTGTCCCACTACGACGTCGCGATGATGAAGTACAGGGATCATGTTCGTATAGTTATAACTAATGAGAGGCAGCAGGTGGATGTTACTATAGCACTTCCTGATGCTATAAGATATTGCTATTTGGCTTTTTCCGGCGAACACTGTCAGATGATGAATGTCGCTATAGAAAGAACAGACGAGATCACCGATGAGAAGACCATACCGAGGATAGTTCAGGAGATAAGCTTCGTCAATCATATCGAGGGAGATATCCCGAATGTTCAGGTTGAGGGATACAGAAAAGCTTATTCCAAGGCGATACCTGTAACCGACGGACTGAGGATCAAGTTCCGCACCATGAGCCTACCTACAGCAAATCTTATATGGCACTGTGCTTATGTCCTTCTCTTTTCTGCGCCGTTTGGAGTTCCGGAGGGAGATGAATATCTGGAGCATTGCTGCTTTAGACTTGACGGCGAGGATGCCACCGAAAACGAGCTTGCCAACAATGAACTGACGGTAAAAAGAGAAGACTCTTTTGGCGGATGGGATGAATGGAAGAAGATAAACAAAAGAGGCTATGAGTGCGAGGTCTTTTTCCTGAGAAGAAGAAACAGGATAACTATGGAAACTAAGAACGCGGGCATAAATATAAAATGTGTGACCTTTGTTCCCGCGGGACATGAGGACGTATACGTTGCGCTAACGGGGGATCAGTGTGCGCTTACGGACATCAGGATAAGAAAATAAAGCTTTTAAAAGACGTATTTAGATATTCAACATTACGTTAATAATGTGATATTATTATATTATCTAATTGTTTACCGTTAAGGAGACAAAATGCAAAAGAAACGCATCATGGTAATCGGGGAAAAGGAGACCTTCCTTGTAAAAGTACTCGTACAAAAGATAAATGAATCCGGAATGGTAGGTGTCTTCGAACCTTTTGATGTCAACGCTATCGGAATGGATTGGGAGGGAACCGATCTTGTCACTATTTATATGAATGATGGTGACAGACCGGATGATAGCGTATTGCGTTTTTTGATCGATAGGCTTACAGACGAAGACAAGATGATGATCCCTATCGGCGAGAAGAATGATATTGTTTTTATTCAAAAGAATGTTCCTTTGGAGCTTATATATAAGTCAATGCTCAGACCGATCGACAATGCGGAATATATTATGATGGTAAAAGAGCAGTTCAATAAGGCCGAGCAGGGTGAATTCAAAAAGACAGTCCTGGTCGTTGACGACGATCCGAGCTATCTTAATCTTGTAAGAGAATGGCTGAGAGATAAATATAAAGTATCTATGGCAAGTTCCGGACTTCAGGCTATCAAGTGGCTTGGCAAGAACAAGGCCGATCTTATCCTTCTCGATCATGAGATGCCGATCACTTCGGGACCGCAGGTCCTTGAAATGCTCAGAAGTGACCCCGAGACTAAGAATATACCTGTGATCTTTCTAACCGGAAAGAGCGACAAGGACAGCGTTATGAGCGTTGTTTCTCTTAAGCCGGAGGGATATCTTTTAAAGACGATCGATAAAAGAGAGCTCTTGGATAAATTGGAAGAATTCTTTATAATGAGTAGATAAAGTATTGGGACGGGGGATTCTTTGAGAGCTTTAAATATTAAATTATTTCTTTTTTTGAGCATTTCATTGGCTTTGTTGTCAGTGCCGTTCATCGTATCGAAGGACAAAAAAGATACTGTACCCGTGGGCTTTGATAAAGTAGCTGTTTATTACGGGAGCAGCTCTTTTGGCAATGAGGTCTGTATGTGTCATAGCTACGATGAAGAAGCCGGTGATGACCGGGAAAATGCTCAATGGTTTTTCTTTTTACCGTATTCTACGGATGTGGTTGGAAGCTATAAGTGTAAGCTTCCGAAAGGTACCAGACTGGAGATAAACGGGCGGATCTATAATTCGGATTCCGAGATTCCAACTGAAATTAAAGATGCTGATATAAGGCTTTTGGATCGCCAAGGAAGATTGATCTGCGAAGGCCTTCTTTCTGTGTACGTTGCAGACAATTTAAATACCGTGTTTATCACAACCAAAGAGGAGGAGTCAGATTCTGTTTTTACCGACAGATATGCCATTCTGAATGCGGTGATGATAACTACGGGAACAGATGGCAAATATGACAGGATGCTACCGTGCGTGACAGGAGGAAGAGGCGGCTCTACATGGGCTTCGTGCCCCAAGAGACCTCTTAGGATAAATCTGTCGGATGATATAGAACTTTTTGGAATGGCTCCGTCATCGAAATATGCGCTGATAGCCAATTATATGGATCCTTCCAATCTTAAGGATGCCATTGTTTATAAGGCAGCAGATATGATAGGGATGAAGTATTCGCCGCAGTTTAGGCATGTAAACCTATATGTGAACGGAGAATACGCAGGACTCTATCTTATTTCCACAAGGATCAACTCAAGGGGCGGAAGCGTAAACTTTGAGCAAAATCTTGATGCTGACAATAAGCGCGTAAACAGCGTTTTACTCACAGATGTTCCGAAGTCTGAGATAATAGATGAAAAGACAAGAGATGAGATAAAATACAGTATTCTTGATAATGATCCGGATGACATATCGGGATGTTATCTGATGGAGTTTGATCTTGAGGGAAGACCTCAGGAAGAGCAGTACGTTAACAGCTGGTTTAATACGCAGAACAAGACTGTCGTGATCAATTCGCCGCAGTATGCTTCGAAGGATGAGACCTATTATATCGCGGATTATGTCAGACAGGCCGAAAAAGCCGTTTACAGCGATGATGGGATAAATCATGATACGGGGCTTTCATACAATGATTACCTTGATGTTGAGAGCTGGAGCACCATGTGCCTTATGCAGGATTTTTTTGCACTGCAGGATTATTCCGACGGAAGTCTTTTCATGTATAAGCTTGCCGGCGATGACAAGATATACGGAGGTCCTATCTGGGACTACGATAAGTCCATGACGGATGACTTCTACTCGGATGCGAGATTTGCTTACAACGACAGGATCGAGCTTGGCGGATGGTACGGCGAACTTAGCGGATTTAATGACGTACATCTTCTGGAAAAGGATATATATCTTAATAAGCTGTCACCTTCGCTTCAGAGTATCATAGATGATTATCTTCCGGGAGCAATATCTTCGATCGCTCCGTCGATGGCGATGGATGATGTAAGATGGGCTCGTGAGGAAGGCAGTGAAGAGGACAGGGCCCGAGAGGTCAATGAATGGCTGATAAACAGAAAAGCATATTTTGATGATACACTTTCTGATTGATGCTGTTATAATTGTGGTTATATTATGAGTAAAAATTCACTTGATTTTATAAGAAAGAAACTCAATAGATCAAATGTGATCCTATCACTTACGGTTCTTTTTGTGATACTTGTTATTGTCGTAGGTCTTGTTGTATTTAGATTCAACATCTTAAGGTATAATGTGCAGTCCGACGACAAGGTCTATGATAAGTATTACGTTATGATAACGGACAACTATAAGTCTGACTTCTGGCAGGAGATATATAAGGGTGCATTTGACGCCGCCCAGGAGCAGAATATCTATGTGGATCTTTTGGGAGATAATCTTCCCACTCAGTATTCCTGTGAACAGCTTATGAAAATAGCTATCGCCTCCAAGGTTGACGGCATTATGGTTTATGCCAACGAATCTGATGAGATGACGGCACTTATTGATGATGCGGAAGCAAAAGGCATTCCTGTTGTGACTCTTTACAGCGACAATACTCACTCCGACAGACTGAGCTATGTTGGTATCGGTAGTTACAACATCGGAAAAGAGTATGGCAAACAGATAATCAACATCATGAAGGATAAGGAGAATACCACAGGCTATACCGATGGATCGAATATGACCAATATTGCCATCCTTATCGATTCGGATGCAAAAGAGACAGGCCAGAATATTCTCATTTCTGCGATAAAAGATGTGATCGAACAGAATAAGCCCGAAGGCTCCGATTTTACGCTCAACATGATCACTGTAAATAATACCAATGCGTTCTCTGTAGAGGAGTCTATAAGAGATATATTCTTTGCGGATGATATTCCCGATGTTATCGTCTGTCTCAATGAGCTCAATACCGTATGTGCGTATCAGGCGCTGGTAGATTTTAACAGGGTTGGACAGACGGATATCCTAGGATACTATGACTCCGAAGCGATCATCAGAGAAATTGAAAAAGGAACGGTTTACGCTACTATCGGTATTGATACCAAGCAGCTTGGTGAATATTGTATAAGTGCTCTTTCAGATTATTATGAATACGGAAGCACCAACCAGTACTATACAGCTGACGTTATCCTTATAAATAAGAATAATGTCGAGTTGTATCATAAAGCGAAGGGGGTTGAGCAGGATGAATAGATTTCTCGATAAGCCCCTTCAGTATAAGATCGTTAGTATCTGCGTGCTGACCAATATCATAATATTTGTTGTAAATATCTTTTTGCTGCTTGGGATCAACAGTATGTCGGTTGAGATGGAAATGGTCTATCAGGACAACAGAAACCTCAACGAACTCTCGACATCCCTTAGCAATGTGCAGGATTCGATGACCGAGTATCTGAGCTCCAAGACATCGGATTCACTTGAAAACTATTATAAGAACGCACAGCATTTTGATCTCCTTAAAGAGAAGCTTGATGACAAGATAACAGAGCTTTCCTTCGGAAGAATGGAAAGAAATATCAAGAATATGTCTCAGAATTATCTTGATGAAGTTGCTAAGACTATCGAAGCTAAGCGCGGACGTAACGTAGAGGAGTATCGTGCATGCTATGAGAATTCAACGGCGATGTATGAATATATCAACGCATACATCACTAGTCTGAACCTGGAGCTCTTTGTAAATAACTCCAAGCATTATTCCGAACTTAACAATGCTTTCAGACACTACGAGTTCATAAGCTTTATCGTGATCACGCTTGTCATGGCGGGCAATATATTGATTGTAACAAGCTTTGTCAGCACTATAATCATGCCGCTAAGACGCCTTGCCGATTCAGCCAATGAAGTTGCGGAAGGTAATTTCGATACGGAACTTCCGGAGATGTCATATAATGATGAGATCGGAACCGTGCTCAATGCTTTTAATAAGATGGTCATCAGCATCAAGCAGTACATTGAGAAGATAAGAGAGAGCATGGAAAAGGAAAGATACATGCAGGAAAAAGAGCTGATGATGGAATCCCATCTTAAGGATGCTCAGCTTAAGTATCTGCAGGCGCAGATCAACCCGCATTTTCTTTTTAACACGCTCAATGCCGGAGCTCAGCTTGCAATGATGGAGGGCGCCGACAAGACCTATGAATATGTTCAGACTGTAGCGGACTTTTTCAGATACAACGTAAACGGCAAAAAGACCGATGCGACCATAAGAGAAGAGGTAACTCTTGTAGATAATTACATCAGGATCCTCAACGTTCGTTTTTCGGGTGATATAGGTTATGATAAGCAGGTGGATGAAAGACTGCTCGATGTTACCATGCCCAACATGATCCTGCAGCCCATAGTTGAAAATGCCGTTAACCACGGTATCAGAGAGATGGGAGACAGGGGTAAGATCACTCTTAAGGTTTACCGAGAGGACAAGAATGTCTGCATCAGCATATTGGATAACGGCAAGGGCATAAGCCCGGAAGATATCGAAAAGATAATGAGCGGTCGCTGGCAGCACAAAGAGCATCAGTATGACAATAACGGAATCGGAATGGATAACGTTATTTCAAGACTCAGACTTTACACAGAGAGTGACAACTCGTTTAATATAGAGAGTAAGGGAGAAAACATGGGTTGTGAAGTCATCATACGCCTTCCTTACGAGGAATCAAACTGACGGCTGTAAATGCAGAGATTTTGCCGCTAATTTAAGATACGGAGTTTTTTCATGTACAGGATAATGATCGCCGATGACGAAGGAATAGTCATCGATTCAATGAAATTCATAATCGAGAAAGAGTTCGGAAGCGAATGCGAGGTTCAGTTTGCCAAGACCGGCAGGAGCGTTATTGAGCTTGCGGAGAGATTCAGACCCGACATTGCGGTTATGGACATTCATATGCCGGGTATCAACGGAATAGAGGCAATAAGAGAGATCAAGCGCTTTTCATCGGGAACGGTATTTGTCGTTATGTCTGCGTACGATAAATTCGACTACGCAAAAGAGGCGATAAAGCTAGGCGTTCTTGAGTACATAAATAAACCCATGGAAAAGGCCAAGGTAGTTGACGTTCTGAGAAAAGCCATGGCCAAGATCGACGGAGAGAGAGAAAAGAGAAGTAACGAGCTTAAGATAAAAGAAAAGCTTGAGACGATAGAGCCCATTTTAGAAAACGGACTTATCTACGACATTCTTCTTCAGGAGCATTTTGAAGAGGATTTTGACAACTATAAGACCATCCTTGGTATCAACGAAAACTACGGATATATGATGTCCATTGTTTGCGGTGATAAGCAGGAAGGCAATCATATGACCAATGCGATCGGAAGCTCAGTCAAGATATCCACCAGATATCAGGAGATAAGAGACGCCGTAAAAGACTATTTTTCCTGCAAGATAGGAAACGTCATGGCCAATAAGATCGCGGTGCTCATTCCTTTTGAAAATCCCAAGATGGAATACAACGAAAGGACCGAGCTTATCGACAGAGCAAGAGAGCTTGCCAGAGGACTTAAGAAAAAGACCGATATCTCGTTCAGGATCGGAATAGGCGGAGTAAGACCGTTAAGAGAGCTCAGTGATTCCTACAGAGAAGCTCTTAATGCGCTTATAGCTACGACCGGTTCTGTTGCGCACGCCGACGACCTTGTCATAGGCTGCAATTACGAGGACGATTATCCGATCGAGCTTGAGAAGCCGATGTTTGACGCGGTAAGTAACGGAGATCTCAATCAGATGCTCGTTACCGCTGAGAAGTACACTGACTGGATGTGCAAAAGAGCTGAGAACGGCGATCTTCAGTCAATGCGCATTAAGGTTCTTGAATTTGCACTTTATGCAGAGAGACTTTCGTTTATGAACGGAGGTCAGACCTATAAATACTCTTCCAGAGACAATTATCTTCCTGAACTCATGGCGATCGAGACTGCGGAAGGCTTGAAGCAGTGGTATATAAACAAGCTTACCGAAGCGTGCAGAAACGTCAGGAGTAAGAGAGAAGAAAAGAGTAACGACATCATCAAGAATGCCAAATTATATATTTCGGATAATTTCTCCAAGGAGATATCGCTCGACGACGTATCAAGGTATGTAAATATCTCTCCTTATTATTTCAGTAAGCTGTTTAAGGAAGAGAGCGGCCTTAACTTCATCGAGTACCTTACCAACATAAGGATCGATAAGGCAAAAGAGCTCCTTCTTAATTCAGATATGTCGATGAAGGAGATATGTGTTGCCTGCGGATATACCGACCCCAATTATTTCAGCAGAAGCTTTAAGAAGAATGTAGGTGTTACACCCACCGAGTTTAAGGAGGGAAAATAAGATAATGACAGGAAGGCAAAAAAATACTACTAAGCTGATATCATTATTCCTCACACTTACTCTGGTTATTTCATGTCTTTTGGGTTGCGGAAGCGAAAATGCTGTCAAAAGCACTTCGGGAACTGTAGATGACGACAAGATACAGATAGGAATGTGCTTTGATTCATTTGTCATAGAGAGATGGCAAAGGGACAGAGATGTATTCGGATCTATTGCCAAGGAACTCGGAGCTGAAGTAGATGTACGTAATGCCAACGGTGATATCGAAGAACAAAAGAGACTGATCGATCTGCTTATTAAGAAAGGTGTGGATGCGCTCGTCATTATCTGCATCGATTCAAATGCTCTGAGTGAATCGGTAAAAAAGGCTAAGGAAGCAGGGATAGTTGTAGTTGCTTACGATAGACTGATCAATGATGCGGATGTCGATCTCTATATTTCTTTTGACAACGAGATGGTTGGAAATATGATGGGCGAAGCGATAGCATCGGCCGGAGTAAGAAACGGAAAGGTCATAATGATCTGCGGATCACCGTCCGATAACAACGTTCCTCTGGTGGAGTCAGGCTTCCGCGAAGTTATGAGACAGAACAACAACGAGATAATAGACTGCATATATGCGGACGGCTGGAGAGCTGAGGTGGCTTATGAGTACATGTATAACAACATGGACAAGGTAAATGAAGCCGATGCGATAATGTGCGGAAATGACGATCTCGCTACAAGAGTTACCCAGGCGCTTGCTGAGAGAAGGCTTTCAGGACAAAAGATATTAGTCGGCCAGGATGCTGATATCGTTGCCTGCCAGAGAATAGTTGAAGGTACTCAGCTTATGACGGTGTATAAGCCTATCGAAAAGCTTGCAAAGCAGGCTGCGGCCAGCACTATCGAACTCGTTAAGACCAAGACCTTATCGGATAGCAATATTTCAACGATAAATGACGGAAGCTATGATGTTCCTTATCTGAAGATTGAACCTCAAAGTGTTACGGTGGATAATATAGATGATGTCATCATTGGTAGCGGATTCCACCTAAAAGAGGAAGTATATCGCTATCATGTTGATAAAATGCCTGATTGACGCAATATCAATATCACACATAGCACAAAATTAATACATCCGACTATGACAGCAAAAAAATGCTAGCATAGTCGGATTTCTATATTTTTTGATAGTAAAAATTTACAGAACATCATAAATTATTCCTATTTTTTTTGTGTTAGATTGTTATTTGTAAAGAGCAGATATAAATCTGCAAAAAACTATATTTCATAGGGAGGAAATAACAGTTATGAAGAAAAAGATCATTGGCGCACTTCTTTCAGTTGCTATGGTTACTTCAGCACTTGTAGGATGCGGCTCAGCTGCAGCACCTGCAGCAGAAGCACCCGCAGCAGAAGCTCCTGCTGAGACAGCAGAGGAAGCACCTGCAGCAGAAGCAGAAGCACCCGCAGAGGCACCCGCTGCCGGCGGAAAAGTTGGTGTTTCAATGCCTACTAAGGATCTTCAGAGATGGAACCAGGACGGTGACAACATGAAGAAGCAGCTTGAGGAAGCCGGATATGAGGTTGACCTTCAGTATGCTTCTAACGACATTCCTACACAGGTTTCTCAGATCGAGAACATGATCAGTGCAGGCGATAAGGTGCTTGTAATCGCTCCTATCGAAGGTGATTCACTCGGAACAGTTCTTCAGCAGGCTAAGGAAGCCGGCGTTGCTGTTATCGCATACGACCGTCTTATCATGGCATCTGACGCTGTTAACTACTATGCTACATTCGATAACAAGCTGGTAGGAACAAAGCAGGGTCAATACATCGAAGAGAAGCTTGATCTTAAGAATCAGAAGGGACCTTTCAACCTTGAGATCTTCACAGGAGATCCCGGTGATAACAACGCTAGATTCTTCTATGGCGGTGCTATGGAAGTTCTTCAGCCTTACATCGACAGTGGTGTACTCGTTGTTAAGTCCGGACAGGTTGAGTTTGATAAGGTTGCTACACCCGGATGGGCAACAGAAGCAGCTCAGTCAAGAATGGATGCTATCATCTCTGCTAACTACGCAGATGGAACAAAGCTTGACGCAGTTCTTTGCTCAAACGACTCAACAGCACTTGGTGCAATCAATTCACTTCAGGCTAACTACGCAGGTTCACATGATAATTGGCCTATAGTTACAGGTCAGGATTGCGATAAGCCTAACGTTAAGCTTATGCTTGATAATGGCAAGCAGTCAATGTCTATCTTTAAGGATACTCGTGATCTTGCAGCTCAGACTGTAAAGATGGTTGATGCTATCATGAAGGGCGGCGAGGCTCCTGTAAATGATACAGAGTCTTATGATAACGGTGTGATCAAAGTTCCTTCATACCTTTGCGAGCCTGTATTCGCTGATGCAGATAACTATAAGACTCTTCTCATCGATTCAGGTTATTACACAGAGGATGATCTTAAGTAATTTCTTAAGTGATCAATTTTTACAAAACAATATAAACAGGGGGGCGGGCCTTATAAGACCCGCCTCTTTATAGGAAAAAAATGACTAATCTTAATTTATTTAATAAGGAGGGGTAAACTTGGCGAAGATATTATTGGAAATGAAGAATATCACCAAAACCTTCCCCGGTGTGAAAGCCTTGGATAATGTAAATCTTCAGGTTGAAGAGGGCGAAATTCACGCGCTGGTTGGAGAGAATGGCGCTGGTAAATCTACACTGATGAACGTGCTTAGTGGAATTTATCCTTACGGATCCTATGAAGGTGATATCATATATGACTCCGAGGTTTGCAAATTCGAAGATATAAAGAACAGTGAAGAAAAAGGAATAGTTATCATTCATCAGGAGCTTGCACTTATTCCTTATCTTACAATAGCTGAAAACATGTTCCTTGGTAATGAGAGAGGTAATTCTCTCAAGATCGATTGGAACGAAACAAACGCTTTGGCTCGTAAATATCTGGATATTGTCGGACTTAAGGACAGTACTCAGACATTGATTAAGGATATTGGTGTTGGTAAACAGCAGCTTGTTGAGATTGCGAAGGCTCTTTCAAAGAACGCAAGACTTCTTATTCTCGATGAGCCCACATCATCACTTAATGAGAGTGATTCTAAGGCACTTCTTGATCTTATGCTCAAGCTTAAGAAGGAACAGGGCCTTACATCTATCATCATTTCTCATAAGCTTAACGAGATTTCTTATGTAGCTGATAAGATCACGGTTATCCGTGACGGTTCAACTATTGAGACCCTTACAAAGGGTGTAGATGACATCTCAGAGGCTAGGATCATTAAGGGAATGGTTGGTCGTGAACTTTCAGACAGATTCCCTAAGAGAGAATCTCATATCGGCGATGTGATGATGGAAGTTAAGAATTGGAATGTTTACCATCCTTTATATACTGATAAAAAGATAGTAAAGAACGTCAATCTTAATGTCAGAAAAGGTGAGGTTGTCGGAATTTCCGGACTTATGGGTGCCGGAAGAACAGAACTTGCCATGAGTATTTTTGGTAAGAGCTACGGAGAGAATATTTCGGGACAGCTCTTTATTAACGGCAAGGAAGTTCACCTTAAATCTGTTAAAGATGCGATCAGACATAAGCTTGCTTATGTTACTGAGGATCGTAAAGGAAACGGACTTATTCTTACCAATCCCATCAAGATAAATACAACACTTGCTAATCTTGAAGAAGTAAGTAATCGTTCCGTTATCGATAAGGATAAGGAAGTATCTGTTGCGAAAGAGTATAAGGAAAAGCTAAAGACAAAATGTCCTACTGTAGAACAGAATGTTGGAAACCTTAGTGGTGGTAACCAGCAGAAGGTTCTTCTTGCTAAGTGGATGTTTGCTAATCCGGACATACTTATCCTCGATGAACCTACAAGAGGTATCGACGTAGGTGCTAAATATGAAATTTACTGTATTATCAACCAGCTCGTTGCGGAAGGAAAATCAGTTATCATGATTTCTTCCGAGCTTCCTGAAATTCTTGGCATGTGTGACAGAATATATGTTATGAACGAAGGCCAGATGGTAGGAGAGCTTGATGGTAAAGACGCTACTCAGGAAAAAATTATGACTTATATCTTGCAGTCATCCGGAAATAAGGAGGTTAAATAATGAGCGGACAGCAAATTCTTGGATTTTTAAAAAAATATACTATGATCTTTGTTTTGATCATTGTAGTAGCATTCTTTTCATGGAGAACAGGCGGAGCGCTTCTTCTTCCCATGAACGTTAGTAACTTGATCTCACAGAACGCATACGTATTTATTCTTGCAACCGGTATGCTTCTTTGTATCTTAACCGGTGGTAACATCGACCTTTCTGTTGGATCGGTTGTATGTTTCGTTGGTGCAGTTGGTGCAACTCTTATGGTTAATAAGGGTGTACCTGTTTGGCTTACGATCATTATCATGATCGCAGTTGGTACAGCGATCGGTGCATTCCAGGGCTTCTGGATCGCGTTTGTCAGAATTCCTCCTTTCATCGTTACACTTGCAGGTATGCTTGCATTCAGAGGACTTTCAAACGTAGTACTTAACGGTCTTACAGTATCAATCACTAATAAGACTACATTCGTCAACCTCTTTGGTGGCGGTGCAGATTGTTATATCCACGATGTATTCGGAAACGGAACACTTAACCTTACATGTCTTCTCGGTGGTCTTGTAGCTGCTACAGTATACGTACTTACACAGTTCGGATCACGTATCAAGAAAAAGACCAAGAATTATGAGGTTGAGGCACTTTGGATCTTTGTTGGTAAGCTTGTTGCAATCGTTGCCGTTATCATGGCTTTTGCTTATAAGCTTGCTCAGCACAAGGGTATTCCTACTGTTCTTATCTGGGTTCTTGCAGTTATTCTTGTATATGCTTATATCACAGGTAACACAACTATCGGTCGTCACTTCTATGCAGTAGGTGGCAACGAAAAGGCTACAA
Organism: Butyrivibrio sp.; assembly: GCA_017535785.1. GTDB lineage: Bacteria > Bacillota > Clostridia > Lachnospirales > Lachnospiraceae > Butyrivibrio. The sequence continues at coordinate 41,442 of JAFXTN010000024.1, read as the reverse complement.
AGCTATCAGGTATCAACACAGACAAGGTTTACTTCCTTGCATACACAAACATGGGATTCCTTGCAGCACTTGCAGCAATGGTTACAATCGCCAGACTTACATCAGCTCAGCCTACATATGGCCAGAACTACGAGATGGATGCTATCGGTTCCTGCTTCATCGGTGGAGCATCTGCTTACGGCGGAATCGGTACAGTTCCCGGGGTTATTATCGGTGCGGTTCTTATGGGTGTAATTAACCTTGGTATGTCACTTATGGGTGTCGATGCCAACATGCAGAAGGTAGTAAAAGGTGTCGTTCTTCTTGCAGCCGTTATCTTCGACGTAGTTTCAAAGCGTGGCGGTAAGCTTTTCGCAAAGAACTGATCTTTTTAGTGAGGGTTAATCTTATAGGGGTATATGATTAAATTTACAAGGAGCGCCTGTTTAAGCAGGCGCTCCTCTTTTTTTTATTAATGATATAATGGAACGATAGAAATGAAAGAAGGTTATTAGTTATGAAATTTTCCGAAATCCCTTTTGAAAGACTTAATATGGATGAGGTAAAAGCTTTTTTTGAAAAGCTTATTTCAGACAGCAAGAACGCCAAGAGCGGCGAGGAGCAGTTTGACCTCCACATGAAGTACTATAAGATGAGAGGAGAAATCTGGTCCAATTTCGTTATCGGTAGATTCCGTTATGATATCGATACCACAGATAAGTACTACGAAGAAGAAAAAGAGTACATTGATGAGATTTCCCCTATTGTTGCACAGCTTCAAAATGATTACCTCAAGGTGGTATATGAGTCACCATACAGAGCTTATCTTGAAGAAAAGATAAGTAAGGTTGCATTTAAGAACATGGAGCTTGCCAACAAGTCCATAAACGATAAGATACTTCCCCTTATGCAGGAGGAAAACGCGCTTATCGCCAAGTATGACAAGATAATCGCATCCGCCAAGATTCCTTTTGACGGTGAGATCTACAATATTTCCCTTCTTTATAAGAAGATGACCGACAATGACAGAGACGTTAGAAAGAGAGCATGGAAGGCTCTTTCCGACTTCTTTTTATCGGTTACGGATGAGATCGATGATATATTCGATAAGCTTGTAAAAAATAGAACAGAGCAGGCTAAAGAGCTTGGTTACGATTCATATGTTGAGCTTGGCTATAATCGCATGAACAGAAATTCATACAGAAGAGCCGAGGTTGAGAACTTCAGAAAGCAGGTCAAAGAGTCTTTTGTCCCCTTTGTCACGAAGCTGCAGGAGGGCAGAAGAAAGCAGATCGGTGTTGAAGAACTCAAGTACTATGATGAAGACGTTTACTTTAAAAACGGTAATCCCGCACCTACCGGAACACCTGAGGAAATCCTTAAGGCCGGACAGGATATGTACAGCGAATTGTCTCCCGAGACCAAAGAGTTTTTTGATTTCATGATGGACAGTGAGCTGTTTGATGTTCTTGGAAGAAAGACCAAGAAACAGGGCGGTTACATGGAGTTTATCCCCAAGTATAAGGCGCCGATCATCTTTGCTAATTTCAACGGAACAAGCGGAGACGTTGACGTTATCACACATGAGTGCGGACACGCCTTCCAGGGCTATTTAACAAGAGATGAGGATATCCTTGAAAAGAACGACATAACAATGGAGACCGCTGAGATCCATTCTATGTCTATGGAATATTTCACCTACGACTGGATGGATAAGTTCTTCGGAGACAGAGCGGATGATTATCGCAAGATGCACATGCAGGATGCGATCACCTTTATCCCTTACGGCTGTATGGTCGACGAATTCCAGCATATTGTTTACGACAATCCGGACATGACTCCGGCAGAAAGAAAGAATGCATGGAATGAGCTTGAGAAGATTTACAGACCCTGGCTTGATTTTGAGAGCGATCCTTTCTTCTCGGCAGGTGGATATTGGCAGAGACAGGGACATATCTTCTGGAATCCTTTCTACTACATCGATTATGTTCTTGCAAGCGTAGTTGCCATGCAGTTTAAGGTTTGGATGGATAAGGATTATAAGGAGGCTTGGGAGCATTATCTTGAGCTTTGCAAATTATCTGCCAAGGATTTCTATGAAAATGAGCTTGCTCAAGTCGGCATAAAGAGCCCGTTTAAGGATGGTACAATTGCTGAGTTATCTGCTGAGATGAGTAAGAAGGTAGGTTTATAAGAGAAATGACAATAGAAAAGGTAACACCGGCTGATGCGAAGGAGCTGCTTTCGATCTATGCTCCTTATGTGGAAAAGACCGCTATCTCTTTTGAATACGAGGTTCCTTCAGTAGAGGAGTTTACAGCACGTATAAGAGATATCTCGGCAAATTTTCCGTATATCAAGGCTGTAGATAACGGAAAGATCGTAGGCTACGCATATGCTACGACCTTTAAGGGCAGAAAAGCTTATGACTGGTCAGTAGAGACGACAGTTTATGTCAGAGAAGACTGCAAAAGAGAAGGCGTTGGAAGGAAGCTTTATGACGCTTTGGAGAAGTCTTTGGCAGATATGGGTATCCTAAATGCCAATGCCTGCATAGCTTACCTTGACGGCGACAGGACCGATGATAATCTGACCAATGACAGCTGCAGATTCCATGAGAAGATGGGCTACAGGATCGTCGGTATCTTCCATGACAGCGGCTATAAGTTCGGTAAGTGGTACGACATGATATGGATGGAGAAGATGCTTGGTAAGCACACGGATAAGCCCGGTGCGGTAAGGTTTGGAGAATGGGATATAGACTGATTGACGTTAAAGACCTTAATACGGATGAACTTAGGATATATCATGAGCTCTCGGAAAATCAGCTTAGCAGGATCTACGAGCCTGAGCTTGGGCTGTTTATAGCTGAGAGTGCCAAAGTAATAGAGAGAGCAATGGATGCGGGATACGAGCCTGCATCCATTCTTGTTCAAGACGATCAGCTCGATAAGGAAGCCAAAGAGGTCCTATCAAGATGTGAAAGGATGCAGTGCGATATCCCCGTATATGTTGCTTCTATGGATGTTTTAAGCACTATTACGGGATATAACCTCACAAGAGGACTTCTGTGTGCAATGAAGAGAAAAGCGCTTCCTGCGGTGACTGATATCTGTAAGGATGCACATAGGATAGCGGTACTTGAGAATGTCACCAATCCTACCAATGTTGGAGCGATAGTCAGAAATGCCGCCGCGCTTAATATGGACGCCATACTCTTTACTTCAGGCTGTGCGGATCCGCTTTACAGGAGAGCTGCGAGAGTATCGATGGGCACGATATTCGCTCTTCCCTGGACTTATATCCCTAAGGATATGGCGATAAGCTCCTTAAAAGAGCATGGTTTTAAGACTGTTGCACTTGCACTAAGGGACGATACAGCAGAGCTTGGAGACGAGGAACTTAACAAAGAGGAGAAGCTTGCGATATTACTTGGCTCCGAGGGGTACGGTCTTTTGCCCGAAACCATAAAGGAAAGCGACTATTGCGTGAAGATCCCCATGAGCCACAATGTGGATTCATTGAATGTAGCAGCATGCAGTGCGGTTGTATTTTGGCAATTCGGTAATAGGTGATTTATATTCGAAAAAATGGTAAAATAATAGCTAGATAACATAAACAGAGAGGACAAAATATGGATTATATTACAAGGTATAATGAATGGCTTACAAATCTTAAGGACAGTGATCCTCTTAAGGCAGAACTCCTTTCTATAAAGGGTGATGACAAAGAAATAGAGGACAGATTCTATCAGGATCTTTCATTTGGTACTGCCGGCCTTCGCGGTAAAGTTGGTGCCGGAACCAATAGAATGAACTTTCTTACAGTAGGCAAGGCATCTCAGGGTGTTGCTGCCTATATCGTATCAAAGGGTAAGGAAGCTATGGACAAGGGTATTGTCATTGCTCATGATCCCAGACATTTTTCAAAAGAATTTTCTATGTTTGCGGCAGGTATCTTTGCGGCAAACGGTATTAAAGTATATACATTCCCGGATCTCAGACCTACACCTGAGCTTGCATTTATGATCAGAAGGCTCGGAACTACATCGGGAATCAATATCACGGCTTCTCATAATCCCAAGGAGTATAACGGATATAAGGCTTATTGGGATGACGGATGTCAGGTTTCTTCCGATGTTGCGGACGGAATGACGGAAGAGATCAATAAAGTCGATATCTGGACGGGTATTAAGACTTCCGATTTTGATGAGGGCGTAAAGTCCGGAATGATCACGGTCCTTTCGGAGAAATACGACAGAGAGTACCTTGATAAGATAGAGGGAATGGCTATACACGAAGGCGATGAGCTCGATCTGGGCATTCCTCTTGTATATACGCCTCTTAACGGATGCGGTTCCATTCCGTTCAGACAGATGCTCACGGATAGAGGATTTACGAATTGGAAGATAGTTCCTGAGCAGGAGAATCCCGATCCCGATTTTACTACGGTAGGATATCCCAATCCGGAGGATCCCAAGGCGTTTAAGCTTAGCGAGCAGTACGGAAGAGAGTTTGGAGCAGAGCTCCTTATGGCGACAGATCCCGATGCCGACAGATTTGCTATCGAGATCCGAGACGACAACGGCAATTATATCCCGCTTAACGGCAATCAGACAGGATATCTTTTGGTCAATTATGTTCTTGAGGGACACAAGTCCGCGGGAACTTTACCTGAAAAAGGAGCCATGGTAAAGTCGATCGTTACTTCTACTCTTTCAACTATAATGGCAAGCGCTTACGGCGTGGAGATGTTTGAAACGCTCACAGGCTTTAAGAACATCTGCGGAAAGATCCCTTATCTTCACGATAACGGATATACATATCTCTTCGGATATGAGGAGTCTGTAGGATATGCGGTATGCGAGGATATCCGTGATAAAGACGGAATCTCAGCAGGAATGTTGGTTGCGGAAGCCGCTGCATATTACAGAAAGCAGGGAAAGACACTTTGGGACGTACTTCAGGAAATCTATGCAAAGTATGGATTTTTTGCAGAAGATGAACCCAACATCGTACTTGAAGGTATTCCGGGGGCTCAGAGAATACAGCGTATGATGAAGTGGTTTAGAGAGAATATACCGACAGAGGTTGCGGGTGCTAAGACGGAAAAGGTCATCGATTACATAAACGGATACGAGGACATTCCGCCGCAGAACGCGATCAGGCTTTTCCTCGATAACGGTTCATGGTTTGCTATAAGACCAAGTGGAACGGAACCTAAGATAAAGTTTTATTTTTATTCAAACAGAAACTCAAGAGAGAATGCTCTTTTGACAAATAAACAAATAAAAGAGGAAATATTCGGACTTATCAATTCGGTTGAGTGATCTATTTACGTAGGGCTTTTGTAGTTTTGATTCAGCATCTTTTATGAGGGTAGAATGATGAAGAAAAATTATGAGAATTCACTTAAGTTCCACATTATTTTGGTATGCATGTTGATCATTGTGTTCCTGTGCGTCGTGCTCAGTGCCATAAGCTTTTATATTTTCAGGACAAGCTTGATGGATATGTATACGAGTAGGCTTGAAGTTGTTGTAAATATTACGCTTGATAGGATCGATGCGGAAGATCTCGATAAGTGTATCGAGACCGGTCAGAAATCCGAGAAGTTTGAGGAAATGACCTTATTCCTTGAACAGGAGCGTAAGTGGGACGATCTTGATTATATTGTACTTACAAAGCCTGTTATGGTTGATGGGAAGTATGATCTTATGCAAGTAGTGTCCGGATTGAGTGAAGGCGAAAAAGCCGGCTACGATCTCAACCCTGATATTCCGTTACCTAATCTTGGAGATATGCTCGGAGCTTTCTTTGCTCCTTCGGATCTTGAACGATTATACGGGGAGATGGATACGCTTAAAGAACCCGTTTATAAGGTTGAACAAAGTGATTTTGGTGATGAGTATGGCGCCGAAGCTATTGTAAGGACTGCTGACGGTAAGGCGGTCTGCATGTTGTCAACCGGTGTAAGTCTTGCGGAAGTTGATCGTGTGCTTAAAGAGTACGTGATGGTAATAGCTCTTTTCGCACTTATACTTGCGATCGTATTTGCGGCTATAATGGTATTCTGGTTGCAGAGAAGAGTTATAGTTCCGCTTCAGAAGATCGAAAAGAGTGCTTCGGATTTTGCTAAGAGAAGTCATCTTCAAAAAGATCCTTCGATGCTTGTACTTGAGGATCCTGGAATCCATACGGGAGATGAGCTTGAATCATTGTCCGATACGATTGTAAGCATGTCCAAGGATATGCAGAGTTATGTTGAGGAGATCATTGTTTCAGCCAATAAGATCGACAATATGGCTCTTGAGATGACCAAGGTTAATGACTTTGCTTTAAGGGATGCCCTCACCGGAGTAAAGAATAAAGCGGCTTACGATAAGACAGAAGTAAGACTTAATTCGGATATCATCACCCAGACTGCGAAGTTCGGAATGATAATGGTGGATATAAATTACCTCAAGCGCATCAATGATACCTTCGGACATGAATGCGGAGATCTTTATATCAAGAATATGTGTAAGCTTATCTGCGATACATTCGAGCATTCACCGGTATTCAGGATTGGTGGCGATGAGTTCGTTGTTCTTCTTGAGAACAGGGATTTTGAGCATAGAGATATGTTGATCGGCAAGATGAAAGCAAGGATGGATGAGCTTCAGAATGACAAGGAGCTTCAGCCTTGGGAGAGAATATCCGCTGCGATCGGTGTTGCGATCTATGATGACAATATTGACGAAACGGCATATTCGGTATTAAAACGTGCCGATCGTGAGATGTACGAAAACAAGAAACAGATGAAGGCTGTTCGCCAGAGATAAAGCAAAAAATAATAAGTTACCGCCCGGCAGATGTGATAGAATATCTACCGGGCGATTTATTTGTCGCTATTTAATTCAATTTTTAATTTTACGGAGAATGATCATGAAAGTAGTAGTAGCAGATATTGACAGTGTAGGCTCAGATATGGATTACAGCCTTTATGACGATCTTGGAGAAGTGACCTATTATCCGGATAAGATCACGGACGAGAATGCACAGGAGAGGCTAAAGGATGCAGAAGTGCTTATGATAAACAAAAGTGCTATATCCGATGTGATCCTTGATGCAGCTCCGAAGCTCAAGCTTATATGTGAGTTTGCGACAGGCTTTGACAATGCAAATATCGAAGCGTGCAACAGACACGGTGTTAAGGTTGCGAATGTAGTCAATTACTCAACAGCTTCTGTTGCTCAGCATACTTTTGCGCTTTTATTTTATCTTATGGAGAACTGCCGTCACTACGACGAGTTTGTAAAGAGTGGAGGATATGCGGATCAGCCGCATTTTTGTTGCCTTGATATTCCTTTCGAAGAGCTTGACGGAAAGACATACGGAATTGTCGGAATGGGTAATATCGGAAAGAAGGTTGCCAAGATCGCTGCGGCGTTCGGAGCGAATGTTATCTTTTACTCCGCATCCGGAAACAGCACCTGTACCGAATATGAGAGAGTAGAGTTCGATGAACTCCTTAAGAGAAGCGATGTGATATCCATACATTGTCCCCTCACTGACAGGACAAGGGAGCTCTTCAATAAGGACGCCTTTGAGAAGATGAAAGAGACGGCGATACTCATCAATGTGGCAAGAGGTGCGGTAGTAAATGAAAAGGATCTTGCGGATGCACTTAAAGAGGGCAAGATAAAGGCCGCAGGACTTGATGTTCTCAATCCCGAGCCTATGGCTAAGAATTCACCTCTTCTGGATATTCAGGACAGCGGTAAGCTCTTTGTTACACCTCATATGGCATGGGGAAGTACCGAGGCCAGAAAGAGATGTCTTTCGGAAGTTAAAAAGAATGTTCTCGCATTCATGAACGGAGAAAAAAGAAATATTGTAAATTGATAAAAATCGTATTTTGTAAAACGTTTTTTTTTCTTTGGAAATATCTAAATTATTAGTGTTTTACCGTTAAAAACATGATGACAGCTATCTCAGAATGCGTTATAATATTAACGTTGTTACATGCTTTAGGTATTACAAAAATAATGTAAAAAGGAGTTACAAAGATGAAAGGTTTTGCAATGCTGAAAATCGGCGAGGTGGGCTGGATTGAAAAAGAACGCCCGGCTTGCGGCCCTATGGACGCTATCTGCCGTCCTTTGGCAATCGCTATCTGCACATCAGATGTGCACACAGTATGGGAAGGTGCTGTTGGCGATCGTCATAACATGATCCTTGGACACGAGGGATGTGCCGAGGTAGTAGAAGTTGGTAGTATGGTTAAAGACTTTAAGCCCGGCGACAAGGTTCTTGTTCCTGCTATCACACCCGACTGGAACTCACTTGAGGCTCAGGCAGGTTTCTCAATGCATTCTAACGGAATGCTCGCAGGTTGGAAATTCTCCAACTTCAAGGATGGTCTTGATTCAGAATTTTTCCATGTAAATGATGCAGACGGTAACCTCGCACACATGCCCGAAGGCATGACTCTTGAGGATGCTTGTATGCTTTCAGATATGGTTCCCACAGGTTTCCATGGCGTAGAGCTTGCTGATGTACAGTTCGGTGATACTGTTCTTGTAATCGGTATCGGACCTGTTGGACTTATGAGCGTAGCAGGTGCTCGTCTTCGTGGTGCATCTCGCATCATCGCTGTAGGAACTCGTCCTACATGTGTTGAGGCAGCTAAGTTCTACGGAGCAGATGAGTTCATCAGCTACAAGAACGGAACTATCGAGGATCAGGTTCTTGCTATGACAAACGGTGTCGGCGTAGACAGAGTTGTCGTTGCAGGTGGTGGCGTTCAGACATTCGAATCTGCTGTTAAGGCTCTTAAGCCCGGCGGAAAGATTGGTAACGTTAACTATCTCGGAAGCGGTGACTATATCACAATCCCTCGTGTAGAGTGGGGCGTTGGAATGGGACACAAGCAGCTTCAGGGCGGACTTATGCCCGGTGGAAGACTTCGTATGGAGAAGCTTGGAGCACTTGTTTCTTCAGGCAAGCTCGATGTTAGCAAGCTTTCTACTCATGTATTCCATGGTTGGGAGCATATCCCGGAGGCGCTTCAGCTTATGAAGGATAAGCCTGCAGAGCTCATCAAGCCTGTTGTTATCCTTGATAACCAGCCTTAATAATAAAATTTATGGGCGGCCCTAATCCGGCCGCCCTATTTTTACGGAGATAACTTATGCAAATTTTACTTATATCCGGATTTCTCGGTGCGGGTAAAACTACGTTCATCAAGGAAATCATAAAAAGAACCGACAAGCAGCCTGTAATACTTGAGAATGAATATGGCGACAACAACCTTGATTCTCTGGAGCTTCAAAATGAATCATCCAAAAAAGACAATGAGATCAAGATTCTCGAATTTATGGAAGGCTGCGTTTGCTGTACGATGAAGGACAGCTTTGTAAATTCGGTTTTTGCCATCTATTCATCTATAAGTCCGGATTATCTGATCATAGAACCTACCGGAGTGGGAAGGCTGAGCAGTATCATTGAGAACTTAAAACCTCTTATCGGTCCGGCTGTTTCTTTACTTGAGCCAATCGTGGTCCTTTCGCCTCAGACTTATAGGAATAACATGAAGGAGTGGCCCGAGCTCTATACCGATCAGGTTGCCAATGCAAAGAGAGTGGTATTTTCTAAATGTGAGAATATTCCTGCGGATGAGATAAAAGAAGTCGCAGATGAGATATTAAAGATAAATCCGGGTGCTGAGATCACCTATGAACACTATTCCAAGATGGATCAAGAGTGGTGGGATTCACTCATGCAGGATCCAAACGGCGAGGGAGCTTCGGTAAATACTGTCGCTTCCGAAGGTGAAGGCACAGATTCTTTTTCACAGGTCAGCATAACAAAGGCGGGACTTCATAATCCCGGACAGCTTATCCAGATATTGGAAGATTGCCTGAGAGGAGAGTTCGGTCATGTGGCAAGAGCCAAAGGCACTCTCTGGGTCAATAATGAGATACTTAGGTTCGATCTTGCCGATAGGATGTATGCGATAACCGATTCTCCGGATGACGGATGTCAGTGCGTATTTATCGGTAAATATCTTGATGAAAAGAAATTGAGAGATCGCATGTGCGGAGCGGATAAGAATACAAGACGAAGAGTCATGATCTAAATTAAGACATAATAAAACCGTGTACATATCGTATGTACACGGTTCTTGTTTTAGTTGGAACTGTTTTCGCCTGTAGTGGCGGTTTCTGTTGCCGCTTCGGTCTTTCCTTTCACGGAGCTGTCAAATGATGATATATCAGTTACGTACCATGAATCTGTCTCAGTGTTCTTTTCTAATGAAAATACCATGGCATATGTTTCCGGACTTGATTCCGAAATGATCTTATTGTAGGTATCTAAAGCTACCTGAATTCTTTTCTTATAAAGCTCTTTGTTTGCTTCATCTTCGCCGAGATCCTTGAAAAGGTTAGATATCTCCTCGTCGTGCTCATCGTGATATTTTTGTGCAGCTTCCTCAACCTTGCTTCTTGTTTCGCTGCTTCCGAAGATGTTAACGGGGAAAGTTGTGTTGATCTTTACGATAGCAGTAGCGGAGTTCTTTTTGTCTATAGCGACCTTGGTAATCTCGTAGCCGCTCACCATGCCTGATATACTTCCGAATAATTCATCAAGCTTAGCGTTTGTATCCTGATCGACTTCTTCTGTCTCAAGACCTTCCTTGAGCTGCTTGATAAGATATTCGGAATCAAACGACTTTACGAATTCACCGCTTGTGACTTCTTCTGAGGCATACTGCTCGATATTCTCGGATGAACCGCTCTTAATGATATCAAGAAAAGCAGTTACGGTTTCCTGCGCAGCAGTCTTATCTGCAGAAGAGCAGCCCAAAATAGATGTTGTCGTGATAGCAAGTATAAGGGCCAATGAGCCCACTTTTTTAAATATATTCATGAATGGAAGTCTCCTATAACATATTACAATTCTATTAACACAGATAATAGTATAGCATATATACGCTAAAAGTCCAAAGACTATCGTTATTTCAATCATTAATTAAGAAGAGGTCCCATGCGCACGTCGGCATAGGACCTTTAATTTACCAGATCTTCCATTGTATTCTCCATTCTCTAATAAGAAATGATCAATGTTTTCCAAGTTGACCCTGGTGCTTGAGCTCAATGAGCATATCAAAAACAATTCCCAATGGTAAACCGGTAACTCGAGCTACCTTCTCGGGATCGGTATAATATTCGTTATCAAAATCCTTGTGAATGCAGTCCAGTACTTCTGTTTTAATGTCGTATGTAGCTGTCATACACGTATTTCCTCCTTCCGTAAATAGTCAGATAATTACATGCTAGTATTTATCTGTTATTTATAATTATATCGTATTTTCATGCAAAAAGTTAACCTTTTTGTGTCAATAAATATGAAAATTTTATAAACGAAATTACGATTAATTATTTAGGATAAAAAAATAGGCATTGAGAACGTGTCCCAATGCCATTACATTCTTTTAAAATGCTTAGTTTGTCTGCATATCTCTGAGCTTATTGGCTTGTTGGAATATATCCAGAAGGATCATCTTAAAGGCTTCGAATTTCTCAACTGCCTGTTCTGAAGCTTGAGCACCCTCGTTTGAAAGAGAAGCGACTTCTTCGCTAGTAGCGGAGAGATTGGAAATACTGTCATTGATCTCTGTCGTCGATTCTGCTATCGATTTCATTCCTTCTGCGATCTGAGCGAAGCGGGTTAGCATCTCTGATACATTTTCGTTGATGCTGTTGAAGCTTTCACCTACTGATTCGATCATTTCATTCTGTTCGCCAACGGTATTTACCGTGTCATCAATACTTGCGATGGCTTTTTGTACATCCTCGTTAAGTTCGGCTATTATGTTTGTTATCTCGGTTGACGCTGTGTTGGTCTCTGCTGCAAGCTCTCGCACGTTATTGGCAACGACTGCAAAGCCTTTTCCGGCTTCGCCGGCTCTTGCAGCCTCAATGCTTGCGTTAAGAGCAAGGAGATTGGTCTGTGTTGAGATCGACATGATCGATCCTACGATATTCTGAACCTCTTCAACCTTGTTCATTACCGCCTGTGTGGCGTCAACGGTTATCTTGCTGGCAGTGGATACATCTCTTGATTTAACCTTAAGATCTTCAATGACACGTACACCCTCGGTGATGGCATTTTGTGTGCTGTCGGAAGCGGTTGTCATCTCGATCCTGTGCTTCTCGGTTGAATCTGTCTGTTCCTGTATCTGTTGAACCTTCTCAGCCTGCTTGGTTATAGACTGAGCGGTGCTTTCCATACTGTCTGCTATATCCTGCATTCCGGAATGCTGTGATTCTATGATATTCTGAAGGCTCATCAGATCTTCCTGTGATGAATTGAAAAGATCTGTGATGCTGTTTGCGATCTCAGCCATGTTGTTGCCGGTAGCGAGAGTCTTCTCAGCGTGGGAGTTGATAACATAATTGTTTTCCTCATTAAACTTAGTAAGAAGACTAACCGTTGAAAGACTGGCAACGGCGGCAAGTGCAAGCGTTATAAATACCGTCAGGAGATTCAGATCAAGGGAACCTGTTGAAACATATGTCTTTATTACCAAGAGTATATAAGACAGTCCTATGGCTGAAATCCCAACCTTACACAATCTAACGTTAAGATAGATGATGCTGCAAATAAGGATCGGTATTCCGAATGCAAAGTTTATCATGTTGTCTTCTGCGATAAGAAATACCAGATAAAAAACGGTTGCTCCGCCCATTATAAGGATGGATCCGGCTTTAACGGTATTAAACTTGGTGTTTCCGATCACTACCATGACAGCGGCAATTGCCGTCGCCACTATGATTGCGTTTCGGCCAAGGCTCGGTCCGTTGTGGATAAATGAAAATACTGTAAGAAAGAGTCCGCAAGCAAGCACGATCAAAGTTACTATGAAACTGCTTTTGTTAGCTCTGCGATATTGTTCAGCATTCATAATTATTATTCCTTTCGCAAAAGAAAAAATTTTAAATAAGGTATTCAATTGTATATATATAAAATTTTATCACATTAATGGTATAATGAGCCACAGATATTATTCTTATGAACGGAGGAAAACACAGTGCTTTCTGTAGTTATACCCGCATACAATGAAGAGGAGATGATCTCCAAAGCTTCTCAGACCATTGATAAGATCCTTAAAGAAGCCGGAATAGACCATGAGCTTCTTTTTATTAACGACGGTTCCAAGGACAATACCTGGAACGTTATAGAAGATGAAGCAGCCAAGAACCCAAATGTAAAGGGCGTTTGCTTTTCCAGAAATTTCGGAAAAGAATCCGCTATTTTTGCGGGACTTTATGAATCTAAAGGAGATTGCGTCGTTGTTATCGACTGTGATCTTCAGCATCCGCCGGAGAAGATCGTTGGAATGTACAGACTCTGGGAGCAGGGATATGAGATCGTAGAAGGCGTTAAGACAAGCAGAGGCAAAGAGAGCGGATTTCATAGATTTGCAGCCAAGAGCTTTTACAACATCATGACTGATGCCGTTGGCTTTGATATGTCCAGAGCATCGGATTTTAAGCTTCTGGACAGAAAAGCAGTGAATGTCCTTCTTAACATGAATGAGAAGAATGCGTTTTTCAGAGCTCTTTCTTCCTGGATCGGCTTTAGATCCACGGAAGTTGAATATGATGTAAGAGAGAGGGAAGCGGGCAATTCCAAGTGGAGCACCGTATCTTTATTTAAGTATGCGGTAACCAATATCTCATCTTTTACATCCGCTCCGTTACAGGTTGTTACATTCCTCGGAGTCCTCGTGTTCTTGCTTGGCCTCTACTCAGTCATAGAGGCACTCGTAAGATACTTTATGGGAACAGCCAAAGAGGGATTTACAACAGTTATCATCCTTCAGTGTCTGACCAGTTCTGCCATTATGTTTGGACTTGGAGTCATAGGCTTTTATATCTCTAAGATCTATGAGGAAGTGAAGGGCAGACCTAAGTTTATAGTTGATAAGACTACGTACGAAAAATAACGAAATAATATAAAAATTCTTGGTTAAATCACAATAATGGGTTAAAATATTAATGAGTGGTAATTTATCTTGTGTAAACGAGAAAGGAGAAATTAATGCTTGCGACGTTGATTCCTTTGTTTGACGAGAAAATGTCAGTGTGTGCTTATTCAGTATTTGCTCGAAAGGAAAACCACTTTTTAAACCCCGAGATGGAGGGTGGAGCCAGATTTGACGGTGCCGGAACGGTTCATGAACTTGAAGTAGTAAGTAGCATGGGCGTTGGCACTCTTTCAGGTGGAAAAGAAGTATTTGTTCCGATAAATCAGTTTTCATTATTTGCAGAGATTTCTTTACAGTGTACGGTTCCCGCAAATAAGGTTGTACTTTTGATGGACAACACTATTTTGCCCGAGGAGAATTATATCAAGAGGGTAAAAGAGCTAAAGCAGCAAGGCTACAAGCTTGCGATGAGAAAGCTTCCGATATCAAGCTTTGAACCATACAGAGAGATCCTCAATCAATGTGATTACATTTTATTGAATCACGCCAAGATAGATATTGCGAAAGCAAAGATCTATTTCAGCAACGTATATCCCAACATAAAACTTTGCGCTGTCAATGTAGATTCTCAGGAAGATTATGAGATGCTCACAAAGGACGGCGGATACGACCTCTACGAAGGCGGGTTCTTCAGAATGCCTATCAAGCATTCCGAGATTCAGGTCAATCCTTTGAAGGTCAACTATATAGAGCTACTCAATGTCGTTAACGCACCGGACTACGATCTGACCGATGCGGCAGATGTGATCGGAAAAGACCCGGCGCTTGTTATCTCACTTCTTGAGATAGTAAACAGAATGGCTCTTAATTCCGAGATCACATCCATAAGACATGCGGCAGCGATGCTTGGACAGAAAGAACTTAAGAGGTGGATCAACACAGCCGTTACCAAAGAGCTGTGTGCGGACAAGCCTTCGGAGATCACAAGACTTGTCATGATAAGAGCCAAATTTGCGGAGAATCTCGCGGAAAGCTTCGAGATGGCAATGCAGGCTCCCGAGCTGTTCCTCATGGGACTTTTCTCAGCGCTTGATATCATGCTTGAAAAGACCATGAAAGAAGCTCTTGATATGGTTGTGGTATCCAAGAATGTCAGAAGTGCTCTTCTCGAGGGAAAGGGAGAGCTTGCACCCGTTCTCGAATTCGTTAAGAAATACGAGGATGCGGATTGGACAGAGGTTTCCAGACTTATGGTCCTTGGAAACATGGATATGAAAAAAGTTTATGAAGCATATCTTTCGGCTCTAAGGTGGTACAGAGATCTTATTCCTGTAGGCTAAGGAAACGCGACGTGGGGTAGCGTTATGTTTAGTGATCAGACATTCGGAGTAATTGCTTTTAATCTGTCGGCACTTATTGTCAGTGTGACATGCATAATCTACAAGCTGATAATACCCAGCAGACTTAAATTCAGAAACAGATTATTTAATTCGCTTATTATTATTCTCGCCATAGATACTTTTTCCGCTATCTATGGCGAAATTATACGCGGTTACGACATGGTGCCTGAGACCGCGTTATTTCTTCGTAATCTAAACGAAATGCTGTATTTTGCGACTCACTTTGCTATAGCACCGATAGTTGCAAGATACACTATGCTTAAGTGCGGTGTTGAGCACAAGATCAGAGGTCTTGGAGCGATCGCCGTTCACCTTCCTTTTGTGATCTCGGAACTCATGATCTTAACAAACCCATGGTTCCATCTTATTTATACCATCGACGATAACCTAGTATATTCCAGGGAATGGGGCGTTTATTTGGTCTACATCATAGGCGGCCTGTATTTTATATTGTCGGCGATCTTTATCTTTTTGTATTGGGATCTGTTAAAAAGAATGGAGCAGATCGCGCTCATCTATTTTTACATTCTTGTCCTTATCGGAACTCTCATCCAGATGATATTCAGCAATATAAGCTGTGAGCTTCTGTGCGATGCGATAGGTGCGATGGGTATGATGCTCATCCTCGAAAACGACGATGACAGAAGGGATTACACGACCAAGGCATATAACAAAAACGCTCTTATAAATGACATGATGATCGCGTTTAAGTACAAGAGACCTTTCGACGTGATCTTCATAGACATCCTGAATGAGGAAATATTGAGAAGACTTCATACATATGCGGATTATGAAAAGATACTGAGCGAGGTCGTTAAGTTCCTTAAATCAATAAGCGAAAAGTACGACGTATACAGAGTTGGAGTCAATAGCTTCTTTTTGGTATGTCCCGAGATATCGGAGAAAAAAGCAAAGAAAATTGCCGAAGAGGTATATGAAAGATTTAAGGAGTTTTGGACCTACGGTGGTAGGATAGTAACGCTCAATGCAAGAATCATCCAGGCCGGAACGGAAGACGGGATAACCGATATCGATAAGCTTTTTAAGGCACATGCCGGCGGAAAAGATATTGATAAAGATGGTCCTATATTTTTTGACGAGCTTTAAGTTTTATACAAAAGGGAAAAGGTATGCTTGAAGGAATTTCAATGGGAAGCCTAAATTTTTTGATCGCTTCTCTGGCAGTCAGTTTAACAAGTATCTTATGCTTGGTTGCTATCAGGAAGAAAAAGACTGTTAGGAACCGTCTCCTTATTGCGCTTTTGATCATAGTCTTTGTGGACTCGATAACAGGAATGGTATCCACACTTTCTTATGCTTCTTCAGCGCCGTATTTTGTCAGGATATCTCTGTGCTATTTTCCTAAATATATCTACTATTCGACGCATTTTCTCATGATGCCGATCTTTTATTACTACATAATAAGAGTTTGTGGTATCCACCATTTACTCACCAAGAAGTTTTACTATATCGTAGGTATTCCGGTAGTGATCCTTGAATTACTTGTTTTTTCCAATCCGTTTACCAAGATAACTTTTTATGCCAGCTCTGATCTGATCTTCCGAAGAGGACCGCTCGTCTATGTTGCTTACGTTTTAAGTGCACTGTTTTTTATCATGTGCATTGTGACGCTTGTGATATATTGGACCAATATTGACAGACTAAAGAAAATATCACTTATCTATTTCCTTGCCCTTGCTGTTGTCGGAATCGTTGTCCAGATGGTATTCCCGGCATTTAACTGTGAGCTTTTGTGCGAAGCCGTAGGACTTATGGGTATCATGATCCTTCTTGAAAAGGATGATGACAGAACAGATTCCATCACAGGTCTTTTTAACAGAAATGCTCTTATGACAGACCTTGAAAAGAATATCTTTTTGAAAAAAGAATTTCATGTCATCTGCTTACGTATTGAAAATGTCGAGCTCTATCAGACTATCATAGGATATGACTGCTTTGAGCTTGTTAAACAGGAGATAGCGAAATATCTTTTTGTTGCAGCGGAGAAATTTGATGTATATACCGATGAGATATCATGCTTTTATATCATCTGTCCTCAGGCTCAGGAGAAAGAAGTCAAGAAGCTTATCTTTGATATAAAGACCAGGTTCGACAAGAGCTTTAAGGTTAAGAAGCAGGAGATCTATATAAATCCTGTCATTCTGTGCGTGAGCTCACCTGACATGTTTACAAGCACCGAGGATATAATGCTGCTGGGCGAATCAACGATCGGTGATAACGACTACGGCAGTATCTTTATGTGGCATGATCTCGATGAAGTAAAGAGAAGGATCGACGTCGAAAAAGCTATTGTAAAGGGTATCAACAGCAGACATTTCAAGGTTAAATACAAACCTATCTTTTCTAAGAAAGACAACAAGATAAAGGGCGCGGAAGCGCTTATTGCTCTTGAAGACACTGATATCGGAGATGTGTCTTTTGAAGAGCTTATCAGTGTTGCGGAAAAATACAATCTCGAAGAAGTTCTTCAAAAGATGATGATCGAGGACATCTTTGACTTCCTTGACGGCGAGTTCGAAGAGGCTGTATCAGGCTCTTTTGACCTTATGCTTATCCATGCGCTTTCACGGAAAGTCCTTAATGAAGAAATGACAACCGCCATCACAGATCTTGTTGCCAAGTACAATATCGACGTTACGGGTATTGCGGTCGACATCAGCCAGAACATTTTTGATGCGGACGAAGAGAGGGCGGCATATGCTCTTAATAGGCTTAAGAAGAGTGATATACGCGTTTTCCTTGGTGATTACAGGATAAGTTATCTTGACGATAAGGACGACAACATACCAAAATTTGACGGAGTCATTCTCAATATGAAATCCTTCATAGATAAGATGGGAATGTCGCAAGGCCACATCACTCTGGGAAGAAAGGCCGATATGATAAAAGAGCTCGGAAAGAATGTTCTTATCACGGGAGTAGAATCTTTGGAATACTATGATATGATAGAGGATATTTATGCAGATTATGTTTTTGGTAGTTACTTCTCAGTGCCGCTTTCCAAGGAGCAGTTTGTTGAGGTGCTCAAAAACGGATAAGGATCTTGGGGTATGAAAAAATGGGGTATTGCAGCTCTTTTTGTGATTCTTTTGGCTGCGCTTGTTATATATATTGACTGGAGAGGAAGAAGCTATGAGATCGAGGAGGAAGACAAGCTTGTTGTTGTTTCGCCGCATCCGATTGAGTTTGTGATCCCTCTCATTCAGGAATTCGAAAACGAAACGGGTATCTCCGTTGATCTTAGAAGCTGCGGAACGTCTGCAGCGATAGACAGCATTGTAAATGATGATGATGTGGATATAATGTGGGGCGGATCTCTGCTTTCGGTCGGCCCTTATTTGGATGACTTCTATTCGTACGTTACTCCCAACAAAAATGAATATATGGATGCCTTTAAGAATGAAGGAAGTACGGTCACATGTTTTTCGAATGTGCCCAGTGTCCTTATGGTCAACAACGATCTTATAGGCGATACACAGATCACGGGATATGCGGATCTTTTGAATCCTGCGCTTAAAGGAAAGATCGCATTCGGTGATCCCGGAAGTTCTTCATCTTCTTTTGAGCATCTTGTAAATATGCTCTATGCGATGGGAGAAGGCGAACCGGATGCAGGCTGGGATTATGTAAGGAAATTCATCTCACAACTTGACGGTAAGCTTTTAGACAGTTCATCTTTGGTCTATCAAGGAGTTGCAAACGGAAAGTACGCTGTCGGCCTTACTTTTGAAGAGGCCGCCGTTACAATGCTCAAGAGCGATAAGCATGTGAGCATCGTATACATGAAAGAGGGTGTTGTCTCAACTCCGGATGGGATCTATATAGGAAAGGATTCCAAGAGGATCGAGAATGCGATAAAGTTTGCGGATTTTATGACTTCTAAGGACGCGCAGCAATATATGGCGAGCGATCTTGGAAGAAGGTCTGTCAGAAACGATGTGGAAAATTCAAGTCTGGTTGTTCCGGGATATAAGATAAACAATCTTCCCGTCGACAGAAAGAAAGTCATTTCCGAAAAGGATAAATGGATAAAAGAGTTTGATAGGATCTTAAAGGAGGGCGAAAATGGCTAAAGAAGTGCGCTCCTTTCAAGAGAATATAAGAAGGACTTTCATAAGGTTTTCCATTGTTCCCGTTGCGGCGATCGTCATGGCTGCGCTCGTTCTTTTTATCTTTTCCTGGCTTACGTTCATGGCTTCATCCAATGAGCAGGAGAATAAAGCGGCGAGCGAAGAGATAACTCAAAAGCTTGATGTTTATTGCAATATGGTTGATAAAACAGCCGACGCATTAAAAAAAGAAGAGTATTCGGTGCCTGCCAACGATCTTTTCAAGATACTTTACGAGGATACGAATGAGTACGGGGATATAGGAAATCTTATAGTGCTGTCGCCTTCTAAGGAAGCTCTTTTTACCAGTAAGGATCATGTTCCGGTCTTTCTTACAGGCTCGGAATATTCAAACTGGGGAATATGGAACGTCATAAATAAATATAAGGGACAGACGAAGGTTACGCTGTACAGCGGTAATCTCTGCGTGTCGAAGGGCGTATATGAAGGCGACAAATTGCAGATCGCGATCGTATATATCATTCCGAAAGAAGTGATGTCGGAGGCTATAAGCAGCCAGAACAGATACGTTCTTATCACCGATAAGCACGGCTGGGTGTATGCTTCAAACACCAGAGGGCTTCAGGATGAGTTTGGACAGATAGATGCCACTATAAGCTCGGAAGTCGGTTTTATCAAGCGTGACGGAAATCTGTTTTATTCATACAGGACAGTGCTCGATAAGGGGCTCATTGTGTATACGGTCAATGATGTGAACAGAAGTGTTCATATGATATGGTTGATAGTTGTGATAATCGCGCTGATATTTTTTGCTATCGCGCTTATCTCGGTAAAGAGCACAGCGATAAGCTCGGTGAAGTATACAAGAGATATCAAGAAGATAGAAGATGCTTTTGAAGAAGTTCAGAAGGGTAAGCTTGACGTTAAGCTTGATATAAACAGCAGCAAGGAATTTCAGATAATCGGTGATGACTTTAATGCGATGCTCGAAGGACTTAAGGAGCAGATCGGAAGGAATAAGGAGCTTGCGGAGAACGTTGCTTTTTCACAGGTGAAGCAGCTTGAGAGTCAGTTTAACCCGCACTTTATCTTTAATACACTTGATAATATAAGGTTCATGGCAAGGATCGATGCGGTCGCGGCCGATAAGATGATAGTTTCTTTGTCGGGACTGCTTAGATACAGTATCAAGGAAGTAAGAGAAGAAGTTACGGTAAAAGAGGATTTGGATCACCTTCAGTATTATCTCAATATCCTGCAGATCAGATTTAATAAGCGTTTTGCTTATAATATAGAGGTTCAGGATGATATAATGGATTGCCTCATACCTAAGCTTCTCATTCAGCCTCTTTTGGAAAATGCAGTCAAATACGGCTTTAACGGACAGGAGAAGCTGACTGTCAGTATAAGAGGTTATCAGATGCAGGAGAAGCTGATATTCATCTGCGAAGATGACGGTGCGGGAATAGACGAGGAGCTTCTTGAGGAGATAAGGACCAATCTTAAAGAAGATAGGAATACGTCTTCCCACTACGGACTTTATAATATCCATCGCAGGATAAGTCTTATGTACAACGGAGATTTCGGACTTGATATCTCTAGTAAAAAAGATGAGGGAACACTGGTAAGGATCACTATCCCTAAGAAGATGAGTGAGTGATAAGAAGGATTTTTGGATATGTACAGAGTATTGATAGTTGAAGATGAAGATATCATCAGAAAAGGAATCGCATATACCATGGACTGGATGGGCATGGGATGCACCATCGCGGGAGAAGCCTGTAACGGTAAAGAGGGACTTGAGAAGATAAAAGAGCTTGAGCCCGATATCGTACTTGCCGATATCATGATGCCTGTCATGGACGGAATAGAGATGATAAGAGAGGCAAAGAAAAACGGTATAGGTGATTTTAAGAGCATCATTCTTACGAGCTATGCGGATTTTGAATACGCGAAGGCTGCGATAGATCTTGATGTTTCCGCATATCTCATGAAGCCTGCTTCCGAGGAAGAACTTAAAAAAGACGTTGAGAAGATAATCGGAGAGATAGAAAAAGAGCATAAGTTCCAGGAATTTTCCAAGAAGCAAAAGCCTGTGGAAGATATTGAAACGGTCTTTATCAAGCAGGATAAGGACAATGATTATGTGAAATACGTTCTTGATGCGACCAAGGAACGCTACGCTGAAAAGATCAGTATAGAGATGTTTTCTGAGCAGCTTGGCGTATCGGGAAGCTATCTTTCAAGAAAGTTTAAAGAGGCGACGGGAACAAGCTATCTTGATTTTCTTAATAAGTACCGTGTTCAGCAGGCGATTAGGCTTCTTGAAACCGGTAAATACAAAGTTTATGAAGTTTCGGATATGACCGGCTTTACGGATTATAAACATTTCAGCTCAGTATTTAAGCGCTATACGGAGGTTGCTCCGTCTGAGTTTTTGAACTGATATCTTTAAAAGTGAACCTTCGGATTGAGGAGGTTCATTTTTTGTTCAGAAATTCGGATAAGAAAACAGAAATATAGGTATTTAAAGATCTTTCTTTTTTCTAGAATATTATTATCAAATTTTATTTGATGAAAGGAGAAGGATAATGAAAAAGAGATTAGCAATGGTATTGGCCGGACTCATGGCTATTGGTGTTGTTGGATGTGGAGGTAATTCCGCACCGGCTGCTCCCGAGGCTGCACCCAAGGAAGAGGCACCCGCAGAGGCAGCTGCAGAGCCCGCACAGGAGGCAGCACCTGAGGCTGCAGGGGATACAGCAAACTTAGATGAGCTTATCGAAGCAGCTAAGGCTGAGGGAGAGCTCGTTGTTTACGGTTCCTGCGAGGAAGAGTATCTTGCAGCAGCTTGTGAGCATTTCCAGGAGCTTTATGGAGTAAAGGTTACATATCAGCGTCTTTCAACCGGTGAGGTTCAGAGTAAGATAGAGGAAGAGAACGGCAATCCTTCAGGAGACGTTTGGTTCGGCGGTACAACCGATCCTTATAACGTTGCTGCAAGCGAGGGTCTTCTCGAAGCATATGATGCACAGAATGCAAGCCATCTTTTGAGCGACATGTATCGCGATGCTGATGGATATTGGTACGGTATTTACAAGGGAATCCTTGGATTTATGGTTAACATGGACGAACTTCAGCGTATGAACGTTGATACTCCCGCTGATTGGAAGGATCTTCTCGATCCCAAGTACAAAGGCCTTGTATGGCTTTCAAACTACAACACAGCAGGAACAGCTAAGCTTGTTATCAATACAATGATCCAGAAATACGGACATGATGAAGGTATCAAGTACCTTGTAGATCTTGATAAGAACATTGAGGTTTACACAAAGTCAGGTTCAGGCCCTTCTAAGAACGTTGGTACAGGTGAGTGTGTTGTTGGTATCGGATTCCTTCATGATGGTATCACACAGATCGTTGATAACGGATACGGCAACATCGGACTTATCATTCCTTCATCAGGAACATCATTCGAGGTTGGTGCAACAGCAATCTTCAAGGGAGCTAAGCATCCCAATGCAGCTAAGCTTTGGATTGAGTACGCTCTTAGCCCTGAGTGCGTAGAGCTTGCAGCTCAGAACGGTTCTTATCAGTTCCTCGTTCTTGACAATGCTAAGCAGCCTGAAGTAGCAGCACAGTTCGGTCTTGATCCCGAGAACGTTATGAAATATGACTTTGAGGATGCAAAAGAGAACACTCCCAAGTACATCGAAGAAGTTATGAATGCACTCGGAAGTGCTGCAGACGATCGTTTCCAGACTGAATAATATTTAATGCTATTTGGGGCGGGTTATACAAAAGATCCGCCCCATTTATTATCTCACTGCACTTATTTTGACAAGGAGGACTTAGTAATGGCAAAGAGTCAAAGTGCCAGCCTTGACAGGAAGAAGCTGATGGCCGATCCCATAATGGTGACAACCATCGCGCTTTTGATTGTTTTTTTGACTATATTTATCTTATATCCGCTTGCAATTCTGCTTGTGGACAGCTTCGTTTCCGAAACGGGATTAACTCTCGATACTTTTAAGCGTGTTATGGCGCTTCCGAATTTCAGACGTGCCATAAGCAACACATTGAAAGTAGGATTTCTTGTTGGTATTGCATCAGCTCTCATAGGTCTTTTGTTTGCCTATGTCGAGGTGTATGTAAAGCTCCGCACAAGATTCATGGAGGGACTTTTCAGAGTCGTATCCATGCTTCCCGTTGTATCACCACCATTTGTTCTTTCATTATCGATGATCATGCTTTTCGGTAAAGCTGGTATCATCACTCGTTTCCTTTTAAAGATATACGATAACAGTGTTTACGGCTTCTGGGGAATCGCGATCGTTCAGACCCTTACGTTCTTTCCGGTTTGCTATATGATGCTCAAGGGTCTCCTTAAGAATATCGATCCTTCATTGGAGGAAGCGGCAAGAGATATGGGCGCTTCCAGATTTAAGGTATTTATGACGGTTACATTACCACTGATCCTTCCGGGTCTCGGAAATGCGTTCCTTGTAACGTTTATCGAGTCTATCGCGGATTTCGCAAACCCGATGATCATCGGTGGTTCATACGATACACTTGCAACAACCATTTACCTTCAGATCACAGGTGCTTATGACAAACAGGGTGCTGCGGCAATGGCTGTAGTACTTTTGGGAATCACACTTCTCATGTTTGTCGTTCAGAAGTACTATCTGGAGGCGAAGAGTACGGCAACTCTTTCAGGTAAAGCATCAAGAGAGCGTATGCTCATCACTGATAAGAGCGTTACCGTTCCTCTTACAATACTTTGCAGCGCACTTGCGATATTTGTAATCCTTATGTATATATGCGTACCTTTCGGAGCTATGTTCCGTACATGGGGATATGATTTCCATCTTACATTCAAGTGGTTCGGCCAGGTATTTAAGAAGTACAAAGGATTTAAGGCGTTTAAGGACAGCTTTGTTTTGTCACTTATCTCTGCGCCTATCACAGCTCTTTTGTCAATGATCATCTCTTATCTTGTAGTTAAGAGAAAGTTCAAGGCAAAAGGATTTATCGAAGCGGTATCAATGCTTGCCATGGCTGTTCCCGGAACGGTTCTCGGTATCGGATATATCAGAGGCTTTTCAGGCGGACTCTTCGGAAGCGGGATCCTTCAGGGACTGTACGGAACAGGTGCGATCCTTGTTATAGTATTTATCGTTCGAAGCCTTCCTACCGGAACACGAAGCGGTATATCGGCTCTCAGACAGATCGATAAGAGTATCGAGGAATCTGCTTACGATATGGGCGCTGACAGCTTTAAGGTATTTATGACTGTAACGCTTCCGCTTATCAAGGACAGCTTCCTGAGCGGATTCGTAACATCATTTGTTCGAAGCATTACCGCTATCAGTGCGATAATTCTTTTGGTTACACCTTCGTATCTGCTCATCACTGTACAGATCAATGAGTTTGCAGAGAAGGGTGCATACGGAATTGCCTGCGCGTTTGCGACGATTCTTATTCTCATAACCTACAGTGCGGTGCTTATCATGAACATACTCATGAAGTATTTCGGAACAAGCCGCAGAGTACAGACAAACGATTAACGAAAGAGGTGTAAAATGGCTAAAGAGAAAAAGGGTGTTCGTCTGGAACACATTTCAAAAATTTATAAAGATCCTAAGACAGGAAAAGATTTCTATGCGGTAAAAGACGCTAATCTTGAGATTGAACCCGGCAGCTTCGTTACATTGCTCGGACCTTCCGGATGCGGAAAGACAACAACTCTTCGTATGATAGCAGGCTTTGAAAGCCCTGACGAAGGTGAGATCTATCTTGGCAATGAGCCTATAAATGCGCTCACTCCCAACAAACGTGACACAGCTATGGTATTCCAGAGCTATGCGCTTCTTCCTCACTATAACATCTTCGATAACGTAGCTTACGGACTTAAGCTTCGCAAGATGGATAAAGAGACTATCAAGCGTAAGGTCACCGATATCCTCGGACTGGTTGGTCTTGAAGGAATGGAGAACCGTATGACCAACCAGCTTTCAGGTGGTCAGCAGCAGAGAGTTGCGCTTGCAAGAGCTCTTGTAATTGAGCCCGGCGTACTTCTTTTCGATGAGCCTTTATCAAACCTTGATGCCAAGCTCAGAGTATCAATGCGTACTGAGATAAGAAGGATCCAGCAGGAAGCCGGAATTACAGCCGTATATGTAACACACGATCAGAGTGAGGCGATGGCAATTTCTGATAAGGTCATCATCATGAACGGCGGTATCGTAGAGCAGATATCAACTCCTCAGGAAGCGTATTATTATCCGAATAATAAATTTGTTGCCGACTTTATCGGTGAGGCTAATTTCCTTAAGGCTACAGTTAAAGCTCAGGATAAGGTAGAGATCGCCGAATCTGAGATCAGCTGTGCGACAGGAAATCTTGCGATCGGATCCGATTGTAATGTTGTACTTAGGCCGGAAGGTGCTATACTTGGAGATAAGGGAGTGCTCAAAGGAAGCGTTAAGTATTCTTGCTTCATGGGAGCATATCAGGATTACCATATTCTTGTCGGAGACACTCTTCTCAAGATCCAGGAGTACAACCCCAAGAATAAGAAGATCTACAGCGTAGGAGATGAGGTATTCCTTAGCTTTGAGGACAACACTCTCTATGCACTTTAAGTTAAGAAGGTAAAATGGGGTAAACACAATGGATCAAGCAAGAGTAATACTTGAATTTTTGGAAGGTACCAGCGATATAGCCGTAGGGATAAGGCTTATAATAGCTACATTCTTCGGAAGTCTTATCGGCTGGGAGAGAATTGTCAAAAGACATAGCGCCGGGATCAAGACCTTCGCGCTGGTGAGCTTAGGCTCTGCCGTAGCGACTGCGCTTAATATCTATCTGGCACAGATGCCGGAGCTTAATGCCGATGTGAGTCGTATACCTGCGGGTGTTGTAAGTGGTATCGGTTTCCTTGGAGCCGGAACTATCCTGGTCACAGGAAGACAGCAGATCAAGGGGCTTACTACAGCAGCTTCGCTGTGGGTTACTTCCTGTATGGGCATGGCTATCGGAGGCGGCTATCTTATAGTGGGAATCCTTTGTTTTGCACTTGTAATGATAGCTAATGTCATCTTGCTTCATCTTAGTCAGCGCGTTGAAGATAACAGTAAGTATATGAGTGTTTATGTTGAGGTTAACAAGACCAAGGGCGTAAATAAGCTTATACAGGCGCTTTCCGGTGAGAATTGTAAGATCAGCAGTATGACAAAGAGTAAGGAAAAGACGCTTCAGTCATCCGATGCTGCGATCATAGTTGATATTGACTTTGATAGAAGACGTTCTCATAAGGAAATATTGGAATTCCTAAATGCGCAGGAATTTGTTAATTATGTGGAAGAAATCTGACAATTTTATACTTGCTCCAAAATAGTTGAAATTTACGGGCTGTCGGCGAAAAACATCCGCCGACGGCTCTTTTTTTATCTTGACATTTTTTTACAAATATATTAACATTACCAATGTAATAAATATGAAAAAAGTTGAAGGGGTAATTTAAATGACAATTTTGGCAATTTTGGCAGTTCTACCTGCCGCAGTGTTACTTTACGTAATCTACAAAGCAGACAATGTCGAGAAAGAACCTATAGGTCTTATGGCATTGGTGTTTTTCTTGGGAGTTCTTTCCACGATTTCCGCAGTTATCTTGGAAACTATCGGCGAGAATATTTTAGATATCGCTTTTCGTGGTGATGTTACCAATCCCGTACACACATTTTTATTGACTTTCTTAGTTGTGGGCGTTGCCGAAGAGGGCGGCAAGTACTTGGTATTAAAGCTGCTCGTCTGGAAGAACAAAGAGTTCAACTTCTCTTTTGACGGTATCGTTTATGCGGTATGTTCTTCACTCGGTTTTGCCACACTTGAGAATATATTATATGTACTTCCCGGAGGATTTCATGTAGGAGTTACAAGAGCTCTTTTGTCAGTACCCGGACATTGTATCTTCGGAATATTCATGGGTATTTACTTCGGACTTGCAAAGGGCAATGAGCTTCGCGGTAATGTGAAGGCAATGAAGTCCAATCTTATAAAGGCATTTTGGATTCCCGTTGTTATCCACGGATTTTATGATTTCTGTCTTATGGTTGAATATGAATACTTCATGTTGGCATTTATCGCACTTGAGATATTCATGGTCACACGTGCTATAAAGATGGTAAAGCTTATGTCCAAGACAGATTCTCCGCTTATTCCCGGAGTAAGTGCACAGGAAGCTATCAATATAAGAAACATGCAGGCTATGCGTGAGGCAATGCCTACACAGATGCAGGGAATGGCAATGCAGCCGAATATGGCTATGAACATGCAGCAGCCTCAGTACATGGCACAGAATATGCAGCAGCCTTATATGCAGAATGCAGCACAGGGAATGCAGCAGCCTCAGTACGCAGCGCAGGGAATGCAACAGCCTCAGTACATGGCACAGAATATGCAGCAGCCCCAGTACGCAGCACAGAACATGCAGTCTCAGTACGTGGCACAGAATATGCAACAGCCTCAGTACACAGCTCAGAATGTTCAGCAGCCTGTTATGCAGAATGCAGCACCTGCTCAGAATGCGAATACAGCTTCAACAGAGGAATTATTCAACCAGGATCCCGCAATCATGATACAGAACGAGCCTTTGGTTGACGGACTTTCCAATCCTAATCCTGTATTTACGGCTGAAGATCTTACTTGATTGTTTGATACAAAACTAAATAGGATAAAAAAGTACAAGTGATTAAAATTGTACTAGGATTCTTAAAAATGTCCGATTTTTTGTAATACTTGTATAACCTATAATGACATTGTCGAAAAGACAATGTCATTTTTTTATTCAAATTTTTAGGGAGGTTATGGTATGAAGAAAAAAATTATTTCAACATTATTGGCAGTAGCAACTGTTGTTTCCATGACAGCTTGCGGCGTTTCAGCTCCTGAAGCACCTGCAGCTCCTGCGCAGACACCTGCAACTACAGAGGAAGCTCCTGCAGCTGAAGCTACAGAAGCAGAAGCTGAGGCAGAGACAGTAACACCTGCAGCAGACGCTATTACGCTTGTTATGGCAGAGGTTAATAACCTTGATACCATCGTTGGTATGACAGATGCTAAGTTCAAGGAAGAAGTTGAGAAGAGATCTAAAGGATCTATCATCATCGATCTTCAGCCCGGCGGAGTTCTCGGATCAGAGAATGACGTACTTGATACAATGCTCGGTGGCGGCGATACGATCGCTATGTCAAGAATTTCAGCTTTCGCTCTTACACCTTACGGTGGAGAGAAGTCTATGCTCCTTTCACTTCCTTACACATTCGTAAGCCGTGATCATTTCTGGAATTTCGCTACATCAGATCTTGCTCAGGAGTTCCTTCTGGAGCCCTCAGAAAAAGGTAGCGGAATCAGAGGTCTTTTCTATGGTGAGGAAGGTTTCCGTCATTTCTTTACAGCAAAGGAAATTTCAGGAATTGAAGACCTTAAGGGAATGAAGCTTCGTGTTTCAAATGACCCTGTAATGAACGGTCTTGTTAAGGGACTTGGCGCTTCTCCTACAGTAGTAGATTTCAACGAGCTTTATCAGGCACTTCAGACAGGTACTGTTGACGGTGCTGAGCAGCCCATTGCTAACTACAAGTCAAAAGCATTCCCTGAGGTTGCACCTAACATGATCCTTGACGGACATACACTTGGCGCTATCCAGGTTGTTATCACAGATAAGGCATGGGAGTCACTTACACCTGAGCAGCAGGATATCCTTGTAGAGGCAGGTAAGGTGGCATCAGAGTATAACCGTTCAATCTCTGAGGAGAAGGAGAAGGAAGTACTTGACCAGCTTAAGGCAGACGGTGTAAACATCGTTGAGGTTGATGATATCACTCCTTGGCAGGAAGCTGTTAAGAGTGTTATCGCTGAGAATACAAAAGGACAGGAAGATCTCTATCAGAAGATAGTAGACATGAAGTAAGGAAAGAGGTTTTTTATGGAAGGCTTTTTTAAACAGGTTGATAAGATCAAACCTTTATATGATGTGACATATAAAGTTATGCTCTTTGTCTGCAAGCTTTTACTTATTGCAGATATCCTGATAACAAGTGTGAGTGTTGCATGCAGATATTTGAGTAAATATAATCATGCTATTCACGATCCTGCATGGAGTGAAGAAGTTGTTCTTACACTCATGGCTTACATGGCTGTGTTATCCGCGGCTCTTGCTATAAGACGTGGCGCGCATATTCGTATGACAGCACTTGATGTATATTTCCCCAAGAAGCTTTTGAAGGCGCTTGATATCTTAAATGATGTTTTTGTTCTGGCTCTTTCAATCGTCATGATCGTGGTAGGAATGAAGTATGCACAGACTATCGGAAGCAAGGGTTCTTATGTAAGTATGCCTTTCCTTTCCAGATTCTGGTTATATTTTCCTATCCCGGTAGCGGGAATAGCGATGTTCGTTTTCGAACTCGAGCAAATATACAATCACATTAAAAGCATAGTTATAAAGGAGGAGAATAAGTAATGGCAGTAAATACAACCGCTATTGTTATATTGCTTGCGAGCTTTCTCGTTATGATTATGCTGAGATTCCAGATTGCATATGCAGTAGCATTATCTTCAATTTTTTGTTTGTTATATCAGGGACTCCCTCTTACAACCGTATGTCAGCATATGGTTAAGGGAATCAACTCCTTTAGTTTGATGGCGGTACCGTTCTTCATCACAATGGGATGCATAATGGGTACCGGAGGTATATCGGAAAAGCTGATCGCACTTGCAAATTCCTGTGTAGGATGGATGACCGGCGGTATGGCTATGGTTAATATCGTTGCTTCATACTTCTTTGGTGGTATTTCGGGATCGGCTGCAGCAGATACAGCTTCACTTGGTAGTATTCTTATTCCTATGATGGTTGAGCAGGGATATGATGATGACTTCTCAACTGCGGTTACGATAACATCTTCTTGTGAGGGACTTTTAGTCCCTCCGAGCCACAACATGGTAATTTATGCGATGAGTGCTGGCGGAGTTTCAGTAGGAAGCCTTTTCCTCGCAGGATATATTCCAGGAGCACTTCTTGCATTATCTCTTATGGTTGGATCATACATCATCTCCAAAAAGAGACATTACCCTAAGGGAGATAAGTTTGAATTTATTAAGTTCTTAAAGCAGTTCGTTACATCATTCTGGGCTCTTGCAGCTGTTGTTATCGTAGTATTCGGAGTAGTAGGAGGATTGTTCACCGCTACGGAATCTGCAGCTATAGCTGTTATCTATTCCCTTATCGTAAGCTTGTTCATCTACAGAGGAATAGATCTTAAGGGACTTTGGAAGACTCTTGAGCAGTGCATAGATACACTTTCGATCGTGCTTATCCTTATCGCAACATCAAGTGTATTCGGATACTGTCTCACAACTCTTCATGTACCGGACCTTGCTGCAAACGCTATCATCGGACTTACACGTAATCCTGTTTTGATAGCACTTCTTCTTAACCTGATACTTCTTGTACTCGGATGCATCATGGATATGGCTCCTATCATTTTGATAGCTACACCTATCCTTCTTCCTATAGCTCAGTCTATCGGAATCAATCCG
The DNA here is from genome assembly GCA_017535785.1 of Butyrivibrio sp. Classification (GTDB taxonomy): domain Bacteria; phylum Bacillota; class Clostridia; order Lachnospirales; family Lachnospiraceae; genus Butyrivibrio. The sequence goes on along the minus strand of JAFXTN010000024.1, from coordinate 10,391 downwards.
ATACAGTTTGGTATCATGATAATCCTTAACTGTGGTATCGGACTTCTTACTCCTCCTGTTGGAGCAGTATTGTTCATCGGTTCCGCTGTTGGTAAGGTTAGGATGGAGAAGGTTGTAAAGGCAACACTTCCTTTCTATTTATGCATGATCATAGTACTTATGCTTCTCACATTTATACCTGAGATCAGCATGTTCTTACCTAACTTGTTTGCTAAATAAAAGGACAGTTATATGGAATACAGATTTATTTCGGATGTTAAGCCCAAGGATCTTTGGTTCATATCAATGCTTCGTATTTACCGCTCATTTATTGGAATTATAAATGTTGTATTTACGGTAGCCATGATAATGATGACACTTCATTTTTGGAGTACGACCGGAGGCTTTATAAGAACCCTTATGATCATCGGATGCTTACTTTTTCCGGTTATTCAACCTCTTGCAATATACGGAAGAAGCGTCAAGCAGCTTGAGAACCTGCCGGGCAGAGTTGAGCTTATGTTTGATGATAACGGAGTTCATGTGGACAGCGAAGGCAAGCATGAGGATATCATGTGGAACAAGATATCCAATGCCATTAAGCAGACCAATATGATAATCGTTATGTCTGACACAAGCCACGGATATATGCTCACCAACAGGATCCTTGGAGATGAGAAGGAAGAATTCTTCGAATTCTTGTGCAAAAAGATTCGTAAATAAAAAGAAAAATAGAAATTTATCGAAGGCAGCGATATAATACTTTAATAGTAACTATTCGCTGCCTTCTTTTAAAATTATGGGAAAAATAAAGTCTTTTTGGAAAAAGATCACAATTAAAAATAAAATATCCCTCTTTACGGGAACCGTCTTTCTCACTATTTTGGTTGCCATTGTTTTTGATGCAATACTCATAAGGCTTTTTGTAATTGACGTCAACGACATAATGGAAGACAACTCAAAAGGAGGCGAGCTTGTCGCTGTTCTCGATAAAGAGAAGGATTGTTTTAATGAGTTTATAAACAACAATTCCATAGAGAATAGGGAAGCTCTTCTAAGTTCCTTTAGTGAAACGGCAAAAGCGATAAGCGCTGTACCGCTCGACTATAACAGACTTGGTGAGAACAGATATGCCCAGCTCTTTTCTCTAAGGACTTGTTATGATGTATATTGTGTCTCAAGAGATGAGATCGTGGAAGGTAATCTGCTTAGCAATGATTATGTGACAAGGCTTTATTCCGTTTACGCAATGCAGGACTATCTTATAAGCTATGCTCAAAAGTTTGTTGATCTTACTTTGAAGGACGGAAATGCCAAATACAGGGAGCTTATCCCTACAGTGTTTGCGGTTCCGCTTATTGCGGTCACACTCAGTATCTTATTGTTCTCAATAGTCCTTGAGATCTCCAGAATGATGAATAAAGCCATAACGGAGCCGGTTCTTAAGCTTGCAAATGCATCGAGAAAGATCGCGGCCAATGACTTTTTTATAGATGATGTAGAAGCTGACAACGAGGATGAGCTTGGTGAACTTGTTGTTGCGTTTAATAAGATGAAATATGCTACGGGTGAATATATTGAAGCATTGGAAGAGAGAAGAGAAGCTCTTGATAAGCTTCATGCTCAGGAGGTAGAGACTCTTGAGGCGGAAAAGCAGCTTGATGCGATGAACCTAGAGCTTTTAAAGAATCAGATCAATCCGCATTTTCTTTTTAACACCTTAAATGTTATAGGCGGAATGGCCAATCTTGAGGGCGCGGGTACATCCGAGCAGATGATAAAAGCTCTTTCTTCGCTGTTTCGTTATAATCTGAAGAACCAGGCAAAGGAAGTTCTTTTATCTCAGGAACTTAAAGTTTCTGAAGACTATATGTATCTTCAAAAGATGAGATTCGGCGACAGGGTGAAGTATGAAGTTAATTGTACCGTAGATGCGGACAATGTAATGGTACCTACATTCACGCTTCAGCCGATAATAGAAAACTGTATCATTCACGGCATATCTCCCAAGGTTGAGGGAGGCTGTGTGTCTGTAGATATTTCCAAACAGAAGGATAATCTTATCATTGCTATAAAAGATACCGGAAAGGGCATGGATAAGATGACGCTTAATAAGATACTCGAGTCCCTTGAAGGTAAAGAGAACAGCAGTGTCGGAATAGGGATCGGTAATATCTACAGAAGAATAAAAGGTATGTATGAAGAAGGTGACATGAAGATCGAAAGCACGGAAGGTGTGGGTACAACTATAACAATAACACTCCCGTATCTTGCCGGTGACACCGACTAAATCAAGGAGAGTAATGATGTACAGAGTACTTATTGCAGATGATGAACCTATCGAAAGACAGGTTATATATAAGAAAATAAACGGCTTTTTCCCGGAGCAGGTCGAGGTGTTTTTTGCTGAGAACGGCTTTGAGGCCGTAGAAGAATTTACCAAAAACAACTGTCAGATCGCTCTTTTGGATATAGCGATGCCGGGGAAAAGCGGACTTGAAGCTGCGGAAGAGATCAGAAATATCGATCCTTATTGCAGTATAATATTCTTAACGGCATTTGATGAATTCAGTTATGCCAAAAAAGCTATTGAAGTTAAGGCGCTTGATTATCTGTTAAAGCCGGGTTCCGACGACGATCTTATAAGTGCTTTCGAGGAAGCATTCAGCATCGCCGATAAGAACAAAGAAAGAGCAGAAGGTGCAACGGCCAAAGAAAGCGAGCTCTCATCTACTGTTTTTGATATTGATAATGAAGAGTCCGACCATAGCAAGTCCAGTATCATTGTCAGAGAAGCTAAGAATTATATCGACGAACACTACAAGGAAGATATTTCTCTTCAGGATGTTGCGGGTGTTCTCGGATACTCCGATGTTTATTTCTGCAAGCTTTTCAAACAGAATTTCGGAAAGAGCTTTATCGTATATCTAAATGAGCTTAGGATAGGAAAGGCAAAAGAGTTTCTCGCAAACCCTGCTATAAACATCAAGGATATCAGTACTGAAGCAGGATATCGCGATGCCAATTATTTCGCGAGGGTCTTTAAGAGAATGACGGGAATGACTCCCAGTGATTACAGAAACGGAGTTTTGGGTTCATGAAAAAGAGATGGATAATAGCATCGGCCATAGTTTTTTCGGCTGCTGTCGTGGCTGTGGTCATGTGGTTTATGGACAACAGAAAAAAGACTGAAACGGCTCCCGAGTATGTTCTTTTTTATGCTGAGAATCAGACCGAGAATTATCCTACAACGCTCGGAGGACAGAAATTCGCCGACCTTGTTTATGAGCGCACAAACGGAAGGATAAAGATCAAGATAAAGTACGGAGCGGAGCTTGGAAGTGAGGCTGAAGCGATCAATCAAATGAAGTACGGCGGGATTGCTTTTGCCAGAGTTTCAGTCTCTCAGCTTGCCGAGAGAATTCCGGAGATGAATGTTCTTCTTTTACCTTATCTGTATGATGATTCGGCGCACATGTGGAGAGTTCTTGAAGGAGAGATAGGCGATGAATTCCTTGAAAAGGCAGGGAATTATAATCTTGTCGGTCTTTCGTGGTATGATGCGGGAGCAAGAAACTTCTACAGCAGCGATAAACCCATTACGTCGATCGAAGACTGCGTGGGAATGAATATAAGAGTTCAGGAATCTGCTATAATGGCAGATATGATCTCTGCACTTGGAGCAAATCCGGTTGAGATCGTTTATTCAGATGTTTACTCCGCGCTTGAACAGGGGATAGTTGATGCGGCGGAGAACAACTGGCCATCTTATGAATCGATGAATCATTGTAAGGTTGCCAAGTATTATACGATCGATGAACACGTCAGAGTTCCCGAGATGCAGATCTGTTCTGAGGCTGTTTGGAATATGTTTTCAGATTCCGACAAAGAGATAATAAGAGAGTGTGCCAAAGAATCGGCGCTTTATGAGAGACAGCTCTGGATCCAGAGAGAAGAGCGATCCAAGAAAAAAGCTATCGACAGCGGAACGATCGTAACCTCGCTTTCTTCAGACGAAAAGAAAAAGTTCAGAGACGCTATGAGCGATGTGTATGTAAAATATTGTGGCGATGATATGGAGCTTATCAATAAGATAATCGATTATTGATCTTTATGTGTTTTGGGAGAACGCTATGCCAAAGGGGACTAATCAAAAGCTTAAGTTGTATTATCTTGCCAAGATAATGGTTGAGAAAACCGACGATGAGCATTTTCTTACTATGCCGCAGATCAAGGAACAGCTTGAGGCACGCGGAGTTACTGCAGACAGAAAGAGTCTGTATGATGATATGGAAGCGCTCAGAGTTCTTGGTATTGATGTTATCGGGGAACAATACGGAAGACACTTTTATTATCATGTGGGTTCCAAGCATTTTGAGCTTGCAGAACTCAAGCTTTTAGTGGATTCCATACAATCCTCCAAATTCATTACGGAGAAAAAATCTTCAGAGCTTATAAAGAAAGTTACTGCCCTTGGTAGTGACTATGAAGCTATGCAGCTTCGAAGACAGGTTGTGGTCCAGGGTAGGATCAAGACCATGAATGAGAGTATATACTACGTGGTCGATGAGATACATAACGCCATTGCTCACAATAAGAAGATAAGATTTGAGTATCTTCAGTGGAACCTCGATAAGAAGATGGTACCGAGGAAAGACGGTATGTATGAGATAAGCCCCTGGGCTCTTACTTTTGATGATGAGAATTATTATCTTATAGGTTATGACAGCAACGCATCGAAGATCAAGCATTACAGAGTTGATAAGATGAGAAAGATCGTTCATCTTGAAGAAAAAAGAGAAGGCAAGGAAGCCTTTTCCGCTTTGGATATGGCAGCTTATTCACGCATGAATTTCGGTATGTTCGGCGGCGATGAAACATCCGTAAAGCTCATGTTTAAGAATGAAATGGTCGGAATCCTTCTTGATAGATTCGGAAAAGATATAACGATAAGAAAGAGTACTGAAGAAGGCTACAGCGAAACGATCGTTAACGTCGCTTTGAGCGATCAGTTCTTTGGATGGATATTTGCGCTTGGAAACGGCGTAAAAATAACCGCGCCAAAGGAAGTTGCGCAGAGATTTGAGAATGAACTTAAGGAACGGATAGCAATGTACAAATAGGAGAAAGCTCTTTTTACCGGTAAACAGATCAGTCAGTAACGCCGGTGTATCTGTTAAAGGCTTTTCCGAGAATTCCCGTTATTGCTATAAAAGCAAAGGTCACAGCTTCAAGGAAAAGATATGAGCGGTTCCCTGAAATAAATAACGCAATAGCTGTAACGATACTGATGCCAAGGATGATATAAGACCTGAGCATAAATCTCTTGCTATCTGATTCTTCGACCGGCTTGTTCGGATGATCGACGGGACCGGTGATCAAGATCACAAGTACTGACGCGGCGTATATCATTGTGGATACTATAGGATATGCGCTCACATTTTTGGCAAGAAAAAGGCATGCGACCAGCAAAAGGCATGAGAATATATAACACGCTCTAAAGGTCTTTAGATGCAGGCCTCCTGTGTATGAACGCATAAGCAGGAAGAAGAAAGAGAAGAAGAGTGCCTGCGGGATAGCGTGCATGAATGCCGCGATCGCAATTGCGGATGCGAAACAAAACATGGTTTCAAGCGCTGACTCGAAACCATATTGATATATTTCATAGTTTTCTTTTTCTATCACATTCTTTTTTAGAATATAATCTGTAAGCTTCTTAGAAAGAAATTCCATTTTTACCCCTAGTGATTTTTATGATTGGGACAACCGCTGCTTTCAAATTTGCTTTGTGCCACAGCGATGTTGCACACCTTATCACGTATCTCTTTTTGCTTCTTTTCGCTTATCTTAAGCTCGACTTCTTCATTTCCCACATGCATGATCACATATGAATAGCTGATCCTTTTGACGTACTTATAGTTGATAAGGAAAGACTGATGGATCCTAAGGAAAAAGAAGCGGTTGCTGTCTATATTCTTTTCTATATCATTTATTTTTCCGTAGAACTGTCTGACCGTGCCGTCACTTAGGTGTATATGAACAAGTCGGCTCGAACTTTCAAAGTATGCAATGTTTTTTATCGGAACTTTAATAAACTCTCTTTTATAGATATATTGGAAGTATCCTTCGTTTTCTTCCAGTTTTCCGAGAGCCTGATTAAAATACAATTTGAATTTGTCGATATTTACGGGCTTTGACAGAAACCGGAAGGGCTCTACTTCAAAGAGCTCTTTTAGGTAATTGTCATAACCCGATATATAGATAAGGATCACATCCTTACTGAATTTACGTATGTTTCGGGCAGTTGAAATGCCATCCATATTTTCCATCTCGATATCAAGAAAGATGATATCGTAGTCTTTTCCGTTCTCAAAATTTTTTACAAGAGGAAGACCGTCGTAGAAAATATCGATATCGGCACGTATGCCGCTAGTAAGGCATTCAGTATTAACCTGTGATTCCAGCCACCCGGCCAGTTTTACGTCGTCGTCGCATATTGCAATTTTTAACATATCCGTGCTCCTTCAAGCTATAATCATAAAATGTTCTAAATTGTAGGATGGGTATGTGTTCACTGTAATTACTTAAACGTTTTCTGTCCCTTCCCTCGTAGTATATCACATTTTGACATGGTTTTGAAAACATGTGTTGCATAAAGGAGTATGAAAATGTTTTAATGTTGTTTAGATGGGGTATCTATAAAATTATAGGTGGTGGGAAAATGACGGAATTAATAATGCTTATACCGGAAATATTCGTTCCATTTCTTTATGCTTATATTTTTCAAAAGCTGATGACGCTGTTTCTTGGAAAGAGGAATAATCGCGTAGTGGCGGGAAAAATAGGCTGGGCTTGTTTTATTGTCTATCAGATCTTAACCAATCATTTTATTAACTCAATAAATCCTTGGCTCATGATAAGTATCAATGTTTTTATCCTGTTTATCATCGGGGTTATCGAGAGGGACGTTCCGATCAAAAGAAGCGCTTTTTTTGCGATAATGATCTGCGTTATCAATATGCTCATGGAAGTTGCGGGCATCTTGATCATGACATTTGTCGGCGTTGACATTGCTATCCGAAACAAGACAGGAGGCTACATGGCCTCAGTGCTGCTTCTTATCATGGATATCGTTCTCAGTAAGACCAAAAAAGATAAGAGACACAGTGACATTCCGGGAAGAGTTTATTCTGTTATACTGCTCATTCCGATCATAAGCGTCATTCTTATGAACTGGCTCTTTTTACTGGCTTCGAATTATACCGTTTATACCAATATGGCCATTATTTCGGGATGTTTTTTCCTTCTTATGAACTATATCATCTTCGAGGTTTACGATAAGATAAGCCTTGATGCTGAGCTTAAATCGGAAAACAGGCTGTATTGTAAGCAGCTTGAGCTTTGCTCTGCACAGGCAAGTGACCAGGAAAACTTCTATTCCGAGATCAGAAGGACAAGGCATGATATGAAGAACCATCTCACGGGTCTTTTTGAGATGATAAAGCAAGGCCATAACGAGGAGGCCTGCGAATATATCGAAAGACTTCTTAAGGATGGTATAAATGTAGATGCTGAGGAGATCTCAAGGAGCGGAAACATTATTATCGATTCGCTCATCAATCATAAATACAAGATCGCCAAGAGTAACGGAATAGATTTCGATGCAACTGTATTTGTGCCTGCGAAGCTTGAATTCAGGAGCGATCACCTCGTTGTCATACTCGGAAATCTTTTGGAAAATGCGCTGGAAGCGTGCTATAAGGTCGAACCGGGAAAAAGATATATCAAAGTGGAAGTGTCTTATGAAAAAGGGATACTTCGTATATGCATCAAGAACAGCTGCATAAGTGAAAAGAGAAGAGGAAGTGACGGGGCTTATTTTACTACTAAAGAAGATAAGGAAAACCACGGAATAGGCCTGTCTTCCGTGAAGAAAGCGGTCAAGTATTACGACGGTGAAGTGGTGATAAAAGACAATATCGAAGAATTCACAGTAGTCGCAATTCTATATGGAATCCATTAAAAATTACATAAAACTCGGTAATTTTTACATCTAAGAAATATGACCTCCGAAAACGTTTATAATGGGTTTTAGCTCGAGCGAAGGAGGTACATATGGCGGGTTACAAAGATGTCTTCGAGAGGATCGAGGTCAAATATCTTTTGGATGACATGCAATATGTAGCGCTGAGAAAACGACTTGAAGGTATGGCAAGGGTAGATAGTTATGGGAAAACTTCAATTCTGAACATCTATTTTGACACACCGGATTTTGCTCTTATCGAGAATTCTCTGGATAAGCCAATCTACAAGGAAAAACTCAGATTGCGTTCATATGGCGTGGCCGCAGATGACACCAATGCTTTTATTGAGATCAAGAAAAAGTATAAGGGTGTTGTCTACAAAAGAAGGATCTCAATGCCTTATTCTGAAGCAATTGATTACCTTGTAAAGGGAAAAGAGCTACAAAATCAATCACAGATATCGACTGAGATTGATTATATGAAGAAGCACTATGGGGAATTAGTGCCTGCGATGGCGATCTCTTATGACAGGATCGCAATGGAGGGGATCAATGATCCGGATCTAAGGATCACATTTGATACTAACATCAGATGGAGAACGGACAAATTATCGTTAAAAGAGGGGAATGTGGGCAAGGATATCCTAATGCCCGGTCAGCATCTTATGGAACTTAAGATAGCTGGAGCGATGTCCGTAGAACTTGCAAGGATTTTGGATGAGCTAAATATTCGAAAGACTTCATTTTCTAAGTATGGAAGAGGTTATATCGATTACATGAGCGGCAACGATCCACGATTTGTGGCAATGAGCACCGCCGTATAAAAAACTGAATATCGGCAATACTATAAAAAAGACAGAAGGTAAAAAACAATGACAGCAGACTATATATTTGGGTCCATTATGACAAACGGGATGGTTACGGGGGTCACCTTCCTAGTTTCAACTTTTGCATCACTTGCTATCGGAATTTTTATAGCATTTATGTATACATTGAGGAACAGCTATTCAAAGAGCTTTTTTGTTACCTTATCTTTGATACCTGCGATCGTGCAGATCATTATCATGTTGGTTAACGGTAACCTTGGAGTGGGAGTAGCTGTGGCCGGAGCTTTTTCATTGGTAAAGTTCCGTTCGGCACCGGGAGCCGGTAAGGAAATAACAAGTATTTTCCTGGCCATGGCATCGGGCCTTGCAACAGGTATGGGATACATTGGTATTGCCGTTATATTTGTTGTGATTCTTTCACTTGTGAGCGTGATTCTTAACAGTCTTCACATTGGTGAAAACGAAAAATTATTGAAGATTACGATTCCTGAAGGCCTTGACTTTGAAGGTATATTTGATGATATCCTAGCTAAATATACGGCAAGAGCCGAATTGCAGGAAGTGCGTACGTACGGAATGGGAAGTTTATATAGACTAAGCTACAAGATCGTTATGCAGTCAGGCGCATCCACCAAAGGGATGATCGATGAAATGCGTGTAAGAAACGGAAATCTTGAGATCAGTTGTTCCCGTACCGTCGCAGTAAAATGTGAAGAACTGTAATATAAGGAGGTGAACGTGCAATGAAGGGTGAAAAAAAGATATTGGCTAAGGGACTTGAGAAGCTTTCAAGGGCTGCGGTAAAGGTTAATTCAGAGAACCGTTGCATGATGTATGGACATCAGCCGCTCGCACCTAAGGGCTTAAAGAGCTTCTTATCAGCAAAATAAAACACAATGAACATTTAAACATATACACTTCGGCGTCCTGCCATATGCAGGGCGCCGAAGTGTTTTATGTAAGAAGATATTGATTGAATGAAGAAAATTGCCATGCTAAAATACCAATAAAACGGAACCTATCACAGGAGAGATTGACATGAGAGCGGTATTGACGAGAGTATTATCTGCATCGGTTGATATAGACGGTAAGAGAGTGGCGGAGATCGATAAAGGTTTTCTGGTACTTCTCGGTGTGCATGTATCGGATACCGAAGAAAAGGCTAAGAAGATGGCCGATAAGATCTGTGGCCTTAGGATATTTGAAGACGAGAACGGCAAGATGAACATAAATCCCAAAGATGCCGGAGCGAAGCTCCTTATCGTAAGCCAGTTTACTTTATATGCGGATTGTTCTTCGAGAAGACCCGGATTTACTGATGCTGCCAGACCTGAGCTTGCGATACCTTTATATGAGCTTGTGGTCAAGGAGTGCAGAGATAGGGGCTTCGAAGTCGGAACAGGAGAGTTCGGTGCGGATATGAAAGTTACATCAGAAAACGACGGACCTGTGACGATAGTTCTTGATATATAAGTTGAGGGCGGGAGCGGCCCGGTTTAAGACACAAAAAAAGAATGTCGGTTGACATTCTTTTTTAGATTGTTTTTTCTTTTTTCTTTTCT
>JAFXTN010000023.1 GCA_017535785.1 Butyrivibrio sp. | reverse complement strand
TATTCCAAGCTTTTACGCTTTCAAGCGGCTTTGCCGATAAATTGCAGGACGCCGCCATATTCTTGATCTCATTAACGATACCCGTATATTTGAAAGTATCGATATGTAATTCCTTCTCTGACATTTTTATTATTCCCTTTTTATTAAGCGTTTTATTGTAACATTTGAGTAATATTTTATCATGAATATTCATGCATAACAAGTTGTTCCTTTTATGAAACTTAACTTATATTCTAATGAAATACATATATAAATATTTAGGCAAGTAAAACAAAAAGGACATATTTTCTTTTATCATGAGGAATAAAAGAAAAATCTGTCCTTTTATATATTCTTACAATTTAATTTTTATCAGAAATCTACCTCTGTGTCATAGTAGCAGCACTTGAGGAGTTTTTCCATCTCTTCCTGGCTGGGCTGACGAGGGTTAGATCCTGTGCAGGCATCGAGGATAGCGTTGGCTGCGATGTCGTGGAGTCTCTCAAGGAATACTTCCTCGGATACAAAGCCCTGCTCTGCGGGAAGTCCGTCTGCTCCGTAGTGATTGATGCTGTGAGGAATGTTGAGATCGTCATTCATCTTGCGGAGGTACTCGATAAGGAGCTTAACCTTCTCATCGTCATTGGATCCGCCAAGGTGCATGTAATCAGCGATAACGCCGTAACGCTTCTTAGCTGTGGGATCCTTGGCATTGAATGCAACTACCTTAGGAAGGTACATAGCATTAGCTGCGCCGTGGATGATGTGTGCGCCCTGATCTGCGAATACAGCACCTGTCTTGTGAGCCATTGAGTGAACGATACCAAGAAGCGCATTGGAGAATGCCATTCCGGCAAGACACTGTGCGTTGTGCATTGCATCTATTGCGTCCATATCCTCATTGTATGATTTAACAAGATTGTCCATGATCATCTCGATCGCGTGGATTGCGAGAGGATCTGTGTAATCGCAGTTAGCTGTAGAAACATATGCCTCAACAGCGTGAGTCATAGCATCCATACCTGTATGAGCAACGAGCTTCTTGGGCATTGTATGTGCAAGTTCGGGATCTACGATAGCAACATCGGGTGTGATCTCGAAATCAGCGATAGGGAACTTGATACCCTTCTGGTAATCTGTGATGATAGAGAAAGCTGTAACCTCTGTAGCTGTTCCCGATGTAGAAGAAATAGCACAGAATTTAGCCTTGGTGCGGAGCTTGGGAAGTCCGAATACCTTGCACATATCTTCGAATGTTGTCTCGGGATACTCATATTTGATCCACATAGCCTTAGCTGCATCTATAGGTGAACCACCACCAATTGCTACGATCCAGTCAGGCTGGAATTTCTGCATAGCTTCTGCACCCTTCATAACAGTCTCAACGGAAGGATCGGACTCGATTCCCTCAAAGAGTTCCACTTCCATTCCGGCCTCTTTAAGATAAGCCTCTACTTTCTGTAAAAATCCCCCTCTTTTCATTGAGCCGCCACCTGTGCAGATGATGGCGCGTTTGCCCTCAAAAGTCTTAAGTGCTTCAAGAGCACCCTTTCCGTGGTAAACATCTCTGGGCAGTGTAAAACGTGACATAAAAAATACCTCCTTCAGTAAATCGTTAATAAAATAACATACCCATATTATATGTGCATACCACACAAAACTCAATAGCAAAATCCTAAAATCGTTGTTAAAAATTCACCAAAAATAAAATGCAAATTGAGTGCATTTTGCCATATACTTTTCCGAAGAAAAAGTATCGTGTATTTTTAGACAAACAAAAAACAGGCAGAACCTGCTTTCTCCAATAAAGTGAAATCAGAAATCTGTCTGTTTTTGAGTTATCATCTCTCATCCATAGAGACGTAATCTTTTCTGGGCTCAATCGCCATATATGCAGGACGGATGATCTTACCGTTGTTGGCAAGCTCTTCCATTCTGTGTGCGCTCCATCCTACGATCCTGGCCATAGCAAAGATTGTGGGATAAAGCTCCTCGGGAAGATCGAGCATTCTGTATACAAAGCCTGAATAGAAGTCAACGTTTGCGCTGACACCCTTGTACATAGTACGCTCTCCGCTGATGATCTGCGGCGCAAGCCTCTCAACAGCTTCGTAAAGCGCAAGCTCTTTTTCCCTGCCCTTTTCAACCGCAAGCTTCTCTACAAAGCTCTTAAGGATAAGGGCTCTCGGGTCAGATTTGGAATAAATAGCATGTCCTATACCATAGATAAGACCTGCCTGATCAAATGCTTCCTTGTTAAGTATCTTTTCAAGGTAAGCCGAAAGCTCATCTTCATCTTCCCAGTTCTTTACATTCTGCTCGATGTCATCAAACATGTGAACAACCTTGATGTTGGCTCCACCGTGTCTGGGACCTTTAAGTGAACCGATAGCCGCTGCAATAACCGAATATGTATCTGTCATACTTGAGCTCACAACATGCGTTGTGAAAGATGAGTTGTTACCGCCACCGTGCTCCATATGAAGGACAAGACAGATATCAAGAAGTCTTGCTTCAAGCTCAGTGTATTTGCTGTCGGGCCTTAGCAGCTGTAATATGGTCTCCGCCGTTGAAAGACTCTCAATAGGCGGATGAATGAACAATGTATTTCCCTCATGATAGTGATTGTAAGCCTGATATCCGTAGATGGATAAAAGAGGGAAAAGGCTTATAAGCTGAAGGCTCTGTCTGAGTACATTGGGAAGTGATGTGTCGTCTGCAAGGTCGTCATAGGAGTAAAGCGTAAGCACGCTCCTTGCCAGTGTATTCATCATATCCTTACTGGGTGCCTTCATGATGATGTCTCTTACAAAGCTTGTGGGAAGAGATCTGTAGAATCCAAGGAGCCTGTTAAAATCATCAAGCTCTGTCTTGTCGGGAAGCTTATCAAATAAAAGCAGATAAGCACACTCCTCAAAAGCAAATCTCTTATCGTCAACCGCGGCCTTGATAAGGTCTTTTACGTCATATCCTCTAAAGTAGAGCTCTCCGTCCTTGGGAATGCTCTTTCCGTCAACTTCCTCCTTGGCAATGATCTCCGAAATACGTGTAAGTCCGGTAAGTACGCCCTTACCGTTGAGGTCTCTCAAGCCTCTTTTTACATCGTATTTAAGAAAAAGATCGTTCTCTATCTGATCGGCAACTTCCGAAAGCTTAGCAAGTTCAACAATCTGCGGTGTGTTTTCTGAGTAAATATTCTTTCCGTTTTCCATTCGCACCTCCGTATTTTAGTATTACATGCCCAAGAAATTCTTAACTGCTTTCTCCATTTCTGTCTTATCGACAACGGTCTTATGTCTGATCTCTGCTGTTCTGATCGAAGAAACCGCATCAGGGATGGCAACTCCGGATACTGCTGAGAGTTCATCGGCAAGAGCGAAATCGTCCTTGCTGTCATCTCCTTTTCCAAGTGCGTTCATTACGCTTCTTGTGAATTTGAATGGGCTTGCTGTCGAAGCAATAACAGTTGCTGTTTTATCACCTGTCTCATTTACATACTTGCTGTAAACAGAGCTTGCAACTGCTGTATGTGTATCCATAAGATATCCGGTCTTATCGAATACCTTTCTTATCGTATCAAAAGTCTCTTCTTCTGTAGCAAATCCGCCAAAGAAGTCGACAAGCTTAGATCTCATATCATCTGTTATTTCATACTTACCTGTCTCAGTGAGCTGCTTCATGTACTCAGCATCCTTGGATGCGCTGTCGCCTGAGATGTGATAGATAAGTCTCTCAAGGTTAGATGAGATAAGAATATCCATTGAAGGAGAAGCTGTGAGCACGAAATCACGATTTCTGTCGTATTCTCCTGTCTGGAAGAAGTCGAAAAGTACCTTGTTTGAGTTGGATGCGCAGATAAGCTTTCCGATCGGCACGCCCATGTTCTTAGCATAGTATGCTGCAAGGATGTTTCCGAAGTTACCTGTGGGAACTACAACGTTGATCTTGTCGTCATCCGCAATCCTGCCTTCTTTAAGGAGCTTAGCGTATGAATATACATAATATACGATCTGAGGTACAAGACGACCGATATTGATCGAGTTTGCAGATGAGAACTGGAATCCCTTCTCATCCATCTGCTTAGCGAGCTCGGGATCTGTAAAGAGCTTCTTTACTCCTGTCTGAGCATCGTCAAAGTTTCCTTCAATTCCTATTACGCAGGTATTGTCACCCTTCTGTGTGACCATCTGCTGCTCCTGGATGGGGCTTACACCGTGCTTGGGATAAAATACGATGATCCTTGTTCCGGGAACGTCAGCAAAACCTGCAAGTGCAGCCTTTCCTGTATCTCCACTGGTAGCTGTAAGAATAACGATCTCGTTCTTGGCGTTGTTCTTCTTAGCCGCAGTTGTCATGAGATAAGGCAGGATTGAAAGTGCCATATCCTTAAAAGCAATGGTTGCTCCATGATAAAGCTCAAGATAGTATGCGCCGTCTGCTTCAGCTATGGGTGCTATTTCTTTGGTATCGAACTTGGAATCATATGCATGAGAAATGCAATATTTGAGCTCTTCCTCTGTGTAATCCGTAAGAAGAAGCTTCATTACTTCATAAGCTGTTCCCTGATAATCGAGCTCTGAAATCTCTCTAAGGCTCTTTTCAAGATGCGGTATATGATCCGGAACATACAATCCTCCGTCCGGTGCGAGTCCTCTAAGAATCGCCTCAGAAGCCTTAATCTGGCCCTGTGCGCCCCTGGTGCTACTATACAAAACTTCCTTTGCCATTGCTTTTACTCCTCTTTTATTGATACAATATTCCCGTAAAGTATATCATAAAAGAGGTTCTTGTGTGAAAAAAAATAAATCTGTCGGGGTTTACGAAACTACACTAAAAGACGGAACCCCTTCCTACAGGTCTTCAATAACCTATAACGGCAAACACATAGCCCTTGGTTCGTTCTCTGACAAAAGGACCGCAGCAAGGGTTTACAAGGAGGCTTATCGCGTCCTTCATACAGACAAGGCCACTATCTCCGATTATAAAAAAGATATGTCGCTTCCTTTTGAAAAATATGTATCCCTGATCAATTACAGAGACAAGGGAATGTACATTGCCAATCCCATTTATCTGGAAAAAAAGTATTTTCTCTATTATCTTTCACCTGAAACAGCATACAAATTCGATATAGAGGATCTGTTTTATTATTCATCGCATAAAATAATGAAACGAGGCACTCATCTTTTTGTTGCGGATTACGGCAGCCAGCTCTCCGTTCTTCAGAGATACGGCATAAAGAGCTATTCCGTAAGGGGCCGCGATTTTTCTTTTGCCAACGATGATCCTTACGATCTTCGCTACGAGAACATCATCATCTTAAACAGATACCATGGCGTGAGACAGTTCGCGGAAAAAGGCTTTGTGAAATACAAAACCGTTATCCATATAAAAAGTAATTATGTTGTCGGCAAGTATTCTTCTGAAGCGGAAGCAGCCATAGCCTACAACAAAGCTGCCGATATCCTTAAAAAGAACGGCATTAACAAAAATTTTATCCAAAATTACGTCGAAGAGGTTTCCGCCTCTCAGTATGCCGAGATATATCTAAAGGCAAAAATATCAGATAGGATCTATTCTCTAAAGGGCTGATAATGCCCTCTTTTTCCCTATTTTCAAATTATTAATTTTGAATTTTTTTGTAATTATTCATTGACACTCCATTCAGAATGTGATATAAGTGTACTAGCAATACTAATACACTTAATTTTCCGAGAGGGCAGATGTGAAATTAGGAGGACTTACATGAAAAGAAGGCAGACTACAGCTATTCTGATCGCATCTACCATGATGCTTACACTTATAGGATGCGGAAAGACATCCGAAGGGGAAACACCTGTAAGCGCAGACAACGAGATCTCTGTTTCAGAAAGTTCAGGATCTTCCGATACTACTGCTTTGGCAGACAGTACCACCTTTGATTCTTCGGATGATTCTTTTATATATAACGGAAACAAGATATCAATTTTAAATGACGCTGCCCTGACACTTGGCTATCTTGGGGATTATGAAACGGATGCATCAAGTACAGGCGGCAATTACAAGAACTATCTGTTCGACGGCGGAGATATAAGATTTGACACTTCAGTAGTCGACGGAAACGAATCACCGGTGTATCTGTATATACATACTCCGGAAGTTAAAACATCAAGAAATGTCGGCGTAGGCAGTAATCAGGATGAGATCATAGCTTCTTACGGCGATCCTGATAAAAAAACAGATGATGGTATCCTATTTTCTTTTGAATACCACTTTGATACATATAACATCACTTTCAGATTTGATGAACAAAACAAGGAATCGGTAGATATGGTTATGTACACCAATAACTACTACCTTTCCAAAACCGCTTTCAGTTAAGACTTAGCGCTTATCAAAGGAAAGAAGCTACACTTATAAAAGGAAATAACGCTTATAAAAGGAGGGTGACATGAACAAGAGAAAGACAGCAGCACTTTTAACAGCATCAATGATTATGGCAACAATAATGGGATGCGGAACTGCCTCTACCGAGTCCTCACCCGAAACCGGCATGGGTCCCACTACAGAGATCGACACCGGAGTATCAACAGGGATGGCGGATATGCCCGTAGTCGGCATTTCTGCGGATCTTGCAGCTGATACTGATGCTTCTGCTTCAAGCATTACGGCTGACAGTTCAAACGCTTATGCTTCCCTGCCCGATGATTCATTTCTTTATAAAGGAAACGTGATCTCGGTACTTAATGACGTTAAAACAACACTCGATGCTCTCGGAACAAAAGATTCCGAACAGACAAGCCTTTATGCCAATGAGTCACTTTATAGCTTTGACTCTCACGCCATCGAGCTTGAAACATATAAAGTTGACGGAGAAGAGCTTCCAAAATGCATTTATGTCATTGCCAGCGGAATCTTAACTCCCAAGAATATCTGCGTAGGATGCTCCAAAGATGAAGTTATCGCAGCCTACGGCGAGCCGAACAAGGTTCACGACGATACATTCAGTGCAATTGAGTATAACTTTGACGATACCAATCTCGTGTTTGATATCTACGACGAAAAAGTCGACAGGATCACGATAGAGAACGTCGAGACATCATCAAAAGTTGTGCAGTGATCGGCTCTTAGCGCTTATAAAAGGGAATAGCAGTTTTGCTTTTACACTTATAAAAGGAGGAAAGATGAAAACAAAGAAAACATTCGCGGTACTTGCGGCATCAGCAATGATGCTCACACTTGTAGGATGCGGTACTTCCGCCGAAGCGCTTTCAACTTCCGAAGGTCTATCTATTGAGGAGATCACTGCTTCTACAGAAGCCTCATCCGATACTGCAAGCGACGTTGGATCGACAGAAAGCTCTGCCGATGCTGCAGCAGAAAGCTCATCAACGGCCATAACTGTAGATCTTTCAGAGGCCGATGCATCATTTGAATACAATGGAAAGACCATCTCTGTATTTGATGATGACAAGACATTAAAAGGTGCGTTAGGCGAAGAAATACCCGACTACACTTACACCAATGATATGAATATAACTTATTCAAGTTATGGAACAAAAGAGGATTCCGTATCTTACAGCGTTTGGAATAATAATGGGGAAATGCTTCCGCTCGATCTCGGGATCTGTGACAAAAATATTAAGACCTCTAAGGGTATCGGCGTTGGAAATACCAAAGATGAAGTCATAGCCGCATACGGTGATGCATATACTGTAGCCACCTATTCGGATAACACATTAGAGTATGACTGTGGCAGTTTTAAAATATCCTTAGATTTTGATAAAGAAGACAAATTGCTTGATATAAGATTTATCAACACCGAAAACACCGCAAAGGCAATCAAGAAATAACACAGCTTATAAAAGGAGATGCACTGACATGAAGAACAAGACTACAGCAGCAATTTTGATCGCATCTGCCATGATGCTCACACTTATGGGATGTGGAGAGGCTTCGACCGAAAACGCTCCCGCAACAGGTGAATTATCAATAGAGGCTCTTGCACCGGACGAGGGAACCGATGTACTTGATCCCTCAAGCAGCACATCAGCAGAGGCAGATTCAGAAACAGCTTCAGATGCAGACTCTTCTGCTTCTAATTCTGAGGACGCTTCCATCGAGATCAACGGCAAAAAGGTATCGATCCTCGATGACCTTCAGACAACTATGGATGCTTTGGGAACTGCAGACGGCGATCCATCTTCGGATGCAAGCAAAGCACTCTACTACTCTTTTGCTTCAGGCGCAATAGAATATACAACAGTAAAGCTTGATGGCGAGGAACTTCCGTTAACACTTGATATCCGTTCGGGTGATTACAAGACATCAAAGGGTGTCGGTATCGGAAGTACAGAGGATGAAGTTGTTGCAGCTTACGGGGAACCTACCAAAGTTGACAACGGCGAAGAATTAGTTGCCGAGAGCAGCAACGGTAAGACTCCGTTCCTTTATCTCACCGAGTATAAGCTTGATGGTTATACAATCGTCTTCAAATACAGTGAAGACAAAAAGGTTGAAAAGTTCTGGTTTAACCATAATGCTAACAATGCCAGATACGACAACCAATAAAAAACGTTTATAGATGAGGAAAATGAAAATGAAAAAATTTATCGCAATCGCAATCTCTTCCGTAATGGTACTTTCACTCATGGGCTGCGGGGTAACAGCCCTTGAGTCCGGTACAACACAAAATGCAAATATCACTATTTCAGATGATCAGATCGCATACAACGGAAATGCCATATCAATTCTGGACAGTACCGAAACCTCACTCTCTAAATTGGGTAAGTACGATAAGAACCGTTCAAACCTGGATAAGGGAGGCGATTACAAAAGATACGACTACGGAAAGAAATTTGGAGAAGTATTATACGACACTCTTACCTATGAAGGAAAAGAGCTTCCTCTAAGTATGATCATTATCTCTCACAAGATCAAAACCTCCAGAAATGTCGGTATCGGAGACACAGAAGAGGATATAATCGCTGCTTACGGAGAGCCGACAAAAATAACGAACGAAAATTACAGAACTTTGGAATATGATATGGGTGACTACACGATTTCTTTTGAAATCAACAGCACCATTCAAAACGAAGACAGAGATAAATTAGAAAGCATAGTTTACAAAAATGACGCCAATTACGACATATTGCTTTCTTTGCCAAATCTATAATTTAGGAGAAGGTTGGGTGTTATAGCGCTAAAAGGAGTTTTTATGAAAAAAATATCTACTATGGCTATCCTGGCAGCTTTTGTATTATTGCTACCCGGCTGCGGGGTAACCGAAGAAGACGTGATCGCATCAAGCGAAGATTTCACGGTAGATGAAGCTACAGTCGAAGCAGTTCAGGATGCACTCGCGGAATCTTCCGATTCAAGTTCTGATGCATCTACATCGGGAGTTACAGTGATAACATCCACTGCAACTTCAATGGAAAAAGATGATCCGACATTCATTTACAAAGAGAATTCGGTTTCTGTTCTCGACAGCAAGGAGCAAATCCTTACAGCACTTGGAACACCCGATCCTCAAAATGATCCAAAGCTTGCCGATCACTACTACTCTTTTGATTCAAACGAGATCGGAATGCAGACTTTTGACATGGATAAGACAGAAACACCGTTAACTATAAGCATTTCCAAAAAAGGTGTCACAACATCTATGAATATCGGTATCGGCGATTCAAAAGACGACGTACTCAAAGCTTACGGCGAGAAATATGAAACATTTAAAAATGAATACGGAATCGGTTACGCATACGATTTCGAAAAATTCGCGTTATATTTCACTTTTGATAACGATAAGGTGATCGAATACCATTACACCAACAAAGAGGTGGAAAAAGAGGCATTAAAAGCGAAATAAACAGTACTCGGCACCCGGATCTTTACTAAATTTTTAAAGACCCGGATTAGTACACCGGCATGGCAACATCTATGCCTTCACATAAATAAGGGACTAAAGAGTTCACTGCTCTTTAGTCCTCTTTCTTTGTCTTATTTAGTTATTCAAAAGAGCTATCACATGGCATCGGCGTTCTGAATAGCCTGGAGCCTGTCTTCCAATGGAGCTACACTGTCGGATGTATTTACATCACCGTATTCCACATCTCTTATGACTGTAGCCGTTCTCTCCATCTCTCTTATCCGCTCGGAATCATCAGCCATTTCATTAGAAAATGCTCTCTCATCCATCTCTCTGGCTTTTTGCTGCTCTTCTCTGGCCTCCATTTCGCGCTCATAGCTTATCTGAGAAATATCGCCCTTAAGATACATCTCTTTCAGCATAGAATCAGAATAACTTCCGACAGAATTCTGCGCGGTAGACGATCCATCGATCGAAGCTTCTTTGTATATCTCTCTGGCGCTATCCTGAGCCTTTATAGCCTCCTGTTTGGTCTTTTCAAGGAATTCTCCGGGCTCATAAGGAATCGGCTTAAATTCATAAGCAGGTTTAGATTCCTTAAGCTCGATCTCCGGAAGCTCTACATCCGGAACTTCCTCATTGCGATTCTTATTAGGATCGTTCTTGGATACATCATAGATAGCGTTGTTATCCTTCTTATCGCGATCATCCTCGGCATTAACCTTATCTTCTTTTACCCTAACAGTATCTCCGTCGGTGGACCTGGCAATGACGGGACCGTACTCCTTGGTCCTTATATCCTCGCGTTTGGAAACCTCTTCCTGTATAAGCTTCTCTACTCTATCATCATGAGTCTTAATAGGCTCCTTAACTTTTATAGGTTCTTTAGGACGCTGTACGGCCGGTTTGGCAACCCCTGTACTTACCGGATCAGCCATCTGCGGCTTAATATGCATATCTACCATAACGGTGCCTCCTTCACTTATTCCGTAAAAGGAAAAAACACAATAACCCTGCACATTAATTGTAAACAAGGTCACTGTGTTTTTGAATACATACATATCTAAAATTTACGTTTTTTAATACTTTTTTGACTAAAAAGCGTTACTGAACGGCAATTTTATTTCACTTAAAATATCAGCCGTTATACTCTCCGTTGTACTGGATAAGCGTAATATCTTTTACCCCGGCAATATTTTTGATCTCATTTTCAAAAGTAAACTCATCGTTCTTAACGTATACTTCAACGGCAAGCTCTGTTGTATTTCCGCGAAGTGTCTTAGACTTGAGATAGTGCTTGATCTTACCGAAAGCTTTCATGATCTCATCTCCGGCTTCAGAACCCTCGTAGTGGATAACAGCTACGAAAACCTGGCCTGTAGCAGCCTTTGCATAGAAACAAACGATCATGATGATAAGAATGACTGCAGAAGCAAGTGTAAGCCAATACATGCCCGCACCGACAGTGATTCCGGTCGTGATAGCCCAGAACAGATAGAGAAGATCAAGCGGATCCTTGATGGCTGTCCTGAATCTTACGATAGAAAGAGCACCGACCATACCGAGTGAAATAACGATATTGGTACTGATGGCAAGTGTTACCATACATGTGAGAACCGTCATACCGATAAGTGTTACCGCAAAGCTCTTGGAGAATACAACTCCCGCGTAGAACTTCTTATAAACAAAATAGATGATCATACCCATGATGAGTGCGATTATAAGGGAAAGAGCTATCTTTCCAAGGTCATAAGTAGAATAAATGTCTGAATTTAAAATAGATTTCCTTATTACGTCTTTAACGCTCATATAAGACTCCTCTCGTCTGCATAATAGTTATTTTCAAATAAATATTTGGTTTTATCACAGCAAAGAACATATTTTGAGGCTGCCACGAATTCACTTCTCGAAGGAGGAGCCAGTTCCTTTACTATCTTAGGTAAAAATTCCGTGTACTTTATCTCCATGATAAGCTTGTCGGACGGAAGCGCCGATAATGTCGGGAGCGTATCATCAAAGATATCAAAGCCTCCCACTGCCGCTCTTACTTTTTTGTCAAAAGTTATCCTGACAGTTCCCGCATCCATTATAAACGGAGTTCTGTCATAATCAACTATGACTCTCGGTCTCATCATGTTGCTCATACACTCATAATAAAACTCTCTGCACAGATTATTGTCAGAGTGCAAAAGAAATTCATAATCGCCGTCTAAGATCTTGTATACCTCATCTCTGGTGAGCGATGCCGATTCCTTGTAAATGTAACTGCCCTGCTTGAGCTTTCTCTCAAGCTTGATGCTCGTGTCGGAGAAATTATAGATCCTGATACGGTATTTCTTTCTGAAATACACGCCGCATTCCTTCTCCTCATATGCTGAATTCCAAAGATCGTCAAAATAAAGACTTCGGATCAGATAACCGTCATCAGTAGCATTGGGGTCAAGATGAAAAAAAGGCCTCATCTGACATTTCAGCGTCTCGTACTCACTGTAGCTTATGAGATATTTCCATTCATTTCTGAATTGTCGCATATATCCCTCTTTTAATTGTTATCTATTATTTCCATTGCCTTGTTGGCATATTTAACCTTGTAAATGCGCTTAAGCGACTCATCGAGTCTGCTCTCTTCGATACTTCCGCTGTTAACGGCTTCAAGAAGACCGTTGTAAGCTTCCTCGAAATTCTCAGGCAGATAGATCATGTCAGCGCCCGCTTTTACGGCATTTATCGCAGCTTCCGAAGATGTATAATACTCCGTTATAGAAGCTTCATTGAGAGGTCCTGTTATTACCACTCCGTCAAAGCCAAGCTCGTTTCTGAGCTCATCACCTATCATAACGGAAGACAAAGAAGCCGGTGTATTGTCGCCCGCAGCATTCTCAAACGAAGCGTTTGACATCATAACAGCCGCAGGACTGCTATTACTTATGATCTCTTTGAAGATCTCATACTCGTTGGCAACAAGATCGTCCTTGCTCTTGTCTATGGCAGTAAGACCTGCCGTAGTATCTGTCATGAGAGGGAAAGAATTGACGCAAACATCAACTCCGCTCTCTTTCATTCCGGAGGCAAAAGAAGCAGCTATACCCTTAACGCTACCGGCATCGCTTCCGTAAAGCCCCTTATCGCTAAGATCGACACTGGGCGCGATATCCAAATTAAAACCATATGAAAAAAGCTTTTCTCCAAGTGCCTTAGATGTAGCACCGGCGGTATCCGGATCGGTAACATCTGTTATTCCTTCGATGCTGATCGTTGAAGTGACACCACCCTTTTTACCCTCGTCGGATACGATCGTAAAAATAGGATATTTACTCATAGATTCTGTAGTACTGAGCATCTCTGTGATCTGACTCTCATCCTTGATATTCTTGGCAAAATAAGTCACACCACCTACTGCATACTTGGAAAGCGCATCCTGTGTTCCGCTTCCGGCTTTAACGGCAGTAGCCACACCGGTGAGTTGCTCAGGCGTTACGATAAACAGCCCCGCAACCTTATCTTCAATAGAAAGCTCCGCTACACAGCCGTCTACCACTTCATTAAGTATATCTTCTTCAGTCATCTCCTCCGGCTCAGTATCTATGGTCTCGGGAGTCTCTATACTAACTTCCTCGGAGGTTCCCTCAGTAGCCGCAGCCTCCTGCGCTTCCTTACTTGAACCGGGTATATTCAACAGATCTTTTATCGTATATACACAAAAAACTGCCACTCCCGCAATAAGTAAAATAAAAAGTGCCAGAATAACAAAAGCCGTTACCTGACTCTTCTTCCTACGTTGCCTGCGTGCCAGTCTCTTTTCATCAAAATCCTGCTCATCAAATTTACTCATATCTTCCCCGTATGCCACAATATTTTTCAACCTATTTTATCATAAAAAAGGGCATAACAAAAGGGCAGAAGCTTCATCTATATTACCTACTTCTGCCCTTACACCGAGTACTTATCTTCAAAAAATATTTCTTCGTCCAACGGACCGTCCTCCTAAACTCTCAGCATATCTTTCCATTAACATTTGCACTCGTATGCTGTGGTTGCAAGATACTGATATTGTCATAACCACTTTTCATGTACAGGAAATGCTGTTTTTCTACATCTTAGATAAAACGATTAGTTTAGTTAAATACTAAAAATTTCCGGTGGTCTGTACCATCCTTTCCTTAAAGATTTAAACTAAATGTCCCTTTGGAGTGTACCTGCCTTTCTTTCTCTCCTATAACCGATCCGAGAGAAGTATTTTTATATTTTCTTAATCCCTTTATCTGATTTAATTATATTTATGGGCTTCTGATTTGTCAATACATTTTACCCAAAAACTTTATTTATTTTGAATAATTAGTTTATAATTGTAAAATAATCTGTGTATTTTCATAATTGTATGTGCATTTCAATCAATTCTGCATATTCTATTTGGGCAAAAAAGAGATCAGTAATATCGTGAAAAATAAAAGGCAAAATTGTCACACATTTAATATGCGAACAATTTTGCCTTAAAATTATTTACTGAAATCTTTCTGTTCTAATAGAAAATTAGAAGATCAATCAAGAGGATACTTGTCTGTGAGCTTCTTGATGATAGCGCGAGCCTCATCGTTCTTCTCGCCCTTGTTCTTGATAACAACAGCGATCGCCTCAGCAATCTGATCCATATCTTCTGTATTCATGCCTCTTGTTGTTACGGCAGGTGTTCCGAGACGGATACCGCTTGTAACGAAAGGAGACTGCTGCTCGTTAGGAATAGTATTCTTATTAGCTGTGATGTGAGCATCATCAAGCCATGCCTCAACCTCTTTACCTGTAAGACCGAAGTTTGTGAGATCTACAAGCATAAGATGATTGTCTGTACCGCCTGATACGATCTGTACGCCTCTCTTCATGAGACCGTCGCAAAGAGCCTTGGCGTTGTCAACAACGTTCTTGGCATACTGTGTGAACTCAGGTGAAAGAGCTTCTTTAAAGCAAACAGCCTTAGCAGCGATAACGTGCTCAAGAGGGCCGCCCTGGATTCCGGGGAATACAGCCTTGTTGATCTTGAACTTATCCTGAGCTGACTGGTTCCAAAGGATAAGTCCTCCTCTGGGTCCTCTGAGTGTCTTGTGAGTTGTTGTTGTAACAACATCAGCATAAGGGAATGGGCTGGGATGAACGCCTGCAGCAACAAGTCCTGCGATATGAGCCATATCTACCATGAGGATTGCTCCGCATGCATCGGCAGCCTCTCTGAATTTCTTGAAATCAATTGTTCTGCAGTATGCAGAAGCACCTGCGATGATGAGCTTGGGCTTATTCTCAACAGCGAGCTTGTACATCTCATCGTAATCAAGTACACCGTTCTCATCTACACCGTAAGGAATAACCTTGAAATATGTTCCTGATATATTGGCCGGACTTCCGTGTGTAAGGTGTCCGCCCTGGCTAAGATTCATACCCATGATAGTATCACCGGGCTGTAAAAGTGCAAACTGTACAGCGAGGTTAGCCTGTGCACCTGAGTGAGGCTGCACGTTGGCATAATCACAGTGGAAGAGTTCTTTCGCTCTCTCAATTGCAAGCTTCTCTACTTCGTCAACTACGTGGCATCCGCCGTAATATCTTTTACCCGGAAGTCCCTCTGCATACTTGTTGGTAAGAGGGCTGCCCATAGCTGCCATAACAGCTTTGCTGGTCCAGTTCTCTGAAGCAATAAGCTCAATGTGGTTGTTCTGACGCTCAACCTCTGCTTCGATAAGGGAAGCGATTTCGGGATCGATTTTCTTAACTTCTTCCAATGAATACATCTTAGCTCCTCCAAAAATTAATGATAATTCGTCAATTTAATGCATTAAAGCAAACATCTTGCATATCGTACCACACAACGACAAAAAATGCTATAATATTTTCGATTATTCAAAATAAAAAACAGAGGAATCTTATGTACTACTGCATCGTTAATCCATCAGCCCGTTCCGGCAAGGGAAAAGAAATCTGTGAGAGGCTTGAAAACAAACTCATCTCCGCTTCCATCGACTATAAAGCGGCATATACGAAAGGCCCCGGAGACGCAACGGCTCTCATGGAAAAGCTCACGATAAATGCCCCTGATAATATGGAATATCCCGTAAGAGTCATCGTTCTTGGCGGAGACGGTACCTTGAATGAAGCTATCAACGGAATCCATGACTATTTCGACAAGATAATATTAGGTTTCATTCCGATAGGATCCAGTAACGACTTCGTCAGAGACCTATCGTATCCCAAGGACTTTGATGAGCTTCTTGAGAGGATCGCCGCAGGCAATGTGGTGCGGACTCTTGATATCGGAAAGCTGACATATAATTCCAAGACAGTTCCCATGTCCAGGCTTCACAGCGAAGAGATAAGCAATGTCCGCTATTTTGATGTAAGCTCGGGAATAGGCTTTGATGCTGCGGTATGTGAGGAAGCTCTTTCTTCGGGAACCAAGAATTTCCTTAATAAGATCGGTCTCGGAAAGCTGACATACGGCACTATCGCTATAAAACAGCTTATAAAAGCCGATAAAATACCATGCGATATAGAATTTGAAAACGGCAAAACGCTTCACTTGTCTCACTTTATGCTGATAACCGCCATGATCCATCACCACGAAGGCGGCGGATTCAGATTTGCTCCTAAGGCAGATCTTACGGACGGTCTTTTTGATCTGTGCGTTGTAGGAGACCTTCCGAGAGCCAAGATGTTCTTAGCTCTTCCTTTTGCCATATTCGGATTCCACTATATATTTAAGGGTGTTTACAAATACAGGACTTCAAAGTTTACCGTAAAGACAATGATACCCATGTGGGTTCACACAGACGGAGAGGTTTCGGTAAAATCAGATAATATCACTCTTGAATGTCTACAACAGAAATTACAGCTCATGAACTGAATAATATTATTTTGAGCATTAAAAAGCGGCCTGCAGATTTAACTGCAGACCGCTATATTTTTGATATCATTCATACCTAAAGGCAAGCTTCTCTTCTCTTTTCTTGCAAAAGATCTCAACAACAGTTGAGTGATAGAATACAAGATAAAAGATAACAGCCATAAAGATAGCCGTGAGCACATCGTAGATCGAATGCTGCTTGATAAACATTGTCGATAAGATTATCGATACGCCCAAGATGTCGCTGAATATCTTTCCTGCTTTCTTGATCCTCTTGCTGTGACGGACCGCGATCATCGTACCGATCGAATTATACACATGGATACTCGGCCAAAGATTGGTCGGCGTATCTGCCTTGTATAAATTGGCGATCATATGAGTAAATATGTTATCTCTTGGCATAACCGCGGGTCTAAGCTGATGCATGTTCGGGAATACCGTTGAAATAAGGAGGAACAATGTCATTCCTGTCACAAGGAACATAAAATCCTTGAAGTAATCCTCTACATCCATGTTAAACAAAAAGTACAACACAGTCCCCGAAACATATAAGAACCACAAAACATACGGAATAATAAATACTTCGCAAAATGGGATCTTATCATCCAATGTTGTATGGATAAGTGCGTAATGTGAAAATCTGTGTTTCTCCAATAGGCTGAACCAAATGCCGTAAATCGGCAAATACATAAGTATCGGTAAGGACAACCTAAAAATTTCTCTTACCTTTATTTTTCCTTTCATATCTTTTCCCCTAATTCTGTAAAAGCGCCCCGTCAATTGAAATGGAAAATCTTCTGCAAAAGCTTATAGCCTGCGAGTGTTATCTTCCTTCCCCCTTTGCCGGGTAAGTATATATATGTTCCTTCAATACTATATCTAATCTTAAGATAAAGCAAGAAGCTCTTATTTTTTATATATTCAAGAAGCTCTTTTCTCTTAGCAAGATTCTCCGGAGTATCCTCAGTAATAAGAAGAACCGAAGAAACTGCTGTAATGATCTCAAGATAATTGAACATATACTTGTGTCTTTCGCACTGTGAGCGGATCATTCCGATGTTCTCAACATAGTAATCGATCATGAGCTTATTTACTCTGAGCTGCTGATCGATACGTGAGAGCATGATCTTCTGATTTACAGACTGATCCTCACGTCCGATGTAGTAATAATAAAAGTTCACATCGAGATAATACATGTTCTTAACGAATGGAAGCGGGTTAAAAACATAGATATTATCTACATAGAATGTGTGCTCCGGAAGCTTAAGGCCGCACTCTCTGAGGAGCTTTGTCCTGAAGATAACGGAATGCATAAGAAGATAATGTCCCTTGGGTGTTCTCTTGACATCCTTCCATGTAAAGAGCTCCTCGATAGGGAACATGTTGGCATAGCGCATTACTTTATGTCTCTTCTCTCCAACCTTGTTATATACAAAGTTGCTGATAAGAAGATCAAGCTGTGTCTCTCCGCCTGCAAGTTCTGAAAGTGTCGATAAAATTTTGCGATAAGCGATCTCTTTTACCCAGTCATCCGAATCAACTACCTTAAAGAAAAGACCTGTCGCATTCTCAATACCGGCGTTTACAGCGCTTCCGTGTCCACCGTTTGGCTTGTGGACAGCCTTTACGATAGTAGGATACTTAGCTGCATAGTCATCAGCGATCTGAGCTGTTCTATCCTTGGAGCCGTCGTCTACGATGATGATCTCAACGTCTTCTCCGCCGACCAAAAGTGACTCTATACATTTCTCCATATAACTTTCAGAATTGTAGCAAGGAATCGCAATTGAAAGTAATTTCATAGTTAATTAACTCCTTAATCTGGTACTCTCGTATTTTTCCATTGTTGTAAGGCAAGTACGAAGATCGTTGTATCTGTCGTACACATCGCCTTCCTTAACGACTACGCCAAGCGACATAGCCATGATATCAATCATATCATTTGTTATTATAGGACGAAGCTTGGATAAGATATCATTTTTCTCAACTGCAAGATCTGCGTCAAGAAACTTGATAACAAGGGGATTGAGATTAAGATCCTCTGCCTCTTCGTCTACGCTCTTCTCCATGACCTTAGATGGCTTGTAAGGTTCACTTCTAAAGCTCTTTCTGATCTCTTCCTTATTTGCGTTATCTTCTTTAACTACGTTATTTTCCTTAACAGCGTTATTTTCTTTAACAGCGCCATCTTCCTTATCTGCGCTATTATCCGAAACGTCCACTCTCTCAAAGCGATATTTCTGCTTTACGTCCGGATATTTTACTCTATCGACTTCCGATACAAACATCTCAAGCGGTCTTACGTAGAACCTGTAATCCCCGTAAAGAGCCTGATAAACTACCATCTCTTTACGTGTCTCGGAATGGGTTGCTATCGCGATCACCTGATACATATTCCCTTTAAAATGTCTGTATATCTCCTGTGGTCTGGGTCTGTTCAAAACACTCCTCCTTCTGACAAGAAAGTCAACTTATAGTATAAGCCTTGGGCTAATGTTTTTCAAACTCATTTTCCCGTGCAGCCTATGATGACTATCTCGACGCTGATAACGTAATCAAGCTTTCCCGACTTGACCGCTTCGTCATTGGATGCACAAAGCTCAAGAGCATTCTTGAGTTCTTTGTAAGAATAATTCTTGGCCCAGTTAACGTACTTTCCGACAAGGAACGGCATAAGTCCGACCGCACTCGCAATTGTTCCCCTATCCCTCCTGTTCTCATCCATCTCTTTTACCTGAAGCATAAGGTTGAACTGCCTTGTTATAAGCGCAAGTATCTTGGCGGGGGGCTCCTTTAGGGCAAGAAGGTCATAGTACAGATCTATAGCCTTTTTCCTGTTCTTCTCGACAATGGCGTCCGTCATCGCAAATATCCTGCTGGTGATCCAGTTTGCGCAAACAGCCTCGATATCGGCACTAGTAACTTCATCCCTATCGATGCAGTAGCACACAAGCTTTTCAATCTCCGTGCTGATATTCGACATGTCCGTTCCGACTCTGTCGATCAAAAAAGCCACCGCTCCGGCCGATATATTTTTCCCCTCGGATCGGAATTTGGAAGCTATCCATCTCTTTAGAGTGTCTTCATCCTGCTCGTCACAGTTTATATCAAGTCCGAGCTTTGCAGCGGCCTTGTATATATCTTTTCTCCTGTCTACTTCTTTTTCCACAAAAATGAAGTAAGCAGCCTCCGCAGGTTCTTTTAAATAATCGGCAAGCTCGGGACATCCGCTCTTAAAGAATCCGCTGTTCTCAACTAAGATGACTCTTTTGTCCGACAAAAAAGGCATCGTCTCCGCCATGTCTATGATGGCTGCAGGATCGCAAGCATCGCCCTCGTACCTGGTAAAGTTCATGGATGATGCGTCACCGCCCATCGCCTTTACAAGCTTATCTCTGTTCTGAAGACGCAGATAAGCCTCCTCGCCGTATACGAGGTAACAGTGCTTTAGATTGCCCGATGTGATATCATCATTGAGCTGTTTTTGCTTTACCTTAAAATCTGATGTTTTCGCTGCCATTTCATTTCACACTCCAGCCTTTATGTTACCATAGAAATCCCAAAAACTCACCATCTTCAGACTTTTTATTTATAATTTGTTTCATTAAATTTTCTAATATGTTATACTTGGCATGTTATGAAGAACAAAGATTTTTGGATAGCTGTTATCGCTATAGTTTTGTTATATGTGATCTTCCATTTTGTCGGAATCGGTTGCCCGATAAGGTTCTTAACAGGGGTATCTTGCATGGGATGCGGAACGACAAGAGGAGTTCATTCCGCGTTAAGGCTCGATCTTAAATCTGCATTTAGGTTTCACCCATTATTCTGGGTTCCCCTTCCTGCCGCTGTTCTGATACTTAACAAAAAAAGGATCCCAAAGAAAATTTTTTCTTTTATCATGTGCAAC
Source organism: Butyrivibrio sp. (assembly GCA_017535785.1). GTDB lineage: Bacteria > Bacillota > Clostridia > Lachnospirales > Lachnospiraceae > Butyrivibrio. The sequence continues at coordinate 62,727 of JAFXTN010000023.1, read as the reverse complement.
ATTATCGTTCTTTACGTTGTTGTATATATGTACAGGTTGTTTGATCCAAGCGATACAATAGTTAGCTTTGAGCCCCAAAATGGGTTCATATATAAAATTATTAAATCTTTTTTCTAGGAGGAGAAGTATGTTTTGTAAAAATTGTGGTCACGAAGTACCTGAGGGAACCAAGGTATGTCCAAATTGCGGAAAGGAAGTAGCAGGCGATACAATCCAGCAGCTCGAGAATGCAGCTAATAACGCATTTAATTCAGCTGAGCAGGATTTCACAAGCGCAGTCAACGATGTAAAGAATACATTTAACGGTAACAACGGTGCCTTTACAGGAAATGCTCCGCTTAAGACAGACAGAAATCTTCTTGTAATGGTCCTTCTTTCAATCATTACTTGCGGAATCTATTCTTATTACTTCATTTATACACTTGCCAAAGATGCTAACATCGCATGTGCAGGTGACGGAGAAGAAACTACAGGTCTTGTTGGTTACATCCTTCTTAGCATGGTAACTTGCGGTATCTATTCATACTACTGGTACTACAAATTAGCTAACAGACTTAGCAACAATGCTCCCAGATACGGAATGGCATTTGAAGAAAACGGTACAACAGTACTCCTTTGGATGGTTATCGGATCACTCCTTTGCGGTATCGGTGTTTTCATTGGTCTCCATATCCTTATCAAGAACATGAACGCTATCTGCGAGGGATATAACAGAGCAAACGGCTATTCATTCTAATAGACGGTTTCTGACATCGAGATAGATATTTGAATATAAACGAACAGGCATAGCGATCTTCGCCATGCCTGTTTTTTATTGCCCGGGTATTAAAGTACTTTTTATCCTAACCTCTCCTTTTCTTGATACGCTGATGCTCACCGCACCCAGCTCATCGGTGCGATATATCTTCGTTCCGTACTGCTCAAGTCTTTCAAGGAGCTCTGCGTGCGGGTGACCGTAGCTGTTGTTCACGCCGCAGCTGATGACTGCAAGCTTTGGCTTCGTCATCTCAAGAAATTCTTCATCCGTTGTATATGCGGAGCCATGGTGCGCAACTTTAAGCAGCGTTATTTCGCCATATTTTTCCGTATTTTGGCTTATTGTCTGTTTAAGCTGTTCCTCTCCCTCTTTTTCCACATCGCCCGTAAAAAGAGCTGTAAAAGAGCCATAGCGCATATGTAATACACCAGAGTACGCATTAGCGCCTTCCGTCTCCATTTTTTTCGTCGGATTAAGACAGGTAAATTCTAGCTTTTCGCTCATAAACCCTGTTTTTACCTTAAGCTCAAACTTCTCGCCTTTACTTATGTACTTTACCGGTATCTTCAGCTCTTTTGCCCGTTTTTCAAGCTTATGATAGTTGCTCTCCCTTGTAGCTGCCGCTACATCCGGCAAAACAAGCGTCTTTATCCTAATCCCGCCCTTTTCCATGCCATCCATGATCTCAAGTATCCCCGAAATATGATCCTCATCCTCGTGGCTTACGATCACGGCATCCAGCACTCCTATTCCTTCATAGCTTAGGAACGGGATCAGCGAATATTTCCCAACTTTATCGTTACTGCTGCTACCTCCGTCGATCAAAATATTGCTGCAGCCCGTAGAAATAACTATCCCATCGCCTTGGCCGACATCGATCGCAGTTATCTTAAGGCCGCCCGGGATATTTATTGTCAGGATAAAAAGAGCTGCCGGAATGATCAGCGCTCTTATGATCTGCCATGTCCGCTCTCTATCATGCTTTTCCTTATCCTTTTTTATTAAAAAAAGCGCTATCCCAAGCATCACATAATAGATAACGATCCTATAACCTTCCTTATTCCCTAAGTACAAGATGTTTCCCGGTATCGAATTCTGAAATCCGCACAGATATTTATACAGCAAAAGAATGTAATGGACCGCGATCCCCGGAATATTCAGAAACCGGACCACTAACCCCGCCCCCAATAGGCCACCTGCTGCGCAAGACAATACACCGCACACTAGCAGAAGTCCCATCAAAGGGATCACAATGATATTCGTTATAAGCGAGTAGATCGGGTAAGTATAATAGAATTCAAGATATACGGGAAGCGTCACGAGCACGACGGAGATTCCCGACAAAAGACCTTGTATCACAAGATTTCTGCTTATCCTGACTTTTAAATTTAAGATCAAAAGGATCATTTCCTCGAGTCTTGGCTTAACTACGGTTATTCCGATGACCGCGCCGAAGGAAAACAAAAATCCGCTGTTAAAAAGATATAGCGGCTGATCGATAATGAGAAGCATCTCGGTTAGCGCAAGCGCCGACAACAGATCATACGTCCTTCCTATAAGCGGAGCGGTAAGGCGGAGTACGAACATGCCGATCGCTCTGAATGAAGATGAAGAAATCCCGCACATTTCCCCATAGAGATACATAAACAATATCGGAAGCACGGAGCATACTACATTCTGAAGCTTTAAACGCTTTAAGAATTTATACAATCCCATGCCCAATATAGAGATGTGAAGACCGCTGACAGCGAGTATGTGTACGATCCCACTGTTCTTATAAAGCTCTTTTATCTCCTCATCCATAAACGCCCTATCTCCCAAAAGCATCGCCTTCATAACGGCACTGTCCTCTTCAGCAAGGCAGTTATCGAGCATTCCTTCAAGCCTGTATCTTAGGATGCAAAGTTTTTCTCTCAAGATGTCCTTCTTACCGTTTCTTGCGGTAATATGGGCGTTTTTTATCCTATATGCAATTTTCAAAGTTGAATAATAAAGACGACTGTCAAATTCTCCCGGATTACGAGGCGGCTTAAAACAATAGGCTTTACCTGCAACAAGAACTTCTTCTCCTATATTAGGAAGCTCATCATCGTCCTCTTCAAGGTAGCATTCTATGTATTTGGCCTTGCTCCTCTTTTTTTCTTTGGGCACAAGATAAATAACATTAACTGTATCGCCCGAATATAAGATTTTTAATTCTTTCTTGGAAACTACTCCGATGCACTCCGTGAAAGAGCCGTCCGGCTCTTTCGGAGGCACATAGATATCATTATCAAAAGAAATCAAAAGATAAATAAAGACAATCGCCGTGATCAATAATGATGCAATAACCAACGGCCTTTTCATAAATATATAAACAAAACTCCTTAAGATCAGTAGATCAGATCTGTATTTCTCTCATATAATCCTGTGATCTGGAAATCTCTGAAGATAAAATCAGTCTGACCGTCAACCTTTATCTGAACACTTTTTACTTCAGGAAATTCCGTAACAGTGTCTACGATCGAATAAATGACCAGTTCAGGATCAACTTCGAAAGGTTCAGAGAGAAATTCTTCCGAAAAATCAATATGGCATACGCCATCTTTTATACTAAGATTATTAACTTTTGTACCGGGCGCGATCGTAGGACGGACCTGATTGTTGTTGGGTCCTGCAATGATCTGCTCCACAGCCATCTTCTCAAGCGATGCACTGCTGTTATATGCAACAGCTCTGTACACGGGAACAAGCTTATCGTTCGCTTCGTTGGCAAAATAAAGCTTGATCTCATACTGCTTGTAGGTATTCATTTCATTACCGATATCGTATATAAAATCCTCGGATTTCATTTTTCCTATCTTATTTCCGAGGTGATCCGTGATCGGCTGACCTTCCACGGAAAAAGATACATAATTTATCTTCTTTAGCTGAGTAAGAGTTCTTACTATCGCAGCTCTGTGAAGAACCTCATCAATTCTTCCAAGCTGATCATATTCAGCAAAGAAATCAAGCTTAACCTCGTCCTCTTCAACGGAAAACTTCTTAAGCTTAACAGGCTCTGAAATTGCAGCCTGAGCTTTGGAAGTAACTATTTTCTTGGACAATTCCTCAATAAGGACGCCGACAGCTTCATCGGTATCCATAGTATTAGCCTTGATCTCACTGTTCCATGACTCGATCTGATTACCCTTTGCGTCGACATAGTATATCTTCACATTATTGGCGGTAGCCGATTGCTTGGAACAAGACACCGCAAATAAAGCGGCAAAAAGGACACCGCAGATAACCGCTATTTTGTTGGACAAGCCTCTCTTTTTGAAAATCATATCAGGTAACCCAATCATTTCTCAGCTGCTAATATCAAAGGAATCTTTACAGTAAATGTCGTTCCGACTCCAAGTTTACTATCTACATCAATTGTGCCTCTATGCATAAGTACGGCACTTCTTGCGATCGCAAGTCCAAGACCGGTACCACCGATCTCTCTGGATCTGGATTTATCAACACGGTAGAATCTCTCAAATACATGCTCCAACGCATCTTCGGGGATTCCTACGCCCGTATCCATTACCTTTACGGTGAAATTCTGATGATCCGCATCAAGAACAACCTTCACACTTCCGCCGTCCTTATTGTACTTAACGGCATTCTCCACAAGGTTGGTCATGACCTGAGATATCTTGACCTCATCAATCTCCGCGGTAACGGAACGTTTACTTTCAAATATAAGCTCGATATCTCTCTGCATCGCTATCGGCTTGATCCTCTTTAAAACGCCCTCGATAAGAGCTTCAATGTCGACGCTCTTGACCTCAAGCTCAGGATTCTTTTTATCAAGCTTAACAAGAGTAAGAAGATCTCCAATGATCTTGTTTTCTCTGTCTACTTCTTTTCCTATGTCTTCCATGAAATCCCTGTATATCTCAACAGGCGCCTCTTCACCCATAGATAAAAGAGAATCCGCAAGAACCTTCATTGAAGTGATAGGGGTTCTAAGCTCATGAGACACGTTTGATACGAATTCCTGTCTGGAATCATCCAATACTTTCATTCGTCTTAGAAGTGAATTAAACGCTATCGCAATATGTCTTGCCTCTGTTAATTTAGGAATCTCTATAGAATCTTCGGTATAACCCGCCTTAACTTCATTGATATCAGCTGTGATCTTATCAAACGGCTTCATCAGCTTATGCGCAAGCATAAGAGCTATGATAAGTATCGTAATTATGATAAGACCTTCATAAACAGCGATCTGCCTACTAAGCTTTATCAAAGAGCGGTGGATCGGATCCATTGAAATACTTAACATGACCGCACCGCGTACAACCTCGATCTTGTCGGTATCAACAACATCACTTCCTTCCGATTGTTTATCTTCCACAACCGGAACGACCAATTCTATAAGCCCGTTCTGTTTGTCAAAATAAGCATAAGTACCCTTAGTACCCTCTTTAAGACAAGTGATCGTCTCTTCAGATACGATAGTCTTTCCAAGGCTCTTACCATAGGTATCCTTGATGACCATAAGATCATCATTAACAACGAGCAAACGACCGTTGTTGAAATTGGACAAATAATCAATCTCAGCATTGATGACCGGATCATCGGGATCTTGCATGTAATTGTATTTTATAAGGCGATTGGCCAGTAATCTCACCTGAGTAGTCATCTCTGAGATCCTGACATTGACAGCACGTTGCTCATAGTCATTTAAGATCAGGACATGCATGGTTATACAACATGCAAGTCCTGTCAAAAATATCGCTATAAAGAAATGTGCTTTTAGACTTCTGAATAATTCTTTAAACGAAGATAGCTTTGATGAGCTATCGGATACATAAGCTTCTGATTTCATATCAATATTAGTTCATCTGGAAATAATAACCGCTGCCCCACTTAGTCTTTACATACTGAGGATCGCTGGCGTTCTCTTCAATCTTCTCACGCAGTCTTCTGATATGAACGTCTACTGTTCTTGCATCACCAACGAACTTCTCGCCCCAGATCGCATCAAGAAGCATATCTCTTGAATAGATTCTTCCGGGATGAGATGCAAGGAACTCAAGGACTTCATATTCACGTCCTGTGATATTGATCTCCTTATCCTTGATATATACACGTCTGTATTCCTGGTTGATCTTAAGATTACCGAATACCATGCTGTCCTCTTCAGGATTGTTCTTGGCAAAACGTCTCATGATAGCCTTGATTCTGGCTTTAAGCTCAAGAACATTGAAAGGCTTGGTAAGATAATCATCAGCACCATAATCAAGGCCGAGGATCTTATCCATGTCTTCACCCTTTGCAGTAAGGATAATGATAGGCACATCAGAAAATTCTCTGATCTTCTGACAAACCTCAAATCCTGACATTGCAGGAAGCATAACATCAAGAATGACAACGTCATAACTTCTCTTAGATGCCATTGTTACAGCATCCTCACCGTTATACGCGCATTCAACCATAATGTCGTCCTGCTCAAGACTGTACTTGATTCCTTTTACGATACTTCTTTCATCATCAACTACCAGCGCTACTTTTCCCATTGCTCCACCGTTCCCTATAATATTTTTTTGTTATGATGTAGTTATTTTTTCCTTGATCTTGGAAAAAAGTTTATCTTTAATTCCGGATACCTTTTTGATATCCTCAATACTTTTAAATTCACCGTTCTTCTGCCTATAGTCGATTATCTTATCGGCAGTAACATCGCCGACACCGGGAAGTGTCTTAAGCTCCTCTTTGGAAGCCGTATTGATGTTGATAAGACCATCATTTGAAGAACTGTTTGGATATAGATCATCTTGTCCGCCTTCTCCGATCGAAGGTTCCTTGATCGATCCACCTGAACTTTGCACTTCTTCCTTCGTAGGAATAAAAAGTTTGCTTCCATCCGATATCGGAGCTGCAAGGTTCACATAATTGATATCCGCTTCCTCCGAAAAGCCTCCAGCTGTGGTGACCGCATCATCCGCTCTGCTATTCGAAGACAATGTATATACTCCGGGATCATTGACCGCACCGCAAACATATACAATGATATCTTCCGGTTCAGACGCCTCTATTACGGCCGATCCCATATCACTCTCATACTCACTTTGATCCACGGGATCTGAACTCGCATTCTCCATAGCACTTTCCGTCAAAACCAGCTCTGAAGCGCCTTCAGATGCCGTACACCCTGTAAGTGTGATAAGTAATAATATTGGTATTAAATATTTATGCATGTATCCTCCCGTGTTAAGAGGACCCCACCATGCTTTTTTTATTCTAGTCTAATTTTGTAAAATGTGCAAGTCGTATTAATAGTTCGTAACATTAATCGCGTTCTTCTTTGAGACCTGCAGTTATAACATCATCGTTCGGATCAGGTATAGTCTCTTCAGTATACTCTTTTCCGGTGACCTGTTTCATTATATTCTCGGAAACCTGCTTCAAAGTGCTGTTGCAGTCTTCTCCGTTCCAGATCTTTGTAAATGCTATCTCAAGTTCCATCCAAAGATTGCTTGTCTCAATAGTCTTGGGCATAGGAACCGAATCGGCATAAACATCAACAAAAGTATCAAGATTGGGATCTGAATAATTTACGTTGTAATGCGCAGCGAGCTTACCGCTCATCTTATAAATATCACCCGAATTATCTTTACAAAGATATTTAGCAAAAGCATTGGCTTCATAAGGATGTTCGGAGTATCCGTTAACAACAATACATTCCGTAACAGACATCGTCCTAGTCTTAAAGTCTCCAGTAAGTCCGGGCATATCGGCAACGCCGAATTCAAAGTCGCACTCGCCCTTTGCCTTGGCCTCTTCAATCCTGCGAAGGATATCCGTAGTTGCAACGGTAAATACGATCTTACCGTCGATGAAATCCTGAACCACGCTATCGTAGTCCACAGATTCCGAATCGATAGCAAAGAACTGATTGAGCTGCTGATAGATCTTCATGCAGCTAATGGTATCTGTATTGTAAATATCGATCTGAGATACGTCATCACCGGCATCTCCACCGACGTTCATGTAATTTCCAACAAAGAAATAGTTGTAGAAAATATCTGTAACGTCCCATTTAAATACGGCTTCTACCTGTTCGGGAGCAGTATAGTCCTGGGCAAAAGACAAAATTCCGGAAATGGTATTGGGGATCGCATCCGAAACAGTCTCTTCAACCGCCTCTTCGGAAATAGCTTCCTCTGCTTCCTCTTCGGCAGCCTCTTCACCTTCTACAGCTGCCTCTTCACCTTCACCGGCATCCTCTTCCAAAGCCTCAGTGGCATCGGGATTCTGGTCGGGTAAAGACTCCAGCTCTTTTTGCATCTCAAGCTGCTCTTTGGCCATATTCTCCAGATATGTCTTGTTGTAAACAAGTGAACTTGTCTCGAAGTAAAAAGGATATCCTATATATCTTCCGTTATAAGTAACACAATCTATGGCAGCCTTAGGGAAAGTTTCCTCTTTGAGGAAATTTCCTGTGTTGTCGATCTCAAGTGCAAGTCCTGCCAGATAGGCCTTTTCAAGCGAATCGTTTGTTATTATAAAAAGATCCGGATAATTACTGTTCTTAAGAGAGGCCTTATTGATAGCCTCAAGATACTCAATACCGGAGACCAGTACGGGCTCGATCCTTACCTTACTCATGGTCTCCGAATATGCTACAGCCTTGCTCTGAAGATATGGAGTCAGAGCATCATCGGTGTACCAAACTCTTACGGTATTCCTTCCTCCGTTAAATAAAGCATGTTCCTCGAAAATGCTCTGTCCCGAACGAGCGTATAAAACCGCTCCCAAAACTGTGCAAAGTATAAGTATTATAGAAAAAATTCTGGTTCTAAGCTTCATAAATCCCCTAGGCATGAATCAAGTATCTTGATCATGTCATCTACATCTTCCTTGGTTATTATAAGCGGCGGCACAAATCTTATGATATTTGCACCTGCATTGATAAGGATAAGTCCTTTTTCAAGTGCCTTGTTTATCACGTCAGCAACGGGCTTGTTAAGCTCAAGTCCCTGCATGAATCCCGCACCTCTTCTGTCTGTTATGAAGTCGTATTTATCCTTGAGTTCATCAAGACGCTTCTCAAGATACGGTGCCACCTTATTCACATTCTCTATTATATTGTCCTCCTTGAATAAATCAAGGACTTTGTTAATAGCGGCGCAAGCAAAGGGGTTTCCGCCGTATGTTGTTCCATGGTCTCCGGCAACAAGTGAATTGGCTCCGACTTTCTCGTTTAACAAAAATGCTCCGACAGGAACACCGCATCCGAGTGCCTTTGCTGTAGTCATGATATCGGGCTTGATACCGTATTTCTGCCAAGCAAACATATAGCCTGTTCTTCCCATTCCGCACTGGATCTCATCAAGGATAAGAAGAATATCTTTTTCATCGCAAAGCTTTCTAACTTTGGTAAGGAATTCTTCTGTTGCGGGATAGATTCCGCCCTCGCCCTGAACGGTTTCCATGATGATTGCACATGTCTTATCGTTTACATTGGCAAGAACACTGTCAAAATCATTTATATCAGCAAATCTAATATTGCCGATCATAGGCTGGAACGCCTCTCTGTAATGAGGATTTCCCGTTACGGAAAGAGCTCCGAATGTCCTTCCGTGGAATGAATGATTCATGGCAATGATCTCATGATCTGTCTTGCCGTCTTTAAGAAAAGCATATTTTCTAGCCGCTTTGATAGCGCCCTCAACAGCCTCAGCTCCGCTGTTTGTAAAAAATACCCTGTCCATTCCCGAAACTTCTTTTATCTTCTTGGCAGCTTCGATCGCAGGAACATTGTAATAATAATTGGATGTATGAAGAAGCTTGTCGATCTGAGCCTTCAATGCATCATTGTATGCCTTGTTGTTGTATCCAAGGGCAAAAACTGCAATACCGGAAACAAAATCAAGATATTTTTTTCCGTCTGTATCGTATAAATAAACACCGTCTCCTTTGTCCAATACGATCTGATAACGGTTATATGTATGAAGAAGCGCTCCCTCTGCCTCTTCTATATATTTTTTCATAGTCTCACTCATACTAAGTCTCCTCGTAAATACAAAACTTATTCAGCCTTTGCCAGATCATCGTCATCCGACATAAACATTGTTCCGACACCCTTCTTGGTAAAGATCTCAAGAAGAAGACAATGAGGTATTCTTCCATCGAGAATATGCACATTGTTAACGCCCTTCCTGATGGCATCTGTACAGTTGTTGAGCTTAGGAAGCATTCCGCCGCCGATATTTCCTGAAGCAATAAGTGCGTCTGCCTCAGAGCATGTAAGTCTTGAAATAAAGGATGAAGGATCCTTGATATCCTTGTAAACACCCTCGATATCTGTAAGGAATGCAAGCTTGTTGGCACCTACAGCCTTTGCGATAGCGCAAGCCGCATCATCAGCATTGATATTATATGTATCGAAATTATCGTCAAGTCCGATAGGAGCAACGATAGGAAGATAGTCGTTTTCAAGAAGATCAAACAATATCTTGGGATCAACCTTGTCGATATCTCCGACATATCCGATGTCCTTGCCGTCTGAAAGCTTCTTGGTAACGTGCAAAAGACCTGAATCCTTACCGCTGATACCGATCGCCTTAACTCCGAGCTCCTGAACCATAGTTACAAGCTGCTTGTTGACACGTCCGAGAACCATCTCGGCGATCTCCATAGTCTCATTGTCTGTAACACGAAGACCGTTTACAAACTCGGCCTCTTTTCCTACTTTGGAAACCCATGAGCTTATGGCCTTTCCGCCACCGTGAACGATGATGGGCTTAAAGCCTACAAGCTTAAGTAAAGTAACATCTGTTATTACATTCTTCTGAAGTTCTTCGTTGCTCATGGCACTTCCGCCGTACTTAACAACGATGATCTTTCTGTTGAATTTCTGAATATAAGGAAGCGCCTCAACAAGCACCTCCGCCTTTTTTAATACTTCCTGCATATCCTTATCCATTTTATCAGCTCCTGTAATCTGCATTTATTTTGACATAATCATACGTAAGATCGCATCCCCAAGCCGTAGCTTCTGCGGTTCCCTCGTTCATATCAACGTAAACGGTAACCTCGTCAGCCTTCATGATCTTGAGTGCAACGTTCTCATCAAATTCAAGCGGCACGCCCTTGTGGAATACCTCTATTCTTCCGTTGGGACTCTGGAAATAAAGCTCAACATCGTTCTGATCGAACTTCGCTCCGGAATAACCCATCGCACATAAAAATCTTCCGAAATTGGCATCGCATCCGAAGATCGCAGCCTTTGAAAGATTGGAACCAACGATCGCCCTGGAAAGAATTCTCGCATCCTCTACAGACTTAGCGTTAACGACCTTGGCTTCAAAAAGCTTGCTCGCTCCTTCTCCGTCTGCGGCCATCTTCTTGGCAAGGAATCTGCAGACATGCAAAAGAGCTTTCTTAAATGTCTCGTACTCTTCGCCCTTAGCCCTTATAGTCTTATTTCCTGCTTCTCCGTTTGCCATGCAAAGGAGTGTATCATTGGTAGATGTATCGCCGTCAACAGTGATCATATTGAAGGTCTCGGCAACAACTTCACTTACAGCCTCCTGCAAAAGACTCTTCTCGATCGAAAGATCTGTCGTAAGAAATGCAAGCATTGTGCACATGTTGGGATGGATCATACCGGATCCCTTACTCATTCCTCCAAGTGTAACGGTCTTATCATCGATCTCAAATGAAACAGCGATCTCTTTATTAACCGTATCTGTAGTCATGATAGCCTTGGAAGCGGCTGTTCCCGCTTCAACACTTCCGTCCAAGGTCTTGCTCATCTTCTCAACGCCCATAACAAGCTTATCTACCGGAAGTTGCATACCTATAACACCGGTTGAAGCAACGGCAACTGAATTGTAATTGACACCAAGGCATCTCTCAACCGCCTTAGCCGTGGCTATACAAGCATCAAAGCCTTCCTTGCCCGTGCAAGCATTGGCAATTCCTGAATTGATAACAACTGCTTGCATTGGATCGCCCGATTCTACTATCTGCTGATCCCATTGAACACAAGCAGCTTTTACTATATTAGTTGTAAAAGTTCCCGCACAAACGCACGGTACTTCCGAATAGACAAACGCCATATCGGTTCTGTCTTTGTACTTGATATTTGCTTCGCAGCTGGTTGCCATAAAGCCTTTGGCAGCCGTTACACCACCTACTATATCCTTCATTTCTTTTGCCATCCTTCTTTACTTGTTAAAAACAGTAAGATTATCTTCATTCAAAGTGAAATCATAATAATTCATATCAGATCTAAGTGTCCAGCCCATTTTCTGCCAGAACTTGTTGCCGATAACATTCGTTACGAATGCATTCAAGCATACCTTATTTATCTGTTCTTTCTTTAGCTGTTCACAACAAAAGTGAACCATCTGCTTGCCGATCCCGTGCATTCTGTATTTCTCGCTAACGCACACATGATATAGACTCGCTCTTCTTCCGTCATGTCCGCACAGTACAGCTCCGACTATCTTGCCGTCTTCCACTGCAACAGCGCTTGTATTCGGATTTCTTTTTATGAATCTCTCTATTCCTTCTCTGGAATCATCTACAGATCTTATTCCAAAGCCCTTGATGGACATCCAGAGTGCATAAACATCATCATAATCTTCCATAGTCATTGTACGAACCATCTTACGTCTCCTAAAGCTTAAGCATTAAGGGAAGCTTGGAACAAGGTCAAGTCCCTTCGTCTCGTCAAAGCCAAACAGGATATTCATGTTCTGAACAGCCTGTCCTGCAGCTCCCTTTACAAGGTTATCAAGTGCACCCATCATAATGATCCTGCCTGTGCGCTCGTCGATCTTAAATCCGATATCGGTAAAGTTACTTCCCTCAACCCATCTTGTCTCGGGATATACACCGTCTTCCAATATCCTGATGAACTTCTCATCTCCGTAGTATTTTTCGTATGCTGCGCGGATATCTGCAGCTGTGGGGAGTACGCCGTCTTTTTTGACCAAAGTAGCATACTCTGTAGCAAGGATACCTCTGTTCATAGGAACAAGGTGAGGTGTGAAGTTGATGGTAAGCTTCTTACCTGCGGCATAACCAAGCTGCTCTTCGATCTCGGGAGTGTGTCTGTGAACCGCTACTCCGTAAGGCTTGGCACTCTCATTTACTTCGCAGTAGAGATTAGCTACCTTTCCGCCTCTTCCCGCACCTGAAACACCGCTAAGTGCATCAACGATGAGCGTGTCGGGATCTATAAGTCCTTCTTTTACAAGAGGATATGCAGTTAATATAGAACATGTTGTATAACATCCGGGATTGGCGATGAGTCTTGCGCCCTTTATCTTATCCCTGTTGATCTCGCAAAGTCCGTAAACAGCTTCTTCTATATACTGAGGTGACTTGTGCTCGATCTTATACCACTCTTCATATACATTTACATCTTTTAATCTGAAGTCTGCGGAAAGATCAATGATCTTTACTTTATTTAAGATGTCATCATTTACAAGTGATGCGCAAAGTCCCTGGGGAGTTGCTGTAAAGATCACATCTACTTCATTCGCAAGCTCTTCCATATTGTCATCAAGACACTTTGCATCTACTATCTTATAGAAGTTTCCGAATGTCTCGCTGTACTTCTTATCTATATAGCTCCTTGATCCGTACCACACAACCTGTGCATCCGGATGAGCCTGTAAAAGTCTTACTATTTCCGCTCCGGCATATCCCGTAGCTCCAATGATTCCAACCTTGATCATTTCCTACTAACCTCTCAAAAGTCTTCTTTTTCTGATTCTAATATGTATAAACTTGTTTCAGTATACGACCGCGAATGAAAATATGCAACAGAAAATTTATATTTATGCATAAAAAATACATTTTTTAAATATTTATGCATTTTAGTATTGCATTTTTTTATAGAGCGGAGTATATTATGATAGACAACGCGCTAAATGGGCATTCGTCCCGCGTTCCTTAATTATATCACCAATAATATTGAATAAACATTATGAAAGAAGGGTAAATAAATGGCTAAAGAAAAAGTTATTTTGGCTTATTCAGGCGGACTTGATACAACAGCTATCATTCCGTGGCTCAAGGAGAATTTTGATTACGAAGTAGTTTGCGTATGTATCGACTGCGGACAGGAGGAAGAGCTGGACGGACTTGAAGAGAGAGCTGTCAGCTGCGGAGCAAGCAAGCTCTACATCCTCGATGTTGTAGATGAGTTCTGTGATGAATACGTAGTTCCTTGCGTAATGGCACATGCCGTATATGAGAACAAATATCTTCTCGGAACATCAATGGCACGTCCTCTCATCGCTAAGAAGCTCGTTGAGATCGCAAGAAAAGAAGGCGCAACAGCTATCTGCCACGGTGCAACAGGTAAGGGTAACGACCAGATCAGATTTGAGCTTGGTATCAAGGCTCTTGCACCCGACATCAAGATCATCGCTGCTTGGAGAAATGACAAGTGGACTCTTGATTCACGTGAGTCAGAGATCGAATACTGCAGACAGCATGGAATCAATCTTCCTTTCTCTGCTGATTCAAGCTATAGCCGTGACAGAAACCTTTGGCATATTTCACATGAAGGTCTTGAGCTCGAGGATCCCGCTGAGGAGCCTAACTACAAGCACCTCTTGGTACTCGGCAAGACACCTGAGGACGCTCCCGACACACCTACAACAGTTACAATGACATTTGAGGCAGGCGTTCCCAAGTCAGTAAATGGTAAAGAGATGAAGGTTTCAGATATCATCCGCACACTCAACAAGCTCGGCGGCGAGAACGGAATCGGTATCGTAGATATCGTTGAAAACCGTGTTGTTGGTATGAAGTCACGTGGCGTTTATGAGACACCCGGCGGAACAATCCTTTACGAAGCACATCAGCAGCTCGAAGAGTTGATTTTAGACCGTGATACCTATACAATGAAGAAAGATATGGGCAATAAGTTTGCCGATATAGTATATGAAGGGAAATGGTTTACTCCTCTTCGTGAAGCCGAGCAGGCGTTTATTGAATCAACACAGAAGTACGTAACAGGTGAAGTTACATTCAAGCTTTACAAGGGTAACATCATCAAGGCCGGTACAAAGTCACCTTACTCTATCTACAACGAGAGCATTGCATCATTTACAACAGGTGACCTTTACGACCACCACGATGCTGAAGGATTCATAAACCTCTTTGGACTTTCTTCCAAGGTTCGTGCTATGAAGATGCAGGAAGTAGCTAAGAACAAATAATTTATGAATTCACTCACTCTACTGATAATCTATATTGCAGCAGTGAATATTATAGGGTTTGCCTTAATGGGAATCGACAAGAGAAGGGCGCGTAAAAACGCCTTTCGCATTCCCGAGGCGACCCTTTTTGCATTTGCAATAATAGGCGGCAGCTTAGGTGCAACGATCGGCATGTTCGTATTTAAACACAAGACCAAGCATTGGTATTTTAAGTTCGGAATGCCCATTATCTTTGTATTGCAGGTTGCGATTGTACTTGCACTTTTCTTTTCACCAATCAAGTTCAGTTTCATTTAATAACGAGGTGTACCATGTTTATTGCGGTTTGCGATGACAACATTGCCGACAGAAAACAGACCGAAAGGCTTCTCGGAAGACAATCTGACAGATTTTTAAAGGAGTTCGGCGACAGATTATACATTGATTCTTTCGGAAACGCCGAAGCTTTCATGTATAAGCCCGAGATGTATCACGGTCTTTTCATCGATATGACAAGCAGCAAAGAAAACGGCGTTGATATCGCCAGAATGCTTGTTGATAAGGGCATTATAAACCCTATCATAATGTGCTGCTCTTCTATTGATTACAGAACACAGATCCCCGCAGCCGGTATCGTAGCCGACAATATCTATTATCTTGATAAGCCGATCAAGGTTGCAGAGCTCACAGAGACAATGAACTTTATCAAGAGCAGTATCAAGGTTGATGTCCCCAGGATCGAGCTTAGGGAAAAAGATGAAACGGTATACGTGACCGGAGATGATATCATCTGCGTAAAAGAGGTTGGAAGAAAGGTGAGGATCTGGCTTACCGACAACAGAGTTTTTGACCAGCTCGGAACCGCATATAATTTTTACAGCCAATGCGTAAAGTTCCCGCAAATATGCCCTGTAAACAACTCCAGCCTTGTAAATGTCAAATACGTAAAGAGCAAAAGCCCGCTTCATGTAACAATGGATAACGGTTGTTCTTTTTTGATTTCTTTTGAATACCGCAAGACTATAAAAGAGACTCAGGCTATCATTGATGCAATTGATACATCCTCTCATTAAGCTTTACGGATAAGCCTATACGTGGTATCATCTTCATGTAGTATTAAATACTACGTATGCAAGTTTATACGTGGAGGCACTATGAGTTATAAGATTGTAGTAGACAGCTGTTGTGATTTACCTGCTGAATACAAGAATGATCCCAGATTTGAGTTTGTACCGCTTATTTTGCAGGTTGGTGACAGCGTTATCGTGGATGATGAGACCTTTGATCAGGCAGATTATCTTGCCAAGGTTGCGGCATCCGAAGATTGCCCCAAGACTGCATGCCCATCTCCCGATCTTTTTGTAAAAGCATATCAGACCGATGCAGACGACGTTTATGTTGTAACGCTCACTTCCAAGCTGAGCGGAAGCTACAACAGTGCACTGCTCGCCAAGAACATATATCACGAGGAATACGGTGACAAGAATATTTATATAGCAGATTCTCTCTCTGCAAGCTGCGGTGAGGCTCTCATCGCTCTTAAGATCATGGAGCTCGCGGACAAAGGTCTCAAATTTGAAGAGATCATCCCCGAGATCGAGGCATACAGAGATGAGATGCTCACATATTTCGTTCTTGATTCACTTGATGCACTTCGTAAAAACGGACGCCTTACCGGAATGAAAGCTCTTGTAGCTTCCACTCTCAGCATCAAGCCCGTATGCTACGGACTTAAAGGCGAGATCGTTCAGAAAGCCCAGGGAATCGGCATCAGGAAGGCTCTTGTTAAGATGACAGAGCTTGTTGCAGCCGAGATCAAGAATCCCGAGGAAAAGAGACTTATGATCTCACACGTCAACTGCTTTGAACGCGCAGCTGTCGTAAAAGATCTCATTATGAAAAAAGTACCGTTTAAGGATGCAATAATCGTTGACACCGCAGGTGTTTCTACAACCTATGCAGCCGACGGCGGGATCATTGTTACCTGTTAAAAAAAGCGCCTCACAGATTTGATATCTGTGAGGCATTTCTATTATTCAAATAAGTTTTTCGGTTCGAACCTAGTAACGCTCTCCCCTTCTATCATGTGACCTTCTATGATCGTAATTCCCTGTCTGTATCTCTCTCCGCTTATCTTACGGATAAGATTTATGACTGCGTTTCGTCCCATCTCATAGCTGTCAACACCAAAGGTTGTGAGTTTTATGTCGCAAAGCCCGGGGAAAAGATAATTGTCGTATCCGACGACGGAAATATCCTCAGGCACCTTATAGCCGTTCTCTCTAAGCTTTTTTATCATCATACTTGCTGTGAGATCACAGTTACATACAAAAGCAGAAGGCATATCCTCAGGAAGTGCAAAGAATCTTTCATAATCAAGCTCTCCGGTATCTATATCTCTGTCGGGAATGATCCAGTCAGGTATGAAAGGATGTCCGTGCTCCAAAAGAGATTTGGTATATCCGAGATACCTATCCGTAATGGTGCCCGAAGCAAGTATTGTTCCGACAAAGCCTATCATCTTATGTCCCATATCAAACAAATGATTGGTAAGGACATATGCGCCGTTGTAGCTATCCGAAACAACAGCATCTTCATCGCCGCTGTGATTACAGAAATCAAGATACATCGTCGGTATATTGCTCTCGTTCCTGATCATCTTAAGATAATCCTCGTTAAGCCTTCCGATGACTATTACACCATCCACCTTGCCATCGCCGATTATCCTCGGAAGATTCTTCTTTTCCTCATTCTCAGCGGATATAACCTCAAGCATGGTAAAGCACCCTTTATCCATTGCTATCTGCGAAACCTGCTGATGCATCCTGGTATAAAAAGAGCTGTATTCGCTCATGTACGCTTCGGAAATAAGAACTCCCAAAGTATAGCTTTTAACTGAATTTCCAACTTTTCTTGATACCGAAGGAACATACCCCATCTCGTCCGCAAGGACATTGATCTTATCCCTCAGCTCCTCACTCATTCCTTTTTGTCCGGAAAGAGCCTTGGATACCGTAACTGTACTGACACCGATCCTGTCAGCGATATCCTTAAGTCTTACCAATTTAGCCATTTTTTACCCCTCAAATAAAAAACTCTTACTTTCTTGTAAGTATAAAGTATATATATGCAAAATGAAACAGATAAATTTAACCACTTAAAAAATAAACACAAACGACTTTTTTTATCATATAATTAACCAAGAGAAAAAATAAAGATAGGAACAGCATTCATGATATCTGTAAAGATCACCAACAACAAAGCCTTTATGAAAAGCCTTCTTGCGACAGAGCTTTTTGACAAATTCTACGTCGAAGAAGTCGCTATCGATACATTTAACAGCTTCTATATCGACGGTCACGTTCATAAAGACTTTTATAATGATGAGGAAACAGACAGCTCCGCTCCTATTTCAGATTTTTCCCGTTGGGCGGATCTTCGCCCCATCTGCCTTGATCTTATCAAGGGTAAAAGAACTCCCTTAAAATTCAAATTTGTTTTTCACCTTGACGAAGATAAAACGGCTGAGATCATAGAAAAAGCCTGCGCAGGACTCTCCGCAGGCGATATAAAGCTTGCTGTAAACATCAGATTTTCAAACGGCGAGCTTGTGATCACTACAGGCACCGCTTTCAATATTTTCACACTGGATAAGAGCATAGAAAAAGCCTGGGACAGTTACTTCCCAAGCTTTCTTGAATCAAACGATATCATATTGCAGTATCTTTAAATTTATTTAGTATAGTCACAAGCTCATCATATTTGGGCTTGATGGCATTGTAATATTCTTCGTACCCGTCCATCGAACCGGCTCTTAGGATCTCTGTGAGTTCACACACATTTCCAAGCATACCTTTAAGGCCAAGATTGGCACTAACTCCCTTAAGAGCATGCACAGCCTTAAACGCTTCCGTGACATTTCCTTCCTCCAGATATTTGGTAAGTTCTCCCATATTCTTATCTGAAAGAAACTTGATCATAAACTTGGCGATCAGATCCTCATTACCCATGAATCTTCCAAGGACGTCGTCCCAATCAACACCCCATGCAATTAATTCTGATTTGAATCCGGAATCCATATGTTCACTCCATGCTTGTATTATTATACAAAAGTTGACTATATATTGATTTTACATCATATAATAACTTACTTCAATGAAATACTTTATCCATTTGCAGCCAGCATAGTAGCTTGTTCCGCAGCAATAAGAGAATCGATTATCTCGTCAATATCTCCGTCCATGATCTGATCGATCTTATAAAGAGTAAGATTGATCCTGTGGTCGGTAACCCTTCCCTGATGGAAATTGTAGGTCCTTATCTTCTCTGATCTGTCTCCCGAACCGACCTGACTCTTACGAAGCTGAGACTCCTCATTGTGCTGCCTCTCCGTCTCCATCTCATAGAGCTTTGCACGAAGTACCTTAAGCGCCTTGGCCTTGTTCTGCTGCTGACTCTTTTCATCCTGACATGAAATAACGATACCCGTCGGAAGATGTGTAAGTCTTACAGCTGAATCCGTGGTATTGACGCACTGTCCGCCGTTACCTGAAGCCCTGAAAACATCAAACTTACAATCGTTCATATCGATGTCGACCTCGACATCCTCAACCTCAGGCATGATAGCCACGGTAATAGCGGATGTATGTATCCTTCCGCCGGACTCCGTCGCAGGGATCCTCTGAACACGATGAACTCCGCTCTCAAATTTAAGCCTTGAATAGGCGCCGTTTCCCTTTATCATAAAGCTGACCGTCTTGATACCGCCGATGCCTATATCTTCCACACTCATCGTCTCAACGCGCCAGTTTTGTCTCTCAGCGTACCTTGTGTATACCCTGTACATATCGGCAGCAAATAAAGCCGCCTCATCGCCTCCGACACCCGCTCTGATCTCAACGATAACATTCTTCTCATCGTTAGGGTCCTTGGGAAGAAGAAGGATCTTGAGCTTATCCTCAAGCTCAGCCTTCTTATCTTTTGCCTCAGAGAGCTCTTCCTTAAGCATCTCTCGCATGTCGGCATCCGACTCCTCTTCAAGCATCGAAGTACTGTCCTCTATCGTCTCGTTACACTTCTTATATTCACGGTAGCACTCTACAAGCGTTTCCAGATTCTTTTGCTCCTTCATGAGGCTCCTGAACTTATCCTGATCCGATACGACCGCCGGATCGTTAAGCTCCATCGTGATGTCCTCATATCGTCTTAAAATATCCTCTAATTTATCAAACATACTCTCATCCCTTATCTATCCAAACACAATATGAACAGGCATCCTCAGCTAATAATAGCACGTCCTTATAACTCTGTCGTTTCCCGCGTAATCCTTTATAACCTCAATGTCGTGATAGTTCCCATTCTCGGTCAAAAGAGCTTTCACAGCCTCCGCCTGATCATAGCCTATCTCCATGATAAGATAGCCGCTTGAAAAAAGAAACTCACCCGCTCCTGCAACGATACGTCTGTAAAACTCAAGTCCATCGGCGCTTCCGTCAAGCGCAAGCTTCGGCTCGTAGTCTTTAACCTCAGGCGCAAGAGTCTTTATGACCTCCGTCTCTATATAAGGCGGATTGGAAACTATAACATCAAATTTTCCGATTTTTTTCTCAGGAAAAAGATCTGTCTCAATAAACTCAGCTCTGTCGGAAAAGCCCAGGCTATCCGCATTTTCTTTTGCCATATTGAGCGCAGCTTCTGAAATATCCGTACACACTGCGGTAGTTTCATTGGTGTAATTAAGAAGGCTCAGCGCAATGCATCCGGAACCTGTGCAAAGATCGAGGATCCTCATCTTATCCTCGCAGTATCTAAGCGCCTCTTCGACCAAAACCTCGGTATCCTGCTCAGGGATCAGCACATCCTTTGAAACATTAAAAGAAAGCCCCATAAAATCCCATTTACCGAGTATATAGGCTACAGGCTCTCTCTTTTCCCTTCTTGAAAGAAGCTCATTGTACTTCTGCTGTTCACTGTCCGCCACTTCTCTGTCGGGGTGAGCGTACAGCGTGCT
Source organism: Butyrivibrio sp. (assembly GCA_017535785.1). GTDB lineage: Bacteria > Bacillota > Clostridia > Lachnospirales > Lachnospiraceae > Butyrivibrio. The sequence goes on along the minus strand of JAFXTN010000023.1, from coordinate 41,780 downwards.
GTGATCGGTGCCGCATGCATATTCTAAAAGGAGCCGGGCATCAAGCTTAGCTTCTGTGATTCCGGCTCTCTCCAGTGTATTTATTCCGTTTTCCAAGATGTCCTTGTATATCATAGACCAAATCTCATCTCTGATAAGTATTTGAACAACAATTAAGTCTCATCATCCTGAAGCCAACTGTCGTCGACCTCGTATCCAAAAGAATCCTTGAGGAACTGCTTCCAGTCAAACACAGACTCAACGGACTTGATAGCAACCTCGATCATATCATCCTCGGGCTCCTTGGTTGTAAGTCTCTGAAGCCAAAGACCGGGTGCTGAAATGATCCTTACAAGAATAAAATCTGTTCTTCCCGCAAGCTTGATGATCTCATAAGAAATACCTGAGATCACAGGGATAAGCAATATCCTGAGTGCGAGCCTAAGAAGATAGGAATCAACACGGATAAAGAAGAACAATACAATACTTACAAACATAACAAAGAGAATAAAGCTGCTTCCGCATCTCTTATGAAGTCTTGAGCTTCTTCTGACATTCTTAACAGTAAGGGGTCTGCCCTTCTCGATACAGTTGATGCACTTGTGCTCCGCACCGTGGTACATGAACAGTCTCTTAATGTCCTTCATCCTTGAGATCAAAAGAATATACAGGATAAAGATAACGATCCTGAGCACGCCCTCAATGATAGCAATAAGCGATGCGTTTCTAACATACTTTCCGAGAAGCTCTGAAAGAGCATAAGGAAGGAGCATAAAAAGAACTATCGCAAATGCAAAAGAGATGATCGTCGTAGCGAACATAAGAAATGTATTCTCATGTCCGCTGCTCACCTTATCGATACTCTCATCAAGCTTGGTGGGCTTTGTATCCTCTTCCTCATAAAATGAAGAAGAATAATTAAGTGCTTTAAGTCCCAGGATAAGAGAATTGATAAATACGAAAATTCCTCTTACAAAGGGGATATTAAGGAGTTTACTTCCGTAAGCAACTCCGTGAAATTCATCTATTTCTACAGCTATGTCGTTGTCAGGCTTCCTTACGGCAACAGCATACATGTCCTTGTTGCGCATCATAACGCCCTCAAGAACAGCCTGTCCGCCAATACCTGAATAATGACTTACTTTACGTCTCTTCATAGTTCACCTCTGTTAGTCGATTAAGAAAAAAAGGTTGAAGCCTTAGCCTCAACCTCTCTTAATTGTCTTGAAATTACTGATTGTCCATGCCGTACTTCTTATTGAACTTATCAATACGTCCACGAGCAGCTGTAGCCTTCTGCTGACCTGTATAGAATGGATGACACTTTGAGCAGATTTCTACGTGGATCTCAGACTTAGTTGATCCAACTGTGAATGTGTTACCGCAGTTGCATGTAACTGTAGCCTGGTTGAACTCGGGCTGAATATCGTTCTTCATATCTTCTCACCTCACTGTCTATATTCAATGAATCTTCTAATTAACTATAGTTAGTGCTATTTCACAACAGCTATATCACTATATCATAATTGAATATCATATGCAAGTATTTTTTATGAGGCTTATTCAAAAGATATTGTACCTGTTTTAAGGTAGTTATCATAGGAATTTTGCATCTTCGTTGTTACAGAGCTAAGGATCGCTCCGCCGACGATATGGATAGCTCCCGCAGGTGTTCCTGAAGTAAACAATCCATAAATGACTGATAAGATTCCCACTATCAATATTGTTACAGCTACTCCTACGCTCTTGGTCTTACGAAGTGCTATTCCAAGCCCCAAAATAAGCACACCGTCTATCGGGATCAGGCCAAATGCAAGTTCAAGAACCAGATTTAAAATGCCAACGATTATCATAAATATTGTCCAGCCGTTAATAGTAGAATTAGGCTGATTGAACTGTGGCATTTTAAAGAACTCTGCCTTGCTCATCTTAGGTCCTATTGTTTCAACGGAACCTGTATAAACAATCTCCGGATTTCCCGTAGGAACGTTACCGGAAAATACTCCGCCGTTACCGTCTGCCATCGTAGGCTGCTGTGTAACTACTTCATCTCCCAAAAGCGGCTGCCCGCAATTTGAGCAAAAACTTCTTGTATCACTGTTTTCTGTCCCACATGCTTTACATCTCATACTCGTTTCCTCACTCCAACAAAATTTTGTTAATCAATATGTTAAGATGATTATAACATGTTTTTAATGTAATGCAACAGAAATTACAGCGAATTTTTATCTTCTATATAACTTACTTTTTCAGATACTTCTTAAGCTTGGACTTTATCCTCTGCATGGCGTTGTCGGTTGATTTCTCATCGCGCCCCAGCACGGCAGAAACCTCTTTTACGCTCATTCCTGTAATATATAAGTCAAGGACCTGGCGCTCAAGGTCGCTTAAGTCATGCTCAATGGCGCTCTCAAGAGCTTCCAGATTCTCTCTTTCAATTATCTGCTCCTCAGGGATCGAGCTTGAATCGGACTCAAGCACATCTTCAAGAGCAACCTCGCTGTCATTAGCGCTGTCCTGATTTTCGGCGTACAGAGAGATATAGCTGTTAAGCGGTGCATGCTTCTTGCGTGCCGACGCCTTGATCGCCGAATACATCTGCCTTGATATGCAAAGATCCGCGAATGTTGCAAAGCTTGCGTCTCTTCCGATGTCGTAGTCCCTGATAGCCTTAAAAAGACCGATCATGCCCTCCTGGATCAGATCGTCCCTGTCGGCGCCCAAGATAAACATCGAAGCCGCCTTTTTGCGGACAAGATTCTTATATTTATCCATAATAAAATCCATGATGCCGGTTTCCTTGTCACCCGCATCATGGAACTTAACTATAAGCTGTTCATCACTTTGTCCGTCATAGTTTGTTTTCATAGCTCACCCAAGTCTCTGCCTTACTATTTCAAACGCCAAAACTCCGCATGCTACCGAAGCATTAAGTGAATCGATATCGCCCTTCATGGGGATAGATGCCACCATATCACACTTCTCTTTTACCAGTCTGGAAACTCCGCTTCCCTCATTACCTATCACAAGTCCGATAGAACCCTTGAGATTGAGGTCATACATCCTGGTTCCGCCCATGTCGGCGCAGACAAACCACATTCCTCTATCCTTGAGCTCCTCGATCGTCTTAACTATATTGGTGACCTTGGCAACAGGTGTATAGTTGATCGCACCCGCAGAAGCCTTGGCAACCGTTGCCGTAAGTCCAACCGCTCTGTGCTTGGGGATGATCACCCCGTGCGCACCGGCAAGATTGGCAGTTCTGATGATCGCTCCCAGATTGTGAGGATCCTCAATATTATCCAAGATGATGATAAAAGGATCTTCATTCTTGGCTGCTGCTCTCTCAAAGATTTCCTCGACCTCGGCATACTCATAAGAAGCCGCATATGCTATGACTCCCTGATGTTTTCCGGTCTCGGAGAGCTGATCAAGTCTCTCTTTTTTTACAAAATTGATCAAAGTATCCTTATGCTTCTTGGCTTCACGTAAGATAGTCTGAACCGGTCCGTCCTTACATCCGTCCAGAATAAAAAGCCTGTCTATTGTCTTTCCCGATCTGAAGGCCTCAAGAACCGCGTTCCTGCCTTCTATTATCCTACTTTCAAAATTATCTTCCATCATATATCCTCAAACTCTTTGACTGTTCATCACTCCAAAATATCGAGCGAAAGCTTCTCAATTCCCATCTCGATGAGCTCGCATATCCTGTCCATATTATCAGTAAGATAAAGGAAACCGATAACCGCCTCAAACCCCGTGGCATCGAGATAATCCATGGTCGATGCGTTCTTGGCCTTGGTGTGGGGCTTGGAGTTGCGACCTCTTCTGTAAACGTCAGCCTCTTCCTCGGTAAAATCATCCATAAGAGCCTTTACAAATGCAGCCTGCGTGCCGGCTTTTACAATATCACTTGCTCTTTTATGAAGCTTATTGACCGCGGTGTTGCCCTTGTTTACAAGGATCGATCTGATAATGACATCAAAAACCGCATCGCCGATATACGCAAGCGTAAGGGGCGAATATGTCCTGATATCTTTACTCTCTATTCCGAATTTTGCATTTAAATAATCATTTAAATGATCTGCCATTTTACTCCTTCACGAGTATCCTTGATCTCAACTCCCTTTTGAAGGAGCTCGTCACGGATAGCATCAGCGGTTGCAAAATCTTTTGCCTTCTTAGCCGCAGCTCTTCTCTCGATAGCATCAAGCACATAAGCTTCAAGCTCAGGATCAACCTCTTTTTCCTCCTTGGAAGCCGCAGCATGTCCAAGAAGATCAAGAGAAAGAACCGTATCAAAGCTCTTTATGACAGCGAGCTTTGTAGCATCGCTTGTGTCGGCCTTAAGTATGTCATAGAGAAGTGTGATAGCCATTGATGTGTTGAGATCGTCTGAAAGGGCATCTCTGAAGTCATCTTCGAACTTCTTTACAACTGCCTCATCAACGCTTCCTTCTTCCTTAAGATCTGCAATTCTCTTAATAAGCTTATTAAATGCTCCTGTCACGTTATCAAGCGCCTCGTAAGAGAATTCGAGAGGCTTACGATAATGAGACTGTAAGCAGAAAAATCTGTAAACAAGCGGGTCATATCCGTTTTCCTTAAGAACGGAAACTGTAAGTACCGCTCCCTTAGATTTGGACATCTTTCCGGATTTGTCATTTAAGTGATTGCTGTGGAACCAGTATTTGCACCACTCATGTCCGAGATAGCTCTCAGACTGCGCGATCTCGTTGGTGTGGTGAGGGAAGATATTGTCGACACCACCGCAGTGGATATCGATATATTCTCCGAGGTGCTTCATCGAAATGCATGAGCACTCGATGTGCCAACCGGGATATCCAACGCCCCAAGGGCTGTCCCATTTAAGCGCCTGCTCCTCAAATTTGGACTTTGTGAACCAAAGAACAAAGTCTGTCTTATTCTTCTTATTGGTATCCTCTTCAACGTCGTCACGAACGCCGACCTGAAGCTGTTCCTTTTCTATATCTGAAGAGAAAACATAGTAATCTTCAAGCTTACTTGTATCAAAATATACATTGCCGCCGGCAACATAGGCATATCCCTTATCAAGAAGAGTCTCTACCATATGAATGAACTCAGGGATACAATTGGTCGCAGGCTCAACGATGTCGGGGCGCTTATTTCCGACAGCATCAAAATCCTTGAAGAAAGCGTCTGTATAATACTTAGCGATCTCCATAACGCTCTTGTGCTCTCTCTTTGCTCCCGCGAGCATCTTATCTTCGCCCGTATCCGCATCTGATGAAAGATGTCCGACATCGGTGATGTTCATGACACGCTTAACATCATAGCCCGCATACATAAGCGACTTGATGAGCACGTCCTGCATGATATATGTACGGATATTACCGATATGCGCGTAATGATATACGGTAGGTCCGCAGGTATACATTGTAACCTTGCCCTCTTCTCTGGGCACAAAATCCTGAATTGTTCTTGTAAGTGTATTGTAAAACTTAAAAGCAGCCATTTTATTTATATCTCCTTGATAAAAGAATGATCGTCACCAACTAAAATCCATTATTTACAGCCACCGCCGCAACAGCCACCGTTTCCTTTGCCCTCTCCGGTATTAAAGGTAACGTTTGTGGAATGAAGCTCAATAGGACTTGTCAAAAGACATATCGCCTGCGAAGATATTCCCTCGCCGCTTCCCGTAAATCCAAGTCCTTCCTCGGTAGTAGCCTTGACATTGATCTGAGAAAGTTCAATTCCCAGACAGGCCGCGATATTCTCTCTCATCTTATCGATATGAGGCCTCATCTTGGGAGCCTGTGCAATTATCGTAGCATCGATATTCTCGATAAGATAGTGGTTCTCATCAAGCATCTTTCCCACTTCCTTAAGAAGCGCCATCGAATCCGCCCCCTTGTACTTGGGATCGGTATCCGGAAAATGCTTTCCTATATCTCCCAGAGCAGCTGCTCCGAGAAGTGCATCCATTATAGCATGCAAAAGAACGTCCGCATCAGAATGACCGAGAAGTCCTTTTTCGTAAGGTATATTAACACCGCCGATTATGAGGTCTCTGCCCTCAACAAGGCGATGCACATCATAACCCATTCCTATATGCATCTTTTTCCTCCAAAAACTAACATCTCACTATAAAAGCGAGGCACATTTAATATCGCAAGCTATTAAATAAACAGCTCAACTATGAAGGCTGCCGCGCATGCACAGCTTGCAACAGTCAAAAGACTCTTCTTGTTAAATGCAAGTACCATCGCAACAGCAAAGCCTACAACGGAAGAAATCCAATAATCCGTTGCCGACAAAATAGCCGGAAATGTCATAGCCGCAAGTGTTGCATAGGGCACGTAATACAGAAACGATCTGATAAACTTACTCTTTATCTCTTTTCTTATAAGAGTAAGAGGAAGAGCTCTGATCGCATATGTCACAACCGCCATAACGAGGATGTAAGTGTATACTTTACTCATCTTCACCCTCCTTTATCGGCGCGATAAGTGACGCTGCCGCAGCAACCACTACAGTTACAATTATAATCCTAAAACCGGATGAAATGCTACAGACTAAAGGAGCATAGGTAAAAACAGTCGAAAGGACCATCGCAGTCGCAACAACCGCCATTACCGCACTGCTCTTTCTTGTATCCGGAACTATGATAGCAATAAACATACCATAGATCGCAAGTCCCAGGCAACTTATTAGCCTGTGAGGCATTATCTGTCCCGCCATGGCTCCAAGGAGTGTTCCCAGAACCCAGCCGAATACGGATATAAAAATAAGTCCATAGGAATACAAGGGATACAGCTTTCCCTTTTTAAGGACGCTCACACCGAATATCTCATCGGTAACGCCGTATGAGATACCGAGTCTGTAGCCCGTAGAAAGCTCAGGATCGAGCTTCTGCGAAAGTGCCGCAGACATGAGCATATATCTAAGATTGATTATAAACTGGAGTATTATGAGCTCGAAATAGCTTCCCTGCGCCGCGATTATCGAAAGCGCCGAAAACTGCCCCGCACTCGTGACGTTAAGGAGCGACGTCATAACTGACTGTAAAGGCGTCATCCCTATCTTGGAACTCTCTATTCCAAACGCAAAAGAAACAGCTAAATAGCCAAGACAGATAGGAATAGCATCCCTGCATCCGTCCCTGAAATCACTTATTTTCCCAACATACATTTCTTTAAAAACCTCTGGTTCTTAGATTATCGGCACTTACCAAGTACCTCTGAAATATCGGCTCCCGTGATACTCCCCTGTATCATGGCATTGCTTCCGCCGCCTTTAGCGCCAAACTCGGACTTTAGGATATCCATAAGCGTCTTGCAGTCTTTTTTATCCGTTCCCGAAGCGATGATAAATCTGTATCCTGTCTCATCGCCCGCAAACACGCCGCAATAACCCGTGCGATCGGCAGCAAGCTTATTTACCGTATTTCGCATAAGATTCTGGTCAAACTCTTTCTCTTTTACCAAAAAGACATCGGAAAGTGTCTTGTCTATGTTCTCAAGCTCATGATCCATAAGCTTGTCGTTTGCCGCATTGAGCTTGCCCTTAAGCTCATCGTTATCTTCAAATAACTTATTCACCGAAGCCATCACCTTATCTGTAGACGTTGTGAATCTTCCGGAAAGCTCCGATAGCATATCATGCTCTTTTTGAAGGAACAAAAGAGCTCTCTTACCGCATAAGATGCTGACTCTTACGCCCTTCTTATAATTCTGAAGGCTTACAACCTTTAATAGTCCGATCTCGCCCGTGCGATCAACGTGCGGTGCACAACAGGCACATACATCATAGCCCTCAACGGTCACGATCCTGACATCTCCCGTCAGTTCTTTTTTACTGCGGTAATCTATTTTATCAAGTTCTTCTTTACTTGGGAACTGCGCCGTAACCCGCACATTCTCCCAGATCGCTCTGTTTACCAGTAGCTCGATCTCTCTTATATCATCAACAGTCAATACGCCGTTGTAATCCATCGTCACTTCGGAATCGCTCAGATGAAAGCCGACATTATCGTATCCGAATTTCTCGGAGACGATACCGGAGAATATATGCTCTCCCGTATGCTGCTGCATATTGCTGAATCTGTGCTCCCAGTCAACGCTTCCGTGAACCCTGCTACCTACGGCAAGCGCTCCGTCCGTTGTATGTCGTACGATCGTCTCACCGTTTTCCTCTGAGATCGAGGCGTGCAGCATGTCGCATGTAGCTCCGCTCTCATCCGTAAACAGTCCTATATCGGAACTCTGTCCGCCCTGCTCGGGAAAAAAAGCTGTCTTATCAAGGATGATCTCGAATTTCCCGTTCTCATCTCCCTTACATGCGATGACTTCTGCGTCAAACTCGGTTATATATGCACTTTCATAATATAATTCGGTAGTTTTACTCATAGCAATAAACATTTTATCACATTAGACTTCCTTAAGGAAACGCAAAAAAACAGAGACCGCTTACGCAGTCTCTAATGGTAGATGTGAAAGTTCAGTAATAACTCTGTCCTTAATGATATCTTTTTCAGTCTTAAGTGCAAAAGCCATTTCGGTATAAAGAAGCTTTTCAGCGATATTCAAGTATTTTTCATTAAGAGCGGCAAACTTCTTACCCTCGGATTCACGAATTGCCTTAATCTTGTGAAGCGACTTCACAAGCCTCATCATCTCATCGGCAATGTTTCTTTTGATAATTGCGGAAATCTCAGGCTCAGCCTTCTTGCCCTCCGGAAGCTCAATCTCTTCCACTTCTTCAATGTCTACGATAAGTTCTTCGGCATCATCAGCGCTCATTACATCGCGGACCTTATCGTCAGCCCCATCAACAGGAACATAGATAACACTGCCCGCATCGACAGCAGAGACCATCATGTAATACTGCTTCTCATTTCCCCTCTCAAGAAACGACGGTACAAGTACTTCACGTACTTTGCACAAACCATGGTTACCGTAAATTACGCACTCTCCTACATTTAACATATTGTTCCTCCTTTTTCAAAAAACAATCTGCTATCCGTATTGAAAGCGCTTTCACCAAAGAACAAAAAAATTTTGCTCGCTTTTTTCTCGCGAGAACGAGTTCATTATATCATAATTTCGTATTTTTTGTAAGCTCCCAATCCAATTTTGTGAGCACATTTACAAGCTCGCATCTAACCTCGCCAAGGAGCGAAACTTCGCACCTCTTATTCACGTGATGCGGCTTAAAACCTAGCTTTTCCTGTACTCTCTTCGACTGATCGTTTCCATGAAAATAGGCACAGAAGATCTTATCAAGGCCAAGATCGTCGAAGCCGTGTCTTATCATTTCCTCTGCTGCCTCTGTCGCAATTCCGTTACTCCAAAACGGGTATCCGACCCAATAACCAAGCTCCGCCTCGCCTTCATTTTGGGCATTGTTGCTTCCGTCGGAAAACGTAAGCCCAATGCTGCCTATAGGCTCATCATTCCCACCTTTAAGGCAGATCGCATAGACTTCATCCTTACTAAGTACAGTCCTTATGATGGCCAGGCTGTAGTTTTCACTGACATGCGCAGGCCACCCCGCAGCGGGACCCACTCTTTTGTCTTTTGCGTATTTAAAGAGGACTGAAGCATCTTCTTCAGTCCATCCTCTTAATATCAATCTTCTGGTCTCAAGTATCATGCTCATATCACACACTCGTATAGCTAAATCCTGTCTTGGTTTGAAATGCTTCAAATGATTTTTTAAACAGCGTCATGTACGCGGACTCTTTGTGCGCGGCTTCCTCCGTAAGATAAAAGATAACCTTTCCGCTCTTTATGTCGAACTCGATATCATGCTGAGGATCGAGCGCATCGATGTCCTTAAAAGATATCCCGTATCTTCCTCTGCAAAACTCATCCCTGTTCTCGAGGTTCATGGCAAACTCTATGATCTTACCCTTAAACTTAAGCATCGAATCAAGCTGCTCGAGCATTATCTGATGGGCTATGTTAAAAGAGTTTATCTCATACCCGACAAGACGCATATCGGAGATGATCCTCTCAAAATTCGCATTCGTATTCATAAAAGGATCTATTTTGTCTTCACCACAGCCAAAAACCGCATCATATAACCCTTCGTTCATTCCGCTCTCCTTTCGTTCACCCTAAGAAACTCCAAGAAATCCTCTTCTTTGACAGGTCTTGAATAGTAAAAGCCCTGCAAATACTCAACGCCGTTATCTATAAGTATCTTGGCCTGTTCAAGCGTCTCAACACCTTCCGCAAGGATGTGAAGCCCGTAGTCCTTCAGGAAATTGATCGTATACTTCAGCATCCTAAGGTTCTCAGGCTTGTTGCTGTCGAGGCACTGCCATACAAACTCTTTATCAAGCTTAACAAGGATATAATCCATCTTAAGAAGCTCCAATAGATTGGAGTATCCGCTTCCGAAATCGTCCATGGAAAAAGAGCTTCCTTTTTCCCTGAGCTTTTTGACGTTCTCTTTGAAAACCGCATCATTGTTGATATATGAAGTCTCAGTGATCTCAAAGTTGATAAATTCCGGCGGGATATCATACTTCTCCATCTTATGGATGAGCCTGTCATGCGTCTTTATATCGACCGCTTCATTACCGGAAAGGTTTACTTCTATAGTCTTTATGCCGTATTCGGATATCTTTTCACTCTTTATAAACGAGCAGACCTTATCAAATACGATGTCATCTATCTCTATGATAAGACCACACTTCTCAGCTATCGGAACAAATTCCTCGGGAGATATATACTCCTCTCCGTCAGGTCTGATCAGCCTTACAAGTGCCTCAGCCGATGAAAACTTTCCGTCTTTGACATTTAATATGGGCTGATAATAAACTTCAAATTTCTTACCCTTGACGGCGTCTCTTACAATATCCTCTATGCTGTTTCTGTAGATCATCTTGTCGATTATCTTTTGATCGATGACAAGGTTAGGTGACGACTGCGTGTGAACATATTCTCCGGAAACGAAATTAAGGACCTGCATCGTCTTATCAAGCTCTTTTACGCACCTAGGAATATCAAGAACCGAAAAGATCATCTTATAATTACCGAGCTCTCCCTTGTAGTTGTTGATAAGATTCATGAAGGTCTCGACAATGCTGTTCTTTTTGGTGATAAAGCTGAGCGTATTCCAATCAGACAGATACGCGCTGATACCGAGCTTTTTGGAAGCAAGGGCCGCGATGTCGCTCTGGATCTCATACAGGTCGTGCGTATCGGTTCCCGTGAACACTTTTGTCTTGCCGGCAAAAATAACAGACATTATGAAAAAAGGTCTCTCATAGCCGAAGCTCTCGGCCAACATGGAGATAAAAGAATCCTTGTTTCGGACATTCGGGATATTCTTTTCATAAAACTCTTTTGGATTTTCAAGGGAAATGAAAAGGATCAGCGCCATCACCATTACGGCGAGCGAAAAGATCTGAACTCCCTTGTTATGGAACTGGAATATGGCAATGCAAGCCCAGATACAAAGGCCTATCTCTATCGCCGTGAACTCATCTTTTCTCATCCTGCCTCTGTAAATGAACGCAATGATTATCGCGCCGATAATATAGGCAAGCCCCGTCGCATAGGCATAATTGATCGCGGAACCGATGCTGTAATAATATCCGGGCGCTGTCCTCGAGTACGAGATCTCACCGAACAAAATAACTCCTATAGCGGCTAAAAGGGGAATGGAGATCACCGCAATATATATAAACATGCGGCGATATTTATAACAGATCTTGGAACAAATATAAGCGCACACGACAAATACAGTGATGAGAAGTGTGATCACATAAAGGTCCTGCGTAAGCCTTCTCAGCACGATGTATACCTTATGAAGGTAGATGAATACTATACATTCGACTATCTCACTGAGCACATTTACAAAAGCGGTTATCAGGAAAAAAAGATATATTCTCGAGGAAATGAGCTCGGGCATGTTCCTTCTAAGATACATGCATATCAGTATTCCAAGTACCAAAATTGCAATAAGTGGTGTACGAATTTCCATAAACTAATTATAATATACTTTCTGTACGTCAACAACAGAAATCAAGGTTCTACGCCGGATCATCAAGAGCTTCACTGCAGCTTTGAAATGATATATGAAGTGTACGGAGGAATCTCCAGTCCACCTCCAAAATCAATCTCTTTTCCGCTGATAAGATCTACGCCCTTTCCGGCCCTCGCATCAAAATGTGCGTGAAAAGAGCTTTCGTCTGCGTTTATGACAACGAGTGCCCTGTCGCCCTCGCACTCTCTTTCAAATATGCATTGTCTGTTTGTCAAAAGAAGTGACTTAAAGCCGCCGTAGTTAAGGGCTTTCGATTCTTCTTTTGCCTTGCACAGCGAAGCTATCGTATCTGTAAGCTCGTTCCACTCAGGACTTTCAAAGCAAGGACGTAGCGCCGGATCGCCTTGCGATTTGTCGGCCTTTTCGCCCCACTCGCTTCCGTAGTAGACCGTGGGGATTCCCGGCATTCCAAACATGATCGTGTAGATCAGCTTAAGGTGCTCAGGTCTGTTTAATATAGACGCTATCCTACTTACGTCATGGTTGTCGACAAAGCTTATAAGATGCTTATCCTTATAGAGTGTCCAATTCTCCGGCCCGAACTGGCGCAAAAGGGAATGGATTATCTCAAAGAGGTTCATGCTGTTGAGCGCTGAGAACATGCCCTTGTAGCACTCGTAATTGGTCGCGCTGTGGCATAGCTCATCTCCCATGATCCTGTTGTAATCGCCGCCTATCATCTCGCCCGTAAGGAAAAAGTCCTGCTTAAAGCTGTCCGTCTCGCGGCGAAGTCTCTTGATAAACTCGGTATCAAGGCAGTAAGCAACATCGAGCCTGAGCCCGTCTATATCAAATTCATCTATCCATCTCTTTACGCTGTCTATCAGATAATCGGCTACTGCGGGGTTCCTGAGGTTAAGCTTTACAAGATCGTAGTTACCCTCCCAGCCTTCATACCAAAGACCGTCGTTGTAATTACTGTTTCCCTCAAAGCTTATGTTGAACCAATCCTTGTACTCGGATTCATGTCTTTTTTCAAGTACATCTTGGAATCCGAAAAAGCCGCGTCCCGCATGGTTAAAGACACCGTCTAAGATAATTCGTATCCCCTCTTTATGAAGCGCCTTGCATACCTTCGCAAAGTCCTCGTTCGTTCCGAGTCTCACATCGATCTTGTGATAGTCCCTTGTATTGTATCCATGCGTATCCGATTCAAATATTGGATTAAAAAGAACAGCTCCGACACCGAGCTTTTTCAGATGCGGTATCCAATCGATCACCTTAAGGATCCTGTGCTCAAGTTTCCCGTCATTTTCATAAGGTGCACCGCAAAATCCCAGCGTATAGATCTGGTAAAAAGAAGTCTCATAAGCCCACATATTTAGCCCCCTCATATCTTATATTCACTGCCAAACGTGTATATAAATAATTATATACCGATTTCTGTCTTTTTTTCCAAATTCCTTGTTGACAACAGTGCCTCTGCTGAGTTATATTATCTAAGTCGGCTGTGACATGCAGCTTTGACATATATGGCGAGATAGCTCAGTTGGCTAGAGCACGCGGTTCATACCCGCGGTGTCGAGGGTTCGAATCCCCCTCTCGCTACTAATTTAAACTCTGAAGCGTATATGAATATCGTTTCAGAGTTTTTTTGTTTTTAAACCCAAAAGTAATGTCTAAAAAAAGACTGCCTCTTTGATTCAAGAGACAGTCTTTATTTTTTATCTATTACATTGCAAAAGCAACTGTTCCTAAAAATTCTGTGCTTATCTGAACTTTACCGTTAGTTACTACTGCATCATATGAATGAACCTCACCTGTAACGGTTCTCACATAAACTGTTATTGTCTTTCCTTCATAAGACTTATCGAGAGTAAATGTGTATTTAGCCGGTGTTTCAAGCTTTGTAAGACTTACTCCCGCTGCATATGCTCTGATAAAAAGAGAACCTTCAATTGGAGTCTTTCCGGACTCTGTTATTACTGTATTAAGAGCCTTTGCGCTTTTATCAAGTCCATAGATTGAATTGCCGTTTCTATCAAGAGCCGGAACAATTGTTGCTGTTATCTTTGACGAATAGCCCTTAGGAGCACTTGCTGAAGTAAGATCAACAACAACGTTCATTAACTTTCCATTTGAATCTTTTACTGCTACAGTAGATGAACCTGAATCATTGGATATAGCTGCAAAATAATCGTTTGATATATCAGATTTGTAAACAGTAGCATAATCTGTCGTGGGTGTTACATATGCTTCCTGCGAATTATTGTCATCTGATCTATCAGAAGACTTTGAGTCTGATGATGCACTACTGCTATTATCGGTATCAGAAGACGCTGAATCTGATGAAGGCTTTGCACCGGCTGTAATTATGACTTTACCTTTATATACATATCCTCCTTCATCAGATGTATCTACTATTCTTCCTACTTCACCTAAATAAATATCTGTTCCATAATAACCTTGATTAAGAATTGAGCCATCAGAAGGTAATGAAATATAACTTTCATTAATGGTAACTGTTCCACCAACTGCAGCTAGAGGAGAATGAAATCCTGTAGCATCGTAGTTCTTAGCATCAGCTGTAACATTTGAATTATTGATAACAATATTATGATTTCCGTAATCACCCATGGCATGGGAAGATATCTGTTCGACACTACCGGCTGCAATAGTATCGGTACTAGTTACATTCGAATCAGTGATAATAACATTTCCCTCTGTTCCTTTACCGTCTTTACCACCGATTATGCCATCAGCTGATACACTTGAATCTGTTATTTTCACATCTCCATCAGCAGAAATAGAACCGCCTGTAGTAATGTTAGCAGTATCAATTGTTAAATCGGCATTAGTTGAAGAATCAAATGTACTTACTTCGATTTTTCCGGAAATAGTAACAGGATCATCATTTGTTGTAATAGTAATATCATTATCAGCCACGACATCACCATTTACGTCATCTGTCAAAGTTAGTCTGCTATCGTCCGAACTCCAGGTAAAGCCTTCGCCGCTATCAATATCATCATTAAATACATTGGAATCTTCACCAACATACCCTGATGTTCCTGCATAAACGGTTATCGGAGAACCGACAAGACTTGCTACAACAAGCCCACTAACAATTCTTGCTGCTACTAAATACCTTTTCATCAAAATCCCTCCTCTATAGCTTTAACTAATTCTCATTATCAGCGATTATTCTCCTGTTGTAAAGGAGTTTATTTCAGTCACATATTTCTTAGAAACTCCGCTATTTTCCGATATATCGGAAGCTCAACTTTATACTTATCCGATAGCCTTACCACTTCGTATATAAGTCCGTCGATCTCCGAAGGCCTGTTCGCCATGATATCTCGCTGAAGCGAAGTGGTGGCACTTTCAGACAGCGCATCCAATATGCCGAGATTTCTTTTTACTATATCCTCTTCAAAGTGTATGTCCATGGCCTGTGCCAGAAGGTCGATCTCATGTACAAGTCCCGCAAAGCAGTCCCTTATCTCTCCGGGCTTTTGGATATCTCCTGCGGGGACATTGTAGTACAGACCGCAGGCTCCCTGAGGTGAAACATAGGAAAACTTAAGGAGTGCATCTCTTGCGATGTTATCAGAAAGAAGACCTGTAATACCGCTTTCTACCAGATCTTTTTCTATATCAGAAAGTTCAGGCCTGTGATCGCTGCTGTTTCTGACACCAAAGATAACTCTTAAGATATCTCCGTTCATCCTGATGACGCCGGGCTCCTGTATCTGAGCAGCCACGTATATGCAGCCGTCAGTAACAAGGCTTTCAGGGAATGAAGGCTGCATGGTGCCTCCCGTTCCGTATATATTGAGAATTGGAATGATGATGGTATTCTTGTCCGCTATCCTTTGAAGCTCCGGGATGATCCCATTAAGCGAATAACCTTTGACGCAGACGAAGATAACATCAGGCTTATCACTGTATTCTTCCAAGGTCATAGCCTTGCATGGAAAGATCGTGAACTCATCGTTAGGTCTTACTACCCTGAGTCCCTTCTCCTTCATGGCCGCAAGATGCTCTCCTCTTGCTATGAAAGTCACGTCTTTACCCGCCTTAGCAAGATAAGCACCAAGAGTCCCTCCCGTGCCGCCGGTACCCACAATAACATATTTTCTCATGCCTTTTTCCTCTCTATACAACGTTGTGTATCCATTTTTTGCTTATAAAGCGGATAGTAAATATGATCGCGCGGATTCCCCAGTCACAGTACATTCCAATCCATACACCCATTGCACCTAAGTTGGTGAAACGGATAAGATAGGTTGAAAGAGTTACTCTGCAGAGCCACATGGTAAGTGTTGATACGATCATTGAGAACTTGACGTCTCCGGCTGCTCTCATACCATAAGCAGTGATAAATGAAGGAGACCAAAAGATAGGCTTGAATATCGTGATCCATCCCATCATATAAATGCACTGTCTTGCGCTCTCAGCCGGCATTCCGGCAAGTGTTGTAACGGGGCGGGCGATCGAATAAGCAATAAGGCAGCTTACAATGATAGCGATATATCCCCACTTTATCATCTTCTTGGTATAGTAAACAGCCTCGTCTTTTCTTCCTGCACCGAGGCACTGTCCGACTATAGTCATTAGTCCGATCCCGACACCGACTCCGGCAACGCCGTTGACATTCTCAAGGATGACCGACATGGACTGGGCCGCGATCGCTATGGTTCCGAGAGTTGAAACGGATGACTGTATAGCAAGTCTTCCGAACTGGAACATTGAATTTTCTATTCCGTTAGGAACGCCCATCGCAAGTATCTTCTTGATGCTGTGTCTGTGCGGACGGATCTTGAGATAATCTCTTACCGAGATCTCATTCTTTTCGCTTCTAAGTAGTACCAAAAGAACTACGGCGTTAAATATCCTTGAAACCAGCGTTGATGTCGCAGCGCCCGCAACTCCCATCTTAAACACGTAGATAAGGATCGCATTACCCGCAACATTAAGTAAATTGGAAATAATCGCGATCTTCATGGGAAGTCTTGTATTGGACTGCGCTCTGAAAATAGCACCGCCCGCAGCTGCAAGCGATACAAACGGATATGAAAGTATTGTCAAAAGGAAGTAGATCTGTGATGCTCTCATAACATCAGCCTCAACCTTACCGAATATAAGGCTTAAAAGGCTTGTTCTGAATATCAGACCGATGACAGTCATAAAAAGAGATATAGAGAGCGAAACAAGAAGTACCTGTCTTGCCGAGTCATTGGCTTTCTTAAGGTTCCTCTGTCCTATGTAGTTGGAGCAGATGATGACGCCTCCTGTTGCCATTGCATTAAAAGCCTGCACTACGAGGAGGTTAACGGCATCAACAAGGGACACTCCCGAAAGAGCCGCTGGACCGACGGTACTAACCATCATTGAATCCGCCATACCCATGAGAGAGGTGAGGAATTGTTCCGCTATAATAGGAATCAGCAACAGGAGTAACTGCCTGTTGCTGAACATATGATTGGTTTTTTCATTTGTATTTTCCATATTTTGTCCCTATAAGAAAAAATAGAAAACTGTACGCTTTTCTTGTTCGCGTGCCTTCGTCTCGCTATCTTGTTCGCGTGCCTTCGTCACGCTATCTTGTTCGCGTGCCTTCGTCACGCTATCTTGTTCGCGTGCCTTCGTCACGCTATCTTGTTCGCGTGCCTTCGTCACGCTATCTTGTTCGCGATAATACGGATTGCTACATGCTTCGCATTCTCGCAATCCTACGTACATGAGGAAATCGACCTGCTCACTGCGTTCGCATGTCTTTTTTCCTCATGTACGTTCAGTCCTTTCATAAATGCAATAGCCCGTGCAAGCACGGCATTGCATTTACTCAGTCCTTTTATCGCTCACATCCTTTCCGGCGCATCAAATCCCAGTAAATCGATTCCTGTCTCGAGAATCTTGAGTGTTATTGAAAGGAGGGCGATGTAGCTGCTCTTCTTATCTTCGTCAGCTTCCGAAAGGATCTTGGTTCCGTGATAGAAGCTGTTAAATGCATTACTGAGCTCATAGATATAAGCACAAACTCTGTTGGGAGAAAGGTCCTTGGCAGCGCTCTCGATCGCATCAGCGAATCTTGTGAGGATGAGCATAAGGCTCTTCATTGCGTCGCTGTCGGGATTTCCGAGCTTAGCGTCCTTTACGCTTCCGCCCTCGTTCTCGTACTTCTTAAGGATAGACTTGATACGAACCATTGTGTAAAGAATGTACGGACCTGTGTCTCCTTCAAATGAAGTAAATTTGTCTATATCAAAAATATAATCCTTTGATGGCTGATTGGAAAGGTCTCCGTATTTGATCGCAGAAACAGCAACCTTATGAGCTGTATCTTTTGCCTCTTCTTCGGAGATATCGGGGTTACCCTCTTTGATCCTTCCAAGCATCTTCTCATCGATCTCAGCGATGAGGTTCTCAAGACGCATTACGCCGCCTTCTCTTGTCTTGAAAGGCTTTCCGTCAGTGCCGTTCATTGTACCGAAGCCAACGAAGTGAAGCTCTGTCTCAGGCATAACGAGCTTGGTCTTTCTGGCGCAGCGGAATACCTGTGTGAAGTAGAGCTCCTGTCTCTTATCAACGACATAGATGATTCCCTCGGGATGATTTTCATCCATACGCTGTCTGATGGTCGCAAGATCTGTTGTGTTGTACAAAGAAGCTCCGTCTGACTTAAGGATCATGCAAGGCGGGATCTCTTTTGTATCCGTCTCCTCAGCGACGTCAACGACAAGAGCGCCCTGGCTCTCATGCGCATAGCCCTTTGTCTTCATGTACTCGACCATATCGGGGATAGCAACGTGTGCGTCGGACTCACCCTTCCAGAGGTCAAAAGAAACTCCGAGTTTGTTATAGTTCTTTTTAAGATCTTCAACAGACACATTGAGGATGTGGTGCCAAAGAGCTCTGTATGGCTTGTATCCGTCCTGAAGGAGCTTAGTTGCTTCCATAGCCTCTGCCTTATATGCCTCGTCCTCCTTGGACTTCTTGCTGGCAGCGGGATAGATCTCCTCAAGCTCTGATACGGTAAAAGGCGCTTCCTTGGGATATGCGCCTGTATAATCGGGATCAAAGTAGCAAAGATCGGGCTTTCTCTCCTTGAGACCTGTGATAACAAGTCCCATCTGAAGTCCCCAGTCTCCGAGATGCACGTCGCCGATAACCTTATTTCCTGTATAACGAAGGATCCTCTTGATGCTCTCTCCTATAACTGCTGAACGAAGGTGTCCAACGTGAAGAGGCTTAGCAACGTTAGGTCCGCCGTAATCGATGATATAAGTGGGCTCGTGGCCGGGCATTGTCACACCCATGTGCTTTTCATGAAGCATCTTAACGATATAGCTTCTTGCAAAATCGCCGCTCACGATGATATTGAGGAATCCGGGCTTAACGGACTCAACCTTCTCAAACATATCATTTCCCACAAGATTAGCTGCAACATCGTCAGCGATCATGAAAGGTGCTTTACCGTATTTCTTGGCACCTGCCATTGCTCCGTTACACTGATATTCGCAAAGGTCGGGTCTGTTGGAAATAGTAACTCTTCCAAGCTCCCTGTCATATCCTGCCTTCTCAAATGCGTCTCCGACTTCCTTTGAAATTATCTCTAATACTTTATCCAAATCAAAACCTTCTTTCTAAAAGCTTTTTCTTTTCATAAATAGACTACACGATTTTATCAAAATCTTGTATCTCCTGCAACGATAAAAACTCACTGTTTAAATAAACAGGACCGCGAATCTGATCAAAAGAACAAACAGGATAAGCTCTCCGATATATATCCACTGGAGCGCCCTTCCGAACTTATTGTACTTATGCGAAACTCTGATGATTATCAGTAGTATATAAGGTACGATAAATAAAATCGGTATAAGTAGCACAGCGATCACTATTGTCGCATCACTCGGCATCAGGTAAAGATAGATATATTCCCATATATCATTCATAGCATCACTATCTGCTATTAGGCCGACAACCAAAAGTCTGGCAAATATCCAAAGCACCAACGAAATGATGCACATGACAAGCGCAGGTTTACTCTTATTGTCTTTTATCTTCTTCTCCGCGATACGCTGCGCATTGGCGGCATACCACGCAGGATTTGCATTTATAAATCTTCCCCCTGAAGGAGGCATCACATTCTGCTGAAATGCCGGTCCCGCAGGCGGAAGCACGTTCATCTGCTGTCTTTTCGCATATTCTTCCTGTGTAAGTTTAAATTCCAGCACCGGGTCAAGCTCTACCTGGCTTAGATCCTCCGTAGGGAGCATCGGCTCGCCCGTGACCGGATTGTGTTTTATCTCATTCCCCATTTATCTTGTCATTTCCTCCGCCTTTTGTTTTTCTCTCTCTGCTTTTGAAAAGCCGCAGCCGCAGTAGTCCTGTCTGTACAGGCCGAACTTACATGAAAGCTCTATCGACCTCTTATAGCCGTCCTTCTTTTTAAAATCAGATGGCAAAAAAGCTATCTCAGCCGCATTCTTTTCATTTATAAACCTAGCAGCCTCTTCTCCGACCTCGTTCAGCACATCTGCGTTCTTCAAAGGGCTAATAGTAAGCGATGTCGTAAAGAACTCGATTCCCTCTTTTGCAGCGATCTCCGCAGTCTTACGAAGTCGAAGTTCAAAGCATTTCCTGCATCTTTCTCCGCCCTCCGGGATATCCTCGTATCCCTTAACGGCTTCAAAATACTCCTTGGGATCGTACTCGCCCTCGATGATAGCTATCTTTCTGGCGTGCTCATCAGAGTGCATTCCTTCAAAGTTCTTTTCATCGACCTGACGATTGTACTCTTCTATCAATCTCTTTTCCTCGGCAACTCTCTTGCGATATTCCGCTTCTTCCGTGATATTGGGATTGTAAAAGAAAACCGTCACATCAAAGTACTGTCTCAAAAACTCAAGACAGTGCGATGAACAGGGTGCGCAGCACACATGCAAAAGAAGCTTCGGCACCACGCCGCTTTTCTGAAATCCGTCTATTTTATTTTCCAGTTCTTTGTAATAATTTCTTTTATTCAATGCCAAGACTTCCTATTATCTCAATAACTATCTCTTCCGGAGTCTTTCCATCGGTGTCAATTATGATATCTGCAGCTTCCTCATAAAATCCGCCGCGGTCTTCCTGCATCTTCTTTATCTTGGAAAGAGGATCGTCGCCGCGAAGAAGCGGACGGGATGTATCATCTTTTATCCTGTTATACACTTCCTCGGGGCTTGTTCTTAAGTAGACCACTTTGCCGCATTTCTTTAAAAGCTCGCGGTTTTCGGATCTCACCGGAAGTCCGCCGCCAAGAGAAATGACTGTCTCTCTAACATGCTCATCAACAAGCATCTTGATAAGCTCGGTCTCCATATCTCTGAAAGCCTGCTCTCCCTGCACATCAAAGATCTCTGATATCGAGCAACCCTCAGCCTCCGAGATCGCTTCGTCGGTATCAATAAGCTCAAGGTCCAGCTTCTCGGAAAGGAGCTCAGACACTGTCGTCTTGCCGCTTCCCATAAAGCCTTCAAGGATAATATTGGTAGCTCCCATAACATCCATAACAAGTGACTTATAAATGATATCAGCCTCTTCCTTGCTGATCTTGATATTATCTTCCTCAAACCAAAGCTCAAAAGCATCGATCCCCTGATAAAGAAGCATCTTAAGCCCGGAGAACGTCTTGGCTCCCGCAGCTTTCGCAAGCTTCATGAACTTGGTCTCAAGCGGCTTATAAACTACATCGAGCGCCGCATTTACATGCTTGTAAAACTCATCATCCTCGATAACAGCGCTGTTTACATCGGGGAAAAGACCTACCGACGTGCACTGGATAGCAAAAAAGCTGTCTTCCTTGGAAATAAGCTCTTTATAAGAATCAAGCGGCATAGGAATGACCTTATCTTCCTCTTCATCAAGGATCTCATTGACCTCTTTTGCCACATTTTCAGCTTTCTCGAATGTCCTGTTAAGAACATAGACCTTCTTGGCGCCCTTTGAAGCGCATAAATACGCAACAGGTCTTGCAACGCCGCCGGCTCCTAAGATAACGACAGTCTCTCCTGAAAGGACAATGCCCTCATCCTGCATAGCATGATAGAGTCCCGTCATATCGGTATTGTAGCCCTTAAAACCGCCCTCACATCTAACGAGAGTGTTTACCGCGCCGATGCCCTCAGCAAGAGGATCGATCTCCACAAGATGGTCGATCACATCGCTTTTATACGGAACTGTGACGTTAAGGCCCTTTATACCGAGCGCATTAGCGCCTCTTACGGCATTTTTAACTCCGCCCTTTGGCACTTCAAAAGGGACATAAACAAGGTTGATGCCTTTCATCTGCGCTATCGAATTGTGTATGAGCGGTGACATGGTGTGATGTACCGGATTCCCGATAAGTCCGCATGTCAGCGTATTTCCGTCTGTATAATTCATAAACTTCCTCCGAAGTAAATCTCTTTTGCCCTTGATAAATTGTACATTTAAATCCCATCACAATCAAGCGCGTAACTTAGTTCTCTTTTGTGCTCGCGCAAGGTTTTCACGGCATAAAAAAAGAGGCCCCTATAAAGGGCCTCATAAAATGCATATTATCCGAGTTTGAGAACGACACCGTCGTCTGAGCTTGTGATGATATTTCCTGTCTTTCCGGAGAGATCTTTGCCCACAAAGTACTGATACTCGTGGAGGATCGCATCCTTCTGCATTCCGGAAATCGCACGCTTCATATCGTCGGAAGCAAGTCCGCCGTACGCCATGTAGGAAGAATCTGCGGTTCCTTCACCTATCGATAACGAAACGCCTTCTCCGAATATATCTTCACGCAAAGGCTTGGGGCCTTCAAAAGGTCCCTGCTGTGCTTCATTGGGCCTACTGTCTGCGCCCTTGGTATCCGGGCTTATCGCGCCGGGATTAGCTGCTTCGGGCCTTACACCGATATCACTGTCTATCGCGGAGGGGATATTATATGCATTGTACTTAGGTGCAAAGCCATTTATTGTATTGTATGCCATAAATACATCCTCCTTTCCGAGATTTTGGTATTACATAATATAAATTATTATGATAAACGAATTGCTTCATGACTTACGTCATTTTCGCAATTCTACAAATATTCGAAAAACGCTAATTTGCTACGCAAATTGCTATTTTCTCATATTTGTTCGGGTCATAAAGTCAAAACGCTTAACATGCAAGCATGTACGCTTTTTGACCTTTGACACCTTTATCATAATATATATCGGCAAAAACCCAGATAAATTAACTGAATTAAATCTTAAATAATTCTAAAGCCGCTTATTTTCTGATTCCCGCGGCCGTCAAAAGCTCTTTTGTATAATCTGCCTGAGGATTTCGGTATACATCCTTCGTTTCGCCGTATTCCACGACCTTTCCGTTCCTCATGATCATCACATGATCGCTTATCTGGTACACTACGCGGAGGTCATGTGAGATAAATATGATGGAAATGCCGAGTCTCTTATGGAGTGATCTCAAAAGCTCCATGATCTGCGCCTGTATCGTAACATCCAGCGCGGAAACCGGCTCATCAGCGATGAGAAGCTTGGGCTCTCGCATAAGAGCGATACCTATGCACACTCTCTGCCTCTGTCCTCCGGAAAGCTGCGAAGGATATCTTTCCAGCATCTCAAGCGGAAGCTCGATCTCCTTCATGATCTCTTTTACCTTGGCAAGGCGCTCTTCCTTGGTCCACTTCCTCGTCTTGTCGACTTTGAGAGGCTCCTCCAAGAGCCAGCCCACCTTCTTCGCAGGATTAAGAGAATTGTAGGGATCCTGGAAGACCATCTGCGGTCCGCTGTACTTCTGCCACAGCTCGCCCGTATAGTCCTTGTTGATGCCGACTATGGCGCGAGCAAGCGTCGATTTACCGCAGCCCGACTCACCGGCGATAGCCAGAACTTCACCTTCTCCCATCTCAAAAGAGACATCGTGAAGGATCTGCACCTTTCTATTCCCGGAAAAGAGCTTTCTTTTTCTGTTTTTATAAAAGACGCATAGGTCTTTTGCTCTCAGTACTGCTTCACTCATATACTTTCCCTGCGTTTTTGCCTAAAATAATACCCCGAAAACGGGCTCACTCCCCGATATCGATCTTGGGGATCGCCGCGATAAGTTTCTTTGTATAGATGTCCGTCGGATTGGAAAAGACTCTTGAAGTCTTGCCGCTCTCAACGATATTACCCTTCTGCATGACTATGACCCTCTCGCAAAGCTGGCTTACAA
Source organism: Butyrivibrio sp. (assembly GCA_017535785.1). Taxonomy (GTDB): domain Bacteria; phylum Bacillota; class Clostridia; order Lachnospirales; family Lachnospiraceae; genus Butyrivibrio. Next base: position 17,579 of record JAFXTN010000023.1, on the reverse strand, counting down.
GGCTAAGGTCATGCGATATGAAGATGATCGAGGTTCCTCTCTCTTTGTTGATCTTTTTAAGAAGCTCAACGATCTGAGCCTGAACCGTGACATCAAGCGCCGTCGTGGGCTCGTCCGCTATAAGGATCTTGGGATCGCCTATCATTGCAGCCGCGATCATGACTCTCTGCCTCATACCGCCCGAAAGCTCATGCGGATGCATGTAGTAGATATTCTCGGCATCGTTAAGTCCGACCGCCTTGAGCATCTCAATCGCCCTTTTCTTGCGCTCTTTTTTATCTATATCAGGATGATGGATAAAAAGAGATTCCTCAACCTGCCATCCTATCTTTTTAACCGGATTAAGGCTCGTCATGGGCTCCTGGAAGATCATCGATATCTCATCGCCCTGGTATGAACGAAGAGTCGCTCTGTCGCAGGTAAGAAGGTCATCGCCGTTAAACATGATCCTACCTGTCTTTTTAAGGGCATGCCTGTTAAGGAGTCCCGCTATCGCAAGAGCACTCATACTCTTTCCCGATCCGGACTCACCGACGATCCCTACGATCTCGCCCTCTTCAAGCATAAGATCAAAATCCTCAACGACCGTCTCCGGCACGTCGTGATCGTGGAATTCTATATGAAGATCAGTTACATCAAGTATTATTCCCATCTTCTGATCCCCTCTCCCAAGAATGAAAAGCCAAGTACCATAAGCACGATAACAACGCCGGGGCAAAGACAATAGCTCGGCGTTGTGAACATATACTGCTGCGCATCGGACAGCATCTTGCCAAGGCTTGCGTACGGAGGCTGTGAACCGACTCCGAGATAGCTAAGTCCCGCTTCAGCAAGTACCGCATTGTTAAATCCAATAAGTATAGAAGAAGCCATAACTCCCTTGATATTGGGAAGTATGTGCACAAATATCATCCTGACATCGGAAACGCCCTGAAGCTTGGCACTCGCAACATAATCCATGTTCCTGCACCTGAGCACCTCACCTCTTACGATCCTCGCAAAGCTCGGAATAAAAGCAATTCCAAGTGACATAAGAAGCTGGATCCAGCCTGTTCCAAAGACACTGACGATAACAAGTGCCAAAAGAATGCTCGGAAATGCAAAAAGAGCGTCGATGACTCTCATGATAACTTCATCAAACACGCCGCCGAAATATCCCGTAAGCGCACCGATCGCAGTACCCAGCACCGCACCGATCGTAACTGTTCCGATCGCGATAAGAAGTGTCACCCTGCTTCCGTACATAACTCTGCTGAACACATCACGGCCCATATTGTCGGTACCCATGATGTGCTTAAGAGAGATACCCTGAAGCTTTTCGGACGCACTCATCTTGGTAGGCTCATAAGGCATCCAAAAGAGACCCACAATTATCATCAAAAGGATAATTCCGGTTATTATGAGCCCAAATGTCATATATGGGTCTTTCTTTATCTTTTTAAAAGTCCTGCTTAAGTTCTTCATTCTTCAATGCCTATTCTGGGATCGATCATCCTGTATATGATATCAACCAAAAGATTGGTCACTATAACCACAATTGCAATGCCCATGATTATCGCTTCAACAACCGGATAATCTCTGTTGCTGATACTTGTAAGAAGTATCCTGCTTATTCCCGGTATGCTGAAAACCTGCTCAATAACGATACTTCCGGCGATCATATCCGCAAGCACCATTCCAAGGAACGTTATGACAGGGATAAGAGCATTCTTAAGTACATGCCTGTAAAGCACGCCGTCTGTGTTATTGCCTCTGCTGTAGGCGGTTCTCGTATAATCTTTTGCCGCCTCATCTATAACGCTGCCCCTCAGCATCTTGACTGTCATCGCTATCTTGGGAAGCGCGATCGCAACTGACGGGAATACCAAATATCTGATAAATCCGCCAAAGTCATCTTTATATGAGATAAATCCCCCGGGTGTGAACACCTTAAGAAGCATGCCGAATACAAAGCTTATGATGATCCCGGAAAAGAAAGGAGGGATAGCCATAACTATCTGGTTAAAAACGGTTATCACTCTGTCCAGAATACCGCCCTCATGCTTGGCAGTTATGATTCCAAGGGGAATTGAGATCAAGATCGTGAGTAAAAAAGACATTACAGCCATCGTGAGCGTGATCGGGATCTTGCCAAGGATCATGCCGGATACGGGAACACTGTAGTTGTAGCTAGTGCCCATATCGCCGTGAAGAAAAGCTGTAAACCATCTGAAATATCTGATAAAAAAGGGATCGTTAAGTCCCATTCTCTCCCTTGTCTGAGCTATAAGCTCGGGAGAAGCCTCTGTTCCGAGCATCCTAAGTGCGGGATCACCCGGAATAATACTAAAAGCGAGGAATACGCATAGCGAAACCACCACTAAAGTAATTATCATGGAAATAATTTTTTTAATGATATATTTCATACGCGTATTCCCCGCATTCTCTTGTCTTCTTTCGGATCAAGGCAGGACCCCGATCCCTTGTAGTCTATTACTGTGCAGGTCTGATCTTAGCTATATCCTGTACATAAAGGGGATAGAAAACATATCCCGTAAACTTCTTGTTAAGTGCAACGAACTCAGGAAGGTCCTGAATGTATACGTTTGCAGCTTCTTTGGCAAGGATTTCCTCGCACTCTTTGTAATACTTGGTCTTCTCAGCGTCATCTGATGTAGCCTGTGCATTGGCATAAGCCTTATCATATGCTTCGCTGCTGAAGTTGAACATGTTCTTGCTAGCTGTTGTCTCATATCTTGCAAGAAGAGCCGCTGCTGAAAGTGTTGAAGCATCAAAACCTACAACTGTTGACTCGTACTTTCTGTCTGTGTAAACATCAGAGAGCCATGAGTTCCACTCGATCTCCTGGATGCTAGCTGTGATTCCGACAGCCTTGAGCTCCTCAGAGATAACCTGAGCGGTATCAACGTGCTGCTTGTAGTTTGAAGGAACTGTGATAGTAAACTCAAATCCGTTAGGATATCCTGCCTCAGCCAAAAGAGCTTTCGCCTTCTCGACATCCTGATCATAAACATCATTGAGCTCTGGCATATAGTACTTGCCGAATGCAGGATACATAGCGCTTCCTATCTCAACACCCGCTCCGTCTGAAACAAAGTCCATGATCTCCTGAGGATTGATCGCATAGCAAAGAGCCTGACGAACTCTTACATCATCAAAAGGCTTAACCTGATTGTTGAGGTAAAGAGCCTGTACAAGGTTCATTGTTCCCTCATAGATCTCAAATTTATCGGAGAGTTGAGCAACCTGTGAGCTTGGAATCCTTGCGAACATATCGATAGAACCACCCTCAAGATCCATAACAACCGCATCTGCGTTGGACTCGATCTTGAAAACTACGTCCTTGATATATGCCTTGTCTCCCCAGTAATCGTCAAAAGCGGTTACAGTGAAGTTCTCCTGTGGTGCGCTTGATACATACATATAAGGACCTGTTCCGATGATCTTGTTCTCGGGATGCTCATTGGATGCCGGGATAATGGCAACAGTGAGCTGAGTTAGAAACTCGGAATTAGCTTCCTTAAGTACGATCTCTACGTGACTGTCATCAAGTATATTCACACTGTCTATGTTGGAAAAAGAAGAAACAAGCGGCTCACTTCCGTCAGCGCCTGCGTTACGGTCGATAGAATATTTGATATCCTCTACTGTAACTGCGGATCCGTCGTGGAACTTGATTCCGTCTCTGAGTGTGAAAGTATATACCTTATTATCTTCCGATATTGTGTACTCACTGGCTACAGCAGGGTTAAGATTACCGTTCTCATCGGGTTTAACAAGTCCTTCGAATATGTTAAACAGCACCTCTTTGGTTCCTGCCCCCGTCGCATAATGAGGGTCAAAACTGTCCAAATCCTGAGGTATACCAACGATAAGCTTGGAAAGATCATCCGCATTTCCGGCCTGGTTGTCTGTCTGTGCAGCCTCAGTACTCGGTTTATTGGAATCTCCTGTCTTGTCACTTGAGCAGCCGCTCAATGCAACAGTCAGTGTTGTCAACACAACCATCAGAAGACGGCAGCCTACCTTTCTGCCAATACTTCTTTTAATCATGTTAAAAATCTTCCTCCTTATTGAATTATAGGCATTGGCTATGCCATTACTGATAAAATATAAAGCCTTGACAAGTCTCTGTCAAGGCTTCCAAGTCATTCTTTCTTTAATAGCGGAGTGTTCTTATCGGTCGTATCTGTTATCGTACCGTCAGCCTCTTTTCGAAGAACTGATTTAAGTTCATCCATAAAGGTATTAACATCCTTAAATTCTCTGTATACGGAAGCAAATCTTACATATGCTACCGGATCCAAATTCTTCATCTTGTCCATTACTATCTCACCGATAGCACGGCTTGGTATCTCTTTCTGCTCCATATTGAACACTTCGGTCTCTACAGAATCAACAAGCTTTGTGATCTGCTCAGCACTTACCGGTCTCTTGTGGCAAGCTCTGAATACACCGGCTTCGATCTTGGCTCTGTCGTAAGGCTCACGCACATCGCCCTTCTTTATAACAATAAGCGGAATAGTCTCCACTTTCTCATATGTAGTAAATCTCTTCCCGCAGGAATCGCATACACGTCTTCTTCTGATCGATGTATTCTCATCCGCAGGTCTTGAATCGATTACTCTTGTATCATCTTTTCCGCAGAATGGGCATTTCATACCAAATCCTCCATCTTAACAAAATGACATTAGATGTGTATTGTCCGACAAAAGATATAATCCACAATATGTTGCCGCAAATACACGCATTTCTACCAGTTATTGTATCATCATTTTGCGAATTTTTCCACACAATTTAATGAACAAGAAAGAATGTCGCTTGCGACATTCTCGCGCCGAGCGCGGTTGACTCTGTCAACATAATACAACTCGCGCGAGTGCGCATCCCTGCGGAGCTTTTTTATTCAATAGGACTTTCCTATTGAATAAAAAAAGCCCTCCGCCTTTAGCGGAGGGCAATATGATTTACTTTCTCTGAAGGAAATCAGGAATCTTGAGAGACTTAGGCTCTACTGTGCTCTTGATCTCGCTTGGACGGCTGATCCCAAGTGTAGGTCTGGGACCTGCTGAAGCTGCTGCGGAAGTATCAGCTGAAACACCGATAGGTGTGATCGTAGGCTGAATAGGTGTTACAGGTGTTGCGGGAGCAACAGGTGTCTGTGCCGCAACAGGCTGTGTCTGTGTAAATACCTTAGCAACTCCGGATGTAGCCGTTGCTGTAGCATTGGCAACAGGCTTAACAGGTGTGTTGATAGCCTTGTCGTCGATACCTGTAGCAATAACAGTGATCGTGCAGGACTCCTGCTGGTTCTCATCATACATAGCACCGAAGATGATGTTAACGTCATTGCCTGCAAGCTGGCGAACATACTCGGAAGCATCTGATGCATCCTGAAGAGTGATGTCACCGGAAATATTGATGATAACGCTTGAAGCGCCATTGATCTTAGTTTCAAGAAGAGGAGACTCAACAGCCATCTTAACAGCCTCTGAAGCCTTCTCATCGCCCTTACCTGAACCGATACCGATATGAGCAATGCCCTTGTCCTTCATAACTGTCTGGACATCGGCAAAGTCAAGATTGATAACAGCGGGAACATTGATAAGGTCTGTGATTCCCTGTACTGCCTGCTGAAGAACCTCATCGGCCTTCTTAAGTGCATCAGGCATTGTTGTACGTCTGTCAACTATCTGAAGGAGCTTATCGTTAGGGATAACAATAAGCGTATCTACATTCGATTTGATATTCTGTATACCGAGCAGAGCATTCTGCATACGATCACGAGCCTCGAAACTGAAAGGCTTTGTTACAACACCTACAGTCAAGATACCCATATCCTTGGCAAGCTTAGCTACAACGGGAGCAGCTCCTGTACCTGTTCCGCCACCCATACCACAGGTAACGAACACCATGTCTGCGCCCTTAAGAGCAGCTGAAATCTCCTCAGAGCTCTCCTCCGCAGCCTTCTGACCAATCTCAGGCTTAGCACCTGCGCCGAGTCCCTTGGTCAGCTTCTCGCCGATCTGTATAAGCTTGGGAGCCTTACAGAGCTGGAGAGCCTGCTTATCTGTATTGATACCGATGAATTCAACACCGGTTATATTCTCATCTACCATTCTATTAACAGCGTTATTACCTGCACCACCGACCCCGACAACGATGATCTTGCAAGCGGATTCCGCATCGTTTGACTTTATCTCGAGCAAAACAACTCCTCCTTCACGACCTATAAACTCCTGTTATCAATGATACGATTTTTTAAACCAATTATCAACCCGTTTTTTTGTTCGATGATTATTCCCAAAAAAATCAAAATATCACTCATTCTTGGGATAAAATGGGGTGTTCTTCGTATCTTCGTTATAATCTTTCATTTCCAAAAGTCCCGATTTTCCCTCGAGTTGCTCGGTTCTAAAAATTTTTTTGAGAGCTATTATTTTTTCGTCAATATTGTCTTTGGAACCAATGCTTACTTCGATACCTCCGAAGTACAGATAGACGTTGTAATCGCTGTCAAAAAATATCTTGTCACAGTGCAATTCGTACTTTGCCAAAAGCTGAGTTATATCCAAGATCTCCTCAAAGACTTCATCGTTCTCGACAGGGAGCTTCTCATGGATTATGACGCTGTTAAACGAAAGGCCCATAACCTGCGGGACTTCGTCCGAAGGTTCAAAAGAGCTCTCGACAACTATTCCCTCTCTGTCAAAATACATGTAATGACCAAGGTATGTGATATATCCGGCGATAGCCTTCTCATAGACATTTATCCTTACCGAATCCGGAGAGACGATATCTACATCCATCTTCTCGATGAACGGAATGTTTCTGATACTCTTGTTCCTGTACTTGATCGAGAGATACATGGAATTCTTACAGAGCCTGTCCGTCATTACCATGTCGATTATCTCTTCATCCGTATAATGCTTGTTACCGTTGACATAAACGTTTTGTATCGTATAGTTGTCGGCGATATATTTAATAACGCCGGCTATTATCAAAAGAACCGCAAGAATAATGAGCGCAATAATATAAAGACTCCTGTTATTTCTGATGGAGTCTTTAATATGCCACCTGTTATGAAACTCGAATCGTCTCGGTTTGATCGACGATTTTCTCCTGCGTCTCTTTGCCATTTTTATCTTCCTATATTCCTGGCAACATTAAGCGCCAGACCAACTTCCGCCAGCTGAATGATAACTGCAGATCCTCCGTAACTTATAAACGGAAGTGTGATTCCGGTATTAGGGATCGTATTGGTAACAACCGCTATGTTAAGGATCACCTGAATTGAAATATGTCCCATAACGCCGATAACAAGGAGTGCTCCAAGCATATCGGGTGCATTGTTTGCAATGATCATGAGTCTCCAGATAAGAAGAAGGAACATGAGCATAACGGCTATCGCTCCGAAAAGTCCAAGCTCCTCGCATATAACCGAGAATATCATGTCGTTCTGCGCCTCAGGGATAAAGCCCATCTTCTGCATACTCTCACCGAGACCCTTTCCGAATATTCCACCGGAACCGATCGCATAGAGCGCCTGCAAGGTCTGGAAACCTTTACCGCTGGCGTGAGCCTTGGGATCAAGCCAGGCAAGAACTCGCTCAAATCTGTAGTTCATTCCGCTTGAATGCTCGGAATTGACTATGATGACTACAACAACACCAACAAGCGCAACAACAGAAAGCGCCGCTATGATATATCTCTTATAGCCGGGTGTTGATATGAACAGCATAACAACCGTGATACCCATGATGATGATGGCGGAACTGAGGTTTCTTGTAATTCCGTAAACCATCAAAGAATAAAATGCAGGAAAAGCGAGCGCCGTCGCATATCCCTTGGGATTCATAAGATTTTTTCTGAGCTTGATAATAAGAGCTGCCGAAAATACAATAACGGCAAATTTCGCGACCTCCGCCGGCTGGACCGACATACCCATGATGTAGATCCATCTCTTAGCACCGTTGATGGTCCTACCGAAAGGAATAACCAGTAACAGCAGCACCGCGGCCGCTATATATATCGGAAAAGCAAATTTTGCAAAAAGTCTGTACGGAATGTACGAAACGATCATCATCGCCACAAGGCCAATGACCGTAGATACAAGCTGATGCCTGAAATAATAGGAGGAATCGCCCAGATCCAGGTTGGCTTCATACGAACTTGTAGAATAGACCATTACAAGTCCGAACGCCAAAAGAAACAGTATGATAAAGATCAAACTGTAATCGATATAAGACTCTTCTTTTGGTTTTCTAAGCACTCCTACTCTCTGCAAAACAACACCTCTTGGATACTATAATTTGCAAACGTATTCTTTAAATCTCTTGCCTCTTGTCTCGTAATTGGGGAACATATCCCAGCTTGCGCATGCAGGTGAAAGAAGAACCGCATCACCTTCATTGGCGCTCTCAGTACAAAATTCAAGTGCCTCTTCAAATGTTTCCTTAAACACGTAATCTGTAAATCCGTGTTTCTTGGCACATTCAGCGATCTTTTCTTTGGTCTGACCGATAAGAACAAGAAGCTTGACCTTATCGCCGAAATTCTCTATCCACTCGTCGTACTCGCTGCCCTTGTCATAGCCGCCGCCGATAAGGATAGTGGGCTTACTCATAGCCTTGATACCCTGAATAGCCGCGTCGGGATTGGTTCCCTTTGAGTCGTTGTAGTAATCAACGCCTCTCTTTGTAGCTACAAACTCGATCCTGTGCTCAACCGCCTTGAAGTTTCTGATAACTTCGAGGATAGTCGACATCGGAACGCCCATTGCAAGAGACATTGCTATTGCAGCCATTACGTTCTCGACATTGCACAGACCAACGAGATTCATATCATGGATGTTCATCACGCTCACCGCATTACCGGCAGTGCTCATGTAGATCTCATCTCCGTCAAGGAAAAGACCGTCAGCAAGCTTTTCTTTTGTTGAAAAGAAAACAACCTTGGCGGGACATCTGTTTCCGAAATCTCTTGTATATTCATTATCATAGTTAAGGACACAGGTATCGTCCTTAGTCTGCTTATTGGTGATGTTCTCCTTCATCGCAGCATAACATTCCATTGTATGGTGTCTGTTGAGATGATCGGGTGTAACGTTTAATATCGCAGATACGTTGGCATGGAAATTATCTACCGCTTCAAGCTGGAAAGAGCTGATCTCTCCTACCGTAACGGATGAATCATCCATAAGAAGCGAGCTTTCGGCATAAGATACACCGATATTTCCGACAACGTATACCTTTCCGAAGTGAGCCTTCATGATATCACCGACAAGTGTTGTAGTTGTTGTCTTTCCGTTTGTTCCTGTAATAGCCACAACCTTACCCTTGGCAAAGTTATATGCAAGCTCTATCTCGCTCCAGATAGGGATATTTTTTTCCTTGATACGAAGTACTGTGGGTGAATCAAGAGGTACCGCAGGGCTTGGAACTACAAGCTTAAGTCCGTCAAGAACCTCATCTGAAATCTCACCTACTATTATTTCTGTCTTATCTCTGTCTTCTTCGTGAAGCTTTAATCTAATGTCTTCCTGTGTCAAAGACTTGTTTTCTTCAAGAACAATGGGCTTAGCACCCACTTTGTTTAGAAGGCTTACGGAACCGACACCTGATAAACCGGAACCGATGACCAGTACGTTGTTGCCAATAATATCACTTGTTTTCATTTCTATACCTCTGAATTACAGTCCAATATATGCAAGCAGGCACAAAAGAATTGTGACTGTTGTAAACACGTTAACGACCTTGGTCTCTGACCAACCGCCTTTTTCAAAATGATGATGGATGGGCGCCATTCTGAATATGCGCTTTCCGTTTGTCAGCTTGAAATATGACACCTGAAGCATAACGGAGATAACCTCAAACATATAGATAAAGCCGACTATAGCTATAAATATAGGCATCTGCATAACGTATGCAACACCTGTGACAAAGCCACCGATCGCGAGAGATCCGGTGTCACCCATCATTACTTTTCCGGGATATACGTTATAAACAAGGTAGCCCAAAAGAGCTCCCATCATAACGAAAGATACAACCTGTGCGCCGGTGCTCCCGTACACGATCGCGGCAAGCCCAAAGAAGCCTGCAACAACAGCGGTCACAGACGCACAAAGTCCGTCTACACCGTCTGTAAAGTTGGTACCGTTTGCCGTTCCGATCGCGATAAAGAACATGATCGGAATATTCCAAAAGCCGAAATCAAGCATGATATCCGTAAAAGGAACTTTCATTGCAAGCGAAAGATCCGTACAACATTCAATGTAAAAAGCAAATACCATGGAAACAACAAACTGTCCAAGGAATTTCTGCCAGGCTCTAAGGCCCAGGTTATCCTTTTTTACAACCTTGATGAAATCATCAAGAAATCCGATGATACCAAATCCAAAAGTAAGAATAAGAACCGGAATTACTTCCTTATGTGTAGGCGCATAAAAGATGCCCACCACAAGTAAAGGAAGAAGAAAGATAATTCCTCCCATCGTGGGTGTTCCTGTCTTTTTCTGATGAGAAGCAAGCCCTTCCTTTCTCTCGGTCTGTCCGGCCTTGAGCTTTCTGAGCTCGATAATGATCGCAGGTCCTGAGATCACAGCGATAAAAAAAGATATCAAAACAGGAATAAAAGTTCTTAAAACATAACTACTCACGGTTAAAAACCTCACTAACTATATTACTCACTACTCTTTCCTTCCGAAGCCTCATTGGCCTTCGGTTCCCCTTCGAAATCAGGCAGAACATCTCCGCCTATTTCATTTCCGTTTTCAGGATTAACAAGATTATGTGTATTCGGGTCAATATAATACCCTGTTGCTTCGTCTACGTCAAATTTCTCCCAGATATTCGAGTCGTCTTTTTTCTCTTCTTTCTTGTCGTTCTTCTGTTTATCTGTATCTTCTTTCTTTTCTTCGGTCTTTCCTTCTTCCGCAGTATTCTCAGCATTCTCGCCTTCTGCTTTTTCGCCTTCCGCATTCTCGCCTTCGGCCTGCTCTTCCTGTCCGTTAGGAGTTGATGGAGTAACCATATTGGCGCGGAGCTCATCAAGCTCTGCCTGCTCTTTCTCACTGATTTCTTCAGTCATAGGATAATTAAGATAAGGAAGCGCCTCAGTAAGAACTCTCTTAACGATCCATGTTGCGTTCTTGGCATCGTCCTGCATAGGTACGTTAGGTCTGTCCACAACAACGTAAATAGCAATATCGGGGTGATCCGCAGGAGCATATCCCATGAAGGAAACAACGTACTGCCTGTTTCCACGGGGTCTCGTCTGAGCTGTTCCCGTCTTACCTCCGATCATGTAGCCTGCAGGTCTTGCAGTTTTACCGGTACCTTCTTCTGTGTTAGATACAACGGTATTACAGTATTTAATGATCTTCTCTGAGGTACTCGGAGATATAGTCTGTCTGAGGATCCTGGGTTCTATATTTTTGATCGTGGAACCACTGCTTGAAACAATCTTTTTTACCATGTGAGGTTCATAGTAGTAACCGCCGTTGATAAGTGAACTGAAAGCAGCGATCATCTCGATCATGTCACAGTCAAAGTTCTGTCCGAAAGCATTGGTCGCAAGATCCGTCGGTGTCATCTCTTCAGGCTTTATGACAGTATTTTCCGTTCTTGCTTCTCCCGCAAGATCTACATTGGATTTAAGTCCAAAGCCAAAGCTCTTCTGGAACTTGGTGAAGTTTGATACTCCGGTTGCCTGAGCAACATGCATCATTGCAACGTTACAGGAGATCGTGATTCCTCTTTCTACGGAAACCATTCCGTCACCGTAGGTATTGTGACAGTGGATCTCCCATCCGCCGATGTCCAATTTACCGGTGCAGTTATAGACCTCTTCACCTGTAATTGAGCCTGTTTCAAGTGCCGTAGCTACGGTAAATGGCTTAGCTACAGATCCCGGCTCATATGTATCCGTAATACAGAAATTTCTCCAAAGAGCGTTGTAATTTTGATAGAGCTGCTCGTCAGGCATCTCATCAAGCATCTCTTGAGTGATATATACGCCGGAATCAAGGTCTGACTCTCTTATCAGCTTTCCTTTTTCATCAACAGCCGGCATTCCGATCAGCTTGGATGTATCTCTGGGATCATTGGGATCAAAGTTGGGATAGCTTGCCATCGCAAGGATATCTCCAGTGTGTACATCCATCATGATACAGCCTATATTATTGGCGCCGTTTCCCTTACGTGCATTATCAACATGCTCATCATTATATTGCTTAATGTATTTCTCAACGATAGTCTGAAGATTACCGTCGATCGTAGTTACAATGCTGTCACCGTCGGTAGCGGGAATCGTTGTTCTTTCAAGAGTTGAATCCTCATCAAGATATCCGAACTCTCTTCCGAGAGTTCCGCTGAGCGTATCATTGTAATACTCCTCAAGTCCGTAAGTTCCGATATTGTCGCCGGTCGTAAATCCAAGGACATCGCAAGCAAGCGTTCCGTTTGGATACTTTCTTATATAATTATCCTCAAACCAGACGCCCTGGATATTTTCATCATAAGTGTCTGTTCCCGGAGTCATGAGATCCTGGAACGGAGCAACCTGATCATACTCAATCTTCTTGGCCAATGTATAGTACTGGGATGTCGGATGCTCGCTAAGATAGTTTCTGATAGCGCCGCCGTCAAGCTTAAAGTACTTAACAAGAGCATTGACTGTGGGATCTACATACTTTTCATTTCTAAGAAGGAGCTTTGCATCAAGGATAACGTTGTATACCTTCTCGCTGTAAGCAAGTGTGGTACCGTTGGCATCCTTGATCTCTCCTCTTCTGAAAGGAATGGTCGTCGAATCGTACTGCTGCTGTGAAAGCACCTGTTTCTCGTACTCCTCGCCGTTATTCTTGGTGATCAGGATGAGTCTGACTCCTAACCCAACGAAAGCCAGTAGCACAATTACAAATAGTACTACCAGCTTTTTCTTCATTCCTATAGTGAACTTCTGTTTATTAACACGGGCATTCTGTTTCATTTTATAAAGCGTTTCCTTATTACTTACTATCCGTCTGCGGTATCGGTGCGATCTGTCTTACATAATCGTTACCGCCTCCGTCGGAATAGGTGACTATCTGTCCTTCGGTCGCATAAGTCATGCCATATTCCTGTATGGCAACACGCTTGATCTCCTCAAGGTCGACGTTACCATTAGCTCTATTATACGCTTCATCATTGTCTTGTTTCAAATTATTTAACTGGCTTTCGAGCGTAGCTATGTTTTTGATGCTGTTGGTGACATGCGACTGCAAGGAAATGTACCAAGCAAGCGTTCCAACCATAAGAACCATGGCAATTGATAAGAACATAAGATAACCAAGGCTCATGTGGTGGCGTCTTCTATGCTGATGTAAAGGATCGTGAACATGAACTCTTCTGCGCTCATATGCGGGTGCGTTATTTAATTTTCTTGCAGCGTTGCCGCGTACGTACTGTGCCATGTTCTCTCTCCTTTCCATTTATAATGTCATGCCTTTAAATACGTATCTAACTATGTTTCCCGTGATCACTGTGCTTTCTCGAATACCCTCAGCTTTGCACTTTGTGATCTTTTATTTTCCGAAAGCTCTTTTTCACTTGGAAGAATAGGCTTTCTTGTGATAACTTTTCCTTTTGAGACATTGCCGCATACACAAACCGGAAATTCCGGAGGACACGTGCAAGGATTCTCATTCTTTTTAAAATTGGTCTTGGTTATACGATCTTCCAACGAATGGAATGTAATAACGCATAACCTTCCGCCCGGATTAAGGAAATCTATGAATCCGTCGAGCGAATCCTTGAGAACATCAAGTTCTCTGTTAAGCGCAATCCTAAGTGCCTGATATGTTCTCTTGGAAGGATGTCCTCCCTTTTCCCTCATCTTGGCGGGGATCGCAGCTTTTATGATCTCGTTCAGCTGATAAGTTGTCTCTATCGGAGCTTTCTCTCTTGCCATGCATATGTGCTTGGCTATATTCTTGGCGAATTTATCCTCGCCGTAATCGCGTATTATATGAAAGATCTCTGTCTCTGAATACTCGTTTACTATATTGCCTGCGGTAAGTGTCTGCCTCTGGTCCATCCTCATGTCGAGAGGAACATCTTCTTTATAAGTAAATCCTCTCTCAGCGTTATCAAGCTGATAAGATGAAACTCCAAGGTCAAGTATGATCCCGTCTACGCCGGTAACTCCCAGTTCTCTGAGCCTTGAAACAGCGTTCTCGTAATTGTCTCTTATAATGGTGACTTTGTCGCCAAACTCTGATAGTCTCTCGCTTGCGGCCTTTATTGCATCTTCATCCTGGTCTGTGCCGTACAGATGCCCCTTATCGGACAATCTGCTTGCTATGTGGTAGGAATGTCCGCCACCGCCAAGCGTTCCGTCGAGATAGATCCCGTCGGGCTTTATATTCAGATTTTCCAGTGATTCCTCAAGGAGCACCGAATAATGTTTGAATTCCATCTATGTATCCTTACGATCTGCCATGCGCATTGCTTAGATGCTCAAGCCATACTCTGACATCTTAGCCGCTATTCCATTTATATCTTCAAAAGAGCTGGCTTTCTCCCACTCAGCCTTACTCCAGATCTCAGCTCTGTTTCCGACTCCGGCGATAACAGCCTCTTTCTCGATACCTGCGTGCTGCAGCAGATTGGCGGGTATAAGTATTCTTCCCTGCTTATCTGTCTCAGCATCTATGGCTCCGGCGATAAAGAAACGTCCCAACATACGAGCTTCAGGCTTGTCCATGGGAAGTGATTGAAGCTTCTCTTCGAACTTGTCCCAGCCTTCCTGAGCGAACACAAAAAGACAACCGTCAAATCCCTTGGTAACCACAAATTGTTCACCAAGGAGTTCACGGAACTTAGCAGGAATTATGAGTCTTCCCTTGGCGTCAATGGAATGACTGTATTCGCCTCTAAATGCTGTTCCCAATTATTTTCTACCACTTTCAACCACTTTTTAACACTTTTTACCACTTAACCCCATTATAGACTATAAATTTTTATTTAACAACCTTAAATTTGAAAAAAATTCGTAAATTTAAGTAGGTCTTTCCGAAAATAAAAAAGAGCCAGCCCCTTAAAGAGGTCGACTCTTTTTAGATCATCTCTATTCTGTTAATCGTTCTTTTCTACATCATCTTCAGCCGAAGCTTCGATCTCATCATCATTTTCCGCTGAAGCTTTAGGTTTAATGAACTTTCCTCGCACAAGGATCTCACATACAACCGCAAACACAACGCACACGATAGCAAGTGCCATGGATACGGGAATATGTGTGCCCGCAATATACAAGCGGTCAGTTCTCACAAATTCGATCCAAGCTCTTCCGAGGCCATAGCCTCCAAGGTACATAAGCGTTAACTCACCATCAAATTTCTTACGCTTAATATATAGAAGCAATAATATAAGAAGCGCAACATTCCAAAGTGATTCATAGAGGAATGTGGGACTTACCTGAACATAGTTGGTCGCAGTGCTCATATGCTCTCTCATAAGCTCCGATATATCACCGGCTCTTACCATCTCAATGGGAAGTCTCATAGCAAAAAGACCGTTCGTATATTCACCGAACACCTCTCTGTTAGTGAAGTTGCCCCATCTTCCGATTGCCTGTCCGAGAACAAGTCCCGGCATTATCGTATCAGCATAGCGAAGGAAGGATTTCTTTTTTATCCTGGAATAGATATAAACCGTAAGGAATCCTGCGATAACTCCGCCGTAAATAGCAAGTCCGCCGTTTCTGATATAAAGAACGCTTATCGGATCGTTCTTATAAGCATCCCATGCAAAAAGAACGTAATAGATCCTCGCTCCTATTATTGAAAAGATGATCAGATAGACCGCAAGGTCCCAGTACTCATCCGGATTCTGATCGGTCTTTTTGGCAAGCTTAGCTATAAGAAGAAGCGCAAGCAAAAATCCGAGTCCTATTATCACGCCGTATAAAGCGATGGTAAAACCAAACACTTCAAAAGTCTTAGGTACACCTCGAAGGTATATGTTGAGATTCGGGAACGCAATGTCCATTTTCTCCATTATGTCCGGCATAGTGTTTTCTCCCCTTTAATAATTATGTGTAACGATCAAACGTTGAATCTAAAGAGAATCACGTCGCCATCCTGAACAACGTACTCTTTACCTTCCATACGTACAAGACCCTTTTCCTTAGCGGCTGCAATCGAGCCCTCACGAAGAAGATCCTGATAGTTGATAACTTCAGCTTTGATGAAGCCTCTCTCAAAGTCAGTGTGGATCTTACCTGCTGCCTGAGGTGCCTTTGTTCCGATCTTGATAGTCCAAGCTCTTGTCTCGTCCTCACCTGATGTAAGGAAGCTCATAAGTCCGAGAGTCTTATAGCTTGCTGCGATGAGCTTATCAAGTCCTGACTCTGTAAGTCCCATACTCTCAAGAAACTCAGCCTTCTCATCCTCATCAAGCTCTGAAATCTCAGCTTCGATCTGAGCACTGATAACGAATACTTCGCTGCCTGACTTTGAAGCAAGCTCTTTTACCGCCTTAACATAAGGATTGGATGCTCCGTCGTCAGCAAGATCCTCATCCTTAACGTTTGCAGCATAGATCACAGGCTTCCATGTAAGAAGATCGAGAGTGTTGATAAATGCTTTCTCCTCGACATCGTCTACTTCAAGCTCTCTTGCCATCTTGCCTGCTTCGAGAACCGCTTTGATCTTATTTAAAGCCTCAAGCTCTTTGGCCGCAGCCTTGTCCATTCTGGCTGTCTTGGAAACCTTGGCTATTCTTCTCTCAAGGACCTCGAGATCAGCAAAAACAAGCTCTAAGTTGATCGTCTCTATATCACGCGCAGGATCTACGCTTCCGTCTACGTGAACAACGTTGGGATCTTCAAAGCATCTTACTACGTGCACGATCGCATCAGTCTCACGAATGTTGGCAAGGAACTGGTTTCCGAGTCCCTCTCCCTTGGATGCACCCTTAACAAGTCCGGCGATATCAACGAACTCGATAGTAGCAGGTGTCACCTTCTTGGAATGATAAAGGTCACCGAGCTGCTTAAGTCTGTTATCCGGAACGGCAACGACACCCACATTAGGGTCAATGGTTGCGAAAGGATAGTTCGCAGCAAGTGCTCCTGCATTTGTAAGTGAATTGAAAAGTGTCGACTTACCTACGTTGGGTAAACCTACGATTCCTAGTTTCATAATATGTCCTCCATGCCCGTAATTACGGGCTTTTCTTTGATTTATTTTTGGGTCTACGCCCATTTTTACGCCCAGTAAAATGATATTCTTACGCCCACTGGTTTTAGTGGGCGTAAAACTCATGTATTATCAGGCATCAATTCTATTAAAATATTCTTCAAACTGTCTAACAGCATCTCGCTTAGAGTCCTCCGATAAACCGACATACGTGTCACAAGTTGTTACGTAAGATTCATGCCCGAGTATCTTCTGTAGGGCCTTCGGCGGCATACCAGCCTCTATACAGCGGGTCGAAAATGTGTGACGAAGGGTATGCATGCTAAAAGGTTTTTTGATGCCACATTCCTCGCAAAGTTTATATATATGCGTATTATATGAGCTGTTCTTTGCAGGCATA